>NZ_BCTW01000005.1 GCF_001590965.1 Novosphingobium lentum NBRC 107847
GCCGCTTCCAGCCGTGAGGCTGGAAAAGGACTCTGCCGCCCCAGCCGTGAGGCTGGCAGACTGACTCCTCGAGGCTGGACATAGAATAAAAGCATCGCTAAGCGCGCGCTTTCCAGATTTCCCGTCAGGCCGGTCGGAACCGGCCACCATTTGCGGAGCATATTGCCATGAAGGCCGATACCCACCCCGACTACCACACCATCAAGGTGCAGATGACCGACGGCACCATTTTCGAGACTCGCTCGACCTGGGGCAAGGAGGGCGACACCATGGCGCTCGACATCGATCCGCTGTCGCACCCGGCCTGGACCGGCGGCCAGCGCCAGCTCGATCAGGGCGGCCGCGTCGCGCAGTTCAACAAGCGTTTCGGCGGGCTCAGCCTCAAGAAGAACTGATCGGTTCTTCGATGCGATACGGGAAGGGCGGCCATCGTGCCGCCCTTTTTGCGTCTGGGGTGGTCTCAACAAAGCTGATCCGGCACCGGCCCGCTCCCCCGCCCGGCCACCCGACAGGATACCTTGGGGGTGGCCGGGCGGGGGAGCGGGCCGGTGCCGCACCCTGTTTCGGTACGCCGAAACAGATCATAAATGTCGCTCAGATCATCCCCACGGCCGTTCGCGATACCACTTGGTGATGACGTACTTGGTGCCCTTGCGCACCTTCATGCCGTGGTGCAGCGTGGCCGGATTGACGCTGCCGTCGGGGCGGCGGTTGTTCCAGCACAGCAGCTTGCCGGCTTCGGGCTGGATCATCTTGTCGATCACCTTGAACCGCGTCGCCCCGCCCGCCTCGACCTGGTTGAGGTAGATCATGAATGTCCAGGTGCGCTGCCCGGCGACGGTGCAATATTGTGCGAAATCAGCGCCTTGCGGGTCGAAATAATCGGTGTGCGCCTTGAATTCCTGGCCCGGCGCATACCGCTGGCCCTGCAACGGCTCGCCATGCGCCGGATCGATCCCCGAGATTTCGGCCAGCAGCGCATCCAGCGCGGCGACCTCGGGCTCGGCCATCGGCAGGTCGCAGGTCTCGCTGGTGCGGAAAGCATTGTCGCCATTGGGATCGGCGATGGTCGACGGCCGGCGATCGGCATCGATCAGCGCCATCAGCCGGGTGCAGGATTGGGGCGACAGAAACCCGCGGCGGATGAACAGTTCGAGCTTGGGACTGGGCACTCGCTGCATCGCCGGCAGTGCGAGCAGGCGGGCAGCACAGGATGGGGCCGTGACGGTGGACATCGCTGCCCTCCCTAACGCGCAGGCGGCCACCTGCCAACTTGCGCTGTGGCGGCGAGACGCCGTAAGTCCGTGACCATGCCAGCCCCCGCTTCCCGCTCTACCACCCGCCTGACCAACGGCTTCAGTCTAGTCGAGTTGATGGTGGTGATGTTCGTGATGGGGCTGCTCGCGGGCGCGGTGGTGCTGTCGCTGCCGGGCGACGGCCGGGCACTGCGCACCGAGGGCGAGCGGTTTGCCGCGCGCACGCTGGCCGCTCGAGACGAGGCGATCACCGGCGGGGCGCCGGTCGCGCTGGTCGTGGGCAATGCCGGCTATTATTTCGAGCGACGCATCGACGGCGGCTGGCACAGCCTCGACGCCAGCCGGCTCGGCCTCACCAACTGGGCCAAGGGCACCACCGCGCGGGTCGCAGGGCAGGGCGGGCCAGTGGTTCAGGGCGCACCGGAAGGGCAGGGCGGGGGGCGCAGCCGCATCGTGTTCGATCCGGTCGGCTTGGCAAGTGGCGACGCCAGCGTGCGACTGGTCCATGGCAGCGCCGTGGTCGCGGTGCGCATCGCCCGCGACGGTCAGGTGGCGGTCGATGGGTCGCGCTGAGCGTCCAACGAGCGAACGGGGGTTCACGCTGATCGAGATGCTCGTCGCGCTGGCGGTGTTTGCGCTGGCTGCGCTGGCGCTGCTCAAGCTGGAGGGCGAGAGCATTGCGCGCACCGCCGATCTCGACCAGCGGTTCCTGCGCGAAGTGGTGGCGCAGAACCTGGCGGCAGAGACGCTGACCGACCCCGCCCCGCCGGCACTGGGGGCGGCGACGGGCACGGTCAGCAACATGGGGCGCAATTTCGCGTGGCAGCGGCGCGTCGCGGCGCAGGAATCGTTCGGCGTGCTGGCGATCACGATCAGGGTGCGCGAGGTTACGCCGGGCGCGCTGGGGACCGCGTACACGCTCGATTTCACCCGGTTGCCGGCGTCATGAAGCGCGCCGGTCGCATCACCGTGAGCCGCAGCGAGGCGGGGTTCACGCTGGTGGAGATGCTGATCGCGCTGGCGATTTTCGCGGTGATCGCGGGCGGGGCGCTAGCGCTGCTGCGGTTCAGCGTCGATGCCGAACTGGCGAGCCGCCACAGGACCGACCGCATCGCCGAGGACCGCCGGTTCCTGGCGGTGTGGACCGCCGATCTGGCGCAAGCCACGCCGCGCACCGCCCGCGACGAGACCGGCACGGCGCAGCCCGCGCTCGACGCGCCCGGCGCAGGGACCGGCGGCCTGCTGCTGCGACTGACGCGCAGCGGCTGGGCCAATGTCGACGGCGCGCCGCGACCCAGCCTCGAAAAGGTCGAGTACCGCTGGCAAGGCGGAAAACTGCTGCGCGCCGGCTATCCGTTTCCCGATGGCGCCGCTGCCGATCCTGCCACCGCCGTGCTCGATGCCGCGACGGTCCCGGCGCTGCGGTTCCGCACCCGCGACGGGCTGTGGCACACCTCATGGCAGCCGGAGCGCGACACCGAACTGCCGGTCGCGATCGAGATCACGCTGCCACGCTCTGGCGGGCGGGCCTTGCGCATCGTTTCGCTGGTGGGGGTCAATTACCAGTGACTCGCCTTCCGCAATTTCACCCGCCGGAACGGGAACGCGGCGCCGCGCTGCTGTCGGTGCTGCTGCTCGTGGCGGTGATGGCGGTGATCGCGGCGGTGATGCTCGAACGGCTCAACCTGGCGACGCATCTGGCTGGCAACGGGCAGGCGATGGCGCAGGCGCGGCTTTACGCCACCAGCGCCGAAAGCCTGGCGATGGCGCGGATCAAGGGGCTGCTCGAGGCCGATCAACAGCGCACCGTCGATCGCACCGGGTTGCTGGGGCGCGAGTTTCCGCTGCCGCTGGTGCGCGGCGTGGTGCGGGCGCGGATCGACGATGCGGACAACTGCTTCAACGTCAATTCGCTGGTCGAACAGGCGGCCGACGGGCGGCTGGCGCTGCGTCCGGCAGGGCTGTCGCAGCTGCGCGCGCTGATGAAGGGCCTTGCGGTGCCCGAGAACGAGGCGGTCCCGGTCAGCGATGCGATCGCCGACTGGATCGACAGCGACGATGTGGCCCAGCCCAACGGCGCGGAGGACGACTGGTATCGCGCGCAGCCGGTGCCGTATCGCACCGCCGGGCGGCTGATCGGCGATGTCAGCGAACTGCGCGCGGTCAAGGGCATGACCGCCACGACCTATGCCCGGCTGCGGCCATGGCTGTGCGCGCTGCCGGCGGCGCAACTTTCGCCGATCAACATCAACACCTTGCGCATCGACCAGGCGCGGCTGCTGGCGATGCTGGCGCCGCAGCAATTGCCGATCGACCGGGTGCGCGGGCTGATTGCGGCGCGCCCGCCCGATGGCTGGGCGGATGCGGGCGCGGTGCTGCAGCCGTTTTCGGGCGGCAACACGCTCGGCCCGGTGCCGCTGGGGCAGTTGCAGGTGCGCAGCCGGTGGTTCCTGCTGACCCAGTCGGTGCAGGTCGATTCGGTGGAGGTCGAGGAGCAGGCGCTGATCGATTCCAGCCTTTCACCGCCGCGCGTTGCGTTCCGCAGCTGGGGCGACCGCGACAGCCGCTGACGGCCACGCAACAATGTTGCGCGGCGGGGCGGAGAAGCAAGATTTCGCTTCCCAAGTCGAGACGTTTCTGCAACAGGCGCACCCCGCGCTACTAGCCGCTTGACGAAAAGGGTCCGCTGCCTAGACAGCGCCCCTTCGGCAGTGCGCGTGACAGTGTGGCGACCGTAGCTCAGTTGGTTAGAGCGCCGGTTTGTGGTACCGGAGGTCGGGGGTTCGAACCCCCTCGGTCGCCCCATTTTCCCTGACTTGCCTTTGTTTTTGGGGGCTTTGCCCCGTGCGCGGCACCGGCCCGCTCCCCCGCCCGGCCACCCACGGCATTGTCCGCTATGGGTGGCCGGGCGGGGGAGCGGGCCGGCGCCGCGACCGAACGTGAGTGAGGAACCAAGATGCCGGCGTTCTGGACGGAAAGCGATTTCGACGACCATGAGGCCGTGCAAGTGGTGCGCCATCGCGCATCGGGCCTGACCGCGATCTTCGCGATCCATTCGACGCATCTGGGCCCGGCGGCGGGCGGCACGCGGTTCTGGCACTATCCCGACCCCGCGCTGGCGATGCGCGATGCGCTGCGGCTGAGCCGGGGCATGAGCTACAAGAACGCGATGGCCGACTTGCCGATGGGCGGGGGCAAGGCGGTGATCCTGGCCGACGAAACCCGCACCAAGACGCCCGCCATGCTCGATGCGTTCGGCGATGCGATCGAGGCGCTGGGCGGGCGCTATGTCACCGCCGAGGACGTGGGTATCAGCGAGGCGGACATGGTCGCCGTCGCGCGGCGCACGTCCTACGTTTCGGGCCTGCCGACGCACGGTTCGCCGGGCGGATCGGCGGGCGGCGATCCGGGGCCGTTCACGGCGATGGGCATCTACCACGGCATCAAGGCCGCCGTGCGCCACAAGCTGGGGCGCGACAGCATGGCCGGCGTCCACGTTGCGGTGCAGGGCACCGGCAGCGTCGGCGGCGGCGTGGCGCGGTTGCTGGCGCGCGACGGCGCACGGCTGACGCTGGCCGATATCCACCACGACCGCGCCGCCGCGCTGGCGGCGGAGCTGGGCGCCACGCAAGTCGCGGCGGACGATGTGCTCGATACCCGCTGCGACGTGTTCAGCCCCAATGCGCTGGGCGCGATCCTCGACGATTCGGGCGTGGGCCGGATCGAGGCTCCGATCGTGGCGGGCGGCGCCAACAACCAGCTGGCGCGGCCCGAACATGGCGCGGCCCTGGCAGCACGCGGCATCCTGTATGCCCCCGACTATGTCATCAACGCCGGCGGGATCATCAGCGTCACGCTGGAATACCTCGCCCGGTGCCAGGGCAGCCACTGCGACGTGGATGAGGTCAATCGGCGGCTGAAGCAGATCCCCGAGCGGCTGGCCGAAATCTGGCGCCAGAGCGAATCGAGCGGCGTCAGCCCCGACGCGGTGGCCGATCGCATGGCGCAGGCCAAGATCGGGCGCTGACGGGTTCGGGCATCGAATCGGCGATCGGTTCAGGTTCGCCAACCGGTTGCTGACGAAGTTTACGAAGTTGACACACCCCTGCGCAAGTTCGCAGCCCTTCCTCAAGATCGTGCGGAAGGGTTCCAAAAAGCGGGCGAAAGTGCGCATCGGCACTGCCTAGACCATCATCGATCCTGTAGGACAGCGCTTGCTTGCAAATGCGCCGCCGTTCCCCGCCGCTTGGCCCTTGCCCCGCCGCGCCCCAAGTGGCAGAGCACCGGCAACCGGCGGCGGGGGTCGCCGGACTTTATTGGATCGATAACCCCGCGCCGATGCACGGTTTTGCCAATCCCGCCCGCTTCCTGCGCCTTGCGCGCTGGCTTACGCCCCTGCTGCTCGGCTCGGGGCTGCTGCTGGCGTCGGGCGCGTTGCTGTGGGGCCTGCTGGTGGTTCCGCCCGACCGGCTGATGGGCGATACCGTGCGCATCCTGTTCATCCACGTGCCGTGCGTGTGGCTGGGCATGGCGGGCTGGTCCACCATCGCGATTTCCAGTCTGGTCGAACTGGTCTGGCGCCATCCGCTGGCCGCCATTTCCGGCCGCGCCGCCGCTGTGCCGGGCGCGGCGTTCACCGCGATGGGGCTGGCCACCGGATCGATCTGGGGCCGGCCGACCTGGGGCACCTGGTGGGTGTGGGACGGGCGGCTGACCAGCTTCCTGATCCTGCTGTTCCTCTATTTCGGCTATATCGCGCTGGCCAACGCGGCGCAGCGCGATGCCGCCGCCGGGTCTGGCGCCAACCGCGTGACCGCGATCTTCGGCATCGTCGGCGCGATCAACATTCCGATCATCAACCGGTCGGTGGTGTGGTGGAACAGCCTGCACCAGCCGCCGTCGATCACGATGGGCAAGTCCTCGATCGACGGGACGTTCCTGTGGCCGCTGCTGTTTGCGGCGGTGGGCTTTTCGCTGATCTTCGGCGGGGTCGTGCTGGCGCGGATGCGGATGCTGCTCGCCGATATTCAGGCCGAGGCGCGCCTGCGCCGCAAGGCCATGGCCTGAACCGGGATCGGCAAGACCATGCATGAACGCCTTGCCCAGTGGGACTTCGTCATCGCCGCCTATGCGATCGGCGTGATCGGCACGTGCCTGATGGTCGGCTGGACGCTGGTGGCGATGCGCCGCGCCGAAATGCGCCGCGATCTGGTCCGGGGCAGCGCCAGGGCCAACAGCGGCGGGACGCCCGAAGCATGAGCACGATCAAGCCCAAGCACCAGCGGCTGGTGCTGGTGGTGATCGCGCTGGTCGCGCTGGTCGGCGCCGGGCTGCTGGCGGCGTTCGCGCTGAAAAGCCAGGCGTCGTACTTCTACCTGCCGAGCGATATCGTGGCCAAGCCGCCCGAAGCCGACCGCGCGGTGCGGCTGGGCGGGATGGTCGAAAAGGGCTCGATCGCGCACAGCCCCGACGGCATTACCGTCCAGTTCATCGTCGCCGACGGCAAGGCGCGCGTGCCGGTGCGGTTCACCGGGATCACGCCCGAGCTGTTCGTCGAAGGATCGGGCGTGGTCGCCGAAGGGCACCTGCAGGCCGGCACGTTCATGGCCGACAATCTGCTGGCCAAGCATGACGAGAAATACGTGCCCCGCGAAATGCGGGACATGACCAAGGCGCAGGCCAAAGCCGTGATCGCGGAGACGAAATGATCGCTGAAATCGGCCTTGCCATGTTGTGGATGGCGGCGGCGCTGGCGCTGCTGCAGCTGTTTGCCGGCGCGCTGGCGCTGCGCCCGGGCGGCACAGCGCTGATCCCGGTGGTACGGCCGCTGGCGATGATGCAGGGGCTGCTCGTGGCGGCGGCCTTTGCCAGCCTGATCACACTGTTCCTGACCACGGACCTTTCGGTCAAGCTGGTCGCGGAAAACAGCCATTCGCTCAAACCGTTCATCTTCAAGCTGGCGGGCACGTGGGGCAACCACGAAGGCTCGATGCTGATGTGGGTGACGATCATGGGGTTGGGTGGCGGCTTCGTCGCGCTGGTCGAGCGGCGGCTGCGCGAGGATACGCTGATCGCCACGCTGGCCGGGCAGGCGTTCGTTTCGCTGGGCTTCTATGCCTTCCTGCTGCTCGCCTCGAACCCGTTCGCGCGGCTACCCGAACCGGCGCCCGAGGGGCAGGGATTGAACCCGCTGCTGCAGGATGTGGGCCTCGCGTTCCATCCGCCCACGCTGTATGTCGGCTATGTCGGGCTTTCGATCGCGTTCAGCTTTGCCATCGGCGCGCTGGTAACGCGCGATGTCGGCCCGGCGTTCGCCCGCGCGATGCGCCCGTGGGTGCTGGGCGCGTGGATCTTCCTGACGCTGGGCATCACCGCCGGGTCGTACTGGGCGTACTACACGCTCGGCTGGGGCGGCTGGTGGTTCTGGGATCCGGTCGAGAACGCCAGCCTGATGCCGTGGCTGGCGGCGACCGCGCTGCTCCATTCGGCCAGCGTGCTGGCGGCGCGCAATGCGCTGCGCGCGTGGACAGTGATGCTGGGCGTGGTCGCGTTCTCGATGTCGATGATCGGCACGTTCCTGGTGCGATCGGGCATCCTTACCTCGGTCCACGCGTTCGCGGTCGATCCGACGCGCGGCAGTTTCATCCTCAGCCTGCTGGCGATCTACATCGGCGGCGCGCTGGCGCTGTTCGCCCTGCGCGCCTCGACCGTGACCGAGGGCGCGCGGTTTGCCCCGGTCAGCCGCGAGGCGGCGCTGGTGTTCAACAACGTGATGCTGTGCGGCATTCTGGGCATCGTGCTGGTTGGCACGCTGTATCCTTTGCTGACCGAGGCGTTCGGCCAGAAGGTTTCGGTGGGACCGCCCTATTTCAACCCGGTCGCGGCGATTTTCGTGCTGCCGATGATCGTGGTGATGTTCGTCGGCCCGCTGCTGCGCTGGCGTGAGGACAAAGCCGCGCGCGTGACCGCGCCGGTGGCGATCCCCGCCGTGGTCGCGGCGTTCGTGTTGTTCGTGCTGGTGCTGGCCGAACCGCAGATGAAGCTGCTGCCCACGCTGGGGCTGGGCGCGGCGGCGGGGCTGGCGGTGGCGAGCGTGATCCCGCTGTTCGGGCGCAATTTGCGCCGCACGCCGCTGCCGACATACGGGATGGTCGTGGCGCATTTCGGCATCGCGGTGGCGCTGGCCGGTATCGCCAGCGACAGCGCGTTCTCGACCGAGAAGCTGGCGGCAGTGAACGTGGGCGACAGCCAGCAGGTTGGCCCGTGGACGATCGCGCTGACCGGGATCGAACCGATCGCCGGGCAGAACTGGACCGCGCTGCAGGCCAATCTTTCGGCCAGCTATGCCGGCGGCGCACCGGTCGCGCTGCAGCCGCAGGCCCGCAGCTTCTCCTCGCCGCCGGGCCAGCGCACCGAATCCGCGCTGAAGACGCGGTGGAACGGGCAGCTTTACACCGTACTGGGTGAAGAGGCCGAGGACGGGCGCTGGCAGCTGCGGCTGTGGTGGAAGCCGTTCGTGCCGCTGATCTGGCTGGGCGGGGCGCTGGTCGCGCTAGGCGGCGCGCTGTCGCTGCTGGGCCGGGTGATCCGCGATGTGACCCGCCTGCGCGCCGAGAGCAAGATCGCCTGGCGCCGCGAAAGGCAGGGGCGATGAGCGAGCCAGAGGCCAAGAAGCGCCCCGGCCTTGCGGTGTGGCTGCCGCTGGCGCTGTTCGCCGGGTTCTTCGTGCTGGTGATGTTCGGGCTGTTCCGCCCGGCCAACCGCGAGGTGTCGAGCGCGATGATCGGCAAGCCGCTGCCCGCGTTCGACTTGCGCCCCGCGACCACCGACAAGCCGGGGCTGGCAGTCGCAAAATTCCAGGATGGCAAGCCCAAGCTGCTCAACATCTTTGCCAGCTGGTGCATACCCTGCGCGGTCGAATCCCCGCAGCTGGCCGCGCTCGCCGCGCAAGGCGTGGAGATCGACGGCATCGCCATCCGCGACCGGCCCGCCGATGTCGCGCGGTTCCTCGCCACCAATGGCAACCCGTTCGCCGCGATCGGGGCCGACGATCTCAGCTCGGTCCAGCTCGCGATCGGATCGTCGGGCGTGCCCGAGACGTTCGTGATCGATGGCAAGGGCATCATCCGCTACCAGCACATCGGCGATATCCGCGCAGAGGACGTGTCGATGATCCTGGGCAAGCTGAAGGATGCAGGCTCATGATCCGGCGGTGGATCGTCATCCTCACGCTGCTGCTGGCCGGGCTTCAGGCTGGGCCGCTGGCCGCGCAGGACCTGCTGCCGCCCGCGCCGTATGCCTACAAGCAGCTGCCCGATCCGGCGCAGGAGGCCAAGGCGCAGGCGCTGATGGAGACATTGCGCTGCCTCAAGTGCCAGAGCCAGTCGATCGCCGATTCGGACGCGCCGATGGCGGGTGACATGCGCCATCAGGTGCGCACGCGCATCGCGGCGGGTGAGGATCCCGAGGCGATCCGCCAGTGGCTGATCGAGCGTTATGGCGACTACGTCAGCTACACCCCGCAGCTTTCGTCGCTGACCTGGCCGCTGTTCGCCGCGCCGCTCGCGTTCTTGGGGCTGGCCGGGCTGCTGCTGCGCCGCCGGTTCCGCCGCAGTGCTGGTGCGGGCGTGCGAACGGCCACACCGCAGGAGAAATCGTCATGACCTGGGTGCTGATCCTGCTGGTGGCCGCCGTGGTGTTCGGCGTGCTGGTGCTGGTGTTCAAGCTGCCGCGCGCCGGATATGAACTGACCGGCGCGGCGCTGCTGCTGGGGATCGCCGGCTATGCCATGCAGGGCCATCCGGGGTACGCCGGTGCGCCCAAGGCGGCGGTCGAGAACGACAAGGTGGCCGACGCCACGCTGATCCAGCAGCGCCAGCAGATGGGCGCATCGTACGGCAAAGGGCAAAGCTGGCTGATCGTGGCCGACGGGCTTTCGCGCCAGGGCCAGTATGGCGCGGCGGCCAACCTGCTCGGCGCTGCGGTCAAGCAGCAGCCCAGGGATGCCGATTTGTGGGTGGCGCTGGGCAATGCGCTGGTCGGCCACAGCGACGGCATGATCAGTCCGGCGGCGCAGTTCGCGCTGCAGAAGGCCGCCAACATCGCGCCCGATCATCCGGGGCCGCCGTTCTTCATGGGGCTGGCGCTGGCGCAATCGGGGCGGCTGGCCGAAGCCCGCGCGCTGTGGGCCGAACTGCTCCAGCGCGCACCCGCCGACGCGCCGTATCGGCCGGACCTGCAGGCGCGGCTGGCGCGGATCGATTCGATGATCGGGGCCCAGGCTCCGGAACCCACACCGGCAGCGGGCAGTGCACCGCCATCGGCAAGTGCACCGGCATCGGCAAGTGCGCCGGCAGGCACAGCGCCGGCTCCCGCCGCATCGGGCGCGGGCCAGTGAGCCTGGCTGCCGTTTTCCCGCGCTCGAGTCCCTGTGTTGCGGGGACCGGAAGCCGGTGCTAATCGCCGCGCGGTTCGCACCCGTCCCGGGCGCGCGCGACCGATGCGGAGCCGGGGGCTGGTGCTGCAATGAATGACGACGTGATTCAGGCAGCGGTTGTTCCAGGTGGGGAAGGCGTCGATCGCCAGGCCGCCGGGCACGATCACCAGAGCCACGGGCGCGGCACCCTGCTGGGCATGGCGGTGGGCGCGATCGGCGTGGTGTTCGGCGATATCGGCACCAGCCCGCTGTACGCGTTGCGCGATACGTTTGCCGGCCACCACCCGCTGCCGCTCGACCAGTTGCACGTTTACGGCATCATCAGCCTGATGTTCTGGTCGATGATGATCATCGTGACGCTGAAATACGTCACCGTGATCATGCGCGCCGACAACAAGGGCGAGGGCGGCAGCCTGGCGCTACTGGCGATGATCAACCAGCATTCGACCGGACGCCGCTGGAGCAAGGGCATCATCCTGCTCGGCGTGTTCGCCACCGCGCTGTTCTATGGCGACAGCATGATCACGCCGGCGGTGTCGGTGATGTCGGCGATCGAGGGTGTCGCGGTGTACCAGCCCGAACTGCACCGGCTGGTGGTGCCGCTGGTGGCGTTCATCCTGGTCGGGCTGTTCTTCATCCAGAGCCGCGGCACGGCGAAAGTCGCCACGTTCTTCGGGCCGATCATGCTGCTCTATTTCGCCACGATCTCGGTGCTGGGCGTGATCTCGATCCTGGCGATGCCGCAAGTCATCGCGGCGCTGTCACCGCACTATGCCGCGCTGATGTTCATCGCCGATCCGCTCCATGGCTTCCTGGCGATGGGCGCGGCGGTGCTGGCAGTGACCGGCGCCGAGGCGCTGTACGCCGACATGGGCCACTTCGGCCGCAACCCGATCCGCCTGTCGTGGCTGGTGTTCGTGCTGCCCGCGCTGGTTCTGAACTACCTGGGGCAGGCCTCGCTGCTGATGCGCGATCCTTCGGCGCTGGAAAGCCCGTTCTATTTCCTCGCGCCCGACTGGTTCCAGTGGCCGCTGCTGGTGCTGGCCAGCGCGGCGGCGGTAATCGCTTCGCAGGCGGTCATCTCGGGCGCGTTTTCGGTCACGCAGCAGGCGATCCAGCTCGGCTTCATCCCGCGCATGACGATCAAGCACACCAGCGAAACCGCCGCCGGGCAGATTTTCGTGCCCGTGGTCAACTGGGCGCTGATGATCGCGGTGCTGCTGCTGGTGTTCATCTTCCAGCGCTCGTCCAACCTTACCGCCGCCTATGGCATCGCGGTGACCGGCGCGATGCTGATCGACAACTTCCTGCTGGCGGTGGTGCTGTTCCAGCTGTGGCGGTGGAACAAGGCCGTTGCGATCCCGCTGCTCGGCCTGTTCTTCGTGATCGACACCGGATACCTTTCGGCCAACCTCACCAAGATTCCCGACGGCGGTTGGGTGCCGCTGGCGATGGGGCTGGCGATTTTCACGCTGCTCACCACGTGGTCGCGCGGGCGCGCGCTGATGCGGCAGAACATGGCCGAAGGATCGATCCCGCTCGAGGTGTTCACCAAGTCGGCGCATTCCAGCGCGGCGCGCGTTTCGGGCACCGCGATCTTCATGGCATCGGCCAGTTCGGGCGTGCCGTCGGCGCTGCTGCACAACATCAAGCACAACAAGGTGCTGCACGAACGCGTCATCATCCTGACCGTGCAGATCGGGGACGTGCCGTATGTCGATCCGGATGAGCGATCGACCGTGAAGGATCTGGGGCAAGGGTTCTACCGCGTGATTCTGCGCTTCGGGTTCCTTGAGGAAACCGATGTTCCCGCCGCGCTCAAGACCGTGACGATGTGCGGCGAGGCGTTCGACATGATGAAGACCAGCTTCTTCCTGTCGCGCCAGACGCTGATCGCTTCGGACAAGCCGGGCATGGCGATCTGGCGCGAAAAGCTGTTCGCATGGATGCTGCGCAACGCCGCCAGCGCGATGGAATTCTTCCGCCTGCCCACCAACCGCGTGGTCGAACTGGGCAGCCAGCTGGAGATTTAGGGCGAATGCCCGTCGTCCCGGACTTGATCCGGGACCGCTGGCGCTCTCACTGGCGGTAGCGTCGTTGTGGCCAGCGGTCCCGGGTCAAGCCCGGGACGACGTTACTCCGCACATCGTCAATTCATGCGCAGCCCTTAACACGCCACCTTGGGCATCCGGTTCCACGCATCCAGCGCGGCGATCTTGTACGCTTCGGCCAGCGTGGGGTAGTTGAAGGTGTTCTCGATGAAATAGTCGAGCGTGCCCTTCAGGTTAAGCACCGCCTGGCCGATGTGGATCAGTTCGGTCGCGCCTTCGCCGATGATGTGCACGCCCAGCAGGCGCCGGGTCTTGAGCGAGAACAGCATCTTCATCATGCCGTTGCTCAACCCCATGATGTGCCCGCGCGAGGTTTCGCGAAAGCGCGCGATGCCGCATTCGTACCCGATCCCGCGCGCGCGCACTTCTTCCTCGTTCATCCCCACGGTCGAGATTTCGGGGACGGCGTAGATGCCATAGGGGAAGTATTGCGGCGCGGGCGGCATCGGCAGGCCGAAGGCGTGGCAGGCGGCGATCCGGCCCTGCTCCATCGAGGTGGAGGCCAGGCTGGGAAAGCCGATCACGTCGCCCGCCGCATAGATGTGCGGAACCGCCGTCTGGAACGTTTTTGGATCGACCGCCAGCCGCCCGCGCGCGTCCACTGCCAGACCGCAGGCGGCCAGATCGAGCGGATCGGTCGCGCCCATCCGGCCCGCCGCATACAGCAGCATGTCGCTGCGGATGGTGCGGCCGCCTTCCAGCGTGGTCACCGGCCAGCCGTCCTTGCCCTTTTCGATCTTCACCACTTTGCTGCCGAGCCGGATGATCGTGCCGCGATCGCGCAGGATGTGGACGAATTCCTGGATGATCTCGCGGTCGATGAAATCGAGGAAGCTCTCGCGCGGCTCGATCAGCGTGACCGGCACGTCCAGCGCGCTAAAGATGGTGGCGTATTCGATGCCGATCACGCCCGCGCCGATCACGGTCAGGCTGCGCGGCACGCGTGGCGCCTCGATCACCGCGTCGCTGTCGAGGATATGATCGTCGTCGAACGGGATGCTCTCGGGACGGAACGGCACCGTGCCCACCGCAATCAGGATGCGCTCGCCCGACACGACCAGATCGCTGTCATCGACGCAGCGGATGTTGAGGCGGTGCGGATCGAGGAACCGCGCGGTGCCGGCGATGGTGCGCACGTTGTTGCGCTGGAACTGGTGTTCGAGCACATCGACTTCGTGTTCCAGCGTCTTGGTCAGCCGGATGCCGAGGTCTTCGCCGCGAATCTCTTTCTTGACCCGGTAGCTGCTGCCGTAGAACCCACGCTCGCGCCAGCCCGACAGGTTCAGCGCGGTTTCGCGCAAGGTCTTGGACGGGATCGTGCCGGTGTGCACGGACACCCCGCCAACTCGCCGGCGTCCTTCGACAACCAGCACGGAATGGCCCAGCTTGGCCGCCTGGACCGCAGCGCGGCGCCCTGCCGGCCCGCTGCCGATAACGATGAAGTCGTACGTTTCCATGCCCGGCGGTTCCCCCGATCGCGACGGACACGCACCGAACGGACATTTCCGCTCGCCGTCGTAGCCGCCCAACCCGTCGCCTGTCCCGGCAACCGCTCCCAAGCTTGTTCTGTCGCCCAAGCTATCGGGTTATGCGGCACCTGTCATGCCCTCGTCGATAATGGCGCAACATGGTTAATGCCGGGGTGGGGCGGGGGTGCTGAAACGCGGGCAGGAATACGTAGTTGGCGGTGGTTCCAAACGTGACCGCTCATGGTGAGGAGAGACTGAGCTTGGCGAAGGCTCGTCTCGAACCACCGCCCGAACGACCGGGTTGTGCTTCGAGACGCCGCTTCGACAAGCTCAGCGGCTCCTCAGCATGAGCGGAAGGGATTGGATCGAATGAAACGGATGCCTGCCGTGCTCGCTAACCCAGGAAGTTGCTCAGCACGTCGGGGTGGAACGCCAGCCGGGCAAAGCCGCACACGCCCATGAACAGGCCGAACGCGCCGAACGCCCAGCTGCCGAACAGGACACCGAAGCTTTCGACCAATGCCGCCACCGCCGCCAGCGAGATCGCGGTGGAGATCAGCGCCTCGCTCGCATCGAACTGGTCATCGTGGACGTTGAGCGCGTCGTAGCTGTCGGCAAAGCCTTGCGCCTTGGCGGCGAGTTTCGGCGCTTCGGCGGTGTACTTGGCAATCTCGCCGTCGAGCGTGGCCAGCGTCTGCGCGGCCTGGGCCTTGCCTGCGCCGCTGGTCCCTTGGGCGATCACGGTCACTTCTGCGCGCGCGGTCTGCGCGATGTGCAGCTTGGTGCGTGTCGCCTGGTATTCGCCCCAGGTGTCGACCGAATCCGACTTGGCCTGCTGCATGTTCTGCACAAGGTTGCCGTCCTTGATGTTGCACAGCCCGGTGAACACCGACAGCAGCACCACGGTGATGGCGACCAGGCGGTTGAGCCGCTTGTCCTTGGCTTCGGCGCTGACTTCGACTTCCATGGCATTGGCTTCCCGCGCTCGATTGTCCGGCGGGAAATAGCCGTGGGGTGGCGGCTGCGCCAATTAAGCCCCGGTAATGCGGTCGCCATGAAGCGGGCCGCCATACCCGTCGGGCGCACCACGCAGACACACGCAGGGCGCGACCACCGCCCGGTGATCGCGCCCCGTGTGACGCGCGACGATGATGCGCGATCAGCCCAGGTTGGCGCTGACCATGCAGTAGATCATCGGGATCGACAGCAGCAGGTTGGTGCGGCTGGCGAACAGTGCGCGTGGCGCGGCCTTGGCCTTTTCCTCGGCCGTGGCTTCGACGATGCCCAGGATCTTCTTCTGCGCGGGCCAGATGATGAACCACACGTTGAAGGCCATGATGATCGCCATCCACATGCCGACGCCGATCAGGTTGACGTTGCCGTCACCGGTGAAGGTCAGCGCGGCGTGGCCGTAGCCGTCGATGATCGAGATGCCGAGGCCGGTCAGCAGCGTCAGCAGAGCCCCCCAGCGGAAGAAGAAGAACACCTTGGGGGCGATGTGCCCGGTGATCGCACCCTTCTGTTCGGCGGGGATCGACGGCATCGTCGGCACCTGCACGAAGTTGAGGTAATACAGCAGGCCGATCCACAGGATGCCGAAGAACACGTGCAGCCAGCGGAACAGCGCGTTGGCATCGACCGGGGCCGATGCGGCGAAAGCGACCATGACGATGATGGCGAGGACGAGCCCCGCTATCAGCACCAGGTGCAGGTTACCAAAGAACTTGGCCATGAAAAATTCCCCCTAGAATGCGTTGGCGATAGCTCCTGCACTGCGCAGCGGCGGGAGCCTGACCGGCGCATATTAGGCCAGGTGTGGCTTTTGTCACACTGTTTTGCGCAACGTTCGCAACTGGCGACGCAACCCGGGCCCCGGGCTCAGTCGTGCGGCGGGTCCTGCAGCACCTCGTTTTCGGCATCCTCGCCCAGCCCATGGCGCAGCAGCATCGGCACTTGCGCGAAGGTGAACAGGAACGACAGCGCGGTCACGCCCCACACCTTGATCCACAGCCAGGTCTCGAACCCGCCGTTGGACTTGTTGTAGAAGTGGCGCAGGATCTCGTTCACCACCGCCAGCACCAGGAAGAACACCGCCCAGTTGCGCGACAGCTTGAGCCATCCGGCATCGTCCAGCCCGTCGAACGCCGATTGCAGCAGCGTGCGCAGCATCGCCTTGCCGCGCAGCAATCCGCCGAACAGGATGCCCGCGAACAGCAGGTACACCGCCGTGGGTTTCATCTGGATGTAGTCGGGATCGCCCAGCCACACGGTCAGCGCGCCGAACGCCAGGATCAGCACGGTCGACAGCCACAACATCGGCGAAATCTTGCCCAGCCGCCATTTCGACACCGCCAGCGCCACCACCGTGGCGACCATGAACGCGATCGTGCTCTTGGTCACGGCGACCACCGCGCCCAGCCCGTTATCGCCCTTGGGCGGGCTGAAATAGCGGTAGGCGAGGAAGAACACGAGCAGCGGCCCGAAATCGACCGCCAGGTTGATCCATGAGGATTTGGGCTTGGGTTCGCGCCCTTCGACAGGCTCAGGACGAGCGGGGGAGGGTGTCGGGGAGGAGACGGAATCGCTCACCGGAACACCCCCGCGATGACCTTGGCGAGCAGGTCGGGGTCGAACGGGCGCAAGTCGTCGATCTTCTCTCCCACGCCGATGGCATGGATCGGCAGGCCGTATTGCTCCGCCGCCGCCACCAGCACGCCGCCGCGCGCGGTGCCGTCCAGCTTGGTCATGATCAGCCCGGTCACGCCTGCGATTTCCTTGAACGTCTCGATCTGCTGCAGCGCATTCTGCCCGTTGGTGGCATCGAGCACCAGCACGACGTCGTGCGGCGCTTCGGGATTGAGGCGGCCCAGCACGCGGCGGACCTTGGCCAGTTCGTCCATCAGTTCGCGCTTGTTGTGCAGGCGGCCGGCGGTATCGACGATCAGCGTGTCGATGCCGGTGCTGGTCGCCGCCTTGACCGCATCGAATACCACGCTGGCCGGATCGCCGCCCTCGGGCCCGGTGATCACCGGCACGCCGAGCCGGTCAGCCCAGACTTTCAGCTGGCCGATCGCGGCGGCGCGGAAGGTGTCGCCTGCCGCCAGCATCACGCCGTAATCCTGTTCCTGGAACAAGTGCGCCAGCTTGGCGATGGTGGTGGTCTTGCCCGATCCGTTGACCCCGATCACCAGGATCACTTGCGGGCGCGGAAACGCCACGATGTCGAGCGGCTTGGCCACCGGGCGCAGGATCGCGGCGATTTCCTCGGCGACCGCCTCGCGCAGCGCCTGATCGTCAAGCCCGCGCTCGAACCGGTTGGCGGCAAGCTTGTCGCGGATCCGCCCGGCGGCGCGCGGGCCAAGGTCGGACAGGATCAGCGCGTCCTCGATCTCGTCGAGCTGCGCATCGTCGAGCTTCGTCTTCGACACGATGCCCGAGAGGTTTTCGGTCAGCCGTTCGGACGTCTTGCGGAACCCGCCCAGCAGGCGGCCAGTCCAGTTGTTTTCGGCAACCGGGGTTTCGTCGCTCATGCGCCTTGGTCCTTGCTGTGCAGTTCGTCGGCGATGAGCATGCCGTCGGCCATCCGTGTCGGGTTCAGGGTAACGAGGCTGCCGGGCTTTGTGTCCCCCGGCAGGCGATATGGCGCGAATTCGGGCGAGTGGCCGGTGCCGTCACGCTCTGCCAACACCGTGCGGGGCTGGCCGATCAGCGTGGCGAGCCAGCGCGCGCGTTCGTGCGCCACGGCGGCGCGCAGCTCTGCAGCACGGGCGCGGACGGTGGCCGGCGGCACTTGCGGCATCCGCGCGGCGGGTGTGCCGGGGCGCGGCGAATAAGGAAACACGTGGCCATGGACCACGCCGCACGCCGCGACGAT
This sequence comes from Novosphingobium lentum NBRC 107847, assembly GCF_001590965.1. Classification (GTDB taxonomy): domain Bacteria; phylum Pseudomonadota; class Alphaproteobacteria; order Sphingomonadales; family Sphingomonadaceae; genus Novosphingobium; species Novosphingobium lentum. The sequence goes on from NZ_BCTW01000005.1 coordinate 18,147, forward strand.
CGACAGGTTCGCATCGTGCATCGCGTCGCTCTCGGTCGGAAAACCGGCGATGAGGTCGGCGCCGATGGCGATCTCGGGCCGGGCGGCGCGCAGGCGCTCGACCAGCGCGACGGCCTGCGCGCGGGTGTGGCGGCGCTTCATCCGCTTCAGCACCATGTCGTCGCCCGATTGCAGCGACAGGTGGAGATGCGGCATCACGCGCGGTTCGCCGGTGATCAGTTCGACCAGCAGCGGATCGATCTCCACCCCGTCGAGCGACGACAGGCGCAGCCGGGGCAGCGCGGGAAACGCAACCAGGATCGCCGCGACGAGATCGCCGAGGCGGGGACTGCCGGGCAGGTCCGCGCCCCAGCCGGTCACGTCCACGCCGGTCAGCACCACTTCGCGCGTGCCCGCCGCGCCATGCGCCTCGATCGCGTGCAGCACGTCGGCAACCGGGGTGGACAGGCTTGCGCCCCGGCCCTGCGGGATGATGCAGAACGTGCAGGCATGGTCGCACCCGGTCTGGACCGGCACGAACGCGCGGGTGTGGGTGTGCTCGGCGCGTCCCCGCCCTGCGACAGGCTCAGGATGAACTTCCGGCCATCGGCCGGAAGGCGGGGATCTCAGGAGATTGCCATCGGTGCCATCCTGCACGCGGTCCCCGCCTTGGCGGGGAAGCGGGACGTGGGCAGCAGCTGTTTCACCGGGATCCACCCAGCTCGCCGGATCGAGCTTGGCGTCGTTGGCCACCACCCCATCCACTTCGGCCATCGCGGCAAACGCCTCGCGCTCGATCGTCGCGGCGCAGCCTGTCACCAGCAGCCGCGCATCGGGGTGATCGCGGCGCAGCTTGCGCACCGCGCGGCGCGACTGGCGCATCGCTTCTGCGGTGACCGCGCAGGAATTGACCACCACCGTCGCGCGCGTGTCACCCACGGCACCCGCAGTCAGCGCGCGGATCGTTTCACTTTCGGCCAGGTTCAGGCGGCAGCCGAGCGTGACCACGCGCGCGGTCACGCCGGGTATTCCGCATCATCGAACCAGCCTTCGAACGACAGCGTCGCCGGGCCGGTCATGGTGATGGTGCCGGGGCCCTGTTCTGAGTTTTGCGCCCACGCGATCGTCAGCGACCCGCCGGGCAGGTCCACGGTGACGCGGCGGCCGGTCAGCTTGCGCCGCATCGCCGCGACTGCCGTGGCGCAGGCGCCGGTGCCGCAGGCGCGGGTCAGGCCGACGCCGCGTTCCCACACGCGCAAGGCGATGCGATCAGGGCCGGTGATCGTGGCGACGTTGACGTTGATGCGGTCGGGAAACAGCGGGTCGTGCTCGATCAGCGGACCCAGCCGGGCCAGGTCCACCGCCGCCTGGTCGGGCACGAAGAACACCGCGTGGGGATTGCCGACGTTGACCCCCGCCGGGCCTGCGAGGTCTTCCCAGCCGACCGGCATGGCCAGTGTGTCCATCGCATAGGCCACCGGAATTTCGTTCCAGCCGAAGCGCGGGGCGCCCATATCGACCGCGATGCCGTCCGCCGTCGCGGCGCTGGCGATGATCCCGCCGGCGGTCTCGATCCGCTGCTCGCCGCCCAGCATCAGGCCCACGGCGCGGCTGGCGTTGCCGCACGCCTCGACCTCGCCGCCATCGGCGTTGAAGATGCGCATGCGTACGTCGGCCAGGGTGGAGGGTTCGAGCAGGATCAGCTGGTCGCAGCCGATGCCGGTGTGGCGATCGGCCAGCGATGCGGCGCGCGCTGGGGTAACCGCCAGCGGCGTCTCGCGGCCGTCGATGACCACGAAATCGTTGCCCAGGCCGTGCATCTTGCGAAAGGGGACGCGCATGTCGCGCGATCTAGGCGGCAATGCCCCCCTTCGCAATGCCCGCTGCGCCGGTGGGCCGAACCAATTTCAGAAGCTTGGCGGCGCGATCGGCTCGCCCGGTCAGGATCCGGTGGCGGTCCGCAGCGGAGCGAGCAGGTCCGGTGTGGTCGGGCCACCCGGCACGGGAGCAATCGCCAGCAGGTTCTGCTCGGCGAGCATCCGGCGCACCGCTTCGCCCGATTCGGGCTGGCCATAGAGGAAGCCCTGGCCCTTGAACGTCCCGAACGTCTTGAGCAGCGCCAGCACTTCCTTGTTCTCGATGCCTTCGGCGGTGATCGGCAGGTCCATGCCCCGGCCGAGCGAGGAAATCGCCTCGATGATCGTCGAGCTTTCCTTGCTCGATCCCAGCGTCGATACGAACGTGCGGTCGATCTTGATGCGGTCGAACGGCAGCGTGCGCAGCTGGGCAAGGCTGGAATAGCCGGTGCCGAAATCGTCGAGGCTGATGCCGATGCCCTGGTTCTTCAGACTGGTGATCAGTGAGCGGACGACGCCGACGTTTTCGTGCAGGCAGCTTTCGGTGATCTCGATGTCGAGCCGGCTGGGCGGGAAGTTGGCCGAGATCAGCAGCTTGAGCAGCTTCTGCGCAAACCACGGATCGCGCAGCTGGACCGGCGAGATGTTGACCGACAGCGTCAGCGACGGGTCCCATTCGCGCGCATCACGCAACGCCTGGGCGATCAGCGTTTCGGACAGTTCGGAGATGCAGCCGATTTCCTCGGCGATCGGGATGAACACTTCGGGGCTGATCATGCCGTGCGCGGGCGAATTCCAGCGCGCCAGCATCTCGAACCCGGTGATGCGACCATCCTCTAGGTCGATCTGCTTTTCATAGTAGGGCACGAATTCGCCCGCCGGGATGCCCGCGCGGATGCCCGCCTCCAGCTCGCTGCGGAACCGCAGTTCCTTTTCCATGCTGGCTTCGAACCAGTAGTAGCGGTTGCGGCCGCCCTTCTTGGCCTGGTACATCGCGATGTCCGCCATGTGCAGCAGTTGCTGCGCGGCTTCCTCGTCCACGCCGCTCAGCAGTTCGTCGCTGCGGGCAAGCCCGATCGAGACGGTCACGTCCAGTTCGAGCGAACCCGACTGGATCGGCGAGGCGATGCCTTCGTTGAGCAGGCTGGCGAGGTTTTCGACGTGTTCGGAATGGGCGCGGTCGATCGGCACGACGCAGGCGAATTCATCGCCGCCCAGCCGCGCCAGCAGCGCCCGTTCGGGCAGCATGGCGCGGATGCGGCGGGTCGATTCGATCAGGATGTCGTCGCCGCTCTGGTGGCCGTGGATGTCGTTGATGCGCTTGAACTTGTCGAGATCGATCATCATCACGACCACGGCAGTGCCCTGGCGCTGCGCGTCGGCGAGCATCGCGGCGGTGGCCGGGCCGATGCTGCGGCGGTTGAGGCAGCCGGTCAGCGGATCGGTCTGGGCAAGGCGCGAGGCGGTTTCTTCGGCCTTGCGCCGGTCGCCGACTTCGCGAGTGAGCTCGACATAGCGCCGCCAGCCGAAGATGATCAGCGCGATGTTGAGGATCAGTGCGTTGCCCAGCAGCCGGTCGGCCTGGATCCCGGCACCCAGATAGGCGCGCACCAGATCGGTCATCACGGCGCTGCCGGTGCCCACGAACAGGATGATCGCGGCGACCACCACGCCAAGCGCGACGATGTCCTTTTCGGCGCGGCCGATGCGATGCTCCGGTTCGCTCGCCTGGCAGTCTGTTTGCGGCTGTTGCACCATAAATCGGGCCCGTTTCCCCCCTAGGACTGCAAACGATATAGCGGCGGCCGGATAAAATATTGGTTAAGGCCGTCTTTCCGTCTGCGGCGATTGGCCCGTAACGTCGGCATCGCCGCGCGGCCCCGGCGCGCTCGGTCAGGGCGGGCGGGCCAGGAACGGCTGGCTGAGCTTGCTTTGCCGGATATTTGCGGCTACGGGGCGCTCTTCGCGTGGCGGCCTGGCTGTCGCGCTTTGTTCGTATGGCCCTTTTGAGGACGCCACACGCTGGTCGGCGAGGTTTCGCCCACCGGCGTTTTTCGCGTGTTCGACGGGCCCTGTATGGGAATGCGCTCGTGTTCGACAGTCTTTCCGACCGGCTTGGCAGCGTTTTCGCGTCCCTGCGCGGCCGTGGCGCGCTGAAGGAAGACGATGTCCGCGCCGCGATGCGCGAAGTGCGGATCGCGCTGCTCGAAGCCGACGTTGCGCTGCCCGTGGTGCGCCGCTTCGTCGATCAGGTGACCGAACAGGCGGTCGGCCAGAACGTGCTGCGCTCGGTCACGCCGGGGCAGCAGGTCGTCAAGATCGTCAACGATGCGCTGGTCGACGTGCTGGGCGCGCAGACTGCCGAGCTCGATCTCAACGCCGCGCCGCCGGTGGTGATCATGATGGTCGGGCTGCAGGGTTCGGGCAAGACCACCAGCACCGCCAAGATCGGCAAGCTGCTCAAGGACCGGCAGGGCAAGAAAGTCCTGCTCGCCTCGCTCGACGTCAACCGTCCCGCTGCGCAGGAACAGCTCAAGGTGCTGGGCGAGCAGGCGGGCGTCGCCACGCTGCCGATCATCGTCGGCCAGCTGCCGGTGGAGATCGCCACCCGCGCGATGCAGGCGGCGAAGCTGCAGGCGGTGGACGTGCTGCTGCTCGATACCGCGGGCCGGCTCCATGTCGATGCCGCGCTGATGGAGGAAATGAAGGCGGTCGCCGCCGTCGCCACCCCGCGCGAGACGCTGCTGGTGGTCGATGCGCTGACCGGCCAGGACGCGGTCAACGTCGCGCAGAGCTTTTCGGGCGAAGTGAACCTCACCGGCGTAGTGCTCACCCGCATGGACGGCGATGCGCGCGGCGGTGCGGCGCTGTCGATGCGTGCGGTCACCGGCAAACCGATCAAGTTTGCCGCCACCGGTGAAAAGCTCGATGCGATCGAGGCGTTCGATCCGGTGCGCGTCGCGGGCCGCATCCTGGGCATGGGCGACATCGTTTCGATCGTCGAGAAAGCCGCCGCCTCGATCGACGTCGAAGACGCCGAGAAGATGGCCGCGCGGATGGCCAAGGGCCAGTTCGACCTCAACGACTTGCGCACCCAGCTCAACCAGATGACCAAGATGGGCGGTTTGGGGATGTTGGCGGGCATGTTGCCGGGCATGAAGAAGGCCAAGGCGGCGATGGCGCAAAGCGGCATGAACGACAAAGTGCTGGTGCACATGGACGCAATAATCGGCTCGATGACCGTGGCCGAGCGCGCGCGCCCCGAACTGCTCAACGCCAAACGCAAGATCCGCGTCGCCAAGGGCGCCGGGATGCAGGTGCAGGACGTCAACAAGCTGCTCAAGATGCATCAGGAAATGGCCAAGGCGATGAAGCAGATCCGCAAGATGGGCGGACTCAAGGGCCTGGGCGCGCTGTTCGGCGGCGGCGGCATGGGTGGCCTTGGCGGCGGCGGTGGACCCGAAGGCGGGGCCGGTGGCCTGCCCGGTCTCGGTGGCGGCATCGGCGGCGGCATGGGTGGTTTGGGCGGAGGCGGAATGGCCGGCCTGCCGGGCCTCGGCAGCGGTGGATTGCCCGCCAACTTCAACGATCTTCTCAAGAAAAAATGATCTCAAGTCTTTAATCGGAAAGGTATTACCAGATGTCAGTTTCCCTTCGTCTGTCGCGTGGCGGTTCCAAGAAGCGCCCGTATTACAAGGTCGTCGTGTCCAACAGCCGCGCCCCGCGCGATGGCAAGTACCTGGAACAGGTCGGCACCTACAACCCGCTGCTCGCCAAGGACGATGAAAAGCGCGTCGCGCTGATCGAGGACCGCGTGCGTTACTGGCTGGGCGTCGGCGCGCAGCCGACCGACCGCGTCGCGCGCATGCTCGACAAGGCCGGGATCAAGGAACGCGTCGCGACCAGCAACCCGGCCAAGGGCGAACCCGGCAAGAAGGCCAAGGAACGCGCTGAAGACCGCGCCAGCAAGCTGGCCGAAGCCGAGGAAGCCAAGGCTGCCGAAGCCGCTGCCGCCGCTGAAGCCGCCGCCGCACCCGCTCCCGAGCCTGAGGTCGTCGAGGAAGCGCCTGCTGCCGCTGAGGAAGCACCCGCCGCAGAGGCCACCGAAGCCACCCCCAGCAGCGACGCGGGCGACACCGCCGCGCCCGAGGGTGAAAGCGCACAGGCTCCGGCGGAAGGCTGACCGGTGCAGGACCGCCCCGTTACGCTGGCTGCCATCAGCGGCGCGCATGGCGTGACGGGGGAGGTCCGGCTCAAGCTGTTCGGTGAAGGCGTGGCGTCGCTCAAACGCTACCACGCCTTCAACGACGGCAAGCTGACGCTGGAAAAGCTCAAGGATGACACCAAGGGCGGCGCGATCGCGCGCTTTGCCGAAGTCACCACGCGCACAGCCGCCGAAGGCTTGCGCGGCACCGCGCTGACCGTGCCGCGATCGACGCTGCCGGCGCTGGCCGAGGGCGAATACTACCACGCCGACCTGATCGGCCTGCCCGCCGTCTCCACCACCGGCGAGGATCTGGGCACCTGCATCGCCATCGACAACTTCGGCGCGGGTGATGTGCTGGAGATCGAGCGTCCCGGCGTCGAGGGTAAGCGGGGGCCACGGTTCATGGTGCCGATGAAGGTCGAAGCCGTGCCCGAATGGGATGGCGCCCGGCTGATGATTGACGCGGCTTATGTCGAGTAGTATATACATTGCGTATATACGGAGATTGTCATGAACAAGGAATATCGCGCCAAGGTGTTCAAGTCGGGCAATTCGATGGCGCTGCGGCTACCCAAGGCGCTGGGGATCGAAGAAGGGTCCGAGATGGTACTGCGCGAAGTGCCGATGGGTTATGCGCTGGAACCTGTCGGAAAACCCCGGCAGAAGATCGATATCAGCGGATTTGCGGGCAAGGCACCGGGCATCAAGCTGGCGCCGCGTGAAGACTTTGAAGAAAGACCCAGCACAATCGCGGCGCGCAAAGCGGCGGGTCTGGCTTGATCCGCTACCTGATCGACGCCAACGCTGCCGTCTATGCAATGGACCTTGGCCATGATGGGCTGAAGGCGCGGTTGGCCGATTGCGATGCCGGTTCGGTCGCAATCTCTACCATCAGCTATGCCGAAGTGGCTTACGGCACCCACGTCGGCAAGCCGCCGCCGCCCGAGGTGCTTGAAGCCTTCATTCAGGCGATTCCCTTGCTCTCGTTCGATGAAGCGGCCGCGCGTGAATACGCCAAACTGCCCTTCAAGCGCGCGCGCTTCGACCGCCTGCTGGCTGCGCATGCGCTGAGCATCGGGGCGATCGTCGTGACCAACAACGAGGCCGACTTCGCCGATGTGCCGGGGCTGAAGGTCGAGAACTGGACGATCTGAATGACCTTCGTCGCCACCGTCCTCACGCTCTACCCAGAGATGTTTCCCGGCCCGCTCGGCGTGTCTCTGGCGGGGCGGGCCATGGCCGAGGGCAAGTGGTCGCTCGATGCCGTGCAGATCCGCGATTTCGCTGCCGACAAGCATCGCACCGTCGATGATACGCCCGCCGGCGGCGGGGCGGGGATGGTGTTGCGGGTGGATGTGCTGGCCAGCGCGGTGGATTTTGCAGTGGTCAAAGGCAACCAGCCACCGTTCGTGTCGAGCGAAGTCGAGACACCGCCGACAAATGTCTCGACTTCGCTCGACACGAACGGAGACGAGGAGGGCGTCAGCAGCCAGCGGGAACTGCCCATCCTCGCCATGACCCCGCGCGGCCAGCCGCTCACCCAGGCGCGGGTGCGCGAACTCGCGGCAGGCCCGGGCGTGATCATCCTGTGCGGGCGGTTCGAGGGTTTCGACGAGCGCATCTTCGCCGGGCGCGCCATCGAGGAAGTGTCGTTGGGCGACATCGTGCTGTCGGGCGGGGAGCCGGCGGCGCTGATGCTGCTGGACGCTTGCATTCGGCTGCTTCCCGGCGTAATGGGCGCCCCTTCCAGTGGGTCCGAGGAGTCGTTCGAGAACGGCTTGCTCGAGTATCCGCACTATACCCGACCTGTCGAATGGGAAGGGCGCACGATCCCCGAAGTGCTGCGATCGGGGGATCATGCGAAGATCGCCGCCTGGCGGAAACAACAGGCGGAGGTCGATACACGGTTACGCAGGCCGGATCTTTGGGAGCGTCACATCGGCGCTCGGGTCCAGTCTGCCTCTGGCGCGCGGCACGAAAACGGGAACGAAGGTCGATGAACCTGATCCAGCAGCTCGAGGCGGAAGCCATCGAGGAGTTCAAGTCGAAGAAGACCATCCCGGAATTCCGGGCGGGCGATACGCTGCGCGTGGGCGTGCGCGTGGTCGAAGGCGAGCGCACCCGCGTGCAGGCCTATGAAGGCGTGTGCATCGCGCGGTCGAACCGTGGCCTCGGTTCCAACTTCACCGTCCGCAAGATGAGCTTCGGCGAAGGCGTTGAGCGCGTATTCCCGCTCTATTCGCCCAATATCGACAGCATTACCGTGGTCCGCCGCGGTGTCGTGCGTCGTGCGAAGCTGTACTACCTTCGTGGCCGCACCGGCAAACGCGCGCGCATTGCCGAGCGCAAGGTCACCAAGACCAGCCAGGAGGGCTGAACAGCCCACGCCGACGAAACGGAACTCCATCCGTGAAAGGGCGTCCTGGCATCACCGCCAGGGCGCCCTTTCGCATTTTCGGGATTAGACCGCTTGCCATGCGATTGCCTCGTCCTTTCATTGCCGCCGGTGCGCTGGGCGTGCTGTCGTGGTCCGTTGTTGCGCATGCCGAGGCTCCGGTGACGTCGGCTGCCACTGCTGCTGCGCCGACGCTCAGCCTCGAGCGCGTGTTCGCCAGCCCGAGCCTGGCCGGCCCGGTGCCGCGCGCGGCGAAGCTGTCGCCCGACGGGCGCTGGCTGACGCTGCTGCGCAACCGCGCCGACGATCGCGAGCGTTATGACCTGTGGGGCTTCGACCGGCAGACCGGCCAGTGGACGATGCTGGTCGATTCGCTGAAGCTGGGATCGGGCCGCGAACTGTCCGAAGCCGAGAAGATGCAGCGCGAACGCCAGCGCATCGGCGACTTGAAGGGCATCGTCAGCTATGACTGGGCGGCGGACGGCAAGGCATTGCTCGTGCCGCTCGACGGCGACCTGTACCTCGCCGGGCTCGACGGCAGCACGCGCAAGCTGACCGATACGCAGCAGACGGTGCTCAATCCCCGGCTGAGCCCCAAGGGCGGCTACATCGCGTTCGTGCGCGACCAGCGGCTGTGGGCAGGCCCCGTGGGCGGCGCGCCGGCGAGCGCGATCAGCCCGGCGGAAAGCGCCGCGACCGTCCACTGGGGCGAGGCGGAGTTCGTCGCGCAGGAGGAAATGGCGCGCTTCACCGGGTTCTGGTGGGCGCCCGACGACACGCGCATCGCGGTCGAACGGTTCGACGAGGCGCCGGTCGGCGTGGTCACGCGCGCCGCGATCGGCGCCGACGGCACACGCACGTATGACCAGCGCTACCCGGTGGCGGGCAGCGCCAATGCCGACGTCTCGCTATGGCTGATGGCGCCCGACGGCAGCGGCAAGGTTGCGGTCGATCTTGGCCCTGACAAGGACATCTACGTCGCCCGCGTCGACTGGGCGCACGACGGCAGGACGCTGTACGTCCAGCGGCAGAGCCGCGACCAGACCCGGCTCGACATGCTTTCGGTCGATCCCGTCACGGGCAAGTCCCGCGTGCTGTTCAGCGAGAAGGCCGCAGCCAAAAGCTGGGTGAACCTGTCGTCCGACTACAAGTTTCTCGACGACGGCAGCCTGGTGTGGTGGTCGGAACGCGACGGCTACGGGCATCTTTATCACTACGCCAAGGGCAAGTGGCGCCAGTTGACGCACGGCAAGTGGGTCGTCACCGCGCTCGCCGGCATCGACCAGAAGGCGCGCCGGGTCTACTTCACCGGCACCAGGGACGATGTGCTGGCGACGCAGATCTATGCGATCGATCTCGATCAGCCGGGCGAGCCCGCGCGGCTGAGCGATCCCGCGTTCGTCAACGGCGCGACGATGGACAAGGCGGGCAAGACACTGCTCGTCAGCCGTTCGGCAGACGGCCAGCCACCGCAATCGTACATCGCCGACGGCACGGGCAAGCGGCTCGCGTGGATCGAGGAAAATCGCGCCGAGGCCGCGCATCCTTACGCGCCCTACCTCGCCGCGCATCGCCCCGCCACGTTCGGCACGATCCCGGCGGCGGACGGCACGCCGCTGCACTGGATGATGATCACCCCGCCGCTGGAGCCGGGCAAGCACTACCCGGTGTTCACCTACCACTACGGTGGCCCCACCGCGCAAGTCGTGACCAAGGGCTGGCAAGGGGCGCTGGCGCAAGCGATCGTCGCCAAAGGCTACATCTACTTCGCGATCGACAACCGTGGCAGCGACAATCGCGGCGTGGCGTTTGCCAGCGCGATCTGGCGGGCGATGGGCAGCGTTGAAGTGGCCGACCAGGCGGCCGGCGCGCGCTATCTCAAGACGCTCGATTTCGTCGATCCGGCGCGGATCAGCACGTTCGGCTGGTCGTATGGTGGCTACATGACGATCAAGATGCTCGAGGCTGATCCGGGCGTGTGGGCGGCGGGCATCGCGGTAGCGCCGGTGACCAAGTGGGAACTGTACGACACGCATTACACCGAACGCTATCTCGGCACGCCGCAGCAGGATGGCGCGGTCTATGCCGCGTCGGACGCGATGGCCGATACCGCGAAAATCCGCGATCCGCTGCTGATCATCCACGGCATGGCCGACGACAACGTGGTGTTCGAGAATTCCTCTGCGATCATCGCCAAGCTGCAGGGTGAGGCGGTGCCGTTCGAGATGATGCTCTACCCCGGTTTCACCCACCGCATTTCGGGGCCGAAGGTGAGCCGGCACTTGTACGAAACGATGTTCCGCTTCCTCGACCGGCATGGCGCCGGAAGCGGGAAATAACGCCAACCGACTTGCAGAGGGCGCACCGCCCGCTAACGGACAGGACGCGCAGTGGGGCACGGCTCCGGCGCCAAGGGAGTGAAGACGATGGGTTACCGGGTTGTAGTGGTCGGCGCGACGGGGAACGTGGGCCGCGAGATGCTCAACATCCTTGCCGAGCGGGAATTCCCCGCCGACGAGATCGGGGCCGTGGCCACGCGCCGCTCGATCGGGGTCGACATCGAATACGGTGACACCGGGCGCATGCTGCGGTGCAAGGACATCGCGACGTTCGACTTTGCCGGCTGGGACATCGCGCTGTTTGCCGCCGGGTCCGCCGCGGCTGCCGAATATGCGCCCAAGGCGGCAGCGGCAGGGTGCGTGGTGATCGACAATTCGTCGCTCTACCGCATGGACCCCGACGTGCCGCTGATCGTGCCCGAGGTGAACCCCGATGCGATCGACGGCTACAAGAAGAAGATGATCATCGCCAACCCCAACTGCTCGACCGCGCAAATGGTGGTGGCCCTGAAGCCGCTGCACGATGCCGCCACGATCAAGCGCGTCGTCGTCTCGACCTACCAGTCGGTGTCCGGCGCGGGCAAGGCGGGGATGGACGAACTGTTCGAGCAGAGCCGCAACATCTTCGTCGGCGATCCGGCGGAGCCGAGGCTGTTCACCAAGCAGATCGCGTTCAACGTGATCCCGCACATCGACGTGTTCCTGGATGATGGCTTCACCAAGGAAGAATGGAAGATGGTGGTCGAGACCAAGAAGATCCTCGATCCCAAGATCAAGGTCGTCGCCACGTGCGTGCGCGTGCCGGTGTTCGTCGGCCATTCCGAAGCGATCAACATCGAGATGGAAAACGAACTTTCGGCCGAAGACGCGCAGAATATTCTGCGCGAGGCGCCGGGGATCATGCTCGTCGACAAGCGCGAGGATGGCGGATACGTCACCCCGATCGAGGCCGCAGGCGACGGCGCGACCTATATCAGCCGCGTGCGCGAGGATCCCACGGTCGAGAACGGGCTGGTGTTCTGGTGCGTGTCCGACAACTTGCGCAAGGGTGCCGCGCTGAACGCGGTGCAAATCGCGGAACTGCTCGGACGGCGGCATCTGAAGAAGGGTTGAGCGGACTTGCGGGATTGATAGCAAGTTGATATCAATCCCGGATGGGCCAAGTACTGATCCGCAAAATCGGGGACGATACCCTCGAAGACTTTCGCCGCGTTGCGAAAGAACGCGGCACGTCGCTTGAGGCTGAATTGCGCGCAGTGATCGAACGCAATCGACCGATTCGCAAGAAGAACCCCAAGCTGCTCAGGCAACTGGCCGAGGGTTTGCAGGCGATGACGCCCGATGGCGTGCGCCTGCGGGACAGCACCGATCTGATCCGCTGGGACCGCGATACCAACCACGGCGATTTTGTCGATGATGGCTGGAGCGACGATGCTGGTGATTGACGCCAGCGTGGCGTTCAAATTCGTGGTAGAGGAACTGGGATCGTCGCAAGCGCTGGCCTATCTCGACACTGACGAACCGCTGATCGCTCCCGATCTGATCCTCATCGAAGTTGCCAGCGCCCTGTGGAAGCGCGTCAAGGAATCGGAACTGCTGGAACTCCATGCCGAACGGAGCCTGCACGGCTTGCCCGAATTCTTCGCCAGAATCGATCGGATGACCGATTACATGGACGAGGCTTTCCGCCTCTCATTCCGCCTGCGCCATCCGATCTACGATTGCATTTACCTGGCGCAGGCGGTTCGCGAAAACGCGGTGCTGGTCACTGCCGATAAAAAGCTGGTCAAGGCGGCCGCGCGCACCGGGCTTGGCCAATTCGTGCGGCAACTGGTCTGGTGACTGCCCTTTCGCGGGGATAGGTCCGGCGCTAGGATAGCCGCACCCCAGTTCAGGAGCCACCCATGCGCTACGAAGTGACCGGCACCATCATGCAGACCGTCTCGATCGCGCTCGATCGGGGTGAGCAGCTTTACAGCCAGACCGCGAGCATGGCGTGGATGGCGCCTTCGATCCGCATGGACACGCATACCGGCGGCGGACTGTTCGCCGGGATCAAGCGCGCGCTGGCGGGCGGCGGGCTGTTCATCACCGAATTCACCGCCGATCAGGAGGGCGAGATCGCGTTTGCGCCGCGCTTTCCGGGGCAGATCGTGCCGATGACGCTTGCCGCCGGCCAATCGATCATCTGCCGCAAGGAAACGTTCCTGTGCGCCGAACGCTCGGTCACGCTCGACATCGCGTTCCAGCAGCGGCTGGGCGCGGGGTTCTTTGCGGGCGAGGGGTTCATCATGCAGCGCGTAACCGGGCCGGGCACGGTGTTCCTCGACCTGTCGGGAGAGGTGGTCGAAAAGACGCTGGCGCCGGGCGAGCGGCTGCTGGTCCATGCCGGCCACGTCGGCATGCAGGAGCCTTCGGTGGGCATCGACATCCGCATGATGCGGGGTTTTCGCAACGTGCTGTTCGGCGGCGAGGGGCTGTTTCTGGCCACGCTGGAAGGACCGGGCAAAGTCTGGCTGCAGTCGATGCCGATCATGAATCTGGCCGAGGAGATCGGCCGCTACCTGCCGCTGGGCGACGGCGAGCGCGGCGGCGGATCGTCGATGCTGGGGATCGGCGCGGGCGCGGCGGCGGTCGGCGGCATTCTCGGCAGCATCCTGGGTAACGAGTAGGCGGCGGAATGACCGTGGAGATATGCACCGAGACGTTTTTCGGCTTCGGCGGCGCGGACCTCGCGCTGCATCGCATGGGTGCAGGGCGGCCGGTGGTGCTGCTCCACGGGCTGTTCTCGTCGGCTGCGATCAACTGGATCAAGTTCGGCACCGCCGCGCAACTGGCCGCCGCCGGGTTCGAGGCGCTGATGCCCGATCTGCGCGCGCATGGCCACAGCGCCGCGCCGCACGACGCCGCAGCCTACCCGCCCGACGTGCTGGTGCGCGATGCCGAGGCGCTGATCGCGCACTTGGGGCTGGAAGATTTCGACCTCGTCGGCTTCTCGCTCGGCGCGCGCACGGCGGCGCGCAGCGTGATCGCGGGGATGCGCCCGCGTCGGCTGGTGCTGGCGGGAATGGGGCTGGAAGGGCTGGCGGGCTGGGCCCGGCGGCAGGCGTTCTTCCTCGACGTGATCGACCGCTTCGGCACGATCCGTCCCGGCGACCCGGCGTATCTGTCGCAGCAGTTCATGAAGACGATGAAGGTCGATCGTGACGCCGCGCGACAGTTGCTCGGCACGATGGAGGATACCGCGTCAGGTGACCTCGCCCGGATCGACATGCCCACCATGGTGCTGTGCGGCGCGCAGGACGAGGACAACGGTTCCGCCGACTGGCTCGCCGCCGCGCTGCCCGATGCGATCCGCGTGACCATCCCCGGCACGCACATGAGTTCGGTCACCGTGCCCGAGATGGGCCGCGAACTGGTTGCATTTCTTACCGCTTCGGCTTGACCTGAGGGCGCTGCGGCGTATCCATGCGGCAACGTGCCGCGCCCGTCAGCGTAGCCAGAACCACGCCTTCCGGGAGTCGCTCCTTCGATGAAAACCCTCGTTTCCACGCTGGCGCTCGCCGCCGCGACAGCATTCACCATGCCCGCGCACGCTCAGTCCGCCACCGCCACCGCCACGATGACCGCAACCGCTGCCCCGGCGACCCCGGCCGTGGTCGATGCCTGGGTGACGCAGGCGGAAAAGGACCTGTTTGTCGAAGCCGTGCGCCAGTCGCGCAACGACTGGGTCTACCAGACCAACGTCACCGACGACACCGAGGCGCTGGTGTCCGAGGCCAACGCCGCGATGACCCGGCTGCAAGTCGGGCAGGCCAAGCAGGCCGCCGACTATGCCAAGGTCCCCGGCATCAGCCCGGACATCGCGCGCAAGCTGGTGATGATCCGCACCTCGATCACCAACCCCGCGCCTTCCATCCCCGGCGCGGCGGAGGAATTCGCCCGGCTCGGCGCGGAAATCCAGGGCATCTATGCCAAGGGCCACGGCACGCTGAAGGGCCAGTCGCTCAACGGCAGCGACATCGAGGCGGCGATGGGCACCAGCCGCAATCCCGATGAACTGAAGGAAATGTGGACCACATGGCACGACAGCGTCGGCAAGCCGATGAAGGCCGATTACGTGCGCATGGTCGATATCTCGAATGCCGGCGCAAAGGAGCTGGGCTTTGCCGATACCGGCGCGCTGTGGCGGTCGAACTACGACATGGATCCAGATGCGTTTGCCGCGCTGACCGACAAGATCTGGAACGAGGTCAAGCCGCTCTACGATCAGTTGCACTGCTACACCCGCTCCAAGCTCAACGAGAAGTACGGCGATGCGGTGCAGGCCAGGACCGGCCCGATCCGCGCCGACCTGCTCGGCAACATGTGGGCGCAGGAATGGGGCAACATCTATGACGTGGTCGCGCCCGCCGGATCGGGCGACATCGGCTATGACATCGGCGACCTGCTGAAAGCCAAGGCGTACGATCCGCTGAAGATGGTCCACGCGGGCGAAGGGTTCTATTCCTCGCTCGGCTTTGCGCCGTTGCCCGAAACGTTCTGGCAGCGTTCGCAGCTGACCAAGCCGCGCGACCGCGAGGTGGTGTGTCATGCGTCGGCGTGGGACGTCGATCAGAAGGACGATCTGCGCGTCAAGATGTGCATCAAGGTGAACGCCGACGATTTCATCACGATCCACCACGAGCTGGGCCACAACTATTACCAGCGCGCCTACAACAAGCAGGACGCGCTGTACCTCAACGGCGCCAACGACGGGTTCCACGAGGCGATCGGCGACACCATGGCGCTGTCGATCACCCCGCAATACCTCGTCCAGATCGGGCTGCTCGATCCCGCCAAAGTCCCGCCGGCGAGCAAGGACACCGGATTGCTGCTGCGCCAGGCGATGGACAAAGTGGCGTTCCTGCCGTTCGGCCTCTTGGTCGATCGCTGGCGCTGGGGCGTGTTCTCCGGCCAGATCAAGCCCGACAGCTACGAAGCGGCGTGGAACGACCTGCGGCTGAAGTATCAGGGCATTGTCCCGCCGGTTGCGCGCGGGGCCGATGCGTTCGATCCGGGGGCGAAGTACCATGTGCCGGCGGTGGTGCCCTACACGCGCTATTTCCTGGCGCGGGTGCTGCAGTTCCAGTTCTTCGAGGCGGCGTGCAAGACCGCCGGGTGGAAGGGGCCGCTGCACCGCTGCAGTTTTTACGGCAACAAGAAGGTCGGCGACAAGCTCAACGCCATGCTCGCGATGGGCGCGTCGAAGCCGTGGCCCGATGCGCTGCAGGCGTTCACCGGCAGCCGCGAGATGAGCGGCGGGGCGATGGTGCGCTACTTCGCGCCGCTCACCCGCTGGCTCGAACTGCAGAACAAGGGCAAGGACTGTGGCTGGTAGTCGGGGCCGGTAATGCGCGGCGGTAGCCGGGGTGGCAGGCGGTAACCGCTTGCCCCCGATCCCTGCGGCATGCCACGTTCGGTGCTTGATCGATCGGAGGATACCATGGGGATTCGGGCAACCGGGCTGGCAGTGTTGGCGATGCTGGCCGCGCCGTGCGCAGCGCAGGCCGCCACGGTCACCGCCGAACGGCCGCAGTCGGTGGTCGATGCGCTGGTCGCGCAAGGCTTCAAGGGCGAGCTAACTAAGGACGATCTGGGCGATCCGATGGTCAAGGCCGAAATCGGGCGGTGGAAAGCGCTGGTGCTGTTTGACGATTGTTCGGCGGCGCACGACGGCTGCCAGTCGCTGCAGCTGGTCTCCAGCTTCGACGCGCCGGACAAGGGCATCACCCCGCAAAAGGCGCTGGAGATCGCCCGCCAGATCCGTTTCGCCGCGATCACGCTCAACGCCGACGGCGACCCCACGGCGACGTGGGACGTGGTCACCGGCGCCGGGATCGACGACGCCGTGTTCGGTGCGGCGATCAAGGATTACAAGATCGCGCTCGACAACCTGGGGCACGAGGTGTTCGGGAATTGAGGGGAAGCTTTCGTCGTCCCGGACTTGATCCGGGACCGCTGGCAGTTGGATGAAGGCGACATGATCCATCCCCGCTCATCCCGAGCCCATCGACAAGCTCTGGATAAACTTCGGCCTGCTGGCCGAAGTCGAGGGATGCTGCGCAACATCCAACGGTGGCGCGACGTGTCTCGACTTCGCTCGACATGAGCGGGTGGAGGGGCACGTTTTTCTATCGCGCCGTTCAACGAAACGGTGGCTCATTGAACGCGCGCAACTTCCTGCTGTGCAGCTTGGCCCCTTCGGCGCGGAGCAGTTCGCAGGTGGTCACGCCGATCTGCAGGTGCGCGCCGATCGCTTCTTCGTAAAAGCGGTTGGCCTGACCGGGCAGCTTGATCTCGCCGTGGAGCGGCTTGTCCGACACGCACAGCAGCGTTCCGTAGGGCACGCGGAAGCGATAGCCTTGCGCGGCGATGGTCGCGCTTTCCATGTCGATGCCCACCGCGCGGCTCAAGCTGAGGCGGCGGGCGGACTGGGTGAAGCGCAGTTCCCAGTTGCGATCGTCGGTGGTGACCACGGTGCCCGTGCGCATCCGCCGCTTGAGGTCGGCGCCATGCGTGCCGCTGACCATCTCGCTCGCCTTGGCCAGCGCGACCTGCACTTCGGCGATCGCCGGGATCGGGATTTCGGGCGGCAGCACCGCGTCGAGCACGTGATCGTCGCGCAGATAGGCGTGGGCGAGCACGTAGTCGCCGATCTTCTGGGTGGGGCGCAGCCCTCCGCAGTGGCCGATCATCAGCCACGCCTCGGGCCGCAACACCGCCAGGTGATCGGTGATGGTCTTCGCGTTCGACGGGCCAACGCCGATATTGACCAGCGAGATGCCGGTGCGGTCGGGCCCGATCAGGTGGTAGGCGGGCATCTGGTGGCGCCGCCACGCGGTATCGGCCACCAGCGCGCGCGCGTTGCCGACCGGCGCATCGATGCGCAGCCCACCGGCGCCCGACAGCGCGGTGTAGTGGCCGTTGCCCAACTGCTCGCCCGCCCAGTCGACGAATTCATCGACGTAGCGGTGGTAGTTGGTGAACAGGATGTAGCGCTGGAAATCCTCGGGCATGGTGCCGGTGTAGTGCGCCAGCCGCGCCAGGCTGAAGTCGGTGCGCAGCCCGTCGAACAGCGACAGCGGCAGGTGCTGGTCGTCGGTGCCCAGGTCATAGCCATCGGCCAGCTCGTCGCCGATCATGGCGAGCTCGGTGGTGGGGAAATGCCGCGCCAGTTCCTGAGGGCTGACCGCCCCGATCTGCGCGCCGTACGCACCGTCGAGCACGTAAGGGAACGGCATTTCCTGGCTGGAGCGGACCACTTCGAGCCGCACGTCGTAATCGCCGGTGATGAGGTCGAGCTGCTCGGTCAGGTAATCGGCGAACAGTACAGGCCGGGTGATGGTGCAGGCATACGTGCCGCGCCGGTTGAGCCGTCCGAACGCGCGGCTGGCGCTGTCGGGATGGGCGAGCCCTTCGTAGTGGACGCGCAGTTCGGGGTAGCAGTAGCTGCCGTCGTGGCGCCGTTCGGGCGGGGGCAGCGTGCCATCGGCGGCATAGGCGGCAATGTCGGCGCGCAATTGCGCCACGGCGCTGTCGAACAGGCGAGTGAGCGCAGCGATAATCGTTTCAGGTGATTCCATTTTCCACGATTATCGTGCCCCTGTTGCAAATCAAGGGCGGTGCACGTCTCGATCTTGGCCCGCTCCCCTCCAGGTGAGAGGGTTGGGAGAGGGGGAGACCTGCACCAGCCATGCACCGGCCCCTCTCAACTGCGGCCAGCCAGCAAGGTGGCAGGCCTCCGTATCTCTCCCCGGAATGGGAGAGAGCAACCAGCATGCCAGCCGCACAACAAAAAACCCCCTCCGGTTAGGGAGGGGGTTCCTTCGCACGCGCACTCCGTCGAGCGGGCGCCA
Source organism: Novosphingobium lentum NBRC 107847 (assembly GCF_001590965.1). Classification (GTDB taxonomy): domain Bacteria; phylum Pseudomonadota; class Alphaproteobacteria; order Sphingomonadales; family Sphingomonadaceae; genus Novosphingobium; species Novosphingobium lentum. Next base: position 36,821 of record NZ_BCTW01000005.1, read on the forward strand.
AACTGTTGTCCGGCCAAAAACTGAACCGCTTAAACGGATCAGGTCTGTTCCGGTTCCCGCAAAGGGAAAATAATCAGGCCGAAGCTTCCGCCGCGTCGTCGAGCAGATCCTCGGGGATCTCGCCCGGCTCGGCGTTGGGGTTGTAGGCTTCGGTGAAACCACCCGTATCGGCTTCAAACATCGCGGCCATCACGTCGACGCCCTGCGACTGCAGTTCGGCTTCGTCGGTCGAACGGGCGACGTTGACCTTGACGTTGACGGACACTTCGGGGTGGAGCGAAACCTTCACGTCGAACACGCCGATCGTCTTGATCGGGCGCTCGAGCACGACCATCGCCTTCGACAGCTTGGCGCCATCGGCGTTCAGCGCATCGACGATGTCGCGCACCGAAACCGAACCGTAAAGCTGGCCGGAGTTGGACGAAGCGCGGATCAGCACGACCTGCTTGCCATCGACATCGGCGGCATGGGTCTGGGCTTCGTCACGCTTGGTGGCGTTGTCGGATTCGATTTTCGCGCGGTTCGATTCGAACAGCTTGCGGTTCTTCTCGTTGGCGCGCAGCGCCTTCTTGTTGGGCAGCAGGAAGTTGCGAGCATAACCGTCCTTGACGGTTACCTCGTCACCGATGGTGCCCAGCTTCTCGATGCGCTCGAGCAGGATGATCTGCATGGGAGGCGCTCCTTACTTGACGATGTACGGCAGCAGGCCGATGTGCCGGGCGCGCTTGATAGCCTTGCCCAGCTCGCGCTGCTTCTTGCCGGATACCGCGGTGATGCGGCTGGGCACGATCTTGCCACGCTCGGACATGAAGCCCTGCAGCAGGCGCACGTCCTTGTAGTCGATCTTGGGAGCGTTCTTGCCCGAGAACGGGCAGCTCTTGCGGCGGCGGAAAAACGGACGGGCCATCTTTTATTCCCCTTCGCGTTCGCGGCGACGGCTACGGTCGCGTTCGTTCTTGCGCATCATCACCGAAGGACCGCCTTCATGTTCATCGACACGGACGGTCATGAAACGGATGACATCTTCGTTGATCGCGGTCTGGCGTTCCAGCTCGGCCACGACGCCCGCAGGGGCTTCGATGTTGAGCATCACGAAGTGCGCCTTGCGGTTCTTCGCGATCTTGTAGGCCAGCGAACGCAGGCCCCACGTCTCGGTCTTGGTGACCTTGCCGTGGTTGGTTTCGACGATTTCGGTGGCACTGGCAGCAAGCGTGTCGACCTGAGCCTGGCTCAGATCCTGGCGTGCCAGAAACACATGCTCGTAAAGCGGCATGTGAGCGTTCCTTTCACAATGGGCCGATCGCTGGCCGATCCGCAGGATTGCGGGGCCTCTCCGGCTTTCTGGGGTTTCGCGTTGCCGGATGTCCGGCGGCAAAGCGGTGCCCTTAACGCCTTTCCGGCCAAAAGCAAGCCCGGACGTCGTGCGGGCCGTCACGCGCGACGGGAACGCGCGGCGGGTCGGGAAAAGCGTGCCCGACCCGCGCCTCGGCCGGATCGGCCATCGCGGTTGCCCAACAATTCGATGCGGCCGGATCAAGTCGCGCGACTGGCGCAAGCGATTATCTGGTAATAGCTTTTTAAGCAAAATAGATTGCGGCTGAAACCAGTCCTGCGTCGAACCGGGCCTGCTCCGGGCAAATAAAAACCCGCCGAAGCGGGCTTTAGGTGGTGAAGGCACGAAACCTGAAATGGCGCATCAGCAGCCGCGACGGATCGATTTTTCTTGGTCCCGGTTAGGGGACAGCTGCATCTTGTACCTGCCATAACTTAGGCGCAAGTTAACAAATGGCTTAGTTCGAAATAATCCACAGCTTTGCCGACAGGCCGTGCTCGATCCCGGCCGGGCAGGATGCCGCTTTCTGGCGGCGGTGCGTCACGTCATTCGGGCCAGCAGGTCCTGCGCGAAGGCGGACAGCGTGTCGTCGCGCGCGCCCATTACCACGATGCGATCGCCCGGTTTGGCCAGCATCACGATGCGCGTTCCGCAATCGGCACGTGCCGCGATATGTTCGGCACGGCCGCCCGCCGCCTCGATCAGGGCCACGATGCGGTCGCTGCCGACCGACCGGTCGACCGTGCCGCCGAAATAGACCGGATCGCACAGGATCGTGATGTCGTCCGGGCCGGTCTGCGTCGCCAGCACGTGCGCCAGTTCCGCACCCATCTGGCGCAACGGACCATAGCCGTGCGGCTGGAAGAACGCGATGATCCGGCCCGGATGCGCGCGCAAGGTGGCCAGCGTGGCGGCGACTTTTTCCGGGTTGTGCCCGAAATCGTCGATCACGGTCACGCCCGCTGCGCTGGTGCCGACGATGTCGAACCGCCGCGCCAACCCGGCAAACCCGGCGATGGCCTGCACTGCATCGGCCACCGGCACGCCTGCTGCGCTCGCGCCCGCGATGGCGGCCAGCGCGTTCGACAGATTGTGGCGGCCTGGTATGCGCAAGGCCAGCGCATGGCGCGCGCCATCGCGCGCATCGATCACCGTGGCGGCAATCGTGGTTGGCCCGGCGACGATCGACCCCGGCTCCACGCGCAAATCCGCGTCCGCGCGATCGATCGCGAAGGTCAGCACGCTGGCCGCGCGCGACAGCAGCGCCGCGCTTTCGGCATCGTCGATGTTGACCACCGCCACGCCCGCGCGCGACAGGAAATCACCGAACAGCGCGCGCAGTTCCTCCAGGCTCTTGTGGTCGAGGCTGACGTTGTTGAGCACCGCCACGTGCGGACGGTAGAGCGCGATCGAGCCGTCGCTTTCGTCGACTTCGGACACGAAGGCATCGCCTGCGCCCACCCGCGCGCTGGCGAACGGCGCTTGCGGCGCGACGAAGTTCTTCATCACCGCGCCGTTCATGATCGTCGGATCGCGGTCGCAGGCGGTCAGGATCCAGCCGATCATGCCGGTGACGGTGGACTTGCCGCTGGTGCCCGCCACGCCGATCGCCATGGGCGCGGCGTTGAACAGCGTGGCCAGCAGTTGCGCGCGGCTCATCCGCGCACAGCCCAGCTGGGTGGCGCGCACCACTTCGGGGACGGTGTCCTCGACCGCGGCGGAGGCGACCAGCACCTGGTCGGCGCTGGCGATGCCGCTGCCGTCCTGCGCGAACAGTTCGATGCCCAGGCTTTCCAGCCACGCGAACTTTTCCGGGCTGCGGCCCTGATCGCGGCTGCGGTCGGACCCGGCAATTGCCGCGCCCTGCCCGCGCAGGATCAGCGCGAGCGGAAGCATGCCCGATCCGCCGATGCCGCAAAAGAACCACGGCTGTGCGGTCAGGTTGGCGATGTCGTCGGGGGACACGAGGGCGGCGGGTGCGGAAGCGTCGATCATGGCGGAAGTCTCGCTAGCCGCCAGGGCAAGGATTGTGAAGCCGGTGCGGTGAGGGCAGGTGTCAGCGGCTTCGGACCATTGCCCTCTCGCACTTGGCGAAAATCGGGCTATGGGGCGGCGATGTCTCTGTTCGCGCCTTCTGCCTGCCCGCGACTGGTCGTGAAGATCGGTTCGGCGCTGCTTGTCGATGCCGCCGGCGGCGTGCGCCGCGCCTGGCTGGAAGGCATTGCCGCCGACATCGCGGCCCGCAAACGTGCCGGCCAGCAAATCGCGGTGGTCTCGTCGGGCGCGATTGCGTTGGGCGCGCGGCGGCTGGGGCTGCCCAAAGGCGGTCGCGCCAGTTTGGAAGACGCGCAGGCCGCCGCCGCCGTGGGCCAGATCGCGCTGAGCCAGGTCTGGGCCGAAGTGCTGGCGGGCGAAGGCATCACCGCCGCGCAGATCCTTGTCACGCTTGACGATCTGGAAGACCGCCGCCGCTATCTCAACGCGTCGGCGACGCTCGAGCGGCTGCTGTCGCTGGGCGTGGTGCCCGTGCTCAATGAAAACGACAGCGTCGCTACCGCCGAAATCCGCTTCGGCGACAACGATCGGCTGGCCGCGCGCGTGGCGCAGGCGGCGGGGGCGCAAGGCGTGGTGCTGCTGTCCGACATCGACGGCCTGTACGATCGCAACCCCGCGCTGCCCGGCGCGATCCACATCGCGCGGGTCGAAAAGATCGACGCCGCGATCGAGGGCATGGCCGACCGGGGATCGGCCTCGGGCATGGGATCGGGCGGAATGGTGTCCAAGATCGCCGCCGCGCGCATCGCCAACGCGGCGGGCGCGCACCTTGCCATCGCATCGGGCCGGGTCGGGCATCCGCTGGCGGCGACCGCGCGCCACACGCTGTTCGTCGCCGAAAAATCGGCGCCCGCGCGCAAGGCGTGGCTCGCCGGAGGGCTGACCGCGCGCGGTATCATTCATGTCGATGCCGGTGCCGCCAGGGCGCTGGTCAAGGGCGCCAGCCTGCTCGCCGCCGGGGCCATGCGGATCGAGGGGCAGTTCGCGCGCGGCGACCTGCTGGCGATCGCCGGCCCCGACGGCGTGCTGGCGCGTGGACTTTCGGAATACGATTCGGACGATGCGTTGCGGCTGGTCGGCACGCGCAATGCCGCGCACGCCGCGATCCTGGGCTATGCGCCGCGCGCTGCGCTGGTCCATCGCGATCACATGGCGCTTGTCTGATGCAGGTATGGGTCTGAACATGCTGGCAATTACCGGCGCGACCGGCTTCGTCGGGCAGGCGCTGCTCGACGAGGCGGCCCGGCAGGGCATCGCGGTGCGCGCGCTGGCTCGGCGGCCGCAGGATCCGCGCGACGGGGTCGAATGGATCGCGGGCGATCTGGCCGACGGGATCGCGCTGGCCCGCCTGGTCGATGGCGTGAGCGCGGTGATCCACGTCGCCGGCGTGGTCAATGCGCTCGATGCCGCCGGGTTTGAGGCGGGCAACGTCGCAGGAACGCTGGCGGTGGTGGAAGCGGCCATCGCGGCGGGCGTCCCGCGCTTCGTCCACGTTTCCTCGCTGTCCGCGCGCGAGCCGCAGCTGTCGGCCTATGGCGCGTCCAAGGCGCGGGGCGAGAAGATCGTCGGCGCCAGCGGCCTCGACTGGACCATCGTGCGCCCGCCGGGGATCTATGGTCCGCGCGATGCCGACATGTTCGAACTGTTCAAGCTGGCACGCCGGGGGGTGATGCCGATGCCGCCCGACGGGGGCCGCGTCTCGCTGATCCACGTCGCCGATCTGGCGCGGCTGTTGCTCGCGCTGGTGCCGGGGGGCGAGGACGTGACCCATTGCACGTTCGAGGTGGACGACGGCCAGCCCGGGGGATGGAGCCACTATGAGATGGCGCGCGCGATCGGCCACGCCATGCAGCGTCGGCCGTGGGTGCTCCACCTGCCGCGCCGAGCGCTGGATCTTGTGGCGAAGATCGACCGCCGGGTGCGCGGCGACAAGGCGCGGCTGACCGCCGACCGCGTCGGCTACATGTGCCATCCCGACTGGGTGGTGCGCGAAGCGGCCCGTGTCCCGTCGGCGCGCTGGACGGCGCAGATATCGACGCGCGACGGCCTGCGCGCCACCGCCGCGTGGTATCGCGAGAACGGCTGGATCAAGTAGGCGACGTTGCCGCGTTGAACTGGCGGCTATTTCGCGGGCAGCATCTCAGAACACCGGATCGTATCCCGGGGGCAGCTCGCCATCGGGGGTGCCGGGGACGTGGATGCCGCATTCGGTCTTGTCCCAGCCCTGCCACCGGCCCGAGCGCGGGTCTTCGCCCGGCGCGACCATGCTGGTGCACGGCGCGCAGCCGATCGAGGGATAGCCTTGCGCCACCAGCGGATGCGCCGGCAGCGCGTGCGCGTTGAAATAATCCTCGAGGTCCTGCTTCGACCAGCTGGCCAGCGGATTGATCTTCAGCCGCCCTTGCGCGTCGCTGTTGTCGATCTCGAAGCGCGGCAGCCCGGCGCGGGTCGAGGACTGGAAACCCTTGCGTCCGGTGATCGTGGCGTCGAACGGCAGCAGCGCTTTGGCCAGCGGGATGACCTTGCGGATCTCGCAGCAGCCGTCGGGATCCCATGACCAGCGCAAGCCGTTGTCGTCCTTGGCGGCGAGCACCACAGGATCGGGTTCGATCACCTGCAGGTTGGTAAGGCCCAGCCGTTCGACCAGCAGATCACGGTACACGATCGTTTCGGGAAAATGCTTGTGCGTTTCCAGGAACAGCACCGGCGTCGCCGGATCGACCGACGCGACCAGTTGCAGCAGCACCGCGCTTTCCGCACCGAAGCTGGAAACCACCGCGACGTCGCCCGCCAGCCGGTCGTGCAGCACGTTGCGCAGCATTTCCTGCGTGTCGGTGCCGCGAAACAGGTTGTTCAGCCGGATCGCGTCGCTTTCGGTAAAGCGCGGGCCGGTATCGATGCGGTCGCGTGCGCGTTCGCCCACCCTCAACTCCCTACCCATGACGCAGTGCCCAGATCGGCGCGCGGCCATCGACGGTCTTCTGGTAGACTTGCGGCCACGTCAGAATTGCCTTTTCGGCGGCGGCACGATCGATCGGCACTTGCGGTGCGAAGCTGTCGAACCCGCAGCGATGCATGTGCGAAAGCTGGTCGAGCAGCACGTCGCCGACCGCGCGCAATTCGCCGGCATAGCCCGCTTCGCGCAGGATGCGCGCGGAGGAATAGCCGCGCCCGTCGCCGTACGTGGGGAAGTTCACCTCGACCAGCGCCAGCCGCGCCAGATGCGGCAACAGCGCGCGCGCATCGTCGCCCGGTTCGATCCGCACGGCGGCGGCATTGGTCTGTTCCGCGAAGGAATCGACCGTCACCGCCGGGTCGGACACCGGCTCGTCGTCGCGAAAACGCAGCGAAGTACCAGATTGGGGATCAACCATAGATCGCCTCCTTGAACGGCTCCATGCCGATACGGCGGTAGGTGTCGAGGAAGCGCTCCCCGTCGGTGCGTTTGGCGAGATAGACGTCGGTGGCCTTTTCGACCGCATCGACGATGCCGTCCTCGTCGAAGCCGGGGCCGGTGATCTTGCCGAGCGAGGTATCCGCGCCCTCGCTGCCGCCGAGCAGCAGCTGGTAGTTTTCCAGCCCGCGCTTGTCGACGCCGAGGATGCCGATGTGGCCCGCGTGGTGGTGGCCGCAGGCGTTGATGCAGCCCGAAATCTTGAGCTTCAGCTCACCCAGTTCCCGCTGGCGGCCGGTGTCGGCAAAGCGCTCGCTGATCTTCTGCGCCACCGGGATCGACCGCGCGTTGGCGAGGCTGCAGTAATCGAGGCCCGGGCAGGCGATGATGTCGCCCACCAGATCGAGGTTGGCCGTGGCCAGCCCCGCCGCATCGAGCTGCTGCCACAGCGTGTACAGATCGGCCTTGCGCACGTGCGGCAGCACGATGTTCTGCGCGTGCGTGACGCGCAGTTCGTCGAAGCTGTAGTGCTCGCCCAGGTCGGCCATCAGCCGGATCTGGTCGGCGCTGGCGTCGCCCGGGATACCGCCCACCGGCTTCAGGCTGATCACCGCCACGGCATAGCCCGGCTGCTTGTGCGCAATCGTGTTCTGGTCGAGCCACAGCGCGAAATCGAGATCGGACCGGTCGACGGTGTCGGACAATCCGGTTTCGAACGCCGGATCGGGAAAGAACCCCTTGATCCGTTCCAGTTCGGCCAACGGCGGTTCCAGCCCCAGCGTCAGCATGTGGGCAAACTCGGCCTCGACTTGCGCGCGATAGGCATCGGCGCCGATTTCGTGGACCAGGATCTTGATCCGCGCCTTGTACTTGTTGTCGCGGCGGCCGTGCTGGTTGTACACGCGCAGGCACGCCTCGGTGTAGGTGACCAGATGGTCGAGCGGCACGAATTCGCCGATCACCGGCGCGATCATCGGGGTGCGGCCCATGCCGCCGCCGACATAGAACTTCGCGCCCAGCTCACCCGCCGCGTTCTTCACCAGCTGGATGCCGATGTCGTGCAGCCGCATCGCCGCGCGATCGGTGTCGGATGCGATCACCGCGATCTTGAACTTGCGCGGCAGGTAATCGAATTCGGGATGGAACGTCGACCACTGGCGCAGCAGTTCGGCATAGGGGCGCGGATCGACGATCTCGTCGGCGGCGGCACCGGCGTACTGGTCGGAGCTGATGTTGCGGATGCAGTTGCCGCTGGTCTGGATCGCGTGCATTTCCACGGTCGCCAGATCGGCGAGGATGTCGGGCGTCTCGTCCAGCTTGATCCAGTTGTACTGGATGTTCTGGCGCGTGGTGAAGTGGCCGTAACCGCGATCGTACTTGTCGGCGATGTCGCCCAGCAGACGCATCTGCTTGCCGCTCAGCGTGCCATACGGGATCGCCACGCGCAGCATGTAGGCGTGCAGCTGCAGGTACAGGCCGTTCTTCAGCCGCAGCGGCTTGAACTGGTCCTCGGTGATGTCACCCGCCAGCCGCCGCGCGACCTGGTCGCGGAATTCGGCGACGCGGGCATCGACCATCTGCTGGTCGTAGGTGTCGTACTGATACATCTCAAATCACCCAGTTGCCGGCCTGCGTGTCGGCAGGCTTGAGGGTCAGGTCCATGCGCACGGTCGGCCCCAGCGCGCGGATGCGGTCCTTGATGTGCGCCGGGCGGATGCCGTCGGCGGTCTGCTCGGCGTCGATCGCATAGCCGGCGTTGACGCGGCGCGCGGCGTCTTCGGCGGCGAGCACGGCTTCGGCGTGTTCGCCCACGTCGACCGCATCATCGACGTGGCGCGACCAGTCGCTGCCCGTCCACCACACCACGTCCCCGCTTTTGAGGTCGTTTCCGGTCAGGATCTTCATTGCGCCATCTCCGCCAGTTCCTTCAGCCGTTCGGCCGTTTCGCGCCCGGTCACGTCACCGATCACGATCACGGCAGGGCTTTTCACTTTTTCGCGCACAACCAGTTCGCCAAGACCGGCGAGCGGCCCGCGCAACACGCGCATCGAACGGCGCGCGGCGTTTTCCACCACCGCCAGCGACATCGCGGGCGACAGGCCATCGGCGATCAGCTTTTCGGCGATCGCGTCGGCGGTGGCCACGCCCATGTAGATCACCAGCGTGCGACCCACCCCGGCAAGGCCCGCCCAGTTCTGTTCGGCCAGGCCCTTGCACTGGCCCGCCACGAAGCTGACGATGCTGGCGCTGTCGCGGTGGGTCAGCGGGATCTGCGCAGCGGCGGCGGCGGCGTTGGCGGCGCTGATGCCGGGCACGACGTCCACCGGAACGCCAGCGGCGCGGCACGCCTCGGCCTCTTCACCGCCACGCCCGAAGATGAACGGATCGCCGCCCTTGAGGCGGATCACGTCGTTGCCGGCCCGCGCCTCGCGCACCAGCAGCGCGTTGATGTCGTCCTGCGCCATGGTGTGCCGCGCGCGCGCCTTGGCGACCGAGACGAAGCGTGCGCCGGCAGGCGCCATGGCCAGGATCGAGGGATCGACCAGCCCGTCATGCACCACCAGCCGCGCACTCATCACCAGCCGCGCGGCGCGCAGCGTCAGCAGGTCAGGATCGCCGGGCCCGGCACCGACGAGATACACCGTGCCCACGCGAGGCGCGCCGGGAAGCTTGGTTGCGGAACTTTTCATGCCAGCCACTTGGCGATTGCGCCGCGCCGGTGCCAGCGAGAATGGATTGGGCAGAGGCTAGGTCAGCTTTAGTGGGCGGTCAGTGGTCGAGATCAGCGGTCGGACGCATCGCCCGTCGCCGCGTCACGCGCCGCGATCAACCGTTCCAGTGTGTCGCTGCCGCGCAAGGCGATGTCCTGACGCGGGTAAGGGATTTCGATGCCGTGTTCGGCAAACAGCGCCAGCACGCCTTTCAACACTTGCGAGCGGACGTTGCCGAGCCCTTCCTCGGGATCGCAAATCCACACGATCACGTTGAAATCGAGCGAACTGGGCCCCAGCGCATTGAGCAGCACGCCGGGTTCGGGCTGGTCGAGCACCCGGCTGGCGGCGCGCGCGGCCTGCAGCATCAGGCTTTCGGCGAGTGCGACGTCGCTGCCATAGGCGATCGACACGGGGATCTGGATCGCCACCTCGCGGCTGGAATAGGACCAGTTTTCAACCTGGCTGGTCATCAGGTTTTCGTTGGGGATCAGGTATTCGCGCTTGTCGCGCGTGGTCACGGAGACGGCGCGGATGCCGATTTTCTTGACCTGCCCGAAGCTGGAACCCTTGCCGTCGCTGACCGCGATCACGTCGCCCGGCTTGATCGACCCGTCCATCAGCAGGATGATCCCGGCGATGAGGTTGCCGAACGTCTTCTGCAGGCCGAACCCGATGGCGAGGCCGAACGCGCCCGAAAACACGGTCAGCGCGGTCAGGTCGATGCCGAGGATGTCGATCCCGACCAGCACGGCCAGCAACCACACCGCGATCGACACCAGCTTTTCGCCCAGCACCCGCTGCGCCACGTCCAGCCGGGTCAGCCGCGCGAAAATGCGCTTGGCCAGCCTGCTGCCAAGGCGCGCGAGCACGAACATCGCCAGCACGACCAGGATGATCCACGCCGCGCCCCACAGCGAGATGTGATGCTTGCCGACGTCGAAACCGATCTGGTCGAGCAGGTCGATCGCATCGGCGACCGCGTGTTTGAGATCGTTCATGCGCTGGCGCCCGCCGCGCGCCACGCGGCAAGCCCGCCGTCGAGATCGGCGATCAGGTCGCCGGTATCCTCAAGCCCGATCGACAGGCGCACGCCGAACCGGTCGGCGGGATTCATGCCCGGCAGCGGCCAGCGCGTGGCGGTGCGCAAAGCTGCCGGATCGACCGGGGTGGCCAGGCTTTCGAACCCGCCCCAGCTGTAACCGATGCCGAACAGCGTCAGCGCATCGATCAGTGCATCGCGCGCGTCCGCGCTGCCGCCGTTCATCACGAAGCTGAACAAGCCGCAGCCGCCGGTGAAATCGCGGGTCCAGATCGCGTGGCCGGGCGAACCGGGCAGCATCGGGCACAGCACGTGCGACACTTCGGGCCGCGCTTCCAGCCACTGCGCGATGGCCAGCGCGCTGGCGGTCTCCTGCGCCAGCCGCAGCCCCATCGTGCGCAGCCCGCGCAAGGCGAGCGCGGCATCGTCGGGCGAAACGACGTGGCCCAGTTGCTGCGCCGTACGGCGCAACCGGGCGTAGAGATCGGCGCTGGCGCTGGCGCTGCCCATCATCAGGTCGGAATGGCCGCCGACATGCTTGGTCAGCGACATGATCGCGATGTCCGCGCCTCGGGTCAGCGCGGGAAAGCCGAGCGCACTGGCCCAGGTGTTGTCGAGCAGCACGGTCACCCCGCGCGCCTTGGCGATGGCGGACAGGGCCGGCACGTCCTGCACCTCCAGGGTGAGACTGCCCGGCGTTTCGAGCAGCACCGCACGCGTGCGCTCGCAGATCGCGGCGTCGAATGCGGCTATGTCGAGCGGATCGAACCAGCGCGTTTCCACGCCCATGTCGGCCAGCAACCCGCGCGCCATCGCGCGGCTGGGCTCATAGGCGTTGTCGGTCATCAGCAGCACGTCACCGGGGCGCAGCACGGTGATCAGCGCCGCCGCGATCGCCGCCACGCCCGACGGGTAGAGCATCGTGCCGTGCGCGCCGGGCTCCAGCTGCGTCAACGCCTCGGCCAGCGCCCACTGCGTCGGCGCGCCGCGCCGGCCATAGAAGAACCGCCCGTCCTCGTTGGTGCGCGGCCCCGCCTTGTGCGCGGCCATGTCGGGATACAGATGGGTGCTGGCGCGCCACACCGCAGGGTTGACCACGCTGCCCGGCTGGCCCGGCGTACCCGTCCATTCCGGCCTCCGGCCCGCCGCGACGAGCTTCGTCGCGGGCTGCAGATCGTCACCGGAGGACTTCGTCATCGGGTCAGGCGACGACCTCGTTCGCCTTGCCGGTCGCCTTGGGCGTATCAGGATCGGCACCCCATTCGGCCCAGCTTCCGTCATACAGCGCCACGTCGGTCTTGCCGAGCAGGTGCGCGGCGAAGATCACGACGTTGGCGGTCATGCCCGAACCGCAGCTGCTGACCAGCGGCTTGGCCAGATCGATCCCGGCGGTTTCGAACGCCTTCTTGAGCTCGGTCTTGGCCTTCCATGTGCCGTCGGCGTTGAACAGGCTGGCGTAAGGCAGGTTGCGCGCGCCGGGGATATGGCCGCCGTCGAAGCGTTCGCCGCCGCGCGCATCGACCACCTGCTCGGACTTTTCGTGCAGGTTCTTCAGCATCGCGGCCTTGCTGCGCAGGTTCTTGTCATCCTGCCACACGGTGAAGTGGCGGTGGCGCAGGCTTTCCTTGCCCTGTTTGCACGGGCGGCCTTCGGCCTTCCATTTGGCAATACCGCCATCGAGCAGCGCCACGTCGTGCGCGCCGAACATCGTCAGCATGAACCACGCGCGCGTCGCGCTCTTGATCGGGCTGTCATCGTACAGGACGATGCGGCTGCCATCGCCCAGACCCAGGCTTTGCATCCGGCTGGCGAACTTTTCGGCGGGCGGCAGCGTGTTGGCGACCGGCGAGTTGCTGTCGGTCAGGTTGCCCAGATCCATGAACACCGCGCCGGCAATGTGGCATGCCTCATATTCGGCGGCGGCATCGCGTCCGGTGTCGGGCAGGAACACGCTGGCGTCCACGATGCGCAAGTCGCTGGCTCCCAGTTCCTTGGCGAGCCATTCGGTCGATACCAGCGAATCCATGATGTTCTCCTGCCTTGTGATCGTCTGTGACGTTTTGCGTTTCAGGTCAGTCCTGGGGAGGAGACGTCAGCAATAGTCGGCCAGCCGGGCCTAGTCGAGCCGTAAAAAGGATCAATGATGCGGCTGCGCGCCTCTGCGCGAGGCGGCGCGGTTCAGGCGGGCATCGGCAGGCTGCGCTGGCCGAGCTGCGAATACAGGCGGGGCCCCAGATCGAGCCGGAACGGCTGGAGCCGCGCGGCGTCGCCACCGGGCTCCTGCCCGACCAGGAACGCGCTGCGCGACGTCACGCTGCGCCCGTCGGGGTCCGACGCGGCGATCGCGAAGCGCGCGAGCGGAACGAACAAGTGCGCCGACCCGCGCCGGATCGGCGTGATCGACCCCAGTGGCAGGCGGATGTCGCCGCCCAGCACCACGCTTTCGCCCGGCGCCAGCGTGGCGACGCGGTGCAGTGGGGCCAGCGGCGCGCCATGGCCCAACTGCTCCTCCATCGGGCGCGATGCGTGGGCGGAAATCATGTCGCCGCCGATCTCGACTCCCGCCAGCGTCGTGGTGCCGGTGTTGGTGATCGACAGCCGGTATGACAGCGTGGCGTTGACCAGCGTCGCGCTCATGCGCGTGGCCTCGAGCGCCAGCGTCAGCGCGGACACCGGCTCGGCACCGAAGTCGGGCGAGGGCATGGCGGCGGCTGTCGCGGTGACGGGCACCGCGATGGTCGTCTCGCTCGGCGTCGTCGGGGCACCGGGCATGTCGTCGATCGCGATGGTCGGGGCCTGCGGTTGGGCCGGCATCGCAGGCACGATCGGGCGCACGAATTCGGGCGCGGGCAGGGCGAGCGGCCCATGCGTGCGTCGCCACCAGACCAGGCTGCCAATGGCCGCGACCACCACCGCCAGCGCGCCGGCGACCCAGGGCCAGCGCGATGCGCCCTCGGGCGCTGCGATGATGGCCGGTTCCGCTGCCGCTTTCGTTGGGCTGGCAATGGCAGTCGGCACCGCAAACGGTGAGCCGGTCGGGGCAGCGGCAACGCCGTCGCTCGCGATCGGGGCGGGGGCGAGCGTTGGCGGGCTGCTTGCGGCCGCCGCCGGGGCTGGCGTCCGCACCGGGTTGGCGGCAGGAGCCTTCGGCGCGATGCGTTGCGGTTGTGCCGGCCGCGGCGATGGCTGGGGCGCGCGGGTGGTGTTCGGGGATGACGCTGCCGTCGGTGCGGCGGGAGTCGGCACGATGATCGCCGGTTTGCTGGTCGCGGGCGAGGGCGGCGGCGCTCCCGCCTCGGTCGGTCCTGCGGCAGTCGGGGTGGCGCTGGGCTTGACCGGCAGCTTGAACGTGGTGACATCGCCCGGCGGCGCATCCTGCGCGCGCACCACCGGCGCACCCATCAGCGCGAGCGCCAAGGCCAGCGCCACGGCGCCCGCACCCGACACACTCCGCGCCGCGAAAGGCCGGTGCCCACGCCTGTTTGTGTTGATACTGCGCTTGTTCATGGAATCCCTGTCAGCAGGCTTTGCTCCTGCAACGCGCGGTTGAATAGCGCCTGAACCCGTCGCGGCCAACCGCCGACTTGCCGCATTGCTGCGATAAGGGCATGCGGCACAGAAGTTTTTTCGCCAGGACGACACCGCATGACCGATCGCGCCCCGCCTCCCCCCGGCCCGCTCCATCTGGGGCAGACAAGCACGTTGCCCGCCAGCCCGGAGGCGGCGGTGCTCGATTACGTGCCCAATCCGCGCACCGGTACGCTGTATCTCGTGCGCTTTGCCGCGCCGGAGTTCACCTCGCTGTGCCCGGTCACCGGCCAGCCCGATTTCGCGCATCTGGTGATCGACTATGCGCCGGGCGAAACCATCGTCGAATCGAAGTCGCTCAAGCTGTTCCTGGGTTCGTTCCGCAACCATTGCGGGTTCCACGAGGATGTCACCGTCGGCATCGGCCAGCGCCTGTTTGCCGAGATGCAGCCACGCTGGCTGCGGATCGGCGGCTACTGGTATCCGCGCGGGGGCATCCCGATCGACGTGTTCTGGCAGTCCGATGCGCCGCCGCCCGCGCTGTGGCTGCCGGACCAGGGTGTGCCCGGCTATCGCGGGCGGGGGTAGGGGTTGGCGGGGCAGCTCCGCCGCGCCCCATGATCCTCCCGCGTCACAAGTCCTGCGGCATCATGTCCACTTCGACGCGCGTGGTCTGGCGGGGCGAGCCGAGGTACACGCCATCGACCGGCGAGACGTCGGCATAATCGCGGCCCATGGCGACCACGACGTAATCCTCGTCCGCCACGCGATCGTTGGTCGGGTCGATGGCGATCCAGCCCAGGTCCGGGCCGCACCACACGTTGACCCACGCGTGCATCGCGTCCGCGCCGATCAGCCGCGGCATGCCCGGCGGCGGGACCGTGCGGATATAGCCGGCGAGATAGGCGGCGGGGATGCCGTGCGCGCGCAAGCCTACGATCAGGATGTGCGCGAAATCCTGGCACACTCCGTGCCGCGCGCGAAACGCCTCGATCGGCGGGGTGTCGGTATCGGTCGCACCGGGGCGGTAGGCGAACTGGGCATGGAGCGCCGATGACAGCGCAAGGATCGAAGGAACGATCGCTGCGCCGGGGTCCAGATACGGCGCGGCCCAGACACCGATCTCGCGTTCGATCGTCGCCAGCCGCGAACTGAACAGATAGGCGGCCGGCGCGAACATGCCGAGGTCCGCCAGATCGACCGCCGCGCGCCGCACGTGCGCGATGGTGGGCGACGTCGCGCCAAGCGGCGGCGGGGTGAACACTTCCACGCTGAATTCGCTGAGCACCGACAGCTCGCCCAGCGGCGCGTCGATCTCCAGCCGGGTGGTATTGACCGGGTAGGGGCCGAACCGCTCCCGCCGCCGGTGGGGCAGCGGCGTTACCGACAGGCGGTAGTTCAGCAACCGCTGTCGCGGCGATTCGATCGGTTTCAGCCGGATGTTGAACCGGGCTTCATCGACCGCGCTGTCGTACGTGAGCGTCGAAAGGTGGCGCACGTGATAGATCATGGCCGGCCGCTCATTCGGGCAGCGCCGCCGCCACGCGCGCTTTGGGCCGTTCGACCGGCAGGAAAAAGCGATGCGAGATGGCGTCCGACAGGTCGCGGATCGACTGGCCGAGATCGCCGATCGTCCAGTCGTCGAGCTTGGTGGCGTCGAGCGCGGCAATCCGCGCCGAAATCGCGCGCACCAGCCGCAGCGGCGCTTCGGCCATGCCGTCGTCCGCCAGCGAGGGCAGCGCAGCGATGTGATCTTGCAGCCGACCGATCTGGAAGGCCAGCGTGCGCGGATGATTGGGGTCGAGCAGGATCATGTCGAGCACCGGCGCCACAAACGGGATCGCCAGATAGCGCCCGCGATAAAGATAGCGGCAGTCGAACAGGTCGAGCAGCGCGGAAAGATCGTCGGCGCTGGCGCTGCCGGGGATCATCCGGCGCGCCGCATCGATGCAGGCGCTGGCCCGCTCGATCCGCATGCCCATCTCGAGGAACCGCCAGCCCCACGACCGGCCCATGTTCTCGGCAACAAGGCCTGACAGCGCCGAAATCCGGTCGATCAGGATTTCGCTGGCCGCCGCCAGCGAATCGCTGTCGAGCGCGGTGTAGATCGGCATCCCGCGGTTGACGATGCGCCAGCTGTCGGCGGTGAGGTGTTCGCGCAGCAACCGGGCCATGCGGCGCATCGCCTCGATCTGCGCGATGATCGCGCCAGGATGCTCGCGACTGCCGAGCGCGACCGTTGCCAGCCCTTCGGGTGTGCCGCCGCCGGGATTGACCGCGTGCCACCCCGCCAGCAAGGCTGAAATACGGCTGCGCACGGTCGCACTGGTGGTGTCCTGTGCGCTGCCGCCGGCGGTGGCCAGCAGCGTGCGGATAACGCGCGCGGTCATCGCGGTGCGCTCTGCATAGCGGCCCAGCCAGAACAGGTTGTCCGCCGCCTGGCTGGTCAGCTCGCTCGCCGCGCGGCGGATACGCGGCGGGACCAGCTTGACCGGGGCCGCCGCAGGGCGATCGTGCCATTCCTCGACAATGCAGACGTCGGCCGAAAGATCGTCGGCGCGCATCAGCGGCGCGCGCAGCGCGCCGGCCTGTGAAATCCGCGCAAAGCCGCCGGGCATCATCGTCCACTGGCCGTCGGCATCGCGGGTCAGGAACGTGCGGATGGTGAACGCGCGCGGCTCGAACTGCCCGTCCACCAGGCACGGCGTGGTCGACTGATGGACGATTTCCTGCCCGACATAATCCATCGGCCGCCGCCGGATCGCCGCGATCAGGGCATCGCGTTCGGCGCCGACGAAGCTGGCACCCATGCGCGTGCGGGCATCCTCCAGCCCGGCGACAGGATTGCGGAACGCCGAGCTGATCACCAGCTCGTCCAGATGGCGGAGCACGTGCGCGCATTCGCGTTCCTGGCCGCACCACCAGGTCGCCGCGTTGGGCAGTTTCAGCCGCGCGCCCCCCAGCGTGCGCGCCAGCCGGGGCAGGATCGCAGCCATGGCGCGCGCCTCGACCACGCCCGATCCCGGCCAGTTGGCCACCACCAGTTGTCCTTCGTCGCAGGCGGAAAACAGATCGGTCACGCCGATCTGCGATCGCGAATCGAACGCCAGCGGATCAAGGTTGCGCGCGTCGATCCAGCGCCACAGCGCATCGATCCGCTTCAGTCCGGCGATGCTGCGGACATACAGCCGCGAATCGCGCACGGTCAGGTCGCGGCCCTCGACCAGCGGAAAGCCGAGGTAGCGCGCCAGATGCGCCTGTTCGGGATAGCTCTGGTTGAATGGGCCCGGCGTCAGCAGCGCGATGCGCGGATCCTCGCGCGGGCAACGCGCGGCAATACCGCCGCGCATCGCCTCGAGGAACGCGTTGTGGCCCTCGACCCCGATCGAGGCGAGCAGGCTGCCGGTACCGCGCGACAGCGCGATGCGGTTTTCGATGGCATAGCCGATGCCGGTGGGCAGTCGCACGCGATCGGCCAGAATGCGCCATTCACCGGTCGGCCCGCGCGCCAGATCGACGCCGTAGACGTACAGGTGCTGGCCCGACGGCGGCGTAACGCCCACCATCTTGCGCGCGAAATCCTTGCTGCCGGCCACGATCGGCGCGGGAATTTTCCCCTCGGACACCAGCTTCTGCTCGCCGTAGAGATCGGCGATCACCGCTTCGAGCAGTTCGGCCCGTTCGATCAGGCCGTCCTCGACCCGGCGCCATTCGTCCGCCGCGATGATGATCGGCATCGGGGTGAGCGGCCAGGGGCGCTCCTGCTGGTCGCCGGTGAGGCGGAAGGCCAGCCCCAGATCCTCGACATGTCGCTTGAGATACGCCTGCGCCTTGTTGGCGCCATCCGCGCCCGAGACGCGGATCGCGCGGGCCACGTCCTGCCAGCGCGCGGCGATCGCCGGGGAGGCGGTGGCATAAACGTCACCGCGCCCCGGATCGGGCGCATAGCCCTCCAGCCCGGACTGCGCCGGGTCCGGTCCGTTTGAAGCGGCGCTCATGGCTGCGCCAACGCGGTTCATCCGATCCGCGCAGGGCGCCTGAGATCGAGCGTCATCGGGAAATCCCCGGCGATTTCGACCGGGGGTTTCGCGGCCGGCCCGGGGGTATGCCCATAGCCTTGGAACCGCGCCTTGCGCCGCGATTCCGCCTCGTACCCGTTGATCGGCACGTTATCGAACGACCGTCCGCCCGGATGCGCCACGTGATAGATGCAGCCGCCCAGCGAGCGCCCGTTCCAGCTGTCATAGACATCGAACGTCAGCGGCGCGTCGGCTTTCAGCAGCGGGTGCAGGCAGCTCGATGGCGTCCACGCCTTGTAGCGCACGCCGCCCACGCCTTCGCCCGAAACGCCGGTGGGGTGCATCGGCACCTGCCGCCCGTTGCAGGCGATGATGTGGCGGCCGGGGATCAGGCCGCGCGCGCGCACCTGCAGGCGTTCGGTCGAACTGTCGACATAGCGCACCGTGCCGCCGATCGCGCCGGTTTCGCCCAGCACGTTCCACGGTTCGAGCGCGTGGCTGATTTCGAGCAGCACGCCGCCGGCCTCGATCTCGCCATGCACGGGGAAGCGGAACTGGCGCTGCGCCTCGAACCACTGCGGATCGAAATCGTAACCGCCCCGGCGCAAGTCATCGAGCACTTCGAGGAAGTCGCTCCACACGAAATGCGGCAGCAGGAACCGATCGTGCAGTCCGGTGCCCCAGCGCACCAGGTTGCCCTCCTGCGGTTCGCGCCAGAACAGCGCGGTCAGCGCGCGCAGCAACAGCTGCTGGGCAATGCTCATGCGCGATTCGGGTGGCATTTCGAACCCGCGGAACTCGACCAGCCCCAGCCGCCCGGTCGGGCCATCGGGTGAAAACAGCTTGTCGATGCAGATTTCGGTGCGGTGGGTGTTGCCGGTGACATCGGCCAGCAAGTTGCGGAACAACTGGTCGACCACCCACGGGAACGGCGGCGGCTGGTCGGGGTCTGCGCTGGGTGGGGGCACCTGGCTCAGCGCGATCTCCAGCTCGTACAGGCTTTCGTGCCGCGCCTCGTCGATACGCGGGGCCTGGCTGGTCGATCCGATGAACATGCCGGAAAACAGGTAGCTGAGCGCGGGGTGGCGCTGCCAGTAGATCACGAAGCTTTTCAGCAGGTCGGGGCGGCGGATGAACGGGCTTTCGGTGACGCTGGCGCCGCCCAGCACGATGTGGTTGCCCCCGCCGGTGCCGATCGAGCGCCCATCGACCATGAACTTGTCGGCGGTCATGCCGCATTCGCGCGCGGCTTCGTAAACCTGCGTGGTGATATCGACCAGCTGCGGCCAATCGTGCGCGGGGTGGATGTTGACCTCGATCACGCCGGGATCGGGGGTGACTTTCAGCAGGTTGATGCGCGGATCGGGCGGCGGCGGATAGCCTTCGATGCGCACGGGAATGCCCAGCCGCTCTGCGGTCTGTTCGATTTCCGCGACCAGTTCGAGGAAATCCTCCATCGCCTCGACCGGGGGGATGAACACCGACAGGTACGTGTCGCGCGGTTCCACCGTCAGCGCAGTGCGGACCGCGCCTTCGATGATTTCCTGCTCGACCACTTCCTGCTGCTTGCCCTCGGCAGCGGCGACGCGTTCCGAGCGTTGCGGCGCGCCGGGCGCGCCCGGGGTGGCGGCCTCGATCTCCTGCCGTCCCACTTCGGGCGCCTGCGAGCGATGGTCGGCCAGCGGCGCATACGGATCGGTCGTCACGCGCGGATGGATGTAGGGGTAGTCCGACGGCGGCACGTACGGCAGCGAGCCCAGCGGCAGGCGATAGCCGAGCGAACTGTCGCCCGGCACCGCGAACAACGCGCCGCGCCGCACGGTCCACTGCTCGCTTTTCCAGCGCGGATCGGCCTTGGCGGCGGCCTGCCAGCGCTGGATCGGCAGGACGTAGCCCACCGGCTTGGACAATCCGCGCGAGAACACGCGCAGCAGCCGCGCGCGCTCCTCGGGATCGTCGAGCTTGGGATCATTGGGCGTGACGTTGACCGGCAGCTCGCCCTCGCGCTCGATCCATTTCGTGGAATCTTCGAACACCGGCAGGATATAACCTGTATCGATGCCAAGGCTGATCGATGTCGCTTCGAGGAAGGTTTCGGCCACCGTCGCATCAATCGGGCCGGATGGCGTCGCGGGTTCGGCGTCTGACTTTGCCGCAGGCGCAGCCGGATCGGGCGCGATGAGGTTCACGTCGTGCCACAGCGGCTGGCCGTCGGTGCGCCAGTACAGCGAATAGCCCCAGCGCGGCAGGCTTTCGCCCGGATACCACTTGCCCTGTCCGTGGTGGAGCAGCGCCCCCGGTGCCAGCCGCGCGCGCAAGTTGCGGATCAGGCGATCGGCATACAGTGCCTTGGTCGGCCCCACCGCGTCGCCGTTCCATTCACCCGCCTCGGGGTCGTCCGCGGCGATGAACGTGGGTTCGCCGCCCATCGTCAGGCGCACGTCCTGCGCGACGAGGTCGGCGTCCACTTTCGTGCCCAGCGCCAGCAGCGCGTCCCAGCGCGCATCGGTGAATGGCTTGGTGATGCGCACCGCTTCGGTCACGCGCGAGACGTGCATCTCGAAGTGGAAATTGACCTCTGCCGGTTCGGCCACGCCCGAAACCGGGGCGGCAGAGCGGAAGTGCGGGGTCGCTGCCAACGGAATGTGGCCTTCGCCGGCGAACAGCCCCGATGTCGGGTCGAGCCCGATCCAGCCCGCGCCCGGCACATAGATTTCGGCCCAGGCGTGCAGGTCGGTGAAATCGGCTTCGGGGCCCTTGGGGCCTTCGACCGGCTCGATATCGGCCTTCATCTGGATGAGGTAGCCCGAGACGAAGCGCGCCGCATAGCCCAGCCGACGCGCCAGGTTGACCATCAGCCAGCCGCTGTCACGACACGATCCGGTGCCCAGCTCGAGCGTTTCCTCGGGCGTCTGCACGCCCGGTTCCATCCGCGTGACATAGCCGATGCGCTGCTGCAGCGCCTGGTTGACCGCCACCAGGAAATCGATCGTGCGCCCGCGAAAGGCGGCGAATTCGGTTACCAGCGAATCGAGCAGCGGGCCGCCCGGCTCGGGATCGAAGTACGCGGTCAGGTCTTCGCGCAGCGTGGCGTCGTAGGTGAACGGAACCGTTTCGGCGCCTTCCTCCACGAAAAAGTCGAACGGGTTGATGATGTCGAGATCGGCGATCAGGTCGACGGTGACCGAAAAGAAGCTGATCCGTTCGGGAAACACGATCCGCGCCAACCAGTTACCGTGCGGGTCCTGCTGCCAGTTGAGGAAGTGGTTGGCGGGTTCGATCTTGAGCGAATAATTGGGAATCGCGGTCCGGCTGTGCGGGGCTGGGCGCAACCGGATCACTTGCGCGCCAAGCAGCACGGGGCGATCGTAGGTGTAGCGCGTCTGGTGGAACAATCCGGCTCTGATCATGCGTCGGAGTAGAAGTCATTTGATGCTGCACCGCAACACATAAATCCGGGAACGGCGGATTATGCGGCGCGGTTGAAAGGCGGCGCCGGTGGGCATCGCCGGTCGCCAGTCCCGGATCGGAGGCCCCGGATCGGACCCCCCGGATCAGAATGCGGTAAACGCAACGATCGCGATCGCCAGCCACACCAGGCAGCCCAGACCCAGCCCGATGACCAGCCCCTTGGGTGCGCGCATCGGGCCGCGCGCGGCGTCCGAAGCTGCGGTGCCGGGGGCCGCGACGGCCGGATTTCCGGAAGGGCCGGGGTTTTCCGAAGCATTGTCGCCGGACGAATCGTCGTCGGGCACGCCGGGCGGCGGCGATGCAGACCGAAAATCGCGAAAGTGGAACACGGCCTACTTCTCCTGCGTGTCGATCCGCAGTCGATCGGCGCGCTACCCCCAACGTAGTTAACGCCGCAGGGTAAAGTCCCGGTAAACATTCGCAAGCGAAATTCCCGGACCACCGACGTGGCGATGAACGAACCAAATAGGTAAAATCAACTTGACAATAATCGCCATATCGGCATATATGCCACGACAGTTCCCGTGGCCCGTCACCAGCGGTGGCCGGCGTTCCATCCCATCCCCACCCAGCAAGGACGGCAGCGATGACCGAGCAATTTGCCTACCAATCGGACACAACCATATCTCCATCGCGTGCGCCTTACGCGGTGACCCCCAGCGATACGGTCGAGCTGCCGTTCATCCCCAAGGGGGTTTACGTCGGATCGGGCGGGGACGTGGTGCTGCGCGGGGTGGGCGGCGCCAGCGACGTCACCTATCGCAACCTGCCCGACGCCAGCTACATCGCCGTCCGGGTCCAGTTCGTGCGCGCCACCGGCACGACAGCCGCCAACATTGTCGCGGAGGCCTGAGCAATGTCCAGAGTTTCAGGCGGAATCGGCGGCATGACGCCCAAGTTGCGGCAACGGCTCGCGCTGCTCTCGCGGCTGCGCGCGGCGGCGTCGGCGGCCGCGATCGCCAATCCCGAAGATGCGCCGGTCATGGCTGCGCCGCCCACCATCGCGACGTCGGCCACCGCGACCGCCGCGCTGACGCAGATCTACACCTTTGCCAGCAACCCCGGCGTGTTCCGCACCTCGGGCGGGATTCCCACGGTCCGCACCGATACCGCGACATACTGGGTGTTCCCGGTGACCAAGATCGGCAACGGCGTATCGGCGGGTGGTGACTTGCCCGGCTGGACCGCCGATGCGGAAGACAACCAAGGGTCGGCGTCGATCACGTTCGACACCGATGCCGATGTGGTGGAGTTCGCGCTGTTCCGCAATTCCAGCGTGGGGCGCGGGTACTGCTTCATCGTCGATGGCGCCTATGTCAGCAAGACCGTGACCGACCTTTCGGCGGCAGGGGGCGGGCTGGGCCGGTTCGTCAAACTGACGTTCGCAAGCCGCAAGATGCGCACGATCACCGTGGAAGGCCGATCGAACCAGATGCAGTTTTCCAGCGTGGCGGTCGGCCCGACCGCGCTGGTCAACTATCCGCGCGGGCAGGACGTGACCGCGATCTTTTCCGGCGACAGCTTTACCGAAGGGCAAGGGTACAGCGGATGGCGCCCGGCAGGGTTGACCGAAATCGCGCAGCGCCGCCTGGGCATCACGCGGATGTTCAATCTTGCCATCGGTGCGACCGGCTACACCAACGACAGCGGCGCTATCCGTCGCAAGCAGGTGGACCAGATCACCGATGCCACGCGGGGCTGGGGCCGGGCCGGTGTGCCGTGGAGCAATCCCGACCTCGTGATGTTCGCCAACGGCTACAACGATCGCGCCGCGATTTCGAGCAATGCCACGATCCGCGCCACGTTCAAGACCAATGCCAAGGCGGCATGGACGGCCGCGCGGGCGCTGTATCCCAACGCGCTGTTCGTGATCGTGTGCGGGTTCGGCGGGCGCAGCGGGCCCAATGCCGACACTCTGGAACAGGACGTGGCGCTGAAGGAAGCTTTCGCCGAATGGGCCGACAACTTCGCCATGTTCATCCCGGTGAACAAGGACGCCAGCGTGACCGGGTTCGTGCCGTGGCAGACCGGCACCGGCTATGCGGGTGCGACGACCGGCATCGGCAACAGCGACGTGACGACGTCGAGCGATGCCACGCACCCTGGCGATTATGGTCACGACTATCTGGCGCAACGCTTCGTCGCGGCGTTCCATGTCGGGGTGGTGCGGCTGACGGGTTAGGCGGAGAGCATCGGCGACGGGTTGTGGTGATCGGCCGATACCCGTCGTTTGCGCAGCCGGAACGGTCGGCGGCCCTGGCTGGTGCCAGAATGGGACGGCCTGGCACCCGGCGATACAACCGATCCGGCGCCGGTTATTGCAGGCTCGCCCTGCCACCGGGCTGCGATGACATCCAGTGTCGAACGGTGGAATTCCGTTACATCGCTTGAGGTTGCCATTAGAATCCTTATTCGGGTCATTTCGGAAAGTAGTGATCTGCAATGCCAGACCACGCCTGCCATCGTTCTATTGATCCATTTTGGAGTATTCGCATGAATTGTGATGAAGATACTTCCAATTTGACTTAATACGCCGCGATGGTTGCAACTGCCAAAGGTTTGGTTTCCCGCGCGGAGTTGCTCAAGGGTCCGGGGGCGCACGATCGCATCCGTGACTTGCGGCGCAACTGGGTGCTGCTGCTGGCGGCGGTGGTCATGGCCGCACCGGGGCTCGTCGCGCTGGCGCAGAACTACTGGTCGACCGAACAAGGTGCCGCCGGGCCGATCGTTTTTGCGACCGGCTTGTGGCTGCTCTGGCTGGAATCGGACGGCATGCGGCGGCATCGCGACCGGTTCGCGCTGCCGCTGGCGATCGTGGCCATTGCCGGTTGCGGGTTGTTTGCGATCACCGCGGCGGTCACGGTCAAGCAATGGCTGCAATTGCTGGGCATCTACCTGGCGCTGGTCGCGCTGCTGTATTACGTCTTCGGGTGGCGGCAACTGCTGCGACTGTGGGCGCCGGTCGTGTATCTGGCGTTCGTCATCCCGCCGCCCGACAACCTGGTCATACCGCTGACCCACGGGCTCAAGGGGTTCGTCGGCGAGGCATCGATCGCGCTGCTCGGTGCCTTGCATTATCCGGTCGCGTACGACGGCGGAGTGCTGTTCATCGGGCCGTACGAACTGGTGGTGGCGGCGGCGTGCTCGGGCCTCAATTCGGTGGTCAGCCTGACCGCGATCGGCTTGTTCTACGTGTATCTGCTCCATCGATCGACATGGCGCCACGCCGCTGTCCTGGCGCTGGTGATGGTGCCGATCGCGCTGTTCGCCAATATCGTCCGCGTCGTGCTGTTGTTGTTGCTGACGTACCATTTTGGTGAGGCGGCGGGGCAAGGTGTGTTCCACCAGATTGCCGGCCTGCTCATTTTCGCGATAGCCTTGCTGTCACTGATCGGCGTCGACGCGCTGCTGGCGCCCTTCCTCGCATCCCGGCGGCGCGCACCGGCCCCCTCGCGGGCACCCGCACGGGAGCAGGCACCGGCACAGGCACAGACGGCGTGACCTTGACGCGGCGCGATATCCTGATCGGTTACATGATGGTCGCAACCACAGTCACCTCGGTGATGCTGCGGCCCCGGCGGATGTTTTCACGGCTCACGCATGGCGAACTTTCCGCCGCGATCCCCAAGGTGCTCGATGACTACCGCTTCGTCACCGCCTCGGGGCTGGTGGTCCCCCCGCGCGACGAACTTTCGGACCGGCTTTACGACGAGGTGCTCACCCGCGTCTATGCCGCGCCGGGCAAGCTGCCGGTGTTTGCACTGCTCGCCTACGGCAGCGTGCAGAACCTCAGCCTGGAACTGCACCGACCCGACGAATGCTATCCGCAGCAAGGCTTCCGCATCACCGAGCCTGAACCGGTCCGGTTCGCGGCCGGATCGCAGGCGATCGGCGCCAGCGTGCTCACCGCGCGGCGTGCCAACGGTTACGTCGAACAGGTGTTGTTCTGGAGCCGGATCGGCCGCCATTTCCCGCAGGACCGCACCAGCCAGAGCCTGCTGGTCGCGCGCGAGAACTTCGCTGGCCGCATGCCCGACGGCATTCTCGTGCGATTGTCGGTGCCCACGTCCGACCGGGCCGCCGGGCTGGCGGCAGCCGAAGATTTCATGCGCCAGCTGGCAGCGCGCCTCAGCCCGCTCGGGCGCACGATCGTGTTTGGTCAGGGCGAACCGGGCGAGCCGCGCGGCGATGGTTTGGGGGGAATGTCCAATGATGCGTGATGTTATGGGATCGGCCGGGCGCTGGGCGTTAGTCTCTGCGGGAGTCTTTGCGGGGGCGGCATGCCTGTGCGGCTGCAGTCCCGGCAAGCCGGCCGGGCAGGTGGTTGCCAGCGTCGATGGAATCGAGATCACTCGCCGCGAGGTAGCCGCCGAACCCGAAGTCGGCCGGTTGCCGGCGGGCAGCGATGTCGATGCCGCACTGCCCGGCCTGCTCGGAGCGGTGATCGACCGCAAGCTGGCAGTCCGCGAGGCACGGGCACTCAAACTCGATCGGACGCCCGATATCCAACTGCAGCAGGAACGCCTCGGCGAAGTGCTGCTGGCACAGGCCATGGCCGAACGATGGAGCGCGGCGATGCCGGCTCCGTCCGCGCAGGAGATCGCCGCGTTCATCGCCGGCAACCCGCAGATGTTCGATGGTCGCAAGGAACTGCTGATCGACCGGATTGCGATCGGCAGCGACGGCTTCGATGCCAGGTCGCTGGCGCCGTTCAGCACCACCGACCAGATCGCCGCATTCCTGGCTGGGCGCAAGGTCGCGTTCGATCGCGCGCGCGCGCCGGTGGACACGGCCAAGCTGGCCGCACCGCTCTACCGTCAGATCGTGGCTCTCGCGCCGGGCTATCCCCTCGCCAACGTCGGGGCAGGCTCGGTCGAGGTGATATCGGTGGTTCAGTCGCGCGACACGCCGACCGCGGCGCAGGACCGTACCGCTGTCGCTGTCGCCGGAATCAGGCAGGCCAAGCTGCAGCAGAAGCTGTCCGCGCTGCGCAAGCAGGCGCGAATCGAATACCAGCCCGGCTACCGCCCGCCCGCATCGTAACCGCCCCCGTTGCCGCCGCGCCCGGCGTCAGGTCCGGTTGGCGATGGACTGTGCATAGACGCGCGAAAGCCCGTCCACCGTCCGGTCGATCGTGAACCGGTCGAGAAAGCGCTGCCGCCCGGCCTGGCCCATCGCGACGATCTGCGCGTCGCTGGCCGAGAGCAGCGCGTGGCGCAGCGCTTGCGGGTCTTCCACGGGCACGAGCAGGCCGGTGGCGCCACGGTCGACCACTTCGGGCAGGCCGCCGACGTCGCTGGCGATCACCGCGCGGCCCGATCGCATCGCCTCGACCGCGACCAGTCCGAACCCTTCCCACCGCGATGGCACGACGACCACGTCGCACCACGCCAGTTCGCTGCGGATGCGGTCTTCGTCGCACCAGCCCAGCATCGTCACGCCGTCCGCCGGTGCGGGATCGATCGGCTGGTCGCCGACCACGGTGGTGCCGATCACGCGCAGGGCGATGCGATCGGCCAAGCCGTCCACCGCTGCGAACAGCACGTCGATGCCCTTCTGGCGGTCCAGCCGTCCGATGAACAGCACGCGCCGGATCGGACCGGGGACCGGTGGCGGCGGTGGCGCGATGTCGGCCATGCCGTTGAGCACGGTCACGATGCGATCGGGCGCGATGCCGATCGCGATACCGCGCCTGCGCTCGTAGTCCGAAATCGCCACGACCCGGTCGCACCGCCGCGACAGCAGGCGTTCGGCGAGCGCGATTGCGCGGTTGCGCAACGCCGATCGCTCCATGTCGAACGCCCAGCCGTGCGCGCAATAGACGATCGGAACCGGTCCGAGCGCCGGGCGCGCGCACAGCCGCCCGGCAAGGCCTGCGAACGTCGAGTGGAGATGGACGCAGTCGGGTTCGAACCCGCGGATCTGTTCGGCGATGGTCCGGCGCAGCGCCGCAATCGACCGCACCGACCGGCCGCCTGGGTGGTCGAGCAGCACCCGGTCGGACGCTGGAATATCCGGCACCTGCCCGGCATGGGCTTCGGGCAGGATCGTGCGGACCGCCGCGATGGCGGGATCGACCAGCTGACAGCGCACGATCTGGTTGAGATAGGTCCCGCAGCCGCCCTTGATCGATTCCGCCACGTGCAGGATGCGCATTGCGGGTTTCGCCGTCAGTGGGCCGCGCCGGCGTACGCAGTGCCGTTCGCGCTGGGGTTCGCATTGGGGTTCGATCCGGCGCGCGCGCCGATCACGTCGCGATAGAAATCGAGATAGCGCGACGCCACGATGGCAGGCTGCGTTTCGCGCAGGACGTGGCCGAATTCGGCCTTGCCCGGCAGGGCATCGCGGCCCGCGTTCAGCGCATGCTGCATCCGCAGCGCCAGGTCCGCCGCGTTCCCGCCGTCGAACAGCCAGGCCGGATTGTCGTGCCCGATCAGGTCGGGAATCCCGCCCGATCGCGCGCCGATGGCGGGCACGCCCATGGCATAGGATTCCAGGATGGTGCGCGGTAGCGGTTCGGCCCAGATCGACGGGGCGATCATCACGTCGATGCCTTCGAAGAACGCCTTGGGATCGACGAACCCGGGAAATTCGACCGCGAGGCCCGCCGCCCGATCGACAAACGGCTGGATCGCGTTGTTGGCCTTGCCCGCCACGATCACGCGCCAGTTGCCGGGCGCGAGCAGGCGTGCGGCGTCGATCAGCGTACCGACGCCCTTTTCCTCGTTGATCCGGCCGAGATAGCCGAAGGTGAACGGCGCGCCGTCGCGCGAAGGCCGGACATAGCCCTGGCCCGCGCCATCGACCACCGCCGGGTTCCAGATCACGCGCTGCAAGCGCGAAGGAAGGTGGTCGAAAAAGCCGGCGCGCCGGTGGATGTCGAGCGTTTCCTGGCCGACTGCGGCAACCCCTTCGGTCAAGCGGTGGCGACCGACCTTGCTGAAGGTCATCACCTTGCATTTCAGCCCGCAGCCGCCGCCGTCATGGTACATCGATCCATCGGCGCACAGCAGGTCGTAGTCGCGCAAGGTGTGCAGGATCGGCAGATGGCGTTGCGCGGCGGCCTGCCACACCGTGGTCGATACATCGACCATCGAATGGGTGTGGACGATATCGGGCCGGAAATCGTCGATCACCCGGCCGAAATGATCGCGCAGCCGGGTGTTGAACTGTTGCGCGAACTTGCGCCAGCCGCGTTCCAGCTTGCTGTGCTGCGGCCATTCCTCCGCCCAGAAACTGGTTTCGTGCGGCATGCGATAGACGGTCACGTCGTGGCGCGATTGCTTTTCGAACGGGCCGGGCGTCGTGCAGGCCGCGGCCACGTCGTGCCCCAGCGCGACTTGCGCTTCGGCGAGCATCGCCACCGATTTTTCGGCCCCGCCCAGGATGTGCGGCGGGTAAAGCATGCTGAGATGCAGAACGCGCATCGAAAAATCCTGCCTTGAAGCGACTGCAATGCGAATCAATAACGCTGCACGAAATCTATGCTGCACTTGCGAGAAGTTGCTCGTAGTACACAATATATCGCGCGGCCACGATATTCGGCTGGAGTTCTTGCAGAAGGCGATTTGTTGAGTTCAAAATGGATGCATTTTGGGTCGTGTCTGCCTCGATCGCGCGGATCATGGTGGCGGCCAGTGCCGCAACATCGCCGGGTACTACGGTCCAGCCGGGATCGACCCGCGCCACGAACTGCCCGATCACGCCTTGCGTGGTGCCGATCACCCGGCATCCGGCGGCGTAGGCTTCCAGCGTGGTGAGGCCGAACGGCTCGTCCCACAGCGGCAAGCAGACCAGCGTGTCGATCCCGGCGAGGAAAGATGCGGCATCGACCTGCCCGGCAAACGTGATCGGCAGGCCGTGCGCCAGGCTTTCGAACCGCGCGCGGTCGGGGCCTTCGCCGGCAATGGTCAGCGACCAGCCTTGCGCGGGCAGCAACCGGCACGCGGCGATCAGCGCCGCAACGCCTTTTTCCTCCACCACCCGGCCAAGGTAGCCGAACCTGAACGCCGCACCGGGTTGGCGCCCGGTGCGCGGCGCGGTCGGCGCATCGAACCGCACCGGGTTCCACGCGACGTGCCGTCGTTCGGGCGGCAGATGCGTGAACAGGCCATGCTCAAGATGCTTGTCGAGCACCGTCTGCGACACCGCCGCGACCAGATCGATGCTGCGATGCGGCCCGTGCTTGGCGGCGGACAGCACCCGGCATGCAAGGTGGCGCGGTTCGCACTTGCGCCCGTCCTTGAACAACGCGGCGCGCACGCACAGCAGGTCGTAATCGTGCAGGGTGTGGACGATCGGGATGCCGCGCCGTCGCGCCACATCCCACACGCTGGCGGGCAGTTCGACCATCGAGTGCGTGTGCAGCACATCGGGGCGGACATCGTCGAGCAGCGCGCCGAACTGCCCGGCGGTGCGGAAATTGAAGATCGTCGCGACCTTGTTGGCCAGCCGGACGGGCGCGGGATAGTTCGCGCTGTCCGCGATCCACAGCGGATTGCGCGAGGGCAGGGGCCGTGTCGCCACGCCCGCGCGATGGCCTGCCGGTTGCGGTTCGCGCGTCAGCGATGTGGCAAACACCTCATGGCCCGCAGCAGCCTGTGCCTGCGCCACCATGGCCGCCACTTTTTCCGCACCGCCGATAGATGCCGGCGGGTAAAGCGAGCTAAGGTGCAATATCCGAATCGTAATTAATCCAAATTGGATGGATAAACTATTGGCATTCGACCCGTCACGCCAAATCGATATCGCAATCAACGGGCGATTTCTCACACAGAAACTCAGTGGCGTCCAGCGTTACGGGCGCGAGATCGTCACCGCACTGGATCGGCTGGTGGCCGAAGGACGCGATGGTCTGGATCGGCACCGCTGGCGACTGATCGTGCCGCCGGGATACGATGCCGCGTTCGGCTTGTCGCGGATCGCCATCGAACAGGTGGGAACGCGTGGGGGCCACGTGTGGGAACAGATCGACCTGCCGCGCGCGACGCAAGCTGCGCGACTGGTCAACCTGGGCAATTCCGCGCCGCTGGTGCATCGCGACAAGCTGGTGGTGATCCACGACGCGGCGGTGTTCCGCACTCCGGCCAACTTCGGCTGGCGTTACCGCACGCTGCACAAGGCGCTGGCCCGCCTGACGGCGCTGTCGGCGCGGATCGGCACGGTGTCCGAATTCTCGCGCAGGGAACTGGCCGATGTGCTCGGGCTGCGGCGCGACGCGATTTTCCTGGCGCCCAACGGTTGCGATCACCTGCAGCGCGGCGATCCCGATCCGGACGTGCTCGACGATCTCGGCTTGCGGCCGGGGCGCTATTTCCTGTGCGTGGGCACGCCAGCGCCCAACAAGAACTTGGCGGTCGTGCTGGCCGCGTGGAAGCGGCTCGCGCGCACCGATGCCACGCTGGTGATAGCGGGCTCGCTCGACCGCGGCGTGTTCGGCGGTGCCGCCCCGGACAGCCTGCCCGGGCTGGTCGTGGCATCGGGCAGGTCGGATGGCGAGATCGCGGCGCTGTATGCCCACGCCACGGCGCTGGTTTTCCCCAGCCTGTACGAAGGGTTCGGCATTCCGCCGCTCGAAGCCATGGCGCGCGGCTGCCCCGCCATCGTTTCGGACATTGCGGTAACACGCGAAGTCTGTGGCGACGCGGCCCGCTACTTCGACCCGCACGACGCCGCCGCGCTGGCAAGCCTGATGCAACAGCACCTTGATGACCCGGCGATGCGCATCGCTCTCGCGCCGCAGGCGGCCCGGCGGGTCGCAGCGTTTACCTGGGAGGAAAGTGCGCGGCGGCTGGCTGCGGCGGTTCTCGCCGATGCGCCGACGCGGGGCAGCCCGACGCCTTCATCGCGGATGGGCGATCAGCGCGCGCGTCCGGGCAGCGGATAGGCGGTATTCGCGCCCAGCTGGCCGCGCAGCCCGTCGCGCACACCGCTGCGGAACGGTTGCAACCGCCGCCACGTCGCGCCGATGCTGCGGGTAAAACGCAGGTCATCGACCAGCACTTTGGCCGCGAACAGCAGCATGTTGGCGTAGAACAAGGGCACAACCGTGCCGCCGTGGTGCCGGTCGAGATACACGTGGTTGCGTGCGGCATAGTACTGGCGGAACCCGTCCGGGCCGGTGCAAGCCCACGCGGATCCCTGCGGCGGCGCGTGATTCCACGATTCATCGCCGTCCTCGATCCGGGCGTCGCCGATCAGATGAATCTTGCATCCATTTTGAATTAATCGCCCGGCGTATTCATGATCGTCGCCGTAGATCACGAAATCCGTGCGCGGCAAGCCGGCGCGCCGCACGGCGTTGGCGGTCACGAACAACCCGCCGTAGGGCGCCGCTGCGATCTCGCGGGTTGGTGCGGGCAACTTTGCGGCTGCCACATGCCCGGCAAGGCGCTGGCGCAGGCGACCGACGCTGGCCATGACATGAAACCCCAGGAACGAGCTGGCATGACGCTCTGCCGACGATCCGTCCGCGAGCAGATCGGCATAGTGCGGCCGGTCCTGCCGGAAGCCGCACAGCACGATGTCGTCGCTGTTGCCCAATTGCGCGAAGCGATCCAGCAGCACCGGCAGATAATCGGGTTCGACAAAGTTGTCGTCGTCCAGAATGGCCAGAAACCTGCAGTCGGATTGGCCGGCGGCCATGGCGATGCCCCTGGCGAAACCCTGCGCCGAGCCCTTGTTGTCCTCGAGCCGCACGATGATGAGGCGCATCTTGCAGTCGAACAGCGATGGTCTGACCGGAACGACGCTGCCGTTGTCGACGATGACGATGCAGCGCAGCCCGGGGAATGCCGCGATGCGTTCGACGCAACCCTGCAGCAGGTTCGAACGGCTGCCGTACGTCACGATCACGCCGCAAATGCCGGTCGCCGCGTCCGGATGCGCAGCCAGCGCGGGCGCGTCCGCGGTGTCGGACGGGAGGGGAGATTGCACCATTTCGGAGTCCTGTACGCCTTGCAAATGGATCCAATCAAATGCACGTTGGCCGTCAGCGTAGATGTGTCCGCAAAAAATACAATGGTATTGATTGTGAGAACAAAGCAGTTTGTACTATAACAATGTGCAACTATATTGCCTTTGAGTAATACAGCGCTCATGCGCTTGCGCAGTGTTGTGCGGGGTTCGCAGATAAACGTTCGTAAACATCGCGCAAAATCGATCGGCTGACATTGTGATATTGAAAAAAATGTCATCGATGGCGGCGGTCAATGCCGTGAGATCGGCGGCGACGCTCGGCATCTCGTTCGTCGTCGCGCGATCGGTCGATTCCGCGCAGTTCGGGCTGGTTTCGTTCGCGATCCCGCTGATGACGTTCATCATGATCATCACCGATCTGGGGTTGATCAGCGCCATCGTGCGCCACCCGGAAATTGACCGGCGGACAGCGGGCGCGGCCTTTGTGTTCTTTGTCGTGGTCGGCATGGCGGGGGGCGCGGCGCTGTTCGCATCGTCCCGATTTTTCGAGACGTCGTTCGGCCTGCCCGGACTGACTTCGGTGCTGAAGGGGTTCGGCTTCGTTGCCGCGTTCACGATCTGGACGTCGGCGCCGCGCGCCTTCCTGGAACGCGCGTTGCGGTACAATGCGATCGCCGGGGTGGAACTGTTTTCGCTGGGTCTGGCGGTTGCGGTCGTGACGTGGTGCATCTTTGAAAACGTGGGAATATATTCGATAATATACTACCAGCTGTGCCTCAATCTTTCGCGGTTCCTGCTGTTTTCCTTCCTCGGCCAAACGTATTTCACCCCGAATTTCGCGTTCAGGATCCTCAAGCCACTGCTGCACGTCGCCGGCTGGGTGCTGATGTCGAACCTGGTGATCTATCTGGCCCGCAACATCGACAACATCCTGGTGGGCCGATATCTCGGCGCTGCCAGCCTGGGGATTTACGGGCTGGCGTATCAGTTCATGACGCTGCCGCTGGTGCTGATCACCTGGCCGGTGAGCGGCGTGCTGCTGTCGTCGCTGCGCAAGATCGGCAGCGATGACGCCAAGAAGAACGCCGTGATCCTCGCGGTGTTCTGCTGCACGTCGGCCATCACTTTCCCGATGATGGCCTTCCTGATCTTCGGCGCGGATTTTCCGATCCAGCGCATTTATTCGTCGCATTGGGATGGGCTGTATTTTGCCGTGGCCGTGCTGGCTCCGGCCGGCGCGCTGCAGTCGATCACCTCGTATTGCGGCACCGTGCTGGTCGATCGCGGCCTGGTCCGCACCAATATGGCGCTGAGCCTGGGCGTGGCCGGAAGCATGGTGGCCAGTTTCGTGTTTTCGGTGCAGTTCGGGCTGGCGGTGATGATGATCACCTATTCGGTCACCTCGCTGGTCGCCAACCTGCTCAACATCGTCGTGATCTCGAAATGGTGCGGGATCGGCCTGTGCGAGATCGGGCGCAGTCTGTTGCCGGGGCTGGTCGCGGCCGGGCTGGGCCTGGCGTTCACGAAATTCTATTTCGGGAATACCGCCGCCGATATCCGGCATTGGCTGCCCGGCGTCGCGGTCTATGCCGCGGTCGTGTTGGTCGTGCTGTGGTCGTTCCGCGCGAAAATCGCCGGCCATATCGCCGTCCTGGGCTCGGACATATGATGCCGCTGGGGATCACGCGATGACCGCAGGCAAAACCCATCTCGGGCGGATACAGGCGCTGCGGTTCTTTGCGTCGTTCGCCGTGCTGTTCGCGCATCTCCAGCGCGAAGTGGGTGAAAATCTGATGCCCGGCGTGCGCTTTGCGCGGTTCACGCTGATCGACGGGGGGATCGGGGTGGACATCTTCTTCGTGATCTCGGGCTTCATCATGTACTACATCGCGGGCGACGATTTCGGCGGCGGCGCGCGCGCCAGCCTGCAGTTCATCCGGCGGCGGCTGATGCGGGTCGCGCCGCTCTATTTCGGCGCGACCGTGCTGGTGCTGCTGGTTGCGCTGACGTCGGGCGAGGTGGTTGCCAGCGGGCCGCTGACGGTTGTCCAGACGGTGGCGTCGTTCCTGTTCATCCCCTGGCCGAACGCATTCGGACAGGTCGTGCCGATCCTGAAGCTGGGCTGGGCCCTGAATTTGCAAGTCTATTTCTACGTCGTGTTCGCCATCGCGCTGGCGTGGCCGCGCCGCACCGGCCTGGCATTGCTGTGCGTCATCTTGGTGCTGATGATGGCCGCTGCACGCATGGTGTCCGGCGTACCCTTGGCGGTTGTGTTCTGGGGGCAGGGCATGGTGGCCGAATTCCTGGCCGGGATCGCCATTGCCATCGCCTATCGCCACGGCTGGCGCGCGGGGTACTGGCAGGGATGGCTGCTGGTGCTGGGCGGACTGACGCTGGCGGCAGGCTTGCGCGCGTCGGGTCTGGCCGGCCACGTCGACCGCGCGGTTTTCGCAGGGATACCCGCCGCGCTGATCTTCGCTGGCGTGGCGGGCCAGCCGTCGCGCGAAGCGGCCGGGCGGTGGCGCGGATGGCTCGATCGGGCGCAGGGGCGCGCCGGCGATGCGTCGTATGCGCTGTATCTTTCGCACCCGTTCAGCATCCGCGCGGCGACGCTGCTGTGGCCTCGGCTGGGATTGCCGGATGCGCCATGGCTGTTCATCGTCGGCGTGATGCTGGTGGCCATCGCGGTGTCGCTGGCGATCAACCGCTGGATCGAACGGCCGCTCGATGTCTGGCTGAGGCAGTGGCGGGCGCAGACCCGGGTCGCCGCATCGGCGCGTACCTGATCGTTTCGCGCCCGCGTCGATCCAGCGTCAGCGGACCTGGCTGCGACCGACCAGCGCCAGCACAAGTTCCACCAGCGCGATGACCGCCAGCCACTTCAGTGCGAACAGGCTCATGAAATTCCATGGCGCGGCTTGGCCCAGTCCGCCCATCACCAGCGTGAAGACGTAAGCCGAGAACAGCGCGCTGAGCACGGACTTGGAACGTATGGCGTAAGCGAGATAGGCGCTGACCAGCGCCATGATCGCGCCGCAGATCGCCATCAGCACCGCCAGTCCTATCCAGCCGAATGCCGCCAGCCCGACCGGGGCCAGCGCAGCGGTGTAGGTAACGCGCCCGGCATTGCGGTGCAGCGAAGCCCGCAGGTAATCGGGCGCATAGCGGTTGGAGAAATAGCTGGGGCCGATCGATTTCTCGACCGCGAACAGATCGACGTTCTTCACCGCAAGCGCGGCAACGGTGTTGTCGACCAGCTGGTTGTCCCAGGCGAGCAACGGCGCGCCGATCCGCGCCTGCAGGTACCACAGCTCGCCCTGCCCGACGATGCGCCCGCCCAGCCGTTCTATCGTGGCGGCGGGGGTCTGCCGGCCGCCATCCGAATA
Organism: Novosphingobium lentum NBRC 107847; assembly: GCF_001590965.1. Taxonomy (GTDB): domain Bacteria; phylum Pseudomonadota; class Alphaproteobacteria; order Sphingomonadales; family Sphingomonadaceae; genus Novosphingobium; species Novosphingobium lentum. The sequence goes on from NZ_BCTW01000005.1 coordinate 72,677, forward strand.
GATGTACCAAGTCACCGCCGAAACGCTCGCGAGCGCCACCGCGGCGATCGCCAGCACCGCCGGGGTCCGCGCGGCCGATCCAGCCCGGCGGCGGGTATAGAGCGCGGGCGCGACGAACCCCATGATCGCCACGATCTGGGTGAAGAACTTGTCGCCGAACAGGAAGTACAGCGCCATCAGCAGCGTGAACGCCACGATCGTCGTCGCCCGCAGAAACGGGCGTGTGGGCAGGCAGAACGTGACCACACCCATGGCGAAGGCCAGCGCGAACTTGAAGTTGAGCGCGTAAAGCGTGACCTTGTCGGCGGCAAAGCGGCGGAACGCGAAACGGTCGCTTCCCTCGATCAGCGGGAAGCCCGAAATCAGTCCGCGACGGATCATCGCCAGCGCGATCACGGCGATGGCCGCCAGAACCAGCAGCGTGGTCGCATCGGCAAACCGTTCGTAGAGCATGGTCAGCGGGCCGGAGCGATGCCGGTCGGCGCCGGCAATCATGCGGAACACCGGCACAAAGGCGATCAGGAACACCGCCGTGTAGATGTTGAGCGCATTCGACCAGAACCCCGGCGTGCCGCCCAGCGCCAGTTCGAACATCGGGAAACCGTGCTCTATCCCCACCAGCGCCAGCATCGTCGAGCCCAGCACCACCATCCAGGGCGAGAGCAGCACCGCGCCCTGGCGTTCGACCCGCGCCAGCAGCGCCACCATCCACACGTAGTTGGCGAGGGCTACATACGACCACGTCGGCGCGACGAACGCCGCAGACAGCGCACAACCGGCCCCGAGCGCGAGGGCCAGCACGGCCGCTTCCAGCTGCCGCGCGCGTGACGTGCGCCATGCGGCCCAGGACGCCCTGCGCGATGGCAAGCGCCGGGGCATCGGCAAGGAATTCGAGGCAGCTACCATTCGGGTGCAATCGCGTTGGTGGGGGAAGGGCTGGGCTGGTGCGCGCGGCGGCGCAGGAGCGCGGTCAGGCGGGTCGAGACCGGTCGCTCCACGATCAGGAACACCGCAATGGCCGCGCCGGCGGCTGCGGCGAACGTGATTGCCAGGAACACCGGCGCCACGCCAGTGGCGATCCGGGGCCAGCGCGCTGCCGCTTTCAGCGCGGTCACGATCACGAACGGGTGGAGCAGGTAGAGCGCGTAGGAGGCGTCGCCCAGCAGCACCAGGCCGCGCGCGACCGGTCCGCGCAAGGCGACCGTACCTGAAATCGTGGCCAGCAGCAGCGTGGCGGCCGGAAGCCCCCAGCCGATCACGCGATAGAATCCGTTCGGCGTCGTCACCGTATGCAGCGCGGTGAACGGGTTCCACGCCAGGCAGCCGATCGCCAGCACGCCGAGCGCCAGGCGCAGCGCGACCGGGAGCGCCGGCTTTCCGGTCAGGTAAGCCCGCGCGATCCACATCCCTGCGACAAATTCCAGCGAGATGGGCTGCGTCCAGAACCGCAGCGGCACCGATGTCGGCGCAAACAGCAGTCCTGCGCCGATCAGCAGGGCGAGCGTTACCGTCACCAGCGCGATGCAGCGCTCGCGGCCTTGCGCGATGAATGTCGCGAACAGCAGGTAGAACATCATCTCGTAATTCAGCGTCCAGCCCAGATCGACGATGGGAAAGGCGAAACCGTCGGCGCGGGCCGTGGTATCGTACGGCACGAACGACAGGCTCGCAGCGATGGCCGGGAGCGACGGCAGCGCATGGTGCCCGCCCGCGACGGTCAGCGCGAGCGCGAGCGCCGTCACGCCCCAGTAGAGCGGGACGATGCGGATCAGCCGCCGCAGCAGGAATTCGCGCGCGCCGTGGCCGGCCCCGAACAGGCGACCGCTGGCCACGACCATGATGAACCCCGAAATCACGAAGAACAGGTCGACCCCGGCGCCGGTGGGGAAGCCCGGCCGGTGAAACTGGCACCCGTGCCCGGCGCAGAACAGCACCAGCCCGCCCATCAGGTGACCCAGCACGACCACGCCCGCCGCCAGCGCCCGCAGCAGCTGGATCGCTTCCAGCTTTTGCGAAGGCCGGGATGCGGGCGGTGCCGGAGTGGCCTGCGGATCGGTCATCGCGCAGAACGTCCGAACTGCGCGGCGGAGACGGCAGATGTGCCGTGGTCGGTCCCGAAGCAACCGGGATGCCCCATCGCCAAAGTCCTGTCTTGGACCTGCCACGCCGAACGTGTAGCCATGCGCCGATGTTGGCAGGCAAGCGGACCATTGCAGCGGTTGGGTTGATCGTGCTGGCCGTTTCGGCCTGCGCGTGGTGGATCGGCCGGCGTGAGGCACAGGCGATTCCGGTGGTCGTGCGCTATGCCGTCGCGCCGCTGGCCGGGCAGTGCCCCCCGCAGGCGCTGCGGATCGCGGTGGTCTCGGATCTCCACGTGTCGCCGCGCACCACGCCGCCGGCGACCATCGCGGCCATGGTCGACACGATCGATCGCCAGCAGCCCGATCTGGTGCTGCTGGCCGGGGACTACCTTGCGCCGTCCTATCGCGACGATCCGATCGATCTGTCCGTCGCGTTCGCCCCGCTGGCGCGGTTGCATCCCCGGCTCGGCACGGTGGCCGTGCTGGGCAACAACGACTGGATCCGCGATCGCGTGGCCATCGGCGCTGCGCTGGAGCGGGTCGGCATCACCGTGCTGCACAACGATGCCATGGTCACGCCCGAAGTCGCGGTGCTCGGCACCGAGGAGCTGATCTCCAACACCGCCAATCCGGTACTGGCCGACGAACGCTACCGGACAAAACTCGCCGAAGGCCACTTGCCGCCGCCCGCGCGCCGGATCTGGCTGGCGCACCAGCCCGCGATGTTCGATCGCATGGGGACCACCGGCGATCTGCTGGTCACCGGCCACACGCATGGTGGGCAATTCCTGCCCTGGCTCTCCCTGCCGCTGGGCCGGGTGTACATGCGCGCGGCGGCGGCACTGGGGTTTCGCGGCGGCTGGCCGGCCGAAAGCTATGTGCGCGGGCTGTACCGCCATGGCACCAAGCGCATGCTGGTGACGTCCGGCGTCGGCACCAGCGGACCGCCGGTCCGGCTGGGCGTTCCGCCCGAGATCGCCGTGATCGACATGCCGGCCTGCCAGGGTGGCGCCCCATCCCGTTGAGAGCGGCCGTCCCGCCGGGCCGGGCCGGGCGACAAGGTCCGCAAAAGCTGCCGCGCGTGCCATCATGCGCCCAGCACGCGCTGGCGCACGACCTTGCCCCAGCGGTTGGCCGGCGCTTCCACCAGGTGCTGGACCAGGGCCGCCACCGCAATCGCGCCAAGCGGGATCGCCAGCACGACGAACACGGCATCGAACGGTGCCGCAATCCTGGTCGCGGCGGCCACGGCAATGACAAGGCACAGCGGATGGAACAAGTACAGCGAGTAGCTGATCTTGCCCAGGAACCGGGTCTCGGGCGTGGCCACGGCCGGGCGTGATCGCAGCAGCAGGAACAGCGCGAGACCGGCGTAAAGCCCGGTGACATCGGCAATCATCCGCTCGTTGCTGGCGTGCTGGATGAAGCCGACCGAAACGATTGGGCCGGCGGCCAGCAGCACGATCAGCAGGCCGCCGCGATAGCACTGCGTGGCCATCGCACCGTCGCCGCGATCCGACAGTCGCGCCAGCGTGCCCAGATGCATCATCGCCAGGAACACGAACAGGCCGATCGGGGGTTCGTGGGCCAGTCCGGCCTGCCGCGCGCCGGCCGAGAGCGAACCCAGCAGGCACAGGACGATCACCACCGCCAGCAGGTAGCGTGGCGATTCGAGGCACTTGGCCGTGAACGCGAGGAAACACAGGCCATAGAACACCAGTTCGTAAAACAGGGTCCAGTAGACACCGATCAGATTGGGCTGGTGCAGCACCGCCTGGATCATCGTGATATTGGCCGCGATCATGGCAGGCGGAGGGCGCTGGCTGCCGAGGATGAGCGCGATCAGGATGGCCCCGGCGATCGAGACCCAATACGCCGGATACAGCCTGAAGAACCGGGCGATCACGAACGATCGCAACGGGTTGCGGTGCGAAAAGCTGAACGGGATGACGTACCCGCTCACCAGGAAGAACGCGACCACGCCGATCCGCCCGAAATTGCAATATTCGACCACCACCGCAGATACGCCGGCGCGCACCGCGCTCGATCCGGGCAGCAGCCGGATCGCTTCTTCCAGTGAATGGCCCATGACGACCGACAGCGCCGCGATGCCGCGAATGGCATCGACGCTGACCAGCCGGTTCGCAGCGGGTTGCGGTCGGTCGGGCTCGGCGCTCATGGCGCCTTGATCCCGGCCCCGGCGGCGGCGACCGCGACCGGCTCCATCGCGACCATGTGCCAGCGGTGGCCGTCGCAAAACGCCAGCGCGGGCTTGCCGTCGCCGCCATCGCGCAGCACGACGGTGGCGTTGGGCATGGTCGATGCGGCGGGGAGCGTCGATAGCGACCAGACCCGGCGCAACGGCGCGACCGCCACGTATGGCTGCACCGTCGGGGCGATGTCCCAGCGCCAGTTGCGCACGCCCGGGCCATCGCACAGCACCGCGCCGGTGCACCCCGCGCCCACGCGCATATGCACCGATTGCGCGCCGTTCTGGGTGATGGAGAACTGCAGGTCCTTGCCTTGGTCCACCACGATTCCGGTGGTGACCGGGCCCAGCGCGCCGGCGATGATGCACATCCGGGGCGGGCGCGGCACGGCATCCTGCGGCGATGCGGAAAACCGCAGCGCGGCGATGTTTTCGCCGCGCGATCCATTGAGGTCCATGCCCCGGATATCGAGGTTGGCGATCGAGCCGCGCACAGTCACCAGATCCTCGCTCGCCCCTTCGACGAACATCCCGGTGATCGCAATGTAGCGCATGTCCTGATGCGCGTTGCGGTTTTCCAGCACCACTGCGCGCCCCGCCGAGTAGATCACCAGCAAGTCGGTGATGCTCAGGTTGTTGCTGGCATCGTCGGCCGGGCGATAGCCGTCGCTCGACAGTTCGAACGCGGGCAGCCCGGCGCCCGCGTTTCCACAGCGGCGCACCTGCAGGCGATCGATGCGGCTTTCGCGCAGCAGCGAAACCGGCGGCGACCGGCGCGACAGGCCCGAGGCAAAGCCACGCCCCTTGATATGGCGCACTTCCACGTCCGAGATGAACAGGTTGTCGTTGCGTTCGTACAGCACAATGCCGTTCTGCGGGCGCAGTGCCGACCGGCTGCCCGACAGGGTGAAGCCGCCGAGCGTCACCCCGGTCGACTGGCCTTGCGGCATCGCCACCACGGCGGCGTGCGGTCCGATCTCGGTCGGGTCCTTGCCCAGCCAGGTTTCGACCATGCTGATCGCATCGCCGCTCGCGCCCGGATCGAACATCAGCCAGGTCTTGAGCGAACCCGCGCCGACCAGCGCCATCGCGCAGGTGATCGGCGGCAGCGCATTGCCCAGCCGGTATTTGCGCGCCGACAGCACGACGCAGCCTGTCAACTGCATCGCGATCCGCATCGCCTCGCCGATCGCGGCGCTGTCGTCCGCGCCGGTGAAGCGGGCGCTGCCACCATCGACCGTGACCGTGCAATTGCCTTCCGCGCCCAGCACTTCGGGCCGGATCGCGCGCAATTCGTCCTCGCATAGCACGAAGCGCCGGCCATTGGCGCTCTGGAGCGCGGGCAGGTCGCCCGCGCGGCTGGCATTCGCGACATACAGCGCGCCGCCCAGGCCCGGGATGTGATGCCCGCCGGTGCGGATCATGGTGACGCTATCCGGCACGTGCACCCGGGCAAAGTCCACGGCCACGGGCACATCCATGATCGCGCCCGCCCGCGGTGCTTCGGTCGGCGGCGTGGCACAGGCCGCCCCTGCCGACCACAACGCCAGCGTCGAGGACCCGCTCGCGGCGAGGACGGTCCTGCGATCGACCGGAGCGCTCATCGCCGCTGACAATGCCGCACGCGGTCGCACCGCATATTGCCGCCATTTTGGATAGAACGCTGCGCCGACCGGGTCTGACGCCGTGGCCGAGAACCGGCGATCGCTTTGCCGATCCCGGCGTCGAGGCGTTCGCGCGTGATCAGAAGTGCCGTTCGGCGATCCGGATGGTGTCGCCCGGATTGACCGCGCTGCCCGGGGCCATCTCGTATTCCACTTCCTTGTCCTCGCCCCAGTGCGTGATCAGCGCGGAGCCGTGGCGTGCGCGGTAGGTATAGCCTTTGGCCGTGGCGATCGCCTGGCGCACGCTGAGCCCGGGGATGAACGGATACTGGCCCGGTGCGTTGACCTCGCCCAGGATGAAGAACGGGCGGTAGTTGAGGATTTCCACCGCCACGCGGGGGTTGATGAAGAATCCGCCTTGCGTGAAATCGGCGGCGATCGCGTCCTGCAATTCCTGCACGGTGCGGCCTTTGGCCATGATCGCACCGATCAGCGGAAGCGCCAGTCGGCCGTCCCCGCCGACGTGGTATTCCCCGCTCAGCTTGTCTTCGCCATAGATGATGACCCGCAGCCCGTCGCCACCATCGAGCCGGTAGTCGATCGCCTGCGACACCGACGGCGCGGGCACCGTGGTGTGCGCGGCACAGGCCGAAAGCCCAACCAGCAGACCGGCGGCGAACAGCAAGCGAAAGCAGGTTTTGTGGTTCATCGCCAACTCATCCCTCGAAACGGGCAAAAAATACAGGGCAATACTTAATCCATTTTGGAGTAATCGAGTTGTCAAGCGATACGGTTCGAAATTAACTCCATTTTGGAACTAATGAATCCACCATATCCGAATCATTTTTTCCAAGTACAGGATTTTTTGACGAAATGGAGGAAAAGTTACTGCAATTTTTGTGTTGCCAACCGGATGCGAATCTTTAAGCTTCGACTATGAATTTTCGCGTGATCGGGGTCCTGCATGTTTGCTGCGTTGCCATTGCGTCGATGAACGGTGCGTCCGCATCCGCCCAGACGGTGACGGCGTCGTCGTCGATCGGCACGGCGTTCGACCGGAACCGGACCGTGGCGGTGGGCGACAGGGTGCAGCCGGGATACGAACCGTTGGGTATTCAGGCCGGAAGCTTCACCATCCAGCCCAAGCTGGCTGCCAGGCTGTTGCTCAGCGACAATATCCTGGCCGATGCGGTGGCCCCCAAAGCCGATGCGGTGGCCGAACTTTCACCCTCGTTCCTCGCCTCCTCGAACTGGTCGCGCCACGCGATAAGCCTGGCAGGGTCGGTCACTGCGGCGCGCCATGCGCGGATCACGCAGGAAAACAGCCAGTCGTTCAATGTCCAAGCGCAAGGACGGTTCGATGCGGGCGGTAATCTGTCGATCCAGGGGTTCGGCGGCTATTTGCGCCAGATCCAGAACCGGTTCGATCCCGGCGCGCTGCGCGGCACGGCAAGTCCGGTGTCGTTCGATCTTTCGTCCGCCGGGGTGGGCGTGACCTGGCAGCCCAACCGCACCCGGTTCAGCGCCGAAGCGCGAACCGCGAAAATCGCTTATGCCGACGTCGCGCTGGCCAACGGCTTGACGGTGCAATCGCTGGGGCTCGATCGCCGGCAGAACCAGTACCAGCTGCGCGGCGAATATGCCGTCACGGCCGATCTTGCCGTGCTGGTGCAGGCCCGGTTGACCGATCTTCGCTATGTTTCGCCAGTCGCCGGCTCCGGTCTCGATCGCAGCAGCCGCAAGGCCGAATTCCTCGCGGGCATCAATTTCGAATTCACCGATTTCCTGCGTGGCGAATTCGCGGTCGGGTATGTCGGGCAGAATTACCGGTCGCCGGCCTTTACCGATTTCGGCGGCTTCGGCGGCCGCGTCCGGCTGCAGTATTTCCCCAGCGGCCTCACCACGGTCCGTCTCGATGCCTCGCGCACGGTGGAGGAGGCGGGCAACCCGGCCTCGCCCAGTTACGTCCGCAGTGTGGTCGGCTTGCACGTCGATCACGAACTCTATCGCAACCTGGTGATTTCGGCGGGCGCGGAATACTCCCGCAACCGCTTCGACCAGCCGGTCCGAACCGATCGGCGAACCGATTTGTCGCTCGGCGCAGTCTATCGCTGCAACCGGCACCTGTCGGTGGTGTCCGGTTTTCGTCGCCTGCATATTGCCGTCAGCGACGTCGCCACGCGACGCGCGCTGACGATCGACTCGATAACTGCGGGACTGTCGTTTGAACCTTGATCGCGCACGCAAGCCGGCCTGTGCCGACGATGCTGTGCCGACGGGGCGAGCGCGGAGATCCGCACCGCATTTCCGGCCCGCGGAAGGGGCCGGCCAAAGGGGCCCAACACTTGTCCAGTGATCTAGCAGCAGGAAATGTCCCGGGAACCGGCGCAGGACGCGATGTCGATCCGGCCACCGGCCACCGCGCCCTGATCGCGTCGGACTTCGGCCACGGCGGTCGGCAGGGCGCCTACGGGCAGCCCGGATCGGGCAGCCTCGACGGTTCGCGGCTCGCCGGGTTCGTGCGGCAGAACGCGCTGCTGTTCGCGGGCATCATGATCGTCGTGCTCGGGCTCGCCGCACTGTACACCATGCGCCAGACGCCGGTCTACGAGACCAAGGCGAGCGTGATGCTCGACCAGCGCAAGAAGCAGGTGGTGCAGGGCCAGGAGGAAGTGGTGTCGCAACTTCCCTCCGATTCGAGCGTGGTCGATACCGAAGTCCAGATCCTGTCGTCGTCGGGCATGGCCTACCAGGTGGCGCGCAAGGCCCGGCTGCTTGCCGATGTCCCCGTCGAACGCATGACGCGATCGCAGCAGGAGCAGGCGAGTGCCGCGATCCGCGACATCCTTGAGCATCGTTCGATCGCCCGCGTGGGCCTGACTTATCTGATCGAGATCCAGTATTCCGCCGCCGATCCCGAGGTGGCGCAACGCATGGCCAATCTTTACGCCCGCGCCTACCTCGATTCGCAGGTGGCGGTGCGCGCGCAGGAAAACGAGCGCGTCCAGGCGCATCTCCAGGATGAAATCGGCCGGTTGCGGGGGCAAGTGAAGGCCGCCGATGAAGCCGTGGCATCGTACAAGGCACAAGCCGGGCTCAACGGCAACACGGCCGCCGGCACGCTCACCGAACAGGAAATTTCCAGCTACAACCAGACGCTTGCTGTCGCACGGGCACAATCCGCCGAAGATTCGCAGCGGTTGGCCGCAGCCCGGTCGCAGATTGCGCGCGGGGTCGATCGGCTGGGCGATCTCAATGCATCGGGCATGCAGCAACTGCGCACCCAGCAGGTCGCGGCCAGCGCCCTGGTTGCGCAGCTCGCCAGCCGCTACGGACCCAACCATCCCGATCTGATCACCGCGCGCCAACAGCTTGCGGATATCAACCGCAGCATCGGCGGCGAGGGCAATCGCGTGCTGGCGTCGCTGCAGGCGCAGTCGCAAGCGTCCGCCGGCCGGGCCGCCCAGATCGAGGCCAAACTCAACGCAACCCAGGGCGAACTGGCGCGCGCGGATCGGGACTCGGTGCGGCTGCGCGAACTGCAAAGCCAGCTGGCGGCACCGCAGGCCTTGCTCGATGCCTACATGGCGCGGTTTTCGCAGATTTCCACGCAGATCGGGACCGAACAGCCCGATGCGCGGATCACCTCGCTCGCCCCGCTGCCCGACGAACCCTCGAGCCCGAGCTGGCGGCTCAACCTCGCGCTCGCCACGGGCCTGGGGCTGATCCTGTTCCTGATCGTCGCGCTGCTCAAGCAGGTGTTTTCGGTGGGCGTGGGATCGCCCGAAGAAGTCGAGGGCATGTTCGGGACCGAGTTCCTGGCCGCGATCCCGCGCGTGCGCGGCGCGGACGACATGGCGCTGATCAACCAGGTCGTCGAAACCCCGACGTCGGCCTATTCCGAAGGCCTTCGCGCGCTTTCGGCCAGCATCTTCGTCGGAACCCATGCCTATCCCAAGGTGGTCTCGATCACCTCGGCGCAGGCGGCGGAAGGCAAGACGACCACCGCGATCGCGCTGGGCCGAAGCCTGGCCTTGCGCGGGCGGCGGGTGTTGATCGTCGATTGCGACCTGCAAAGTCCCACGTTCCATTCGCGCTACGGCATCGGTCATGGCGGGCCGGGGCTGGTGCAGGCGATGCAGGGCGCGGTCGGGCTGGGCGACTGCCTGGTGCCCGACGGGATGACGCAGGCAAGCTTTCTCGTCGTCGGAGACGACATCGCCCCCGGCCAATCGTTCGACCACGATGCGCTGGTGCGGTTCATCGCCGATGCGCGCGCGGCGTTCGATGTGGTGCTGCTCGATCTGCCGCCGGTGCTGCAGGTGGCGGACGCCCGCGTGATCGCCGCCGCGTCCGATGCCACGGTGCTGCTGACGCGCTGGAAGCACACGTCGCGCCAGGCGATCGAATATGCGCTGAGCACATTGTCGCGCGCGGGCGCGACCGTTCTGGGTGTCGTGCTGACCGAAGTGCCGGCCAGCAGCGAGATGATGATGGGTGGCTACAACGAGAACGCCAACGCACGGCTGATCCCGGCCGCAGCCTGACGGGTGGGTACCACGCCGATCGCTTTATTACGTCCTTAATCCCCTTCGCTTAATCAGGTCGCCGGGTACTAAAAAAGGAACCGGGTCGCGTGAATTGGGACGTTGGCACACATGTGCCGGCCGGATCGTTGCCGGCCGCTTCGGCAATGCTGTCGGTCAATCTGGCGATGGCCGTGATGCTATGCGCGTGCCTGGTCCTGCGGCGGTCGCTGGGGGCTTGGCCGGGCTGGATCGCGGCGTTCAGCTTTGCCGTGCTGACCGAGATCGCCTGGAACCGGCAGGGCGTGGCGCCGGCCGCGCTGCCGGGTAGCTTTGCCGCCATCATGTTCGCGCCGACGGTGCTGCTGGTGCTTGCCCGGCGGCAGCTGGTGCCAGGGTTGCGCCGCGGGCAGATGACCGAAAGCCAACGCCGCCAATGGCTGATGCGCCACGCCCTGTCGTCTGAAACCGACAGATCCATCGGCAACGCGATCGACCGGCGCTGATGTTCGACACCTGCGGCACCCGAGCCTCGCGTTGCAATCGACTGTTGCGGTAAATCTCCAAAACCGTTCCATCTGTGGTTACGGGTCCGCAACATTGTTGTGTATCACTGCGTGCGTAGCACGCCGGTACTGCAAGTTTTGACAACACAAGTTTTGGCATTGCTAGTTTTGGCATCGCTAGTTTTGGAATCGCGAGTTTTGGTGGCGCGCACTCTGCGGGGGTGTCGATGAAATCGGTTTTCGATTGGCTGACGGTTGCGATCTTCATCGGTATTGCGCTGATTTATTTGCAGCGTTCTGTCGGGGATCGGCCCGCCCATGATGCCGTGTGGAAGTATCTGCCGGCGGCGGGGGGCTGCATGCTGGCCAACTATGTCGGCAATTCCGGCATGCCCATGGTGGCTACCACAATGATGCTGGCGGTCCTGATCTACGTCTGGCTGGTGATCCGTCCGCTCGAACGGGCATGATCGGCGGTGATAGGGCAGTCGCTTGGAGGCCAAGGGCGTGAGCAGCGGTTGCTGGAGAGGCAGTGCCCGGGCCGCCCGGTCGCGAATCGGGCTCTACCGCAACAGCACGAACACCAGCAGCCACAGCATCGAAGACACCGCTGCGCCGTGGATGATCGCGCGCGCGGTGGACAGCTGTCCGTAAATGGCCGGAACCAGACCATCAAGATCCCAGCTCCCGGTTCTCGCGTTCGAGCCGCGACGCCACAAGTCCGTGATGTTCTTATCCATCATGTTCAAGCATCCCGTATTCTTATATTTGCAACATTCGTACACGACCTCGGCACGAATTTCAACAGTGCGCAGCATTCGGTAACGATCAGTATCCGATCCGATCTTGCGGTCGATCATCAGGATCCGGTTCGGGCAGCGAAAAACCTGTCATGGATTTCCAGCATAACCGTTTATTTTCGGGAAAAATCGTCGAAAATGTGTGCCAGAAAGTACATCGAATTTGGATCATTCTATTCCAGACCGGGAATTATGCAGGATAATCGATAGTATGTCCCATGCGTCAGTATCGCCGTTTCTGGATCATGTATAAGATAATACGTGAAATTTAATGACCAGCACTGCGTGGAAATACCTGCCTATGGGGAGGCAGAATCAATTAATCCAAAATGGAGTAATGTATCAGAAAGAATCCAGGTGACATTGTTTACTATGTTGCGTTGCACAAGGAAGTATGGAATCCTTAATCATTGGTATCCGGTTGCTGATTCGTGCATGAGATATCATTGTAATCTGGATAAGGATCGAACTATGCGGATACATCGCCATTTGCTTCCGGCCGCCATTGCTTTGGCAGCTTCGGTTTCGGCAGTACCGGCACATGCCACCAATTTCACGTTTTCCGGGGCAGGGTTTGCTTCGATCACCGATGGGACCGGCGCTTTCCTGGATGTCGCCATCCCCAAGGGTCTGTTTTCCGATACGCTCACGTTTACGGTTCCGTCGACCGGGATTGCCGATCTGGTCATCGGTGTGACCACGTCCGTAAAGGGCCTTTCGAGCCTGGTCGCGACGTTTAACGGAACGCCTTTCACTTTCGTTCCGGGCGCTCAGAACACGGCGTCCGCCAGCTTGTCCACACCGGTTGCCAGCGGGTTGCAACAACTCGTGATCAGCGGTGTGTCGGGCGGCAACGGATCGTTGTCCGGAACCGTGGCATTCTCCGCCGTTCCTGAAATCGCGACCTGGCTGATGATGATCGCGGGGATCGGCCTGACCGGCGCTGCCTTGCGCCGCCGGCCGCGCTACCGGATGGGCGAGACGAAGCTGGCCTACTCCTGATTTCGACGTCGCTCCGTCCTGGTGGACGGGGCGACACGTTGTCGCGCGCATGTTTTCAAATCGGAACCTTCATGCAATTCCAGCCGGGATCATCCCGTTCCTTTGAGGCGATCTCATCGCGAGTGCCGGACCAAATCGTCCGCTCGCGTTCGGACGCGGCCATGACGCGTGCCTTCGATCTGGCTCTGGCTATCCTCGCGCTGGCGATACTGGCACCGTTGCTGTGCATTATCGTCGTGGTGGTGAAGCTCACGTCGAAAGGCCCGGTGTTCTTCGCGCATCGGAGGATCGGCGCTGGGGGCAAGTCGTTCCCGTGCTTCAAATTCCGCTCGATGGTGTCGAATTCGGCCGAGGTGCTCGAACGCCATTTGCAGGACAATGCGCAGGCGCGGCAGGAATGGGCGCAGGACCGCAAGCTGCGCAACGATCCTCGGGTCACGGCGGTCGGCCGCCTGCTGCGTCGCACCAGCATCGATGAACTGCCGCAACTGCTGAACGTGCTGCGCGGCGAAATGAGCATGGTCGGTCCCAGGCCGATCACCGCCGATGAAATCGCGAAATACCGGCAGTATTTTTCGGTCTACATCAGCGTCAAGCCAGGCATCACGGGCCTGTGGCAGATCAGCGGCCGGAACGACACGACGTACCGGCGGCGCATCGCGCTCGATACGGCCTACGCGCGCTCGCGCACGGTCGGACTGGACATCGCCATCGTGCTGCGGACATTTCCGGCCGTGCTGTTCGGAACCGGGTGCTACTGATCGTAGGCGCGCTCGCTGTCTGCCGGATGAAAGCGTCGCTCCGGTTTTGAGCCGCATCGGTGGAGCAAGCCGCCCCATCGGGCACGCGGGCCTGCACGCGATCGGGCCAATGAGCTCGGCCAGCATCACTCAGGCCAGCATCACTCAGGCCAATAGCGCTCAGGCCAATAGCGCTCAGGCCAAGATAACTCGGACGCTGGGAATCAGGCGGGTGATGCCGGTCGCGGGTGCAGCCGTAACACCAGCCGATTGATGCCTCCCGCGCTGTCGTAAGCGACAATGTCGGACCATGCCTTCACCAGTGCAAGGCCAACGCCGCCGCCGCGATCGGGGTTGGGCAGGGCGTGCGGCTCGACCGTGCGCGGATCGAACGCGGCACTGTCATCTTCCAGCGTGATAACAAGGCCATCCGGCAGGCCATCCGACCCGTGGCCCAGATGCAGGGTCAGCGTCACGTCGCGGTCCGGCGCGGCATGATCGATCACGTTGGTCGCCACTTCCTCAACGATGATTGCCAGCCGCGAGGTCATGGCGGCGTCCAGTTTGCGGACGGCGGCAAACTGGTGCGTGGCCACCAGCGCGGGATACAACGTCGCGCCGGGGTCATCTCCGGCCCGATGGCACAGCGAAATTGTTATGCCCTTGGCCATGTCGATGGTATGCCATAGTGCTTCGGCCAGCGGAGAAAAACTTTGCGCCCAGCACTCATAGTCATCGTTGTTTCGGGTCTGTTGACCGCTGCTCCCGCTCTTGCCGAAATCGGCAGGGTCAAGAGCAGCGTCGGCATGGCCTCGGTCGATCGCGGCGGCCGTCACCTGCCGGTGACGCCGGGCGTGCAGCTCGAACCGGGCGACGTGCTGGTGACGGGGCGCGACGGGCGCATGGGCATCGCCTTCATCGACGAGACGCGCATGGCGGTCGGGCCCAACAGCCGGATCGCATTGACCAATTTCCAGTATGACCGGACGCGGCAAACCGGGTCGTTCCTGACCAGCGTCGATCGCGGATCGCTCGGAGTGGTGTCGGGGCGGATCGCCAAGTCGGGGCGCGATGCAATGAAAGTGCGCACGCCCACCTCGATGCTGGGGGTGCGCGGCACGCGGTTCGTGGTCGAGGTTCACTGAGCCGTGCGGTCGGGGGCATCGATCGCATTGCTGGCGATATTGACGGGGTGCGCGGCACCTTCGGCGCTGCTGCTGCCCGGCGAGGATGGCCATCCCACCGGCGCGCTGGCGGTGCTGGACCAGAAGGGTGGCGAACAGCTGCTGGATACACCACTGGCATCGGCGCGGATGTCGCGCGGCGGCGCCACGCTGGGCACCGCTGCGAAGGTCAAGCCGGCGTATCGCCAGCTGATGGCCACGCTGCCACCGCCGGCCAGAAGCTTCACGCTGTACTTTGTCGAGGGCACGACCACGATGGTGGAATCGTCGCGTCCGATGCTCGACCAGATCCGCGCCGAAATCGCGCGCCGTCCGGGCGCCGAAGTGCAGGTCACCGGCCACACCGATACGCTGGGCAGCGACGATGACAACGATCGCCTGTCGCGGCAGCGCGCCGGCGAGATCATGTCCGTGCTGATCGCCGAAGGATTTCCGCGCGACCTGTTGAGCGCGGTCGGACGCGGTGAGCGCGAGCCTGCGGTCGATACCGGTGACGGCGTGCGCGATGCGCGCAATCGCCGGGTCGAGGTGATCGTCCGCTAACGGGGCGAGCGATTAATCTGGACCCCTCATGGTGAGGAGGGACTGAGCTTGTCGAAGGCCCGTCTCGAACCACCTTCCCAAAACGACTGGGCGGTCCTTCGAGACGCCGCTTCGACAAGCTCAGCGGTCCTCAGGCTGAGCGGTTCAGCTAATGTGCAAGACGATCTAGCGTCATTTGGCCTTGGCCGACCCCGACGCCATCCTCATGCGGGTGGTGCGGGCGGCGCGGGTCCGCGATAGTGCAGCGACAGCACGGTCAGGTCGTCGCTGGGTTCGGTCGGGTGTTCGAACCGGCGGACCGCGCGCACCAGCCTGTCGACGGTCTGCTGGCCTTGCGCGTTCTCGTCGGGTTCGCGCGCGGCCAGCGCGGTGAAGGCCCCGTCCACGCCGAACATGCGGTTGTCCTCATCCTGTGCTTCGGTCACGCCGTCGGTGATCAGGATCAGCGTCTCGCCCGGCGCGAGCGTCAGCCGTTCTTCGGGATAGGCGAATTCGCACACGCAGAACGGCGGCCCGCCGCGCATCGGAAACGTCTCGGGCGCGTGGCCGGGGCGCAACAGGATCGGGTTTTCATGCCCGGCGTTGACCATCCCCAGATCACCGGTGGCGCAATCGAACAGCACGATCAGCATGGTAACGCCCATGGCATCGTCGGCTTCGCGCAGCAGTTCGAGGTTCAGCGTGTCGACTGCGTGCGCCAGCCCGCCGCTTTCGCGCACCAGCACGCTTTTCGCCAGCGTCTTCGACAGCGCCATGTACAGCGCGGCGGGCACGCCCTTGCCGGTCACGTCGCCGATCACGAACAGCACGCGGTCGGCATCGATGCGGATCGCGTCGTAGAAATCGCCGCCGACCGATCGCGCCGGTTCGAGGATCGCGCTGGCGTGGATGCGCGGATCGAGCTCGGCCAGCCGCTCGCGCGCGGGCACCATGCCCAGCTGGATCGCGCGCGCGGCAACCAGTTCGCCTTCCTGCACCGCCGAGGTCAGCTGCTGTTCCAACAGTTCGCGCGCCAGGCTGGCGCGTTCGGCGCGGTTGCGCACGAACAGCAGCGTGCCCAGCGCGAGCGCGGCACCCAGCCCGATCATCAGCGGGCGTGCCGGGTCGAACAACAGCCCCGGCCCATCGAACAACGCCCATGATGCCACGGGCAGCGCGATCGCGATGCCGCCCGCGAGCAGCCATGGCCAGTGACGCCGGATGATGCCGGCCAGCGCGATCACCAGCGCCAGCACTGCGCCTGCGATCCATTCGCCGGCGGCGAGCCAGCCCGGACGCGACAGCCAGCCGCCGCGCAGGATCGCATCGACCGCCTGCGCCTGGACGAACACGCCATAGCCGCGCGGGGTGAGCGGGGTCGATACGACATCGGACACGCCTTCCGCGCCCAGCCCGACGATCACCACCTTGCCGGTGAACGTGCCGGGCTTCAGCTTGTCGCTGAGCACGAGCGCGGCCGAATAGCGCGCGGTATCGGGAAACTTGCCAAGGCGGATCTGCATTTGCCCGGCATCGTCGGTGGGCACGCGATGCGGGCCGATCACGGCGGTGGTGCCCTGCCAGGAAATCTTCGGCGCGCCGGTGGCGATGCGTGCCAGTTCGGCGGCGAGGCCGGGCATCGGCCGGTCGCCCGCGAGCACGGTCAGCGGCACCCGGCGCACGATCCCGTCGGCATCGGGCGGGCCGTTGACCAGCGCGTGGCCGAGCGCGACATCGTCGAGCTGGGGGATGCTGGCGAGGACTTGCGGAAACCGCATGGCATCGGGGGGCGGGCGGCCGTCGATCTCGGGATCGAGCAGCAGGCTTTTGGGATCGCTGCCAAAGCCCGCGATGCCCAGCCGGCCGAGCACCACCGGTGCGCCGCCGAGCACTTGCGCAAAAATCGTGTCCATCGACGGCAGGTTGCCGATCGAGGCGGCGGCGGCGGGGGCGATTTCGGGATAAAGCTGGACGAACTGATCGGGATTGAGCCGGTCGGGTTCGGGAAAGATCATGTCCATGCCGATCACGCGCGGCTTTTGTGCGGCGATCGTCTCGGTCAGCCGGCCCAGGTAATAGCGCGGCCAGGGCCACGGGCCGACGGTCTTGAGCGCAAGCGGATCGACCAGCACGACCACGACGTTGCGGCCGTCGATGGCGCGCGGGGCCAGGCGCTGCCAGCTGTCGAACAGGCCGCGCCGGGCGGGTTCGGCGGCGATCAGGCTGAGCAGGGCAGCCGCCAGCCCGCCCAGCAGCACCGCTGCCCAGATCGCCCCCCGGCGTGTGCGGTCAGATCTCGACGGTGAGGCCGTCATAGGCGCAGATCACGTCGAGCGGGGCGGCTTCGCGCGTCAGTTCTTCGTAGCGGATGCTTTCGCGGTGCATGCGCTGGATGTCGGCGTCGCTGTAGGTCGGTTCGTGATGGAACAGCGCCAGCCGTTTGGCGCGCGCTTCGTGGCACAGATCGATGGCGATGACGTTGCTCGAATGGCCCCAGTCTTCCTTCATCGAGATGCTGTCGGCCAGCGAGTACATCGTGTCGCAGATGACCAGATCGCATTCGGTGAAGAAATCGACGAACGCGGATTCGCCGTCCATCCGGTCGATCTTGTGTTCACTATCGGTGCTGTAGATTGCGCATTTGCCGTCTGCATCGGTGAACTTGTACCCATAGCTGACGTGCGAATGGTGCTGCGCGATCAGCTCGACCGTGACCGCGCCGATCGGATAGCGCTGTCCGGGTTCCAGCGTGCGGAAGCTGATGTCGGCGCGCAGCCAGTCGAACGCCACGGGGAACGAGATTTCCTCCTGCTGGCGGCGCAGCGCGGTTTCGGCATCGGGATGGCCCGAATGGATCACGATCTTTGCGCCCGGATCGAACGCGGGAACGAAGAACGGGAACCCCATGATGTGGTCCCAGTGCAGGTGCGACAGGAACACATGATAGAGCCGCGCATGCCCGGCGGCGCAGCGCGCCATGGCGTTCAACCCGAATTCGCGCAGCCCGCTGCCCAGATCGCAGACGATGAAGGCGCCGTCATCGCTCGGGCCGCCGACGGCTTCGATCTCGACGCAGCTGGTGGCGCCGCCGTACGTCCCGTTGGTGGCGAAATCGAGCGTGTCGTCGGCAAAGCGCGCGGCTTCGGCGGTATCGGCAAAGCGCCGGCCGTCGGCGGCGACCAGCGCAGCGGCGATCTTGTCGCGAACGGCAGACGATTTCTGCGCCACCGGAAGCGAACCGCGCGTACCCCAGAACCGCACCTTCATCGTTCGCTTCTCCCCTCGCCAAGTGGATCGTGTCGGCTCGTTTCGCCGGTGCCGACCACCCGCAAGGGCTGCCGGCGTCGCGATCCTGTCAATTCAAAGCGCGCCCGAAGGGACCAGTTCGATGGTGTCGTAAACCTTGAAAACCATGTCGTAGCGGCTGATCGCGAGTATTTCGCGCATGATGTCGTTGGGCTGCACCAGCACGATCGTGATGCCGTGATCGCCCGACTTGCGCTGCGCCAGCGTCAACCCGCGCAAGCCGCGCGACGACATGTAGTCGATCAGCGAAAGATCGATCGCCAGCTGCTTCGCGCCATCGCCCGCCGCCACTTCGATTTCCTGCGCGAGGTGTTCGGCAAAGGCAGTGGCGGTGCTTTCGTCGATCCGCCCGGCGGGCGATACCACCCGCAGCGTATCGCGCGCCTGCGCTGTCCAGACCAGATTGCCCCCTGTCATGGCGTCAGGTTAGGCGACGATCGCCGGCTTGGAAAGCGTCCATATTGACCCGGCTTGACCACTATCGGGACGGAGCGCGGGTCGGACGGTTGGCAGGCCCGCGCGGGGCCTGCGGTCCGGCGGCCAGCGCCTGGTTCTCGCACCCGATCCGCACCCACAGCATCCAGGCGTTGAGCAGCGAGAATACGATCGCCACGCCGATCAGCCCGAATGCCAGCGGGAGCAGCGCGATCTCGGCCACCACGATGCAGTAGTTGGGGTGCCGCACCCAGCGGAACGGGCCGCGCGCGACCAGCGGCTCGCCCGGCAGCACGATGACCCGCGTGGTCCAGCGCGTGCCCAGCACCATCAGCACCCACACGCGCAACCCCTGCATGACCATGAACGCGGCGAGCAACAGCAGGTTGACCGGGCGATCCCACGCCAGCAGCCACAGCGTCGCCAGCCAGCTGGCGTGCAGCAGCACCATCACCGGATAGTGCGCGCGGCCATGCTCGATCGCGCCTTGTGCCATCAGCAGTCGCGTGTTGCGCCGCGCGATGATCAGCTCGCCCAGCCGCTGCGCGGTGACGAACAGCAGGACCGCGATGGCCAGCGTCATGCGGCGTGTCGCAACGTCACGGTGCTGGTCGTGAACCCCGGCCCGAGCGCGGTCAGCACCGACAGCGGCGGCAGTCCCGCCTGTCGCACCCGGTCGAGCACGAACAGCGCGGTGGGCGCGGACATGTTGCCGTGATCGCGCAGCACGGCGCGTTCATGATCGAGCGAGCCCTGGTTCAGCGACAGCGCCAGCTCGACCGCATCGACCACCTTGGCGCCGCCGGGATGGCAGATGAAGCGGTCGATGTCCGCCACGACCAGCCCTTGCGGCGCGAGCATTTCGGCCATCGCCTGCGCCATGTTCTGCCGCGCGAACACCGGAATCGCGCGGTTGAGCACCACGCCCAGCCCGTTGGGTTCGATCTTCCAGCCCATGATGTCGAGCGTATCGGGCCAGGTCTTTTCCGCCGCGCCCGAGATCGAGACGAAGCCCTCGTCGCCCACTTTCAGGATGCAGGCGGCGGCGCCATCGCCGAACAGCGCGGTGGAAATGATGTCGGCCTTGTCCACCCGGTCGGTGCGGAAGGCCAGGCTGCACAGTTCGACCGTGACGAACAGCACCACCGATCCGGGCGTGCACTGCGCCAGCTTGGCGGACAGGCTCAGCCCGGTGACGCCGCCGGCACAGCCGAGGCCGAACACCGGCACTCGCGCGACGTCGGTGCGAAAGCCCATGCGGCCCATCGCGCGCGCCTCAAGGCTGGGCGTGGCGATCCCGGTGGACGATACGGTGACGATGGTGTCGATGTCGCTCGCCGCCAGCCCGGCTTCGTCCAGCGCGCTCTGTGCCGCCGCGACGAACAGGTCGAGCGCGGTTTCGAGATAGACTGCGGTCCGCTCGGTGAAGTCGTGCGGTTCGCGATACCAGTCGACCGGGCGCGCCAGCTGGCGGTTGGCAATGCCGGCGGTGGTGAACACCGAGGTCATCCGCTCGAAGTCCTTGAAGCCACCCGCCAGCACGTCGCGCGCCACGGCCAGCGCATCGGCCTGCGCCACGACGAACGGGGGGGTCGCCGTCGCGAGCGACAAAATCGTTACCGGGTCGGCCATGCTGGTTCCTGTCTGGCCGGTCTTCGGCGCGTGGTGCGATACGGGAAACGAATGCATGGTGCGCGAGTTCCCCTACATTACAAGTCGTGATCGGGGGCGAAAAGCGTTAGACGCCGCCAGCACCCGGTTGTCGGTACGCGCCCACATGGTGAAAGCCCGCATGATCGAGACGCTCCCGCTGCCCGAATCCCTCAGTTCCGCACGTGTAGAAGGTGAGCATGGCCGCGCCGTGTCCTGGCGCACATGGACCGGGTTCCTGTTCATGTGCCTGGGCATGTTCATGGCGATCCTCGACATCCAGATCGTCGCGACCTCGCTGCCGACGATCCAGAAGGCGCTCGGCATCGCAACCGACCAGATGAGCTGGGTGCAGACAGCATACCTCATCGCAGAGATCGTGGCGATTCCGTTGACGGGTTACCTGACCCGGCTGCTGGGGATGCGCCGGCTGTTCGTGGTCGCGATCACGGTGTTCACGCTGGCGTCGGCGGGCTGCGCGGCGAGCCACGATTTCACCAGCCTGATCGCGTGGCGGGTGTTGCAGGGGTTTGCCGGCGGCACGCTGATCCCGGCGGTGTTTTCGGCGGTGTTCCTGATGTTTCCGCTGCGCCTGCAGGGCATCGCGACTACCATTGCCGGCGTCGCGGCGGTGTTTGCCCCCACGGTCGGCCCGATCGTGGGCGGCTGGCTGACCCAGACCTATTCGTGGCACTGGCTGTTCCTGGTCAACATCGTGCCCGGCATCATAGCAGCCATCGGCGCAGCGGCGTTGTTGCCGCGCCGCCCGGTCGATCGCGCGGAACTGCGGTCGGTCGATGCGCTGGCGTTGGCGGCGATGGCCGTCGCGCTGACCGCGCTCGAGATCGGACTCAAGGACGCGCCGTCGTTCGGCTGGGCATCGCTGCGGGTGCTGTCACTGCTGGGCCTGTTCGCGCTGTGCGGGCTTGCGTTCGTGGCCCGCACGCTGCGATCGGTGCACCCCGTGGTCGAACTGCGCAGTTTTGCCGATCGCAACTTCACCATCGGCTGCATCCTCAGTTTCGTGCTGGGCATCGGGCTGTTCGGATCGACCTACCTGATGCCGTTCTTTCTCGGGCTGGTGCGCGGCCACGGCGCGCTGGAGATCGGCAAGATCATGCTGGTGACCGGGATGGCGCAACTGCTGGCCGCGCCGGTCGCGGTGGCGCTGGAACGCCGGGTCGATCCGCGCCTGCTGACGCTGCTGGGTTTCGGCATGTTCGCGGCGGGGCTGTGGCTGAGCGCGTCGCAGACCAAGGATACCGACTTTGCGCAGATGATGCTGCCGCAAGTGCTGCGCGGCGCCTCGATCATGTTCTGCCTGCTGCCGCCGACGCGGCTCGCGCTGGGGCGGCTGCCCAATCACCTCGTCGCGGATGGCAGCGGATTGTTCAACCTGATGCGCAACCTGGGCGGCGCGATCGGGCTGGCGCTGATCGATACGGTGATCTTCAGCCGCGGGACCGATCACGCGCGCACGATCGGCGAAAGCCTGCGCGCGGGCGATGTCGATGTCGCGGTGTCGATCGGCATTCCGCGCGAGCTGTTCCTGGCGCAAGCGGGCCGCCCGGCGAGCGAGGCGGCGCAGAACATGGCGCGCCCGCTGATCGAAAAGGCCGCGCTGGTCCAGTCGATCAACGACGCCTGGATGATGATCGCGGTGCTGACCGCAGCGGCGGTGCTGCTGCTGCCGTTCGTGGCAAAATCGCGCGTCGCTGCGCCCGGTCAGACCGAGTAGAAATCGACCACTGTCGGGATGCGGTCGTTGAGCAGGGTGATCGTCTTGGCGGCGATCAGCCAGCCACCATTGCCCCCGTCGCCGTTGCCGTTGCCGTGCCGCAGGCGGTAGTCGTAGCGGCCGAAGTTCACATGCACCCCGCCCGAACGCGGATCATAGAGGTGCACCGTGAAGCACGCCGACACCGCCCATTCACCCCCGGCTTCGCCTTCCAGCAGCACATTGGTGACCGCGTGGACCACGCGCGGTCGCGGGGTGGAGGCGACCGACAACCCTGATCGCGCGCGCCACACCCGCTCCTCGATCCCGCGCCGCCCGGCGTAATAGATCAGCGACAGCTCGCGATCGGGATCGCCGGTGGTCTCGGCTTCGTTGCGCCACGCGGGCATCCAGAACGTGCTGTCCTCGGTATAGAGCGCCAACCATGCGTCCCAGTCGCCGTTGTCGAGCAGGCGTGCCTCACGGAACAACAGCCGTTCAGCATCGCGTTCGGTCAGCTCGGCGACGTGGGGCGCGGTCATGCCGCAGCCCCCGCCATGCGGCGCTGCCACTCGCGGTAATAGCCATGGAACAGCGTTTCATCGCCCAGCTGCGAACCGCCCGCCACGCTGCGTTCGGGTACCAGGCCGATGGTATCGCCGAACGCGTTGCCGCCCGCCCGGCTTTCGGTGGCGCCGCGATTGTAGCCCTGCAGCCACGGATCGACCCGGCTGGCATAGCCGCGCTGGCAGTTTTCATAGCTCACGGTGTCATCGGGCGTGGCCATGCCCGATGGGTTGAAGAAGTCTTCATACTGGCGGATGCGCTGGCGACGCGCTTCGGCGCTTTCGCCTTTGGGCGCGATGCACCACGTGCGCATTTCGGTGCGACCGGCTGAGATTGGTTGGATCACGCGCAACTGACTCGAGGCGTTCTCGGCGATCTGCAGGTTGGGAAAAATCGTCAGGTTGCGCATGTTGAACATCCAGTCGCGCGCGCCGGTGCCGACGCGCGTCGCCAGCGCATCAGCGCTTTCGAACAGCGGCATCGCATCGGACACGCCCATCACACCCCAGTTGAGCACATGGCCGTGCGCCATGCTGAAGCTGCCGCCCTGTACGCCTTGCGCGTCTTCGGCCCAGTTGCGGTTGCTGTCCCACGCCGATCGCGCGGTGACCGTGGTCGGATCTTCCCGGCGCCGTTCGAGCACGCGCAAGTACGAAGGGTGCGCCGAGGTGAAGTGATAGGCGTCCGAACAGTTTTCCAGCTGCAGCTTCCAGTTGGCGTCGAACGTGAAGGTGACCATGCCCGGCACCAGTTCCATGCCCTGTTCGCTTTGCCCGGCGACGAGATCGAGCAGCTTGCGCGCTTCGCCGAGGTGATCTTCCAGCGTGGGCACATCCGCGCTCAGGCTGCCGAACAGGAAGCCGCGATACTCGCCGAAGCGGGGCAGGGATGCCAGATCGTGGCCGGTCTGCGCGAACGCGGGGGAGTATCCGCCCGCATTTTTCCATTTCACCGCCTTGTTGCGGCCCGCGCTGTCGAACGTCCAGCTGTGATAGGGGCACACATGCAGCCGCGCGTTGCCGCAGGCGGTCTGCGCCAGCATCGATCCCTTGTGCGGGCATGAATTGACGAACGCGGCCAAGCTGCCGTCGCCGTCGCGGCTGACCAGCACCGGCACCCGGCCGATGCGCGTGGTGAAGAAGTCGTGCGGCCCTGCCGCCTGGTCGGCCAGCCCGAGGAACACCCAGCCGCCGCCGAACACGCGGGCCAGCTCGGCCTCGAACACCTCGGCATCGTCGAAGATCGCGCGATGGACACGGAACAGCCCGTCTGCCGGGCGATCATCGATCAGGGTGTTGAAATCCACCTGCGCCACATCCTCTGCCAGCCGATTGAGTCGGACATTTTCGTTTGCGTTGCATAGCAATCGGCGAAAGGAAATGGCAGGCTCGCCAAGCGCGCGCGGTGGAGGACGGGGAATGCTGGGTGATGCCGCAACGACGACGGTCCGCGACGCGACGCTGTCGTTCATGCGCAGCGTGGGCATGACCACAATCTTCGGCAATCCGGGATCGACCGAACTGCCGATGTTCCGGAATTTTCCCGGCGATTTCCGCTATGTGCTGGGCCTGCAGGAAAGCGTGGTGCTGGGCATGGCCGATGGCTTTGCCCAGGCGACGCGCAACGCGGGCTTCGTCAACCTGCATTCCGCCGCCGGTGTCGGCCACGCGCTGGGCAACCTGTTCACTGCGTACAAGAACCAGACGCCGCTGGTGATCACCGCCGGGCAGCAGGCGCGATCGATCCTGCCGTACGAGCCGTTCCTGTTCGCCGACCGGCCCACCGAATTCCCGCAGCCATACGTCAAATGGGCCTGCGAACCCGTGCGCGCCGAGGACGTGCCCGCCGCCATCGCCCGCGCCTATCACGTGGCGATGCAGCCGCCATGCGGCCCGACGTTCGTCTCGATCCCGGTCGACGACTGGGACCGGCCCTGCGATCCGCTGCCGGTGCGCCGCGTTGCCGCCGCCAATCCGGGCGATCCGGAGGCGATGGCCGAAATAGCGCAGGCGCTGGCCGCAGCATCATCGCCCGCGATCGTCGTGGGGGCGGGCGTGTCGCGCGACAATGCTTGGGACGCGCTGGTGGCGCTGGCCGAGCGCCATGCGGCAGCGGTGTGGGTCGCCCCGCTGTCGGCACGCTGCGGCTTTCCCGAGGATCACGCGCTGTTCGCCGGGTTCCTCAAGGCCTCGCGCGAGGCGATTGTCGCGGCACTGGCCGGGCACGATGTGGTGCTGGTGATCGGCGGGCCGCTCAGCCTGTATCATGTCGAGGGGTTCGGCCCGCACGCGCCGCCCGATGCCACCGTGTTCCAGATCATAGACGATCCAGCGCAGGCGGCGTGGGCGCCCGAGGGGCTGGCGGTGATCGCCAATGCCCGGCTGGCCACGCAGGCGCTGCTGGCGGGGCCCGCACCGCAACGCCCCCGCACCGCGCCGCCGCGGCTGGTCCGCCCGGCGCTGCCGCCAGCCGGGTTCACCGACGCGCACCTGCTGGCGCGGATCGCGGCGCTGCGTCCGGCAGGCTCGATCATCGTCGAGGAAGCCGCCTCGAGCCGGGGGGCGATGCACGATCACCTGCCGATTGTCGCACAGGACACGTTCTACACGTGCGCCAGCGGCGGGCTGGGTCACGGTTTGCCCGCCGCGATCGGCGTGGCGCTGGCGCGGCGGTCCGGCAAGGTCATCGCCGTGCTGGGCGATGGCGCGGCGATGTACGCGATCCAGGGGCTGTGGAGCGCGGCGCAGCTGGGGCTGGCGGTGTCGTTCGTGATCGTGCGAAACCGGCGCTACCAGGCGCTGGTCGAGTTTTCGCGTCACTTCCAGCTGCACTCACCGATGGCGACCGACTTGCCGGGGCTCGATTTCTGCGCGCTGGCACAGGCGCAAGGGGTGTCGGCAGTCCGGGTCGAGGCGTATGACGGGCTTGATGCCGCGCTGTCGGCGTCGTTCGAGTCGATCGGCCCGACGCTGGTCGAAGTCTGCGTCGACTGATCGTCGGCGCTTGGCGTCGCCAACGCTTGACCCCGCCCACCGGGGCCATACAAGTCGCATTCCGCAACCCATTGGGAGAGAGCACCGATGTACAGTCACATGATGGTGGGCAGCAACGATATTGCCCGGTCGAAGAAGTTCTACGACGCGCTGTTCGGCTCGCAGGGCGGCAATCCGGGGATGGAAGACCCCAACGGCCGGCTGGTCTACATGCACAACGACGGGATTTTCCTCGTGACTCCGCCGATCAACGGCCAGCCCGCTACCCACGCCAACGGCGGCACCATCGGCTTTGCCATGGGCAAGCCGGAAGATGCCGATGCGTGGCACAAGGCCGGCGTCGAGAACGGTGGCACCACGTGCGAAGACCCGCCGGGCGTGCGCGACGGCGGCTTCGGCAAGCTGTACCTGGCGTATCTGCGCGATCCCGATGGCAACAAGCTGTGCGCGCTGCACCGGGTCGGCTGACGTGACGGTTGAGACGCTCGGCACGAGCAAGGCCCACGGCGGCACGCTGGGCGTCTACAGCCATTCTTCTACCGCGACGGGGACGGGAATGACCTTTTCGGTCTTCCTGCCCCCGGCTGCGGCGGCACAGGCGGCTTCGGGCAAGCCGCTGGCGACGGTGATCTACCTGTCGGGGCTGACCTGCACCCACGCCAACGTCACCGACAAGGGCGAGTACCGCCGCGTGTGCGCCGAACTGGGCCTGATCTTCGTCGCGCCCGATACCAGCCCGCGCGGCGATGGCGTGGCCGATGATCCGGCGGGCGCTTATGACTTCGGGCTGGGCGCGGGGTTCTATGTCGATGCGACGCAGGCGCCGTTTGCAGCCCACTACAAGATGTGGAGTTACATCGCGGACGAATTGCCCGCGCTGCTCGCCGCGAATTTTCCGGTCGATCCGGCGCGCACCGGGATCATGGGCCACTCGATGGGCGGCCACGGCGCGCTGACGCTGGGGCTGACCTATCCGGAGAAATTCCGCTCCCTGTCCGCGTTCGCGCCGATCGTCGCGCCGGGGCAGGTGCCGTGGGGCGAAAAGGCGCTGGGCGGCTACCTCGGCGCCGACCGCAGCCTATGGCGCGCGCACGATGCGGTGGCCTTGATCGAGGATGGCAAGCGCCCGGCGGGCGACATCCTGGTCGATCAGGGCGAGGCCGACGGGTTCCTTGCCGAACAACTGCGGCCCGAATTGCTGGCGGCGGCTTGCGCCACGGCGGGCATACCGCTGACGCTGCGGATGCAGCCGGGCTACGACCACAGCTACAACTTCATCTCCACGTTCATGGAAGACCACTTGCGCTGGCACGCCGCGCGGCTTTCAAGTTGAACGTCGTCCCGGGTCGAGCCCCGGGACGACGTTTTACCGTCCCGCATCCTTGGCGATCGCGTCCAGCAATCCGTTGACGAACTTGGCGTCGCGGCTTTCGAAAAAGGCGTGTGCCACATCGACATATTCGCTGATCGTAGTGGCCTTGGGGACGTCGGCGCGCGCCAGCAGTTCGTAAGTGCCGGCGCGCAGGATCTGGATCATGGTGCGGTCGAGCCGCGTCAGCGACCAGCCTTGCGCCAGCTTGCCCCCGATCAGCCCGTCGATCTCGTCGCGCCGCGCGGCGGTGCCGCGCACCAGATCGTCGAAGAACGCGACGTCGGCATCGGCATATTCGACATCCTCGATCGACGCGCCCAGCCGGTGCATGTGGAATTCGTCGATCAGCTGGACCAGCGCAGGCTGTTCCATTTCGAGCTGGTACAGCGCCTGCACCGCGGCAAGCCGCGCGGCCGATCGGGCCAGCGCGCGCTGGTTCTGCGGGGATTTCATATGCCAAGCCTCAGTTCGATGGAGCGCGCGTGCGCGGCCAGCCCTTCGGCCTCGGCCAGCGCGATGGCGGCGGGGCCGATCGCGGCGAGCGCGTCCGCGCCCAGTTCGATGAAGCTGGTGCGCTTCATGAAATCGAGCACCGACAGCCCGGACGAAAAGCGCGCGCGGCGCCCGGTGGGCAGCACGTGGTTGGGCCCGGCGACGTAATCGCCCACCGCCTCGGGCGTCATCCGGCCCAGGAACACCGAACCGGCGTGGCGGATCCGGTCGAACAGTGCCTGAGGATTGTCGGTGGCGATCTCGACATGTTCTGCGGCGAGCGCATTGGCCAGCGCTGGCGCCTCGTCGAGCGAGCCGACCACGATGATCGTGCCGTGATCGTCCCAGCTGGCCTTGGCGACGCGCGCGGTCGGCAGCATCGCGATTTCCACGCCGACCAGATCGGCCACCTGATCGGCAAAGCGCGCGTCCTCGGTGATCAGGATCGCTTGCGCGGCGGGATCGTGCTCGGCCTGGCTGAGCAGGTCGGCGGCAATCCACACCGGATCGTTCTTGGCATCGGCGATGATCAGGATTTCGGACGGGCCGGCAACCATGTCGATGCCGACCACGCCGAACAGCTGGCGCTTGGCCTCTGCCACCCAGGCGTTGCCGGGGCCGGTCACCACGTCGACCGGGGCGATGCGCTTGGTGCCATGGGCGAGCGCGGCGACGGCCTGCGCCCCGCCGACGCGGTACACTTCATCGACGCCGGCGAGGTGCGCGGCGGCCAGCACCAGCGGATTGACCATGCCCTTGGGCGTCGGGGTGACCACCACCAGCCGCTCCACGCCCGCGACTTTGGCGGGGATCGCGTTCATCAGCAGCGACGAAGGATAGGCGGCGCGGCCGCCGGGCACGTACAGCCCCGCGCCGTCCACCGCGCTCCAGCGCGCGCCCATGCGCACGCCCTTGGCGTCGGTGATGTCGCGGTTTTCGGGCCGCTGCGCCTCGTGAAACGCGCGAATGCGGTTGGCGGCGAGTTCGAGCGCGGCACGCAACGCCGGGTCGAGCGTGTCGAACGCCTCGCGGCAAGCTTCGGGCGCGATCCGCCAGTTGTCGTCGGACAGGTTGTGGCCGTCGAACCGTGCGGTGAATTCGGCGACCGCCTCGTCACCGCGCAGGCGCACTTCCTCGATGATGCCGGCAACATCGCGCGCGATGTCCTCGTCGCTTTCGCGGCGATCCTTGACCAGCCGGGCAAACGCGCGGGCAAAGCCGGGGTCGGCGGAATTCAGGCGCTGCATCAGGCGGGCTCCCGTTCCGTCACCAGCGCGCGGAACGCATCGATCAGCGCGCCGATGCGCGCGCTGTCGGTCTTCAGCGCGGCGCGGTTGACGATCAGCCGCGCCGACACCGGCAGGATCACGCTGGTTTCGACCAGCCCGTTGTCCTTGAGCGTGCGCCCGGTGGAAACGAGATCGACGATGCGGCTGGCGAGCCCCAGGCTGGGCGCCAGTTCCATCGCGCCGTTCAGTTTCACGCATTCGGCCTGCACGCCCAGCGATTCGAAATGGCGGCGGGTCAGGTTGGGATACTTGGTGGCGACGCGCGCGTGGCTTTCGCGCGCCACGCCGCTGCCGTTGTCTACCGGCGCGGCGGGTTCGGCCACTGACAGGCGGCAGTGGCCGATGCCGAGATCGACCGGGGCATAAAGGTCGGAATAGTCGAACTCGTCGATCACGTCGGAGCCGACGATGCCCATCTGCGCCGCGCCATGCGCCACGAACGTGGCGACATCGAACGCGCGCACGCGGATCAGCGTCATGTCGGGGCGGCTGGTGGCAAACGACAGCGCGCGCGAGTTCTTGTCGTGGAAATCCGCATCGGGCACCACCCCGGCGCGCGCGAGCAGCGGCAGGGCCTCGTCAAGGATGCGGCCCTTGGGTATGGCGAAAACCAGCGGCGACGCGGCGGGGGGCGACATGTCTGACATGGCTCGCGCCCATATGGCCCCCGCGCGCAAAGGGCAACCTGCGGAAAGGGAATCGCGATGAGCGACACGTACCGGTACCAGACGATCTACCAGGCCGGGACCGGCGCGGTGGCCGACGCGTTCCACAACCAGCTGCTGTATTGCCGCGCCAACGATGCGCCGATCACGGCACGGATCGTGGCGGCGCTGGCGGCGTGCGTGGCGGGTGACATACCCGGCGCGTTCCTCGATCGCATCCGCGACTGGCAGGGGCCGCCGGTGGCCGATGCGCTGGCGTTGCGCGCCGCCGGGGGGCTGCATTCGCTGCACATCGCGGGTGGCGAACCGGCGCTCGACGCGATCTACCGCAACGCGAGCCCGTCCGATGAAGCGGATGCGGCGGCGGTGGCCGATGTCATCGCGCGGCGTGGCGCGGACCTGCTGCCCTGGCTCGATGGTCCGCCGCAGACCAACGAGGCGGGGCGATCATCCAACTTCATCGCGGCGATGCTGTGGCTGGCCGATCAGGGCCTGCCGCCGCGCTTCCAATGCATCGAGATCGGATCGAGCGCGGGGATCAACCTGATGCTCGGCCGCTATCGCTATGAACTGGGCGGGGTGGGCGTGGGGCCGCAGCCCGGCGCGATGCGGTTTGCGCCCGAATGGCGCGGGCCCCCGGCGCCCGACCGCGCCATCGCAATCGCCTCGACCCGCGGCTGCGACGTCGCGCCGGTGGACTTGTCCGATCCGGCGCAGGCGCTGCGGCTGAAGGCTTATATCTGGCCCGAACACAGCGTGCGGTTCGAACGGATGGAACAGGCGGTCGCCGCCGCCCGCCAGCAACGGCCTGACATGGTCGCGATGAACGCCGCCGATTTCGTCGAGACCGAACTCGCCCGGCCGCAGGCGGCGGGCACCACGCGCGTGCTGATGCATTCGATCGTGTGGCAATATGTCCCGCACGACCAGCAGGCGCGCGTCACCGCCGCAATGGAAGCGGCGGGTGCAAACGCCACGGTGGAGCGTCCGCTGGCGTGGATTTCGCTCGAGGCCAACCGCACGGTGCATCACCACGAACTGACCGCGCGGTACTGGCCCGGCGGGGCGCAGCGCGTGCAGCTGGGCACCGCGCACGCGCACGGGGCATGGCTCAACTGGTTCGGCGAACCGGTCGTCAAAGCATCGGGCGATTAATCCTGATCGCTCATCCTGAGGAGCCGTTGAGCCTGTCGAAACGGCGTCTCGAAGGACCGCGCGTGCGATGGTTCGAGACAGGTCTTCGACAGGCTCAGCCCCTCCTCACCATGAGCGGGAGGGGTATGGCTCACCATGCTCTAGCGCTTGGCCGGACGGCTGAACCGCTCCTTCCACCCGCCGTGGAGCGATCCCCACTCCCACGCGGCGACCAGCACCAGCGCCAGCGTGGCGGCACCCGCCAGCACGATGCGCGATGGCGCGGCCAGCCCCATCGCTTGTGACAACGACGCCCACCCGGCCAGCGCAATGAGCAGCGCGCCTCCGGCAAAGTGCGACAGCGGGAAGTTTCCGAACGTGCTGCTGAACCGCTTGAACAGGCCCAGCCCCGCCAGATAGACCAGCAGCCCGCCGCTCATCACCAGGATGAAGCGCGCATCGGCAGGCTCGCCCGGTTGTTCCAGCAGCAGCGCGTCGGCCACGGCGGTGATCACCACCCCGGCCACGATCGGCATGTGCAGGTAGGTATAGGCGTTGCGCGCCACACGGCCGGGCTCGGCGTGGTGTTCGATGTGGCTGGCGCCGCGCTGCGCGCCGACATCGAAATAGATCCACCACATCAGGATCGAGGACAGGAACGCCAGCGCGAAGCCGGCGATGCGCGCGGCGGTCATCTCGCGTTCGGCAAAGCTGGCGCCGGTCACCACGATGCCTTCGCCCAGCGCGATGATGATGAACAGCGCGCAGCGTTCGGCCATGTGGCTGCCGGAGATGTTCCAGTCCGACGGCAGCGACCGGCCCAGACCGGGCGTGCGGAACCCGGCCACGGGGCCCAAGTATTCGATGGCGAGTGCCACGGCCCACAGGCCCAGCCGCGCCATGCCCTCGGTGCCGAACGCGCCATGGAGCCACAGCGGCGCGGACAGCGCAAACCATGTGGATATCCGCAGCATGTTGCGCGCGCCGTCGCGTCCTTCGGCCCCCGCATCGCGCCCCATGACCCAGGCCATGAACAGCGTGCGGCCCAGTTGCAGCACGACATAGCTGCCCGCGAACAGCCCGGCGCGGTCCCCGAACGCCTCGGGCAGCGCGGCGGCCATCAGCAGGCTCAGCAGCATCGCGACCAGCAGCATGAGCCGCACCGGCACGCGCTCGGGATCGGCCCAGTTGGCCGCCCACGTGGTGTACATCCACGCCCACCACACCGCCAGGAACAGGACGGCCATCTCGGCCAGACCGATCCAGCCCGGCGCTTTCAGCAGAAAGTGCGAAAGCTGGGTGATCGCGAAGACATAGACCAGGTCGAAGAACAGCTCGAGGTAGCTGACCGTCGCATGGCCGCCGCCATGGTTGCGCAGCAGCGAGCGGTGGCCCGCCGGCGGCGCGTCAGCCATCGGTCCGCGCAAGAAACGCGTCGATCGCGGCGTTGACGGCGGCGGGTGCTTCCCACGGCACAAAATGCCCGCAATCGGGCACTTTGACCAAGGTCAGGTCGTCGATGATGTTGTCCAGCCCGTCGATGTTGGCGGGCGGCAATGCCAGGTCGTCCAGCGCCCAGATCACCAGCGTCGGGATCTTCAGCGGCGGCAGCGACGGCGGGGTCCAGCCTGCGGGCGCGGACATCGGCGCGTCCATCGGCGGCACGTCGACCGGGCTGGCGCGATACCAGTTGAGCATGCCGAAACAGGCGTCGCGATCCTGCCAGTCGGCCAGCAGGGCATCGCGCTCGGCCACGCCCATCGCGCTCGATCGTTCCCACTTGATCGCCTTCATCAGGATGCCCGCGATGCCATGGTTGCGCACCAGCTGGTCATTGGCGGGATCGCGGAAGGCGCGCATGTACTGGCTGGCCGCGCGCTGCACCGGATCGGTATAGAGCAGCTTCTGGAAGATTGCGGGATGCGGCGCGTTGGCGATGACGCAGCGGGTGACGCGTCCGTTCATCGGGCCGCCCGCCTTCTGTCCGACCAGCGCCACGCCCCAGGCGATCGCGCCGCCCCAATCGTGGCCCAGGATGGTGAACTCGCCGACGCCCAGCGCATCGGCCAGCTGGAACACGTCGGCGATCAGCTTGTCGGGGGTGTAGCTCGCGACGTCCTGCGGCTTCGACGATCCGCGGTAGCCGCGCTGGTCGGGCGCGATGCAGCGGAACCGGTCCGAAAGATGCGCGATCTGGTGGCGCCAGGTGCGGTGCGATTCGGGAAAGCCGTGGAGGAAGATCAGCGCAGGGGCATCGCGCGGCCCCGTATCGATCGTGTCGAGTTCGATGCCGTTGGCGAGCGTGACCCGCACTTGCGGCGGAAGCGTTGCGGTTCGGTCGGTCATGGCTTGATCTGTCATGGATAGCTCACCGTCTTGGCCACTTCGGGCAGGGGGATGAATTCTTGCGTGTCGCCGGGGACCGTGGGGAATCGCCCGCCGCGCCAGTCGGCCTTGGCCTGGTTGATCCGGTCGCGCGAGGAGCTGACGAAGTTCCACCACACATGGCGCGGGGTGGCAAACGCCTCGCCGCCCAGCAGCATCACCCGCCCGCCGCGCTGCGAGGCGAGTGTCAGCGCCGCGCCCGGCGCGAGTACGGTCAGTTCGTAAAGTCCGAGCACCTGCCCACTAATCGTCGCCTCGCCGCCCACCAGCATCACCGCGCGCTCGTCCGCTTCGGCATCGACCGGCAGCGATCCGCCCGGCGCCAGCACGATCTCGGCATAGATCGTCGCGGCGTGCTGCGTGGTCGGCGCGGTTGCGCCCCACAGCGTGCCCATGATCACCCGCGCCGTGGCGCAAGGGTCCTCGACCAGCGGCAGGTCGGCGTGCGCCTCGAACGCCGGGGCGATCTCCTCGCGCCCGTCGGGCAGCGCGAGCCAGGTCTGCATGCCGTACAAGTGTGGCCCCTTTCCGTCGCTGCCGTGCCGTTCCGCCTGCGGGCTGCGCTCGGAATGGACGATGCCCGATCCGGCGGTCATCAGGTTGACCTGTCCGGGGCGGATCGTGGCGAACGTGCCCAGGCTGTCGCGATGATCGATCGCGCCCCCAAACTCCCCGGCGAACAGCCAGGTGACCGTCGCGAGATTGATGTGCGGATGCGGGCGCACGTCCATCGCCTCGCTGGGGGCGAGCACCGCCGGGCCGAACTGGTCGACAAAAATGAACGGCCCGACCATCGTGCGTGTCCGCGACGGAATCGCGCGGCGCACCTGGAACGCGCCCAGATCGTGGGTGACGGGGACGATCGTCTGCAGGATCGGTTCGGTCATGGGGCCTCCGCAAGGTTGAGCAGGGACAGGATGTCGCGCGGCACCACCGGTTCGTGCCAGCCGGCGATGTCGTCGCGGGAGAACCAGCGATGGTCCTGCATCACCGCGCGTTCCATGGCGGTGTGGCCGCTGGTATCGATCGCGCCCGACGCCACGCGGATCACGAAGAAACGTTCGTCCGCCGTCACCGGTTCCCCGTGGAAGGTGATGAAATCGTTGCCGCGCGCCGCGATCGGCTCACCCGGGTCGGCGGCGATTCCCGTTTCCTCCAGCAGCTCGCGCCGCGCCGCATCGGCAAAGTCCTCGCCCGGATCGCACTCACCGCCCGGCGTTGCCCAGAACGGCGGGCGATCGTCCGGGGTGAAGCGGAACAGCAGCAAGTGCTCCGCGCCATCCAGCAGCAGGATCCGCGCGGCACGGCGGATGCGGCGCGGTGCCTCGACCGGGGTCGCCTCGACCGGGGCTGAGCGTGGGGCAGGGACGTCCATCGCAACCCGCCGTCAGCTCGCGGCGATCTTCTTGGCGGCTTCGAGCAGTTCGGTGGGGAACATCGCGATGATCGTGGAATTGTGCTCCACACCGATCTCGGTCAGCGTCTGCAGGCGCCGCAGCTCGAGCGCGCCGGGCACGTCGCAGATGATCCGCGCGGCGTCCGCCAGCGTCTTGGATGCCTCGAACTCGCCTTCCGCCTTGATGATCCGCGCGCGCTTTTCGCGGACCGCCTCGGCCTCGCGCGCGATCGCGCGCTGCATCTGTTCGGGGATGTCGAGATCCTTGATCTCCACCGCATCGACCACCACGCCCCACTGCACGCAGGTCTTGGCCAGCAGGTCGAGCAGCCGCGAATTGATCGTGGTGCGTTCCTTCAGCATCTGGTCGAGATCGCTTTGCCCGATCGCATCGCGCATGCCCGTCTCAGCCGCCTGGATCACCGCCGACTGCCAGTTGACGACCGATGTCACCACCAGCTTGGGCTCCACCGCGCGATACCACAGCACGGCATTGACGCGCACCGCCACGCCATCGCGCGTCACGGTCTCCTGCGTGGCGAGCGCGAACGTCACCGTGCGCAAGTCCACTTTCACCACGCGGTCGATCAGCGGGATCAGCCAGAACCAGCCCGGCCCCTTGGTTTCCACCAGCCGCCCCAGCCGGAACACCACGCCGCGCTGGTATTCCTGGTTGATGCCGAACGATTTCAGCGCCAGCAGCACAAGGATCGCGATCAGAAACAGCCCGAAGCCCGACATCGTGGCAAACATGCGCATTCTCCCTGTCGGGCCGGAGATGAGTCCCCGCCCGTGCTTCGTCGCGTTATTCGCCGGGCGCCTTCGCCTTGATCGCCAGCGCGTGGACCCGCTGTCCGGGCAGGTCGCCCAGTGCGCGGTTGACCATGCGCTGGCGCTCCAGCCGCGAGACGCCGGCGAACGCCGCCGCCTCGATTTCCACGGTGAAATGCGATTCGCCGCTACCGTCGTGGCCCGAGTGGCCCGAGTGGCTGTCGCTGTCGTTGATCACCGCCAGCCGCCCCGGAGCGAAGGTTTCAACCAGTTTTCGTTCGATTTCGAGGGCAATCGGTCCCGTCATGACTTTCCTTCCGGCGCCTGTGCCACCATGTGGTAGCACGTGAGACACGACAAGTTCCATGGCCGCATCGCAGGCACGGGGCGGCATTGCGATGCCCCCGGTTGCGACGAGCACGGCGAATTCCGCGCGCCCGGCTATGTTCCGCCGGGGTTCGACGGGCCCGGCCACTACCGCTGGTTCTGCCTTGACCACGTGCGCGCGTTCAACGCCGGGTATGACTGGTTCGACGGGATGAGCGCCGAGGAAATCCTCGAAGCGCAGTCGCCCATCGCCGGCTGGGCGCGCGAAACCCGCGCGTTCCGCCCCGACGCCGGGATCGACCAGGCCCCGCGCTGGGCCGATTTCAGCGACCCGCTCGATGCGATCCAGCAACGCGCCCGCATGCGCCGGGCCGCCGCGATGCAGACCGCCGACGCCGCGCGGCGCGGCATCGGCAAGGAAGACCGCCAGGCGTTCGAGGCACTGGGCCTTGGCTTCGACGCCGATCGCAAGGCCCTCCGCGCCCGCTATTCGGAACTCGTCCGCCGCTACCATCCCGACCGCAACGGCGGCGACCGCACCCACGAAGCGCGGCTGCAGCAAGTGGTCGAGGCGTATCAGCGGCTGAAGGGTTCGGGGTTGTTCGGGTGAGGGGTGATCCATCGTGTGATTACGCTGAACCGCACATCCTGAGGAGCCGCTGAGCTTGTCGAAGTGGCGTCTCGAAGGACCGCCCGGTCGTTGGGCCGGTCGTTAGGGGCGGTGGTTCGAGACGGGCCTTCGACAGGCTCAGTCCCTCCTCACCATGAGCGGGTGTTCAATATTGAAACAATCCGCCTAAATCGAAAACCCGCCGTCGCTCACCAGCACGGTACCGGTGATCGTGGTGGCGAGGTCCGAAAGCAGGAACGCGATCTGGCCGGCGATTTCCTCGGCGGTGGCGAAACGGCCGAGCGCGGAGCCGGGCTGGCCCATCGCCGCAATCGCGGCCTCGCGGCTGCCGCTGCTGGCCACCAGTTCGCGAAATGCCTCGGTGTGGTCCCACATCGGGGTGTCGACTCCGCCCGGCGCGATGGCGTTGACGCGGATGCCCAGCGGACCGCCCTCGCGCCCGGCGATGCGCGCCATCTGCGCAACGGCGGCTTTCGACGCGCCGTAGTCGATCGGGCCGACGCCGCGCAGCCCGGCGACCGACGCGGTCAGCACGATGCTGCCGCCCGCCGGCTTTGCCTCGCTGGTGCGGCTCATGTTGCGCATCGCGCTGCGCAGGGCGAGGAACGTGCCGTCGAGATTGACCGCCATGGTCTTGCGCCAGTCGGTGATGTCGGTGTCGACGATCGACTTGCCCGCGCCGGGGATGCCCGCGTTGATCACCGCGTGGTCGATCCGCGGCAGTTCACGCGACATCAGGCTCCACAACGATGGGTCGGCAACGTCGCCGCCATAGGGGCGCAGCTTGCAAGTCGGGCTGGGTTGGTCCTTCCACAACCGGTCCAGCGCGGGGCGGTCGCGGTCGATCAGCACGAGTTCGGCGATGCCCTGCGCCGCCAGCAGCCGCGCGGTGGCCGCGCCGATGCCCGATGCCGCGCCGGTGACCAGCGCGGTTTTGCCCGAAAAGTCTAGGATACCCGCCATTCCGGCAGGCTAGCCGGATTCAGGCGGCGTTGTCGATGCCGAGTTCGCTCAGCTTGCGATACAGCGTCGATCGTCCGATGCCGAGCCGCCGCGCGACTTCGGTCATGCGCCCGCGATAGTGGCCGATGGCGAGGCGAATGACGTCGGCCTCGATCTCTTCGAGCGGGCGCAAGTTGCCGTCGGGCGCGTACAGCATCACCCCGCCGCCGTCCGATCCTTGCGAGGCGATCGCCGGAGCTTCACCCAGCATGCTGGAAAGGTTGGGGAAATCCTGTGCGGTCAGCGCCTCGCCGTCGCAGAACACGGCGGCGCGGAACAATGTGGCCTGCAACTGGCGGACATTGCCCGGCCAGTCGTACGCCGAAAGCAGCGACAGCGCGCCATCGGTGATGCCGAGCGGGCGCAGTCCGGGCTGCTCGCCGATGCGGGCAAGGAAATGGCGGGCCAGCGCCGCGATGTCGCCCAGCCGTTCGCGCAGCGCGGGGAGCGAGACGAGCACGGCGGACAGCGATTCGTACAGATCTGAGCGGAAATCGCCCGACGCGACCAGATCGCGCAACGGGCTGTTGCTCGCCGCGAAAATGCGCACATCGACGCGGAACGAATGGCGCGCGCCGATCGGCTGGACGTCGCCGCGCTGGAGCGAGGCGGCAAGGCGGTCCTGCACCGAAGGCGGCAGGCGATCGATTTCGTCGATCACCAAAGTGCCGCCGTCGGCATGTTGCAAAGCGCCGATATGCCGCTCGAACGCGCCGGGGAAGGCGCCCTTTTCGTGGCCGAACAGCGTCGATTCAAGCTGGTTGGCGGGCACTCCGCCGGCGTTGACGAAGCGCAGCGGCGCCTTGGCGCGCTGGCTGGCGGCGTGCATCGCGCGCACCAGCATTTCCTTGCCGCTGCCGGTCTCGCCCTCGATCAGCACCGGGCTGTGCGTGCGCGCGGCCTTGGCGGCAACGGCCAGCGCGGTGCGGAACGCCGATGAAGCGCCGATCATCGCATCGAAATCGAGCGTTGCGCCGATCTTCTCGGTCATCGGCTGAAGTTCGTCCGTCGGCGTTTCCAGCGTCGTGGCGGAGCGCAGGGCCTGGAGCAGGCGATCGGGCGCAACCGGCTTGATCAGGTAATCGGTCGCGCCGGCGCGCATCGCCTCCACCGCCAGCAGCGGCGAGGCGCTGGTGGTGAGCATCAGGATCGGCAGTGCGGGGCGGCGGGCCTTCAGCTCCGCGATCAGCGCGCAGGCATCGTCGCCCGGCACCCACTGGTCGAGGATGATGGCACCAAGCTGCATCCCCTGGCGCGTGCCAAGGGTCGCGATCGCGGTTTCCGAATCGCGGGCTATGATCGTACGCCAGCCTTCCCGCGCAGCCAGGGCCGAAATCAGCCGGCACTGCGCAGGTTCGTCGTCGATCAGCATCAGCAGGCGCGTCTCGGGTTCGGCCATTGTCTCCCCGTCTTTCCGTCAGGCGATGGGCCTAGCGCCTTTGGGTAAAGAGCGGATTAAGCAGCGGATGGACTTCGAACGCACTGGCCCCTTGAGTGTGGCCGTTTCGGACGATAGACGGACGTTCGGTTCGGCGCGGCCGCTTGCGCTGCGCCACGCATGACAAGAAACCAGCATGGGGAAGACAATGGCATCCGCAAACGACATGAAGGCCGCCACCGCGACCTATTCCAGCTTCATCAACGTGGTGAAGGTGTCCGTGCCGGTTATCGCGATCATCGCTGCGATCGTCGTCCTGATCATCGCGCGCTGATCGCGGCGT
This sequence comes from Novosphingobium lentum NBRC 107847, assembly GCF_001590965.1. Taxonomy (GTDB): domain Bacteria; phylum Pseudomonadota; class Alphaproteobacteria; order Sphingomonadales; family Sphingomonadaceae; genus Novosphingobium; species Novosphingobium lentum. The sequence goes on from NZ_BCTW01000005.1 coordinate 111,704, forward strand.
GACCGCACCGATTCGGATCGCCGTTCTTCGCGAACGGGCGACTGGCGAAACGCGCGTCGGCGCGACGCCGGAAACGGCCAAGAAGTTCATCGCGCTGGGCGCCGAAGTCGTGGTCGAAGCCGGAGCGGGCCTGACCGCCTCGATCGCCGACGCCGATTATGCGGCCGTGGGCGCGAGCATCGTGGCCGATGGCGCGGCCAGCGGTGCCGACATCGTGCTGGGCGTGCAGGGGCCGGACGTGGCCACGCTGGCGGGTGCGAAACCCGGCGCGTGGATCGTCGCCGGGCTCGATCCGTTCGGCCAGCGCCCCCGGATCGACGGCTACGCGGCCGCCGGGTTCGAGGCGCTGGCGATGGAGTTCATGCCGCGCATCACCCGCGCGCAGTCGATGGACATCCTCTCGTCGCAATCGAACCTGGCCGGCTACAAGGCGGTGATCTCCGCCGCTGAAGCCTATGGCCGCGCCTTCCCGATGATGATGACCGCCGCCGGTACGATCACCGCAGCGCGCGCGTTCATCATGGGCGTGGGCGTGGCAGGGCTGCAGGCGATCGCCACCGCGCGTCGGCTGGGGGCGCAGGTTTCCGCCACCGACGTGCGTTCGGCCACCAAGGAACAGATCCAGTCGCTGGGCGCCAAGCCGATCTTCGTCGACAGCGTTGCGGGTATCGAGGGCGAGGGCGCGGGCGGCTATGCCACCGAAATGTCCGAGGAATACCAGAAGGCCCAGGCCGAGCTGGTGTCGGCGCACATCGCCAAGCAGGACATCGTCATCACGACGGCCTTGATCCCGGGCCGCGCTGCTCCCCGGCTGGTCACCGACGCGCAGATCGCCACGATGAAGCCGGGCAGCGTGATCTTCGATCTCGCGGTGGCGCAAGGCGGCAATGTCGAAGGCTCGGTCGCGGACGAGACGGTGGTGCGCCACGGCGTGAAGATCATCGGCTATGCCAACACGCCGACGCACCTCGCGGCGGATGCCTCGGCGCTGTTTTCGCGGAATTTGTACAACTTCCTGTCCGCGTTCTGGGACAAGGAACAGGGCCGCCCTGTGCTGGACGAGGAAATCGGCAACGCCGTGCGGCTGACGCTGGGCGGCAAAGTGGTCAGCGAGAGGCTGCTGGCGTGAGCGACCATGTCCTGACTGTGAGTCTCCCCCTGTGGGGGAGGTGGCAGCCCGAAGGGCTGTCGGAGGGGGTCTGTCATGCAAACCCACTCGCCTGAAGCCCTCACGGCTGCCCGAAAATTGCGACGCCAGATGTCATTGCCGGAAGGGCTGTTGTGGCAGCAGTTGCGCATGCGGCCGGCGGGATTGAAGTTCCGCAATCAGCACCCGGTCGCCGGGATGGTTGTGGATTTCTATTGCGCAAGCAGACAACTCGTCGTCGAAATCGATGGTATCTCGCACGACATGGGCGATAATCCAGTGCGCGATTTGCGACGGGACGCTTTCCTGCAATCGCTCGGATACCGTGTAGTTCGTATCTTGGCTGCCGATGTGTTGCGCGACCCGGCTGACGTTGCCGCGTCGATAGTTTCGCTCTGCAGCGACATTCCCCCTCCGTCAGCGCTTCGCGCTGCCACCTCCCCCAAGGGGGGAGACTCTTCTGGAGTCGCTTGCTGATATGGACTTCATCTCAATTCTCTCGATCTTCGTGATGGCCTGCTTTGTCGGCTATTACGTGGTGTGGTCGGTGACCCCGGCGCTGCACACGCCGCTGATGGCGGTGACCAACGCGATCTCCTCGGTGATCATCGTCGGGGCGCTGGTGGCGAGCGCGGCGACCGGGTCGATCGGGTCGAGCTGGCTTGGCCTTGGCGCGGTGGTGCTGGCCAGCGTCAACATTTTCGGCGGGTTCGCCGTCACCGCGCGGATGCTGGCGATGTACAAGAAGAAGGACAAGCCGGCCGTGAAGGCTGCTGTTGAGGGGGCCAAGTAATGGAGCATGCCACCGCTCCCGCCGCCTGGATCATGCTGGCCTACCTGATCGCGGGCGTGTGCTTCATCCTCGCGCTGCGCGGGCTGTCATCGCCCGCCACCTCGCAGAAGGGCAACCGCTATGGCATGGCCGGGATGGCCATCGCGGTCGGCACCACCATGCTGATCGAGGCGCCGGTGCCGCCGGGCGCGTTCCTGCCGCAGCCGACGCCGGCGGATCTCGCCACGCTGATCCGCATCCTGATCGCCATCGCGATCGGCGGCGGGATCGGCTTCGTCATCGCGCGGCGGATCAAGATGACCGACATGCCGCAGCTGGTCGCCGCGTTCCACAGCCTGGTCGGGCTGGCGGCAGTGATGGTCGGCTGGGCCGCCTACCTCAACCCGATCGCCTTCGGCATCGCCGGGGCCGACGGGATCATCGAGGCGCAAAGCCGCATCGAGATGGGCCTGGGCATCGCCATCGGCGCGATCACGTTCTCGGGATCGGTGATCGCATTCCTCAAGCTGGCGGGCAAGATGAGCGGTTCGCCGATCATGCTGCCGGGCCGCCATGTGATCAACCTGGGCACGCTGGCGGCGATCATCGGACTGGTCGGCTGGTTCACGCAGGACCAGTCGGTGTGGGTGATCGGCGTGGTTACCGCGCTGTCGTTCGCGATCGGCTTCCTGCTGATCATCCCGATCGGCGGGGCGGACATGCCGGTGGTCGTGTCGATGCTCAACTCGTATTCGGGCTGGGCGGCCGCCGCGATGGGCTTCACGCTGCACAACACCGCGATGATCATCACCGGCGCGCTGGTGGGATCGTCGGGCGCGATCCTGAGCTACATCATGTGCAAGGCGATGAACCGCAGCTTCATTTCGGTGATCGCGGGCGGGTTCGGTGCCGCGCCGGAAGCGGGCGGGGGCGAGGCCAAGGCCCAGCGCCCGTGGAAGCGCGGCAGCGCCGAGGACGCGGCGTTCCTGCTGGGCGAGGCCGAGCAGGTCATCATCGTCCCCGGATACGGCATGGCGGTGGCGCAGGCGCAGCACGTGCTGCGCGAGATGGGCGATCAGTTGCGGGCCAAGGGCGTGCGCGTGAAGTACGCGATCCACCCCGTTGCCGGGCGCATGCCGGGGCACATGAACGTGCTGCTGGCCGAAGCCAACGTGCCCTATGACGAAGTGTTCGAACTGGAAGACATCAACGGCGAATTCGCGCAGACCGACGTCGCGTTCATCATCGGCGCCAACGACGTGGTCAACCCGGCCGCCAAGACCGACAAGTCCTCGCCCATCTACGGGATGCCGGTGTTCGACGTCGAGAAAGCCAAGACGGTGATGTTCATCAAGCGCAGCATGGGCGGCGTGGGCTATGCCGGGGTGGACAACGACGTGTTCTACATGGACCAGACGATGATGCTGCTCGCCGACGCCAAGAAGATGGTCGAGGATATCGTCAAGGCGCTGCAGCATTAAGGCGGGGCAGGCCTGATGATCGTGCGGCTGCTGCTGGGGGTGGCGTTGCTGGGCGGCGCGGCGTTCGCGGGGCCGGTGGTGGTCCACAAGGTGGCCGAATACCGCGTGCGCAGCGGGCTGGTCGAGGCCGGCGTCGCGCCGCGCGTGGCAAGTTGCATGGCCAGGCGGATGGTCGATCGCCTGACCATCACGCAGTTGCGCAAGCTCGAAGCGCTGCAGGGCGAAGATGGCAAGGCGCCCGGACTGATCTCGGGCATCCGCAAGGTGGGTGACGCGGAAGTCGTCTCGGTCACCGGGACATCCTCGTTCCTGTGCCGGATCGGCCTTGCCAAAGAGAGCAAGGGCTGAGGGCGATGTCTCGACCTGTTCTCTCCCCTTTGGGGGAGAGATACGCAGGCTTGGCGCAGAGCGCCTAGCCGAAGTCGAGAGGGGGCCGGATTCGCGCAATCCCCTCTTCCGACCCTTTCCCCTGACGGGGAGAGGGCTTTATGCTCGCCGCATGTGTCTGGACGCTGCCGGGCAGCTTGCGTAAGGCGCAATGCCGGGCAGGGGGCACAACCTGCAACTTCGGAGAATCCACCTTGCGCAAACTCGGCCTGATCGGCGGCATGAGCTGGGTTTCGACCCGCACGTATTACGAACACATCAACCGGCTGGTGCAGGCGCGCACCACCAAGCTGGCCAGCGCGCCGCTGCTGATCGAAAGCCTGGATTTCACCGACCTTGCGCGGATTTCCACGCCCGAGCAGTGGAACGCGGCCACCGATGTGCTGATCGCCTCGGCGCGGCGGCTCGAGGCGGCGGGCGCCACCGCGCTGATCATCGGCGCCAATTCGATGCACAAGATCTATGACAAGGTCGCGGCCAGCGTGGCGGTGCCGGTGATCCACATCGCCGATTGCGTGGGCACGCGGATGGAACGCGACGGCATCACGTCCGCCGCGCTGATCGGCACGCGCAACGTCATGCTGGAAAGCTTCTACCGCCAGCGCCTGATCGCGCACGGGGTCACGCTGCTCGCCCCGGTGATGGACAATGTCGCGGAAATCGACCGCATCATCTACGACGAACTGATGCAGGGCAGCGCGACCCGCGCCGCCGAACGCACCTTCAAGACGCTGATCACGGTGATGGGCCAGGCCGGCGCACAGGCCGTGGTGCTCGGCTGTACCGAGCTGGAGATGGTGATCGACGTCGATGCCAACGTGCTGCCGATCTACGACGGCACGGAGATTCACGCCCAGGCCGCCGTCGACTGGATTTTGTCCTGAATAGCCTTCTCCTGACAGGCTGCGCCATCGCATATGGACAAGCCTGCCCTTCTTTCGTCATCCTGAACTCGTTTCAGGATCCATCGGGCAGCACAGTCGGCATCGGAGGAATTAGCGAAAACCGCGCCGACAAGTTTGACCAGCCAGCGGCAGTGCGGGTGGAGGAATGGATCCTGAAACAAGTTCAGGATGACGAAACGGGGGTTGGCCCGGCCCGCTGCGATACCCATCCCCCGGCGGGGGAGGGTCGGGCGTGACGCTGGCCCCTCACGCCAGCGACCCGGCGCATTCACGCGGCCGCGAATTCGCGCTGGAGCAAAGCGCCGCGCGCGGCCCGCGCAGCGCGTTCCAGCGCGACCGCGACCGCATTGTTCATTCGATCGCGTTCCGGCGGCTGCGGCACAAGACGCAAGTGTTCATCGCGCCCGATGGCGATCACTACCGCGTCCGCCTGACCCACAGCCTCGAAGTGGCGCAGATCGGCCGCGTGATCGCGCGCGCGCTGGGGCTGGACGAGGATCTGACCGAGGCGCTGTGCCTGGCGCACGACATCGGCCATCCGCCGTTCGGCCATGCGGGAGAGGATGCGCTGCAGGCCGCGCTGGCCGACCACGGCGGGTTCGATCACAACGCCAACACCTTGCGCGTGCTGATGCGGATGGAATCGCCGTATTGCGGCCACGAAGGGCTGAACCTGTCGTGGGAACTGCTCGAAGGGCTGGCCAAGCACAACGGACCGATCCGCGCGCCGACGTGGGCGCTGGCCGAACTCGATGCCGCGTTCCCGCTCGACCTGCCGCGGCGTGCCAGCCTGGAAGCACAAGTGGCGGCGGTGGCCGACGACATCGCGTACGACAACCACGACATCGACGACGGCCTGCGCGCCGGGTTCCTTCAGCTGGACGATCTGCTGGTGCTCGATGCCGTGGCCGACCAGTGGCGCGAGATTGAGCGGCGCTTCCCGTCCGGCCCGCGCGACCGGTTGCTGCGCGAACTGGTACGCGGCCAGATCGGGCGGATGGTCAACGACGTGATCGATGAAACGCGGCAGCGCATCGCCGGGCAGGGCATCGCGTCGGCCGAGGATGTGCGCGCGGCGCCGCTCGCGCTCGCCGGGTTCTCGCCCGCGATGGTGGCCGAGGAGCGCGCGCTGAAGCGGTTCATGTACGATCGGCTGTACTACCACCCCGAACAGATCGCGACGGCGGAACGTGCGCGCGAAGTGGTCGCCCGCCTGTTCGCCGCTTACGCCGCCGATCCTGCGCAACTGCCGCCCGGCTGGCGCGACAGCCTGCCCGCGACCAACCCCGCGCGGCTGCGCCACATCGCCGATTTCATCGCCGGGATGACCGATCGCTATGCCATCGATGCCTATGCCCGGTTGTTCGGCGAACCCCCTGAAGGCCTGCGCAATGTCTGACAGTCTTCCCGCCGGTTCCGCCAACGCCTTGCGCGTGGTGCTCATCGGCGCGACCGGCATGGTCGGGCGGCAGGTGATGGCGCGCGCGGTGGGGCGCGACGACATCCGGCTGACGGCCGTGGCGCGCCGCGAAGTGCCGTTGCCGCCGGGCTCGCGGATGGAGATGCTGCTGTCCGATCCGGCGCACTGGCCCGATGCGATCGCGGCGGCGCGGGCCTCGGTGGCGGTGATCGCGCTGGGCACCACCATCCGCGCGGTTGGCGGCGATCAGGCGGCGTTCCGCGCGGTCGACCACGATCTGGTGGTGGCCGCAGCGCGTGCGGCCAAGGACGCCGGGGTGCGCCAGCTGATCGTGGTGACGTCGGTGGGTGCCGATGCGGGCAGCCGCAACTTCTACCTCTCGGTCAAGGGCGAGACCGAGGATGCGCTGGCCCGGCTGCGGTTCGACCGGCTCGACATCCTGCACCCCGGCCTGCTGCTGGGCTACCGCGAGGGACCGCTGCGGCTGGCGGAACGCGTCGCGATGCTGGGCAGCCCGGTGCTCGACCTGCTACTGCACGGTAAATTCCGCAAGTACCGCTCGTTCAAGGCCGCCACCCTGGCCGACGTGATCCTCGCACTAGCCGGAGCGAAAGCGGGCGGGCGGTTCGTGCACGAGTATGATGCGCTGCGCCGGGTGCTGCGGCGTTCCTGATCGCAAGCGCGCCGCGTCCTGCGGCGCTCCTGACTTCGCAATATCCGGACAATCCGCTCATGGTGAGGAGGGACTGAGCTTGTCGAAGGCCCGTCTCGAACCATCGCGCGCGGTCCTTCGAGACGCCGCTTCGACAAGCTCAGCGGCTCCTCAGGATGAGCGGTCAGGCTAATCGCGCGATTGGCCGTGCGTCCTGCCTCATGAGGCGCAATTGATCCACAACTTCACCCGGAGCGGACGACGGCTCGATTGACAGCGCTATGCTGCGCTGCGACATGGGTTGCGTCGCTGATCGCGCGGGAGAGTTCCGGCGAGTCGTCTCTTGAGACGGATCGCCGGGCGCCGAAGGAGCAACCGCCCCGGAATCTCTCAGGCCAATGGACCGCGTGGGTCGATAGCGACGCTCTGGAAAGTGCCACTGCCCGCAAGGGTGGGGCCGCCGAAGGTGTAACCTTGTTGGCTTCGCTGCGAAGCCGTCGGGGGAAAGCTCTCAGGCTTCCGTGACAGAGGGGGCGCCGATAGGTGCCTGGCTGTGCGGAGCGTATATTTGTGAGCGACACATACAATAATTCCGACAACAATTCCGACGCCGAGCACGCGATCGACGTGGCCGACGACTTTGTCGAGATCGCCACCGACGTGTTGCCGCTCGACGCCTGGCATCGCGCGCGCGGCGGCCGCATGGTCGAATTCGCCGGCTACTGGATGCCCGTGCAGTACAACGGCGAGGGTGGGGGCATCATCGCCGAACACGGCTGGACGCGCAGCCACGCGGGCCTGTTCGACGTCAGCCACATGGGCCAGCTCGAAGTGTCGGGTGACGGGTCTGCCGCCGCGCTCGAAGCGCTGCTGCCGATCGACCTGTCCACGCTCAAGCCCGGCCGCCAGCGCTATTCGCTGCTGCTGGACGAGGACGGCGGCGTGCTCGACGACCTGATGCTGACCAATGCCGCGCACCACTGGTATCTGGTGGTCAACGGCGCGACCAAGTGGGACGACATCGCCCACATGCGCGAGCATCTGCCCGACGCAATCACGCTGACCCACCTCGACGACGATGCGCTGCTGGCGCTTCAGGGGCCTGAGGCCGCACAGGCGCTGGCGCGGATCGGCCTCGTCCCGATGAACGATGGCTGGCCCGCGATCGAGGCCATGACCTTCATGCAGGCCGGGCCGTTCCTGTGGGGCGACGTGCCGCTGCGGGTCAGCCGCTCGGGCTATACCGGCGAGGACGGTTACGAAATCTCGGTGCCCGCCGACCATGCCGTGGCGCTCGCCGATGCGCTGTGCGCGCAGCCCGAGGTGAAACCGATCGGGCTGGGCGCGCGCGATTCGCTGCGACTGGAGGCAGGCCTGCCGCTGTACGGGCATGACCTGTCGCCCGAAACCGATCCGGTCGGCGCCGACCTGGCGTTCGCGATCAACAAGCGCCGCCGGACCAGCGGAGGATTTCCCGGCGCGGACCGCGTCCTGAAACTGCTGGCCGCAGGCGCGCCGCGCCAGCGGGTCGGCTTGCTGCTCGAAGGCCGGCAGGCCGCGCGCGAGGGTGCGCTGGTGTTCGCGGGCCAGACCGAAATCGGCACGCTCACCTCGGGCGGGTTCTCGCCCACGCTGGAACGCCCGATCGCGATGGCCTTCGTCGACGCCGCGCACACCGCGCCCGGCACATCGCTGGACATCGAAGTGCGCGGCAAGCGCCTGCCCGCCACCGTCACCCCGCTTCCGTTCGTACCCCATCGCTACCATCGCAAAGGAGCCGCCGCATGACCCGTTATTTCACCAAGGACCACGAATGGATCGCGGTCGAGGGCGACACGGCCACCGTCGGGATCACCGATTATGCGCAAGGCCAGCTGGGCGACATCACATTCGTCGAACTGCCCGCCGATGGCGCGGCGCTGACCAAGGGCGCCAGCGCGTCGGTGGTGGACTCGGTCAAGGCGGCGTCTGACGTCTATGCGCCCGTCTCGGGCACGGTCGGTGCCGCCAACGCCGCGTTGGCTGACGCCCCGGAACTGGTCAACACCGACCCCGAGGGCGAAGGCTGGCTGTGGACGATGACGCTGGCCGACGCCGGCGAACTTGCTGGCCTGATGGATGAGGCCAGTTACCAAGACTATATCGCAGGGCTCTGAAAATATGCGCTATCTTCCCCTGAGCGACGCCGATCGCAGCGCCATGCTGGCCGTGGTCGGCAGCGCGTCGATCGATGACCTGTTCGTCGACGTTCCCGCCGAAGCGCGGCTGACCGCGCCGATCGCCGGCCTGCCGAACCACGCCAGCGAAATGGCGGTCGAACGCCATATGGCCGCGCTTTCGGCGCAAAGCATGTCGGCGGGCAGCGTGCCGTTCTTCCTCGGCGCGGGCGCCTATCGCCACCACGTTCCGGCCAGCGTCGATCACCTGATCCAGCGCGGCGAATTCCTCACCGCCTACACCCCCTACCAGCCCGAAATCGCGCAAGGCACGTTGCAGGTGCTGTTCGAATTCCAGAGCCAGGTGGCGACGCTGTTCGGCACCGATGTGGCCAACGCCTCGCTCTACGACGGATCGACCGCGTGCTGGGAAGCGATCGTGATGGCGGGCCGGATCACCCGGCGCAAGCGCGCGGTGCTGTCCGCCGGGCTGCACCCGCACTACGTCGAGACCGCGCGCAGCATGGCGCGCTTCACCGGCGATGAGCTGCTCACCTCGGCGCCCGCGCTGGTGCCCGCGCCCGACGATGACGCGGTGATCGCGGCGATCGACGACGCCACCTCGTGCGTGGTGGTGCAGTACCCCGACGTGCTCGGCCGTATCCCCGATCTCGCCAAGATCGCCGCCGCCGCGCAGGCGAAGGGCGCGCTGCTGGTCGCGGTGGTGACCGAACCGGTCGCGCTCGGCCTGCTGGAAAGCCCCGGCGCGCTGGGCGCCGATATCGTGGTGGGCGAGGGTCAGTCGATCGGCGTCGGCCTGCAGTTCGGCGGGCCGTATCTGGGCCTGTTCGGTTGCCGCGAGAAGTTCCTGCGCCAGATGCCCGGGCGGCTGTGCGGCGAAACGGTCGATGCCGAAGGACGGCGCGGTTTCGTGCTGACGCTGTCCACGCGCGAACAGCATATCCGGCGCGAGAAGGCGACGAGCAACATCTGCACCAATTCAGGACTTTGCGCGCTGGCGTTCAGCATCCACATGACTTTGCTGGGTGGAGCCGGGCTCGATGCGATGGCGCGGCTCAGCCACGCCCGTGCGCAGCAGGCGGTGGCGCGGTTGTCCAAAATCGCCGGCGTTTCGATCGTCAACTCAGCCTATTTCAACGAGTTCACGGTCGTTCTTCCCGGCGATGCGCGCGAAGCGGTGCGCGCCATGGCCGATCGCAAGGTGCTGGGCGGCGTGTCGCTCGGCCGGCTTTATCCGGGCGAGGCGCAACTGGCGGGCGGCCTGCTGATCGCCACCAGCGAATGCACGACGGACGAGGATATCGCGGCGCTGGCCACCGCGCTCGAGGAGGTATTGGCATGAACGACCTGAACCCCGCCGGCTGGCGCCCCGAGATGGGTCCGCGCCAGCATCCCGCGCACGAAACCGCCGCCGTCCACACCGCCACCGGCAACCGCGGGTTGCAGCTGGAAGAGCCACTGATCTTCGAGATCGGCGCGCCCGGCGGCTGCGGCGTCGATTTCGACGCGGTGGAAGGCGGCCCGGCCGACGCGCTCGCGCCGTTCGTGCGCAAGGCGCCGCTCGCGCTGCCGGGCCTGTCCGAGCCCGAGACCGTGCGCCATTACACCCGCCTGTCGCGCCAGAACTATGCGATCGATCTGGGGCCGTTCCCGCTTGGCAGCTGCACGATGAAGCACAACCCCCGGCTCGACGAGAAAGTCGCGCGGATGGCGGGCTTTGCCGATGTGCACCCGCTGCAGCCGGTCCACACCGTGCAGGGCGCGCTGAAGGTCATCCACGAGCTGGCGCAATGGCTGTGCACGCTCACGGGCATGCCCGGCGTGGCGATGACACCCAAGGCCGGCGCGCATGGCGAGCTGTGCGGGCTGCTGTGCATCCGCGCCGCGCTGGAGGCGCGCGGCGATGCGCGCGAGGTGGTGCTGGTGCCCGAAAGCGCCCACGGCACCAATCCGGCGACGGCGGCGTTTGCCGGCTATCGCGTGGAAAGCATCCCCGCCACCGCCGATGGCCGCGTCGATCGCGCCGCGCTGGAGGCCCGGCTCGGATCCGATGTCGCGGCGGTGATGATCACCAACCCCAACACTTGCGGGCTGTTCGAGCGCGAGCTGAAGGCGATCGCCGATGCGGTCCACGCGGTCGGCGCGTTCGTCTATTGCGACGGCGCCAACTTCAACGCCATCGTCGGGCGGGTTCGTCCGGGCGATCTCGGCGTCGATGCGATGCACATCAACCTGCACAAGACGTTCTCCACCCCGCACGGCGGCGGCGGGCCGGGTTCGGGCCCGGTGGTGCTGTCGGAGGCGCTGGTCCCCTATGGTCCGCTGCCGTTCATCGCGGTCGAGGCGGATGGTGAACTCCGGCTGATCGAGGAAGAGGATGCGCCGCGCGATCACCCCGGCGCGTTCGGGCGGATGAGCGCGTTCCACGGGCAGATGGGCATGTTCACCCGCGCGCTGGCCTATATCCTGAGCCACGGCGCCGACGGCTTGCGGCAGGTTTCGGGCGATGCGGTGCTCAACGCCAACTACCTGTTGCGCAGCCTGGAGGACGTGCTCGACGCCCCGTTCGGCGCATCGGGGCCATGCATGCACGAGGCGCTGTTCAGCGACGATGGCTTTGCGGCTGGCTTTTCTACCATCGACCTGGCCAAGGGGCTGATCGACGAAGGGTTCCACCCGATGACGGTCTACTTCCCGCTGGTGGTCCACGGCGCGATGCTGGTCGAGCCGACCGAGACCGAAAGCAAGGCCGGGCTGGACCAGCTGGGGATGGCGATCCGATCATTGGCGGAACGCGCGCGCGCGGGCGACGAAGCGCTCAAGCACGCGCCGATGCTGGCCCCGCGCCGCCGGCTGGACGAAACGCTGGCGGCACGCAAGCCCGTGCTGCGCTGGCGCGAACCGGCCTGAGGGCGCTGGCCGGTACTTGGTGGCCAGACAAAAGGAAACCGCTCCAAGGGGGGACCCTGGAGCGGTTTCCTGCATCTCCGGATTTTGCGACCCGAAGCGTGCCCGTTCAACCCTTGATGGCGTCCGATCCGGCCTGACCGACCGACTGGATGTCCTTGCCCGCACCCTTCACGGTGTTGCAGGCGGTGGCGCCCAGCATGAGGCCGCCCATGGCGCAGGCGATGATGAACTTGCGAATCATGGCTTCAATCCTTGTTGACCGCCCTGCGGTGCGCAGGGTCCGATCTGTGTTGGTCTGAGTGATTATCGCGGTTGCAACGGACCGGTGTGGCAATGGTTCCGGCGTTCGTCGCAAACGGCCAGCTCATACCAACCTGCAGTGATCCTGACCTATGAGGATTGCCAGTCCCGCTTGCTGGCGAGAAGGAGCGGAAGCGGCGATGTGGTTCATCGTTGCGACGCTCCGACGAAGTCCAGCGAGCGGGACTGGCAACCCGAGGGGCGGTTTCTGATGGCCCTCGGACTGCGTCACGCCATTGTGACGATGAACCACATCGCCACTTCGGCCGCTCCTTGCCGAGAACCACCAGAAACCGTCCTCATAGGTCAGGATCACTGCAGGTTGGTATCACCCCGGCAGCGCGGCGACCGGCTTGGCCAGCGACAGGCGGTGTTCGCGAAACACGATGACCAGCCCGGCGGCGATGATCGTGGGCGCGCCGATCCAGGTGGCGGCGGGCGGCAGCCGGTCAAACACCAGCCAGCCCCACAGCGTGGCCCAACCGAACGCGCTGTAATCCATCACGATCACGCTCGATACGTTGCCGTAACGCAAGGCGGCGGTCAGGCAGACCTGGCCCAGCGCCCCGGTCACGCCGATCCCGCCGAGCATCAGCCAGCCGGTGAGATCGTGGTGCACCCCGGTCCACAGCAGCGTCAACGCCAGCGGCGGCGCGCTCAACGCGGAAAACCAGAACACGATGGTCAGCGGTTCCTCGGTCCGGCCGAGATCGCGCAGCTGGATCGCGATCAGCGCCACCATGAACGCCGCGCCGATGCCCACCGCCAGCCCGCCCAGCGGCATGTTGGCGCGATCGGGTCCGGCGATCACGATCACGCCCGCCAGCCCCAGCACCACCGCCAACCAGCGGATCGGGCCGACGCGCTCGCGCAGCAGGATCGCGGCCAGGATCACCGCGAAGATCGGGGAGGTGAAGCCCAGCACGGTCGCCTCGGCCAGCGGCAACATCATCACCGCGCCAAGATTGAGGTACATCCCGATCACGCCCATCGTCGCGCGCCGCGCATGGACGGGCAGGCGCTGCGTGCGCAGGCTGGCCAGCCTGCCGGTCATCGCCAGCCAGCCCAGCACCAGCAGTGCGGGCAGCAACTGGCGCCAGAAGATCACCTCGGCCAGCGTCGTCCCGCGCAGGCCCGACAGCTTGACCAGCACCAGCATGACCGAAAGCGCCGCCATCGCCAGCAGCCGCAGTCCCAGCGCGAGCATCGGCCGTTGCGGCGGCGGCGTGGCTGGTCGGTGTGCGGTATCGGCTGTCATCGCTGCGCCATAGCCACGCAGTTCGGGCAATCAAGACGGCGTCATCCGCTGCGACGGCTTGCATGGGCGAAATCCGTGCCCATCTCCGCCGGCGATGGAAAACGTGACGACGATAGCCTCGCTGGGCGTGGTGGCGGCGCTGCTCGCGGTCTGGTCGATGTGGGCCGACCGCCGCCGGATGCGCCGCAGCAATCCCGACGCGGTCGGCTTCATGCCGTGGACCGCGGTGTTCTTCGTGTCGATGTTCGTCGCCTGCGTCGCGCTCGGGCTGGCGGCACGGGCGTGGGCAACGGGTTGAGGTTGCTCGTGCGCCGGGGGCCGTATGCCCGCGTTCGGAACACTTTCCTACAGGCGCCAAATCTGGCTTAAGCTCGCGGATGGAGAACCCTTCCGCCCCCTTGTCCGCCAACCGCTCCGCTGTCAGGCCACGGCGCGTGCCCGCCTTTGTCCCCGTGCCCGTGCGCGGTCGGCGTGACGGGTGGACGCCCGAGCGGCAAGGCGCGTTCCTGGTCGCGCTGGCGCGGACGCGCTCGGTTCGCGCGGCGGCGCAATGCGTGGGCATGACGCGCGAAACCGCCTACCGCCTGCGGCGCCATGCCGACGCGGCCAGTTTTGCCGGGGCATGGGATATCGTGCTGGGCCGTGCCGCGCCCGGTCGGCGAAAGGTCACACCCGATGAGCTGGCGACGCGTGCGCTGGTCGGGCTGGTGCGGCCGGTCGTTCATGCCGGACGGTTCGTGGCTCTGGTGAAAAAGGCCGACAATTCAGCGCTTTTGCGCCTGTTTGCGCAGCTTGACCGCGCGTGTCGTGGCACCGGAGCGCGTCTCCCGGATCGGCAGCGATGATGCGTCATGCACCGCTGTTCTGCGTCAACTTCGCGGCTCTCGCCTGGCGCGGCCCTCACCTGCGCGGCCCTTGCCTGCGCGACCCACGCCCTGCACGGGCATCGTGCAGGGCAAGTGCGGCTGCGTCAGAGGCAGGCTTCCAGATAGGCCTGGTCGAACCCAAACTGGCGGGCTTTTTCCAGCGTGTAGGGGCGCAGGCCCGATGGGCGGAACTCGCCGATGATCTTGCCGTCCTCGGTTTCGTCCAGGTACTCGAACTTGAACAGTTCCTGCGTGACGATCACGTCGCCCTCCATCCCGATGACTTCGGTGATGTTGGTCGTGCGGCGCGAACCGTCGCGCAGGCGCTTGACCTGCACGATCAGATCGACCGATTCGGCGATCTGGCGGCTGATGGCTTCCTTGGGGATCTTGATGTCGCCCATCAGGATCATGTTTTCCATACGGCCCAGGCATTCGCGCGGGCTGTTGGCGTGAAGCGTGCACATCGATCCATCGTGGCCGGTGTTCATGGCGGCGAGAAGGTCGAAACATTCCGCGCCACGAATTTCGCCCAGGATGATCCGGTCAGGCCGCATACGCAGGGCGTTCTTCACAAGATCGCCGATGGTGATCGCGCCCTGGCCTTCAAGGTTCGGCGGGCGCGTTTCCAGCGGCAGCCAGTGCGGCTGCTGCAGGCGAAGTTCGGCGGCGTCCTCGATCGTCAGCACGCGCTCGCCCGGGTCGATCATCTTCGACAGCGCGTTGAGCATGGTCGTTTTGCCCGAACCCGTACCGCCCGAGATCACCACGTTCATGCGGCAGGCCCCGGCGATCTTCAGCGCGGTCGCCATCTTGTCGCTCATCGACCCGAAGTCGCGCAGCATGTCGATGGTGATCGGCTTTTCGGAAAACTTACGAATCGAGATCGCGGTGCCGCGCAAGCTGAGCGGCGGCACGATCACGTTGACGCGGCTGCCGTCCTTGAGGCGGGCGTCGGCCAGCGGCGTGGTCTGGTCGACCCGGCGGCCGACCTGGTTGACGATGCGCTGGGCGATCTGGAACAAATGCGATTCGTCGCGGAAGCGGATCGGCGCGATCTGCAGCCGGCCCTTCTTTTCGATGTAGGTCTGTTCCGGCCCGTTGACCATGATGTCCGAGATGTCCGGATCGGACAGCAGTTCCTCCAGCGGGCCGAAGCCGAGCAGTTCGTCGATCAGCACCTTTTCCAGCGCGAACTGTTCGCGGCGGTTGAGCGTGACTTTCAGTTCGGCGAGCACTTCGAGGATGATCGGGCGGAATTCTTCGGACAGTTCGTCCTTGGTCAGCGTTGCCGCCGCTTCGGGATCGACGCGTTCGAGCAGGCGCGGCAGCACCTGTTCCTTGATCTTGTGGACCGACGCCTCGAAACCTTCGGCCTGGTAGCCGCCATCGTGGACGCCGTTGGCCCGATCGGCGAGGCGGGTGAGCGCATCGGCCTTCGTATCGCCGGGTGCGGCAACGGTTTCCGGTTGCGGCAGCGGGGGAAACTGTTCGCCGCCCAAGGGGACTGTCTGCGGAGTCGCGGCTGCCGATTCGCCGCTGCGCATTGGCCGCGCAACCCCGAACGAAGGTCGGGCACCACCGCCGCTACCGCCGCTTACTCCGGTCTTTCGCCCAAATGCACTCATTGCAATCTTGTCCCGTCTGGTGGAGCTCGCGGTGTAGAACCGTCAGCCGAACTCCACGGCTCGCTCGTGGTGAATAAGCCCCAAACTTTGAGGATTTCCTAAAGAGTGGGGCGGCAATGCGGAAAACCACGTGAATCCCGCAGCGCGTTGATTTTTCTGCCACGGCGATGGTCGCGGCAGGCCAGCAATTTTCTCGGCGCGGTTAACCACGCCAAGGATTTGGCCCGAGATTTGGCGATGCCGGCCGGTGCACCATGGTCGCGCGTCGACAGCGCCACGCCGCGCCGCTAAAGGCCCCGATCATGCTCTACCGGCTCGTTCGCCCCGCCCTGTTCCTGCTCGATCCCGAACGGGCGCACCACCTTTCGCTCAGCGCGCTGGCGATGATGCCGACGCGGAGCGTTGCGGAAGACGGGCCGCTGGGCGTGACGGTGGCCGGGCTGCGCTTTCCCAATCCGCTGGGCATGGCGGCAGGCTATGACAAGGAAGGGCAGGTCTGCGACGCGCTGCTGGCGCTCGGCTTCGGTTTCAGCGAAGTCGGCACGGTCACGCCGCTGCCGCAGCCGGGCAACCCGCTGCCGCGCCTGTTCCGGCTGGCCGAGGACGAAGCGATCATCAACCGCATGGGCTTCAACAGCGGCGGCGGCACGGCGGCGGCGGCGCGGCTGGCGTCGCGGGCCGGCCGGCCCGGGATCGTCGGGATCAACATCGGCGCCAACAAGGAATCGGTGGATCGCATCGCCGATTATGCGGCGATGACGCGGCTGATGGCGCCGCTGGCGAGCTACCTCGTGCTCAACATCAGCAGCCCCAACACCCCGGGACTGCGCGCCTTGCAGGACGAGAATGCGCTGGCGGACCTGCTCGACAGCGTGCTGGCGGCGCGCGGCGAACAGGGCCCGCCGGTGTTCCTGAAAGTGGCGCCCGATCTGGAGCCGGCCGACATCGATGCGATCTGCCGGCTGGCGATCGATCGCCAGCTGGACGCGCTGATGGTGAGCAACACCACCGTTTCTCGGCCCGCGCTGACATCGCGCTTTGCCGGTGAGACCGGCGGCCTGTCGGGCGCGCCGCTGCGCTCGCTGGCGCTGCAACGGCTGCGCGATTTCCGCGCTGCCAGCGGCGGGGCGATCCCGCTGGTCGGCATCGGCGGCATCGCCAGCGCGGATGACGCCTGGGCACGGATCCGGGCCGGGGCAACGCTGGTGCAACTATACAGCGCGCTGATTTTCGAGGGCCCCGGCATCGCCCGACGGATCGTGCGCGGGCTGGAGACGCTGATGCGCCGCGACGGTTTTGCCAGCATTGCCGAGGCAGTCGGCACCGAATAACGGTCCGGGCGCGTCATTGTCGGGGCGGGTCGCGCAGCAGGAACACCACCAGTCCGCGATAATGCGGGTCTGCCGCCAGATCGGGCGCCAGATCGGCGGGTGCAAGCCATTCGCCACCTTCGACCACGGCAATGCGATAGGCCAGCGGCAGGCGGTGGAGCGTCGCAAGATACCGCTCGTACCCCGGAATCGTGCGGCGGCCCTGGTAGGTCTGGATCACCACTTCATCGACCGTTCCCGCCAGTTTTGCCAAGGCTGTCGCATCGGCTTGCGCGCTCCAGTCCATCAGCCCGGTCACCGACAGGCGATAGCGGGCGGGCAGGCGGCGGCGCAAGTCGGTGAGGAACGCCGCATATTGATCGAGGCCACGGGTGCTGGCATCGAAATCGATCTGCAACCCGGCCAGCCGGTTGCCGCCAGCCTGCCACCGCGCCAGGTCGGCCATGATGCGGCGGTGGACGTCCTCGGACCAGTCGAGCCGCTCGACCCGCACGGTCATCCACACGTCGGCGCGGGGAACGTGCGGCGTGGCGGGGCGGAGCGCGACGAAGCGGTCGTTGCGGCCTGCCCGCACCTCGCCGTCGAGCAGGTAAAGCACTTTCGCCTGCGCCAGTTCCGGGCGTGCCGGAACGCCCGCCCAGACGAAGAACGCGTCGTGCTCCGCCGCGACGACGTGGGATGACGGCGGTTGCGTCCGGTGACAGCCGGTCAGCGCCAGCAGTGCCGTAAGCGTCGCCAGCAGCTGGCCCTGCCTCACCAGTAGAACTGGAGTTCTCGTGCCCAGCGGCTGGCGGGATATTCGCGCTTCAGCGCATCGTGCCAGGCGCGGCGGGTGGCGATTGGCACGTCGGTTCCGCCGCAATCGTTGTTGCCGCTGGGGGCATAGCAATGAACCGCGCGATACAGCGCATAGGCGCGCGCTTCCGCTGGTGCGCTGCGCTGCGCGATGATGCCGTCGTACAGGCTGGCGCGGGTGATGGCGTGGCCGGGGAACAGGCTGGGGCTGGTGCCCAGCGCGCCGTCGGGGCGTTCCTCGCCGCGTTCGGCAATCGCCAGCGCATCGAACGCGTTGAGCCGCCAGAATTCGCCCAGGCACAGCCGCGCCGAGAGGTCGGCCGGGTTGGTGGCAAGGCTGGCGGCGGTGGCCGCGATCGGCGGGCAGCGGAACCCTTGCGACCACTTGCCCGCCACAAACAGCCCGACCGGGATCGTCTCGTCGAACGGGAAGTTCCACAACGTCGCGCTGGAATCGGCATCGGCGGCGACCAGTTTCCGGTCGTCCGCGAAATCGGCAAAGCGTTCGTTGGCAAGGTCACGGCGCAGCAGCGTGAACGCTGCGACATCGCGCTGGTGCCGGTCGAGCGCGCAATCGCGGGCGACTTGCCGCAGCAGGTCGGGCCCCGCGACATGGTAGAGCAGGATCTCGCGGATGGTGGGATCGGTCACCAGTGATCCGGCGGCAAACACCTCGGCCACGCGCCCGTCGCGTTCCAGTCGCCGGGCCAGCGCGAGTTCGACCAGCGGGCGCTGGTAGAGCGCGTGGGGCGATGCGAGCATCGCCTGCCACTGCGCGATTTCGCCGGCGTCGTGCAGCGCCGCCAGCGCCATGCCGCGCAGCATCGCCATGCCGAAGGTGACGGGGCTGGTGCCGGCTGCCGTACTCGCAGGCGATGTCAGCGCCAGCACCGCCGCCATATCCTTGCGCACGTAGAACGCCTGCGCCGCGCCGAGATAGGTGAACAGGTCCGGGCGCGTGGCGAACAGCGGCTTCTGGGCGGCGAGCGTCGCGGCGTCGAGCGCGGGCGTGGCGTCCTCGTCGATCCGGCGCATCTCCAGCAGATCGTGCACCGCCAGCAGCAGCGGCGAGGTGATCGGCTGCTTCGCGTCGGCGCCGAACAGCAGCTTGTTGTCGATTTCCTGTACGAGCGCGAACGCCTCGGCGCTGTCCACCGGCAGCACGCCGAGCGCGCGTTCATAGGCGGCAGAGAGCGCGGCGCGGTCACCCGCCAGCCACAACGCGCGCCGCTCCAACCCGCGGGCGGAGGTGACGTAGCGGCCCTTGGGGTAGCGTTTGAGGTAGGCGGCGATGGCGGCCTGCGCCCGTGCGACCGCCGCTTTGTCAGTCTTGGCTGCGCCCAGGAAGGTGCCGTATTCGTCGAAACTGTCCTGCTGTGCCGCGTTCAGCTCGATCCGGATCGCCATGTAGGCGGCGGTTTCGGCCACCCACGGATCGGCCGCCTGGATTTGCGCGGCAAACAGCGTCCGCGCGCCGGCCCAGTCGCCGCCGTAAAACGCGTCGGCGCCGCGCAAATATCCCAGGAACGCGCGGCCCGGCGCGCTCGCCATGTCGGGCCACGTTGCCCGCAAGGCGCGGGTGTCGCCGGTGCAGGTTTCGGCCAGCGACGCGCGCGCTTCGGTCAGCAGCGTCCGTTCGGCCGCGGGCAACCGCGCGTTGGCGGCCATTGCGGCGGCAAATGCCGCGCTGCCCGATGCCAGGCTGCTGCAGCGCGAATCGTACGGCGGATCGGCTTGCGTGGTGTCGTCGACCTTCAGTCCCGATGCTTCGCGCAGTTGCGGCCACGAAAAGAAGCTGTGGCCGAACCCGCGCTCCTCCCACCCGGCCTTGGGATATGGCTGCGCAGCCGAACCGCTTTTGGATGGACGCGCGAACAGCAGCACCACGTTGACGCGCGAATCGTTGCCGGGCGAGGGCATCGCGCGGTTGCCGCAGCCCATCGCATAGTCGGCGAGCCGCCAGCTGGGGCTGCAGGTGTAGTCGCTGCTGGCACGGGCAGGCCCGCCCAGCAGCACCGCCACCAGGGCCACGATCGACGCAAGAACGGTGCGCCTCAAATCCGTCATCGCCTGCGCCGCTCCTCAAATCCTGTGTTGCACATGCCTGCACCGGCGCCGGGTTGGCAAGGCGATCATCGCGCCGGCACAACGCCAACCCGCCGCTCGTAGGCCAGCACCATCGCCCGTAACGCGACGGCGTCGTGAAAGGCGTTGTGCGGCACCGCGCCCGGCACGCCCGGCCCCATGATCCCCGGATCGACCAGTTCGAAGCGGATCGAACGGATCGGCACCATCTGCCCGGGACCGGTGATCAGCAGTCGCAGGGCATGGGCGATGTCTTCGGGCCAGTCGGCCACGAGCAGCGGACGTTCATCGTCGATCAGGTAGTGCGCGAACCGGTCCGCCAGTTCACCGCGCGTCAGTGAGCGCGTTGCCAGCACCGGCAGCACATGCTCGGCCACCCAGGGCGTGGGATCGGAACAGGCGACCGCCTCGTAGAACGGTTCGACCGCCTCATCCTCGGGCACCAGCGCGATCGAGATGAGATCGCCGCCAAATCCGTTGAACTCGGTGTCGAGGAAATAGCGCATGGGCTGCCGGGCTCCGCAAGATCGAGGGCGTCGGGCGCTCGCGCCGTTCGATTCTGTCCCTAGCACATTCAGCTGCCGTTTCTGTGACGTGACGCAATCATCCTGCCGCTGGTCAACGTGGCGCGCTTGCGGCATCGTGGCACGAACAGGGAGGGTTGCGATGCGATTGACGAAGCTGCTGGTGGCAGAAGGCCTGCTGGCGTGCGGACTTCTCGGCGCGCCCGGCGCGGGCGAGGCCCAATCGGCGCCCGCGCCCAACGCGCAGGGCGATCTGGCGGTGACGATCTACAGCAGCATGGCGCTGGTGCAGGACGTGCGGCAGGTGTCGCTGCCGCAAGGCCGCTCGCGCCAGGAATTCGCCGACGTCTCCGCGCAGATCCGGCCCGAGACGGTGACGCTGTCGGGCGACGGGTTCGGCGTGGTCGAACAGAACTTCGACTACGACCTGCTCTCGCCCTCCGCGCTGATGGAAAAGGCGGTGGGCCAGCAGGTGACGCTGCTGCGCACCAACCCCGCGACCGGCGCCGAAACGCGCGAACGTGCCACGGTGCTGGCGGCCAACGGCGGCGTCGTGCTCAAGATCGGCGACCGGATCGAGGTGCTGCGCGACGATGGCCTGCCGGTGCGGGTGATCTTCGACGCGATCCCGCCCAACTTGCGCGCGCGCCCCACGTTGAGCGTCACGATGGACGCATCGCGCGGCGGATCGCGCCCGCTGACGCTGAGCTACCTCACCCCCGGCATGGGCTGGAAATCGGACTACGTCGCGCTGTTCGACGAAAAGGCCGGCAAGATCGACGTCCAGGGCTGGATCACCCTGACCAACAACACCGGCACCACGTTCAACAACGCCCGCGCGCTGCTGGTGGCGGGCGATGTCGGGCAGGTGCAGCAGGGCTATAATCCGGGCTACGGACCGCGCCGCTCCATGCCGCGCGGCAATCAGCCGGGCACGGAGAGCGGCGGCGGCGAGCAGCTGGGCGATTTCCACGTCTATCCGATCGAGGGCCGTACCACGATCGCCAACGCGCAGACCAAGCAGGTCAGCTTCCTCAACGCGGCGGGCGTCCCGGCACGCAAGGGCTATGAATTCCGCAACGGCTGGCTGGGCAGCCAGGGCGAGGCGCAAAGCGCGTCCTCGATCCTCAAGTTCTCCAACGCCAAGGCCGAAGGGATCGGCGCCGCGCTGCCCGCCGGCACGGTGCGTGTCTACATGCGCGATGCGCGCGGGCAGGCGCAGTTCATCGGCGAAAGCCAGATCCCGCACACGCCCGGCGGATCGTCGCTGGCGCTGCGCACCGGCGATGCGTTCGACGTCAAAGTCCAGCCGGTGCTCGAAAAGCGCGAGGCGATCACCACCGACGAGTGGGAGAAATATGCGCGCTGGAAAATCACCTACCCGGACGGCAAGGTCAGCGAAGGCTACAGCGAGGCACCCAAGACGTTCTACCGCACCCAGATGCGCTATATCGTCACCAACGCGCGGCCGGTGCCGGTGACGGTGGACGTGGTGCAGGACGGGCTGGCCAGCTGGTGGTGGTGGCGCGATGTGCGCGTGCCGGTGGAGAGTTTGCCGGGCGTGCAGGACAATGCCGACAGTCGGCACTGGGAGGTTCCGGTGCCGGCCAACGGCAGGACCGAGCTGACCGTCACGTTCCTGACCCCCTGGTAAGCGCCATGCGGCGCCTGCCGGTCCTTCCCATATGGCTCATGTCACTCCTGGTGTCGTTCGGCCTGGTGTCGTTCGGCCTAGTGTCGTTCGGATCGCCTGCGCGCGCCGCGCCTCCAGTGGTGTTGTCGGCGGCCCCCGATGCGGTTTCGGTGACGCTGTACCGCGATCCCGACCGGGGTGAGGGGGCGATCGACCGCGCCAATCCGAGCGCGTTTGCGCTCATCGCCGAGACGCGCACGGTTACGCTGCCGCCGGGGGTGGCGACAGTGCGGTTCGAAGGCGTTGCGGGCGGAATCGTGCCGCAATCGGCGATCCTGTTCGGCACCGATCCGCGCGAACGCAACCGCGACGCCGCGCTGCTTTCGCAGAAAGGGCTGGTCGATGCGTTTACCGGCCAGCAGGTGATCCTGCGCCGCACCGATCCCGCCACGGGCAAGACGGTGGAGGAGCGCGCAACGATCCGGTCCGCCGCCAACCGGCTGGTGATCGACACCCCGCGCGGGGCCGAGGCGGTCTATTGCTCGGGGCTGGCGCAGACGCTGCTCTACCCCGAAGCGCCCGCGACGCTGTCGGCCAAGCCGGTGCTGACGATGACCACCAAGGACCAGCCGGGCGGCACGGTGTCGATCACGCTGGCGTACATCGCGACCGGGTTCGACTGGGACGCGACGTATGTCGGCACGCTGGCGACCGACGGCAAGTCGCTGAATTTGTTCGCGTGGTTGACGATGGCCAGCGGCGACGAGACCAGCTTCGTCGATGCCACCACCTCGGCCGTGGCGGGCCGGGTCAACCGCTCGGACCAGACGCGCGACGACACCGGCCGACAGGCGCTGCAGGATGCACGATGGCTGGCCAAGTCGTCGCAATGCTGGCCCGCCGGCACGACCAGCGACATTGCCATGCTGCCGCCCCCCGCGCCCCCACCGCCGCCCGCGCCGATGATGATGGGGATGGTCGCGGACGAGATCATGGTCACCGCCCGGCGTAGCGACAACAAGGTTATGGCCCCTGCGGCAGTCATGGCGAAGGCCGAAAACCTGGGCGATCTCAAGCTTTACCGCATCCCGGTGCCGGTTACCGTCGCCGCGCGATCGCAGAAGCAGGTGGCGTTCCTCAACAAGCCGCGCGTGACCGGCGCGCTGGTCTATCGCAGCCAGGTGAACTGGGATTCGCCGAGCGATCCGCAGATGCTGTTCCGGTTTCGCAACAGCAAGCCGCAGGGGCTGGGCGATCCGCTGCCGGCGGGCAAGGCGGTGCTGTATCAGGACAGCGCTTACGGACGCCAACTCGTGGGCGAAAGCACCGTCGCAGACAAGACGCTGGACGAGGATGTCGAGCTGGTGTTCGGCCATGCCACCAACCTCACGGTGGACAGCACCGATGCGGAGGCTGCCGACAAGGGCCGACGCTATACGCTGACCGTACGCAACGCCAATCCGTTCCCCGCGCGGTTCGAGCTGGAATTCATCCAGCAGGGCAGCCGCGTGTTCGGGAACCTGCCGGGGCACTTGCTGGCAAAACCCGGCAAGAAAGTCTGGGCCATCACCTTGCCCGCCAACGGCCAGCAGCGGGTGTCCTATGACGTGCGCGACGTCGAGGATGCTGCCGAGTGACACCGGTCCCGACGCGGCGACCGGCTATCAGGCCGGTCGCAGTGCTTCCGGCCCAGGTTCTTCCGGCAATCGGCAGATATCGACCCAGCCTTTGGCGACAAGTTCCGCCAGCCGATCCGGGGCGACGCGGACCGAGGTGTTGAGCGATCCGGCGGCGGGATAGACTTCGTCGAACGCTTCGAGCGAGCGATCGCACCACACGTCCATCGGCGTGGCAAGGCCGAACGGGCAGACCCCGCCCACGGCATGACCGGTCAGCGCCAGCGTTTCTGCCGGATCGAGCATCCGCGGGCGCCCGCCGAACGCGGCCTTGGTCTTCTGGTTGTCGAGCCGGGCATCGCCGCGCGCCACCACCAGCATGGCGCGATCGCCGACCCGGAAAGCTATCGTCTTGGCAATCCGGCCCGGTTCTACACCGAGTGCCGCCGCCGCTTCGGCGACCGTGGCGGTGCTCTGCTCGACCGTGATCAGCGGCAGGTCGGGCGCATGATCGGCCAGCCACGCCAGCACGCTTTCATGGCTCATGGTATCATGCCCCGGTCAGGCTCGCGGCGATGAATCGCGCGGCCTCGGCCACGTCGGTCCAGGTCTGCTCGAAGCCCGCGTCATCGCCGAAATAGGGATCGGCCACCGGCTCGCCGTGCCGGCCCGGCACCATGTCCATCAGCAACGCCAGCCGCGCGGTGTGCCGCGTCGGCGCGATCCGCGCGAGCGTGGCCAGATTGTCGCGATCGAGCGCCAGAACATACGTGAAGCGGTCGAAATCCGCCGACGTCACCTGCCGCGCGCGAAGGCCCGATATGTCCGCACCGTGCGCCTTGGCGGTGGCCTGCGCACGCGGATCGGGTGGCTCGCCCGCGTGCCAGTTCCCGGTCCCGGCGGAGTCCACGCGAACCGCCAGGCCGATCCGCTCGGCCTCGAGCCGCAATGCCGCTTCGGCAAGGGGAGAGCGGCAGATGTTGCCCAGGCACACGAACAGGACTGCTGGCAGGACTGCTGGAACATCGTGGTCGTCAGTCACGCGTCAGGCGCCATGATGCGGTGAGGTACGCATCGGCGGCGCGGCGCAGGTCGGGGTGCTTGGCGAACGCTTCGGCGGGCAGGGGGGCCATGCCCAATCCCTCCATCAGCGCCCACAGCGCAAAGCGGCGACCGGGTTCGCGCTCGGTGCCGAAGGCGATCGACAGCGCTTCCTTGCCGCGCTCGAACGCCTCGGCCGCCATCGTCTCGGGCTGCTCGGTCCCGAAGTAGTGCAGCATCAATCCGTCGAGATCCATCGCCGCCTCCAGCCCACCGCCGTTCAGGAGTCTTCGTCGCTCACCGCAAGCAGCGCCAGTTCGGTCCGGTTGTCGATCCCCAGTTTCTGGTACATCGCATGGAGATAGACCTTCACCGTGCCTTCGCCGATGCTCATTTCGGTGCCGATGTCGCGGTTGCGCATGCCGCGCGCGACCAGCCGGGCGATCTTGACCTCGCGCGGCGAGAGGCGCGCCAGCGGGCTTTCGCGCGGGGGCTGCAACGACAGATCAAGCGCGCGCTGAACGAATTCGGGTGGCACCGCCTTGCCGCCACCATGCACCGTTTCCAGTGCCGCCGTCAGCATATCGTCCGCCCCGTCCTTGAGCACGATGCCCTGGACACCGGCGCGCATCACTGCGAGCAGATGCTCGTCGCCGATCGCCGCAGTCAACAGCACCACCGGCCGGTTGTCGCCACTGGCGCGCAGCTTGGTCAGCGTCTTTGCGCCGTCGAGGCCGGGCATCGACAGGTCGAGGATGACGATCGCCGGATCGTGCGCGGCGATGGCCACCAACGCTTCCTCTCCGCTTGAAGCACCGGCGACCACATGGAACCGCGTATTGCGCAACACGGCTTCCACGCCCGCGCGGATGAAGCCGTGATCGTCGACCACCAGGACCGGGATCATGTCGAGACCGTCCACGGCAGCTGGATACGCAGCCCTGTGCCAGGCGCATGCGCGATCACGTCGAGGTTTCCGCCCAACGCGGCGACCCGCTCGCTGATCGAGCGGGGCCGGGTTACGGCGGCATCGCTGGCGAAGCCGACACCATCGTCGTCGATGTCGACCATCAGCAGGCCCGCGTCGCTGGCGCCCAGCGTCACCTCGACGCGCGCGCAGCGACCGTGCCGCGCTGCATTGGCCACGGCTTCCCGCAACATCTGCCGCAATTCGTGGGAGAGTGGGGCTGGCACGGTAAAACGTCCTCGTTCGGCGGAAAGCCCGGTGCTCACCTGCCAGTGTCTGCCGACTTCTTCAAGCAACGGCGGCAATTCATCCGCCAGATCGATCCGGCGGTTTCCCTCTTCGCCTTTGCGCAACCGGTCGATCAGCAGGCGCACCTGCAACTGTTCGTTGTGCAGCGCTTCCTTCACCGCCGCGATTTCGGGTTCCGGGTCGTTGCCGTTGAGGATCCAGCGCCGCAAGGCTTCGATGCGGAACGCCGTCCCGGCAAGCGATTGGGCGACGCTGTCATGCAGGTCGCGCGCCAGCGAGGTGCGAACGCCGGTCACCGCATCCTCATGCGCCATCTGCGCCATCTGCGCGCGATCCATTGCCAGTGCGATCTCGCGCGCCACCGAATCGGCCAGTTGCAGATCGTCGATACAGGCGCCCGGCACGCCCCACAGCAGCAGTTCGCCGCTACCCAGGGTCGCGTGGATGGGTACGACCAGTCCTTCATCGATGCCGAGCCGCGCGGGCAAGGTGCTTTGCGGCGTTCCCCTGATCGCGCTGGGCCAGGATGCAAGGTTGTCGCGCAGGATCCGGTGACGGCGGCGGTCGAACATCTCGGCGCCACGCGCCGGTGCCCCCCCTTCGTCATCGACCGGAGCCCAGCGCTCGGTGCGCAGCCCGTCCTCATCCACCACGCGCAGTTCGGTCCATGGTTCCTCGCCACCCGACCATGCGATCGCGGCACCGCGAGCGCGCATTTCCTCGCGGGCCCAGCTCAGCGCGGCCACGATCACCGAAACGTCGACCGAGCCGTGCAGGCCTTCGGTCTGGGCAAAGCGCGACGCCGGCGCGCTGCGACGTTCGAGCACCAGCCATGTGAGCACGAGCGCGAGAATGCTCATGTAGCTGATCCGCCGCGCATAACGGTAGAGATCGAACGCCACGCCCAATTGATCGATCACGGCGCCGGTAGCGAAATAGGACATCACCACGACCACCGCCGTCCATGCCGTTGCCCGCCAGTCCCAGCGAATCGCCGCCTTGACCAGTAACAGCACGAAAAAAGCCATGAACGGGCTGCTGAAATCGCCATGCGGGGCTTCGGTGAAGTAGACCGAAGCGTTGAACGCCATGATGTCGATCACGTGGGCGGGTAGCGCCAGCCTGCTGTCGAACCACCAGCTGCGCCAGGCGATGATGACCATCATCGTCGACCAGGCGATGAATGTCAGCAGCACCACGGTCCCGACGATCCAACCGCGCGCCGGCTGAACCGGATCGAGCCACAAGGCGAGCAGGAAGACATAAGCCAGCAGCAGGCGGCATAGCGCCATCACGCGGCTGGACCGGCCCGCCAGAATTTTTCCGGTCAGAACTTTTCCTCTTGGCACAGCCACGCTGTAACTATGTTCAGTACCCATGTTCATGGCTGAACTGTACCACATTCAAACAAATTCTCGCGGGGACTGGAATTTTTTCGAATTTTGTTCAAAATGGACGGACGTGCGGCACGAGATAGAGCTGTCTCGTTGCGATCGGAGGGCATTCGTTCAATTTCGATGGTTGGGGCAGTTTCATCGGAGAACCCGCTTGACGAACTCACCGTCAAGCAGCGGGACGTGCTCGACTTGCTGATCGAGCACAAGACGTCAAAGGAGATTTCGCGGCTCCTTGGCATATCACCCCACACAGTCGATCAGCGGATCATGCTGGCCCGCGCCAAGCTGGGCGTGGCCAGCCGCAACGAGATCGCCCAGGCTTACCGCCGCCTTAAAGGCATATACGAACAATCCGTATATCAAGAATCCCCCGTCGCCAACCTTCCGGCCAGAGTCGATGAACTGCGCCGGGAAGACGAGGAAGCAGGTTTCCAGTTGGTCACCACGCTAGGGATCACACCCGGCGGGCAACCTAAACCGGATGTCTACTTCCACGTTCTCCCGGAGATATTCGACGGGCCCTACGGTACGCTGATGCGGCTGGGCTACATCGCGGCGATCACGATCTTCCTGATCCTGATCATCCTGGGCGGACTTGCCATGTTCGCTCAGGTTTCCACGATGTTCCAGCGCTGAGGTAATCGCCACACGGTTCGTCAAATGTCTCCTTCTGCAACGGGGGCCGGCCACAGAGCCGGCAGATGGAGACCGACCAATGACCATGACAACCAGCGTGGCCCAGCTGCGCATTACCCGCGACCTTCACCACGCCGAAGCGGCACTGGACGAGGCGCTGCTGCGCCAGTCCTCGCTGCTGACCACGATGGTCTCGGCCCGCCGCGCCACAGCCAGTGCTCCGTCCCTCGGACAGGAAGCCCTCCTGCGGCTGAACAAGAGCCAGCATTCGCTGCTGCTCGCCGCGTCGGACTTGTCCCGCGTTCATGGCAAGCTGCTCGACATCGCGCGCGAAACCGGCAGCGGCAACGACAACTGCCCGCAGAACGGCAGTCTCGAAAATATCGATCTGGACGATGCCGCCGATGATCGCGCAGGCCTGACGGCGGTGACAAATGTCGCCTGACCGCTTGACCTTGTCGCCCGTCGGATGTTCGTGATGCGTCATGCAGGCATGGACCATCCAGATGTTGCTGGTCGTCGTGGGGATCTTTGCGATCCATCGCGGCGATCAGCCCGAACGCCTCGTCGCGGCCATCCTAGTTGCCAGCTTCGTTCTCGATATTCCCAACCACATCCTGTTCGGCCAGCCGACCTTCTATGTGGTCAACCCCGGGCATTTCGTGATCGACCTGTGGACCTTCATCGGTCTGATGTGGATCGCGCTGTCGGCCAATCGCGCCTGGCCGCTGTGGGTCTGCGCGGCACAGAACATCGTGATGCTGGGGCACATCGGCAAGTTGGTGGATCTCGACAACTTCCGTCGCGGTTACTGGGTGATGACCCAGTTGCCCGTGCTGCTGCAACTTGCGGTGCTGTTCCTCGGGACTTGGGCGCACGTCCGGCGTCAGCGCAGGCTGGGGGGCTACCACGCGTGGCGCCTTCGGCTGCAATCTTCAACATCAGCCAGGATCGCCTGACCGCGGGGCCGTGCCCCGTCGCGTCGAGCGGAGGGGAGTATTCATGATGAGCGGCAGGATGCAGCGGCTTTCCGCGCGACCGGTGCTTATGCCGGGCAAGGCACAGCCCATCAATGCGCAGTCCGAGGTCGAGGCACGGCTGATCGACAAGCACGGCGGCGCTCACAACGGTCGGCACGCGTCGCTGATCCTGGCGCGCGAACTTTATGCCGAGCGCCGGCGCCGACACAGGTTCTTTGCGCCCGACCTGTTCGGCGAGCCCACCTGGGACTTGTTGCTCGACCTGTTCATCGCCACCAGCGAAGAACGCAGGGTGCCCACCACCAGCGCCTGCATCGGCGCGAATGTGCCGCCGACCACGGCGCTGCGCTGGTTGCGGATCCTCGAATCGCGCGGGCTGATCGAACGCGAGGACGACGGGCGCGATGGCCGGCGCACCTTTGTCCGCCTGTCGGCCAAGGGCATGGCGGCGATGGATGCCTTCCTGGGCAGCACCCGCTCGGATCTGCTGGTGCAGCTGATGGCCTGCGAAGATCAGGGGCCCCGCCTGGAAAGCTGATCGTACCGCCGGCGGATGCAAGTGCGGCGACGGTGGCGGTGTGCTCCCGCACGTTCCTTGCATTTCGCGGGCGAGGGTCCATATGCGATATATCGCGGGCAAGACTCTTTGGGCGCCTGCGGCTGAGAGACACGCGTGCTCCCGCTTTTCAAACGGGAGACTCGCCTTGCAACTCCGTCAAGTTTCGGACCACCAGCAAATTCCCGGCCACCAGGCCATCCTGCAGGATGACCGCGCATGACCGCCGAAGCACCATTGTCGCGGGCCATCAACCTCGACGCGACGGAAAAGGGCATCCGCGATGCCTGCACCAAACACGGGGTCAAGATCAGCACGTTCGAAAGCCTGCCCGAAGGCGGCACCCGGGTGGTGTTGCTGACGGGTGAGGGTGCGGCGGTGATCCGTGGCCTGTTTGCCAACAAGATCCTGTCGGACCGGGTGCGGCGCATTCCCTACTGGGGCAAGCACCACATCGCGCGGCGCTGAGGTTGCCGGTTGGCGGCCGGGCGGCGTCGTTGCCGGCGACCAAGCCTTGACCGCCGGACCGAATCCCCCTAGGGGCAGCGCCATCCGAATGCGGTTTGTCCGCTGACGGGCAAATAGAGCTGAACATTGCCGGTGCGCGTGTGGGGCCTTGGTGAAGCGTTAAATCGCTTTCCCCAGGGTCTTTTTCTATTGGACGGTTCCACAAACGGAACTGCCCGCGCCATTCGTCAAAGTAACCCGGCAGCGTGTCGGGTGGAGTGTTTTCGGCTCACCGATCCCGGCTTACGGCCGGCCGCCGCTTCGTTCGCGGAGTGTGCCGGCCCGCCCGCCGCGTGACGTGGGACGTTTCTTCTCCATCCGGTGATGTTGCAGCTTGCGGCAGGGCATTGCGCCATGTCGCAGGACGGAAGATCGTCCCGGCGGGCGATCGCCCAAACGACAAGGTGAAGAGACTTCATGCCTACTATCAACCAGCTGGTCCGCAAGGGGCGCGTGCCCCAGAAGGTCAAGTCCAAGGTTCCCGCGATGGAACAGAACCCGCAGAAGCGCGGCGTCTGCACCCGCGTGTACACGACCACCCCGAAGAAGCCGAACTCGGCGCTGCGCAAGGTCGCCAAGATCCGCCTGACCAATCAGCGCGAGGTCATTTCCTACATCCCCGGCGAGGGCCACAACCTGCAGGAGCACTCGGTCGTGCTGATCCGCGGCGGCCGCGTTCGCGATCTTCCCGGCGTGCGTTACCATGTGCTGCGCGGCGTTCTCGATACGCAGGGCGTGAAGGACCGCAAGCAGTCGCGCTCGAAGTACGGCGCCAAGCGTCCGAAGTGACCTGACGTCCGCAGGCGTCAGGTTATCCTGAACTCGTTTCAGGATCCATGGCGCTGAAAGCCCAGGTCTAGGAATTCACACGGCTGAGCCAACCGCTTGATGGACTCTGAAACAAGTTCAGGGTGACGAAAGTGGGAAGAGCAGAAGCCGGGTTGATGAGAAGGAATACATCCGATGTCACGTCGTCGCAGGCCCGAAAAGCGGGTCATCCTGCCCGATCCCAAGTTCGGTGATCAGACCCTTTCGAAGTTCATGAACAACCTGATGCTCGACGGCAAGAAGTCCGTCGCCGAAAGCATTGTGTACGGTGCCATGGACTCCATGCTGGCCCGCGCCAAGGCGGATCCGCTGCAGCTGTTCCACGATGCGCTCACCAACGTGAAGCCGCAAATCGAAGTGCGCAGCCGCCGCGTCGGTGGTGCCACCTATCAGGTCCCAGTCGAAGTTCGCCCCGAACGTGCCCAGGCACTGGCGATCCGCTGGCTGATCACCGCCGCGCGCAACCGTTCGGAAACGACGATGGCGGCGCGTCTGTCGGGCGAACTGCTCGATGCGGCGAACAACCGCGGCAACGCGGTCAAGAAGCGCGAAGATACCCACCGCATGGCCGACGCCAACCGCGCGTTCAGCCACTACCGCTGGTAAATTCGGCCCGGATTGGACCGGCGCTGGCAAAACCGGCGCCGGACTGTCTTCAAACGGTCGCAATCGTAACTACATGGGTGCATGGCCGGATTGCCCGGCCTTCTCCCATCACCAAGGACTAGACCCATGGCCCGCAGCCATCCGCTCTCGATGTATCGCAACATCGGCATCATGGCGCATATCGACGCCGGCAAGACGACGACGACCGAGCGCATTCTGTTCTACACCGGCAAGTCCTACAAGATCGGCGAAGTCCACGACGGCGCCGCGACGATGGACTGGATGGAGCAGGAGCAGGAGCGCGGGATCACGATCACGTCGGCCGCGACGACCTGCTTCTGGAAAGACCACCGCATCAACATCATCGACACCCCCGGGCACGTCGACTTCACCATCGAAGTCGAACGTTCGCTGCGCGTGCTCGATGGCGCGGTTGCGTGCTTCGATGGCGTTGCCGGCGTTGAGCCGCAGTCCGAGACGGTGTGGCGCCAGGCCGACAAGTACGGCGTTCCGCGCATGTGCTTCATCAACAAGCTCGACCGCACCGGCGCGAACTTCAAGTACTGCGTGCAGTCGATCATCGACCGTCTCGGTGCCAAGCCCGCCGTGCTGTACATCCCGATCGGCATCGAAGCCGAGCTCAAGGGCCTGGTCGATCTGGTCGAGAACCGCGCGATCATCTGGAAGGACGAAGCGCTCGGCGCCGAATTCTTCTATGAGGAAATCCCCGCCGATCTCGTCGACGAAGCCGCCGAGTATCGCAACCAGCTGATCGAACTGGTCATCGACCAGGACGACGATGCGATGGAAGCGTACCTCGAAGGCAACGAGCCCGACGTGGCGACGCTGAAGGCGTGCATCCGCAAGGGCACGCTCAACCAGTCGTTCGTGCCCGTCTGCTGCGGCTCGGCGTTCAAGAACAAGGGCGTGCAGCCCTTGCTCGACGCGGTGGTCGACTACCTGCCTTCGCCGCTCGACATCCCTGACGTGCAGGGTCTCAAGATGGACAGCGACGAGAAGGACAGCCGTCCGCCGACCGACGATGCGCCGTTCAGCGCGCTGGCGTTCAAGGTCATGAACGATCCGTTCGTGGGCAGCCTCACCTTCATCCGCATCTATTCGGGCACGCTCAACAAGGGCACGTACCTGAACTCGGTGAAGGACAAGAAGGAAAAGGTCGGGCGCATGCTCGAAATGCACGCCAACGAGCGCAAGGACGTCGATGAGGCATTTGCCGGCGACATCATCGCACTGGCGGGCATGAAGGAAACCACCACCGGCGACACGCTGTGTTCCGAGCGGTTTCCGATCGTGCTCGAGCGGATGGAATTCCCCGAGCCGGTGATCGAGCTGTCGGTGGAACCCAAGACCAAGGCCGACCAGGAAAAGATGGGCATCGCGCTCAATCGCCTGTCAGCCGAGGATCCTTCGTTCCGCGTGTCGACCGACCACGAATCGGGCCAGACGATCATCAAGGGGATGGGCGAGCTTCACCTCGACATCATCGTCGATCGCATGCGCCGCGAGTTCAAGGTCGAAGCCAACGTCGGCGCGCCGCAGGTGGCCTATCGCGAGTACCTCGCAAAGCCGGTGGACGTCGATTACACCCACAAGAAGCAGTCGGGCGGCACGGGCCAGTTCGGTCGCGTGAAGGTCAAGGTCACGCCGGGCGAGCGCGGTTCGGGCATCATCTTCAAGGACGAGATCAAGGGCGGCAATATTCCCAAGGAATATATCCCCGCGATCGAAAAGGGCATGCGCGAGACGGCAGCCTCGGGTTCGCTGGTCGGGTTCCCGATCATCGACTTCGAAATCCTGCTGTATGACGGTGCCTACCACGACGTCGACTCGTCGGCGCTGGCCTTCGAAATCGCCGGTCGTGCAGCGATGCGCGAAGTGGCGCAGAAGGCGGGCATCAAGCTGCTCGAGCCGATCATGAAGGTCGAAGTCGTTTCGCCGGAAGAATACCTCGGTGACGTCATCGGCGACATGAACAGCCGTCGTGGCCAGATCCAGGGCACCGACAGCCGGGGCAATGCCCAGGTGGTCGAGGCGATGGTGCCGCTGGCGAACATGTTCGGCTATGTGAACCAGCTGCGCTCGTTCACGCAGGGCCGCGCAAACTACTCGATGTTTTTCTCGCATTACGACGAGGTCCCGGCGAACGTCGCGGCCGAGGTCAAGGAAAAGCTCGCCTAAGGCGATCGGGCTCAAGGAGAAGCTTGCCTGATCGGCAAGATCATACTAGGGGCGGCGCTCGATTCAGCGGGCGCCGTCCCCGCAGCAATCAAATTCAAGCGAACAGAAGGTTTGGACAATGGCGAAGGCTAAATTCGAGCGGACGAAGCCGCACTGCAACATCGGCACTATCGGTCACGTCGACCATGGCAAGACCACGCTGACGGCAGCGATCACCAAGGTGCTCGCCGAAACCGGTGGCGCGATCTTCACCGACTATGCCAACATCGACAAGGCGCCCGAAGAGCGTGAGCGCGGCATCACCATCTCGACCGCACACGTCGAGTACGAGACCGCCAACCGCCACTACGCGCACGTCGATTGCCCGGGCCACGCCGATTATGTGAAGAACATGATCACCGGCGCCGCGCAGATGGACGGCGGCATCCTCGTGGTGAACGCTGCCGACGGCCCGATGCCGCAGACCCGCGAGCACATCCTGCTCGCCCGTCAGGTCGGCGTGCCGGCACTTGTCGTGTACATGAACAAGGTCGATCAGGTCGACGACGACGAGATTCTCGAACTGGTCGAGCTCGAAGTGCGCGAACTGCTCAGCTATTACGGCTTCCCGGGCGATGACATTCCGATCATCAAGGGTTCGGCTCTGGCCGCGCTCGAAGGTCGCGACGATACCATCGGCAAGAACTCGATCAACGAGCTGATGGCCGCTGTCGACAGCTACATCCCGCAGCCGCCCCGCCCGACCGACAAGCCCTTCCTGATGCCCGTCGAGGACGTGTTCTCGATTTCGGGTCGTGGTACGGTCGTGACCGGCCGCGTCGAGACCGGCATCGTCAAGGTTGGCGAGGAAGTCGAGATCGTCGGCCTCAAGGACACCCGCAAGACCGTCGTCACCGGCGTCGAAATGTTCCGCAAGCTGCTCGATCAGGGTGAAGCCGGCGACAACATCGGCGCGCTGGTTCGCGGCGTTGCCCGTGAAGACGTGGAACGCGGCCAGGTGCTCTGCAAGCCCGGTTCGGTTACGCCGCACACCGAGTTCAACGCAGAAGTCTACGTGCTGTCGAAGGATGAAGGTGGCCGTCACACGCCGTTCTTCGCCAACTACCGCCCGCAGTTCTACTTCCGCACCACCGACGTCACCGGTGAAGTCGTGCTGCCCGAGGGCACCGAGATGGTGATGCCGGGCGACAACGTCTCGATCGGCGTCAAGCTGATCGCGCCGATCGCGATGGATCCGGGCCTGCGCTTCGCCATCCGTGAAGGTGGCCGGACCGTCGGTTCTGGGGTTGTCAGCACGATCTCGAAGTAATATAGGCCGCGCTCCGCCGGGGATTGCCAGATTCGTTCTGGCCTCCGGCGGCCGGTTTTTCGGTCATCCCGCTTCGCTCCAGAAGGGCTGAAGTCGGGATGATCGGTTTTTGTTTTTGCTCTTTCTCATCGGTAGGGTCATGGAAGCTCAGAATATCCGCATTCGCCTCAAGGCGTTCGACCATCGCGTGCTCGATCAGGCCACCGGTGAAATTGCGGACACGGCACGCCGCACCGGCGCGCTGATCCGGGGGCCCATCCCACTGCCGACGAGAATTGAGAAGTTCACCGTGAACCGCGGCCCGCACATCGACAAGAAGTCGCGCGAGCAGTTTGAGGTGCGCACCTACAAGCGGTTGCTCGATATCGTGCAGCCCAACGCCGCCACTGTCGATGCGCTGATGAAGCTCGATCTGGCAGCCGGCGTCAACGTCGAGATCAAGCTGGCGTAAGCCGGCTCGACCGCCAAAGAATTTTTGGACTTCCGGGTCCACTTCCTTCCGGCTTCGGCCGGTTTCGCAGGACACTTCCTGCGCGGACATAGGGATACCTCCGGCGCCGCTTTCTTCGGGAAGCACAGTCGGGACAGCGTCCCCCGTCTCGCCGCCCAGGCCTTCGCATGAAGGTCGGGATGGCACTCAGCCCGGACGGGGCTCGCTTCACATTTTCGGGCTGAACACGCCTGTGGGGATGGTCCCTGCAGGCCTCTGTAGGAGAATGGTCATGCGTACCGGCGTGATCGCGAAGAAGATGGGGATGACCCGCCTTTTCCAGGACGACGGACGGCACGTGCCGGTTACCGTTCTGGCGCTTGAAGATTGCCAGGT
This sequence comes from Novosphingobium lentum NBRC 107847, assembly GCF_001590965.1. GTDB lineage: Bacteria > Pseudomonadota > Alphaproteobacteria > Sphingomonadales > Sphingomonadaceae > Novosphingobium > Novosphingobium lentum. The sequence continues at coordinate 147,692 of NZ_BCTW01000005.1, forward strand.
GGTTTCGGTCCGTACCGAGGAGGTCGACGGTTACGTCGCGCTCCAGCTCGGATCGGGTGTCGCCAAGCAGAAGAACGTTGCCAAGCCGCAGCGTGAGCATTTCGCCAAGGCGGAAGTGCCGCTGAAGATGCGCGTGGCCGAATTCCGCGTTTCCGATGATGCCGTGCTGCCGGTTGGCGCCACCATCACCGCAGACCACTTCATCGCTGGCCAGTACGTCGATGTTTCCGGGCATACGCAGGGCAAGGGTTTTGCCGGCGGCATGAAGCGCTGGGGCTTCGGCGGCATGCGCGCCACCCACGGTGTGTCGATCAGCCACCGTGCGCTCGGTTCGACCGGTCAGCGCCAGGATCCGGGTCGCGTCTTCAAGAACAAGAAGATGGCCGGCCACATGGGTGACAAGCAGCGCACCCAGCAGAACCTCGAAATCGTCCGCACCGACGTTCCGCGCGGCCTGATCTTCGTCAAGGGCTCGGTCCCTGGCGCGAAGAACGGCTGGTTGCTGGTCCGCGACGCGGTCAAGCTGCCGATGCCGGAAGGCGCGCCGTTCCCCGGTGCGATCGCCGAGAAGAAGAGCTCGCACCCCGAGCACGAGATCGCGCCTGCGGGCATGATCGAGGCAGCCGCCGAGCACGAAATCGATACCGGCCCGACCGCCGAGGAAGCCGCCGCACTGCTCGCCGAGCAGCATGCCGGTGCCCCGACCGACGCCGAGATCGAACAGGAACAGACCACGGGCGGCGATACGCCTGCCGGTGAAGGCCAGGAGGGCTAAGTCGTGAAGGTCAAGGTCCTCAATCTCGATGGTTCGGCGGCAAAGGCCGACATCGAGTTGTCGGATGCGGTGTTCGGTATCGAACCGCGCGCCGACATCCTCCACCGCGTTGTCACTTGGCAGCTCGAGAACCGTCGCGGCACTGCCCGCGCCGCGCGCGAGCGGTCGGATGTTGCCCGCACCGGCAAGAAGCTGGGCAACCAGAAGGGCGGCGGTACGGCTCGTCACGGCGATCGTGCAGCCCCGATCTTCATCGGCGGCGGCAAGGCTCACGGTCCGCGCAAGCGCGACTTCGACGTCTCGCTGAACAAGAAGGTTCGCGCCCTCGGCCTGCGCATGGCGCTTTCGGCCAAGGCCAAGAGCGGTCTTGTGGTGATCGACACCCTGGAACTGGCGGATGCCAAGACCAAGGCGCTGAGCCTGCAGCTGGCCAAGCAGGGCTGGGGCAAGAAGGTCCTGGTGATCGACGGCGAGATGGTGAACGAAGGTTTCGCCCGCGCTGCCGGCAACATCATCGGCATCAACGTCCTCCCCGCTGTCGGCGCCAACGTCTACGACATCCTGAAGCATGATACGCTGGTGCTGACGCGCGCCGCGGTCGAGAAGCTGGAGGCGCGTTTCCATGGCTAAGGCATCCAAGGCGGACGGCATCGACACGCGTCACTACGACGTGATCGTTGCGCCGCACATCACCGAAAAGGCGACCCTGCTCAGCGAGCACAACGCCGTGGTCTTCAAGGTGGCCGAAAAGGCCACCAAGCCGGAGATCAAGGCTGCTGTGGAAGCGCTGTTCAACGTCAAGGTGACGGGCGTGAACACGCTGACCCAGAAGGGCAAGACCAAGCGCTGGAAGGGCAAGCCCTACAAGCGTTCCGATGTGAAAAAGGCGATTGTCACGCTGGCCGCCGGCCAGTCGATCGACATCACCGAAGGCGTCCGGGGCTAAACCGATGGCACTGAAGAACTATAACCCGACCAGCCCCGCACGGCGCGGCCTGATCCTCGTCGACAAGTCGTCGCTGTGGAAGGGCAAGCCCGTCAAGGCGCTGACCGAAGGCAAGAGCAAGACCGGCGGCCGCAACAACAAGGGTCACGTGACCTCGCGCGGCATCGCAGGCGGCCACAAGCAGAAGTACCGCTTCATCGACTTCAAGCGTCGCAAGTGGGACATGCCGGCCACCGTCGAACGGCTTGAGTACGATCCCAACCGCACCGCGTTCATCGCGCTGGTGAAGTACGAGGACGGCGAACAGACGTATGTCATCGCGCCGCAGCGTCTTGCGGTTGGTGACACGATCGTCGCCGGAGAGAAGACCGACGTGAAGCCGGGCAACGCGATGTTGCTCAGCCAGATGCCGGTCGGCACGATCATCCACAACGTGGAGATGAAGCCGGGCAAGGGCGGGCAGATCGCCCGTTCCGCCGGGACGTATGTCCAGCTGGTCGGTCGCGATCGCGGCATGGTCATCGTGCGCCTGAACTCGGGCGAGCAGCGCTACTTGCGCGGCGATTGCATGGGTACGGTCGGTGCGGTGTCCAACCCGGACAACCAGAACCAGAACCTGGGCAAGGCCGGTCGCAGCCGCTGGATGGGCAAGCGCCCGCTGACCCGCGGCGTCGCCAAGAACCCGGTCGATCACCCGCATGGCGGTGGCGAAGGCCGCACCTCGGGTGGCCGTCATCCGGTCACGCCATGGGGCAAGCCGACCAAGGGCGCCCGCACCCGCAACAACAAGCAGACGGACAAGATGATTATCCGTTCGCGTCACGCGAAGAAGAAGAGGTAACCGCCATGGCACGTTCCGTCTGGAAAGGCCCCTTCGTCGACCTGCACCTGCTCAAGAAGGCGGAAGCCGCGCAGGATGCAAGCCGCGCCGCTCCGATCAAGACCTGGTCGCGTCGTTCGACGATCCTGCCGCAGTTCGTCGGCCTGACGTTCAGCGTCTACAACGGCCACAAGTTCATCCCCGTCTCGGTCAACGAGGAAATGGTCGGTCACAAGCTTGGTGAATTCGCGCCCACGCGCACGTTCCCCGGCCACGCTGCCGACAAGAAGGGCAAGCGCTAATGGGCAAGGAAAAGTCCCCCCGTCGCGTTGCCGATAACGAGGCACTCTCGGTCGGCACGCAGATCCGCGGTTCGGCCCAGAAGCTGAACCTCGTTGCGGCCCTGATCCGCGGCCGCAAGGTCGAGGACGCGATGAACATCCTGTCATTCTCTCGCAAGGCGATGGCTGTCGATGCGCGCAAGGTGCTCGCCTCGGCGATCGCCAACGCCGAAAACAACCACAACCTGGATGTCGATGCGCTCGTCGTTGCGGAAGCAAGCGTCGGCAAGTCGATCACCATGAAGCGCTTCCACACCCGTGGTCGCGGCAAGTCGACCCGCATTCTCAAGCCGTTCAGCCGCTTGCGCATCGTGGTCCGCGAAGAAGCTGGGGAGGCCTGAGCCATGGGTCACAAGAGCAATCCGATCGGCCTGCGTCTGCAGATCAACCGCACCTGGGACAGCCGCTGGTACGCCGAAGGGCACAACTACCAGCAGATGCTCAAGGAAGACCTGATCATCCGCAAGTACATCGTCGAGAACCTGCCGCAGGCAGCGATCTCGAAAGTGGTGATCGAGCGTCCGGCCAAGCTGTGCCGCGTGTCCATCTATGCTGCACGCCCCGGCGTGATCATCGGCAAGAAGGGCGCAGACATCGAGAAGCTGCGTTCGAAGCTGGCCACGATGACCAAAAGCGACGTCAAGCTGAACATCGTCGAAATCCGCAAGCCCGAGATCGACGCCAAGCTCGTCGCGCAGGGCATTGCCGACCAGCTCATTCGTCGCGTGGCGTTCCGCCGGGCGATGAAGCGTGCGATGCAGTCGGCTATGCGTCTGGGTGCCGAAGGCATCAAGATCACCTGCGGGGGCCGTCTTGGCGGCGCGGAAATCGCACGGGTCGAATCGTATCGCGAAGGTCGCGTGCCGGCCCACACGCTGCGCGCACACATCGACTATGCCGATGCCGAGGCGCTGACCGCTTACGGGATCATCGGCATCAAGTGCTGGATCTTCAAGGGCGAGATTCTCGGCCATGACCCGATGGCACAGGACCGGTTGATGATGGAGGCTCAAACCTCCGGCGTCCGGCCTGCACGTTGAGCATAGGATAGAGTAAGAACCATGCTGCAACCGAAAAAAACCAAGTTCCGCAAGACCTTCAAGGGTCGGATCAAGGGCGATGCCAAAGGCGGCACCGACCTGAACTTCGGCTCGTACGGCCTGAAGGCGATGGAGCCCGAGCGGATCACCGCCCGGCAGATCGAAGCGGCTCGCCGCGCGATCACGCGCCACATCAAGCGTCAGGGTCGCCTGTGGATCCGCATCTTCCCGGACGTGCCGGTGACCAAGAAGCCGGCCGAAGTCCGTCAGGGCAAGGGCAAGGGCGCGATCGAATACTGGGCTGCACGGGTCAAGCCGGGCCGCATCCTGTTCGAACTCGATGGCGTTCCCGGTCCGCTGGCCGCTGTTGCTTTCGAACGTGCGGCGATGAAGCTGCCGATCAAGACCAAGGTCGTGGCCCGCCTGGGCGACACCTCTCACCTGGGAGCCGAATGATGGCCAAGATCGAGGACCTGCGCACCAAGTCCGACGACCAGCTGTCGGGTGATCTGCACGACCTGAAGCGCGAGGCGTTCAACCTGCGTTTCCAGGCTGCCACCAACCAGCTCGAGCGTCCGGCGCGGATCAAGGAAGTGCGCCGCGACATCGCCCGTATCAAGACGCTGCAGACCGAGCGCACCAGCTCGACCGCCTCGAAAACGCCCGGGGCGTAAGGAGAACACGATGCCCAAGCGTATCCTGGTCGGCACCGTGGTGTCCGACAAGACCGACAAGACCGTCGTGGTCAAGGTCGAGCGCAAGGTGAAGCACCCGCTATACGGGAAGATCATCCGCCGCTCGAAGAAGTATCACGCGCATGACGAAGACAACGCGTTCAAGGCCGGTGAGACCGTGCGGATCGAAGAGACCGCGCCGATTTCCAAGCTGAAGAGCTGGAAAGTTGTCGAACGCGTCGTCGCCGGCAAGACCGCCGCCGTCGAAGCCGACGTCTGAGCCATTTGAATTTGGAACTGCCGGACTTGTTCCGGCAAGCCGTCTGAGAAGGAACCGGATCGATGATCCAGATGCAATCCAATCTCGACGTCGCGGACAACAGCGGCGCAAAGCGCGTCCAGTGCATCAAGGTGCTGGGTGGCTCTAAGCGTCGTACCGCGGGCGTCGGCGACATCATCGTGGTGTCGATCAAGGAAGCGCAGCCGCGGGCTCGCGTCAAAAAGGGCGACGTGCACCGCGCGGTGATCGTGCGCACCCGCAAGGACGTGCGCCGGGCCGATGGCTCGGTGATCCGTTTCGACGGCAACGCCGCCGTGCTGGTCAACAAGAACGAGGAGCCGATCGGCACCCGCATTTTCGGCCCGGTGGTTCGTGAACTGCGTGCGCGCGGCTTCATGAAGATCATCAGCCTTGCGCCGGAGGTGCTGTAATGGCTTCCGCCAAGATCAAGAAGGGTGACAGCGTCGTCGTCCGCTCGGGCAAGGACAAGGGCCGCACCGGCACTGTCCTGCAAGTCATGCCCAAGGACGGCAAGGTCGTCGTTTCGGGCGTGAACGTGGCCGCGCGCCACCGCAAGCCCACCCAGGAAAACCCGCAGGGCGGCATCGATCGCCGTGAAGCGCCGATGCACATCGCCAAGGTCGGCCTCGCCGATCCCAAGGATGGCAAGGCCACCCGCGTTCGGTTTGAAACCAAGGACGGAAAGAAGGTCCGCGTGGCCGTCAAGTCCGGGGAGACCATTGATGGCTAAGGAAGACACCAGCCGCTACGTCCCGCGGATGAAGCTGCGGTACGATGCGGAAATCGCCAAGGCGATGACCGAGCGTTTCGGTTACACCAACGCGATGGAAGTGCCCAAGATCGAGAAGATCACGCTCAACATGGGCGTGGGCGAAGCGAGCCAGGACAAGAAGAAGGTCACGGTTGCGGCTTCCGAAATGGAACGCATTGCCGGTCAGAAGCCGGTGATCACCAAGGCGAAGAAGTCGATCGCACAGTTCAAGCTGCGCGAAGGAATGCCGATCGGTTGCAAGGTCACCTTGCGCCGCGAACGCATGTACGAATTCCTCGACCGCCTGATCACCATTGCCATGCCCCGCATCCGCGATTTTCGCGGCCTTAACCCGAAGAGCTTCGACGGGCGCGGCAACTACGCAATGGGTCTCAAGGAGCAGATCATCTTTCCGGAGATCAGCTACGACCAGATCGAAAAGGTGAGGGGCATGGACATCATCGTGACCACCACCGCCAAGACCGACGACGAAGCGCGCGAGCTGCTCCGTTTGTTCGGGTTCCCGTTCCCGCAGGAAGTTTCTGAAGAGAAGCAGGCCGCGTGATCCAGGTTAAGAAGAAGAGAGCTTAAGTCCATGGCGAAACTGAGTTCCATCAACAAGAACGAGCGGCGCAAGAAGCTGGTCGTCAAGTACGCTGCGAAGTATGCGGCGCTCAAGGCAACGGCGGGCGACACGTCGCTCGACGAAACCGAGCGTCTGATCGCGCGCCTCAAGATGGCCGAGATTCCGCGCAACGCGAATCCGACCCGCGTGCGCAACCGCTGCAACACCACCGGCCGCCCGCGCGGCTATTACCGGAAGTTCGGGCTTTGCCGCATCGAGCTGCGGGACAAGGGCAACAAGGGCCTTATCCCCGGCCTGACGAAGTCGAGCTGGTAAGGATCACCCTATGGCATTGACCGATCCCCTGGGTGATATGCTCACCCGCATCCGCAACGGCCAGCAGGCGAAGAAGGACACCGTCCTGTCGCCCGCGTCGAAGCTGCGTGCACACGTTCTCGAAGTCCTCCAGCGCGAGGGCTACATCCGCGGTTTCACGGAGGACGCCACCGGCGCCCACCCGCAGCTGCGCATCGAGCTGAAGTATTTCGAGGGCCAGCCGGCGATCAAGCACGTGGCCCGCGTCTCGAAGCCGGGCCGCCGCGTGTATTCGGGAAGCAAGGAGCTTCCCGTGACGCGCAACGGCCTTGGCATCACCATCGTCTCGACGCCCAAGGGCGTGCTTTCCGATGCGGAAGCACGCGCCAGCAACGTCGGTGGCGAAGTGCTGGCGGAGGTGTTCTGATGAGCCGCATCGGCAAACGGCCGGTGACGATCCCCAGCGGCGTCACCGCAGCGATCGCGGACGGCAAGCTGACCGTGAAGGGCCCCAAGGGTTCGCTTACGCTCAACATGCGCGACGAGATCAGCTACACCCTCGAAGGCGACACCGTGCTGGTGAAGCCGGCGAACGACAGCAAACAGGCGCGCGCCTTCTGGGGCATGCAGCGCACGCTCGTGGAAAACCTCGTGACCGGCGTGACGCAGGGCTACACCAAGGTGCTTGAAATCACCGGCGTGGGCTATCGTGCCAACGCGCAGGGCAAGAACCTGAAGCTGCAGCTCGGCTACAGCCACGACGTCGATTTCGCGGTTCCCGAGGACATCGAGGTCAAGACCCCGGATAACACCACGGTCGAGATCAGCGGTATCGACAAGCAGAAGGTCGGCCAGGTCGCCGCCGAGATCCGTCGCTGGCGCAAGCCCGAACCCTACAAGGGCAAGGGCATCAAGTACCGCGGCGAGTACATCTTCCGCAAGGAAGGGAAGAAGAAGTAAGATGGCAAAGCTCTCCCTCTTCGACAAACGTCGCCGTCGTGTTCGCACGGCCCTCAAGGCCCAGCGCAATGGTCGTCCCCGCCTTTCGGTGCACCGGTCCGGCCGGCACATCTACGCCCAGATCATCGACGATGCACAAGGCCGCACCGTGGTGGCCGCGTCGACGCTGGTCAAAGGCGCCAAGGCGATCGGCGCCACTGCCGATGCTGCCGCCAATGTCGGCAAGGAACTCGCCGAGAAGGCGAAGGCTGCCGGCATCACGTCCGTCGTGTTCGATCGCGGCGGCTTCCTGTTCCATGGCCGCGTCAAGGCGCTGGCCGACGCCGCGCGTGAAGGCGGTCTGGAGTTCTGATGATGGCAGATGAGAACAACACGGCTGCAGTGTCGGCCGAGCCGACTGCCGGTGCTGAAGCAACCCCGGGCAGCGATACTGGAGCCCCGCGCGAAAACCGCGGTCCGCGCGGCGGCCGTGGCGGCCGTGGCGGTGGACCCGGCGGCGGCGGTGGCGGTGGTGACCGCGGTCGCGGTGGCGGTGGTGGTGGTCGTCGTGACGATCGCCGTGGCGGTCGCGGCGGTGACGACGATGGCGGTGAGGAACTGATTGAAAAGCTGGTCCACATCAACCGCGTGTCGAAGACGGTGAAGGGCGGCAAGCGCTTCGGTTTCGCCGCGCTGGTCGTGGTGGGTGACGGCAAGGGTCGCGTCGGCTTCGGCCACGGCAAGGCCCGCGAAGTTCCGGAAGCCATCACCAAGGCAACCGCTTCGGCCAAGAAGACGATGGTCCGCGTTCCGCTCAAGGAAGGGCGCACGCTGCACCACGACGGCAAGGGCCGTTTCGGGGCGGGCAAGGTCAACGTACGGTCGGCGCCTGCCGGTACCGGCATCATCGCCGGTGGCCCGATGCGCGCCGTGTTCGAAAGCCTGGGTGTGGCCGACGTGGTGACCAAGTCGGTCGGCTCGTCCAATCCCTACAACATGATCCGCGCAACGTTCGATGCGCTGACCGACCAGACGTCGCCCAAGTCGGTGGCGCAGCGTCGCGGCAAGAAGGTCGCCGACCTGCTCGGCCGCGGCGGCGCCAACGTGGTGGAGGCTGAAGCCGCCGCCGACGCGATTGTGGAGTGAGCCAGATGGCCAAGACCGAAACCAAGACGATCAAGCTCAAGCAGATCGGTTCACCGATCCGCCGCCCCGAATCGCAGAAGAAGATTCTGATCGGCCTCGGGCTGGGCAAGATGCATCGCGAAGTCGTGCTTCAGGATACCGCCGAAGTGCGCGGTGCCATTGCGAAGCTGCCGCACATGGTTGCGGTGATCGACTGACATTTGCCGCGCGGCGTCCTGCGCGACGCGGCAACGGTGTGACACGCGCCCCGGCAGGGATGCCGGGGCGTTCGTGCGTCCGGGGCAGTTTGGCATCACCTCCCGAAATCCTCTGGCGCAAAGTGGTTGTGTTTTGCCTGATGCCTCGCTAAGGGCGCGCACTTCCATCAGCGCGACCAAAGCGAAAGCGAGTGCAGACATGAAACTTAATGAACTCCGCGACAATGACGGTGCCCGCAAGGGCCGGATGCGCGTCGGACGCGGCATCGGCTCGGGCAAGGGCAAGACCGCCGGGCGCGGCCAGAAGGGCGCCAAGGCGCGTTCGGGCGTCAGCATCAACGGCTTCGAAGGTGGCCAGATGCCGCTCCACATGCGGATCCCGAAGCGCGGCTTCAACAACATCTTCGCCAAGGACTTCGCCGAAGTGAACCTGGGTCTCGTCCAGAAGGCGATCGACGCGGGCCGGCTCGACATCACCAAGCCGATCGATCACGCCGCGCTCAAGGCCGTCGGCCTGGGCCGTGGGGGCAAGGACGGCGTGCGCCTGCTGGGCAAGGGTGACTTCACCGCCAAGGCTTCGTTCGCCGTCGATGGCGTGTCCAAGGGTGCGCGCGAAGCGGTCGAAAAGGCCGGCGGATCGGTCGAACTGCCCGCCGCACAGCCGAGCGAGCACGAGAAGAAGACCGCGCGCCGCGAGGTCAACAAGGCCGAGCTGAAAGCCCTGAAGGCCAAGTAAGCCCCAACGCAAACCGGAAGCATCATCCCTGCGGCGTAAAAATGTCGCGGGGATGATCCGTTCCGGGGGTTCGACAACGCGGCTGCGTCCCTATATGGGCGTTCGCAAAGGCCGTTGGCCGCTCCCCATTCGAGGCTCATCGATTCCATGGCATCCCGCGCCGACAATATTGCCAGCAACCTCAGTCTGGCCAATTTCTCCAAGGCGACCGAGCTGAAGAACCGCATCTGGTTCACGATCGGCGCGCTGATCGTGTTCCGGTTCCTGAGCTTCGTGCCGCTGCCCGGCGTGAACCCGCTGATCCTGGAAACGCTGTACAGCAAGACGCAGGGCGGCATCCTCGACATCTTCAACGCCTTTTCGGGCGGTTCGCTGCAGCGCATGAGCCTGATCGCGCTGGGCGTGATGCCGTACATTACCGCATCCATCGTGGTGCAGCTGGCCGCATCGCTCCATCCCGCGCTCACCGCGCTGAAGAAGGAAGGCGAAAGCGGCCGCAAGAAGCTCAACCAGTACACCCGCTATGGCGCGGTGTTCCTGACCGCGCTGCAGGGCTGGTTCCTCGCGTCGGGCCTCGAGGCTTATGGCGCGTCGAGCGGGCTGCAGGCCGTGGTCAATCCCGGTTACCTGTTCCGCGTCGGCGCGGTCGTCAGCCTCGTTGGCGGCACGATGTTCCTGCTGTGGATCGGTGAACAGATCACCAGCCGCGGCATCGGCAACGGCACCTCGTTGATCATCATGGCGGGCATCGTCGCCCAGATGCCGACGTTCATCGCCAACTTGTTCGAAGGCGGGGCCACCGGCTCCGTCTCGATGTTCACGATCGTGTTCATGATCGGGATGGTGGTCGGCCTTGTGCTGTTCATCTGCTTCATGGAGCGCGCGACCAGACGGTTGCTGATCCAGTATCCCAAGCGCGCGAGCCAGCGCGGGATGATGAACGCCGATCGCAGCCACCTGCCGCTCAAGATCAACACGGCGGGCGTCATTCCGCCGATTTTCGCCAGCTCGCTGCTGTTGCTGCCGCTGACGATCACGCAGTTCGCGGGCAAGTCGGTGTCGCAGGATTCCGCCGCCGGTGCCGCCATCGTCACGCTCAACCAGTACCTGGGGCATGGCAAGCCGCTGTACATGCTGCTGTATGCGCTGGGGATCATCTTCTTTTGCTTCTTCTACACCGCCGTGGTGTTCAATCCCGAGGAAACGGCAGAGAACCTGAAGCGCAACGGCGGGTTCATCCCGGGCATCCGCCCCGGCAAGAACACTGCGACCTATCTCGATTACGTGCTGACCCGCATCACCGTGATCGGGGCTGCGTACATCACCGTGGTCTGCGTGATCCCCGAATACGTGATCGCGCAAACCGGCATGCGGCTGTTCTTTGCGGGTGGCACCAGCCTGCTGATCGTGGTCAACGTGACGGTCGATACCATTACCCAGATCCAGTCACACCTGCTGGCGCACCAGTATGGCGATCTGATCAAGAAGGCCAAGCTCAAGGGGCGGCTGCGCTAACAGGCGCGGGCGAAAAGGGGACGTCAGACGTGAATATCATCCTGTTGGGACCGCCGGGCGCGGGCAAGGGCACGCAAGCGCAGCGCCTGGTCGAGAAGTATGGCATGCGCCAGCTTTCGACCGGCGACATGCTGCGCGCCGCTGTGAAGGCGGGCACGCCGGTCGGGCTCAAGGCCAAGGCCGTGATGGAAGCGGGCGAACTGGTCTCGGACGAGATCGTCTCCGCGCTGATCGGCGACGAGCTCGATGCGATGGGGCCTGCGGTTGGCGCCATTTTCGATGGCTACCCGCGCACCGCGCCGCAAGCCGTCTCGCTCGATGAGATCCTGACCAGCCGCAACCGCAGCCTCGACCATGTGATCGAGCTCGACGTCAACGAGGATGCGCTGGTCGAGCGCATCACCGGTCGATACACCTGCGCGACGTGCGGCAAGGGCTATCACGACACGTTCGAGCAGCCCAAAGTCGCGGGCACCTGCGACAAGTGCGGCGGCCACGAATTCAAGCGCCGGCCCGACGACAACGAGCAGACCGTGCGCACGCGCATGGCCGAATATCGCGCCAAGACCGCGCCGATCCTGCCGATCTACGATGCGCGCGGCATCGTCACGCGGGTCGATGGCATGGCCGACATGGACGACGTGACCGCCGCGATCGAGGCCGTCCTCGAAAGCTGATCCCCGCACGGCCTGTCCACTGACATCATCAGACTTCAGGGGCGGCTGAACCGCTTGCGCCGGGCGGTGGGAAGTGGAAGGATCACGCGATGATCCGTTCACGCCTGTTCGCCCTCGCCGCCGCTACCGCCACGCTGGCTTGCGGCGCATCGTCTGCATGGGCCGATGTCGTTTCAAAGGCCGAGAACGGCTTTGTGCTGCGCGGGTCGAGCGAGGTTCCCGCCAGCCCATCCGACGTGTGGAAAGTGCTGGTCGTGCCATCGTCGTGGTGGTCGAAGGAGCACACCTTTTCGGGCGACGCCGCCAACCTGACGATTGATCCCGTGCCCGGCGGGTGCTTCTGCGAAAGGCTGCCCGTGCCCAAGGGCGCCCCTGCCGGCCAGAAGCCGGGCGGGGTGCAGCATATGCGCGTGATCTATGTCGATCCGGGCCACGCCTTGCGCCTGTCGGGCGCACTGGGGCCGTTGCAGTCAGAAGCGCTGGTGGGCACGCTGACGATCCTGGTGAAACCTGCGGGCGAGCGCACGCGGATCCAGTGGGATTACGTGGTGGGCGGCTACATACGGTTCAAGGTTGATGAGCTGGCGCCGGGTGTCGATCGCGTGCTGACCGAGCAAATGGGGACACTGGCCGAAAAGCTGGGGGGCGCGAAGCTGAGTGCGGCCCCGGCCGCAGCGCCAGTTCCCGCGTCCGCTGGCCGCGCAGCGGCTGCGGAAAAGCCGGGGCCGCCGGCCGGGCCGGGCGAGGGCGAGGCCGCAGCACGGGAATCGTCGAAGGCGGCGTTCGATGCAGCAATCGGCACCGGGACAAAGGCACGGCCGCAGCTCCAGCCCAGGCCCGCGCCCAAGCCCAAACCCCGGATCGCGCCCAAGCCGGTGCCCACGGTCGAGCCGCGCTGAATCTTGGACCTGAACAGGCTTTTGCCGCGCGAAAAAGTGGCTAAAGTCCCCGCACAAACAAGCGCGAGTCGGACGATTCCGGGATACGCGCCAACGGGTTGCACCGCAGCATTCTTGGGCCAATGGGCCCGCGCAAGGGGGAAAACACCGTGGCCGTATCCGATCATGTAGACCTGCCGACGTTCATGGAAGGCGTGAAGAAGCGCAACCAGGGCCAGCCGGAATTCTGCCAGGCCGTGCAGGAAGTCGCCGAAGACATCTACGATTTCATCCAGGACAAGGAAGACTACCACTCGCAGCAAATCCTGCGCCGCATTGCCGAACCCGATCGCGTGGTCTCGTTCCGCGTGTGCTGGGAAGACGACAACGGCAACATCCGCGTCCAGCGTGGCTGGCGCGTGCAGAACAACAACGCGATCGGTCCGTACAAGGGCGGCATCCGCTTTCACCCCTCGGTCACTGAATCCGTGCTGAAGTTCCTGGCGTTCGAACAGACGTTCAAGAACGCGTTGACCGGGCTGCCGATGGGCGGCGGCAAGGGTGGATCCAACTTCAACCCCAAGGGCAAGAGCGTGCGCGAGATCATGCGCTTCTGCCAGTCGTTCATGACCGAACTGTACCGCCACATCGGTGCCGATATCGACGTTCCGGCGGGCGACATTGGCGTGGGCGGGCGCGAGATCGGCTTCATGTTCGGCCAGTACAAGCGCATCACCAACGAATTCACCGGCGTGCTGACCGGCAAGGGCCTGGAATGGGGCGGCTCGCTGATCCGCACCGAGGCGACCGGTTACGGCGCGGTCTATTTCCTCGCCAACATGCTGGCGACCAAGGGCATGGACCTGCAGGGCAAGACGGCGGTGATCTCGGGTTCGGGCAACGTCGCCACGCACGCTGCGGAAAAGATCGTGCAGCTGGGCGGCAAAGTGCTGACGCTGTCGGACTCGGGCGGATTCATCCATGATCCCGCCGGCATCACCCAGGAAAAGATCGACTGGGTGAAAACGCACAAGACTCACCGTCGCGGCCGCATCCAGGACTATTGTGACGAGTTCGAAGGTTCGACCTTCCACGCGGGCAAGACCCCGTGGGGCGTCAAGTGCGACGTCGCGCTGCCTTGCGCCACGCAGAACGAACTGCTCGGCGATGACGCCAAAACGCTCGTCGCCAACGGGGTCATCGCGGTGTCGGAAGGCGCCAACATGCCGACCAACCTCGAAGGCGTGCACGTGTTCAAGCACGCCAAGATCCTGTTCGCGCCGGGCAAGGCGGCCAACGCCGGCGGCGTGGCAGTGTCGGGTCTGGAAATGAGCCAGAACTCCGAACGCCGCTCGTGGAAGGTCGAGGAACTGCAGCAGATGCTGAAGGACATCATGGACGGCATCCACAACAGCTGCCTGACCTATGGCGACCAGGGCGGCGGCTACATCGACTATGTGAAGGGCGCGAACATCGCGGGCTTCAAGAAAGTCGCCGACGCGATGCTGGCTTTCGGCGTGGTGTGATCTGCTGGTATCCCGCCCATTGCTGTGTGCGATGGGCGGGACATGCCACCGGACGACCGATCTGACCCGTCCGTCCTGAGCTTGTCGCAGGACTGTCCTGTCTTGCGCTGTTGCTGAAGCTTAGTGCAGTCCTTCGACAGGCTCGGGACGGTCGGATATAAGCGCGGCGATCTGCATTCAGCGAAAGCCTGTCCGTGCCGCTCAATCTTGCGATCCTGTCGCGCAGCGTCGAAGTCCATTCGACCGAACGCCTGCGCGATGCCGCCCATGCGCGCGGCCACCATGTCGATGTGCTCAATCCGCTCAGCCTGACGCTGGAGATCGATGCGCGCCAGTCGCGGCTGTATCTCGGCGGTGCGGAACTGCCGCATTACGACGCGGTGATCCCGCGCATCGGCACCTCGATCAATTTCTATGGGCTGGCGGTGCTGCGCCAGCTGCAGTCTGCGGGCAGCGTTTCGCTCAACGATGCCGCTGCCGTGGCACTGGCGCAGGACAAGCTGGCCTCGATGCAGCGCCTGGCCGCCGCCGGGGTGCCGATGCCCGCCACCGCGTTCGCCCACAGCCCGCGCGAGACCGATCACCTGCTGCGGCTCGTCGGCGGGGCGCCGGCGATCATCAAGCTGGTCGAAGGCACCCAAGGCGTCGGCGTGGTGCTGGGCGAGACCGAGAAATCGGCGCGCTCGGTGGTCGAGGCGTTTCGCAAGGCGCGGATCGACCTGATGATCCAGCACTATGTCGGCGAGGCGCAAGGGCGCGACTTGCGCGTGTTCATCGTCGGCGGCGAAATCGTCGCGGCCATGGAGCGGCAGGGCGCGGACGACGATTTCCGTTCCAACCTCCATCGCGGTGGCACCGCCGTTCCTGCCGTGCTGAGCGAGGCCGAAGCCCGCGAGGCGTTGCGCGCGGTGGCGGCAATCGGGCTGGAACTGGCGGGTGTCGATATCCTGCGCTCGGACCGTGGGCCTTTGGTGATCGAGGTCAATGCCTCGCCGGGCCTGGAAGGGATCGAGGCGACCACGGGCATGGACCTGGCCAGCCGGATCATCGTCAAGTGCGAGCAATTGGCGGCGGCGGCGGGCGGGCGCTAGACTAAACCACCTCGTCCTCGTCCAGCAGGTCGCTCGACAGCAGCGCGCCGGTGATGCTGTCCATGCGCTGTTCGGCGCTGTCGATCTGCAGCACTTCGGCGATGTGCAGCAGCGCGTCGCCCTGGTTGACCACGGGCAGGTTGGTGTGGCCGATGACGATGCCATCGATCGGCGAGAGTAGCGCGTGCGCGTGTTCGCCCAGGATATCGCCCACCGTGCCCAGCCTGTCGCCCTTGCGGATCAGTGCGCCCGACAGGCGGGTCAGCCGCGCGATGCCGCCCACCGGCGCGCGCAGCCACAGCGAACGCGTGGTATGTGCGGGCACGGCGGCGGTGCCGGGGATGTCCGCATCCTCGATCATGCCCAGCTTCGCCATCACGCGCATGATCCCGGCGAGCCCGACACGGATCGAGAACTCGTCGAAGCGCAAGGCCTCGCCCGCTTCGAGCAGCAGCATGTCAACGCCCTGCTGCTGCGCTATCGCGCGCATCGATCCGGGGCGCAGCGACGCCTCGACCACCGCCGGCGCGCCGAACGCCATGGCCAGCTCGAGCAGGTGCGGATCGCCCGCCGCGACGCGGATCTGCGGCAGGTTGTAGCGGTGCGCGGCGGCCGAATGGATGTCGATGCCGAAGCTGCAGCGCTTGATGATCTTGCGGTAGAACGTGTTGGCCACTTGCGTCGCCAGGCTGCCGCGCCCCGATCCCGGAAACGAGCGGTTGAGGTCGCGGCGGTCGGGCATGGTACGTTCGTGGTTGAGGAAGCCGAACACGTTGACTACCGGCACCAGCAGCACGGTGCCGGCAATTGCGCGCCGGTTCAGGCGACGGCGCAGGCGGCGGATGATCTCGGCGCCGATGATCTCGTCGCCATGGATCGCCGCCGACACGAACATCGTCGGCCCCGGCCTGCTGCCGTGCAGCACGCGCAGCGGGATCGACACCGGAGTCCCGGTGGAAAGGCTGGCGACCGGCAGGTCGAGCACGCCTTCGCTTGCCGGCGTGATCCGGTGTTTGCCGAACACGAAGGCCGGGTGCCCGCTCGTACCGGCGTCTCCGGTGGCGGTCGATGGCAGGGCGGGCGCCTGGTTTTGGGGCGATGGTATCGATGGGGCTGCAGGTTGCGCGCCAGCTTCGTCCGTCGATCGCATGGCGTGCCCCTCGCGCTTTCTTTGACGCGGGGCGTTATGTGCGATATGGCGGTAAGCAGCAAGCTTCCCACCGCTCGACGCGCCCACGGCGTGATCGAAATGCGGTGTTTTGTGTTGGCTTGGCTGTTGACGCGCTGTGCGAATCCGCCTAAGCGCCGCTTTCACTCGAAACAGGCGGGATTGTCTGGCAGGCGCGACATTTGCTGTGCGTCGACCGGGCTTTTTGCCGTTTAGCCGGGTGTTAGCGATGAGATGGGGGTCGCGGCCGATGGTCGCCCGCCCCTGTGGAGCAGGAGAAACAAGTGGCTCGTATTGCCGGGGTCAACATCCCCACCAACAAGCGCGTAGTTATCGCGTTGACGTATATCCACGGTATCGGCCCCGCAAAGGCCAAGGAAATCACCACCAAGCTGGGCATCGATGCCGCTCGCCGGGTGCAGGACCTGTCCGACCAGGAAGTCCTCCACATCCGCGAGGCGATCGACGCCGGCTACACCGTGGAAGGCGATCTGCGTCGCGAAACCGCGATGAACATCAAGCGCCTGATGGATCTGGCCTGCTATCGCGGGCTGCGTCATCGCAAGGGCTTGCCCGTTCGCGGACAGCGCACGCACACCAACGCCCGTACCCGCAAGGGCAAGGCCAAGCCGATCGCCGGCAAGAAGAAGTAAGGCGCCGCCCGCGGTCTTTTTACAGACCCGGCAGGCCTTTCCTTCCAGTTTCTCGACAGGATACATACCATGGCACGCGAACCCCAACGCATCAAAAAGCGGGAGCGCAAGAACATCACCAGCGGCGTCGCGCATGTGAACGCCAGCTTCAACAACACCATGATCACCATCACCGACGCGCAGGGCAATGCCATCAGCTGGTCCAGCGCGGGCATGATGGGCTTCAAGGGCAGCCGCAAGTCGACCCCGTATGCCGCGCAGGTTGCGGCTGACGATGCCGGCAAAAAGGCTGCCGAACACGGTGTCCGCACGCTCGAGGTCGAGGTCAAGGGACCCGGTTCGGGCCGCGAAAGCGCGCTGCGCGCCCTGCAGGCGGTCGGCTTCACGATCACCTCGATCCGCGACGTGACGCCGATCCCGCACAACGGCGTTCGCCCTTCCAAGCGTCGCCGCGTCTAGCCTGCCCGGCGGCGGGGGCCACGGTACCACGGTCCCCTCCGCCTGATTTTCCGTCCGGCCGCGGCTTTTCCAGCCCGTCGGCCGGCACCTTACGATAACCCTAGGGGAATTCCATGACTGTCAACATCAAGAACTGGCAGGAACTGAAGAAGCCCAACAACCTCGAGATCAAGCCCGGCAACGATCCGAAGCGGCGTGCGACGTTTGTCGCAGAGCCGCTCGAACGCGGTTTCGGCCTGACGCTGGGCAATGCGCTGCGTCGCGTCCTGCTGTCGTCGCTGCAGGGCGCCGCCGTCACCTCGATCAAGATCGAGAACGTGCTGCACGAATTCTCGAGCCTTGCCGGCGTCCGCGAGGACGTGACCGACATCGTCCTGAACGTGAAGCAGATCGCGCTCAAGATGCAGGGCGAAGGTCCCAAGCGCCTCCAGCTTTCCGCCACCGGCCCGGCCGATGTGAAGGCCGGCGACATTGCGGTGAGCGGCGACATCGAAGTCCTCAACAAGGACCTCGTGATCTGCCATCTCGACGAAGGCGCGACGTTCAACATGGAACTGACCGCCGACAGCGGCAAGGGCTATGTCCCCGCCGTGTCGAACCGTCCGATCGATGCGCCGATCGGCCTGATCCCGATCGACTCGCTCTATTCGCCGGTCCGTCAGGTCAGCTACAAGGTCGACAACGCCCGCATCGGGCAGGAACTCGACTTCGACAAGCTGAACCTCACGGTCGAAACCGACGGCACGATCACCCCGGAAGATGCAGTGGCTTATGCCGCGCGCATCCTGCAGGACCAGCTGGCGCTGTTCGTCCACTTCGACGAGGCACTGCCGACCGGACACGCTCCCGCGATGGCCGGCATGGCGTCGCATGCGCCCGAGGAAAGCGACACCAACCAGCTCAACCGTTACCTGCTCAAGAAGGTCGACGAGCTGGAACTGTCGGTGCGTTCGGCCAACTGCCTCAAGAACGACAACATCATCTACATCGGCGATCTGGTCCAGAAGACCGAAGCCGAGATGCTGCGCACGCCGAACTTCGGCCGCAAGTCGCTCAACGAGATCAAGGAAGTCCTGTCGTCGATGGGCTTGCGCCTGGGCATGGACATCCCCGGCTGGCCGCCGGAAAACATCGAGGAAATGGCCAAGAAGCTCGAGCAGGAATTGCTGGGCTGAGGCTGACCGGCTGGTGTCGTCCCGGACTGGATCCGGGACCGCTGGCGGGCAGCGTGCCAAGTATCATGCGATTCCGGCGATGGCCGGGATGACGGAATTCGGCGAGCGCACCGTCCTCGCCAGGACCGGGCTACCTGATACGGGCCCCGCACGAACGAAGGACTGATGAAATGCGTCACAAGATGGGGCAGCGCAAGCTGCAGCGGACCTCCTCGCACCGTATCGCGATGCTGCGCAACATGGCAGCGTCGCTGATCAAGCACGAGCAGATCACCACCACCACCCCCAAGGCGCGCGAACTGCGCCCTTATGTCGAAAAGCTGATCACGCTGGCCAAGCATGGCGGCCTGTCGAACCGCCGTCTGGCGCATGCCCGCCTGCTCGACGACACGCAGCTGGTGAAGCTGTTCGACGTACTGGCCGCGCGCTATGCCGATCGTGCCGGCGGCTATACCCGCATCATCAAGGCCGGCCTGCGCGCCTCCGACGCAGCGCCGATCGCGGTGATCGAACTGGTTGACCGCGATACCTCGGCCAAGGGCCAGGATTCGGGCCCGGTGCTGAGCGACGACGAATACACCGACGATTGATCGACGCCCCCCGGAGCGCGTCGCTGCGATCCGGGCGGTTTCTGTTCAAGCCGTTTTCCAAGGGCGGTCGCGAATGCTACATTCGCGGTCGCCCTATGTGTTTGCGGGCGTCCGGGAGCAGGCAATGTCGATCGTAGCGCGCGTCGGTGCCCAAATTGCGCTGACGCTCGCGCTGACGTTCGCTGCCGCCGGGCCTGCCGTCGCTGATCCGGGCGCGCTGGCCAAGGTCGTCGAACATGCGCACGGCACGGCCGGGCCGATGCCGCAGGCGCCCCGATCGCCATTGCTCGACATTGCGGGCTATCCCGCCACGCGCCGCGATGCGGTGGTCGACAAGCCGTTCGGCCAGTCGGTCGCCGATCCCTATCGCTGGCTCGAAGCCGACGTTCACGAAAGCCGCGAGGTGGCCGACTGGGTCGCGCGCGAAAACGCCCTGAGCGCGGACTACCTCCAGCGCCTGCCGGGGCGCGACGTAATGGCCGCGCGCATCCGCGACCTGCTCGACTACGAACGATTCAGCATTCCGCGCAAGGCCGGCGGCCGCTATTTCTACATGCGCAACAGCGGTCTGCAGAACCAGGCGGTGCTGTATGCGCGCAGCGGTATTGCGGCACGACCGCGCGTGCTGCTCGATCCCAACGCCTGGTCCGCCGACGGCACGATCGCGCTCGACGACTGGGCCCCGTCGCGCAAGGGCCGGTTCGTGGCCTATACCGTGCAGGATCGCGGCAGCGACTGGCGCACGTTGCGCGTGCTCGACGTGGCAACCGCCCGCGTGCTCGATGACCGGCTGGAGTGGGTCTACGACACGCGGCTGGGCTGGGTGGGCGACGAGGGGTTCTTCTATTCGCGGTTCCCGGCCCCCGTGGCGGGCAGCGAACACCAGGCGCTCGCCTACAACAAGGCGGTGTGGTTCCACCGGGTGGGTACGCCGCAATCGGCCGACGAACCGGTCTATGCCACGCCCGATCACCCCGAATGGGGGCACCGGGCGGTGGTTACCTCCGATGGTCGCTGGGCGGTCATTACCAGCGAGATCGGCACCGATGCCCGGCGGGCGTTGCATGTCATCGACCTGCAGGCGCGCGCCAAGTCCGTCGCGCCGGGCGGGTGGCCGGTGCGCGAACTGGTGGGCAACTTCGCTTCCGACTGGAAGCTGGTCGATGGCATGGGGGGCCGGCTGTGGTTCGTGACCAACCTCGGCGCGCCGCGCTATCGCCTGTTGCGCATCGATCCCACGGCGCCGGACCCGCGCTGGGAAGAAGTGGTGCCGCAGACCGGCGACATGCTCGAAAACGGGCACATCGTGGGCGACCGGCTGCTGCTGTCGTACCTGAAGGACGGGGCCAGCGCGGCGGTCGTCGCCGATCTGAAAGGCCGCCCGTCGCGCGCCATCACGCTCAACGGCATCGGCTCGGCCAGCGGGTTCGACGGACGGCCGGGTGATCCCGAGACGTTCTACCAGTTCGCCAGCTTCAACCAGCCGGCGGCGGTCTACCGGCTCGATCTGCACAGCGGTGCGGTGTCGGTGTTTGCAGCGCCGCACCTCGGCTTCGATCCGGCGGACTACGTGGTCGAGCAGCGCTACTATGCCTCGCGCGATGGCACGCGGGTGCCGATGTTCGTGGTGCGCAGCCGCGCGCTGGCCAAGTCCGCCACGCCCGCGCCGACGCTGCTGTACGGGTATGGCGGGTTCGACATATCGCTCAATCCCGGCTTTTCGGCGGTGCGGATGGCGTGGGTGCGATCGGGCGGCGTGCTGGCGGTGGCGAACTTGCGCGGTGGCGGCGAATTCGGCCAGGAATGGCACGACGCCGGGCGGCTGGCCAAAAAGCAGAACTCGTTCGACGATTTCATCGCGGCTGGCGAATATCTGATCGCGCAAGGGATCACGCCGCGCGGCGGGCTGGCGATCCAGGGCGCATCTAACGGCGGTCTGACCGTGGCGGCGGCGATCAACCAGCGGCCCGACCTGTTTGCCGCCGCCAATCCCGATGTCGGCGTGATGGACATGTTGCGGTTCGACCGGTTCACCGCCGGGCGGTTCTGGGTCGATGACTACGGCCACCCGGACCGCGAGGCGGACTGGCGGATTTTGTTGGCCTATTCGCCCTATCACAACATCCACGCAGCCCCGTATCCGGCCATCCTGGTGACCACCGGCGACAGCGACGATCGCGTCGTGCCGGCGCACAGTTTCAAGTACGCGGCCGCGCTGCAGGCGGCGGCGCTGGGCGACAAGCCGCACCTGATCCGGATCGACAATGGCGCCGGCCACGGCAGCGGCAAGCCGACCGAAAAGGTGATTGCCACCGGTGCGGATGTGCTGTCGTTCCTGGCCTACTGGACCGGGCTGGCGCTGATTCCTCCGGTGGCGACGCCCATGCCTGTACCGACAGCGACGATTGCGCATGGCGCGGACAAGTCCGTGCCGCCGGCGCGACGGTAAGCGGTTGAAGGGCAGAGCTTTTTCGATTGCTCGGGCACAGGCCACGCTTGGCCGCACGGCGCGCAGCGGTTCAGGCTGGTGACAGCCTGTCGACCGTAACCGTCATCGCGGGGTGCCGGCTGCCCGTTTCCTGGATCGAGACGGGCAGTCCGTGCAGCGATGACGTTTTGCTGCGGCGAACATTGGGGGCTTTGATGATAAAGCGGTTTGGCATTCTGGCTGCGCGTGGCCTGGCCCTGGCGGCGTGCGCATCGCTGGTGTCGGCGCCAGCGCTGGCGTCTTCCATCGCGCCGATCACGGCACGGCACGTCTCGGTTGCGCCGATCGCAGGCTGGAACCCGGCGACCGAACGTGCCCATGAGCATGGCGGCTGGGGCCGTGGCGGTCGGGGCGGCGGCTGGCATGGCCATGATGACGGGATCGACGGCGGCGATGTGCTTGCCGGAGTGCTGATCCTGGGCGGACTCGCCGCGATCATCGCCGCCGCCAGCAGCGCCGACCGCAAGCACCACGACGACGCGCCGCGCTATCGCGACCGGCCCGGCACGGGCGACGAAGCGTCCGGGACTGTTGGCGGCGCTGGCAGCGGCACCGGCGGAGGCTCCGACGCGCGCAGCGCGGATGTCGCCGCGCAAGACCGCGCCGCCGACGCTTGCGCCGCCCAGGCCGCGCGGCGGGGCGAGGTCGACCGGATCGACGACGTATCGGAAGCCGACGACGGCCTGCGCGTGACCGGTTCGCTGACGGGCGGGGAAGTGTTCACCTGCTCGGTCGATCGCACGGGCGCGGTGCGGCAGTTCGACTGGAAGGGCAGCCGCTACGGCGCGGGTGGTTCGGCCGATTCGAATGGCCAGCGCGCCGCTGCGCAGGCGCCCGATTTCGGCGATTCCAGCGGAACCTGACGTTTCCCGTCGCTCGGCCACGCAAATTGGCGGGGGACGTGCAAGCATTGCTTGCGGGAGCCTGCTGCGCTGACTATCCGATTGGTCGAAGCATTGAAACGGGAACGCCACTGCGATGACCACTTTTGACGACCGCGAACGCGCCGAAGAAGCCAAGTTTGCCCGCGACGAGGAGATGATGTTCCGCATCCACGCCCGTCGCAACCGGCTGCTCGGCGTCTGGGCGGCGCAGCGCATGGGGCTCGATGCCCCGGAAACCGAGGCATACGCCAAGTCGGTGGTGCAGGCCGATTTCGAGGAAGCGGGCGACGAGGACGTGATCCGCAAGCTGCTGGGCGATCTGGTTTCGGCCGGCGTGGACATCGACGAGGCGGAAATCCGCACCTCGATGGACGCGCGCGAGGTCGAGGCGCGGCGGCAGATGATGGGCGAAGCCTGATGGGTATGGCCGCTGCAGAGATCGAGGCGATGATCCTCAGCGCTCTGCCCGATGCCGAAGTGACGATCACCGATCTTGCGGGCGATGGCGACCATTACGCCGCGCATGTCGTTTCGCCCGCGTTCAAGGGACAAAGCCGCGTCGCGCAGCACAAGGCGGTCTATGCCGCGCTGGGTGGCCGGATGGGCGGCGTGCTCCACGCCTTGCAACTGACCACCGCCGCCCCCAACTGAGGCGGTGAAAGGACCACAATCCCCATGACAAGTCCCGAAGCCACCAATTCCCGCATCGCCGAAATCGTCAAGGGCAGCGACGTCGTCCTGTTCATGAAGGGTTCGCCGCTGTTTCCGCAGTGCGGGTTCTCCAGCAAGGCGATTGCTATCCTCGATCACTTGGGCGTCGAATATGCCAGCGTCGATGTGTTGCAGGACATGGAAATCCGCCAGGGCATCAAGTCCTATTCCGACTGGCCGACGATCCCCCAGCTTTACGTCAAGGGTGAGTTCGTGGGCGGATCGGACATCATGATGGAAATGTTCCAGGAAGGCGAACTGCACCAACTGATGCAGGACGCTGCGGTCAAGCTCTCCCAGTAAGCGATTCACGGCCGGACCTGGCGCCGCCTGCCGATTGTGGTGGCGGTGCCGGTCCGGCCGGAACTTGCCGCCGGTGCAGTATTTCGCCGGTCGCTGCCGCACCAGTCCGCCGACGTGACCTGCATCCTGTCGTCGTCACAATGCGCGGCGGTTGTCCGCTTTGCCTGATATCTGGGGGAAATGTCCCGGGGGGAGGCGGAGCCGTGGAGACCGGGGGGAAGGCGGCTCCGCCTCGAGAAGAAGACTTTCTTCGGGACACAACGTACTATGCAGACCCCGTGCCAATTGTCGAAACGTGGCGCAAATCTGCGATTTTTCGATTTTCAGCCGCAACGGCTGAGCATCGCTTTGTAAAGCAGGCCGACAGGTTTCCGTGCCGCGCCGGACAATCCGGTACTTGGCAAGATCGCCGCGACCGCACATGGATTGCGGCATGAGCGACACCGAAGACCTGGGCGATCACACAGACGCCGTTCCCGCCATCCCCGCTGCCACCGTCGTCATTTTCCGGCGCGATCCGCACGACGGGGCCTCGCAACTGCTGATGGTCGAACGGTCGGCGGCCATGCGCTTTGCCGGCGGCGCGGCGGTGTTCCCCGGCGGCCGCATCGACCCGGCCGATTACGAGCTGGCGGCGCGGGTGGGCGGGGCGCTCGATCCGCTCGACGCCGCCGCGCGCATCGCCGCGATTCGCGAGACGCTGGAGGAAACGGGCCTGGTGCTGGGCGTATCGACGCGGGTCACTGCCGGCGATGCGGCGGCGGCACGCGCGATGCTGCTCGAACACGGCGCGCTGGCGCCGGTGATCGAGGCATTCGGCTGGACGCTCGATCTCGATGCGCTCGTCCCGTTCGCGCGCTGGCTGCCGCGCCATCGCAACATGAAGGCGTTCGACACGCACTTCTACCTGGCCGACATCGGGACAGGCGCGGTGGATATCGAGGTCGATGCGACCGAGAACCGGCACCTGTTCTGGGCCAGCGCGCAACAGGCGCTCGACCTTGCCGTCGAAGGACGCATCCGGATCATATTTCCGACCCGGCGCAATCTGGAACGGCTGGCGCTTTATCCCACGTTCCAGAGCTGCCGCGATCACGCGCTGTCCACCCCGCTGGTGACGATCACGCCGCACATCGTCGATCGCGACGGTGAGCCGTGGCTGATGATTCCCGACAACGCCGGTTATCCCTACCACGGCGAACCTGCCGCAAACGTCCAGCGCGGGTAGGCGTTGACGATTCCGTTCGTCGGGCGTCAGGGTCGTTACCAATTGTTGAGAAAGTACTTGGTAAGGAGCG
Organism: Novosphingobium lentum NBRC 107847; assembly: GCF_001590965.1. Lineage (GTDB taxonomy): Bacteria > Pseudomonadota > Alphaproteobacteria > Sphingomonadales > Sphingomonadaceae > Novosphingobium > Novosphingobium lentum. The sequence goes on from NZ_BCTW01000005.1 coordinate 172,654, forward strand.
TCCATGCTCACTGCCAGAATGACCCCGATCCAGGTTACCCGCATCTGCCGTGCCATCGCCGTCATGATCGCGGTGTTCATGGCTGTCGGCTACGCGTGGAATTTCCTCGACGGCGCTGAAGTTGCGCTTGCGGCCTATGTGCTGGCCTTGACCGCCCTGCTCGCCACGCCGGGACAGCGCGGTTCGGAACTGGTCGGCGCGATCGCGATCTGGCTCAGCTTTGCCGAAGTGCTGTCGTGGTTCCAGAACGGCGATTTCAACCAATGGCGCTGGATCGTGGCGATGGCCGCGCTGGCGCTGGTGCTGGCGCCGTTCAAGGCTCAGTGGCTGCGCGAAATGAGCCGCCGCCATCCCGATACCGTGTTCAGCGAGCTCGATCGCCGCTGCCCGCAATGGACGCCGGCGCTGATGCCGCGCTCTGCCGCCTATCTGGCTTCGGCGCGCAAGGACGACGTGGCCGAAACGACTCCGTCGCTGGACCGCGAGGCATCCTGAACCTGAGCATGCTGCGCGATTGAAGCGTGGTGCGCCCGGCAGGACTTGAACCTGCGACCACCCGCTTAGAAGGCGGGTGCTCTATCCAGCTGAGCTACGGGCGCACACCGCAGCGGTCCATAAGCGCGCTTGGCGAACGGTGCAATTCGCGTGTAGCAACCGGGCCATGACCGATCCGATCCTGCGACTTGACGATGCCGCTGCCGCGCCGCGACATTTCCGCTACTTCGATTTTGCGATGGCGTCGTTCGTGGCGATCCTGCTGCTGTCGAACCTGATCGGCGCGGCCAAGCTGGCGTCCGTGGGCGGATACACGTTCGGCGCCGGGATCCTGTTCTTTCCGGTGTCCTACGTACTGGGTGACGTGCTGACCGAGGTCTATGGCTATGCCCATGCCCGGCGGTGCGTGTGGATGGGCTTTTTCGCGCTGATCTTCATGGCGTTCATGAGCTATGTCGTGGTGTGGATGCCGCCCTCGCCGAACTGGGGTTGCGCATCGAGCGGCGACCCGCGCTTTGCCGATCTGGTCCGGACCACGTCGGCCGGGACGGTCTGCCAGACCACGTACGAATCGGTGTTCGGCAGCACGTGGCGCATTGTGCTGGCGTCGGTCACGGCGTTCTGGGCGGGTGAATTCGTCAACAGCTTCGTGCTGGCCAAGATGAAGATACTGACCGGCGGCAAGCACTTGTGGACGCGGACGATCGGTTCCACCGTGTTCGGCCAGTTCGTCGACAGCCTGATCTTTTATCCGGTCGCCTTCCTCGGCACCTGGACGACGCATGACGTGGTGCTGGTGATGGTGACCAACTGGGCGCTGAAAGTGGTGTGGGAAGTGCTGCTCACCCCCGCGACGTACGCCGTGGTGGGCTTTCTCAAGCGCCGGGAAGGGGTCGAGGTGTTCGACACCGACACCGACTTTTCCCCGTTTGCAAAGCGGCGAACCTGACGGAAAAGGCCCCGTCGGTCGCAACGACGGGGCCTCCCGGGGGGAGCATCAATCGGCCAGCAGGCCGATGGCGAGGTAGATCAGGATCAGCGAGCCGACGCCCACCAGCGTGCCGATGACCCAGGCGATGCGGACGAATGTGACGTCCCAGCCAAAGTAATCGGCGATCCCGGCGCTTACGCCCATCAGCTTGCCATTGGCCTTGTCGAGGCGGAACTTGCGGCGGGGGCTGGGGGCGGTGCGGATCGGCGAGCCGCCGTCTTCGAAGCGAAGGTCGCTCATGCCACCATCTCCGACTGGGCCGAGGCGGCTGCAGGGGCAGTCGACGGGGTGCTGACGGTGGCGCTGATCAGCGCGAAGCTGAGGGTCAGGGCGGTCGCGGCGGCGATCAACTGGCTCGAAAAAGTGCGGATGGCGGTCATGGTAGGTCTCCTTGATGGGGTGCGTTGGCATGGTTTGTTGGGGTCACCGTCTTGCGATGGCCGATGCAATGATGATTGCAGGAGGCGTGCCAAGTCGTGAAATTGGCTGAAAACCGCCATTATTGCAGTTGGATCGCCAAATTGAACGCCAGATGAATGCCAAGGATTGGGATCATTCACCAACAATTTGCAATGGAACGATTCACCTCTCCGCCGCGTTCGGAGGGGATGGGGACTGGCGGCGCTTTCGGGCGTGCTGGCGGCGATCGGACGGTCGCAGGTTTGTCGCCGCTACCGGGTCCCTGGCCCGGCGGTCCCCTTACTTGCCGATGGTGCTGGCGCGTGCCGATGTTGCTGGCGCGTGTTGGTGACGGCGTGCTGTTGTAGCACCTTACCCGCTTGCAAATTTCTGCCGACGCGCCTATCTGGCCCTTCATCCGGACATTGTGAAGGCAAAGTCAGGGCTGGCGCCGCAAGGGGCCGGCGCAAAACCGCATTGCCAGATGCAGTCCCGGATCAAGCGAAACGGAGCATGCCGACTTGGGCGATATCGCCGCGATCACGAACGTCATTGAACCCGAAGCCAAGGCTTTGGGGCTCGATCTCGTGCGCATCGTGCTGTTCGGCCAGGGTGACGAGCGCACGTTGCAGATCATGGCGGAGCGGCCGGAAACCCGGCAGCTGAAGATCGACGATTGCGCCGCGCTGTCGCACCGCATTTCCGACCGGATCGACGAACTGGAAGCCGAAGGCATCGAACTGATCGAAGGCGCTTACCGCCTCGAAGTCAGTTCGCCCGGCATCGACCGCCCGCTGACCCGCCTGTCCGATTATGCCGACTGGGCCGGGCACGAAGCCAAGATTCAGCTGATCGAGCCCGTCGCCGGCGAGAACGGCCCGCGCAAAAGCCTGCATGGCACGCTCGACGGCGTCGATCTGGGCACCATCGCGTTTACCGATCGCAAGTCGGGCCTGCTGCGCTTCACGCTCGACAATGTCGAAAGCGCCAAGCTGCTGCTCACCGACAAGCTGATTGCCGCCACCCGTCCCCTCGACACCGCCGGTGCCGAGGAACAGGACATCGAAACCGAATACCTCACCAGCGAACAGGACCAGTAATCCCATGGCCAGTGCGATTTCAGCCAACCGCGCCGAGCTGCTCGCGATCGCCAACGCGGTCGCCACCGAGAAGATGATCGACAAATCCATCGTCATCGAGGCGATGGAAGAAGCGATCCAGAAGAGCGCTCGCAACCGCTACGGCGCAGAGAACGATATCCGCGCCAAGCTCGATCCGCGCACCGGCGACTTGCGCTTGTGGCGCGTCGTCGAAGTGGTCGAGGAGGTCGAGGACTACTTCAAGCAGGTCGATCTGGCACAAGCCGAAAAGCTGCAGCCGGGCGCCACGCTGGGCGATTTCATCGTCGATCCGCTGCCGGCGGTCGAACTGGGGCGCATCGACGCCCAGTCGGCCAAGCAGGTGATCTTCCAGAAAGTCCGCGATGCCGAGCGTGAGCGCCAGTACGAGGAATTCAAGGATCGCGCGGGTGAGATCATCACCGGCGTGATCAAGTCGGTCGAATTCGGCCACGTCATCGTCAACCTGGGCCGCGCCGAAGGCGTGATCCGCCGCGATGCGCAGATCCCGCGCGAAATCCCCCGCGTGGGCGAACGCGTCCGCGCGCTGATCCTCAAGGTGGAACGCCAGAATCGCGGACCGCAGATCTTCCTCAGCCGCGCACATCCCGATTTCATGAAAAAGCTGTTCGCGCAGGAAGTGCCCGAAATCTACGACGGCATCATCGAGATCAAGGCCGCCGCCCGCGATCCGGGCAGCCGCGCCAAGATCGGCGTGATCAGCCGCGATTCGTCGATCGATCCGGTCGGCGCCTGCGTGGGCATGAAGGGCAGCCGCGTGCAGGCCGTCGTGCAGGAAATGCAGGGCGAAAAGATCGACATCATCCCCTGGAGCGAGGACACCGCAACGTTCGTGGTCAACGCGCTGCAGCCGGCCACGGTCAGCCGCGTCGTCATCGACGAGGAAGAAGGCCGCATCGAAGTGGTCGTGCCCGATGACCAGCTGTCGCTCGCGATCGGCCGTCGCGGCCAGAATGTGCGTCTTGCCTCGGCGCTGACCGGTTCGGCCATCGACATCATGACCGAGGCGGAAGCCAGCGAGAAGCGGCAGCGCGAGTTCTCCGAACGCTCCAAGCTGTTCGAGGGCGAACTCGACGTCGACGAGACGCTGTCGCAGCTGCTGGTCGCCGAAGGCTTCAGCGAGCTGGAGGAAGTTGCCTACGTTTCGCTCGACGAACTCGCCGGGATCGAAGGCTTCGACAACGAACTGGCCGAGGAGCTGCAAAGCCGCGCGACCGAGGCGCTGGAGCGCCGCGAGGAAGCGCAGCGCGAACAGCGTCGCGGGCTGGGCGTGGAAGATGCGCTGGCCGAACTGCCGATCCTGACCGAGGCGATGCTGGTCGTGCTGGGCAAGGCGGGCATCAAGACGCTCGACGATCTCGCTGATCTTTCGACCGACGAACTGATCCTCAAGAAGCGCGTCGAACCGCGCCGCCGTGAAAACCCGACCGCGACCGGCCCGCAGCCGCGCCGCGAACCGCGTGCCGAACGGCTTGAGGACAAGGGCGGCGTGCTCGGCGAGTTCAGCCTGAACGAAGAACAGGGCAACGAGATCATCATGGCCGCGCGCGCCCACTGGTTCGAGGACGAGGCTCCTGCCGCGTCCGCTTCAGAGGAGGCCGCCCATGCGGAATCCTCGCAATGAGCCGCTAGGTTCCGACATCACCGGGTTGCCGGCGGCAGGCGCAAGCCCGGCCGAGGGCGGAGCCGTGTCCGGCGAAGTGCGCCATCCATCTGCGCGCGAAGTGGCGGCAGCAAAGGACGCCGCCGATCCCGAGCGCAAATGCGTCCTGTCGGGCGAGCACGGATCGCGCGACGCGCTGATCCGGCTGGCGCTTTCACCCGATGGCGTGGTCGCGCCCGACGTATTGGCGCGCGCGCCGGGGCGGGGGGCGTGGATCGGTGTATCGCGCGCCGACCTTGAAAAAGCGCTCGCCAATGGCAAACTTAGGGGTGCGATGGCGCGCGCGTTCAAGGGCGCGGCGCTGACGCTGCCCGATGACCTGCCCGCCCGCACCGAAGCCGCGCTGCTGCGTGCGCTGACCGACCGGCTGGGCATCGAACTGCGATCGGGCAATGTCCTGCTCGGCACCGAGAAGATCGCGCAAGGCGCACGATCGGGCGCGGTGCGCTTTCTGGGCCATGCCAGCGACGCCAGCGACGATGGCTCACGCAAGCTGGCACAGGCCTGGCGCGTGGGCAGGGACGCTGAAGGATCGGGCCTTTCGGGGACCATCTTGCCGCTGGACCGCGCGGCGCTGTCTGTGGCATTGGGCCGCGACAACGTCGTTCATCTGGCGCTGACCGATGCCGCAGCCGCCCGCAGGGTTGCCGTACCGCTGGAGCGCCTGCTGCGTTTCATCGGCCGCGTGCCCGATGCCGGGCCGGGGCGCGAAGCCACCGATACAAGCACGCCAGCCGATGCGGCGGGTGTGACGAACGACGATATTGATACGAAGGACGCATGGGTTCGATGAGCGATAGCGACAACAAACCGACTCTGGGCCGCCGGCCGCTGGGGCTCAAGACCGCAGTCGAGGCGGGCGAGGTCAAGCAGACCTTCAGCCACGGCCGCACCAACAAGGTGGTGGTCGAGGTCAAGCGTCGCAAGCTGATGGCGCGTCCGGGTGAAGCCGCGCCCGCGCCGGCCGAAGTTGCGCCTGTAGCACCGGTTGCAGCCCCGCCGCCTCCGCCGCCGCCACCCCCGCCGGTGCGCGCAACACCCGTTGCCGATCGCGAGACGCGCCAGGAAACGCAGGCCCGCCTGCTGCGCGAGGCCGAAGAAGCCCGGCTCAATTCGCTCGAGGCCGCCAACCGCCGCGAGCAGGACGAGCGCCTGCGCGCGATCGAGGACGAACGTCGCCGCGTCGAGGACAAGGCGCGCGTCGAAACCGAAGGTCCGGCCAAGGCCGCACCCGTGGCCGAACCGCAGCCCGCGCCGGTCGCCACTGCGCCTGCCGCAGCTTCGGCCCCGGCTGAGAGCGCACCGGTCGCCAGCGCGGCGTCCGAAGCGAGCGAGGCTGCTCCGGCGGCCAGCGCCGCAGAACCCGCCACGCCCGCCGTTGCGGCGACTGCGACCGCAACCGCGCCGCGCCGGTTCACGCCCGTGGCCGCCGTCAAGCGGCCCGAGCCGCCCAAGAAGGCGCATCCGCGCGACAAGAACGCGGTCGCCGATCGCCGCCAGTCGGGCAAGCTGACCGTCAACAAGGCGCTCAACGAGGACGAAGGCGCCCGCGCCCGCAGCCTCGCCGCGCTCAAGCGTGCGCGCGAAAAGGAAAAGCGCGCGCATTATGCCGGTCAGTCGCAGCCGCGCGAAAAGCAGGTGCGCGACGTTATCGTGCCCGAGACGATCACCATCCAGGAACTGGCCAACCGCATGGCCGAAAAGGGCACGGACCTGGTCAAGGCGCTGTTCAAGATGGGCGTGCCGGTCACGATCAACGAGACGATCGACCAGGACACCGCCGAGCTGCTGGTGACCGATTTCGGCCACAACATCGTGCGCGTGAGCGACAGCGACGTCGACATCGACACCTCGGTCGACGTCGATACCGAGGAATCGCTGGTCAAGCGTCCGCCGGTGGTCACGATCATGGGCCACGTCGATCACGGCAAGACATCGCTGCTCGATGCCCTGCGCGGCACCGATGTGGTGCGCGGCGAAGCGGGTGGCATCACCCAGCATATCGGCGCCTACCAGATCAAGACCAAGGGCGGTGAGCTGATCACCTTCCTCGATACGCCGGGCCACGAAGCGTTCACCGAAATGCGCATGCGCGGCGCCAACGTGACCGACATCGTCATTCTGGTGGTCGCTGCCGACGATGGCATCATGCCGCAGACGATCGAGGCGATCAACCACACCAAGGCGGCCGGCGTGCCGATGATCGTGGCGATCACCAAGTCGGACAAACCCGAAGCCAACGCCAAGAAGATCCGCGAACGCCTGCTCGAGCACGAGATCGTGGTCGAGGAAATGTCGGGGGACGTGCAGGACGTGGAAGTGTCCGCCAAGACCGGCGCGGGGCTCGACCTGCTGATCGAGAAGATCCTGCTCCAGGCCGAACTGCTCGAACTGTCCGCCAATCCCGATCGCGCCGCAGAAGCCCGCGTGATCGAGGCCAAGCTCGACAAGGGCAAGGGCCCGCTCGCCACGGTGCTGATCACGCGCGGTACGCTCAAAGTGGGCGACGTGCTGGTCGTGGGCACCCAATCGGGCCGCGTCCGCGCGATGCTCGACGACAAGGGCCGCCAGGTGAAGGAAGCGTCGCCGTCGCTCCCGGTCGAAGTGCTGGGCATCGGCGGTGTGCCGATGGCCGGCGATACGCTGACGGTGGTTGAAAACGAGGCCCGCGCGCGCGAAGTAGCATTGTATCGTCATGAAATGGCGACCGAAAAGCGCACCACGACCGCGCCCGCCAGCCTCGACACGATGTTTTCCGATCTCGCCGCCAAGCAGACCGTCATCGAATACGCAGTGGTCATCAAGGCCGACGTGCAAGGGTCCGCCGAAGCGATCGTCAACGCGCTGCACAAGATCTCGACTGACGAGATCAAGGTGCGCGTGCTCAATTCGGGCGTGGGTGCGATCACCGAAAGCGACGTAACCCTTGCGCAGGCCAGCGGCGCGCCGATCATCGGCTTCAACGTACGGCCCAACGCCAAGGCGCGTGAGATGATCGCGCGGTTCAAGGTGCGGATGAAGTACTTCGACGTGATCTACCAGCTGACCGACGACGTGCGCGCCGAAATGGCCGGCGAGCTCGGACCGGAGCGGATCGAAACCGTCGTCGGTCGCGCCGAGATCAAGGAAGTGTTCCCCGCCGGCAAGAAGGACAAGGCGGCCGGCCTGGTGGTTACCGACGGCTACATCCGCAAGGGTCTTTACGCCCGCGTCACGCGCGCCGATGTCATCGTCAGCAAGACCACGATCCAGTCGCTGCGGCGCTTCAAGGACGACGTCGCCGAAGTGCGCGCCGGCCTGGAATGCGGCGTTGTGCTGGAGGCCACCAACGACATCAAGCCGGGCGACATGCTCGAGACGTTCGACGTCGAGATGCGCGAACGGACGCTGTGATGAATTGTGCCATTTTGTCTTGAATTTATTTTGACATTATGGCACAAGAGGTGCTCGAAATTCGATATTCTGCGGACGTGTTGCGAACGTTGCGCCGATTGAACAAACGCGATCTCGTTCGACAAAAAATCGAGGAGCTTGCCAGAGACCCTCAAAGTCAGCGCGCCAATGTCATCCGTTTGCAAGGGAGGCCGGATTTTCGGCTGAGGGTGCAAGATTGGCGGGTGATCTTCCGGATTGAAGAAGGCACGCTCTGGATTGATCAAGTCCTTCCGCGTGGATCGGCATACGAGGTGATCTGATGGGCGTACAGATTCTGGAAATCGCCGGCAGGAAAATGGCGGTTCTGCCGCTCGACGATTACGAGCGCCTGCTCGAAACTGCCGAGGACCGCGAGGATATTGCCGCTGCGATCGAGGCGGAGCGTCGGCGCAAGGATGGCGTGGAGTATCTGCCTGCGGGAATGGTGGATCGTATTCTCGATGGCGAGAATGCGTTGCGGGTGTGGAGAGAATATCGCGGCATGACCATTGCAGAGCTCGCGGAAAAGTCCGGCTACGGAATTTCGATGATCTCCAAGATCGAAACCGGATCGCGGCAAGGCACGGTTTCGTTGTGGAAGGCGGTCGCCGCTGCGCTCGGTGTCCTTCCGGACGATATCATGCCGGTAGATTGACGCGACCATTCCCCGCTACGTCGCCTTTTTCGGTTCGATCAATGTCGGTGGCAACCGGCTGAAGATGGCGGACTTGCGCGCCGCGTTCGAGGCTGAGGGGTTCGAGAACGTCGAAACCGTGGTGGCCAGCGGCAACGTGCTGTTCGACTTTGCCGAGCGGCCGACGCCGGGGCTGGAGGAAATGCTCGGGTTCATGATGGGCAACAAGTTCGCGATGCGCAGCGTGGTCGCGGTGCGGGATCGCGATGAAGTCGCCGCCGCGATTGCCGACAATCCGTTTGCGGCCGCCGGCGACGACAAACAGGTGCACACGCTGTTTCTCGACGGGCAGTCGACTTCCGAGCAGTTCGACCGGCTCGTGGCCGACCACGCCGGGCGCGGCCGCGAACGGCTCGCGCCGGGCGATCGGGCGATCTATATCGATTTTGTGGACGGGGTCGCCGACAGCAAGCTGATCGGGCCGTTCCTCGAAAAGCGGCTGGGGCAACGCGGCACCGCGCGCAACATGCGCTCGCTGGCGCGGATCGTGGCCAAGATGGACGAGGGAACCTGACGATGGCGCGCCCGCCCGCTACCCCCGAAACGCGATCGGTCCGCCTGCTCAAGGTGGGCGAACAGGTGCGTCACGTGCTGTCCGAACTGCTTACCCGGCAGGAAGTGCACGATCCGGTGCTGACGTCGGCCACCGTGTCGATCACCGAAGTGCGCATGTCGCCCGATCTGCGCCACGCGCGCGTGTTCGTGAAGCCGCTACTGGGGCACGAGGAAGCCGTGGTGGTCAAGGCGCTGCGCACCAACACCGCCTATTTCCAGCGCGAAGTGGCCGGGCGGCTGAAACTGCGCTTTGCCGCCAAGCTGCAGTTCATGCCCGACGACAGTTTCGACGAGGCGGCGAAGATCGAGGCGCTGCTGCGCGATCCCAAGGTCGCGCGCGACCTTGCCGCCGATGAGGATGCCGCCGGCGAGGAAGAGGGCTGACCGGCCCGGCCATGGCCAAGCTCTATTTCTACTACGCCAGCATGAACGCGGGCAAATCGACCACGCTGCTGCAGGCCGATTTCAACTACCGCGAGCGTGGCATGGCGACGATGCTGTGGACCGCCGCGCTCGACAGCCGGACCAGCCACGCGGGCATCGAGAGCCGCATCGGGCTGGGCGCCGAGGCGCATCGTTTCGATGCCGCGACCGATCTGTGGGCCCGCGTGTCCGCCGCCAACGCGGTCGAGCCGCTGGCTTGCGTGATGGTCGACGAGGCGCAGTTCCTCTCGCCCGCGCAAGTGTGGCAGCTGGCGCGGATCGCCGACGAGGCGGGCATCCCGGTACTGTGCTATGGCTTGCGCACCGATTTCCAGGGTGAGCTGTTCCCCGGCTCTGCGGTTCTGCTCGGCATCGCGGACTCGCTGGTCGAGCTGAAGGCGGTGTGCCACTGCGGGCGCAAGGCGACGATGAACTTGCGCATCGATGCCGATGGCGCGGCAGTGAAGGCCGGCGCGCAGACCGAGATTGGCGGCAACGACCGCTATGTCGCGCTGTGCCGCCGACACTTCAGCGAGGCGCTGGCGGGCGCGGCTGCGCCATGAGCGACGGGCTTCACATCGCGCTGGGTGGGGGCGACCTGATCCTCGAACCGCTGGCCGAGCGCCACCGCGAAGGCTTGCGGGCCGCCTGTGCGCAGGATGCCGAGATCTGGCAGATCTATCCGTTCACATATCTGGGCGATGCGTTCGATCCGCAGTTCGGGCGGATGCTGGCGGGCGGCGCGGTGCGGCGCTGCTATGCGATCGTCACCGAGGGCGAGATTGCGGGCATGACCGCATGGATCGAACATGGCGCGCCCGGCTGGTCGATCGAGATCGGCAACAGCTACATCGTCCCCGCGTTGCGCGGCACCGGCTTCAACCGCCGGTTCAAGGCGCTGATGCTGGATCACGCGTTCGCCTGCGGGCTGGCGCGCGTGGCGTTCAAGGTCGATGCGATCAACGCCCGCAGCCGCGCCGCCGTGCTCAAGCTGGGCTGCAGCGAGGAGGGCACGATGCGCCACGAACGCCAGACCTGGACCGGGCGCCTGCGCGACACCGTCCTGTTCAGCATCCTGCGCGACGAATGGAAAACCGACCGGCCATGAACAGCAGCACGATCTACGACGCCGCGACGCTGATCATCCCGCTGGTGATCGCCATTGTGTTCCATGAAGTGGCGCACGGGCTGGTCGCGCGGATGCTCGGTGATCCGACCGCCGCCGAACAGCGCCGGCTGAGCCTTAACCCGCTGCGCCATGTCGATCTGGTCGGCACGATCATCCTGCCGGGCATGCTGGCGCTGGCCAAGGCGCCGGTGTTCGGCTGGGCCAAGCCGGTGCCGGTCAACAAGTGGCGGCTGCGCAATCCGCGTCGCGACATGATGCTGGTGGGTGCGGCGGGCCCGGCCAGCAACCTCGTGCTGGCGCTGATCGGTGCGGTGTTGCTGGGACTGCTGGTGCGGTTCAGCACGACGACCGCACAGCCCGGCGCGGTGGTGCTGTTCGTGGCCGAGAACCTCAAGAACTTCCTGGCGATCAACGTCTTCCTTGCGCTGTTCAACCTGCTGCCGCTGCCGCCGTTCGACGGGTCGCACATCGTCGAAGGGCTGCTGCCCGAACGCGCTGCCGCCGGTTATGCCAGGCTGCGCCCGCTGGGCTTTCCGCTGGTGTTCATGCTGCTGATCGTGCTGCCGTATCTGGCGCCCAGCCTGCACTTGCTCGACCGCGTGCTGCTGCCACCGGTCAGCTGGCTGGTGGAGCATTACTTCGCGCTGGCGGGGGCTGTGGCTGGTCCGGAGCCGGTCTGAGCGCGATGCCCGTCCTCGGCCCCAGCGGCTGGATCATCCTCGACAAGCCCGTGGGACTGGGCTCGACGCAGGCCGTCGGCGCGGTCAAGCGCAACTTGCGCGAGGCGGGGTTGGGCAAGGTCAAGGTCGGCCACGGCGGCACGCTCGATCCGCTGGCCAGCGGGATCCTGCCGATTGCGCTGGGCGAGGCGACCAAGCTGTGCGGGCAGATGCTCGACGCCAGCAAGGCATACGCGTTCACCGTCACCTTCGGCACGCAGACGGATTCGCTCGATCTGGAAGGCAAAGTGATCGCGACGAGCGACCATCGCCCGACCATGGCGGAACTGGAGGCGGTGCTGCCGCGCTTCACCGGGCCGATTGAACAAGTGCCGCCTGCGTTCTCCGCGCTGATGGTCGACGGCCAGCGTGCCTATGATCTCGCGCGCAAGGGTGAGGTGGTGGAACTGAAGTCGCGGCAGGTTGCCATCCACTCCCTGGCCCACGTTCGTGTCGAGCGAAGTCGAGGCACGTCACGCGAAGGTGTCTCGACTTCGCTCGACACGAACGGGTCAAGGAATTCCGCCACGCTTCTCGCAAATGTCTCAAAGGGCACCTATATCAGAAGCCTGGCGCGGGACATCGCGCTGGCGCTCGGCACGGTCGGCCATGTCACCATGTTGCGCCGGTTGCGGGCCGGTCCGTTCGGGCTCGACCGGGCGATTTCACTGGACAATCTCAACGCGGTCGGCCAAGGGGCGCCGCTTGAGAGCATACTCTTGCCGCTTGAGGCAGGGCTGGTCGACATCCCGGCTCTTGATCTCGACCCGGAACAGGCAAGGGCGGTCCGACAGGGCCGCGTTCTGACCGGGTTGCCCCATTCCGACGGGCTTTACTGGGTGCGTTCCGGCGTTGTGCCGGTCGCGTTGGTAACGCTTTCAGGCGGTAGCCTGACCGTCAACCGGGGCTTCAACCTTCCCGATGTCGCGGAGTAATATCATGTCTATCAGTGCCGATCAGAAGCAGGAAATCATCGCCGACAATGCCCAGGGCAAAGGCGATACCGGTTCGCCGGAAGTTCAGGTGGCGATCATCACCACGCGCATCAACAACCTGACCGCGCACTTCAAGGATCACAAGAAAGACAACCATTCGCGCCGGGGCCTGCTGATGATGGTCAACAAGCGCCGTTCGCTGCTCGACTACCTGAAAAAGCGGGATGTCGACCGGTACAACGCGCTGATCGGCAAGCTTGGCCTTCGCAAGTAAGTTTACGCGGGATGCGGCCCTTGATCGGGCCGTTTCTTGCATCTGGCCCCTGCACGCAATGAGGCGGCGGGGCTAGCGAGGGGGGCGCACAGACGCGTCTCGACCGGTCCGGGACGGAACCCCCGGAACAAGAGGCCCCGCGCCGCAATCGGGCCGCGCGGGTTCACAAGGAAAACTGAATGTTCGACGTAAAAACCGTATCGCTGGAATGGGGCGGAAAGACCCTCACTCTGGAAACCGGGCGCATTGCCCGTCAGGCCGATGGCGCCGTTCTGGCGACCTATGGCGAAACCGTGGTGCTTTGCGCCGTGACCGCCGCCAAGTCGGTCAAGGAAGGGCAGGATTTCTTCCCGCTCACCGTCCACTACCAGGAAAAGTTCTTCGCCGCCGGTCGCATCCCGGGTGGCTTCTTCAAGCGTGAACGCGGCGCGACCGAGAAGGAAACGCTGGTTTCCCGCCTCATCGACCGTCCCGTGCGTCCGCTGTTCCCCGAAGGGTTCTACAACGAGATCAACGTGATCGCGCAAGTCCTGTCGTATGATGGCGAGACCGAGCCAGACGTTCTGGCGCTGATCGCCGCATCGGCTGCGCTGACCATCTCGGGTCTGCCGTTCATGGGCCCGATCGGCGCCGCGCGCGTCGGTTATGTCGATGGCGCATACACGCTCAACCCCAAGCAGGACGAAGCCGCCGCCGGCGCGCTCGATCTGGTTGTGGCCGCCACCGGCAACGCCGTGATGATGGTCGAATCCGAAGCCAAGGAGCTTTCGGAGGAGATCATGCTCGGCGCGGTGATGTTCGCGCATGACGAGATCAAGAAGGTCGTCAACGCGATCATCGACCTGGCCGAAAAGGCCGCCAAGGATCCGTGGGACGTTGCCGTTACCGACAACACCGCGATCAAGAGCAAGCTCAAGGACCTGATCGGCAAGGACATTGCCGCAGCCTACAAGCTGACCGACAAGTCGGAACGCTCGAACGCGCTGAACGCCGCACGCGGCAAGGCCAAGGAAGCCTTTGCGGGCGAAGACGGTCAGAACCAGATGGCGGCCGGCAAGGTTGTCAAGAAGCTGGAAGCCGAAATCGTTCGCGGCGCCATCCTCAAGGACGGCGAACGCATCGACGGACGTCGCGTCGATCAGGTTCGCCCGATCGAGGCGATCGTCGGCTTCCTGCCGCGCACGCACGGTTCCTCGCTGTTCACGCGCGGTGAAACGCAGTCGATCTGCACCACCACGCTGGGCACCAAGGAAAGCGAGCAGATGATCGACGGGCTGGAAGGCCTGTCGTATTCCAACTTCATGCTGCACTACAACTTCCCGCCCTACTCGGTCGGTGAAGTCGGCCGGTTCGGCGCTCCGTCGCGTCGCGACACGGGCCATGGCAAGCTGGCATGGCGCGCGCTGCGCGCGGTGCTGCCGACCAAGGAAGAGTTCCCTTATACGATCCGCGTGGTGTCCGACATCACCGAGTCCAACGGGTCGTCCTCGATGGCCACTGTCTGCGGCGGCGCGCTGTCGATGATGGATGCCGGCGTGCCGATCAAGCGCCCGGTCTCGGGCATCGCGATGGGCCTGATCCTGGAAGGTGACGAGTTCACCGTGCTCAGCGACATCCTGGGCGACGAGGATCACCTCGGCGACATGGACTTCAAGGTGGCCGGCACGTCCGAAGGCATCACCACGATGCAGATGGACATCAAGGTCGCAGGGATCACCAAGGAGATCTTCTCGGCCGCGCTCAACCAGGCGAAAGCCGGTCGTGCGCACATCCTGGGCGAGATGACCAAGGCGCTCGGCACCTCGCGTACCGAACTTTCGGCGCACGCTCCGCGTATCGAGACGCTGCAGATCGACAAGTCGAAGATCCGCGAAGTCATCGGCACCGGCGGCAAGGTCATCCGCGAGATCGTGGCGGAAACCGGCGCCAAGGTCGACATCGACGACGAAGGCCTGATCAAGATCAGCTCGTCCGACCTGTCGCAGATCGAGGCCGCGCGCGCCTGGATCCTCGGCATCGTCGAGGAAGCCGAAGTCGGCAAGGTCTATGACGGCAAGGTCGTGAACATCGTCGATTTCGGCGCGTTCGTGAACTTCATGGGTGGCAAGGACGGCCTCGTCCACGTCTCCGAGATGCGCAACGAGCGGGTCGAAAAGCCCACCGACGTCGTGTCCGAAGGCCAGGCCGTGAAGGTCAAGGTCCTCGAGATCGACCCGCGCGGCAAGGTTCGCCTGTCGATGCGCGTCGTCGACCAGGAAACCGGCGCCGAGCTGGAAGACACGCGCCCGCCGCGTGAGGGCCGCGAACCGCGCGGTGACCGTCCCGATCGTGGCGGCGACCGTGGCGATCGCCGTGGTCCCCGCAATGATCGCGGCCCGCGCCGTGACGGTGGCGGCGATCGCGGCCCGCGTCGCGAAGGTGGCGATCGTGGACCCCGCAGCGAAGGCGGCGGCAACCCCGATCACATGCCGGCATTCCTGAAGTCCGACGACTAAGTCACCGGACCAACAGGCTGGAATACGGGAAAGGGCTGCGAGCGATCGCGGCCCTTTTTCGTTGGGGAAGCGCAGCGATTTGCCTCGTCCCGGGTTCGACCAGGACCGCTGGTCGGAAAGCGCCCGATGGCCTGCGGTCCCGGATCAAGTCCGGGACGATGTACGATTCGCTTGCAAAGGTCCCCGATCAAGCCTGCGACGACGCAACCCCTGCCGCATCGGCCCTGACGATCCGGTTGCGGCCTTGCGCCTTGGCGCGCAGCAGGGCGTCGTCGGCGGCTTTGAGCGCCTCGCGCTTGTCGGAATAGGACAGCACTTCCGCCAGTCCGGCCGAAAAGGTGATCTGCCCGAACGGTGAGTCGTTGGCGCGGTTGACCAGACGGCGGTTGGCGATGTCTTCGCGCGCGCCTTCGAGCCGTTCGAACGCATCGCCGATCGACGTTGCGCGGAACAGCACCGCGAATTCCTCGCCGCCATGGCGCGCGACGTGGCATTGGTCGCCCGATATGCGCGCCAGCATTTCGGCGACGGCCTTCAGCACGCGGTCGCCCGCCGGGTGGCCGTGGGTGTCGTTGATCAGTTTGAACCGGTCGACGTCGCAGAACGCGACGCACAGCGGTTCGTTGGCGGCGCGCGCATCGCGGTACTGCTCGTCGAGCAGCTTGTCGAAGGCGCGGCGGTTGGGCAGGCCGGTGAGATGGTCGTGATCGGCCATGCGGCGCGCTTCGGTAAGGTTCTTCTGCAGCGTCTGCGCGCGCTTTTCGCTGCGCGCCAGTTCGCCTTCGATCGACCGGGTGCGGTCGAGCATCGCGCGCGCCAGCGTCGCCAGTTCGGTGATGACGGTGCCGGCCTTGCTCACTTGCTCCAGGTCATCGACATGCTGGCTCAGCGCGCTGTTGTAGTCGAGCGTGGCGCTGCGCGCGGTGGTCGCGGTCTTGCCGAATTCCTCGATGCTGTCCTCCAGCCGCGCCATCAGCGCGGTCAGCCGCTCCGCCTCGCGGTTGTGCCCGGCTTCGCGGGCGGCATGTTCGAGCCAGGCGATGGTCACCGGCAGACCTTTTGTGGCGCGCTCCTCGATCAGGCGCATCAGGCGCGGGCACTCGCCGGTCAGGCAATCGTGCGCGACGGTCAGGGTGTAGGCGGTGGTTTCGAGATCGTGCTGCGCCAGGAACGCACCGATCGCGCCGATCAGGCGGTCAGGGGCAACGCCGAGCGGGACAGAGCCGCTGCCGGATGAGCCGTCGGCAACATCGTCACCGGGCGGCGCTTCGTCCGCATTGGCGGAGCGCCCGAACCAGGGCCAGAAGCCGTTGCGGCGGCGCGAAAGCATGGGATCGTGGACAGTCATGCCTGTCAGAACGACCATGGTCGCCAGATCTTAACCATGAAATCGCGTTTCTGGCACTAAGGCTAGATCGTGCTGGCCACCTCTTGCCACGCCTGCGCCAGCGCGTCGCGATGCGCGGGATCGGCAATCGCGATCAGCGCGGCGGCACGCTGGTGGTGGTCCTTGAACCGCAAGTCGGCGGCGCCGTGTTCGGTGATGATCACATCGACATCGAACCGGCTGAGCGACACCGGGCCGTACCCCGCGCCGGGGCCGACGATACGGCTGTGCGCGCCCGCCGCCGCTGGCAGCGCGATGATCCGCAGCCCGCCGGGCGAGACGCGGGCGCCGCGCGCATAATCGCTCGCGCCGCCGGGACCGGACTGGAACCCGCGCGACGAAGCTTCGGCGTGGACTTGCCCGTACAGGTCGACTTCCATGGCGGAATTGATCGTCACCAGCCGCTCGATCCCGGCCAGCACCGCAGCGCCGTGGGTGACCGACACCGGACGGAAATCGAAGCACGGCGCATCGAGCGCGGCGTACAGCGCCGGGCTGCCGATCGCGGTGCCGATCACCGCGCTGCGCCCGTCGGCCAGCGTGCCGGCCGCGATCAGGTCGAGCACGCCATCGCCGATCAGCCCGGTGTGGAGCCGCAAGCTGCGATGCCCGGTCAGCGCGCGCAGCACCGCGTCGGGCAGCTTGCCCAGCCCGGTCTGCAGCGTTGCGCCGTCGGGTACGAAAGCCGCCACGTGCGCGGCGATGCTCACGGTCGCCGCGTCGGGTTCGCCCCCCCCCGCCATTCCGCGCAAGGGCTGCTCGCCTTCGAGCCAGCCGGTCAGCTCGGCCAGCGGGATGCCGGGGTCGCCGGGGGTGCGGGGCATAGCGGGGTTGATGTGAGCGACGCGCACTGGAATGTCGCGCCACAGTTCGGCGATGAACGCCACTTCGGTGCCGAAACTGCACAGGCCCTCGGCATCGGGCGGCGAACACATCAGCAGCGCGGCCGATGGCGGGTTGGCGCGGTAGAAGCGCAGCACATCCTGATAGCACAGCGGCAGGAACCGCGTGCGATCCGCCCGTTTGCGCAAGTCGGGGGTCTGGAAAAACGTGGTGACGCGTGATTGCGGTCCGTTGTCCCACGCCACGGTGTTGAGCCCCGGGATGAACACGCCCGAAAAGTCCATCGCGCCCAGCGCTGCGCCCGCCGCCGCCACTTCGGCGCCCAGCAGGTCGGATTCGGCCGAAGTGGAGGACACCAGCGTCAGCCCGCCGGCGGGAACCACCGATGCCAGATCGCCGGGCTGCAAGGCCCTGGGCGCAGGTTGCCGCGCTGCCATCGTATTCTCCCGGTGCTTTGGCCGCTCTGTTGGTGAACCTGTTTACAAATCGCGCGCGCATGGTCAAGCCGCATCGCCGGTTGCAAGCAGCGCGCGGTGCAGCCTAGGCAGGGCGGATGGACGCACTCCCCCACACTTCTCCGCGCGCGCTCGAAGGCGTGAAAGTGCTCGATCTCTCGCGCGTGCTGGCGGGCCCGTGGTCGACGCAAGTGCTCGCCGATTTCGGCGCCGACGTGATCAAGGTCGAACGGCCCGGCAAAGGCGACGACACCCGCGCCTGGGGACCGCCGTTCCTCCAGCGCGCCGACGGCACCGACGATCCGCAGGAGAGCGCGTATTACCTGTGCGCCAACCGCAACAAGCGCTCGATCGCGATCGACATCGCCAGCAAGGACGGCGCGGACCTGGTCCGCAAGCTGGCGGCGAAGGCCGATGTGCTGGTGGAGAATTTCAAGGTCGGCGGACTGGCGGCCTACGGCCTCGACTATGCCGCGATCGCCGCGATCAACCCGCGCCTGGTCTATTGTTCGATCACCGGGTTCGGGCAGGACGGCCCTTATGCCACGCGCGGCGGTTATGACTTCGTCGCGCAAGGCATGGGCGGGTTCATGTCGGTGACGGGCGAGGAGCACGGCGGGCCGTTGCGCGCGGGTGTGGCGATGGCCGACTTGTCCACCGGGCTGTACGCCACGATCAGCATCCTGGCCGCGCTGCGCCACGCCGAACGCACCGGGCAGGGCCAGCAGATCGACATCTCGCTGCTCGACACGCAGATCACGATGCTGGCCAACCAGGCGTCGAACTGGCTGGTCGCGGGGATCAATCCCGGGCGGATGGGCAACCGCCATCCCACCGTGGTGCCGTACAAGACCTATGACGTGGCCGATGGGGTGATGATCATCGCGGTGGGCAACGACGGCCAGTACCGTGCCTTGTGCCGCGAACTGGGCATGGCGGAACTGGGCATGGACCCGCGCTTTGCCACTGCCGCGGCGCGACAGGTCAACCGCGACGCGATCGAGCAGGCGATCCAGGACCGCGTGCGCAATCTCGACAGCCGCACGCTGATCGACCGGCTTGTCGCCTGCGGGGTGCCGGCGGGACCGGTCAACACCGTCAGGGACATTTTCGAGGATCCGTTCGTGGAAGCGCGTCACACCGTCCACACCTTCACCCGCGACGATGGCGTGGAGATCCCGACGGTCGCCTATCCCGGCAAGCTGTCGGCCACGCCCGCCGACTACCGCTTGCGCCCGCCGCAGATCGGCGAGCAGAGCCGCGAAGTGCTGGGCGACTGGCTGGCCATGGACGACGCCGATTTCGACTTGCTCGAACGGGCGAACGCAGTCGTGCAAAGCGGCGAGTGACCCTGTTGCAATCGATTGTTGTACTTCGTTCGCGTTGATGGCATGGTAGCTACAACGCGCCGCTTGCCGAAGCGCGACGGGAGAGAGTCTGATGCAACCTGCCCAGAGACAAGCCCCGTTTGCATCGCCGGCCCGGCCGCGCCTGTCGCTACCGCGCATTCTCGAGATGAACCTGGGGTTCCTGGGCCTGCAGTTCAGTTTCGGGCTGCAGCAAGGCAACATGGGGCCGATCTACAGCTACCTCGGCGCCGATGAATCGCAGCTGCCGATCCTGAGCCTGGCCGGGCCGCTGACCGGGCTGATCATCCAGCCGCTGATCGGCGCGATGAGCGACAAGACCGCCGGCCGGTGGGGCCGACGTACCCCTTACTTCCTGTTCGGTGCCGTTCTGTGCTGCCTGGGTCTGTTCTTCATGCCGCTGTCGGGATCGATCCTGATGGCGGTGTCGCTGCTGTGGGTGCTCGATGCGGGCAACAACATCACGATGGAACCGTACCGCGCCTACGTCTCCGACCGGCTCAACCCCGATCAGCGGCAGGCGGGGTTCCTGACGCAAAGCGCGTTCACCGGGCTGGCGCAGATGCTGGCGTTCCTCACCCCGTCGATCCTTGTCGGCTTCGGCATGAATCAGGACTGGGTAGATGCGCACCACATTCCGTACACCGCGCGGGTGGTTTTCATGTTCGGTGCGGTGCTGTCGTTGTCGACGATCCTGTGGTCGATCCTGCGCGTGCCCGAACTGCCCCTGACCGCGACCGAACGCGCACATATCGAAGCGCAGCCCAAGGGCGCGATCGCGACGGTGACAGAGGTGTTCAGCGCGATCCGGGACATGCCCGTGGCGATGCGCAAGCTGGGGCTGATGAGCCTGTTCCAGTGGTTCGGCATGTCGGGATACTGGGCTTACGTGATCTACGCGATCGGGCGCAGCGTGTACCACACAGCGGATGCGACCAGTTCGGCGTTCCACACCGCCGTGCTCACCAACGGCGAAGTCGCCGCGTTCTACAACGCGATCGCGTTCGTCGCGGCTTTTGCCATGGTGCCGCTGGTCAAGCGCATGGGGCCGGGGCCGCTCCACGCGGCATGCCTGGCCTGCGGCGGCGTGGGCATGCTGGTGATGCCGCACATGACTGACAAGGCGATGCTGTTCGTGCCCGCGGTCGGCATCGGGCTGGCCTGGGGCAGCATCATGGGCAATCCTTATGCGATCCTCAGCAACGCGATCCCGGCAGAGCGCACCGGCGTCTACATGGGTATCTTCAACATGATGATCGTGATCCCGATGCTGCTGTTCGCCGCGATCATCACCCCCACCTACAAGACGTTGTTTGCAGGCGACCCGCGCAACATCCTGACACTGTGCGGCGGGTGCATGATCCTGGCGGCGGCATCGGTGATGTGGGTGCGCGAGGGCCGTGTCGGCGCGATGGCGCTGGCCGAGCCGCTTGCCGCGTGATGCCCGCCTGAGCTGTGCCCACCGTCGCGCTGCATTCCGCCGAGGCCAGCCTCGTGATCGAACCGCGCCCCGATGCGCCGCCCGCGTGGCGGCATTTGGGGCTGCGGGTCGATGCGTGTGGCATAGCCGGCGTGGCGCAAGTACGCGGCCCGGCCTCGTTTTCGCTCGATCGCGACGTGGCGCTGTCCACCGCGCCATGCGGCGGGCTCGGCTGGTTCGGGCCGGAATTGCTGCGCGCCCGGCGCGGCGGTGCGCGGCAGGTGGCGGTGTTCGACCGGGCCGACGTTGACGCCACCGCCACCGCGATCACCATCCGGCTGGCGGACGCGGCGGGCGGCGTGGCGCTGGAACAGCACATCGCGCTGGGCGAGGGCGGGTGCTTCACCTTCAGTGCGCGACTGACCAACGCCGGCACCACCCCGCTGGAGCTCGACTGGCTGGCCAGCGTGCTGTTGCCGCTGCCGGGATCGAGCGCCGGGCTGGTGTCGTGGCGCGGCCGCCACAATGCCGAACTGGTCGAGGTGCGCGAGCCGATGCCGCAGCAGGCGTGGCGGCGCGAGAGCCGGCGCGGGTTGACCGGGCATGGCGGCCCGCCGGGCGTGTTCGTGCTGGACGAGGGCGCGACACGCCACGCCGGGCTGGTCCACGCGCTGCAACTGGCGTGGTCGGGCGATGCCGCGCTGGCGGTAGAGCGCGACGACGAGGGGTTGTGGACGCTGGCGGCGGGTGCGGTGTTGCAGCCGGGCGAAGTCGTGCTGCAGCCAGGCGAGGCGTGGACTGCGCCGCCCGCGCTGGTCGCGGTATCGGGGCATGGGCGCAACGGCGCGTCCGCGCAATTCCACGCCGCGCTGCGCCGGATCGTGTGCTGGCCCGACGGCACGATGCGCCCGCGCCCGGTGCATCTCAACAGTTGGGAAGCCTGCTATTTCGACCACGACGCCCCGCGCATCGCCGCACTGGCCGATGCGGCGGCGGCGATCGGGATCGAACGCTTGGTGCTCGACGACGGGTGGTTTCGCGGCCGCAACGACGACACCGCCGGGCTGGGCGACTGGACTGCCGATCCGACCAAGTATCCCGCAGGGCTGGGCCCGCTGGCGCGTCACATCACCGCGCTGGGCATGGAATTTGGGCTGTGGGTCGAACCAGAGATGGTCAACCCCGACAGCGATTTGTACCGCGCGCACCCTGACTGGGCGCTGGCGCTGGACGGGCGCCCGCGCCCGACCGCGCGCAACCAGCTGGTGCTCGATCTGTCGCGCGAGGACGTGCGCGATTATCTGTTCGCCGCGCTCGATGCGCTGCTGCATGATTTGCCGATCGCCTACCTCAAGTGGGACCACAACCGCGATCTCGCGCCTGCGGGCGGAGCGCGGCAGGTCGAGGGCGCTTATGCGCTGTTCGCCCGCCTGCGCGCCGCGCATCCGGCAGTGGAGATAGAGGCTTGCGCGGGCGGGGGCGGGCGCAGTGACGCCGGGATCGCCGCATACGTCCACCGCTTCTGGACCAGCGACAACATCGATGCCGCCAGCCGCGTCGAGATCCAGCGCGGGTTCATCGCGTTCCTGCCGCCTGAAATGATGGGCGCGCATGTCGGCGCCAGTCCCGCGCATGCCACCGGCCGCGGCCAGTCGATGGCGTTCCGCGCGGCGGTGGCGCTACCCGGCCATTTCGGGGTCGAACTCGATCCGCGCGCCATGCCCGAGGCGGATCGGGCCGAGCTGGCTGACTGGATCGCGTTCTACAAGGCTTGGCGCCATGTGCTGCACCCCGGCGAGGTCTGGCTGGGTGAGGGCGCCGACGGGCTGGTGTGGCAGGCACAGGGCGGGCGTGACGATTTCCTGCTGTTCGCGATCCGCACCGCGCCGCCGCTCGATCGCCGGCCGCAGCCGCTGACCTTGCCGTTCCTCGCGGGTGCCGGGCCGTGCCACGTGCAATTGCTGCGTATCGCCGGGGGTGAGGGCGGACACGCCGCCACCCACGCGCCCATCGTCGGGACGATGACCGATGCGCCGCTGGTGTACGATGGGTCGTGGCTGGCGCATGCGGGCTTGCCGTTGCCCTCGCTCAAGGCTGAAAGTGTGGCGATCTATCGCATCACCACCTGGGGCCACGCATGAACGACCTGCCGCATCGCCGCCGTAACCTGCTCACCGGCGAATGGCTGCTGGTCTCGCCGCACCGCGCCAAGCGGCCGTGGCAGGGTGAGACCGCGCCGCCGCTCGCGCCCGAACGGGTTGCGCATGATCCCGGCTGCCACCTCTGCCCCGGCAATCTGCGTGCAACCGGGCAGGCCAATCCCGATTATCCGGGCACATACGTGTTCGATAACGATTTTGCCGCGCTGCTGCCCGATGCCGATCCGGCCGAACCGCATTCCGTGTTCGAGAGCGCGCCGGCGCGGGGCGAAGCGCGGGTGATCTGCTTCGCGGCCAATCACGGGCAGACGCTGGCGCGGCTCGATCCCGCCGCCATGGCGCGGGTGATCGATACGTGGTGCGCGCAGTCGGCGGAGCTTGGCGCGAAGTGGGCGCACGTCCAGCTGTTCGAGAACAAGGGGGCGATGATGGGCGCCTCCAGCCCGCACCCGCACGGGCAGGTCTGGGCGAGCGATTTCGTGCCCGAACTGGTCGCGAAGGAGGATGCCCGCCAGCGTGACTGGCTGGCCGAGCGCGGCACGGTGCTGCTCGACGATGTCGTCGCGGCCGAACTGGCCGACGGTTCGCGCGTGATCGAGGCCAGTGATCACTGGCTGGCGGTGGTGCCGCACTGGGCGGGGTGGCCGTTCGAGGTGCTGCTGGTCGCGCGCGGCGGCGTGGCGCGGCTGGAGGATATGGACGGGCCCGCCCGATACTCGCTGCCCCTGATCCTGTCGCGCCTGTTGCGGCGCTACGACGGGCTGTTCGACACCGATTTTCCGTATTCGATGGGCTGGCACGGCGCGCCGCATGGGCTGGGCGGGGATACCGCGCACTGGCGGCTCCACGCGCATTTCCTGCCGCCGCTGCTGCGCTCGGCCACGGTGCGCAAGCACATGGTCGGGTTCGAGCTGCTGGCCGAGACGCAGCGCGATCTCACGCCCGAGGCCGCCGCACAGCGCCTGCGCGCGGTGGACGTCGCGCCATGACGCCGCAGGACCGCGCCGCCGCCGGCTTTGCCGCGCATTTCGGCGCTGCGCCCGATGGCGTGGTGTTCGCGCCGGGACGCGTCAACCTGATCGGCGAGCATGTCGACTACAACGGCGGGCTGGTGCTGCCGATGCCGATCGCGGTGGGCACGGCGATCGCGTGGCGCGCGCGTGCCGACAGCCGGGTCGCCGCCGTGGCGCTCGATTACGGCAATGCGACCGACGACTTCCTGCTGGCGGACCCGGCCAACGTCGATCCCTTCGACTGGCGCGGTTACTTGCGCGGCATGGCCGCGTGCATGGCTGAGCGGGGCCTGCCGCTGGTGGGTGCGGACCTCGCCGTCGCGGGATCGATCCCGCGCGGATCGGGGCTGTCCTCGTCCGCCTCGCTGTGCATCGCCACCGGCCGCGCGCTGGCGGCGGCAGCGGCGGGGCAGCCGCCGCCCGACGCACTCGAACTGTCGCTTGCCGGGCAGATGGCCGAACATCGCTATGCCGGGGTCAAGTGCGGGATCATGGACCAACTCGCGATCGCGGCGGGCGAGCCGGGCAGCGCGGTGCTGATCGATTGCCGGGCACTGACCACCGAAGTGATCCAGCTGCCGCACGAATGGGCGGTGATGATCGTGCAGTCGGGCGTGGAGCGCGGGCTGGTCGATGGGCACTACAACGCCCGCCGCGCCGATTGCGAGGCCGCTGCCGCCGCACTCGGTGTCGAAAGCTTGCGCGATGCCACGCGCGAGATGGTCGACGCCGCGCCGATCGACCTGGTCATCCGCGCCCGTGCGCGCCACGTGGTGTCAGACATCGCGCGCGCGGCCCGCGCAGTCGAAGCCATCGCCGCACATGATCTGGCCGCGCTGGGGCGGCTGTTCGCACAAAGCCACGCCTCGATGCGCGATGACTTCGAGATCACCGTACCCGCTGTCGACAGACTGGCCGCGCTGTTGGCCGATACCATTGGCGAACAGGGCGGCGCGCGCATGACCGGCGGCGGCTTCGGCGGCGCGGTGGTCGCGATCCTGCATGCCGATGCGGTCGAGCGCGTGCGCGCGACCGTGCTGGAACACTACCGAACGCCGTCAGGGGCGGCGCCCGACATCATGATCGAGCGGTTCGCCCCGTTCGGGAGACCAAAGAATGAAGCCTGATCTGCCATCCGCACCCGGCGCCGCGTCGCTCCCCACATTCGATCCCGCCGCCGTCACCCGCTGGGAGCCTGTGGCGTTCGACCGGGTGCCCGAAATCGCGCCTATCGCTGCAATCGATTCCACACCGATCCTGCCGGGGCTGGACCTGTGGGATTGCTGGCCGTTACAGCATGAGGACGGGCGGACCGTGACGCACCGCGATCGCCAGTGGTGGTTTTTCCTGTCGGCGCCGTGTTTTCCCGATCCGGTCCAGCGCCACGACGCCGCGCGCATCCGGCTGGTGTCGCGCGGCGCGGACGGCTGGCGCGATCACGGCAATGCGATGCCCGATGGGCACAGCCCCGGCAGCCGCGAGTGGGCGGGCTCTGCGGTGCTGCTCGATGACGGCATCACCGTGCTGCTGCTGTTCACCGCCGCCGGCCGCCGGGATGAGGCGCCATCATTCGAGCAGCGGCTGTTCGCGTGCCAGGGCACGCTCGGCGCGGATGGTCCGTCAGGCTGGCAGGCACCGCGCGAAATGTTCGTGGCCGATGGGTCGCGCTATGTGCTCGATCGGCAGGATTCGGGCCGGGTGGGCGAGATCAAGGGCTTTCGCGATCCGGCCTGGTTCCGCGATCCGGCGACCGGCTTGCGCCATATCCTGTTCACCGGCAGCGCCGCCTGGTCCGGCGATCCGCACAACGGCGTGATCGGCAGCGCCACGCAGGCCAACGATGGAACGTGGACGCTGGGCGATCCGCTGGTCGAGGCGATCGGCGTAAACAACGAACTTGAACGCCCCCATATCCTGCAACGCGATGGCCGTTACTACCTGTTCTGGTCGACCCAGCGGCACACTTACGGACCGGCGGCGGTGGCAGGCCCCAACGGGCTTTACGCGATGGTCGCGAATGGCCTCGACGGGCCGTGGCGTCCGGTCAACGGCAACGCGCTGGTCGCGGCCAACCCGGCGGATGAACCCACGCAAGGGTATAGCTGGTGGGTAACCGGCGAAGGCGCGGTGTGGAGCTTCGTCGATCACTGGGGGATGCAGGGGCGGTCGCTGGCCGATCACCCCGAACTGCTGCGCAGCCACTTCGGCGGCACGCCCGCGCCAGTGTTCCACCTGGAATTTGACGGCGACAGTATTCTGTTGCGCTGATCCGGGGGGCGGACCCATGCGGGCAGGCCCCCCGCTCAGGCGCTTTCGCGGATCACCAGTTCGGGCGGCATCACGGTGGAGGGCACGTCCTCGCCGGCGATGCGGCGCATCAGGCTGTCGACCATCGCCTTGGCCCCGCTGGCGATATCCTGGCGGATGGTGGTCAGTTGCGGCACGGTCTGCGTGGCCAGCGGCAAGTCATCGAAACCGGTGACCATCACCTGGCCCGGCACGGCGACACCGCGATCGTGCAGCAACCGCAAGGTCATCATCGCGATCATGTCGGACGCGGCGACGATGGCATCGATTCTGCCGCCAAGCTCATCGAGATGCGCGCTGATCTGCACGCCCATGTCGTCGCTCGACAAGTGGGTGGAGAACGACACCAGGCTGTGTCCGGGCCCCGCTGCAGCGACGGCAGCGCGGGCGCCATCCAGCCGCTGCGCGATTTCGATGGCGCCGGCATCGCCGAAAAAGGCGAGACGCTTGGCCCCTTGCGTGATGACGCGGGCCGCAGCGAGTCGACCGCCCTCGATATTGTCGGTGCCGACCGCGCAGTGGGTCTGGCCGGGGCGGTGGCTGCCCCACACCACGAGCGGGCGGAAACGTTCGGCCACTTGCTCGATCACGTCGAACTGGTCCGACTGGCCGATCATCAGCGCACCGTCGAGCATGCCCGAATCGACGATCCGGTCGAGCCATTCGTCATCGCCGGGGATGACGCGCGACAGCATCAGGTCATGGCCGCTTTCGGTCAGTTCATCGGCGAGGTAGCCGAACAGGCTCATGAAGAACGGATCGGAAATGTGTTGGCGGCGCTCGTGCCCCAGCGGAATCACCACGCCGATCACCCCGGTGCGCTGCGTGCGCAGTCGGCGCGCCATCTGGTTGGGCCGAAAGCCGTGCTCG
The DNA here is from genome assembly GCF_001590965.1 of Novosphingobium lentum NBRC 107847. Taxonomy (GTDB): domain Bacteria; phylum Pseudomonadota; class Alphaproteobacteria; order Sphingomonadales; family Sphingomonadaceae; genus Novosphingobium; species Novosphingobium lentum. Next base: position 199,800 of record NZ_BCTW01000005.1, read on the forward strand.
CGCGCGATTGCCTGGATGCGCTCGCGCGTTTCGGTGTTGACCAGCGTCTTGCCAGCCAGGGCACGCGACACCGTACCGGCGGAAACGCCGGCCATCTTTGCCAGTTCCGCGATGTTGCGGATGCGGCGTTTCGGCTGGTCGCCGCCTTCCATGTCAGCTTCTACCCCACTCATATAGTTTCGCTTGTAACGCCGCACTCGATGAACACAAGCGCGCCCTCATCCAGCTACAATCGTTTGCAACAGCAGGATAAGCCGTATGCGTGACAGCCTTTTGCGTAAGAAGTCACCAGCCGCGAAATTGTTCCACACCGGTTGCGATGACCTGACCGCGTGCTGCGGCTTGCTCGTTCCAACCATCCGACCGACCCGGCGTTCGATTTCGGGGCAATCTGTCCATTGCGCAAAAGGTGGACCGTTGCCCTCCCGCCACATCCCAACGCATTCGCGCAATGGGGTATGCAATCGTTTGCATACCCCATTGCAAACGATTGTAGTCGCGCGTATCAGGCTGACACGTGATTCCTGCAGACCAAACGGGAACACCTGATATGGGAGGGATTATGACCAAAACCGCTTTGCAGACCTGTGGTTCGATCGTCGCGATGGCCGCAGCGTGCCTTGCCGTTCCCGCCATGGCGCAGGACAAGCCGGCTGACGCCACTGCCGCCGACAGCGCCGCCACCACGGCCAGCGAAAATCCGCTCGACCAGATCGTCGTCACCGCTGCGCCGGGTGATCGCACCAAGCTGCGCAGCTCGATCTCGGTGACCGGCCTCAGCCAGGACACCATCCAGAACTTCACGCCGCATTCGGAAGCCGAAGTGCTGCGCCTGATCCCGGGCATCCAGACCAGCGGCACCGCCGGCCCCGGCGGCAACGCCAACATCGGCGTGCGCGGCATCCCGGTGTCGACCGGCGGTTCCGAATATGTCCAGCTGCAGGAAGATGGCCTGCCCACCGTCCTGTTCGGCGACATCCAGTTCGGCAACAACGATTACTGGATCCGCTTCGACAACAATGTCGAGCGTGTCGAGGCCGTTCGCGGCGGTTCGGCCTCGACCTTTGCCTCGCAGGGTCCGGGCGCGGTCATCAACTACATCAGCAAGACCGGCACCACTGAGGGCGGTGAAGTCGCGCTGTCGTCGGGCATCAACTATCGCGAGCAGCGGCTCGACTTCGACTATGGCGGCCACCTCAGCGATACCATCCGCTTCCACGTCGGCGGCTTCGTCAAGGACGGCAGCGGCCCCGATCACATCCCGTTCAATGCCGAGCGCGGTTACCAGATCAAGGCCAATGTCACCAAGGAACTGCCCGACAACCGCGGCTACCTGCGCCTGAACTTCAAGCGACTGGATGATCGCGAACCCACCAATACCTCGCAGCCGTCGCTCGGCACGCAGAACGGCAACACGATCACCGGGTTCTCGAACCTCGGCAATCTCGATCCGCGCAAGTATTCCAGCGCCAACATCTACAACCAGAACTTCCAGATCCTCAACGCCAACGGCGGGTTCGAAACGGTGCCCAACGAAGGCATCCATCCCAAGGCGACCGCAGTTGGCGGCGAATTCCACTATGAATTCGGCGATCACTTCTCGGTTACCGACAGCGCGCGCTACACCACGCAGGAAGGCGCCTTCGCCAACCACTTCACCAGCGAAGGCATCACTGCCTCGGCGATCGGGCAGACGATCCCCAACGCGTTCGGTACGGCGAGCGATCCGGCCGCCGTCGGCGTGCGCACGATCGGTTCGTTCGTGTACGCGGCAGGCCCGAACCAGGGCAAAGTCTATACCTCGCCCTACTTCAGCAACAGCGCGCTGGTATATGTGCGGATGCGTGATACCGGCAGCGTGGTGAACAACTTCGTCGCCGATGCCAAGTTCGGCGATGCCTCGGGGGTCAAGGTCGATCTCAAGGCGGGCGTGTTCTACATGCGGCAGAACATTTCGATGGACTGGCGCATCAACAACTACACGCAGGCGCTGGAAGCCAACAGCCAGAACGCGCCGCTGGACATCTTCTCCGGCCCAAACGGCACGGGCACGCAGCTCGCCGCCAACGGCCTGACCGGCTACAACAACCAGTGGGGCGGATGCTGCGGCGGTCGCCAGTATGACCTGACCTATACCGACACCGCGCCGTTCGCGAACCTCGACGCGCAGTTCGGCGGGTTCGATTTCGACGCCAGCATCCGCTACGATTCGGTCAAGGCTGCGGGCGTGACTTATGCGCCGACCGCTGCGGGCACGGCCACGGTCACCGATGCGCTAGGCACTGCTACGATCCCGACGCTGCAGACCAGCACCACGGTCAACGAACGCCTGAACTACACCAAGCACTACGTGTCATGGTCGCTCGGCGCGCTGTATGCGGTCGATAACGATACCAGCGTGTTCGTCCGCGCCAGCAAGGGCGGCCGCTTCAACGCCGATCGCCTGACCTACAGCGGCAACTTCAACGCCGATGGTTCGCTTAACCAGCACGGTGATGCGGTGTCGCTCAACTTCCTCACCCAGCAGGAAGTCGGGCTGAAGCGTCGCGGTCGTCTGGGCGGGGCGAGCTACAACGTCGAGCTGACGTATTTCCGTTCGCAGCTGATGGAAAACAACTACGACTTCACGCTGCTCAGCCGCAATCCTCCGCAGAACCCGAACATCTCGAACCGCTATCACTCGTCGGGCGTGGAGTTCACCTACAACGTCAACTACGGCGGCTTCCACCTCAACGGCTTCGCCACGTACACCAACCCCAAGCTGCTCAACCTGGGCACCACGCCGCAGTCGACCCCCAAGTTCGCCTACCTCGTCTCGCCGTCGTACGACGCCGGGTTTGCGGCGATCGGTGTTTCGGTGAACGGGCAAAGCTCGATCTGGACCGACAACGCCAACACGGTGAAGCTGGGCAGTTCGGTGTTCGTCAATGGGTTCGTGTCGGTGCGGCCTTATCCGGGGGTCGAGCTGGGGCTGAACGTCAACAACCTGTTCAACCGCATCGGCTACCCTGGCGGCGCCAACGTCCAGCAACGGTTGAGCCCAACCAGCGTGATCCTCGATTCCAGCGCGGTCTATGGCCGCACCTTGCAGGGATCGGTGCGCTACCGGTTCTGACAAGCCCGAAAACGGGTCGCATCCCCATCACGGGTCGCAACAAGGACGGGTCGGGAGCTTGGCTTCCGGCCCGTCTTTTCTTTCAAGATCCTGCCCAACCCAGTAACGGTGAAATGATGGCCAGCCCCAACGCCGATCCCGACCTCAATTCCGGTCGCAGCATTCGCAGCATCCTCATCGTCGGCGGCGGCACCGCCGGGTGGATGACCGCCGCCGCGCTGGCCAAGGCGCTGCCGCACGGCTGCACCATCACACTCGTGGAATCCGAGGAGATCGGCACCGTCGGCGTGGGCGAAGCCACGATCCCGCCGATCCGCCTGTTCAACCAGACGCTGGAGATCGCCGAAGCGGATTTCCTCAAGGCGACGCAGGGCACGTTCAAGTTGGGCATCGAATTCGTCGACTGGGCCAAGCTCGGCCATCGCTATTTTCACCCGTTCGGCCCGCACGGGCGCAATTTCGATCTGGTGGCCTTGCACCATTACTGGCTGCGCGCCCGCGCCGAGGGCGAAACCGCCGCGCTCGACGATCATGCGATGGCGTGGGCGCTGGCCAAGGCGGGCAAGTTCGCACCGCCGTCGAGCGACCCGCGCAATGTCCTGTCGACGCACGAATACGCCTACCATTTCGACGCCGGGCTTTATGCGCGGTTCCTGCGCCAGTACGCCGAAGCGCGCGGCGTGATCCGCGTAGAGGGCAAAGTCGGCGATGTCCGGATGGACGGTGAAAGCGGTTTCGTCGCGGGCGTCACGCTCACCGACGGACGCACACTGGACGCCGAGCTGTTCATCGATTGCTCCGGCTTTCGCGGGTTGCTGATCGAGGGCGCGCTCCACGCCGGCTACGAGGAATGGACGCACTGGCTGCCGTGCGACCGCGCCATGGCGATGCCGTGTGCCAACGTCTCGCCGCTCACCCCCTACACGCGCAGCACCGCGCGCAGCGCCGGCTGGCAGTGGCGCATCCCGCTGCAGCACCGCATGGGCAACGGCTATGTCTATTCCAGCGCGTTCATCTCGGACGACGATGCCGCCGCCACGCTGGCGGCCAACCTCGATGGCCAGGCGCTGGGCGATCCGCGGCCGCTGCGGTTCGTGACCGGGCGGCGCAACAGTTTCTGGACCAAGAACGTGGTCGCCATCGGCCTGTCGAGCGGGTTCATGGAGCCGCTGGAATCGACCTCGATCCACTTGATCCAGGCGGGCATTTCCAAGCTGCTCGCGCTGTTCCCCGATCGCGACTTCGATCCGCTGGGGATCGAGGAATACAACCGCATCGCGGTCAACGAGTTCGAACGGATCCGCGATTTCCTGATCCTGCACTACAAGCTGACCATGCGTGACGATGCCGAACTGTGGCGCTATTGCGCAGGCATGGACATTCCCGATACGCTGCACGTCAAGATCGAGCATTTCCGCAAGTACGGCCGGCTGATCGCGCGCGATGCCGACCTGTTCGGCCCGCCAAGCTGGCTGGCGGTGCACATCGGCCAGTTCAACACCCCCGAACGCACCGATCCGGTCGCCGAATATCGCGGGGTGGACGGGCGCGAATGGCTGGGCAAGCTGCGCGCCGCGATGGCCGCCGAGGCAGCGCGCGCACCCACGCACGAACAGTTCATCGCGCAGCACTGCAAGGCGCCGGGCTGAGCGCGATGGGGGGCGGCGCGCAGCGACCCACTGACGCCGCCGGCTGGCTGGCGCGCGCGGTGACATGCCGCGAGGCACAGCGCATGGCCGAGGCGCTCGATGCGATCCGCCATGCCGCCGCGCTCGCGCCGAACGAACCCAACATCGCGCTGGGGCTGGCGCAGCTCCATTACGAAGCCGGGCTGCCCGCTGCGGAGCTGTTCGCCACGGCGGCCGGGCTGCTGCCCGGTCGGCTCGACGTGATGCGCAACGCCGCGCTCGCGCTGGCGGCGGAAGGCGATGCGGGCGGGGGCGAGCACTTGCTGGCGGCGACGCTGGTGTACAATCCCGGCTGGATCGACGGCCATCGCGCGCTGGCAGGCCTGCGCGCGACAGCCGGAGACCTCGACCATGCGCAAAGCTTTGCCGAGGCCGTGCAACGCGATCCCGGCAACGTCGCGCTGCGGCTCGGGTGGTTCCACGTGCTGGCGGTGGCCAAGGAGTGGGATGCCGCGCGCGAGGTGCTGGAGGACGCGCGCCAGAACTGCGGGGAAAGCCGCGCGCTGACGCTGTCGCAGCTGTTCGTGCAAAGCGAATCGGGCGAGGGCGCCGACGATCCGGCGTTGTTCGACGCGGTGGAGGCGATCGAAGACCCTGGGCTGGACCTGGCGCGCGTGCGCCACTTCCTGCGCGGCGGACAGGTGGAGCGCGCGGTTGCCATCGCCGCCCGCCACATCGGCAAGCCCAGCATCCGCCCGTTCTGGCCCTACCTGTCGCTGGGCTGGCGGCTGACCGGCGATCCTCGCGCGCAGTGGCTCGACGATGGCATGGAGCGTGTCGCGACGTATGACCTGGCGTTCACCGCGCCCGAACTGGCCGACCTCGCCGCGCTGCTGCGGCGGCTGCACACCGCCCGCGCGCCGTATCACGAACAATCGGTGCGCGGCGGCACGCAGACCGACCGCCCGCTGCTGCTGCGGCTCGACCCGGCCATCGCGCTGGCGCGGTCACGGATCGAGGGCGCGGTGCGACGGTACATCGATGCGTTGCCGCCGGCCGACCATGCGCATCCGCTGCTGTCATGTCCGCGCGAGGATTTCCGCTTTTCGGGCAGCTGGTCGGTGCGGCTGCGCGGGCCGGGCTATCACGCCGCGCACACGCACCCGATGGGCTGGATCAGTTCGGCGTTCTATGTCGCGCTGCCCGAACCGTCTCCTCAGGCCGAAGGCTCGGCGGGCAACTTGCGCTTCGGCACCCCGCCGCCCGAACTGGGCCTGCCGCTCGATGCGTATGGCGAAATTGCGCCCAAAGCCGGCCGTCTCGCGCTGTTCCCGTCTACGATGTGGCATGGCACCGTGCCGTGCAGCCCCGGCGAGCGGCTGACCATCGCGTTCGACGTGGTGCCCGCGCCCGCGCCAGCTGGGCAGCGAGACGGTGACCGTTAATCGAGTGCAGTGGTAATCTCCCTGCCGCGCCGTGCCTGAAAGAGGGCGAAACGGCGCGACAGGGAGGACGTTTGGGGCAGCAGCGGTCGCCCGCCAGCCCCGAACCGATCAGTTTACATCTTCGATGCGGGGTCCGGCTTCATCGCGTCGGGCTTCTTCATCATGCCGTCGGACTTCATCGCGCCGTGATGCGCCATGGCGTGATGCTTCATCGCCATGTGATGATGCTTCATCATCTTGTGGTGGTGCATCCTGGCCATGTGGTGATGGCCCTTCATCGCCATGTGATGGTGACCCATCGCCCCATGGCCCATGGCGTGGCCGCGATTCATGCAGTGGTCGGTGACGGTGGCAGAGCAGGTCGGGACGTCGGCACCGCTCGGCTCAGCCGCCATCTGCGCGAAGGCGGGCGAGGCAAGCGACAGCGCGGCACCGAAACCTGCAATGACCAGCAGACGGGTTCTCGTAGCGATCGACATAAGGGAAATCCTCTCCTGTTGCGTTGAGGAGCGCAGGGGTATGCCTCGGGCCCTGTCCATGACAGGGCCGCGACATTAAACTTCGGTAATGCCTCAAGCCTCAATAACCGCGCCCCTTGCCAACACGCGGCTGGACACTCGCCGACCCCGCGCATAATGTCGCGCCGTACCCCGGGGAGCCGCTTGGCTGAGAGGGGCGGTTAGCATCGCCCGACCCGTTGAACCTGAACCCGTTAACACGGGCGGAGGGAGGGCTCGCGGCTCGTGTCCCCGGCTTTCACTCTGCCATGAAGGAGCGCGCGCGCCATGGCCGACATCAATTCCAAGCTCGAGATCGGCGTCACCACCGGCCCGATCCGCGGCAGCCGCAAGATCCACGTCGGCCCGTTCAATGTCGCGATGCGCACGATCGATCTGGAGCCGTCGTGCGGCGAGCCTTCGCTCAACGTCTATGACACGTCCGGTCCTTACACCGATCCCGCCGTCACCATCGACATCTCGGCCGGGCTGGCCGAACTGCGCGCGTCGTGGATCCGCGATCGCGGCGATGTCGAGGAAGTGCTCCAGCGCGAAGTGCGGCCCGAAGACAATGGCCAGCTGGGTCCGGACCGGTCGGGCGGCGTCCCGCCGTTCCCCAAGGTCCGCAAGACCGTGCTGCGCGCCAAGCCGGGCATGAATGTCAGCCAGATGCATTATGCGCGGCGCGGCATCATCACGCCCGAGATGGAATACGTTGCGCTGCGCGAGAACATCGGTCGCGACGCCATCGCCAACCACATCCGCGACGGGCAGGACTGGGGTGCGAGCATCCCCGACCATGTCACGCCCGAATTCGTGCGCGACGAAGTGGCGCGCGGACGTGCGATCATCCCCAGCAACATCAACCACCCTGAGAGCGAGCCGATGGCGATCGGGCGCAACTTCCTCGTCAAGATCAACGCCAACATCGGCAACTCTGCGGTCGCGTCCGACGTGGCCAACGAAGTCGACAAGATGGTCTGGTCGATCCGCTGGGGCGCCGACACCGTCATGGACTTGTCCACCGGCCGCAACATCCACGACACGCGCGAATGGATCGTGCGCAACAGCCCTGTGCCGATCGGCACCGTGCCGATCTACCAGGCGTTGGAAAAAGTCGGCGGCGTTGCCGAAGACCTTACGTGGGAAATCTTCCGCGACACGCTGATCGAACAGGCCGAACAGGGCGTCGATTACTTCACCATCCACGCCGGCGTGCGCCTGCCGTACATTCCGATGACCGCCAAGCGCGTGACCGGGATCGTCAGCCGGGGCGGGTCGATCATGGCCAAGTGGTGCCTGTCGCATCACAAGGAATCGTTCCTCTACGAACGTTTCGACGAAATCACCGAGATCATGAAGGCGTACGACATCGCCTATTCGCTGGGCGACGGCCTGCGTCCCGGTTCCAACGCCGATGCCAACGACGAGGCGCAGTTCGCCGAACTCTACACGCTGGGCGAGCTGACCAAGCGTGCCTGGGCGCAGGACGTACAGGTGATGATCGAAGGCCCCGGCCACGTGCCGATGCACAAGATCAAGGAGAATATGGACAAGCAGCTCGCCGTCTGCGGCGAGGCGCCGTTCTACACATTGGGGCCGCTCGTCACCGATATCGCGCCGGGCTATGACCACATCACCAGCGGCATCGGCGCCGCGATGATCGGCTGGTTCGGCACCGCGATGCTCTGCTACGTCACGCCCAAGGAACACCTCGGCCTGCCCGATCGCGACGACGTGAAGGTCGGCGTTGTCACCTACAAGCTGGCCGCCCACGCCGCCGATCTGGCCAAGGGACACCCGGCGTCGAAACTGCGCGACGATGCGCTGAGCCGCGCGCGGTTCGAATTCCGCTGGCGCGACCAGTTCAACCTCAGCCTCGATCCCGACACTGCCGAGGAATTCCACGACCAGACGCTGCCCGCCGAAGGCGCCAAGACCGCGCACTTCTGCTCGATGTGCGGTCCCAAGTTCTGCAGCATGAAGATCACGCAGGAAGTGCGCGACTTTGCCGCCAAGCAGAACCAGTCGAGCGACAGCTTCCTCGCCGCCAATCCCGGGCTGGAAGCCGCCGACGCCGAAGCCGGCATGGAAGCGATGAGCGAGAAATACCGCGAAGGCGGCGATCTCTACCTGCCGGCGGAGTAAGCCGGTGCGGGCGCGGATTGACTTGGGCGTGGCGGCGGCAGCGGCGGCATGGTTGCTGGCCGCCGCCACGCCCGCGTTCGCCGATCCGTTCACCCTCGACGCCGCACGGCGATCCGAGGTGGGGCGCTGGCAGGGCAAGCTCGAATACCGCGATTACCAGGCCAACACGTGGTTCGGCCTCCCGGTCAAGGTCGCGGTCAGCGATGGCGGCGACGGCGTGACCCAGGTGCGCACGTCCGATTACGACGATGGCCCCAAGGCCGGGATCGTGCGGATCACCGCGGTGACGCTGACTGGCAAGGACGGTCTGACGCTTTACTCGGTCTCCTTCCGGAAGGGGGAGGTGCCTGAAGTGTCCACCTCCATGCAGGCGCTCGATCCGGCCAGCACAGACCCCGCGCATTGGACGGTGATCGAAACCGAGCAAGGCCTCGATGACGATCGCCCCGCCACGATCCGCGTCACCACGCGGCGCGACGGTAACGCGCTGACCAGCCTCAAGGAAGTGCGCTTCACGGCGGCAAAGGCTGGTGAAACGCCCGGCGAATGGTTCGTGCGCAACCGCACCACGCTCACCCGCATACCGGAGTAACCGCCAGCAACTTCTCAGGAGATGACCGCGATGCACCGACCGTTTCCTCCCGCGCTGGGGGCGATCGCGCTGGCGCTGCTCGCCGCCAGCCCGATCCAAGCCAAACCCGCTGGTGGTCCCGGCCGCGCCGCACACCTCGGCGATCAAGGCTCCGGCACACCGCAAGCCCGCAAGCCCGATCTGGCAGACCTGCTGGCGGGCGCGTGGCACGGTGCGGTGATCTCGGATTCGCAAGGCTCGTCGCGCGATGGGGTGACGCTCACGCTCACCCGCACCGGGCCCAACACCGTCCAGATCACCTCGGACTACCCGCGCCTGCCAGTCATCACCGTGCGGGTCGAGCGCGCGATGCAGGCGATCGTCCAGGCCGATGGCGACACCGCCTTCGTCTATGCCGGCGACAAGCAGCCACCCACGCTCGATGTCTCGTTCCACAACGAAGTCAGCTGGTCGGGCACGCGGGAGTAGTCGTATGCTGCAGGCCATCAATCTCGCTGAAAAACTCGGCGCATTCTCGGATCACTGGAATCCGCGCATCATTGCCCAATACAACGGCAACGAAATCCGCGTGGCGAAAATTGCGGGTGAATTCAGCTGGCACAGTCATGCCGATACCGACGAACTGTTCCTCGTGCTGTCAGGCGAACTCGTCATTGATTTGCGGGACGGCGAAATTCGCCTCTCACCCGGCGAGATGGCCGTCATTCCGCGCGGCACAGAACATCGCCCGCGCGCGGCCAGCGAAGCGCACATCCTGCTGATCGATCGGGAAGGGGCGTCCAACACCGGGGATCAGCCCTCGCAATTCACGCGGGCCACGCTGCAGCGGATCTAGGCGGCGCCCGCCACACGCCTTGCATTCGTTAACCGCCGCCCCCTACAATCGGCCCGATTACTTTGGGGGGTGGACATGGGTACCGTACTGACGTTCCTGGCGATGATCGTCGTGTTCTTCGCGCTGAGCGGGTTTTTCGGCAGCTTCTACACGGTCAAGACCGCCGAAGTCGCGATCATCACCCGCTTCGGCCAGTTCCTGCGCACCGCTTCGCCGGGGCTGGGCTGGAAATTCCCGTTCATCGAACGCGTCGAAGGGCGCGTCAGCCTGCGCGTTGACCAGATCGCGCTGACCATGGAAACCAAGACCAAGGACAACGTGTTCGTCACGATCCCGATCTCGGTGCAGGCGCGGGTGCGGCCCGAAAAGGTGTTCGAGGCGTTCTACAGCCTGTCCGACCCCACCGGGCAGATCAAGGCCTACGTCGAACAGGTCGTGCTCGGCCACGTGCCCGGCATGACGCTCGACGAAGTGTTCTCCAGCCAGCTCAGCATCGCCGCCGCGGTCAAGCAGGAGCTCGATGCCGACATGTCGGGCTTCGGCTACGAGATTGTCAACGTGCTGGTGACCGACATCGTCCCCGACGCCAAGGTCAAGGCCGCGATGAACGACATCAACGCCGCCCAGCGCGAACAGGTCGCCGCCAACGCACGCGGCGAATCCGAGAAGATCCTCGTGGTCAAAAAGGCCGAGGCCGAGGCCGAGAGCAAGGCGCTGCAGGGCCAGGGCATCGCCAACCAGCGCCGCGCCATCATCGAAGGACTCGGCACCTCGATCGAAGGCTTCCAGAAGGCGCTCGGCGACGCCACCGCCCGCGACGTGATGCAGCTGGTGCTGGTCACCCAGTACTTCGACACGCTCAAGTCGATCGGCGAGAACGACAAGACCAACACCCTGTTCCTCGCCCACTCCCCCGGCGCCGTCGGCACGATCTCCGACCAGATCATGCAGGCGATGAGCGCGGTGGAGGGGAACAAGGGGTAGGGTTGGTCCTGCTGATTTGCCGTTGTCCGTCGTGCCACTTTGCGTTATAACGTCCGTATGAACGCCACCCTCAAGATCACCCGCATCGGCAATTCGGCAGGCGTAGTGTTGCCTAAGGAACTGCTTGCCCATCTTAATGCGCAAGTGGGCGAAACGCTGTCGGTCGTCACCACGCCGCGCGGGATTGAGTTGTCTTCAGCCGAGCCTGACTTCGACGCGCAGATGGCGGCGGCGCGTGAGGTGATGGCGCGGCGCAAGCAGGCATTGCGCGAACTCGCGAAGTGACGCCGCCCGCATGGGTGTGGATTTTGCCGCACGTGGCGCTGGCGGCTCATGCCGAGCAACTGTCCGAACACGGCGGCGGTGGAGGGCTGCGCGATCCTGGCGCGCTCGACAGCGCGATGGCTCGGCCGCGCAATCTGGCGCTTTATGGCGACCCCGATGCGGCGGCGCTCGCGGCAGCTTACGCCTTCGGCATAGCGCGGAACCATCCATTCGTGGATGGCAACAAGCGTACCGCGGCGGTGGTGAGCGAAACGTTCCTCTCGCTCAACGGTATGGTGCTGACGGCCAGCGATGCCGAACTGGTGGTGGCGATGGTCGCGTTGGCCGCAGGCGAACTGACCGAAGCGGACATTGCCGACTGGTTTCGCGAACACGCGATGCCAGGCAGAAGCATGACGGGAAAGCACGACACGGGACGCACCGCATGACCGGGCTCACAGACGAGGACATCGCCATGGCCCGCGCGGCGATCGGGCGGAGCGAGCGGCGGCGCGAGGTGCTCGATACGCAAAGCCTGCGCCGCTTTTCGGTGGCGATCGGGGGGGAGGGCGATGTGGGGGGGCGTCGGCCGGTGCTGGCGCATTGGGCGTGGTTCCTGCCGACGCCGCTCGACGGCGAGATCGGCGCCGATGGCCATCCGCTACGCGGCGGGTTCCTGCCCGCGATCGCGGCGCTACCGCGCCGGATGTTCGCGGCCACCGCGATCCGGTTCGAGGCGCCGCTGCTGCTCGATGCCGAGGCCGAGGCCGTCACCCGCATCGCGGACGTGCGCCACAAGGCGGGGCGTACGGGCGAGTTGGTGTTCGTCGATATCGAGCGGTCGATCGCGCAGCGCGGCGCGGTTTGCGTCACCGAACGCCAGACGCTGGTGTATCGCGCTGCGGGTGACGGCGCGCCGCTGGCTTTGCCCACGCCGGACGGGGCCGCGCACGTCGCAGCCGAGGGCGGCGCGGTGTGGACGCCGTCAACGGTGCAGCTGTTCCGGTTCTCGGCGGTCACCTTCAACGGCCATCGCATTCATTACGACCGGCCTTATGCCACCGCGATTGAGGGCTATCCCGCGCTGATCGTGCACGGGCCGTTCGTGGCCGCAAAACTGGCGGAGATGGCGGCGGGCAGCGGCGTGCTGGCCCATTTCGCATTCCGCGCGCAGGCGCCGTGTTTCGTCGACCAGCCGATCCGGCTGGGGCCGGCGGGCGACGGTGCGTTCCACGCCATCCGCTGCGACGGCGCGATCGCCACCGTGGCGCAGGCCGGCTACCGGTAACCGCGCGGCCTGCGCGACACAAAAAAAGGGCGGCATCGCGGCCGCCCTTTTCCTGTGCGATGATGGTGCGGATCAGCCTTCGACGTGCTCGGCAAGCACGGTCAGGCCGTTCGCGCCGACTTCGGCAAAGCCGCCCTGGACGATGATCTCTTCCGGGGCCGCGCCTTCGGTGCGGTAGATCTTGAGCGCGCCGTCGCGGACGGTCGACATGAAGGGCGCATGGCCCTCGAGCACGCCGAACTCGCCCTCGGTGCCGGGGACGACGACCATGTAGACGTCGTCCGAGCGGACGAGGCGCGCAGGCGTGACGAGTTCGAAGTGCAGGGCCATGGTCGCTTACGCCTCTTCGGCCAGCTTCTTGGCCTTGGCGATCGCTTCCTCGATGCCGCCGACCATGTAGAACGCGGCTTCGGGCAGGTGATCGTATTCGCCGTCCACAACCGCCTTGAACGAGGCAACGGTGTCTTCGACCTGGACGAACTTGCCCGAGATGCCGGTGAACACTTCGGCCACGTGGAACGGCTGCGACAGGAAGCGCTGGATCTTGCGGGCGCGGGCGACGGTGAGCTTATCTTCTTCCGAAAGCTCGTCCATGCCCAGGATCGCGATGATGTCCTGCAGCGACTTGTACTTCTGCAGCGTTTCCTGAACGCGGCGGGCGGTGTCGTAGTGCACCTGGCCGACGACGGCCGGGGTCAGCACGCGGCTGGTGGAGTCGAGCGGATCGACCGCCGGGTAGATGCCCAGCTCCGAAATTGCGCGGTTCAGCGTGGTGGTGGCGTCAAGGTGGGCGAACGAGGCGGCAGGCGCGGGATCGGTAAGATCGTCCGCCGGCACGTAGATCGCCTGCACCGACGTGATCGAGCCCTTGTTGGTCGAGGTGATGCGTTCCTGCAGCTGGCCCATGTCGGTGGCCAGCGTCGGCTGGTAGCCCACCGCCGAAGGAATACGGCCGAGCAGCGCCGACACTTCCGACCCGGCTTGCGTGAAGCGGAAGATGTTGTCGACGAAGAACAGCACGTCCTGGCCTTCCACGTCGCGGAAGTATTCGGCCATGGTCAGGCCCGACAGCGCAACGCGGGCGCGGGCGCCCGGGGGCTCGTTCATCTGGCCGAACACGAGCGCGACCTTGGACCCTTCGGGCGTCGGGTTGCCGGCCGCGTCCTTGGCGATGACCCCGGCGTCGAGGAATTCGTGGTAGAGATCGTTGCCCTCGCGGGTGCGTTCACCCACGCCTGCGAACACCGAAACGCCGCCGTGGCCCTTGGCGATGTTGTTGATCAGTTCCTGGATCAGCACGGTCTTGCCCACGCCGGCGCCGCCGAACAGGCCGATCTTGCCGCCGCGCGCATAAGGCGCGAGCAGGTCGATGACCTTGATCCCGGTGACCAGGATCGCCGCTTCGGTCGACTGGTCGACGAATTCGGGTGCCTTGGCATGGATCGGCGAGAACATGTCCGAACCGACCGGGCCCTGCTCGTCGATCGGCTCACCGATGACGTTGAGGATGCGGCCGAGCGTCTTGGGGCCGACCGGCACGGTGATCTGCTGGCCGGTGTTGGTCACCGGCTGGCCGCGGGTCAGACCGTCGGTGGTGTCCATGGCGATCGTGCGCACGGTGTTTTCGCCGAGGTGCTGCGCAACTTCGAGAACAAGGCGGTTGCCGTTGTTGTCGGTCTCGAGCGCCGAAAGGATCGCCGGCAGTTCGCCGACGAAGGTCACGTCGACGACGGCGCCGATGACCTGGCTGATCTTGCCGTTGGTGGTGCGGTTGAGCACGGGAGCGGTGGCCATGTGGGTTTCCTTGCCTGCGATGCTTTACAGCGCTTCCGCGCCAGCGATGATTTCGATGAGTTCGGTGGTGATCGCGGCCTGACGGCTGCGGTTGTACTGGATGGTCAGCTTCTGGATCAGGTCGCCGGCGTTGCGCGTGGCGTTGTCCATCGCGGTCATCGATGCGCCCTGTTCCGAAGCCTCGCGTTCGAGCAGCGCCGCAAACAGCTGGGTCTTGATGTAGCGCGGCAGCAGGGCCTCGAGGATTTCCTCTTCGCCCGGCTCGTATTCCACCACAGCGCCGGTGTCGGTGCTGATGGCGGGGGCGGGCACGGGGATCAGCTGGGTGACGACCGGATCCTGCGCCAGCGCCGACTTGAACACCGGGTACACGAGGTGGGCGACGTCGAATTTGCCGGCCACGAACATCGCGATCACCTGGGCCGTGATCGCTTCCGCTTCGGCAAAGCCGGGCGTGCGCACGGTGCTGGTGTCGAACCCATCGCCGATGTGCTTGTCGTATTCGCGGCGCAAGGGGCCACGGCCCTTCTTGCCGACGAGGAAGAAGGTCACGTCCTTGCCCGCCGCGATCAGCTCGTTCGCCTTGATCTTGGCGGCTTTGACGATGTTCGAGTTGAGACCGCCGCACAGGCCCTTGTCGGTGTTGACCACCACCAGCAGGTGGCGCTGGCTGCTGCCGGTACCGGCGAGCAGCTTGGGCGCGGAATCGCCGCTGACCTTGCCTGCGAGGCTGGCCATGACCTTGGCCAGTTCCTGTGCATACGGACGCGCGGCTTCGGCAGCCGCCTGCGCTTTGCGCAACTTGGCGGCGGCGACCATCTGCTTGGCCTTGGTGATCTTCTGGGTCGATTTGACCGAGTTGATCCGCCCTTTGAGTTCCTTCAGCGAGGCCACTCGTATTCCTCCATCTCGTCATCCCGGACTTGATCCGGGATCGCTGTCCAACAGGCTGGACCTTGCGGCCAGCGGTCCCGGATCAAGTCCGGGACGACGGGTTCAATTTATGCGAACTGCTTGCCGAACGCTGCGAGCGCGGCCTTCAGCGCCGTGTTCGAGTCTGCCGACAGATCCTTGCTGGTGCGGATGTCCGCGAGCAGCGGGGCATGTTCGGCGCGCATCCAGCTGAGCATCTCGGCTTCGTATTCGGTGACCTGATTGGTCGGGATCGCATCGAGGTAGCCTTGCGTGCCAGCGAAGATCGACACGGTCTGTTCCTCGAACGGCAGCGGGCTGAACTGGGCCTGCTTGAGCAGTTCGGTCAGGCGCGCGCCGCGGTTGAGCAGCTTCTGGGTCGAGGCGTCGAGGTCCGAACCGAACTGCGCGAACGCCGCCATTTCGCGGTACTGCGCCAGCTCCAGCTTGATCGAGCCCGAAACCTTCTTCATCGCCTTGGTCTGCGCGGCCGAACCGACGCGGCTGACCGACAGGCCGACGTTGATCGCCGGGCGGATGCCCTGGAAGAACAGGCCGGTTTCCAGGAAGATCTGGCCATCGGTGATCGAGATCACGTTGGTCGGGATGTAGGCGGACACGTCGCCGGCCTGCGTTTCGATGATCGGCAGCGCGGTGAGCGAACCGCCGCCCAGCGAATCGTTCATCTTCGCGGCGCGTTCCAGCAGGCGCGAGTGGAGATAGAACACGTCGCCCGGATAGGCTTCGCGGCCCGGCGGGCGGCGCAGCAGCAGCGACATCTGGCGATAGGCGACCGCCTGCTTGGAAAGATCGTCATACACGATCACGGCGTGCATGCCGTTGTCGCGGAAAAACTCGCCCATGGTGACGCCGGTGTAGGGTGCCAGGTACTGCAGCGGAGCCGGCTCCGAAGCGGTGGCGGCGACCACGATGGTATATTCCATCGCGCCGTTTTCTTCGAGCTGGCGCACGATCTGCGCCACGGTCGACCGCTTCTGGCCGATGGCGACGTAGATGCAGTAAAGCTTCTTGCCTTCGTCGTCGCCGGCATTGGCCTGCTTCTGGTTGATGAAGGTGTCGATCGCGACGGCGGTCTTGCCGGTCTGACGGTCACCGATGATCAGTTCGCGCTGACCGCGGCCGACCGGAACGAGCGCGTCGATCGCCTTGAGGCCGGTCTGCACGGGTTCGGACACCGACTGGCGCGGGATGATGCCCGGCGCCTTGACTTCCACGCGCTTGCGATCGGTGTATTCGATCGGGCCCTTGCCATCGATCGGGTTGCCCAGACCATCGACCACGCAGCCGAGCAGACCCTTGCCGACGGGGACGTCCACGATCGTGCCGGTGCGCTTGACCTGATCGCCTTCCTTGATCTCGGTGTCCGAGCCGAAGATCACGACGCCGACGTTGTCGGCTTCGAGGTTGAGCGCCATGCCCTTCACCCCGTTCGAGAATTCGACCATTTCGCCGGCCTGGACCTGGTCCAGCCCGTGGATGCGGGCGATGCCGTCACCGACCGAGAGCACCGAACCCACTTCGGTAACCTGGGCCTCGGTGCCGAAGCTGGCGATCTGGTCCTTGATGACCTTCGAGATTTCAGCGGCGCGGATTTCCATTTTCAGCCTTTCATCGGACCCGGTTAAGGGTCTTCAGCCCTTCATCGCGAGGGCAAGAGAATTGAGACGGGTGCGGATCGAGCTGTCGATCATCCGGCTGCCGATCCTGACGACGAGGCCGCCAAGAATCTCGGGATCGACGCTGGCCTTAAGCTTTACCTCGCAACCTTCGCGCTCTTTCAGCTTTTCGGTGAGCTGGGCAAGTTGCGCATCGTCGAGCGGATGGGCCGAGGTGACCTCGGCAGTGACTTCGCCGCGCTGGGCGGCTGCGATCGCGCCGAACGCACGGATCATGTCGGGCAGCGAGGCCAGACGGCGGTTGCCGGCCAGCACGCCCAGAAACTGGCGGGTAAGGTCGCCCGAACCGAGCAGCCCGGCCACGCCGTCGATCGCGCCGGTGGCGGCTTCGCGGCTGACCTGGGGGTTGCGGATCAGGGCCGCAAGGTCGCCCGATTCGCGGATGGCCTGGGCCAGGTTGTCGAGATCCGATTCGACGGAAGTCACGGTGCCGCGCTCGCTCGCGAGTTCGTACAACGCCGAAGCGTAACGCCCTGCCAAGCTGGCCGTAATGCCGCCGGAAATCTCCACGCGCCTTGGTTCCTTCATCCAGGATAAGCCGACAGGGCCACGCCGTGCGGATGCCGCACTGCTGCCTTCAGACGGGGGCGCGCCTAGCAACGATTGTGCTGCGATGCAAGATGGGCGAGACCGCTCCGCTACAGGAGAATTTCCCGATGGAGCGCGGCGGTGGCCAAAAGCAGGACGATTGACGGGGGCATGGGCCATTGAGCGGGCCTGGAACGGCCGGGCCGATCATGGTGATCCTGCCGCAGACCGATTTCGACCCCAGCGAGGTCGCGCTGCCGTGGCGACTGTGGACGGACATCGGCCTCGCGGTCGGTTTTGCCACAGAGACCGGCGGACCAGCCGCCTGCGACCCCGTCACGCTCGATGGAACCGGGCTGCCGCTCATCGCGCGCGCGCTGCGGGCCAGCGAAGCAGCGCGGGTCGCTTATGCGGCGATGATCGCAAGCCCGGCATTCCGCCAGCCGTTGCGCTGGGACGAGGCGCAAAGCAACGATGCCGCCGCGTTGCTGTTTCCCGGCGGTCATGCCCCGGGAATGAAGCCCTATCTGGAATCGCCGGTGGTGGCGGGGCTGGCGCAAGCCGCGTTTGCCGCCGGAACGCCAGTCGCGGCGATCTGCCATGGCGTGCTGGCGCTCGCGCGTGCCGGCGTGCTGGCACGCCGCCGCACCACCGCGCTGACCGGGCCGATGGAGGATCTTGCCGTCGTTCTCACCCGCCGCGCCTTGCCGGGGCATTACCGGACTTATCCCGAAAGCGTCGAGGCCGAGGTGCGTCGGCTGATCGGCCCCAACGGCCGGTTCGAGCGCGGGCCGCTGCTGCCGCGCCATGCCGGCGTGCGCGCGCCCGAGGCTGGCTTTGTCGTCAGCGACGGCTCGTATCTGTCGGCGCGCTGGCCGGGCGATGCGTGGACGCTGGCCCTGCGACTGGCCGAGCGGCTCGGATAGCCATGTCGGAGATGGTTGGGCCTAAGGCTTCGCCGCCGCGTCGCAGTGATAGGTCAGCCGTTCGTTCGGCTCGGGGGGCAGCAGCTGGCGCAAGGCCGCTTCGTTCTGGTCCAGCTTGCGCGCAGCCGCTTCGCCTGCGCCGCACTGGGGCGCGGTGAAGCGATCGCGCGTGGCGCGCAGCTTGTCCATCGCGGCCAGCCCGAGCAGGAAGTGCTCGACCTTGTAGGTGCGCGTTGCCGGATCATAGGTGTTGAGCGACACCGACAGGTCCTGCCGGGGGACCAGCACGCGCGACCAGCCGCTGCTGCCAAGGCTGTACTGGGTGCGCTTGTTGACGCAGCCGCCCGCCTCGAAATCGAGCGGGACATCGGTGATCTCGGACACCGTCACGCGGCTGCGGTCGGGCTGGAAGATGCAGCGCATTGCGCCGGTGCCGGCCGGTTCGGCGTTGGCGGACGCGGCGGCCGATTCCGATCCGGCAGGCCCCGAGCCCGTCGCGGACGCGGACGCCTTGCCCTTCGTCGCTTCGGCCAGTGCGTTGTCGGCGCGTTCGTCGATCTGCGCGAGAGAGGGTCGCGAAAACCATGCGACGAGCGATCCCAGCAGCAGCGCGGCGGCCAGCGCGGCGGCGATGCGCGACTTGCGCCGCTGATCGCGCTGTTCGAACAGCAGCGCCGATCCGCCCGCCGCCAGTGTCGCCACCAGCAGCAGCGCGGCCAGCGCGAGGCCGTTGTCGCGCTCGGCCAGGATGTCGATCTCGGCCTCGCGGCGCGCGAGGTCTGCGGTGTGCTGATCGGCCTGCGCCTTGGCCTGCGCGGCGGCAGTAGCGCGCGCGGCGTCGCCGGCCGAGCGTTCGCCCTCGGCCCGGTCGAAATCGGCGATCGAGCGGCAGGGCTGGCTCGAAACATGCGCGGTGACTTGTGACTGCCGCAGGAACGATCCCAGTTCGCGCATCGAGATGGCGAAGAAGAACGAGGAGTCAGTGCCGTTCTGGCTGACCGTGCCGAAGCTGTTCACCCCCACCACGCGCCCGCAGCTGTCGAGCAGCGGCCCGCCCGAATTGCCCGCCCCGATCGGTGCGGTGTGGAGCAGCGTGTCGAACGAACGCGAACTACGCCCGGCCGACACCATGCCGCGCGTTTTTACAGGGGCCTGCGGATCGACGAGGTCGGACAGGCTGAGCCCTTGCGCCATGTCGACGTTGCCGGGATAGCCCACGGCATAGACCTCGGAACCGTCTTCCACCGGGGCCGGATTGAGCGTGACGAAGGGCACCGTCGCCTTGCCGTCGAGCCGCAGCAGCGCCAGGTCGTTGCCGGGCGAAAACGCGATCAGGTGCGCGACCACGCCCGATTTGCCCTCGGGCGGGACCACGCCGACCATCAGCGTATCGTCGTTGCGCAGTTCCTCGACCACGTGGGCGTTGGTGACGACCAGGTTGGGCGCCACGGCAAAGCCCGATCCGTGGCCGATCAGGCTGACGTTGCTGCCATCGTTCTGCACGATCACCACGCGCACCACGCCGCGCGCGGCGGCGGAAATGTCGGTCGGATCGGCCAGCGCGGGCGCGACCCAGCCGCCGCACAGCAGGGCGAACAACGCGGCGAAGGCAAGGCGCAGGCGAACGGTCATCGCCCCTCATTGGCGCGGCGCGGCTTTGACCGCAAGCGGCGGGACGCGCGGCTGTGGGCGAATCGCTAAACCGGGTGCATCGCACACCAGGAGAGCACCATGACCTATTCGATCACCGGCCTTTCGCCAGAACCGTTCGTACCATTGTTCGCGCTCGACGATGCGGCGCTGGCGGCGCGGGGCGCGGCGCGCGTAATCGCGGCGGCCGATCGCGGGTTTCCGTGCCGCGTCAGCCTTCAGGATGCGCGCGCCGGGGATGAACTGATCCTGCTCCACCACACCAGCCACGATGTCGAGACACCGTACCGCAGCGCGTATGCGATCTATGTCCGGGCGGCCGCCACGCAGCCGGCGCGGTATGTCGATGCACTGCCGCCGGTGTTCGCAGGCCGCCCACTGGGCTTGCGCGGGTTTGGTGCCGACGCGATGCTCAAGGATGCGCGGCTCGCCTTGCCGGGCGAGGCGGACGCGGCCATCCGGGAATTGCTGGCCGACCCGCAAATCGCCTATATCGACGCGCACAACGCCGCGCACGGCTGCTTTGCTGCCCGAATCGAACGCCATGAAGGATTGGCATCATGATGATCGCCGCCGCCATCGACGAGGATGCCGCCTGGACGGCAGTCCTCAAGCGCGATCGCCGGTTCGACGGGCGCTTCGTCACCGGCGTGCTCTCCACCGGGATCTATTGCCGCCCGTCGTGCGCCGCACGCCATCCGTTGCGCGCCAACGTGCGCTTCTTCGCCGATGGCGCGGCGGCGCGCGATGCGGGCCTGCGCGCGTGCAAGCGCTGTTCGCCCGACGATGTGGGTCGCGACGAGCGGGCGGTGCTGCAGGCGATCGAGGCGATCAAGCAGGCGGGCCAGCCGCTCGCGCTGGCAGGGCTGGCGGCCGATGCGGGGTATTCGCTCGCGCATTTCCAGCGGCTGTTCACCCGCGCCACCGGGCTGTCGCCAGCCGCCTATGCGCGGGCCTTGCGCGACGATCGTGCGCGCAATGCGCTGACCGCCAGCACCAGCGTGACCGATGCGATCTACGACGCGGGCTTTTCCACGTCTTCGCGGTTTTATGATTCGACGACGGGAAAACTGGGCATGGCGGCATCGGCGTGGGTCAATGGCGGGCAGGACGTGACGATCCACTGGGCCACGGTCGAGACATCGCTGGGCTCGATGCTGGTGGCGGCGACCGACAAGGGCGTGTGCCGGCTGTCGTTTGCCGAAGGCGAGGAGGCGCTGGTGCAACGCTTTCCCAAGGCCACGCTGGTGCGCGGCGGAGAGGCGTTCGAGGCGCTGCTGGCCGACGTGATCGCATCGGTCGAGGCGCCGGGCGATTTCAGCCACATCCCGATCGACGTGAAGGGCACCGCATTCCAGGAAGCGTGCTGGGAGGCGCTGCGCCGCATCCCGGCGGGCGAGACGCGCAGCTATTCGCAGATCGCGGCGGCTGCCGGCAAGCCATCGGCGGTGCGCGCTGCCGGTTCGGCCAACGGCGCCAACAACGTTGCGGTGCTGATCCCGTGCCACCGCGTGATCCGCTCCGACGGCAGCATGGGCGGCTATGCCTACGGGCTGGAAATCAAGCGCAAGCTGCTGGAAAAGGAACGCCGATGACCGATCCCGTGCCGCTTGCGATGGGCGCTCGAACGGCTAGTTTGACGGCCAAGGAGAGAATCTCATGACTGCTGTCACGCTGCCGGACGACGCCCCCCAATCGCTGGGAGAGGCCTTTGCCCACATCGGATCGATCAAGACGCCGACCGTGACCGACATGAAGGTCATGGTGCTGGTCGAGGCGGCGAGCGAGGAGTTGTATCGCCAGACCGCGCTGGGCACCGAGCATGACGGCGTGATCGCGCTGCTCCACCACAACGGGCGCGAGGAAATGGCGCACGCGCATCGCGTGTCCAAGGCGATCAAGGCGATGAACGGCGAGGATTTCCCGCCGCCTGCCGCTGCGGACAACCCATACCTCAAGGCTGGCGCGTTCCCGTTTGCCGAAGTGAAACCGGAGGCACTGCGCAAGCTGGCCCAAGGCGAATTCGGCGGTGAGGCGCTGTACGAAGGCTGGGCAAGCGGCGTCGGCAACGACGAGGCGGCGCGGTTGTTCCGCCTCAACGGGCGCGAGGAAAGCGAACACGGTAACCGCCTGCTCGAAGCCGCCCTCCTGCTCGAAGCCTGATCGAACGAAGCTGCCGGTCAAGACGCTATCGGTCAGACAAAGCTGTACGGATCGATGTCCACGCCCACGCGCACGCCTTGCGGGAAGTTCAGCTCGTCAAGCCATTCGCGGATGATCCGCTGCAGTTCGGTCGAGCGGCGGGCGTTGATCAGCAGGCGGTAGCGATACCGCCCGCGCAGCAGCGACAGCGGGGCGGGCGCGGGGCCGAGCACCATGACGTCAGCCAGCCGGGGCGCGGCGCCGCCGATTGCGCGGGCGGCATCGCGCGCTTCGGCCTCGTCCTCGCTCGATACGATGATCGCGGCCCAGCGGCCGAACGGCGGCGCGCCCGCTTCGCGCCGGGCCTCGGTCTCGGCGGCGTAGAACGTGTCGCGGTCGCCGCTGGCCAGCGCCTCGATCACCGGCGCCGACGGGTGGCGCGTCTGGATCAGCACTTCGCCCGGCTTCTGGCCGCGACCGGCGCGGCCCGCGACTTGCGCGATCTGCTGGTAAGTGCGTTCCGCCGCGCGCAGATCGCCGCCCTCCAGCCCCATGTCGGCATCGACCACGCCGACCAGCGTGAGCTCGGGAAAGTGGTAGCCCTTGGTCACCAGCTGCGTGCCGACGATCACGTCGATCATCCCGGCGCTGGCCTGTTCGACGAATTCGGCGGCGCGTGCCGGGCTGGTCAGCGTGTCGGAGGTGACCACCGCAACGCGCGCATCGGGCAGGATTTCAGACACTTCGTCGGCGATCCGCTCCACTCCCGGGCCGCAGGCGACGAGGCAATCGGGCTCGCCGCATTCGGGGCAGGTCGCGGGCGGCGGCACTTCGTGACCGCAGTGGTGGCAAGCCAGCCGCTGCGACAGGCGATGCTCGACCAGCCACGCCGAACAGTTGGGGCACTGGAAGCGGAAACCGCAATGACGGCAAAGGGTTAGCGGGGCATAGCCGCGCCGGTTGAGGAACAGCAGCGATTGCTCGCCCTTGGCCAGCCGGTCTTTCAGCGCCGCGACCAGCGGCGGGGCCAGCCAGTGGCCACGCTCGGGCTGCTGTTCGCGCAAGTCGACCACCGCGATGTCGGGCAGCGTCGCGCCGCCGTAACGCGCGGGCAGGTCGATCTTTTCGTAGCGTCCCGCCTCGGCCATCTGCAGGCTTTCGAGCGCTGGCGTGGCGCTGGCGAGGATCACCGGCACATGTTCGAACATCGCGCGCATCACCGCCACGTCGCGCGCGTTGTAGCGCACGCCATCATCCTGTTTGAACGAGATTTCATGCGCTTCATCGACCACGATCAGGCCCAGATTGGCAAACGGCAGGAACAGCGCGGAACGCGCACCGACCACGACGCTGGCGACACCTGATGCCACCGAGCGCCACGCACGGCGCCGTTCGGACGACTTGAGCGCGCTGTGCCACGCCACCGGCGGTACGCCGAAGCGATCCTCGAACCGGCGCAGGAAGGTTTCGGTCAACGCGATTTCGGGCAGCAGCACCAGCACTTGCCGCCCGGCCGAGATGGCCGCGGCGATGCCCTCGAAATAGGCTTCGGTCTTGCCCGATCCGGTCACCCCGTCGAGCAGGAACGGCGCGAACGAGTGCGCCTCGACCGCCTCGACGAAGCGCGTGGCGGCGACTTGCTGCTGGTCGCTCAGTTGCGGTTCGGCGAAGTCGGCGCGGGGGACGGGGTAGGGGCGGTCGCTGTCGACGATTACCGCCTCGAGCAACCCGGCATTGACCAGCCCGCGCAGCACCGCGTCGGACACCCCGGCGATGGCGGCGAGTTCGCGGATCGTGCCCTGCTGGCCGTCGAGCCGCTCGATCGCCTGCGCGCGCTGCGGGGTGGTGCGTTTCGGCACCGCTCCGGTCAGGCGGTATTCGGTCACACTGCCACCGCCGCGCAACGCCGCGCTGCTCGACAACGCCATGCGCGCGACGGCTGCCATCGGCGCGAGGTAGTAGTCCGCGCACCATTCGATCAGGCGGCGCAGCGGCGCGGGCAGCGGCGGCACCGGCAATACCGACGCCAGCGGGCGCAGTTTGGCGTCGGGTACCTCGGTTCCGGGCAGCCGGTCGGCCTCCCACACGATCCCTACGATCTGCCGGGGGCCAAGCGGACAGACGACGATGCTGCCCGGCTCCACCGCCATGCCATCGGGCACCCGGTAGTCGAGCGGACCCAGCGCGGCATTGAAAACGAGGCATCGGACGCGGTTCATCTAGGCCGGTCTATATGGGGCCGAGGCGCGCGGGGGAAACCCCAGCCGTATAGCAACCCGAGGACAACCCCAGATGTCGCACCCGATTTCCGCCCCGAATGCCCTTCGCCCCAGCCGCTTTCGCCCCAGTCGCCGCGCCTTCCTTGGCGCTGCCGCAGCCGCCGGCCTGCTCGCGCTGCCGGGCTGTGCCACGATGGGCGGCCGCTACAGCATCGAGGACGCAATCCGCCGGATGATGGAGCTTTCGGCCGACCGCGCGTTTGCCAACCTGCTGCGGCCCGGCGGGTTCTGGGACAACCAGCTGGTCCGGCTCGACCTGCCCGCCCAGTTCGGACGGCGCGGCGGCGTGGCGCAGGCGATCCTCGGCTCGCCCGCGATGCGCGCGCGGCTGCAGCGCTCGTTCAACGACATGGCGCACGATGCCGCGCGCAACGCCGCGCCCGCCGTGGCCGACGCGGTGCGCCATATCGGCATTCGCAACGCGGTTGCGCTGGTCCACGGCGATCCTACCGGGGCGACCGCCTATTTGCGGCAGGACATGGGTGGCCATCTGATC
Source organism: Novosphingobium lentum NBRC 107847 (assembly GCF_001590965.1). Taxonomy (GTDB): domain Bacteria; phylum Pseudomonadota; class Alphaproteobacteria; order Sphingomonadales; family Sphingomonadaceae; genus Novosphingobium; species Novosphingobium lentum. The sequence continues at coordinate 225,020 of NZ_BCTW01000005.1, forward strand.
GAGGTGATGGTGCCGGCGTTCGGCCAGGCGCTGCGCATCGCCGACGATCCGCTGATCGGCGAGGCGCTGGCCCTGCTCACCGGGGTGGACATCGGCGGCGTCGCCGATTCGCTGGCGCGCGAGGCCGACGACGCGATCTGGGGCGAGATCGGCCGTCAGGAAGCCGCGATCCGCGCCGATCCGCGATCGAGCAACAATTCGCTGATCGAGCGCGTGTTCGGCGGCGGCGGGCGGTGATGGCTGATCGACAGCTTGTTGCACATGTCGTTGAAACGCTAACCCAGCCCCATACCCGTCTGTCCTGAGCCTGTCGAAGGACTGTCCTTTGCTTCAGCAACGATCGAAACAGGCAGTCCTTCGACAAGCTCAGGACGGTCGGGGTTGTGGGGACACCTATTGGCATTCTGGAGGCGCCGTACCGTCCGGTTGACCACTGATGTGACACAGCCCGCCGCCGTCCCTATAGGCGCAAGGGAATCACTATCACCGCTCCGTCGGGGGCGAGCCGCCAGGGAAAGCCGCGCACCATGAAATTCTTCGCCGATACCGCCGATACCGCCGACATCGCCGATCTGGCCTCGACCGGGCTGCTCGACGGGGTGACCACCAACCCCTCGCTGATCGCCAAGTCGGGGCGCGATTTCATGGAAGTGACGCGCGAGATCTGCGGGCTGGTCGATGGCCCGGTCTCGGCCGAAGTGGTCGCGCTCGACCATGCCGGGATGATGCGCGAGGCCGAAATCCTGCGCAAGATCGCGGACAACGTGTGCATCAAGGTGCCGCTGACGATCGACGGGCTGAAGACCTGCAAGAAGCTGACCGGCGAAGGCACCATGGTCAACGTCACGTTGTGCTTTTCGGCCAACCAGGCGCTGCTCGCCGCCAAGGCGGGCGCGACGTTCGTTTCCCCGTTCGTCGGCCGTCACGATGACAACGGCTTCGACGGCATGGACCTGATCCGCGACATCCGCCTGATCTATGACAACTACGCGTTCGCCACGCAGATCCTCGTCGCCAGCGTGCGGCACGGCGTGCACGTGCTCGAAAGCGCCAAGATCGGCGCGGACGTGATGACTGCGCCGCCCGCTGTGATCCGTGGGCTGGTCAAGCATGTGCTGACCGACAAGGGCATCGAAGGCTTCCTTGCCGACTGGGCCAAGACCGGGCAGAACATCGGGTAAGACTGGCCGATGCTGCGCTCCCGCGAAGGCGGGAGCCTCAGGCCTGAGGTCCCCGCCTTCGCGGGGAAGCAATTTGAAAGCGAAAACGAATTGCGCGACGAATCCCCTCTCGACCGGTTCCGCTCGGTGCTTGCCGGCACCGCGCGCGCGATCTCGCACGAAGCCGAGGTCGACGTCGCATGGACCGCCGACGCGCCCAGCCAGTCGGGCGGCAACTTGCGCGTGCCGATGCCGGGACGTGCGCTGGCACCCGCGCAAGTGGCCGAGGCGCGCGGCGTGGCTGACAGTTTTGCGCTGCGCCTGCGCCATCATAACGAAGCGCTGCACAACCGCGCCGCGCCGGGCGAAGCCGTTGCGCGCGCGTGTTTCGACGCGGTCGAGCAGGTGCGCTACGAAGCGCTGGGGTCGAAGGCCTATTCGGGGATGCGCAGCAACCTCGATGCGGCCTTGATGCAGCGGATCGCGGGCGACCCGATCACCCGTGCGGGCCGGGCCGACGAAGTGCCCATACAGGTCGCACTGGCGCTGCTGCTGCGCGAGACCTTGACCGGCCAGCCCGTGCCACCCGCCGCCGAAGCCGGCGCCGCGCTGCTGCGCGACTGGATCGAGACGCGCGCGGGGTCGGATTTCGAGGCGCTGGCGCTGACGCTCGACGACCAGAAGGCGTTCCAGAGCCGCGCGCTCGACATGCTGCAGCATCTCGAACTGACGCAGGCGCCCGATCAGGATCCGACCGACCCCGAAGACAGCGACGAAGAAGGCGAGGACGAGAACGAGCAGGACGACGACGATTCCGAAAGCGCGTCGGACGACCAGCCGTCCGAAGTCGCGGGCGAAACCAGCGACGGTGACGAAGACAGCGACAGCGATACCGAATCCGAACGGCCCGAAGATGCCGCCGATGCCGACATGGCCGACGAAGGCGAGGAGGGCATGCTGCCCACGCGCCCCAATCGCCCGTGGACCGACCTGCCCGACAAGTTCGACTACAAGGCATATACCACCGCGTTCGACGAAGTGGTTTCGGCTTCGGACTTGTGCGACGAGGAAGAGCTGACCCGGCTGCGCGCCTATCTCGATACGCAGCTCAAGGGCCTGCAAAGCGTGGTCACGCGGCTGGCCAACCGGCTGCAGCGGCGGCTGATGGCGCAGCAGAACCGCAGCTGGGACTTCGATCAGGAAGAAGGCCTGCTCGATGCGGCCCGGCTGGCGCGCGTGGTGGTCTCGCCCGGCCATTCGCTGTCCTACAAGATCGAGCGCGAGGTCCAGTTCAAGGACACCGTGGTCACGCTGCTGATCGACAATTCGGGATCGATGCGCGGGCGCCCGATTTCGATCGCGGCGATCAGCGCCGATATTCTGGCGCGCACGCTCGAACGCTGCGGGGTCAAGACCGAGATCCTCGGGTTCACCACGCGGGCTTGGAAAGGCGGCCAGTCGCGTGAGGCGTGGCTGGCAACGGGCAAGCCTGCGCAGCCGGGCCGGCTCAACGACTTGCGCCACATCGTCTACAAGAAGGCCGACGAACCGTGGCGGCGGGCGCGCAAGAACCTGGGCCTGATGATGCGCGAAGGGCTGCTGAAGGAAAATATCGACGGCGAAGCGCTGCTGTGGGCGCATTCGCGGCTGCTCGCGCGGACCGAGGATCGCCGCGTGCTGATGGTGATATCGGACGGCGCGCCGGTCGATGATTCGACACTGTCGGTCAACAACGCCGGATACCTTGAACAGCATCTGCGCAAGGTAATCGACTGGATCGAGCGCCAGTCGCCGGTGCAGCTCGTCGCCATCGGCATCGGCCACGACGTGACGCGCTACTATCGCCGCGCAGTGACGATCATGGACGCCGAACAGCTGGGCGGGACGATGGTCGAACAGCTGGCGGGATTGTTCGAGGAAGAGTGAACGGCGAGGCGTAACGTCGGCACTTGCTTTCACTCGGCACGGAGATAGTACGGTAGCTTATGACAACATCCGTCTCCGAAGCCGTCGCCTCGCGCCGCTCCATCCGCCGTTTCCTGCCCGATGCCGTGGACCGCGCGGTGATCGCGCGTGTGCTCGACAAGGCGCAGCGCAGTCCGTCGGGCGGCAACGTCCAGCCGTGGAACGCGACCGTGCTGGCGGGCGAGCCGCTGCGCCGGCTGATCGACACGGTGACCGCCGTCATCCCGCAAGGCCGCGCCGCGCATGCGCCCGAATACGACATCTACCCCAAAGGGCTTGAAGGCGCTTACGAGGCGCGCCGCGTGGGCGTGGGCGAACAGATGTATGCCGCGCTCCAGATCGCGCGGGAGGACCGGGCGGGCCGGATGGCGCAGTTCGTCGATAACTTCCGCGGTTTCGGCGCGCCGGTGCTGATGCTGGTCCACACGCCGCGCTACATGGGGCCGCCGCAATGGTCCGATGTCGGGATGTGGCTGCAGACGGTGATGCTGCTGCTGCGCGAGGAAGGGCTCGACAGCTGCCCGCAGGAGGCCTGGGCGGTCTATACGCCGCAGATCCGCGCCTGCGTGGCGATACCCGACGACCACATCTTCTTCTGCGGCATGGCGATCGGCCACCGCGATCCGGCCGCGCCGATCAACACGTTTGCCGTGGCGCGCGCGCCGCTGTCCGAAGTGGTGTCGTTCGAGGGGTTCTGACCGGCGGCGTTATGACTTGCGTCGCGTTTCGTCCCGGTGCGGTACGCTGCGGCGTGAAATATATCGAAAGATTGGCAGCACCAAACAAAAGCGCCTATGCTGTGTCGTAACGCATAAGAATCCCCGTGGGTCGCAAGCTACACGAGGCTCGGGACGGCATTCGCCGTTCGGCCAGGGAGAGTGCGACATGCAGCGTCGTTCGAACAGCACCCGGTCGCCTAAAGCGGCGCTGAAGCGGGCTATCGCCTTGCTGGGCGCGGTTGCGACCGTGGCGATCGGCGGTGGCGATGCCGTGGCCCAATCGTCTTCTGTCCTGCTGCGCGACAGTTTTCCGCTTGGCAGCGGCGGCGGCAATGCGTTGTGTCAGGTGCAAAGCCGCGCTGCCGATCCCGCCAACAAGACCGCGTTCGACCGCTCGTGGGCTATCGTCTGCCGCGATTCGGCGTTGCCGGTCGGCTATGTGTTCGCGCTTCGGCGGCCCGGTAACAATTTGGCCGATGGCGATCCGGCGGACCGGCTGGCCCAACGTCGCAGCGCCAAGGCCGACTGCACCGGGGCCGCGATGACCCAATCGTCGGTCTACAAAGGCGCGATGGGGCAGGCCTGCACCTGGCGCGATCCGCAGCTGGCCTATGACGTGGCGCGGATCGATCGCGGCAAGACCAGCTTTTTCGTCGAAGGGTTTGCCGCCTATCGCCCCGCGCTCGACCTCGCGCTGCGCTCTATCCTGGCGGACAAGGTGATCGACGAACCGATCGACATCGCCACGACGTCGGTCGACGATAGCGAGGCGTATGCCCGCATCCAGGCGCTGACACTCGATCCGGCGACCGCGCTGGCCGAAGGCTATCGCCGCAACAATTCGGGCGATTACGCCGATGCCGCCGCGTACTTCGAAACGCTGGACCAGCGGCAGGCCGGTGCGGCAGGCGGCGGGATCGACCGCGTCGAATTCCTCGTCAACGCGGGGCTGCAGCGGTCCAACCTCGGCCAGTTCACCGAAGCCGACAGCCTGTTCGCGCAAGCCGACGCCTTGCCTGCCGGGACCGGCGTGCTCGAACGGTTGCGGCGCAATTACGAGGCGATCAACCAGCTCAACCAGGAACACTATGATCAGGCGCTGGCCCGGCTGGGCGTGCCGTTGCGGGGGATGAGCGCGGCGGGCGCCGACAGCTTGCGCGATCAGGGCGAGCTGACCCCGTCGCTCGCGCTGCGGGTCAACGCATCCGACAGCACCGCCACCGCGATGGGGCTGATCGACGATCTCAAGCTGACCACCGACGAACGCACCACGTTGCTCGATGCGCAGGCGCTGCATCTCAAGGGATCGGCGCTGCGCCTGACGGGCCGCAATGACGAAGCGCGCGAGGCGCTGAACCAGGGGCTGATGCGCGCGATCGCGGTGCGCAACGGGCGCGTGGTCTCGATCGTGCGGCTGCGCGCGCAACTGCTCACCGAACTGGCGACGATCGACGAAAGCGAGGGCAAGCTGGCATCGGCGGAGAGCCTGCTGCGCTCGGCGGTCGAAATCGTCGGCGTGCAGTATCCCGAAACGCGCAGCCTTGCGGCCGTTGAGGCGCGGCTGGCCGCGTTCCTGGCGCGGCATGACAAGCAGGACGCCGCGCTGGCGCTGTACAAGCAGGTGGTCGATCGTTCGGTCGAACGCAGCAACGCGCTGTCGGGGCTTTCGAAGCAGATGGCGCCGTATTTCGATCTGCTGGTGGCGCGGATGGGGTCGGACCCGGCCTCCAGCGGCGCGTTCTTTGCCGCGTCGCAGATCCTCGTCCGCCCGGGTGTTTCAGAGACGCAGGCGGTGCTGTCGCGCGAGCTTTCGGGGGGCAGCGACCAGGCCGCGCGGCTGTTCCGCCAGTCGCTGAGCCTGACCCGCTCGATCGAGCGCGCGCGGATGCAGTACGCCGCGCTGCAACGGCTGGACGATGCCGCCAGCCGCAAGGACGAAATCGCCGCCGCCGCGCAGCAGATCGCCGGGCTGGAAACGCAGGAGCAGGCGACCGTCGTCAACCTGTCGGATTACGCGCGCTATCGCGTGGTGACCGCGCGCGCGATCAGCCAGGCCGACTTGCAGCAGGGACTGGCACCGGGCGAGGCCTATCTCAAGATGGCGGTGCTCGGGCCGGACGTGTTCGTCTATTTTGCCACGCACGACAAAGCGGTGGGCTACCGCGCCGCGATCACCGGCGGCGAGCTTGAGGCCGAAGTCGGCAAGATCCGCAATTCGATCTCGCGGTTCGACGGGCGCCAGTACGTGACCGAGGCGTTCGATGCGACCGACGCGCGCGCGCTGTATCGCGCGCTGTTCGATCCGGTCGCGGCTGACCTTGCCGCCGCGCATCACCTGATCTTCGAACCCGATGGCGCGATGCTGAAACTGCCCGCCAACCTGTTGATCGATGATGACGCCTCGCTCAAGGCTTATGCCGATCAGGCGGCCAGCCCGGCGGGCGATCCGTTCGACATGACCATGGTCCACTGGCTGGGCCGCAACCGCATCGTATCGACATCGGTGTCGGCGCGGTCGTTCATGGATGCGCGCAAGCAGCCGCTGTCTAAGGCGAAGGAAGCCTACCTCGGGCTGGGCCACAACCTGCCGGTCAACAGCGCGGCGTCGGTCTCGATCGCGCGGTCGCGCGGTGCCGGGGGCGAAGTGGGCGACGGCTGCGACTGGCCGCTGGCGGCGTGGAACCGCCCGATTTCCGACGCCGAACTGGTCAAGGCCAAGACGCTGCTGGTCGGCGAAGGCACCGATCTGATGACCGGTGCGGCGTTCAGCGATACCGCGATCATGCAGCGCAAGGACTTGTCCGACTTCCGCATCCTCCACTTCGCGACGCACGGACTGGTGACCCCTCCGCGTGAGGCCTGCCCGACCCGCCCGGCGTTGTTGACCTCGTTCGGGACCGGCACATCCGACGGGTTGCTCAGCTTCAGCGAGATTTTCGATCTGCGGCTCGACGCCGACATGGTGATCCTTTCTGCCTGCGATACCGCCGGGCAGGCCGATGTCGAGGCGACCCGTGCAGCGGGCGTGACATCGGGCGGCGGCACCGCGCTGGAAGGACTGGTGCGTGCCTTCATCGGTGCCGGTGGCCGTTCCGTGCTGGCCAGCCACTGGCCCGCGCCGGATGATTTCGATGCCACCGCGCGGCTGATCAACGGTTTGTTCGAAGCGCCTTCGGGCACTGGATCGGGCGACGCGCTGCTGAAAGCGCAGCAGACACTGATGGCGGACACGAATACCTCCCACCCCTATTATTGGGCCGGGTTCGCGGTTATCGGCGATGGCGCGCGGCCATTGCTGCGCGAAACGGGGCCGGTCGCGCTGGGCAGCGCGGGCGGGGTGGACAAGCCTGCGCGACTGAGCGCGGCTGCGACTGGGGGGCGTTAACCGAATGCCGGATCGGAAAGTGTCGGGGCGAACCCGACAAAAGGAAATGGAGCAGGGAGCCCGGCGCGGACTGTCGCAGCTGGGCTGGCAACGCGTGGCGGTGGCGCTGGTGCTGCTGGCGGTGGCGCTGTTCGTGGCGGTATTCAGTTGGAATATTGGTTTTCTGGTCGACTCCGAGCGACTCTTATACGACTTGCGCGCCGTCGATTTCTCACCTTCGACCGATACCGACAAGCGCATCAGCCTGGTGGTCTATACCGCCGACACCAACCGCGCGACGGGCAAGATCTCGCCGGTCGATCGGACTATTCTGGCGCACGCTTTGAGCCAGATCGATAAGCTTGGAGCCAAGGGTATCGCGATCGACATCCTGTTCGATTCGCCGCAACCCGATGATCCGCTGCTGCAGTCGACGTTGCACGACATGAAGACTCCGGTGTTCCTGGCGTATGCCAACAACAAGACCAACCCCCATCAGATTACATACGAGCAGGAACGGGATCTTTCGAAATACATCGCTGCCACGCGGACGTCGAAAGTAGGTCCAACGAGCATATTGCTGGAAACCGACAGCGACAGCGTCGCAAGACGTTGGCCGCGCCAGTACCCGGGGCTGCCTCCGGTCTTGGCGGTATCACTAGCGTCGAAGAATTCTGGGGACAGCGACGCGCGCTTCGCCCACTATTCGGGACCTATCAGGTATCGCGTGCCTGCGGCTAAAGACCGACCAGTGTTCGACAAACTGCCGATTGATCTCCTCGCCGATCCCGCCACTGCCGGGTTGGTCTCCGATTCGATCAAGGGGCGTTATATCCTAATCGGTGGCGATTTTTCCGACTTCGACCAGTTTGATACGCCTCTAACTCGCGTAGGTGATTCGACCACGGGTGATCCGCGCATGATCGGCGTAGAAGTTCACGCCAGTATGCTCGCGCAATTGCTCGACAAGTCGATTCCCAAATCGATCCCGTATGTAGCAGTTTGGATCAGTGCGTTCATAGCTGTATTATTAGGCGTCGCGACAGCGGCTGCGGCCATGCGAACGTGGATATTGTCGCTTGGCGTCATATTACAGCTAGTGTCATTCCTTTTAATACCGTTCCTGCTCGAACGCGCCGGTTTCAACACGCTGGAGCTGCCCTCGATGGGTTGGGTGGTCGGTTGGCTGATCGCCTACACCGCGGTCAGTTCGGCGTTGCGCGCGATCAACGCGGCGCAGCGTGAATTCGCGCAAGGCGCGCTGGGCAAATACCTGCCAAGCTCGGTCGCCAAGGAAATCATGCGCAACCCCGAACGCCTGATGCTGCACGGGGAAAAGCGCGAGATCTTTGCGCTGTTCAGCGATCTGGAAGGCTTCACCAAGCTGACCCACGCGGTCGAGCCGGAAATGATCGCGCGATTGCTCAACGATTATCTCGACCGGCTGTCGGCGGTGGTGCTCGAATATGGCGGCACGCTTGACAAGTTCGTCGGCGATGCGGTGGTGGCGTTCTGGGGCGCGCCGATCGCCTATCCCGACGATGGCGAGCGGGCGATCAAGGCGGCCTGGGCGATGTACCAGGCGGGGGAGGACTTCCGCCGCAACGTGCCCGAAGGCGTGCCCCGCATCGGTCGCACCCGCGTGGGCGTCCACTATGGCGAGGCGATCGTCGGCAATTTCGGCGGCGAGGGGCGCATCCAGTACACCGCGCTGGGCGATGCGATGAACACCGCCGCCCGGCTGGAAGGCGCGAACAAGCCGCTCGACACCAAAGTTCTGGTCAGCCGCGAGGCGGTGGAGCGTTCCGGGCTGGACTGGTTCCGGCCGATGGGCACGGTCACCTTGCGCGGCCGCGCAACGCCGGTCGAGGTGTTCGAGCCCGTCCCCGATGCTTCCCCCGAGGAGCGGGCGGCGGTGGCGGAAGTCATGGCCGCGCATAATGCAGATGATTCAGCCCTTGTGCACCGACTCACAGACAAACTTGTCGAATCGGGGCAGGACGATGCCATGATGAATCTGGTACAGAGATTGCGACAGACGCATAAAGGAGAGAGTTATGTCCTTGGCTGACAGGAACGCGTTCAAGGCGGTCGTTGCCGGGATGGCGGCGATCGGTTCGCTCGCCGTGGCGGGCATGGCGCAAGCACAGGCGGTGGTCGTTCGCTCGACCGGTCCGTCGGCGGTGCAATATCCGCAAGGCAAGAAGCTGGCGGCCAACGCCAGCGTATCGCTGCGCGCGGGCGACCGGCTCACCGTGCTCGACAAGTCGGGCACGCGGGTGCTCTCCGGCCCCGGCAGCTTCACGCTCAACGGCGTGGTGAGCCATGACGTCGGCGCGACGACGCTGGCCAGCATGATGCCGCATGCCGGCGGCGCGCGAACCCGGACCGGGGCCGTGCGCGGCGCTCCGATGATGGCTGCGGCGGCCTCCAGCGGGCCCGACAGCCTGTGGTACATCGACAGCAGCAAGGGCGGAACATACTGCGTGGCCGATCCGTCCGCGCTGGTGCTGTGGCGCCCCAACCGCGAGGACGAGTCGATCGGCAAGCTGACCACGGCAGAGGGCGCCTCGGTCGACCTGGCGTGGAAGCGCGGCAACGCGCTCAAGCTGTGGCCGGCGGCAGCGCTGCCGGTGGTCGACGGCAAAAGCTACATGTTCACCAACACGGCGGGCACCAAGGTGCGGATCACCACCCGCCTGATCGGCGCAATGCCGGCCGATGACATGGGCGTGGCGTCGATGCTGGCCGACAAGGGCTGCAACGCCCAGCTCGATGTGCTCGCCAATTCGGCCACGCCGCCGGCAGGTGGCCAATGAGCGGCCTTCTGATGCGCGGTTGCGCGAAGCGCTCGCTGCGCCCGGCCCTGGCTGCGGTTGCACTGGCACTCGGGGTCGGTTCCTCGGTTGCCGCGATCGCGCAGGCGGTGGTGGTCCGATCGACCGGGCCGTCAGCCGCCAGCTTTCCCACTGGCAAGCGGTTCGCCGACGGATCGAGCGTGACGTTGCGCGCCAACGACATCGTCACCGTGCTCGACAGGGCCGGCACGCGGGTGCTGCGCGGCGCGGGTACGTTCAAGCTCGACAATGCCGTGGTCCGCGATCGCGGCACGGCGGCGATGCTGGCGCGATCGCTCAGCAACCCGTCATCGGTGCGCGCCGGGGCCGTGCGCGGCGGGGGTCTCCCCGACGACAACGCCGAACCCATTCCCGGATCGATCTGGCTGGCCGATATCGACAAGGGTGGCAGGGTCTGCGTGCCCAAGGGCAGCGACCTTTATCTGTGGCGCAGCAATTCGGCCGAGCGCCGGTTCAGCTGGCTGGGGGCCGACGATGGCGGGCAGATGGTGCGGCTGCAATGGCCGCGCAAGACCGCCGGCGTCAGCTGGCCGGCGGTGATGGTGCCGCTCAGCCCCGGACACAGTTACAAGATGACCGAGGATACCGATCCGACCAAGGCGGTCGAATTCGAGATCGTCACACTCGACCCGGCCAAGCTGCCGGCCGATGCGGCGGGCCTGGGTGCGGTGCTGCTCGACAACGGGTGCCGCACGCAGTTCGACTGGCTGGCCTCCAGCCTGGAACGGATCGACGCCTCGGCGCCGGAGACGCATGCCGCCGGATAGGATCCGAAGCGGTTGTAAAGCCGCGAAAGTCCTTGATAACGATACAAAACAACAAGTACGAAAACGAAAATCATAACGGGTTGCGCAATGTGGGGATTCGGATTGAATGACCAATTGCGGCAAGACATGGCCCCGTCGCAGGGCCGCAGGACTGCAGCTCGCTGACCCGACCTGCCACGCGCTGAACGTTGGACGGTTCGGCGTCGGCATGCTGCTGGCGGCCGCGCTGCAGCTGGGCTGCGCCGCGTCCGCCGTCGCGCAAGTCGCCGCCCCGCCACCGGCTGCGCTTCCCCCCGGGGCGACGCCGCCCACGCGCGAGGAAGTCGAGCGCGGCGTGGCCGAGGGCACGCTCAACCGCGGCCAGGCTGTCGCGGTCGATACTTCGGCGGTGGAACGCGCGCCGTGCCCGCTGGCCGCGCCCGAATTCGCCGGGATAAGGCTCAAGATCGGCTCGGTGACGTTCTCGGGGCTCGATGCCGTGCCGGGCGAGGATCTGTCGGGCACCTGGCGCGAATATGTCGGCACCGACCAGCCGGTGGGCGTGATCTGCGAAATCCGCGACCGCGCCGCCACGCAACTGCGCAGCGAAGGCTACCTCGCCGCGGTGCAGGTGCCGCCGCAGAAGATCGCCGACGGACAGGTTCGGCTCGACGTGCTGTTCGCGCGCATGACCAAAGTGCAGATCAAGGGCGACGCGGGCGCCTCCGAAGGGCTGCTGCTGCGCTATCTCAATAAGCTGACCGCCGAGCCGGTGTTCAACACCGATCGCGCCGAACGCTATCTGCTGCTGGCCAAGGACATCCCCGGGCTCGACGTGCGACTGGCGCTGCGCCCGATCGAGGGCAGCCCGGGCGAAGTGATCGGCGAGATTTCGGTGCGGCGCGTGCCGGTGTTCGCCGATTTCACCGTGCAGAATTACGGGTCGAAGGCGATCGGGCGGTTCAACGGGCTGGCCCGCGCGCAGATCAACGGCTTGACCGGGCTGGGTGACGCCACCACCGCAAGCTTCTTCACTACCGCCGATTTCGACGAGCAGAAAGTGCTGCAGGTCGGCCACGAGATGCGGCTGGGCGGCGAAGGCTTCACCTTGCGCGGCGACTTCACTTATGGCTGGACGCACCCGACCGTCCCCAACAACCTGCAGTTCCACTCGCGCACGCTCGTCGCCAGCCTTGAGGGCGACTATCCGTTCATCCGGCGCCAGTCGCACAACCTGAGCGGCGCGATCGGCTTCGACCTGATCAACCAGGATGTCGATTTCGGCGCGATCCCGTTCAACCAGGACCGCCTGCGCGTGCTGTTCGCGCGGATCGACATGAACGGCATCGCGCCCGAGAGCCTGACCGGGCACGACGGGTTCACCCCGACCGAGCCGCATTACAACTGGGGCCTGTCGCTCGAACTGCGCAAGGGCCTCGGCATTTTCGATGCGACGCCCGAATGCGCCGGCAACGCGGGCGGATGCCTCGGCGCTGCGTTCATCCCGCCCAGCCGCATCGGCACGGCGCGCGGGTTCGTGGTCCGCGCCTCGGGCGAGTTCGACTACCGCCCGGTGCGCGACATCACGGTGTCTGTGGCGCCACGCCTGCAATATTCGCCCGATGCGCTGTTGTCTTATGAGCAGATTTCCGGCGGCAACTACACCGTGGGCCGTGGCTACGACCCCGGCGCGATCATCGGCGACAGCGGGGTGGGCGTGCGCTCGGAATTCCGCGTCGGCTCGATCGTGCCCAAGACCCCGGGCGCCAGCGCGTTCCAGCCTTATGTATTCTTCGACGCGGCGTGGGTGTGGAACCACAACCGCATCGTCGGCGTGCCCGATCCGCAAAAACTGTACTCGGTCGGCGGCGGCGTGCGCGCCACGCTGCTCGAGGCGTTTCGCGTCGATGCCGACGTCGCTGTCCCGCTGCGCAACGTGGTGGGCCAGGCGGTGAAGGGCGATGTGCGGTTTCTGATCAACGTGTCGATGCAGCTTTCGCCGTGGAAATTCTAACCCACTGAAGTTCTGACGGACGCATCTGCAGTCACTCAAACGGGCCCGTGAAGGGCGAAAAGGCAAAGGCAACAGGCAATGGCCAAGCTCGCAAGGACACCGCGTCACGCGAACCGTTCGCCGGCCCGGCCAGCACGGGTCGGGGCGCTGCTGGGCGCGCCCCGCCGGAGCCACGCGACCGACGCGATTTCGGGCACGCTGCGCGGGTTGGCGCGATTGCTGGCGGGTGTCTCGACCGGCGCGGCGGCGCTGGCCCTGAGCCTGGCCCCGGCACCGGTGCGCGCGGCGACCACGCCGGGCGGACAGGCGGTCAACGGCATCCCCACCGTGGTGTTCGGATCGGACCTGCCCAACCGCACCGCACCGGTCGACAGCTTCAACATCACCGCCAACGAAGCGCTGATCGACTGGCAATCGACCGATCCCAACGTGTTCCTGCCAACGCTGAAGACGCTGCAGTTCCAGCGCGACGCGGCGATCCCCTACACCGTGCTCAACCGCGTCGATGCGGCCACCCCGTTGCAGATCAACGGGACCGTCACGTCCGAATCGTATGGCAAGGTGTGGTTCTACAATCCCGGCGGCTGGGTGGTGGGCGCCGGTGGCGTCATCAATGTCGGCAGCCTGGTGCTCAGCTCCAGCCCGATCGCCGTCGATCCGACTGCGCCCGTCGGTTCGCAATTCGTCGACAGCAAAGGCGCGATCCACTTCACTGCCGGCAACGCAGCGGCCTCAATCACGCTGCTGCCGGGCGCGCAAGTCAACGTGCCGGGACCGGGCAGCTATGTCGCGATGGTGTCCCCGCGCATCAACCAGGGCGGTACGGTTACCGCCAACGGATCGGTCGCCTACATTGCGGCGGAGGCCGCGACGCTCAGTGTCAACAACGGGCTGTTCGACATCACCGTCGATACCGGCAACGGCACCACCGATTCCACCGGCGTCTCGCACACCGGCACCACGCAGGGCGGACCGGGCGTGACCGGGGATACCGAGCATCACATCTATCTGGTGGCGGTGCCCAAGAACAGCGTGCTGACGATGCTGGCGCAAGGCGCGATCGGCTATTCGGCGGCGAACGTCGCGGCAGGCCAGGCCGATGGCACGGTCGTGCTCAGCGCGGGCTATAACGTGGCGGGCGGCGCGGTCGATACCACGGCGCCGGGCACGCCGGGCGCCTCGATCACGTTGTCCAACCTCAGCGCCAGCAACGATACCACGGTCAACGCGACCGACACGATCACCGCGTCGGCCACCGCATCGAGCATCGGCTTTGCCAAGAACGCCACGTTCAACGCGCGCAACGCGATCAATGTTTCCGCCGATGGTGTGCGCCGGGGCTTCCAGGTCGATGGCAATCTCACGCTCAACGCCACGACCGGCCCGGTCGGCGGGGCGATCGCGCTGAACGCCAGCAACCGGGGTACGTTCGCGGTGGCGGGCGATCTGGTCGCCAATGCCGATGGCAGCGGCGGCGTGATCCTCGACCCGGCCAACCCGACGCAACTGCTGGCTGGCGGCGTGGGCGTGGCGGCCCGGGGCGGTTCGGTCGCCGCCACGGTTACATCCGGCAATTTCGCGGTGGGCGGTGAGGCCAACCTTCACGCCAACGCCTTTGGCGGGATTGGCGCGGCCAGCGCGGGCATCGCGCAAGGCGGCACGGTCAGCTTCACCCAGAGCGGCCCAGGGTCGAACAGCCAGTTCGGATCGAGCGGGGGATTTCAGGCGCTCAATCTCGGATCCATCGGCACGTCGTACTCGTCGGTCAGCTTTCCGCCTGCGTTCCCGTTCACCAGCGCCGACTCCAGTTCGGGAAGCGTCGACCTGACGGTCAGCGGCGGCAGTTTCGCCGCGCAATCGGTTTCGATCTCGTCGAGCGCCACCGCCAGCTTCGGCAACGACCAGCTGGTCCGCGCGGCCACGGCCGGTCCGGTGACCGTCAGCTTCAGCAACAACGGAACGTATTCGCTCGGCAGCCTGTTCGTGGAGAACGATTCCAGTGCGTTCAACGAAGGCATCGCCACCACCGGCAAGCTGGCGATCACGCTCGACAACGCGACGCTGAACCTGGGCACCGGCTTCTTCGAGGCCGACACATCGGCGCACGGCACCGTTACTACGCCGGGCCAGCTGGCGGTAACCCTGCGCAACAATAGCGCGCTCAACGTCGGTGGCGTGTTCCTGTCGTCGCGCGGGGAGGAATCGGGCACGACTCCGGGTACGGCGGCCGATCTGCTGGTCAATCTGTCGAACAGCGCGCTGTCGGCCAGCGATATCTTCATCACTTCGCAAGGCAACGGCGGCGACATCGCGGTTGACGGCACCGGCGGTCTGGCCGCGATCACGCTCGACAACGGCAGCAACCTTACCTCGACCAGCGGGCTCACCATCAGTTCGACGGGCCGGGGATACACGGGCGGAACCTCCGCGAACGGTGACGGCGGGATCGGCCGGGGCGGCATCGCGCGGCTGACGGTCAACAGCGGCACGGTCAACGTCACCAACGCCATCAGCGTCACTGCCCAGGGATCCGGTACGCAGCGCAACCTCGCGACGGGCAAGACCGCGTTCGGGCAAGGCGGGCAGGCCATCATCGAGGCGACATCGGGCAGTGCCGCGATCAATGCCAACTCGATCGATGTCGCCGCGCCGGGCGGTTTCTTCATCAACAACACTGCCGGCCCGATCAGCGGCGGCGCCGGCCAGATCGGCGACGGCGTCGATGGTTTCGGCGGGAGCAGTTCGCTCAGCCTGTCGGGCGGCGCCACGCTTACCACGCAAACGGTGACGTTGAGCGCCAGCGGCACCGGCGGTGGCGCGATCAACGCCGCCGGACTGCCACCGGCCAAGGGCGGCACCGGCACCGGTGGCAGCGCGTTGCTGTCGATCGATGGTTTCGCCAGTTCGTTGACCGCGCCCACGGTCACGCTCGACGCGTCGGGCTTTGGCGGCAGCGGGGCCGATATGGACCCGACGCTGAACATCGCTGCGGGTGCCGGCGGCATTGGCCGGGGCGGCAGCATCGATCAGGGCGGCGGCGCCACGGTGCTGCTGTCCGGCGGAACGCTGGCCACCAATACGTTGACCGTGACGTCGAGCGGCAATCCGCTGCTCACCAATTGCGAGTGCTATCCGTATTCGGGCGTCGGTGGCGCGGTATCGGGCGATGGCACCGACGTTGCCGCAAAGGGCGGCGCGGGCTTTGGCGGCACGTCCACGCTGACCATCAACGGCGGCACGCTGGCCGATCTGGTCGATCCGACTCCGGCAGTGCAGACCCCGCTGGTCGTTTCGATCAGCGCCGTCGGCCAAGGCGGGCTGGGCGGGGGCGCGCTCAGTCAGGGCGGCGTGCTGACGCGCGGCGCGGGCGGCGACGGCACCGGCGGTAGCGCCACGATCAACTTCAACGGGGGCGATCTGCAGGCGCGCGACATCACGCTCGATACCGCCGGGATCGGCGGGGCGGGCGGGTTCGAACTGGCGGACACCAGCGGCAACCCGGCCAATGCCGGAGCCGGTGGCAGCGGCCATGGCGGCACGGCCGACTTCGTGATCAACACCGATCTGTCGCAGACCACGCCCTCGCTCGAACGACGCTTCATCACCGTCACGGCCAATGGCGTGGGCGCCGACGGCACGTCGGGCATCGCCGGCAGCAACGGTGGCAATGGCACGGGCGGCCTGGCCGCGCTCGACTTCTTCTTCGGCACGTCCTCGGTATCTGCACCTGTCATCACGGCGACCGGCACGGGCGGGCGTGGTGGACTGAGCGATCTCGGCAATGCCGGCGGCAATGGCGGCGACGGCATCGGCGGCACCGCGCGAATCCTGGCGGCGGGCCAGGGCACCAACGTCACGCTCAACACCTTCACGCTGAACAGCAGCGCTGTCGGCGGGGCCGGCGGCACGGGCGGCAGCGGCGGCTATGGCCTCGACGCGGCGGGTGACGGCGGCAAGGGCGGGTCGGCCGTCGCGGGCAGCACAGCCAATACCAGCGGCAGCGTGCTGCAGGTCGACGATTTCGCGACGCTGATACATATCCCGATCGATGATTCCGGCGCCGTGTCCGATGCCTTCGGTGGCAACGGCGGGAACGGCGGGAACTCCAGTCAGTTCGGCAATGTCTCGGTCGGGAGCGGCGGTGCCGGTGGCGATGGCACCGCAGGCAACATCCTGCTGATCGCAACCGGTAGCGGCTCGCTCGACATCGGCGATGCGATCTACACGATCGAGGGGGATGGTGGCAGCGGCGGCGGACGGATCAATTTCAACGGCAATACGCCGCCCGGATCATCGCAAGGCGGCGTGGGCGGCATCGGCACCGGTGGGCAGATCATCGTCCAATCGATCGGCACCGGATCGGTCGTCAACGCCAGCGCGCTGACCTTCCAGTCGACCGCCGTGGGCGGAGACGGCGCCGACGGTTACGGCAACGATCCGGTCACCGGCAACGGTGTCGATGGTGCCAAGGCGGGCGACGGGGTCGGCGGTCGCGTGGCGCTGTTCGCGCAATCCGGCGGCGCGATCACCGTCGCGCCCGACGGCCGGGTTTCCCTGACGACCAACACCATCGGCGGCGACGGCGGCTTCGCGACGAGCGGGCTCAACGGCGTGGGCGGGGCAGGCGGTCGCGGTGGCAACGGTGCGTTCGCGTTCGGCGGAACGGTCCAGATCGAGACGAGCACCGATGGCGCCATCGCGTTCGGCGCGAACACGGTCTCCAGGTTCACCTCCAACGGGTTCGGCGGCCTCAGCGGCAATGGCGGCAACGGCGGATCCAACAACACGCCTGGCGGCGCGGGCGGCGATGCCGGCGATGGCGGCACCAACGGCGGCGGTGCCGGCGGTCAGATCCTGCTGACGGCCAACGGCGGTTCGATCACGACCGGCGACTTGCAGTTCCAGACGACGGGAACCAGCTATTTCGGCCAAAGCGGCGGGTTGGGCGGTATCGGCGGAACCGGTGGCCCCGCGCCCGAACTGCCGCCGCCCGCCATCGGCGTGCCTGGGCCCGACGGCCGGACCAGCAACGGCACCAGCCTGTTCGGCCCGGTCGGCGGCCAGGTCGTCATCACCGCCGCCGACGACGGCAACTTCACGCCGCAGTCTGGCGTCCTCAAGCTGGGCAACAGCGCGATCGACGTCACCAGTACCGCACAGGATGTGGATTCCTCGTTCCAGAACGCCGCGGGCCTGGTGTCGCTGTCCGACACGACCACCGATCCCACGGCGGGCATGACGCTCGCCAGCCTGTCGGTCAACGCCACCGGGTTTGCCAGCATCTCGCCCGCCGTCACGCTGTTCAGCGCCAATCATCCGATAACGGTTACCGACAGCCTGACGGTCAATTCATCCGGGACGATCGACTTTCAGGGCGACAACGGCGGTGGGTTGACGGTGGGCGATACGCTCAGCCTGCAGTCGGACGACGCGATCAACCTGTCGCAAGACGATCTCAACCTGTCGATCGAGGGTCTCGGCCGGTTCTTCGCGCCGACGGTGCAGCTCAATGCGGGCAACAACGTGCTGGTGCAGGCGTTCAATTGCCCCACGGTCAGCTGCACTGTCGTGCAGGCCGGCGCTGGCGGCTTCACGTCCGACTCGTTCGGCGAGTTCCGGCTTGCCGGACCGGCGTTCATCGCCAGCCAGACCGGGATCGCCGTCACGTCGGCCAGCGGGATCTTCGGCGACAACAACAGCGGCTATTCCGCCGTCAACGACCTTACGCTGTTCTCCGGCGGCGACGCCCAGCTGCGCAACGCCACCGCCGCCAACATCGCGGTCGATGCCGGCGCGTTCCAGGTCCAGGGCGGCGTTGCCTATGATGGCGGCACGCTCACCCTCGGGCAGGACAACGGCGGCGGGGCGATCACGTCGAGCGGCATGCAGGACTACCGCAGCGGCGGCGCGCTCGTCATCCCGGGCGGCAACACGCTCAACTCGGACATCGGCCTCACGTTCACCAGCGCGAACGACATCAGGGTCGGCCAGAACGTGGCGATCACTGCCAACCTCGGCGACGTGCAGCCCCAGCAGATCCTGTTCTACGCTGGTGGCATCGGGACGCGCACCCCGCTGGCGGCGGGCGACGTCCCCAGCCTGCTGATCGGCAGTGGCACGACCGTCGATGCGGGTGGCGGCAGCATCCGCCTGCTCGGCGGCGCGATCGACGCGCGCGGGGCCAGCTTCACTGGCTCGTTCTTCACCGCCGACATCACCAACTTCCTGCAGCAGGGCAGCGCGCAGAGCAACGACAACGGCCAGTTGCTGGCCGGTTGCCTCGAAAGCGACATCTGCCTGGGCGCGGTCACCACGACCAACGGAATCCGCATCGGCACCAGCGAATCCTCGCCGCTGCACTTCATCGGCACCGGCTCGCTCAGCGGCAGCGATGTCCGGATTTTCTCGCAGGGTTCGCTCGCCTATGGCGCGCCGTCCGCCAACCTGTCGATCAACGCGACCGGAACGATCAACCTGGCCTCGCAGTTCGAGGACGTCACGCTCAGCAACGGCGCGCAGCTCAGCGGGTCAACGATCGACATCCTCGCCGGCGGATCGCTGCTCGGTTCGGGCCAGCTGTTTGCCAACGGCAGCGATATCGGCATCACCGTGGGCGGCGACATCGTGCTCGATACGCTGCAGGCGGCGCGCCAGTTGACCGCTTACGAACAGACCGGCGATCCCGTCGAAGCCCAGTTCACCACACCGGGCGGCTTTGCCGTCAACACCTTGATCACCAATGCCGACACCGTGATCGGCGCGGGCGGCGACATCGTCGTGGGCAGCGCCGGCACCGGCGGCAACGTGCTGTCGCTGACCGCGGCGGGCCGGACCTCGCTCCAGGCGGCCGGCGTGCCCCCCGGCGGCAACGTCAGCAGCATTGCCCTCAAGGGCGCATCGGTCGATTTCGGGACGATCAAGTCCAGCCTGGCGATCACCATCGATGCGACGAATGCGGTCACCGGCACCTCTGCCAACGCGGGCACGTCGTTCTCCGTTACCGGCGGATCGCTGGCGATCGGATCGAGCTTCTCGGAACTTGGCACAACGCTGAGCGGCGGGCCGATGGTGCTCGGCTCGATCGTGGCCGGCGGCGCGCTGGCGATCACCTCGACCGGGCCGGTCGCGATCGACCTGGGCCGCGCGGGCAGCACGCTCGACATCACGGCCAACAGCCTGACCGCACCCTCGCTGACATCGGGCGGCAACGCCACGCTGAACGTGACCAACGCGGCGACGCTGGGAACGCTCAAGTCCGGCGGCAACATCGTCATCGATCCGACGGTGACCACGTTCGCCGCGCTCACCTCGGTCGGCTCGACCACGATCACCAGCGGCGACGTGCTGGGCGGCACGATCGATGCCGGCACCAGCATCGCGATCGCTGCCACCGGCGCGGTCACGCTCGACCGGGCGACCAGCGGCACGACGACGACCATCGGTGGCGCGACCATCGGCGCGACCACGCTGGGGGCAGGGTCAGACCTCACGCTGACCAGCACCGGCGCGACCACGCTGGGCAGCGCCACGGCAGGTGGGGTGCTGGCGATCACGGCGGATAGCCTGACCGACACGTCGCTCACTTCGGGCGGCAACACGACGCTCAAGATCGCCAAGGCGGCGACGCTGGGTACGGTGAAGGCGGGCAGCAACCTGGCGATCACCGCCGGGCCGCTGAGCTTCGCAGCGCTGAGTTCTGGCACCGGCGCGACCACGATCACCTCGGGCGCGGCCACGGGGGGGACGATCGCGGCGAAGACCAGCCTGTCGCTGATCAGCT
>NZ_BCTW01000006.1 GCF_001590965.1 Novosphingobium lentum NBRC 107847
CGGGCCGGTGCCGTGCCAAGTCGAACGCCAGTTCGACCGGCAACGCATCCCTAAGCGATCGCGCCACGCAACAACCTGAGTCCCCGCGCAGGCGGGGACCTCAGGCGGGTAAGCGCCAATACGCGGGTAAGCGTCACTTGGCACGAGTCCCCGCTTGCGCGGGGATGCACGAACAATGCGGCGTTCAGGCTTTCGCGACCGGCGCGCCTTCGCCCAGATCCTCGAACCATGCTTCGACCGGACCGCTGAGCTTGATCGTCAGCGGCTGCCCGCGCCGGTCGAGGCTTTTGCCCGCCTGCACGCGGATCCAGCCTTCGGAGATCGAGTATTCCTCGACATTGGTGCGCACGGTGCCCTTGAAGCGGATGCCGATGCCGCGCTGCAGCTTGTCGCCATCGAAGAACGGGCTGCGCGGCTGGATCGCCAGCCGGTCGGGCGGAACGTCAGCGCCGGTGGTGATTGCGGCGCTGGTAGTGATTGCGGCTGGGGCGGCCGGGGTCTCGCCTTCGGGCGGGGGAGCGTCGTTCTGGTCGGTCATGCCTGCCGCCCTTAGATCGCTGCCACCACTTGTCAATTCGCCGCGACCCCCGCTGAACACTTGTCAACGCCCCGGCAGCATGGCAAAGGCGCGCCCCTGTCAGGTTCGGACTACGACCGAACACCGACGGGCGCGTAGCTCAGTGGTAGAGCACACCCTTCACACGGGTGGGGTCGCAGGTTCAATCCCTGCCGCGCCCACCATAAATCCCTTTGAAATATAGGGAATTTATGGATGGACCCACTTCCATTCCTCGGGCGCTTACGCCGTTTGACGGCAAAAAATGGGTCGATGCGACCCTCTCTCGTACAAAATCCGTACAACGTCAGGGCTCCTTTCTGAGCTTGAGCTTTGTCTTGATCTCAGCCTTCACCAGACCTCGCCTGAGGGCCTCGTTGATCTTGGTCTCGGTGTCCTCGGCGTGGGTGTAAGTGTTGCGCATCAGGTTCAGGTCGGACCAACCACCAAACGCGCCGGCGGCTTTTTCATCGACCTTCTCGCGGACATTCATCTCCTGACCAAAGCCATGTCGGCCCGCCGGATGGAACGGAATCTGCTCGATGCCTGCAGCCTTGCATGCCTTGGCCCAGAGTTTCCGTGGGCCGCCACGGTCAGCATAGCCAAATAGTCGAAGGTTCTCGGGCTTCCGCGGCCAATCGCGTGGGCAGATCTCGGGAAGCGCCGTGAGCTCTGCCATCACTTCGTCGGGCACCCGCAGCCAGCGGTCTCCGTGGCCCTTGGCTCCGGGAATGCAGACCATGCCCTTGCCTTTGTTGATGTGCTTGCGGGGATGCATGGAGACGGCTTGGCTGATCCGCGCGCCGGTAACGAACATCAGCAAAGCCAAGGCTCCGAGGCGGGGCGAGGCCTTCTGCCGAAACTTCAGCAGCCATTCCCAGCTGCCCGGAGGGTACTTCTTCCGGCCCGTGCTCTTGCGCTTGATGTCCTGCGCGACTTTCTCTTTTTGAGTGTAGCCCCGGACACGGAATGCGATCCCGCTCTCGCTGTCGTTGATGTTGTTTAGAACAGCCCGAACCGGCGTCACGACCTGACGGGTCCAGGTGTCTGTCGAGCAATCCGGATAAATCTTTGGTCCAAGCTCGCGGACAAGTCTTGGGCTGATGTCCTGGATCGCCGTGGAGCCGATCTCTTCCGTTATCGGGACGAGGTAAGCAGCCTCTTTGGGCTTGGCATCATATTGGAGGACAGCATCGGCGAAGGTGATGGTCTTTTCTTCCGGATCCTCGCCTAGCAGGTGGATGCGGATGACCCTTTGCTCTTCCTTCCGGCACCAGTCCCAAGCGCCCGGTTCCTCAGATGCGCCAGTGCTGCATCGGTAGTATTCGGTGATCGGCGCGCCATTGTATTCGACACGGCCGCGCGCCCACCAGACCGCGCCGCGGGGATAAGGTTCGAGGGGCATTTCTTCTGGCTTTCGATGATGTGATCAAGCTGCTCGGGGGTGATCAGCATGACCCGGCCCATTTTGTGGCAAGCGCCCCAGCGGTGTGCCAAGTCGCGGAGTGTGCGCGGTGAGAGGATGATGCCTTTCTCAGCAAGCAACTCGATCCAGGCTTCCGGCGTTTTCGCGCGGTCGAGGATTGGTGTCAGGTTGGTCACAGCAGGAATCCTTCCGCTTCAACGGCACATCGAACTTCACCGCCAGACTCCGGCTCCACCATGTTTGCGTCGAGAAATTCGTCGATCGCATTTTGGGGGATCAGGTAGCGATTGCCGCGCTTCAGGTGCCTGATACGGCGTTCGGCCAGCAATTTGCGGATCGACTTGACCGACCAGCCTGACTGATGAGCCATCTGGCGGGGCGTCAGCAGGTTAACGGACGTACTTCTCATTGCAGAAAACTCCCGCGAACGAGTCCAATGGGGTAAGAAGTGGTAACCGACTCGCCATATAGGGAACGTTTGAACACTTTTGGGGAACGATTGTCAACATGACAGATGTAGTCGGCATCGGCGCGCGCATGGCGGCTGCACGAGCGAAAAAGCAGGCATCGCAGGTTAAGGCCGCGGCGATGCTCGAAATTTCCGACAAGTCGTACAAGAACTACGAAGCCGAAAAGCGGGAACTCCCCCTCGCGGTCGCTGTCGGCTTTTGCGAGGCATTTGATGTCGAACTCGAATGGCTAGTCTACGGGACACAGGCCAATGCGGGGGAGAAGACGATTGCGGTCGTCTCAGAAACCATCGAGGCGCTTGTCTCAGAGGCTCAGGCTCGCAAACTGGTCCTGACCCCCAATCGAGCCGCCAGGATTGGCAGCTTTATCTTCCGCAATTGCACCCAGAAGGGAACGAGCCCCAAAACCGAGGCAGGGCCGATCTTCGACATATTTCTCGACGACTGAGGGGATGATTTGACATGGGCCAGCGACCGACACTCGAAGCCAAACTTGCGGAACTGGCCAACAGGTTTCGCTTCGTCGGCATCTGCCTCATGGCTCTGGGTGCAATCGCGTTTCTGTTCAGCCCCCAAGGGGCTGACTGGCCCTTCGATCCCCTTTCAGACATATTCGCCGTGATCTTCGCTGTGGGATGCACACTGCTTGTTTGCGGCCAGCTCGTGGTGCGCAAGGTCGTCGGGTTCGGCTCGATAGAACCACCCCCCGTCACGATACCGCAGACCAAGGGTTGAACCTTCGGGCGCTTTCCAACCCGTTTTGCTCACTGCGGCCGGCTGCAGCCTGAAACCATTCGCATCGCCGCACGCATGGCAGCGCTTCAGGCGTTGCCGCACCCCACGAAACGTCATTCGCTCGCCAAAGCGCCGCGCCAATGAACTGGGCTGAACCGTGATCGATTGGCAGCCACCGCGACACCTGACCTGAAGGCCAAGCCCAACCCGGTCGGCCTCGTCTAAAGTCAGCGCGAACAGCCCCACGCGCTGCATGCGCCGAACGCTCGATCGGGTCAGGATGCGAGACTGGTCGGGAGAGGTGTTGAGCAGCTGCGCCTTCGACCTCAACAGACGCTGCGCCCATGTCGTTTCGGCGACGAGGCACTGCGCGCGCGTCCGATGGACCTGCAATATCCGGAAGATCGGCATGGACCCGGCATGGATGAGCGCCGCCATCCTGGCATAGAGCTGACCGCGATCAGGCGGGACGACCGCCGCATGCCGCAGATGCGCCAGGATGCGCTGTGCGATATCGGCCGACTGCCCGGTGTAGATCGGCACGCCAGGGAACACGCCTTCCGGATCGGGCACGGTCGGATCGATGATGACGTAATTAGCGTGAGATCCCTTCGGCACGAGCGCCATGACATCGACGACAATAGCCTTGAACTGCGCCCTGAGGCTTTCGGAGATGAACGGTGGTTTTCTGCGCATGCGATGATCCTATTCGAGTTGCTGAACTCGACCTCATCATCGCCCCCTCCACTCTCTCACGGTCCAGATGGTCCGCGCAAATTGGAGGGCAGGATTGCCCCGGTTATTCTGCAGTCTTTACTTAGGAGTGTGAAATTTTCATGTTTGCAGAAAGAAGGTTCTGCTTATAAATCAACATAAAGGCAATGCCTGCATTCGGGTGCGACGTCGCGCGGCCCCGCTCCTTCCGCCATTTTTCACAGCGAAGTTTAGGGGTGCATCACATTTCGTCGCCCAAGGCTCTGCACACGAATCTGTCAACGACGCGCAAAAAAGGAGAGAAGTCCCGACTTTCCAACTTCGGGAGTCCGACCACAGGCTGATTCCAACCATAAGTGGCCATATACGGCCCCTTATCTTGACATTTTATGGACTATGGGCCATATATGGCCTATGATTTTCACCCTCCATGATCAGATGACAGGCTTGGGAAAAAGGATCAAAGCGCGACGCTTGGCCTTCGATCTTAGTCAGGAAGCTGCTTCTGCCAAAGCTGGCGTAGCCCATCGAACCTGGCGACGGATGGAGGCCGAAGGAAAGGCCTCCATCGAGGATTTGATCCGCGCTGCCATTGCCCTCCGATGTGATGATGGCATTGTCGGGCTGTTCCCGGAGATGGCTGCAAACAGCATGGACCAGCTGCTTGCGCAGCAACGCAAGGCAACCAAAACGCAACGGCAGCGCGCTGGGGGGGCGAGGCCATGAAGCTTGTTCCGGGCACTCCACTGGCTGTCGGACTTCTGAGCGATGAGAAGTCCAAACCGCGCTCGGTTGGCAGGCTCGCAATGGCCAGCGGATTAGCACAGCTCGAATGGTCGGCAGAAGTTATCGCCGAGGGCCTGACGATTTCCCCTCTGAGCTACCCAGTAGAGCCCGGCCTGCATCCTGCTCGCAGCCGGACGTTCGACGGCCTTCATGGCTTCCTCTCGGACTGCCTGCCTGATGCTTGGGGCATGCTGTTGTTGAAGCGAAGGCTCCAGCGTTTGGGGTACCGGTTCGAAGATCTGGATGCAGTTGACCGGCTCGCCCTGGTTGGCACGAAAGGCCGTGGTGCCCTCGTCTTCCAACCGGAAACACTCGCAGGCGAAGCATCGGGCAGTATCGATCTCGATCTTCTTGCCGATGAGGCCCGCCATGTGTTGCTGGGAGAGGAAACCGAATTAGACGCACTTTTGGTTCGCTTGGGGGGAGGTTCAGGAGGCGCGCGGCCGAAAGTCCATGTCGCGATCACAGCGGACGGTCGACTGCGCGCCGGAGATGAACTGGCTATAGACGGTGAGGCGCTCACCTCCGAGGAATGGATCGTCAAGTTTGCGGCGAACAATGACCCGGTTGATATCGGGCCGCTGGAAGAAGCTTACGCCAGAATGGCCCGCGCCGCATATGTCGAAATGGCGGAGACGAGGCTGATCCCATCGGCAACCGGCTCAGGCCATTTCGCTACCAGACGGTTCGACCGACCTGCTCCGGGCAAACGGCTTCACATGGTCAGCTTGGGCGGCGCACTCGAGGCGTCACCGCATACTCCGAGCGTCGACTACAACGGCTTCCTGAAAGCGACGCTGGCGATAACACGCAGCCTGGCAGACGTTGAGCAGGCCTTCCGCCGCATGGTCTTCAACGTACTGTCGCGAAATCGCGACGATCATGTCCGGCAGCATGCCTACCTGATGGACGATCGCGGGAACTGGCGTCTCGCACCAGCCTTCGACCTTACCTATTCCAGTGGTCCCGGTGGCGAACACTACATGGCAGTTCAAGGCGAAGGCCGTACCATCACGCGTGCGCACGTCGAAAGTCTTGGAAAGAACCACGGTATTCCGGCCAAAAGCATGGCCGCAATCATCGAAGAAGTTCGGTCCTCCTTGGCCGATTGGCCGCTACATGCGCGGGAAACCGGGGTTAGGCAGTCGCTGCCTTTAGTGAGCGAAGGTCTGGACGAAGTCGCGCGCCAATTCGGCTGAGTTAGCTGTCCAGAACATCATATTCGTTGCGCAATGTGGCAACCTCGTCTTGGCCGAGAAAAATTTGCTGCATTAACTGATGAATTGCCCATTATGCCCTATTGAAAATAACCATACGTTGGCTGGGATAGTCGGAAATTCCTCATGGAACTCAATCAGTCATCGTTTCTTCAACATCTGGCACAAAAAGCCGTCGGCGTGCGCGCTTCATGACGCCAGCCAGAACCCGATCACTCGAATTGATGACCGAAGAAGAGAGAGCTTTCCACACTTGTCGCGATCGCGAGATGCTGTCGGCGACGGATGAGGCGGGGCGCACCTTGCTTCATATTGCAGCGCAAGGTGGAAAGGCCGCAATTTGCCGACTGTATCTTAATGCCGGGATAGACCCATCAAAAGTCGACAATGCCGGGCGCACCGCAGCCGACGCGGCCAAGCTTGCTGGATATGCATCCCTGTCCCGTTCGCTGGAAAATGCCATTGCCGACCAAACTGCGGCGGCAGATCCAGCGCCTAACACGGGATACGATCACCCACTCGACGTCCGTGAGCAAAGAGCGCTGATTGCTGGAGATGCTGAAGTCCTGGTCGGATTGATCACTGCCAAGCGGCTGGACTCCCGGAACGCAAAGGGAGATGCGCCGCTGCACCTCGCGGCAGCCGGAGGTCATTTGCTTCTATGCAGCCAGCTATTCGAGGCTGGTGCCGACACTTCGAGCCGAAACAACAATGGGCAGACTGCGGCAGACATGGCCTCCGAAGCAGGTCATCGGCAATTGGCGGAGATGCTTCGTGGTCTGAACCACGAAAGGCTTGAACCGGGAGCTCAGGCCGAACCACCTGTTGCCGGAGCAGAGGGCGAATATACCGATGCCCCCAATCCGGAAATCGATGCGCTTGGCGAGCTTGATTTCGACACGGAAGAGGAGCCAGTCGCATTTCATGCTCGGCAGGGCATCGATGCTGTGTCCGCTACCTTCGTCGCCATTCCCTCAGGTTCGGGGTTGCGGGCAGGAGATTCTGCGGACAGCGAAGATTGGGAACTTCCGAGCAGCCTTGTGAAGGTCCGGGCGACTGATCATGTGGCCGATAGTGCGACGGAAAAGCTTGCCGGTGCGACCGCAGGGCTACCAGATTTCTCGTCCCCCAATGGCCGCTCCAGCCGGCGGCCGCGCAAACTCAAAAGCACGCGCTTTGCGATCGACGAATCTGCATGCCGCCGTTGGGTTCGCGATACGCTTGCCACCGGCGAAGCTGATGACCAAGCCATACGAGACTTGGTTGGCGAGTGTCGCGGGAACCAATCTCCCGATGAGCTTACTGTGAATGTCCACAAGGCTCTTGCGGCTGCCGGTATCCGTACTGAGGAATCGGCCGAGCCTTTCCTGCAGCTTCCTTCGCCTTCGACGATCTTCGTAGACGAGGATGATCTCGTTGAAGCAATCGTAGCTGCTTGCACGAGAAATACGGTAGTTCCAGGGCGCCAGGTCTTCAGCGTTGATCGAGCGACCGAAGAACGCCTCGTTCGGGAAATTTCGAACGCCCGGCACGAATTGCTGAACGCGATCCTCGACGATCCAGCATTACTTGCCGCGATCGTCCTGCGCGGCGAACAAGTACTCGAGGGTGAAGTCGTAGTAGATGCGTTTACCGATCTTGAGATCGAGGTTGCCGACGACGAAGACGTTGACGAGAGATTCTTCGCCAACCTGGAAACATTGCGGGAAGCGGGAAAAACGGGGATAGCCATCGGCGGGCGCGCACGTAGAAAGGCCATGGAGGCGCTCGACGGGCTGGAGCTGGCCAGATCCTGCCTGAACGATCTGGCACAGGGAGCCGGAGAGAAAACCGGAAACGCGATTGGCCACCTTCTCGTTGCCTGCGATCGTTCAACCGAGACGTTTCTGCTGGCCCATCTTCCATTCGCGAGACGCGAAACAGCCAAGATGGCATTGCCAGACGAAGATCCGGAAGAGCTGTTTCAAGAAGCTTACTTCGCACTCAGACGTGCAGTTGAGCGGTTCGATCCTGATCGCGGCGTACGCTTCTATCTCTATGCTCTCTTCTGGATCCGGCAGCAGATCAGCCGATGGCGTATGAATAATATGTCATTGATTCGGGTGCCCGTTCACCGTTACGAACTTAACTCAAAGATCAGCGCCTTCAGGGAGGAATTTTCAGGCCAATACTATCGCGACCCTACCGATCTTGAAATATCGGAACATCTTGAATGCGAAGTGAAAGCTATCAAGTCGCTGGCACTAGCGCTGTCAAAGCCTTTGGACTTCCATCAAGTCATGTCGGTCCGCGCGGACACTGCAGATTCACCTGAAGAACTGGCGAGACAACACCAATCGGAAAGATTGATCAGGCATGAGCTGGAGGAACTCGATGAACGTCAGAATAAAATTCTCCGAATGAGGTTTGGTATCGGGCGTGATGATGACATGACCCTGGAAGAAATCGGACAAATTTACGGAGTCACCCGGGAGCGAATTCGCCAAATTGAAGCAAAAGCTTTGAAAAGGCTCGGCCACCCCGGACGTGTGCGTTTCCTCCGAGAGTTGCTGTGATGGGTCATCCAAGAAATGTGCCTCCCGCCGCCGGGGCGATGCTCGAGTCTCTGCGCGGTCTTGGATATACGACAGCGACAGCCATCGCAGACTTGATTGACAACTCGATCAGTGCGGAAGCAACGCTGGTCGATATCCATTTTGCATGGGCCGGTGCCGACAGCTGGATCAGAATAGCTGACAACGGCAAGGGCATGGCCGACGCCGATCTGGAGTCCGCCATGCGGCTCGGCGCTCGTGACCCGAGAGAAGCTCGAACCCCGGGTGATCTTGGCAGGTTCGGAATGGGGCTGAAAACCGCCTCGTTTTCGCAGGCAAGAATTCTGACTGTTGCAAGCCGCGCACAAGGCCAGGACAAGGTCTGCCTTAGATGGGACTTGGACAACCTTGGGGGCGAAGCGGGCCATTGGTTGCTGCACGAAGGATGCAGGCCTGGCTCGGAGGAGCGTCTCGCAATCGAATGCGCCTCTGGCAACGGTACAGTCGTGCTTTGGGAAAATCTCGACCGCATTGTGACAGATGGATTTTCGGCTCAGGACATGATCGATCTCGCTGATGAGGTCGAAGCTCACCTGGCCATGACATTCCATCGGCTGCTCGATAGCGGATTGACACTCCAGCTCAACGCGCGACGAATTCGAGGGTGGGACCCTTTCCTTACCGGACACCCAGGAAAGGCCTTGGAAAGTGTGGAGTACAAGTTCCTCCATGCCTCGGGCGTCGTCGCGCAGTGTCATGTTCTCCCGCACAAGGATCTGCTCAAGCCGGGCGAACACGAGGCAGCCGCCGGTCCAGGCGGTTGGGCTGCACAGCAGGGGTTCTACATCTATCGGAACAAGCGGCTGCTACTCGCTGGTGGCTGGCTTGGATTGGGGGAGCGTGGTCGGCGCTGGACTCGCGATGAGCCTCATCGACTTGCCAGAATTCGCTTGGACATTCCGAACAGCGCGGATTCGGATTGGAAGATCAATATCCTGAAGTCGACGGCGAGCGTTCCTGTCCGGCTACGAAGCCAGTTCGTGAAGCTGGGTTCCGAGACCCGCGACGTTGCAAGACGTGTTTTTGCGCATCGCGGCCGGCTCATCACAACAGGCGGCCAACCCGGCGGAAGCTTGCCCGATGTATGGGCAGCCCGGCATTCGACCAAAGGTATCTCATACCGCATCTCAAGGGACCATGATCTTGTAGCCGCACTTCTTGAACGAGCAGGCCCGATGAAAGCTGACCTGCTATCGCTGCTGCGCCTGATTGAAGAAACCGTGCCCGTACAACGCATCTGGTTGGATACAGCCGAGCAGAATGACACCCCGAAGGGCGGTTTCGTTGCAGCTCCGACAGCAGAAATCGTGGACACACTGACCAGCATGTTCGAGGCGCTGGTCGAATTCAGAGGCATGGATCCGGACGAGGCGCGACAACGGTTGGCAAGAACACCGCCGTTCGATCAGTACCCGGAAATCGTCGCCGAAATTGGCAGGAAGAATTGATGTCGACAAATGACCAGCGCGCGTTTGATGCGATCCTCAGCATGGCGCAAAATCTCCTGCGCCGCACATCGACCAAGACTGGCTTGGCGATCACTCCAGAAATGATCGATGCGGAGCTGAACAAGCTCGAGATGCTGATGGAGGACGACTTTGCGGTCGTTGACCGCGAGCAGCTCGTCGACGAGTTGATCCGGCGCTACAGCCATACGGTTGGCCGGAACGCCACCCTGTCGGACGACTCCGATCACGTCCCTTGGCTTACAGCCGAACGGAAGAGGGATTGGTTATATTGGCGCCGCTACTCGGAATACATGGAAGCCAAGATACCTCTCGTAGCCCTCGACGCTCTCGACGAGGCGACGGATGAGGTACTGGGACACTTGGAAGACCCGAACCGTGAAGGCGACTGGGATAGGCGCGGCCTCGTCGTCGGTCACGTCCAGTCAGGCAAGACCGGGAACTACACCGGGCTGATCTGCAAAGCGGCAGACGCCGGCTACAAGATCGTCATTGTTCTTGCGGGGTTGCACAACAACCTCAGAGCCCAGACCCAGATCCGCCTAGACGAAGGATTCCTTGGATTTGCAACGCTGGCGAATGTGGAAGACCTGCCAGCGGTTGGGGTTGGATTGATCGACGCGGATCATTCGATCCGGCCAAATTACGCCACAAACCGCACGGAAAATGGCGACTTCACCAAAGCGGCGGCGGCCAAGCTTGGGGTGACCCCCGAACAGCGCCCTTGGCTGT
This sequence comes from Novosphingobium lentum NBRC 107847, assembly GCF_001590965.1. Lineage (GTDB taxonomy): Bacteria > Pseudomonadota > Alphaproteobacteria > Sphingomonadales > Sphingomonadaceae > Novosphingobium > Novosphingobium lentum. The sequence goes on from NZ_BCTW01000006.1 coordinate 10,697, forward strand.
TCGTGGTCAAGAAGAACAAGACTGTACTGGAGCGGCTGCTAGGCTGGATCCGCAACCGTGTGGCCGATTACACGGATCCTGTGACCGGGCGGAAGATTGTTACCAATCTGCCGATTCTGGTCATCGACGACGAGTCCGATCACGGATCTGTCGATACTGGGGAAGATGTCGTCGATGAAAACGGCAAGCCTGATCTCGAACATCAGCCGACCACGATCAATCGGCTCATCAGGTCCATCCTGAACCACTTCGCCCGTTCAGCCTACGTTGGCTATACCGCCACGCCCTTCGCCAACATCTTCATCCACGACAAGGGGACGACAGAGGAACACGGACCGGATCTCTTCCCGGCCGCGTTCATCACGAACCTGGCAGCGCCATCAAACTACATCGGCCCTGGCCGGGTGTTTGGTTCAGCATCATCGACTGCCGCAGACCTGCCACTGACCCGCCCCCTGGCCGAGGCAGAATACGCACCCTGGGTTCCTCCGAAGCACCGCAATGGCTTTCGGCCAAAGTGGAATGGCAGCGCAAAGATTCCTGTTTCGCTCGAGGAAGCCATCAGGTCCTTCATCTACGCCTGCGCCGTTCGGAAGCTGCGTGGCCAAGGCAATCGTCATTCGTCGATGCTTGTGCATGTGACCCGATTTACGTCGGTGCAAAACGAAGTGGTGGGCCAAATCGCCGAGTATGTCCGCGAACTCAGGGGCCGCTACCAGCGCGGGATAGATTTGGCCGAGACCGAAAGCCTGATGCATTCGGAGTACGAAGAAAAGTTCAGGCCAGGAATGGCCCGAATCCGCACTGAGCTGGTCGAGGACGAAAAGCTGGCCGATTTCGCCTGGGCTCAAATCCGCGAGGTGCTTCCTGACGTCATCGCCGACATCAAGGTCCGGGAAATCAACGGATCGGCAAAAGACGCACTGGATTATGTAGACAACGAGGGGACCGGCCTCAAAGTCATTGCTGTCGGCGGAGACAAACTTGCTCGCGGACTGACGCTCGAGGGCCTTTGCACCAGCTATTTTCTGCGCACAGCCCGAATGTACGACACTCTCATGCAGATGGGCCGGTGGTTCGGGTATAGGGACGGCTATCTCGATGTCTGCAGACTCTACACCACGCATGAGTTGATAGAGTGGTTCGGCCATATCGCCGACGCTGCCGAAGAGCTGAGGCAGGAGTTCGACAACATGGTCGCTGCGGGCGCAACTCCGAAGGATTTCGGGTTGCGGGTCAAGTCACATTCGGTGTTGACCGTCACCTCGCGCGCAAAGATGCGCAATGCGCGTCCCATGTCGTTCACCTATTCCGGGGATCTGCTGCAGACGATCGTCTTCCCAAATCGAGCCGACGAGATCGGACTCAACTTCAAGGCCGCCGACCGCTTCATTTCAGGGCTGGGGACAGCGCATGACCTGAACGAGCAGCAGCACCTTGTCGAAGGTCAGAAATGGTCAGGCCACCTGTGGCGCAACATTCCGGCACAGCAGGTAACGACCTTCTTGAGAGCCTACAGGACCCACCCTGCGAGCTTCCGGATCATGAGCCCGTTGATCGCCGATTTCATCGACGAAATGAACAAGGACGGGGAGCTGACCAGCTGGACAGTGGCCCTGATTGGCAAGGACTCTGCCTCTGCTGAGGATGAGGCCGTTATTGCAGGTCTCAAGCTGGCGATGCTGACCCGCCGCAAGACCGTCGATCATGATGACCGGTATTCGATCAAGACCCTGATTTCGCCTCGCGATCAGGCCATTGACCTCACCGAAGGACAATGGAAGGCGGCTCTCGAACTTAGCAGGGAGACTTGGCGACGGGATACCGAACGAAACGAGGGCAAGGAACCTCCGACGGAACCTCGCGGCCCTGCCACCCGCAAGGTGCTTGGCGAAGGATGGTCCAAATCAGGAGTGCCCGCTGTGCCCAAGCGAGGCCTGCTGATGCTCTACCTGCTTGATCCCGCAGCCAGCGAAATCCCGGCACTGAAAGGTGCCGATCCGATAGTCGCATTCGCCATCAGTTTTCCGGGGAGCAGCTCCGAGCGACGTGTAAGCAACGCAGCCTATATGGCCAACAGCGTAATGTGGGGGGCGTTGAATGACTGGGTGGACTGAGGAAGGGCTGATCAGCTCTTGGCGCGCTCTTGCTGCGCGGCAAGGCGACGAAGAATGGCGCCTTGTCAATTTGGCCGCGATCGATCTAGTGACAGTTCAGGCCGGGCGGCATTTTCCTGACAGCCGTGAGGCGCTCGTTGTGGCGTTTCCGGCCGGATGGTTGGGCAAAGTCTCGGGCCTTCCAGATGGCAAAGGGTTTGAAGCAACTCTGATTGAGGGAAATCCAGCCTTTCCGGGAAAGGATGTCATCGCCTTGATCAGGCGGCTTGAAGGCGCATTCGACATCTTCGCCATCATGGTCGTCGATCTGCTTCGCTTTCTTGAAGATAGCCGATCCAAGGACGCAAGAGCGCTTGTTGCTGGTTTTCTCGAGCGCGTCAGGGAATGGCAGAGCTTCATGTCCCGTGGGATCAGGCCGCTCTCTCAGGAGGCGCAAGCGGGACTCTATGGCGAGCTTGCCGCACTCCAGGTACTCCTCGACGTGATGCCCGGGGGGTCGGCGTTCGATGCGTGGAAGGGGCCGATGCATGCCGCACAGGATTTCCATCTCGGATCGGGCGCCTTGGAAGTTAAGAGCACCACCACGACCGACGTTTTCAAGGCTCGCATAAACAGTATCGAGCAACTGGATTCAGAGCGGCAGCCGATGTTCTTGGGTGCAATCCGTCTCAAGGAGGATACTGGCGGCTCCAGCCTCAATAACTTGATCAGGATGCTGCGTGACCTTGCAGATGATCGCGGCCGCAGGCGAGGATTCGACGCACTCCTGATCATGGCCGGTTATTACGACGAGCACGCGGCCCATTATGAACGTCCTCTGTCTCTCGACGAGTTCAGATGTTTCAAAGTGGATGATGAGTTTCCGGTCCTTCGTCGGGCGCAGTTGCCGGCTCAGGTGACAGCAGCAACCTATACACTTGATCTGAGCTCGATCCCGCAGCCTGACTTGGGCATCGACGGGGCATTGTCGGCACTGGGGATTTCTGAATGAGTATCGAAGAATTTCACCGGGGTATCCGTTCGGAAATTCAGGCAATCGTAGCCGAACGAATATTGAGCGATGACGGCACGTTTCCGTCGGAAGAACTCATTTACGCCGAACTCGCCATGGAGCAGGTCGCAAATGCGAACATTTGCGATTCGCCGACCATTTGTCACTGGACAGGCACCATTGGAAACGCTCGCCTCCGGATCACTGGTTACGCGCTATCGAACGATGAAACCTGCCTCGATCTGTTTGTGACCCGCTATTTCGGGACGGATGAGATCGAGAACCTCCGCGACTCCGAGGCGACCTCGACTGCGAAGGAAGGCATAAAGTTTCTGTTCGAAGCCGCCGGTGGCCGCCTCGCATCCCGGATGGAGGCCAGCGGCGATATCTATGAGCTGGTCCTGTTCATCAAAGAACACTGGTCCAGCTTGGAGCAATTGCGTGTTTTCGTCGTCACCGATGGTCAGACGAAATCAAAGCGGTTCGCCCCTAAGGAAGTTCAAGGCAAGATCGTCGCAATCGAGGCTATGGATATCGAGAGGCTCTATCGTCACACGACGGGCAAGCCTCGTGACGAAGTATCGATCAGCTTCGAACAGACACTGGGGCGCCCACTCCCGTGCATTCACGTGCCCGACCCGGATGCGGACTATGAATACGCACTTACAGCAATTCCTGGCGAGGTAATCCGGGAGCTTTACCTGCGATACAATTCCAGATTGCTCGAAGCCAACGTGCGGACCTTCCTTGGCTACCGGAGCAGAGTGAACTCCGGCATCGCAGAAACCTTGTTGAAGGAGCCCGAGCATTTCATGGCCTTCAACAACGGGTTGGTCATCGTCTGCGACAGTGCCGAACTCAGCCGGTGCGAGGATGGCGGCTTGGGATTCTCGTTGATCAAGGGGCTGCAGATCGTCAACGGCGGCCAGACCACGTCATCCATCTTCTTTGCGTCGCGCGACCGGAAGGAAATCGACCTCAGTCATGTGATGGTACCGGCAAAGGTCATCATCTTGAAAGGTGACGACGACGATGCCCGCGAGCGGTTGATTTCCAACATTTCAAAGTTCGCAAACAGCCAGAATGTCGTGAAGACCTCCGATCTTTCGGCAAACCGCCCCTTCCACGTTCAGTTTGAGAAACTGTCAGAGGAAGTCTGGTGCGCTGACGGGGCAAGCAGATGGTTTTACGAGCGCGCGGCCGGCGCCTACCAGGTGAGGCTGCTCCGCGAGCGTACCGACGCCAAGCGGCGTGAATTCCAGAAAATCGCTCCCACAAAGCACAAGCTTTCGAAGAACGACGTTGCGAAGTTTCACGAAGCATGGCGCGGAAAGCCTGCCCAGGTTGCCTTGGCGGGTGAAAAGAATTTCGCCGCCTTCATGGCAGCACTGGATGAAAACCCCGAACTGGTGCCCAATCCGCTTACACCGGAGTGGTACCGGGCGCTGATTGCGAAAGTGGTTATCTTCCGGGCCATCGAAGGTATGATCAAGAAGAAGGATGCGAAGGAGACGTTCCGGCAGGGCTGGGTCAATATTGCAACCTACACGGTCGCCGCACTGGCTCAGAAGATGCCGGGGCGGATCGATTTCGAACTGGTCTGGCAGCAGCAGGACATCTCCGAAAGCTTCGGAAAGCTGCTCTGGGAATGGGCCAAGGTTGTGAACGCCACGTTTGACCGGATTGCCCCGGGGCGGCAGTTTTCGGAAGTCGCCAAGCGCTCCGATACTTGGAAGGCTGTCCAGAATGCCGACTTCCCTGAACCGAAGGATCGCATTCCCGAAATCAAGGCATGATGGCGTTGGGCCGGATATTGGCCCGGCACGGCCGTCGGCTCCCACTCGGTCTTTTCAAGTGATGAGATCGTGCACGATGTGCGCAATCTGCTTGGCGAGGAAGCAGGGAACGGCATTGCCCACCTGTTTGTACTGTTCAGTACGCGGGCCGCAGAAGTAGTAGTTATCAGGAAATGTCTGCAAGCGTGCGGCCTCCCGGACGGTCAGCGATCGGCACTGCTCCGGGTCGGGGTGGATGAAGTAGTGGCCATCCTTCGAAATATGGCTGGTCACAGTCGTTGATGGAGAGTCTGCAAGCTGCACCCTGAAGCGATCGGCAAATGCCCCGCTCTCCCGGTTCGCGTGATTTGGCTGTAAGATGGCCGGAAATTCGTTCAATTTTGGAGAGTAACCATACGTGTGAGCAAAAGCCGCTGCGTAAAGGTAACGTCCCAGATCTCCTTTGATGTGACCCCGCGTTTCGTGTTGCACAGAGACTTTCAGTCGGGGATCTTCAAGCCAGTCGGCAAGCACCTTCGATGAAATCGGCATTGCTACGTCCGCCGAGATTCGCGGTCGACTGCCCAGCACATTGAGTTTCGAAATATGCCTCAATGCAGGGATGACCGAACGTGGCAGCGTACTATCGGCCGCTAGTTTCGCAGCCCAATCCGTAACGGCTTCCTGCCAATTCGTGGTAGCATCATTCTTACTGAGTCCGCTGCGCAACTTGGGCATGCCGCCGATCACGGCGATGACAGAGTTGGATTGCGATGGTTCTGATTTGACCAGTAACGGCCCTGTGAGCTTCCTTTCTTTCGCCACATCCGACCTGAGGCCAACAATGAAGACCCGGTGCCGGGCCTGTGGAACCCCGTGCTCCTCAGCACGGACCACGAATTCCTTCGCCTTGCGGTCGACCAACAGGTCACCCTCCGCCGTAAGCGGAATGAGGACATATCCGTCGCCTGCCGACCGGAGGTCTTCGAAAACCCGTTCAAAGATAGGACCTCCGTGTACGTGACTGGACAGCATGCCCTTCACGTTTTCCATCACGAAGGCCGCCGGCTTCAGCCGATCAAGGATTGCGACATATTCCCGGTACAGAAAATGACGCCCATCGCTCTCCGCCACGTAGTCCTTTTTTCCCGCGTTCCGCGACCGACCAGCCAGCGAGTATGCTTGGCAAGGAGGGCCCCCAATCAAAACGGTACGTCCGCCGCAACGTTCGCGGGCACTATCAAGAATGGGGGCTATATGCTCGAAAACACCAGCAGTCCCGAGCTCAAGTTGCTGCGCCTCCTCAACCGCTACTTTCCAGTTGGCTGGATAGGACAAGGCCCAGTCGGGCAGCGAGCGGGAATGATTCAACGTCTCGTAATACGCCGCGGGGAACCCGCCCTCAAAGCTGCGGAGAAAAGCGCGAAGACGAAGTGTCTGGATGGCAAAATCATCCTTCTCCACCGAGAGCCTGATCGACATGGGCGTGGTGGTTTCCCCGCCAGCGGCAGAGAATCCCTCACCCAGCCCGCCAGGTCCGGCGAACAAATCGACAATTTCAATCTTGCTGCTCAAGTGGCCTCCGTCAGAACCATTCCTATATGGTCTCTGACGATTTTGACCAGGCCGAAACCTGACAAGGAACCGATTGATTGACCGACGTCGTATCGCCTGAGGTCCGTTCACGGATGATGTCCGGTATACGAGGCAAGAACACGCGACCTGAACTCATGCTACGGCAGGCCCTTCACGCGCTCGGCTTCCGATATCGCCTTCATGCGCCAGAATTGCCAGGCAAGCCCGACCTCGCGTTCCCGAAACATCAAGCCATCATACAAGTCCACGGCTGCTTCTGGCATCGCCACGGCTGCGACAAGACATCAATACCGTCGAGCAATTCCGAATTCTGGCAGAAGAAGTTTGAGCGCAATATCGAACGCGATCGCGAGGTAGAGCTGCAGCTTCGTGAACTTGGCTGGCGCGTTGGCGTGGTCTGGGAATGCGAAATCGGAAGGAGGCTGGATCCACTGTTGATAGACAAAGTCAGTCATTTTCTAGTCAATCATACAGTAGATCACATACGGTAGATCTCGGTCTCACTTTGACCCACGCCTTCGGGATCCAGAACGCTGACGTTTCGGCGATTCACAATTTGATTTGAGTCGCCTGTGACGTGCCCCCCTGATTTTCCTCCAAGCATGATTAGAGTCCGGCCTGATGGAAGGACGGACGATGAAGCGATTGAGGTTCACGGAAGAGCAGATCATTGGCGTGCTGAAGGAGGCCGAGGCTGGGGCCAAGACGGGCGAGCTGGCCCGGCGCCACGGCGTATCGGAAGCGACGATCTACAACTGGAAGGCCAAGTACGGCGGCCTGGAGGTCTCGGAGGCGAAGCGTCTGCGAGCGCTCGAGGATGAGAACGCCAAACTGAAGCGCCTGCTGGCCGAGACGATGCTGGACAACGCCGGCCTGAAGGATCTTCTCGCAAAAAATTGGTGACGCCCGCTGCTAAGCGAGAGGCGGTCGCTCGTCTCCAGGCGGTCCTGGGGATGAGCGAGCGGCGGGCGTGCCGTGTTATCGGTGCCGATCGGAAGAGCATGCGCTACCGGTCGCAGCGGGAGGATGATGCCGAGCTTCGGTCGAAGCTGCGCGAGCTTGCGCAGCAGCGCCGCCGGTTCGGCTATCGTCGGCTGCACATCCTGCTGCGGCGGGAGGGCGTGGTGATCAACCGGAAGAAGACGCAGCGGCTTTACCGCGAGGAGAAGCTGGCGGTCCGGTGCCGACGGAACCGGCGCCGTGCCATCGGTGCACGCGCGCCGGCGCCCGTTCTGGCGCTACCCAACCAGCGGTGGAGCCTGGACTTCGTCCATGATCAGATGGCGTCGGGACGCCGGTTCCGGGTGCTCAACATCGTCGACGATGTGACCCGCGAGTGCCTGCGTGCGGTGCCGGACACATCGATATCGGGGCGCAGGGTCGTGCGCGAGCTAACCGACCTCATCGCCGAGCGTGGCAAGCCAGGCATGATCGTCAGCGACAACGGCACCGAGCTGACCTCGAACGCGGTCCTCGCCTGGTGCGGAGAGATCGGCATCGAGTGGCATTACATCGCGCCGGGCAAGCCGATGCAGAACGGCTACGTTGAGAGCTTCAACGGCCGCATGCGCGACGAGCTGCTCAACGAGACCCTCTTCCTCAGCCTTGATCATGCCCGCGTCGTGATCGCCGCCTGGGCCCAGGACTACAACCAGGAAAGGCCGCACTCATCCCTTGGATACGAGACCCCAGCGGCGTTCGCCGCTGAATTGGATAAGCAATGGCCCGCTTCGCTACGCCCTACGGGCTCCGCTACGCAGGCCATTGCTCAACCCGCGCTCATGCGCAACAAAGCTGCCGGGCTCTAATCCGTGCTGGTGGAAACCAGGGGGTCACGTCAGTGCCGATGGGCGTCGGCACCTGAAACCACGCTGGTAACTTCACATACAGCTTGATCCGGGCATCGTTTTCCAAGGCTTCGGCAAAGGACCGCTCGATGGTTTCGGAGTCAACGACAACACCCTCATAAATGTGAGTGCCCCCAGACAGTCCGTTGAACTGGCTCTTGACCACGTTCGCCTCGAAAGCGTCGATCAGGTCATCAAACTGGCGCTGCTCATAACAAGTGCCGTCGCGCTCATATTTGATGCCATCAACAAGCTGATCGGCCAGCCGCGTCTTGATCGCCGTCACCAGCGCCGCCGCAAATTCCTGCGGGTTGGCAAGTGCACGTTCCGGGGCAGCGAGCTTCTTCAGGATGGCCAATATGGTCTTGCGCCCAATCCGCATCGGAGGCGTGGTCGCCTCCATCAGGTTTTCGACAACTGCCTCGATATTTGGCAGGGCGAAGCGAGGGGATCAGTTCGGTCATCACTTGATCGTATGGCGGATTAGCCCCATCCGCTTCCTGTAGTTCCCTTCCGGAGTGTCCCCACACAAAGTCGATCCAAGACGGATTTTGCCCGGTCGTTAGACGTCCGCTTTCAGGCATCACTTACCTGCCGCCGTGCTCGCCCGACCTGAACCCGATCGAGCAGATTGATCAGCTCGGCGCGCCTCGACAGACCAGTCTTCCGCATATGTCGAGTATCGTCGCAGAAATTAGCATGGAAGCGAGGACGCCAGCCAACTTCCAACCGCTGGAAACGTCCATGTTGAGGACGGTATAAGCCGGCAGCGATCCGAGCGCGTGGAACATCAGCACTTGTGCGGCCATGAAGGGCACCAGCAGCCACTGTCGGCTTCCGACCAGCCAGTCGCGCGCGAGGTGGATGGTGGTTGCGGCAGGTACGAAGACGAGCAGATTTGCCGGCACCCACCATATCGGGAAACGTGCAATGGTCAGCGGTGTATCGCCATAGTAGCGCCAGAGGCCCAGGCTGATGCCGAGATAATCGTAGCCAATGACGAACAGCCCGAGCGTGCCCACGAGTACGCGATAGCCACGCACGGTCATGCCGTTGCCGAAGCGATCGACCAGGAACACGATCCCCGGCGCAAAATAGAAGCAGTAGGCGAACCCGACGAACAGCGGGATCGTGCGACCTTGCGCGGTGAACAGCGTGAGCTGGCCAACGGGCGGGTAAAAGCAGTGGCCCAGCATCGTGACGATAGGCTCGCAAACCATCGACAGCGCGCTGCCGAGGAAGATCGCAAGCGGAATGGCTGAACGGGTCGTTCGCGCAGCAACAATCGCGAACAGCGCCGCGCTCAGCGCCAGGAGCCCGAAAACGATCGTCACAGGATACTGTGCGGCGGGCATTACTGCGTCGAATGGTGGTTGCGGAACGCCCTGGCCCAAATCGAAAGCGGTCGGCTGCCCGGTCATCGGGCGATCATCGGCAGCGCGACGACGGCCAGCACGAACACCAGCCAGCTGTAGGCCGCCACTCGCAGACCGCGTGGTTCTTCGCGGGCTTCCATGAATTGATCGAGGATGATCGCCGCCTTCATGCCCGCGATGGCCAGCACGGCGACACCGCCCCAGCGCCAAGATATTCCCCCATGGCCGATGCCGTAGGACAGCACGCTGGCCGCAACGAGCAAGCCAACGAGCACGACTGGATGGCGTAGCGCGCTCATGCCGCACTGCCGAGGTACAGGGTGGCGAACAGAATCACCCACAGCAGATCGACCATGTGCCAGAAAATTGCCGCGCTGCCGAACATGCGCAGCAGCGCGGACGATGCATCGCCCCGCCGGTAGCGCCAGGCGATCCAGCCGACCGCCAGAATCGATAGCACCACATGGCTGAGATGGAGCCCGGTCATCGCAAAGTAGTGCGAAAAGAACAGCTGGCTGTCCGGCCCTTGGCCCGCCGCGAACCGTTCGCGATATTCCAAGGCCTTCAGCCCGCAGAACGCGAGCGAGGTTGCCAGCGCTCCACCCAGCAAGGGGACGACGCGCACGATCGCGCCGCTGCGTGCCGCCGACAGGGCCACAACGACGAGGCCCGAACCAAGCAGCAGCAGCACCGTCTCCGCCAGCCCGCGTGTCGCATCGAGCGCTGCGTGGCCCGCCTGGAACGCCACAGGATCGCGCCAGCGGTCGATGCTGAAGGCGGTGAACAGTACCGCAAAGACGATCATGTCGGCAAAGATGAAGGCCCAGAAGCCCCGGTCCCGATCGGTCGTCGCGGCAAGTCGCTCGGGCACCGGCCCGGTAGTTCCCGCCAATGCTTCGCGTTCGAGCCGGTTCAGCGCCTTCAGGCCATAGAACGACAGCAGCACGATCCAGAAGAAGTAGATGTTCGCCTCGACCCAGAAGTTCACGAGGCCGTCGCGCGCAAACACGCCAATGCGGAAGAACGGCATCGCAAACTCGATCAGCGACCCGAACCCGATCCAGATCGAATACCAGCACACCCAGCGCGGCATCAGCGGCTCTGCGCGCCGGTCCGACAGGAGCAGCACACCGAAGGGAATTTGCTGGATCAGAACGCCGGCATAGGGAACCAGCAACATCACCCACCCGGTGTCGTACATGAATTGCAACGTGAGGGGATCGAGCGCCTCTGCTCGATAGGCCCCGAATACCATGATCATGAACGCGATCATGAACGCGACCGCCGTCAGCCCGGCACCCCACATCTGGAATTGCGACAGCACGCGGTTGCCGCCCTCCAGCGTCTCCATCAACTTGGACAGTCCGACGCCCCAGATGATGTAGAACGGCACGAAGGTCATCGCGCCGAGCATGCCGATGCGGATGCTGTTGCCGTCACTGACGAACCACGCAGCGACAACCGTCGCCGGTATGGTGGGGGCGAACGGCGGAAAGCTGTGCGCGATCACCCCCCAGAACAACGCCAGCGCCACCAGGAAGATCGGCCCGGACCACAGGCAGAAGCGCCAATAGCGATAGGGAGCGAGCGCCGCGTCCACGGTCCGGTCGTCGGTCAGAACTTGAAGCCGAACGAGGCACCGAACGTCCGACCTACCCCCGGCACCACTGTGTTGCCCACCTGGCCCTGCAACCCGGAGAACAGATATTTGGCGGCAAACAGGTTCCGTGCCCAGACGCGCACGTTGTAACGCTCATCGGGCGCAAACCAGGTCAGCTGGGTGTTGACCAGGCTGTACGACGGCTGGCGCACGCTGTTGTCGGGCGTGAAGAAGAAACCGTCGTTGTAGGCATAGCTCACGTTGGCGACGACCTTCGAAGCTCCGATCGGCACGGTATAGTCCGCCGAGATGCTGGCGGTGACTTCGGGCGTGAACACGGTGGTGTTGCCCTTGCCCTGGCCCGCCGTGACGGTGTTGCCGAACGGTGGCGCAAAGTTGGGCGTATAGAACGGCGCCAGCGGAAAATCGCCATAACGTCCGTGGGTGTAGGACAGTCCGCCGCGCAGCGACAGTTGATCGCCGATCTTGGCGTCGAACTCGATCTCCGCGCCGTAGATTTTCGCAGCGGCGGCATTCAACAGCAGCTGCTTGGCTCCGACTTGGGAGATCAGCTGGATGTTCTTGTAGTTGTAGTAGAATGCGGCACCGTTGAGATGCGCGCGGCCATTGGCAAGCGTGGTCTTGAGCCCGACTTCGTAGGCATCGAGTTGTTCGGGCAACACAGGTGCGTCGCCGGGCGAAGTGACGTTGTAGATGCCGCTCTTGAACCCGCGATTGTAGCTGACATAGCCCATCACATCGCGACTGAAATCGTGATCGAGCGACAGTCGCCAGCTGGGCTTGGAAAACGTGCGTTCGGCGTCGAACGCGCCGGGCGGTGCAAGCGGAATTACGCCGACTCCAATGACATCGCCGGTAAGCTCGCCATGATAGCGCCGCCGGTCGCTGGTATAGCGCAGTCCTGCGGTCACGCGCGTCGCCTCGCCAACGTGAAGCGTCGCCTGCCCGAAACCGGCAAGCGAGCGCGTGGACTGGAAGGAGCGATTGATGATCAGCGCGTTCAACCCCATCCCGGCCACAGCGAGCCCGCCGATCTGGAACGGATCGTAGCCGCTGCGGCTGTCGAGATAGAACGCCCCGACAATCCACTGCAGGTTGCCGCTGTCGCCGGCGAGGCGCAACTCCTGCGTGAACTGGCGGTTCTTCTCGTCGAGCGTGACGTCGAGGATCGGGAACTGCGTGCCATCGGCATCGGTGTGGGTCTTGATGCGCAGCGTGCGGTACGCGCTGATGCTGGTCAGCTTGAGGCTGCCAATGTCCTGGTCGATGGTCATCGAGCCACCGCCGCCGCGAAACTCGATCGACGGATCGAACTCGAGATTGGCGTCATAGTAGCCGCCGCTATAACCGACCTGGCCGTTGAGCAGCGCCGAGGAATCGGTCGCGCGCTGCGGCAGCGCCTCCGATCCCTTGTAAAAGACGTAATCGCCGGCCAGCACGATGCGCGTGCCTTCGCCGGGCTCGAGCAGCAACTTGCTGCGGACGGTAAAATCCTTGCCCTTGATGATGTCATGCCCGGTGGCGAGGTTCTTGCCGAAGCCGTCGCGCTGGTCGCGGTAATAGGCGGCAATGTCGAGCGCAGCCTTGGAGCCAATCCCGGCCGTACCGTAGATCGTGCCTTCGAGCGTGTTCTTGTTGCCATAGCCGATCTGGCCGCGAACCGAAGGCTCGTATGACGGGGTCAGGGTGATGATGTTGATCGCCCCGCCGGTCGCATTGCGGCCGTACAGTGTGCCTTGGGGGCCTTTTACTACCTCGACGCGCTCGATATTGTTGAGCGACATTGTCGCGGCCGATGGTGACGGCTGGTAGATGCCATCGACAAATGTCGCGACAGCGCCTTCTTGGGCCGCCTGTCCGCCGGCCGTGCCGACGCCGCGCAGGAACACCAGCGATGCGCCGGTCTGGCGCTTGATGTTGAGGCCCGGGACCGCGACCGCGAAGTCGTCGGTCGAACGGATACCCGAATTTTCCAGCGTCTTGGCCGTCACCGCACTGATCGCGATCGGCACGTCCTGAAGTCGTTCCGAACGGAACTGGGCGGTTACGACGATCTCGCCAGTCTTGCCGGTCTCACCAGCTTTGTCGGCGTCCCTGGCCGGATCGGGCTTGGCCTCCTGCGCGTGGGCTTGTCCGACAAATGCCAGCGATGCCGATGCCATCAAGGTGACGTGATGCCTCATGATCTTCTCCTGTCCCGGTGCCGGCGGCGTTGAGTCTCGCCGGTCATGCCAAATCGATTATCACGCTAATGATACGCTACCGTTTAGTTTTAACAAGTGCACTTGTTTGCCGGGCGGAACGGTCGCACAGCATCGGGCAGCGACGCTGCCAAACAAGGCGGAACGGGGACCATCCGCCTTTCCAACTCAGGGAATTATCGTGCCGGGAAGGACGATCGACACAGCGGCCGGCGGGGCGAAGGAAGCGCGACCGGCAAAGCGCAAGACCGGCCGCCCGACCCGCGACCAGGCATCGCGACTGACCGAAACGATCCTGCATGTCGCCATGGAACTGTTTCTGAAAAAGGGCTATTCGGCGACTTCGGTCGAGGCGATCGTGGAACGCGCGCACATATCCAAAGCGACATTCTACAGCCGTTTCCCTTCGAAGTCTGAGGTACTCGAAGCAGCGATCGACGCGTTGACCAGCCGGTTTGCGCCGATCAACAGCTTGGCCGAAGACGACGATCGACCGTTCGCCGAGCGGCTCTACGCGATCGGCGCGCTGTTGATGGACACGGCGCAATTGCCCGAAGGCATCGCGCTTGAACGCTTGACAATGGCCGAGTCAGCCCGCTTTCCCAGGCTAGCGCAAGCCGTGCACGAGCACGGCACCCGGCATGTAGAGGATTCGCTCGTCCGGTTTTTCGAGGACGCCCACTGCAAGGGCGAAATTGGCAAGGCCGATTTTCAACTCCTGGCCGAGCATTACACCGACACGATCCTGATGTTCAGCCGCAGAACCGCTCATGGCATTGGCTCCCGAGCGCTCGAGGGCGACCGCCATATGCGTCTTCGAGCTATTACAGTGATGCTGTGTAAATCATTGAAAAGTGATGTGGTGTGAGCGGCGCCAGTCGGGCGTCCCCCGACCGCAATTGAGCAGGCTTCGAAAAATTTGGAGACTCATTTTCACCAATCTGCGGTCTCTTGTTTGCCCATAGCGCCCTTACACGGAGGCAACTGCTGCCTGCCATTTTTTGCCGTCGACAACCGGTGAATCAACGACCGCTTCCGACGAGGCAGTTGGGGCCGGGAACGTAGGCTTTGACGGCGCCTGCTGCCCAGATGCTCAGATACGTGACGACGTCAGGTTTAGGCATAACTTGGGCTAGTGCCGAACCGATCATCGCCCGGGATGGCGTAGAGGCCGGCAGGGCAACATTCGCCGCTGCATTCGCCGCTGCGCGTCACATAGGGGGCTTCGCCGGACCGATGGCTGCGGCCATTCTCACCAGTTCCCACCGGCGCGAACTTGCGCAGCGCGAATCGGCGCGGCATAGCCCGGCGCCATGCATGACATCCGCCTGATCCGCGACGATCCCGCCGCTTTCGATACCGCCCTTGCCCGCCGCAGGGTGGCGCCGGTGGCCGCGTCCATCGTCGCGCTCGATGCGCGGCGGCGTGAGATCGCCACGCGGATGCAGGAGGCGCAGGCGCGCCGCAACGACGCCTCCAAGGCGATCGGTGCAGCCAAGGCGCAAAAGCGCGAGGACGAAGCCGCCGCGCTGATGGCCGAGGTCGCCGCGCTCAAGACCGAGCTGCCCGCGCTGGAGGACGAGGAGCGCACCCTCACCGCGCAGCTGGCCGACATGCTCGCCGCACACCCCAACCTGCCCGCCGCCGACGTGCCGCCGGGCGCGGACGAGACGTCCAATGTCGAAGTGTCGCGTTGGGGCACCCCGCGCCCGTTTTCATTCGAGCCGAAGGAACACGCCGACATCGGCCCCGTGCTGGGGCTGGACTTCGAGACCGGCGCGCTGATTTCGGGGGCGCGGTTCACGTTCCTGCGCGGGCAGATGGCGCGGCTGCACCGGGCGCTGGGGCAGTTCATGCTCGATCACCAGACCAGCGTGAACGGCTATGGCGAATGCGCGCCGCCGCTGCTGGTGCGCGATGAATCGTTGTTCGGTACGGGGCAGTTGCCCAAGTTCGCCGAGGACAATTTCCACACCACCGACGGGCGCTGGCTGATCCCCACCGCCGAAGTCAGCCTGACCAACGCGGTGCGCGAGCAGATTCTCGATGGCGCGACGCTGCCGCTGCGGATGACCGCGCTGACCCCGTGCTTCCGCTCCGAAGCCGGCGCGGCCGGGCGCGATACGCGCGGGTTCATCCGCCAGCACCAGTTCGAAAAGGTCGAGCTGGTGACGATCAGCCGGCCCGAGGACTCGGATGCGGAGCACGAGCGCATGACTGCTGCCGCCGAATCGGTGCTGCAGGCGCTGGAGCTGCCGTACCGCCGCATGTTGCTGTGCGCGGGCGACATGGGGTTCACCGCGCGCAAGACTTACGATCTGGAAGTGTGGCTACCGGGCCAGGGTGCCTATCGCGAGATTTCGAGCTGTTCCAACTGCGGCGATTTCCAGGCGCGGCGAATGAACACGCGGTTTCGGCCAGCCAAAGATGCTGGCGGCCAGAAGGGCACCGAGTTCGTCCACACGCTCAACGGATCGGGGCTGGCGGTGGGGCGCACGCTGGTCGCCGTGCTGGAAAACTACCAGCAGGACGACGGATCGGTCGACGTGCCGGCGGTGCTGGCGCCCTACATGGGCGGGATCACCCAGCTGGTGCCGGGCGGGGCGGCGTGAAGCGCGCCGTTGCCGCAGGCCTGCTGCTTGCGGTGACGGCTGGCGCCTGCCCGGCGCAAGGGCAAGGTGCCGGATCGAGCGCCCCGGTGCTGGTCTACACCGTGCGGGCGGGCGATACATTCGCCACGATCGCCGCCGGGCACGGCATCGACATGGCGACGCTGGGTGCGGCCAACGGCATCCCCTCGCCCTATATCATCCGTATCGGGCAGGAGCTGCGGATACCGTCGCACGGCTATGCCCGGCCGCGTCCGGCACCCGCGCCTGCCACACGCCCCCCATCGGTAGTGGCGCCGGTAACGCCGCCGCACGTCGTCCGTCCGGCGCCGCCGCCTACGCCCTACGCGCCGACCCGCGCGCGCGAGCTCGATGCGCCGCGCCTGGCGTGGCCGACCGACGGCGCGCTTGAAACGCCGTTTGGGCGGCCGGTTTCGGGCCTGCCCAACAACGGCATCGACCTGGTCGCCTACGACGGGATGACCGTGCGCGCCGCCGCCGCCGGGACCGTGGTGTTCGCCGGCAACGAGCCGCGCCGCTTCGGCCAGCTGGTGATCGTCGACCATGGCGGCGGCTGGGTCACCGCGTATGCCTATCTCGGCAAAGTCACGGTCAAACAGGGTCAGAAAGTGGCCCGGCGCGATCGCATCGCGACCATCGGCCGGAGCGGCGAAGCGGTGCGCCCGACGCTGCACTTCGAACTGCGCCGCAACAATATTCCGCGCGATCCTGCGCTGTATCTGCCGGTCAGACTTTAGCTTTTTGTTCAATCCGCTTGGTAAAAACCGTCCGTCCTGAGCTTGTCGAAGGACTGCACTTCGCTTTTGCCGCGCGAGGAAACAGAAAAAGCAATCCTTCGACAAGCTCAGGATGAGCGGGATTGGGGATAGCGAATCCGCCGCTCCTCACCCTCACCCTCACCCCAAGATCTTGAATACCAGCCCCATCGCCAGATACGCCACCATCCAGAACCCCGCGTCGATCAGCGCCAGCCGCGTGCTGATGCGCTGGTGGGTGTAACTGATCCACAGCGCGGGGATCACGAACGCGCCGGCCAGCCCGCCCGCCATCATGAAGTACAGCCACGGCTTCACTGCCAGCGTCGCCGGGCCGACGCGCGCGAACATGTGGCCCATCATCGTCGCGGTGACGAGCAGCAGCACGCCGGTGAGCGCCCATGTGCGGGCGGGCGAGGTGCGCGCGCCCAGTCCGCCGGGGCCGACTTCGGCCAGCTTGGCGCGGCCGAACAGCGGGCCGTACCACAGCGCCGATACCGCCATCGCCGCCAACGTCGCCGCCAACACGGCCAACCAGTTCACCGGACCCATTTATTATGCCTTTCGCGCCCCCGGATGTCGTCGCTGTAGCGCGTCGGGCGCGCGAGGTGTAGGGGGCGGCGCACGATGGCACTTGAAATACCTTCCTCCCCGCGCGTCGGCATGGTCAGCCTGGGCTGCCCCAAGGCACTGGTCGATTCCGAACGCATCCTCACCCGGCTGCGTGCCGATGGCTATGCGATGTCGCCCGACTATGCCGGCGCCGACGTCGTGCTGGTCAACACCTGCGGCTTTCTCGACAGCGCCAAGGAGGAAAGCCTGGCCGCGATCGGCGAGGCGATTGCCGAAAACGGCCGGGTGATCGTCACCGGCTGCTTGGGCAACGAAGCCGACGTGATCCGGGCGCGATTTCCGTCGGTACTCGCGGTGACCGGCGCGCACCAGTACGAGGACGTGGTCAACGCAGTGCACGAGGCCGCGCCGCCATCGCAGGGCCCGTACATCGACCTGATCCCGCAGCCGTCCGACATCGACATCAAGCTGACCCCGCGCCATTACAGCTACCTCAAGATTTCCGAAGGCTGCAACCACGCCTGCGCGTTTTGCATCATCCCCTCGCTACGCGGCAAGCTGGTCAGCCGGCGGATCGACGCGGTGCTGCGCGAAGCGGAAAAGCTGGTCGCGGCGGGCACGCGCGAACTGCTGGTGATCAGCCAGGATACTTCGGCCTACGGCGTCGACGTGCGGCACGAGGAGCGTCAGTGGAAGGGTCGCGCCGTGCGCACTCACATGACCGACCTGGCGCGCGAACTGGGCCGGTTGCGCACGCCGGATGGCGAGGCGCCGTGGGTGCGGCTGCACTACGTCTATCCCTACCCCCACGTCGATGCGGTGATCCCGCTGATGGCCGAAGGGCTGCTGACGCCCTATCTCGACATCCCGTTCCAGCACGCCAGCCCGAAAGTGCTGAAGGCGATGAAGCGCCCGGCGAACGAGGCCAAAGTGCTCGACCGGCTGCGGTCATGGCGCGAGATTTGCCCCGATATCGCGGTGCGATCGAGCTTCGTGGTCGGCTTTCCGGGTGAGACCGACGCCGATTTCCAGTACCTACTCGACTGGCTCGATGAAGCGCAGCTCGATCGGGTCGGCGCGTTCCGGTTCGAGCCGGTGGCGGGCGCTGCCGCCAACGACCTGCCCGATGCGGTGCCCGAGGCGGTCAAGGAAGAACGCTACGCCCGGATCATGGAAAAGACCGCCGCGATCAGCGCGGCCAAGCTCGCCGCCAAGGTCGGCCGCGTGCTGCCGGTGATCGTCGACGAAGTGGGCGAGCCCGACGAGGACGGCGACATCGGCGCGACCGCGCGATCGCAAGCCGATGCGCCCGAGATCGACGGCAACGTGTTCCTGCGCAACGTGCCAGCGGGCCTTGCGCCGGGCGACATCGTCGATGTGCTGGTCGAGGATGCCGACGCGCACGACCTGTTCGGGGTTATTGTCGACAACGGCTGAGGCGGTCAGCCCGGCCAGCGCCGGACCGACCTGCCCCGATCAGTGATGCTGCGCTGCGGCCTGCTGCTGCGCAGCTTTGGCGGCTTTGTGCTTGTAATAGTAATGGCCGCCCGCGCAGCCCGCCATTGCGCCGGCGATGGCGTGGTGGTGGGCATAATGTCCGGCAACACCGCCAGCAATTGCGCCACGGATGCAGCCTTTGGCCTCGGCAGCGGACGGCGCGGCGCCCAGCGCCAGCGTTGCGACAAGGGCAAGAACCAGCTTCGTGTTCATAGATCGACTCCGTGCGGACCCTCCCGCCTCGGGCTGAATCTAGGAAGCCCGTGGTCGCACCGCCAATGACGTTTCGGTAATGTTGCCAAACGCTTGTGGCACGGATACTGCGCCAGCGCGGCCTATTTCGTGAGCATCGTCCACACCCCGTCCCAGTCGGCGGGCGGCGGGGCGGCGGCGTAGGCGCGGCTGCGGCCGAGGTAGATCTCGCTCGGCGTGTCGCGCGGATCGATCGCCAACGCGGCTTCGAACGCGGTGACCGCGCGCGCCCAGTCCTGCGCGCGGTAGGCGGCGAACCCGGCGGTGTAGCGATCGAGCAGCACCTCCAGCCCCGGTTCGCCGGTGCGCCACCCCAGCGCCTCGAACACCGAGACCGGGTTGTCCTTGCCTTTCACCCGCACGCGATCGATCTCGCGCAGCAGCGTGGGCGACTTCAGCCGCTTGACCGTGGTCTCGCCGATCAGGATCTTGGTGCCGAACGCCTTGTTCGCGCCCTCCAGCCGCGAGGCGAGGTTCACGCTGTCGCCGATCACGGTGTATTCCATGCGCCGGATCGAGCCGATGTTGCCCACGATCACATCGCCCGTGGCGATGCCCACGCCGATGTCGAGCGCGGGCAGCGTCGATCCGGCGCGGCGCTGGTTCAGCTCGGCCAGTCGCAGCATCATCGCGTTGGCCACGGCAATGGCATTGTCGGCATCGCGATCGGTCGGGAACGGCGCGCCGAACAGCGCCATGATCGCATCGCCGATATACTTGTCGAGGATGCCGCCGTGATCGAAGATTACATCGACCATCTCGGTGAAATAGCCGTTGAGCAGTTGCACCGTCTCGCGCGCGCCCAGCGCTTCGGAAATGGTGGTGAACCCGCGCACGTCGGAGAACAGCACCGACACTTCCTGGTCCTTGCCGACCAGTTCGATCTCGCCCGCCTCGAGCAGCTGGTCGGCCACTTCCTTGGACATGTAGCGCGCCATGGTGGCGCGCACGCGGCGTTCCTCGGTCACGTCCTCGATCACCACCATCGAGCCGATGCGCTGATCGGCGGCGTCGATCAGCGGGGTGACGGTGAGGTTGACGGTCGCCTTGCGCCCGTCGCGAAAGCGCATTTCGGCATCCACCGCGAGGCTGCGCTCGCCGGTTTCAGCGGTGCGGCGCACGGCGGTGACGATCCACTCGTTCTCGCCCGCGATCTGCGTGGCGCTGCGCCCCACCAGCCGCTCGCGCGCATAACCCAGCAGTTCGGTGCCGGGATCGTTGACCGTGACCAGCCTTTCCTCGCTGTCGAGCGTGATGATCGCATTCGACGTGCTCTTGAGGATGCTGTCGTTGTAGTTCTTCATGCTCAGCACGTCGTCGAACAGCCGCGCATTCTCGAGGCTGACGGCGACTTGCGCGGCGAATGCGCGCAACCGCGCCTCGTCCTTGGCGGTGAAATCGCCCTCGCGCTTGTTGAGCACCTGCGTCACGCCGATGCGCCCGCCGGCCTTGTTGGCGATCGGCGCGCACAGGATGTTGCGCGTGCGGAAACCGGTGCGCGTGTCCACCGCCTGGTCGAAGCGTGGATCGGCGTAAGGATCGGCGATGCTTTCCAGCACGCCCGAGCTGAACACCGCGCCGGCGATCCCCTGCCCGGCAGGAATGCGGATCTCGCGCAGTTCAAGCCCCGCCGCGAAGACCGAGACGAGTTCGTTGGTGCGCGGATCGTGGATGAACAGCGTCGAGCGTTCGGCGCCGAGCAGTTCGGCGGTCGCGGTCATGATCCGCGCGATCAGCACATCGAGCTGCAGTTCGCCCGCCAGATCCTGACTGACCGACAGGATCTTCTGCTCCTCGCGCAGCGAATCCACCATCAGCCCGAACCCGCGGAACAGCTGCGCGTATTCGTCGGTGCTGATCACATCGAGATGGGCATCGTCCAGCCGGCCTTTCTCGACCATGCCCATCGCGTTGAGCATCCGGGCGGCGGATCGCGACACTTCGCTTGCGGTCAGCAGCGCCATCGCGAACGATCCCAGCACGCAGACCATCACCACGCCCGCGATCCACAAGTAGAACGGCAGCAACTGCGCGGACGAGGGATGCAGCCCGTTGACCACGAACAGCCGGTCGATCTTGAACACGACCGACACCGCAAAGAACGTCAACGGCAGCGAGGCGACCGCGACCGCAAGGTAGAGCAGCTTTTCCTTGAGCCGGATCGCGATCAGCTGGCCATGGCATTCGGCCGGCAGCGGCCCGCCCAGCGCGCGGCCCAGCCGCTTGATCGCGCCCTCGATGTCGCGGCTGACCGCGAAGTATTCGAAGATCGCGTGCGTCGGCGAGGCGAACAGCATCGCTGCGCCGCCGAACGCCACGATCTGCCAGGTGGCGAACATCAACCCGAAATGGTTGGCGATCAGCATCGCGCCGCTCACCACCAGCGTCGCCAGCGGCCCGTGCAGGAACGTGACCCGCATGAACGCGAAAAACGGCAGGTTGAGCGCGCGCGTGATCCCGGTGGTCAGCACCGCGCGATCGGGCATGGTTCCGGCGTCGAGCAGTTTCAGGGCGTCGGTCACCGGGCGCAAGTGGTGACGGATGACCAGGATATCGGCGGTAACGTAGATCGCGAAGCCGACCGGCACGAACCGGAACAGGTTGACCCATTGCCAGGTCTGGAATTCCAGCCCGGTGGCGATCAGCGGCAGCAGGATGGCAATGGCGGCCAGGCTGGCCATCACATAGATCCGCGTCATCCGGCGGAACAGCGCGCGCGCGGACCGTTGCCCGGGTGGGCCCAGTTCGCGTTCGGGTTCTATGCGCGGGGCATGCAGCACGGAATCTCCGCGTTGAGGAAAGTGCCGACCCGATCTGCGACAGACCACGGATCGCGGCCCTGCGCAAGGCGCGGCGCGATCATGCGCGGTTCACGCCTTCCGCTGCGTCCGCCCCGTCGCCCACGCCCGCGCGCATCGACAGGCGCAGGCCGCTGGCATCCATCGGTCGCACGAACACGCGCGCCACGATCGGATAGCTGAGCGCCACCTGGCGTTCGATGTCGGCGACGATGCCCTCCACGTCGCGCGCGCTGATCGCGTCATCGAAATCGGCGCTGATGATCACCGTGACCATTTCGGGCGCGGAATGGAGCGTAAGCACTTCGTGCACCGCAACCACGCCGCGATGCCCCTCGGCACAGCGGCGGATCGCGGCGACCAGCTTGGGATCGGCGCTTTCGCCGATCAGCAGGCTTTTGGCTTCGTACAGCAGCAGCACCGCCAGCACGCCCAGCACCAGCCCGATCAGCACCGAGGCCAGCCCATCCCACACCGGGTTGCCGGTCAACAGGCTCAGCGCCAGCCCCAGCGCCGCCAGCCCCAGCCCAACCAGCGCGCCGGCGTTCTCCAGCAGCAGGATGATCGTCGGCGCGTCCTTGGAAAACTGGATCGCCTGAAGCCACGACCGCCCCTCGCGCGCGGCGTCAAAGTCCTGCTTGGCCGCCAGCGTGGAATAGCCTTCCAGCACCGCCGCGATGCCCAGCACCACGAACGCCACCGCGGGCGAGACCGCCGGTTCGGGGTGCAGCATGTGCAGCACGCCTTCATACACCGAAACGCCCGCGCCGAGCGAAAACACCAGGATCGCGACGACGAAGCTCCAGAAATACAGCTCGCGTCCGTAACCGAACGGATGCTTCTCGTTGGCCGGCTTTTCCGCGCGCTTGCGACCATACAGCAGCAGCACCTGGTTGGTTGAATCGACAAGGGAGTGCACCCCCTCGGTCAGCATCGCCGACGATCCGGTGAACGCCGCTGCGGCAAACTTGGCCACGGCAATCCCCACGTTCGCGCCCAGCGCAATCAGGATCGTCCGTGTCGAGCCGCTAGCCATCCCTGTCCTTTCGCGTGGCCCCTTGCCCCGTGTAGTCCCCGTACCCCGAACTGCCCAACGCGCAAAGCGGCGCCTTGGCCATGGCAGCGGCGATTTTGTCAGCAGCGGCCGCTACGTCCCGTCTTGCCGTCTTCCCGAAAGCCGGCGGAGGTCGTGCCCGTCGCTTCCTACCCGAAATCGCCAGAGCTCATACCGAATTGCCGTGGGTTTCCTTGATATCCCGCCAATTTCGAGCAGCCACGCGATTCCTTCAGGAATATTTTCGAATTACAGGCGTTCTCTGCCCAGAACAAAAAACGCGGGGAAGCACCAACGATGAAAGAACGCGCACAGATTGTCGCCTGGCTGCGTCAGGCCATTGCACCGGCCGATCAACCCGATCGCCTGGCTGCGGTCATGCACTACGTCGCGCTGGCGATCGAGCGGGGCGACCATGCCCTGCCGCCAGAAGACAGCGAACCGGCTGCGCCCGCAAACGAGTGGCCGACCAGTAGCAACGTGGTGCCCTTCCCGGCCCGCCGTCGCCACGCGCATTCGACCAGCCCGGTGCCACCTGCCCTCGTGCAGCCACTGACGCCCATACAGGCTACAACCACCCGATCGACTTGAACCGCACCCACAGCCCGCCGCACACGCACACGATCAGGCCCCATACGAAGTAATAGCCGTAGTGCCAGTGCAGTTCGGGCAGGTAATCGAAGTTCATGCCATAGATCCCCGCGATCGCGGTGGGCACGGCGAGGATTGCGGCCCAGGCCGCCAGCTGCCGGGTCATTTCGCCCTGACGATGCTGTTCCAGCAGGCTGGCGGTTTCAACCACGGTGGCCAGCGTTTCCTTTAGCCCGTCCATCCGGGCGATCACGCGGCGGACGTGGTCGAGCACGTCGCGGAACCACAGCCGCGCGGCGGGGTCGATCGCGGGCAGGTCGGTCGTGACCAGACGCTCGCACATTTCCTGCATCGGGCCGATGATCCGTTCGAACCGGCGCAGCTGGCGGCGCAGTCGGAACAGGCGGCGGATGGTGACCTGTTCGGGGAACACGTCGATCGCGCCTTCCTCCATCTCGATCGCCACTTCCTCCAGCTTGTCCATGATCGGCAGGTAGCCGTCGACCACGAAATCGAGCACCGCATGGAGCACGTAGTCGGGCCCTTCGGCCAGCCGTTCGGCATTGGCTTCCAGCTCGCGGCGCAGTTCGTGGTGCGCGCGCGTGCTGCCGAAGCGGACGGTGACGACGAAATCGGCGCCGAGGAAGATCGCGGTCTGACCATAGCCGATGACCTCTTCCTCCTCCAGCGCGGCGGTGCGCGCGACGACGAACAGCTGCTTGCCGTACGCCTCAACCTTGGGCAGCTGGCGCGGGTTGAGCGCGTCTTCCACCGCCAGCGGGTGCAAATGGAACTGGCGGCGCACCACGTCCATTTCCTCCGCCGTGGGCTCGCACAGCCCGACCCAGTCGAACCCGTGCGGCGGCAGCGTGTCGCGCTCGTTCCCGTCCACGGGAATCGCGTGTTCGCTGGCGATGCCATGCAGGTAACGGCGGGCGGCGATGATCGACATGGACAGCGTGTGGCAAACGCCGCCGATGGTTGCAACGGCGGATACGGCCAACGGGGGGCGGCGAATGGGGGGCAATCGGTCTGGCATTCGCGCGCGGACTGGCTTACACCCCTGTCAATAGACGACCGGGCCTGTCATTGGCAGACCGGGAACGGGCGGGAGAGACGGATGGCCGATCGCTTGGGTAACAGCTTGTCCGGCGGGGCACCTGCCCCCGATGTCGATGTCGCGATCATCGGCGCGGGCATTTCGGGCATCAGCATGGCCGCGCACATGCAGGCAATCTGCCCCGACCGCACGTATGCGATGATCGAGCGGCGCGAGGCGCTGGGCGGCACCTGGGACCTGTTCCGCTATCCCGGCGTGCGGTCCGACAGCGACATGCACACGCTGGGCTTCGTGTTCGAGCCATGGAAGCACGAGAAGTCGATCGCCGACGGCCCCTCGATCCTCGATTACCTCAACCGCATCGTCGATGAACGCGGCATCCGCCCGCACATCCGGTTCCGCACCACGGTGCTGTCGGCCGACTGGAACGGCGCCACCGCGCAGTGGGAACTGGTGGTGGAACAGCCCGGCGCCGAGCGGCGGCGGATCACCGCGCGGTTGCTGTACCTGGGATCGGGCTATTACGATTACGACAACCCGCACGACGCGCAGTTCCCCGGGCGCGAGGACTTCAAGGGCGACGTGATCCACCCGCAGTTCTGGCCCGAAGGCTATGACTACAGCGGCAAGCGCGTGGTGGTGATCGGATCGGGGGCGACGGCCGCCACCATGGTCCCGGCGATGACTGACCGCGCGGACCACGTCACCATGCTGCAGCGCACGCCCACTTGGTACGCCGCCCGCCCCGCGCGCGATGCCATCGCCAACACGCTGCGCAAGTTCCTGCCCGAAAAGCTGGCCTACACCATCACCCGCTTCAAGAACGTGCGGATGCAGGATTTCATCTTCAAGCAGGCGCGCACCAAGCCCGAAAAGGTCAAGGAATTCCTGACCAAACAGGCGAAGCAGGAACTGGGCGACAAGTACGATGCCGCCGCGTTCACCCCGCCGTACAACCCGTGGGAACAGCGGCTGTGCCTGATCCCCGACGGCGACCTGTTCAAGGCGATCAAGGCGGGCAAGGCCGACATCGTGACCGACCATATCGATCGGTTCGATGCCACCGGCATCCAGCTGAAATCGGGCAAGCACCTCGATGCCGATACCATCATCACCGCTACCGGGCTGAAACTGGCCATCGCCGGAAAGATCGCGGTGAGCGTCAACGGCGCTCCGGTCGATTTCAGCGAGCGGTTCTACTACAAGGGCTGCATGTTCTCGAACGTGCCGAACCTGGCGGTGGTGTTCGGTTATCTCAACGCATCGTGGACGCTGCGCGCCGATATCAACGCCGACTACATCTGCCGCCTGCTCAACCACATGAAGGCCAGGAACGCGGTGGTGGCGATGCCCGTGCTGCCCGACGATCACCGCCTGCCCGAAGACAACATCTTCGATTTCTCGTCGGGCTATATCCAGCGCGGCATGCACCTGATGCCCAAAAGCGCGCAGGCCATGCCGTGGCGGCTGAACCAGGACTATGTGCGCGACCGCGTGTGGCTGAAGAACGATCCGATCGAGGACGGGATCATGCGGCTGGGCGGCCCGGCGGCGGCGGTGACGGCCGAGCCCGCGCTTGAGGCAGCGGAGTAAGTTGCGTCCCCGCGCAGGCGGTCGCGCGCCGCTGATCCTGCCATCGCCCCAGGCCCCGCCTTGCGGCCCTTGGCCGGAAGTTATCCTGAGCTCGTCGAAGGGCGGGGAAGCATGAAGGAAACACAACCCGCGTTTGCTTGGACGGCGCTTTGAGCTATCGCGGCCTACCATGACCGAACCCCAACGCATCTGGACCGCCGCGCTGATCGTCGTCGGCGATGAAATCCTCTCCGGCCGGACGCAGGACAAGAACATCGCGCAAGTCGCCACGTGGCTGGGCGTGCAGGGCATCCGCCTGCGCGAAGTGCGCGTGGTGCCCGATGTCGAGGAAGCCATCGTCGAGGCGGTCAACGCGCTGCGCGCGCGCAACGACTACCTGTTCACCACCGGCGGCATCGGCCCGACTCACGACGACATCACGGTCGATTCGGTGGCGAAAGCACTGGGCGTGCCCGTGGTGATCCACCCGGCGGCGCGCGCGATCCTCGAACACTATTACGCCACGCGCGGGGGCCTCAATGAAGGCCGCCTGCGCATGGCGCGCGTGCCGCAAGGCGCCGACCTGATCGAGAACCGCATGTCGGGCGCGCCGGGCATCCGCATCGGTCCGGTGTTTTTGATGGCGGGGGTGCCGCACATCACCGCCGGAATGCTCGACGCGCTGACCGGGCAGCTTGAGGGCGGCCTGCCGCTCAAATCGCTGACGATCGGCTGCTGGGTGCCCGAAAGCGAGATCGCCGAGCTGCTCTACCAGACCGAGAAAGCACACGAAGGCTGCCAGATCGGCAGCTACCCGTTCTTCCGCGAAGGCAAGGTCGGCGCCAATTTCGTGATCCGCTCGACCGATGATGCGGCGCTGGTGGAGTGCGGGAAAGCGCTGGAAGCCGGCCTGGCCGCGACCGGACGCGAGACGGTTGCGGGGGGGATTTAGCGTCCTTGGGAATCGCTCGTCCTGAGCATGTCTAAAGCAACTCGCTACCTTGGGCTCACTCCCAATCCCACGCGTGCAAGGCCTGCGCGCAGCTTTGCCGACAGTGTCGTCGGAGCACACAGCCGGATATTTTCGGTCCACTGCACGCCCTCGCTCAGCGAAAAGGCGCGGACCACGGCCCGTCCGTTCGGCCGCGCCGCGACCTCGATCGGCCCATCGTTGATGACCGAAAATCCATTTTCGCCTCGCCCGACATGCGACACGACTTCGGTCTCGTTGGCGGGTCCCATGCTCTGGTTGGGGCCGTAGAAATATACGCTGCCGAACCGGCCGGCGCGCTTGACGTAGGCTATGGCGGCCGTGCCGCAGGCGGTTTCGGCTTTGACCCAGATGCCGTCGGCTATGGGCAGTCGGGCGACTTGAGCGGATACCGGCGAGGCGGAAGTACCCATGGCAACGAGGAGCAGGGCTGAACGAAGAAAGGACATGGCCATGGCAACTCCTCTATGGGACGCGCACTTTCGCCATTTTTGAACAATTCGGCAACACGAAGTCGAACCCGTAACTTTCGTAGCGATAATCTGCAGACGAAATGCGCCGAAAAGACCCTCCCCTATCGGCCTTAGAATCCGCAGGTTTCGACAGCCTCACACGGCACCACGATTCCAAAGCGAATGGCGGGGAATATCCTATTTCCCGCGCGTTGCCGCGACTCGCGCCTGCGCATTTTCGAACAACCCGACAATCTGGGCTCCGTGATTCGCTTCGACATCTTCAACGCCATCGTCGAGAAAATGATCGCCCCGCTCGATTGCTTGCGCAAGATAGAGAATGACCCGGTTGAGGCTGTCGTGATTTTCGGGAGGCGGCGCTGCAGCACGCAACCATTGCACGATTCGTGTTCGTTCGTCGGCCATAGTTCCTCCGAGGAGCTATCCGAAAGGGTTACACCATTATCGCACTTGCGAAAGCCTGAACGGCCTCACTTCGGATCATTATAAATCGCCGGGCTGCGGTGGGCCGCCGCAGGCATACGAAAAAGGCCGGAAAGGTTTCCCCTCCCGGCCTCTTCAATTCGGTATGTCGGCTAAGCCTTACCCAGCGTGGATCAGCGCCACGTCGAGTTTGAGGCCGGGGCCCATCGACGACGAGAGCGCGACCTTCTGGAGGTACTTGCCCTTGGCGCCGGCCGGCTTGGCTTTGACGATCGCATCGACGAAGGCGTCGAAGTTGGCGCGGATCGCGGCGTCAGTGAAGCTCATCTTGCCGATGCCGGCGTGGATGATCCCGGCCTTTTCGACGCGGAATTCGATCTGGCCGCCCTTGGCGGCCTTGACCGCTTCGGCCACGTTCGGGGTGACGGTGCCCAGCTTGGGGTTCGGCATCAGGCCCTTGGGGCCCAGCGTCTTGCCCAGGCGGCCGACCACGCCCATCATGTCGGGCGTGGCGATCACGCGGCCGTAATCGAGGTTGCCGGCCAGCATGTCTTCCATCAGGTCTTCGGCGCCGACCTTGTCGGCACCAGCGGCCAGAGCGGCTTCGGCCTTGTCACCGCGTGCGAACACGGCAACCTTGACGTCCTTGCCGGTGCCCGAAGGCAGCGTGACCATGCCGCGGACCATCTGGTCGGCGTGGCGCGGATCGACGCCCAGGTTCAGCGCGACTTCGACGGTTTCGTCGAACTTGGTGGTCTTGAGGTCACGCAGCGTCTGCAGCGCCTCGTCGACGCCATAGAGCTTCATGTTGTCACCCAGCTTTGCGGCGAGCGACTTCTGCTTCTTGCTTTGCATGGTCATCGGATCAGCCCTCCACAACCGACAAGCCCATGGCGCGGGCGGAACCTTCGATGATCTTCACCGCTGCGTCGAGGTCGTTGGCGTTGAGATCGACCATCTTCGCCTTGGCGACGTCGGCGAGCTGCGCGCGCGTGATCGTTCCCGCGCTGACCTTGCCCGGCTCCTTCGAACCGGCCTTGAGGCCCAGCGCCTTCTTGATCAGGAATGTGGCGGGCGGGGTCTTGGTCACGAACGTGAAGCTGCGGTCGGCAAACACGGTGATCACGGTGGGCAGCGGCGTGCCCTTTTCGACTTCCTGCGTGGCAGCGTTGAACTGCTTGCAGAATTCCATGATGTTGACGCCGCGCTGACCCAGCGCCGGCCCGATCGGCGGGGCGGGCTTGGCTTCGCCTGCAGCAACCTGCAGCTTGATATAGCCTTCAATCTTCTTGGCCACGGGGGCCTCCTTTCGTCCTGTCGGGCCGGTAGCAACCGGAACCCTCAGAGTGAGCGGTCAGACAGCGCCGAGGCGCCTCCCGCACGGAATTTCCGCCAGGGAATCCTGCCGGAAGCGCGCGCCCCTAACGGTTCGGGGCGCGAATTGCAAGGACGGTGACCTCTCTGCCCCGAAGGGGCGAGGGATTACTTCGCCAGTTCGACGTGTTCGAAATCCAGTTCCACCGGGGTGGCGCGGCCGAAGATCGAGACCGAGACCTTGACCCGGTTCTTGTCGAAATCGAGTTCTTCCACGATGCCGTTGAAGCTGGCGAACGGACCGTCGAGGACCTTGACCGAATCGCCGATCTCGTAGTCGACCGACACCTTCTGGCGCGGCTGCGCGGCGGCCTGTTCGCGCGCGCCAAAATAGCGCGCGGCCTCACCTTCGCTGATCGGCTGCGGCTTGCCGCTGGAGCCGAGGAAGCCGGTGACCTTGGGCGTGTTCTTGACGAGGTGATAGACATCGTCGTTCATCGCCAGCTTGGCCAGAACGTAGCCCGGCATGAACTTGCGCTCGACCTGGATCTTCTTGCCGCGCTTGACCTCGGTCACGGTTTCGGTCGGCACTTCGACCGCTTCGACCAGCTGCGAAAGCCCCATGCGCTCGGCATCGGACAGGATCGATTCGCGAACCTTGTTCTCGAAGCCGGAATAAGCGTGGATGATGTACCAGCGGGCCATGGAATGCTCTTGCCTTTGTAAACTTGCAGATCGGTCAGACGCGCAGGATCAGACTAGCGACAGCAGCCATCGGACGATAGCGCCAAACAGCGTGTCGACGCCCAGGAAGAACACCGACAGGATCACCATCATCAACCCCACGAAGATCGCGGTGGTGGTGGTTTCCTTGCGCGTCGGCCATACGACCTTGGACGCTTCGGCGCGCACCTGGCGGATGAATTCACCGGGGCTGGTCTTGGCCATGTTTCCTGCCGTCTTCCGTCTTGAAAAATGCGTGTCGTCTTCCA
Organism: Novosphingobium lentum NBRC 107847; assembly: GCF_001590965.1. Taxonomy (GTDB): domain Bacteria; phylum Pseudomonadota; class Alphaproteobacteria; order Sphingomonadales; family Sphingomonadaceae; genus Novosphingobium; species Novosphingobium lentum. Next base: position 41,196 of record NZ_BCTW01000006.1, read on the forward strand.
CCATGGCCCCATCGCCGCCCCGGCGGGACCGGGAGGGGCTTTGGCGTTTCCGATGTCGGAAGTGGGTGGCATTTAGGCAAACATCGCACGAAACGCAAGGGCGCGGCTGGAGCGGGTCGAGGCAAACGCCCCCCGGCGGTCAATCCTGCCCGTCGGGGCGGGGACCGGTGCGGATCCATTCCTGGTCGTAATCGACCTCCGCCGCGATCTGTCGGCCGGTGGCATCGGTCGCCGGGCGGAAGCGGAAGCGCTGCAACACGAGCCGGCAGGTCGTCTCGTCCAGATCGCGATCGCCCGACCCGTGGGTCACGCGGCAGCCGGTGGGGCGACCTTCGGCCGAAACGGCGACTTCGGTTTCGACCGTGCCCTGCGCCCCGCGCAGCCGCGCGCCTTGCGGCAGGTCGGACTGCTTGATCTTGCCGCCGATCCATTCGGGATCGCTGCCGCCGCCATCCCCGTCACCGCCCCCGCCGGTTCCGTTGCCCGCGCCGCCGGCACCGCTGCCGTTGCCGGTATCGCCCGCGCCGGCGCGTGCAGCGGAGCCCGAGCCCGGCTGCGGCGCGGTGGGGATGGTGGGGGGCAGGATCGTGCGCACGGCGAACACCGGCGCGGCCTCAGCCTTCTTCGCCTCGGGCGCGGGCGCGTTGCGGGCCGCGCTGGCGTGGTGTTCGGGCGTGGGCGGCGGCGTGGGTGTCGGCGTTGGCGAGGGCGTGGCAGCAGGAAACGCCACCGCGACGATGTCACTGGTCTTTTGCAGGACCATGCCGCCGCTCAGCCCGTTGAGCAGAACCAGAAGCAACCCGACGTGAATCGCCGCCGTCGCGACAAGCGCAACTACCCGCGACCTGTTTTCGGTATCATCCGGTCCAGTTGCGCTGGTCGCCATAGGCAGCGAAGCCACCGGGCGCATTGCGGCACCCGGCGGCGTTCCGCACGCGATCAGCGGCGCTGGTACGTGCAGCGCTTCTTGGCGGTGATCGAACGATCGATCGCACGACCGCCCAGCGCACCGCCGACCGCGCCCACTGCCGGGCCCAACAGGCCATGGCCGATCACCGCGCCGCCCAGCACTGCGCCGCCAACGCCGCCCGCGACGAGCCCGGCCGTGCCGCTGGAATGGCGGCACGACTTGTACACGGTGGTGTTGCTGTAGTGGCGACGCGTTTTCGCCATCGAATCGGTGGCAAAGGTCATCGACACCGGCATCGCCAGAGCGACGGCGGCAAGCGTGGCTAAAGTCTTACGCATGGGGTTCCCCTTCATCGTGTACAAAGTTTAATGTGCTCCGCTGAACGGAACGCAACCGTCGGGAAATGGTTGCATGCCCTTCGTGGCACAATCTGGCGCACATGGCCTGAACTTCGCGCAACACAAATGAAAGGGAAATGGCAGGAGTGGAGGGATTCGAACCCCCGGCCCTCGGTTTTGGAGACCGATGCTCTACCAGCTGAGCTACACTCCTGTGCGCCGCCGCCCTTAGTGGGTTGACCCGCGCAGCACAAGCGACGGAAAGCACAAGTCGACACATGACGGTTACCTCGCCTCCGAATCGCCCAGCGATCATCCCGCCGGACCTGCTGCTGAAGGCCTATCGCGCCGGGATTTTCCCGATGGCGGACAGCCGCGAGGATCCCGACGTCTACTGGGTGGAGCCCAAGCAGCGCGCCATCCTGCCGCTGGACGGATTTCACTGCTCGCACTCGCTGGCGCGCACGTTGCGCCGCGAACGGTTCCGGGTGACGTGCAACGCCGCGTTCGATTCGGTGATCGACGCCTGCGCCGCGCCGCGGGCCGAGGCCGAAGACAGCTGGATCAGCACCCGGATCAGGGACAGCTACCGCACGCTCAACCGGCTGGGACAGGCCCACTCGATCGAGTGCTGGCAGGGCGAGGTGCTGGTGGGCGGGCTGTATGGCGTGGGATTTTCGCGCGTGTTCTGCGGCGAAAGCATGTTCTCGCTGCTGCCCGATTCATCCAAGGTGGCGCTGGCGTGGCTGGTGGCGGCGCTGCGCCGCGCGGGCGCGCGCCTGCTCGATTGCCAGTTCATCACGCCCCATCTGGCCTCGATGGGCGCGGTGGAAATTCCGCAGGCGCGCTACCTCGCGCTGCTCGACCAGGCCCAGCATGCAGGACTGGCCCAGCGCGACGAACCGGGTCAGCGAACCGGCGCGGGCGGCACGGCGGCGGCCGGGGTGGGTGCGGCCGTGGGGGTCGTGGCCGGTGCGGGGGTACTGGGGCGCGCTGCCGAAGGGGCCGCAGCGGATTTGCCCGAAGGCTTCGCCGCGCTGCTCGACGATGCCCTGGCATCCTCTTCCTCGCCGGGGAACTTCATCGCGCAGTCTTTCACCCACACGTCATAGACGGGGTGCTCGACCACGTTGAGCGACGGCGAGTTCCTGAACAGCCAGCCCGAGAAGATCTTGTGCCAGGCAAGGCGCTCCTGCGTGGTCGCGCGCTCTTCCACGAACAGCTGCACGAACGCGCCCGTTTCCGGCGGATCTTCCCACGGCGCGGTCCGCTCGCACGTGGACAGCTTGACGATGGCGTTGCCGATGCGGCGCGATTCGCCGGTCTTGAGCACGATGTCCTGCGTCAGGTTGTTGCGCTTGTTGAGGAAGCCCAGCGTCGCCACGCGATCCTTGACCGGGGTGCCGTAGTTGCTTTCGACGATCGCGCCCGACCCTTGCGCCACGGGCGCGCCGCTGCCGGCCGTTTCAGGCGGCGGCGCAGGTTCTGCGTTGCGGTTGCAGCCGGCCAGCGCGAGCATGCCCGCGCAACCCAGCGCCATCGCCACCCCGGGGCGCATCGACGTCATGGCCCGGGTCATCAATCCTCGGGCGACCAGGCCTGGTAATCGCCGGTGGCGGCCGCGCGCTTGCCGCCGCGTTCCAGCGCGCCCTGCGGGCGATAGGCGGCTGCGGTGCCGGTGGCGTTGGGGGTGTAGTCCACTTCCCAGATCCGCGCGGGCGGCAGGTTGCTGTCGGGCACGCCGGGATTGTCCTCGTCGGCAAAACTGCCGTGGAGCCAGCCGTGCCATTCCGCCGGCACCCGGCTGGCGTCGTTGGCGCCGTTGTAGATCACCCAGCGGCGCTCGCGCCCGGCGAACGGGCTGCCCGCCGCCTGCCGCTTTTTCGCACGATAATACGTGTTGCCTTGCGCGTCGGTGCCGACCTTTTCGCCCGACATCGCGCTGCCCAGCAGCGTGCCGATCGTCGCGCCATCCCACCAGGTGAAGATCTTGCCCAGGAAGCTCATCGGATCGCCTTGTTAGATCGTGCCCCGGTCGTCGCGCGGGTTCTTCGTGACCGGGCGCTTAGCGCCAGTGGCGGGGTCGGGGCAAGCACAGATGGCGCGCCGGCGCACGGTGCCGGCAAGGCGGCGCGCATCGCAACGCTCACCAGTCGACCCGGTCGCCCGCCTTGATGCCCAGTTGCGCCGCGCGCCCGCCGTTGAGTTCGAGCACACCCATCACCTCACCCGCCGAAGGAATCGGCGCGAGCGAATACGGCACGGCATTGGCGGCGATGTTGGCGATGCGATGGTCGGGCGCGATGAACACGATGTCGAGCGGGATCACCGTGTTCTTCATCCAGAACGCAGCGTCGCGCGGCGGGCTCATCGGAAAAATCATGCCTTCGTCCGCGCCCATTTCGGTGCGGAACATCAGGCCGCGCGCCTGTTCAGGCTCGGTCCGCGCCACTTCCACGCGGAACGCGTGGGGCTTGCCAGCGGGCGCGATCGTCAGCGGGATGACCGGCAGGCCCGAGACTGGATGGGTCGTGGGCGCAGCGCTTTGCGTCGCTTTCTGCCCGGCATCGGCGGCCATCGGCGAACACGCCGCCACCGCGCCGAGGACCGCGAGCGTGAACGTCCGGGCTTTATTCATCGGCATCGCCTTCCTGCGCTTCACCGGCCCAAAGTTCGGCCGCCTCGATGCTGGCTGCATCGACCAGTTTGCGCGCGGATTCAAGCGGGTGTCCCGCGCGCAGCATCGCCATGACCTGTTTCTGCCGCTGCGCCGGATCGGGCAATTCGGCGCCACGCGATCCGCCGGTAAACGGGCCGCGGGCAAACGGGCCGAACCCGCGCTTGCGCGCCATATGCAGCGCCGCGCTGCGTCGTTCGGCGGCATCGCCGGTGGCGCCCGCACGGTCCGGTTCGGCGATCCCCGCCGCGCCCAGCGCCTGCGCGATCCGCCGCTCGCCATAGCCGCGCCGCAGCAGGCCGCCACCTTTGGCGCGGGCATAGACGGCATCGTCGACATAGCCCGCCGCGACCATCCGCTCCACGATCGCCGCGATGTCCGGCGGGGCGCTGCCATCGTCCCGCCCTTCCCAGCCCCGCTCGCGCAGCTTGCGCTTGAGGTAGTCCGCCAGCTTGCCGGAACTGGTGGCGAACCGTGCGACATAGGCCAGCGCCAGCTCGTTCAGCCGCGCACCGTCGATCGGTCGGGGAACGCGCCGGGCGCGGTCAGTGGGGCGGCTTTCGTCCATCGCGCCACATTCGTGCCACAGTCGCGCGCAAATGAGAACGTACGGACCCGCATCTGCAAATAGGTGCGCAAGTCATCGGCCATTCAACCGCCCGCGCGCACGTTGCGGGTCGGCAAGGAAAGACCACGGTAATCGCATGACCGCAACCGCCGCCATCCTCGAAGACGCCCAGACCGCGCCTGCCGCGCCCGTGGCCACGCCCAACGATGACACGCTGCCGCGCCGTTATTCCGATTTCGCGACATTCGGCGATGCGCTCGATTATGCTGCGAGCGGGGCCAAGGGCTTCAACTTCCACGATCCGCGCGGCGGATTGACCCACCCTTACCCATTCGCCGAACTGCGCGTGGATGCGCTGGTGATGGCGCGCCGCCTGATCGGTCGCGGGATCGTGCCGGGCAGCCGCATTGCCCTGATTGCCGAGACCGGGCCCGAATTCGCCGCGCTGTTTTGCGGCGCGATCTATGCCGGTGCGTGGCCCGTGCCGCTGCCGCTGCCGACCAGCTTCGGCGGCAAGGACAACTACATCGATCAGCTGGCAGTGCAGCTGGGCAGCTCTGATCCCGCCATACTGTTCTATCCCGCCGAAATCGCCGACATGGCGACCGCCGCTGCCGCACGACACGGTTGCGAAGCGCAATCGTGGCAGGATTTCGCGCAAGAGCCCGCCCCGCAGGTCATGTTGCCCGACGCCGATCCCGACGCGATCTGCTATTTGCAGTATTCCAGCGGATCGACCCGCTTTCCGCATGGCGTCGCGGTGACCCACCGCGCGCTGCTCGCCAACCTGGCCGGCCACGCGCACGGCATGAAGATCGACACCGGCGATCGCTGCATCAGCTGGCTGCCGTGGTATCACGACATGGGGCTGGTCGGCTGCTTCCTCTCGCCGATCGCCAACCAGGTTTCGGTCGATTACCTCAAGACCGAGGATTTCGCCCGCCGTCCGCTGGCATGGCTCGACATGATCAGCCGCAACCCGGGCACCACGCTCAGCTATTCGCCCACGTTCGGCTATGACATCTGCTCGCGCCGCATTTCCAGCCAGAGCCACGTGGGCGACCGGTTCGACCTGTCGCGCTGGCGCGTGGCGGGCAACGGCGCCGACATGATCCGCCCCGACGTGATGCAGGCGTTCGTCAACGCGTTCGCCGATGCCGGGTTCAAGGCGTCCGCCTTCCTGCCCAGCTACGGCCTGGCCGAAGCGACGCTGGCGGTCACGATCATGCCGCCGGGTGAAGGCATCCGCGTCGAACTGGTCGAGGAAGAACGCCTGTCGGGCAGCCCCCGCGACCTGTCGCGCCCCGCGCGCTACCGCGCCATCGTCAACTGCGGCGTCGCGGTGCGCGGCATGGAACTGGAAGTGCGCGGCGAAAGCGGCCACGCCTTGTCCGACCACCACATCGGCAAAGTGTGGTGTCGCGGCTCCAGCGTGATGCACAGCTATTTCCGCGATCCCGAATCGACCGCCGCCGCGCTGGTCGATGGCTGGCTCGATACCGGTGACATGGGTTACCTCGTCGATGGCTACCTGTTCATCGTCGGGCGCGCCAAGGACATGATCATCATCAACGGCAAGAACCACTGGCCCCAGGACATCGAATGGGCGGTGGAACAGCTGCCCGGCTTCCACCAGGGCGACATCGCCGCGTTTGCCGTCGAAACCGAAACCGGCGAGGAATCCGCCGCCGTGCTGGTCCACTGCCGCGTGTCCGACCCGGAAGAACGCGTGCGCCTGCGCGAGCAGATTCGCGAGAAGGTCCGCTCGATCACCGGCATGAACTGCGTGGTCGAACTGGTGCCGCCGCGCACCCTGCCGCGCACCAGCTCGGGCAAGTTGAGCCGCGCCAAGGCCCGCACGCTGTATCTCTCCGGCGCGATCGAGCCTTACCGCCTCGCGGCCTGAGCCGGCCGGCCTGCAGGCGTCTCGGAGCGGGTCGCCCCAGCGGGCAAAGCACACGCACTCTTGACGGACGCGCGATAAAAGCATTTCTTCGGCCCAAACAGAAATGGTGGGCGGAGGAGAAATCATGATTGCGGACACGCTGGAGCGCACGAAGACGCCCGCGAAGTCGAACAGCGAGGATTACGGCGTGCTGGTCGGCTGGACGCACACCCCGTTCACCAAGGGCATCGACTTGTGCGTGCAGAGCACTGCCAAGTCTTCGCTGCGCGACCACGGGGTCGATTCGCGCCACTTCCTGATGACGCGCAACCAGGCGCTGATCCTGGCCAAGTACCTGCTCGACGTGACCGGGCAGACCCTGCCCGAACCGCCGCGCGCCGGGCGCCTGCGCACGCTGGGACGCCGCCTGCTGGGCGGTTGAGCCGAACGGGGTCGATCAGAACGGGATCGCCGCGCCATCCCACGCAAACAGCCCGCCGCTGTCTGCGGGTTGCAACCCGTCGATCACCTGCAGCAAATGCCCCGCCGCATCGGCCGGGCCGAACAACCGCTCTGCCGAAACGCCTTTCTGGAACGGCCGCGACAGCCCGCTGTCGACCGTGCCGGGATGGAGGCTCACCGCGATCGCCTGCCGGTTCGTGCGCGCCAGTTCGATCGCGAAGTTGCGCACCAGCATGTTGAGCGCGGCCTTCGACGCGCGATAGGCGTGCCATCCGCCCAGCCGGTTGTCGCCGATCGACCCGACCCGCGCGGACAGCGCCGCGAACACCGCGCGGCGATCCCGTGGCAACAGCGGCAGCACATGCCTGGCGATCATCGCCGGCCCGATCGCGTTGACGGCGTACAATTCCGCCAGCGCGCCCGCTTCGAGCGCGCGCCAGGATTTCTCCGGCCCGCCGCCGTCGGCGCGGTGGAGGATGCCGGTGGCGACGATCGCGAGGTCGATCGGTCCGCTCGCGCCCATCCGCGCTGCTGCCGCCGCGATGCTGGCCTCGTCGGCCAGGTCGAACGCGAGCGGCACCGCCTTGACGTGGACCGGCACGTCACCGCTGCGGCTGGCGGCGTAGACTTCGGCCACGTCATCGCGATTGCACAGCGCGCTTGCCAGCGCCGCGCCGATCCCGCCCGACGCGCCGAACACCGCGCAGCGCAACGGCGCGTCAGCCAAGGAGCAGCGGCTTCAGCACCATCACCAGCCCGACCACGCTGGCCAGATACACCAGCGTCCGCACCTTGGGCACGCCGGCCCAGTACAGCGGCAGATAGACTGCCCGCGCGCCCAGCCAGATCCACCCGCCCAGCGCCGTGCCCGCGCTGGACTTGCCCGCCACCACCACACCCAGCAGCGCAATGATCGCGATCGGCAGTGTTTCGAGAAAGTTGTCACGCGCGCGTTCCAGCCGGCCGGCCACCGGGTTCAGTGGCGGCATCGTCTCGTCGCGCGCGCCCATGTTCCAGTCCGACCCGTACTGTATGGTCTTGACCCCCACGGCGGTGAAGATGTGCACGAACAGCAGCACGGCGGCCCAGGCGAGGATGGTCAGTTCTACAGGCATGATGCGTTTCCCCCGTTATGATTGTGTCCAGTCTGCAGGCACGCGGGCCCACTGTCGAGAGCGGTGTCGAGAGCAGTGTCGAGCGCGGTCTGCGCGTCGGTCACGCGCATCCATCCCGGCAGCACCACTTGCCGGGCGTGTCTTACATCCCTAATACAGCTTGCCACGACACGCGCGGCACACCACATAGCGCGTCAGGATATGCGAAGGACGCAAGGGACCATGGCCACCACCCCCGAAACCGCGACCGGCTTCAAGCTGGAGCTGACCCCGCCCGATCCGGTGCCCGTGGTGGCGCCGTCGCAGGCTGCCGGGCTGGTGCCGGTCAGCGACGACAACCGCTCCAAGCTGGAAGCCAAGGCCGATGCTTTCGTCGCCGACCTGATCGCGCAGGACGCCGCCAGCCCCGAATTCGGCAAGCGCGTGGACCAGTTGACCGCGATGGGGCGCAAGGAAATCGCCGCCGCATCAGCCATGTCGAACCGTTTCCTCGATCGCCCGATCCGCTCGATGGACAAGGACAGCGGCGTCGGCGCCAACCTGGCCGAACTGCGCCGCACGGTGGAAGAGCTCGATCCGGGCCGGCAGGGCAACCTGTCCTCCACCCGCAAGTTCCTCGGCATCCTGCCGTTCGGCAACAAGATGAAGCGCTACTTCGACGGCTACACCTCGGCGCAAGGGCACATCCAGGCGATCCTCGCGCGGCTGTCGTCGGGCAAGGACGAACTGCTGATGGACAACGCCGCGATCGACGTCGAGCGCGGCAAGCTGTGGGAGGCGATGGGCAAGCTGGAGCAGATGATCCTGATCTCGCGCACGTTGGACCAGAAGCTGGAAGATGCCGCGCTCGATCTCGATCACAGCGATCCGGGCAAGGCCAAGGCGGTGCGCGAGAGCGCGCTGTTCTACACCCGCCAGCGCACGCAGGACCTGCTCACCCAGATGGCGGTGACGGTGCAGGGCTATCTCGCGCTCGACCTGGTCAAGAAGAACAACGTCGAACTGGTCAAGGGCGTCGATCGCGCCAGCACCACCACCGTCGGCGCGCTGCGCACGGCGGTGACCGTGGCACAGGCGATGACCAACCAGCGGCTGGTGCTGCAGCAGATCACCGCGCTGAACACCACCACCGCAGGCCTGATCGATTCGACCGGCAAACTGCTGCGCGAACAGACCGGCAAGATCCACGAACAGGCCGCCGCCAGCACCATCCCCTTGGAAACGCTGCAGCGCGCGTTCCAGAACATCTACGACACGATGGACAACATCGACACGTTCAAGCTGAAGGCGCTGGATGCGATGAAGCAGACGGTCGAGACGCTGTCGGGCGAAGTCGAGAAATCGCGCGGTTACATCGCGCGCGCCGAAGGTGCCGCGCAAGCCAAGCTGACCGGCGGTGAAGCGCCGTCGATCCTGAGCCTGGAGGGCTGATGCCGAGCCCCGCTCACGACAGCAGCCGTACGCTGGCCGAAGCGCGCCAGACGCTGGCGCGCCAGCAGGCGGGCGGGCGCCGCTCGATCGGCCAGCGGTCGGCCGATCTGAAGCGCCAGCATTATGCGGGCAAGCTGGCGCGGCTGGCCATGGCGATCGGTGCGATCGTGCTGGCCACGATGGTGGCGGGGATGGTGATCAACGGCATCGGCCTGACCGGGCTGTTCGTGGCAGTGCTGGCAGTGATCGCCGCCAGCTTCGTGTTCGGGCGCTATCCCCGGATGAAAGTGCCCGATCTCGCCACGCTGAACACCGGCGACGTGCGGCAGATGGTCGGCCGCACCGAACTGTGGCTGGAGGCGCAGCGCCCCGCGCTGCCCGCCCCTGCGGTCCAGCTGGTCGACCAGATCGGGGTGCAGCTCGATGCGCTGGGGCTGCAGTTGCAGGGCATCGACCAGGCCCAGCCCGCCGCGCAGGAAGTGCGCAAGCTGGTGGGCGAACACCTGCCCGGCATGGTCGCCAGCTATCGCCGCATCCCGGCGCACTTGCGCTCCGAACAGCGCGAGGGGCGCAGCGCCGATCAGCAGCTAGCCGACGGCCTGGGCAAGATCAGCCGCGAGATCGACGACGTGACGCGCCAGCTGGCGGCGGGCGATCTCGATGCGCTGGCGATCCAGGGTCGCTTTCTCGACTACAAGTACGGCGGCGCGATCGAAGGGCCGCCCGCCGCAGGAGCCGGCTGATGCGCATCGCGATCCCCCAATCGCTGCCGCGCGAGGAAGTGCGCCGCCGCCTGAAAGCACGCAGCGGCGAGATCGTCGATTTCCTTCCCGGTGGCGGGCTCGCCAATGTCGAGAACGACTGGATCGACGAGGACCACATGACACTGGGCATCACCGCGATGGGCCAGTTCGTCGGCGCCGAAGTCGCTGTCGAGGAGCACCAGATGGTGGTCACCGTCGACCTACCGCCGCAACTGGGCTTCGTCGGCAAGATGATCGAGGGCGGAATCCGCGACAAGGGCACGAAGTTGTTGAAGTGAATAATTTGATCACGATCATTGAACAGAATTCTTAGATGTTGTCTGCCAAGCAACGATCAACATAACAAATAAAATAAGATCAAATCCGATCATCAATTTGATGTTTATGGGATCGTACATCATCGCAAATCTGTGCTCTTTGTGATATGCGACCACTTTGATCAATCGGTTTACTGACTCCCTTCTATCTGCGTAATTCATGTACACGATATTTCCGGCTTCCGATCGAACATCCATCAACAAATCGTATTTTGGCCAGAATTCGACTCTGATCCGATCCTTTTGGGAAATTTTATCTGAAAGGCAATCGAACGTGCCTCCTCTGCGCGGCGGCCAGCTGCAGATTAGATTGAGCGGCCCCCCATTGGCGTCAAATGAGTAAGTCCCGCGATACCGATCGGTCAATTTTCCGACGAAGCCACTCAACTCTTTTTCTTCGGGAACTCGACCGACCACTCCGTCAACTGGAAAAATGCACCCCCCTAAAAAAACTAGCGGTCCGAAAATAGTGATAGCAAAAAGTAGCAGCAAGGCTTTGCGAAAGCCTATCGCTTCTAACCCGAAAAACCGCCGCGAATAATAAGCCGGATTCTTCTTTTCTGTATACCGGACCATTCCGCCCCCGAATGCAATGCTTCGTCTTGCTACCGGACCCGTTGCTTCGGCGCAATAGTTTGCGCGGAAACCATCGCCAACGGCCAGATTAAACCGATTTCGTCATCCCGAACTTGTTTCAGGATCCATTCCTCCGCCCGTATCGCGAATGGTTCAATGGGCTTTTCGGCGCGGTTTCCAGCAATTCTGCCAATGTCGGTCAAGCTGCCCGATGGATCCTGAAACGAGTTCTGGATGACGATAAAAGGACAGGTTTGTTCATAGGCGACAGCCCCTACCCTCCGCCCAGCCTCTGCGTGCACTCCGAAACGAGGCGGCAAAACTCGCAGGACGCCACCATCGCTGAAATTGCCCCGTTTCGGGGAACCATAGACGCCCGCCGACATTGGAGTTCTAGGCGGGATCGTTTTTCCGGTTTCGCACTGAATCGGGTGGGATTTCGAATGATGCACGGTGCCTCGCTCGCCGGATCGATCCACCACCATCTGCCGCACCGATCACCCGGGGAAGTTGCTTGACGCGAATGACAGACCGTACCGCATTCCAGCCTGCGGACGTCGTGGCCGGTCCTTCGCTGCGCGACACGCTGCGCAGCGCCACGCGATCGGCGCACCAGACGCTGGACGATGCGATGGCCGCGCTCGACATGGCGAGCACCCGCGATCTGTGCACCTTCCTGTCGTTCCAGCACATGGCCCGCGCCGGGATCGAAGCATGGCTGGCCAGCCATGCCCCTACCGGCGAGATGCCGCCGCCGCAGCTGCCGCTGATCGCGCGCGATCTTGTGGCGCTGGGCGCAAACCCTCCCGCGCTGGCCCCCGCGTTCGTGCCGCGTGCCAGCGACGACGGGCTGGACAGCGAGTGGCTGGGCGTCGCCTATGTCGTAGCCGGATCGCACCTGGGCAACCGCGCGATCCTGGCGCAACTGGGCGCGGCCGCGCCTGCAACGGCGCGCCGGTTCCTGTCGGGCGAGGCCATGGCGGGCTACTGGCGCAAGCTGCGCCTGCGGATCGGCCAGCCCGCCGAAACACCCGCCGACATGCTGGCCCAAGCCTCGGCGGTGCGCGGAGCGCAGGCCGCGTTTGCGCATTTTTCGGCGTGCGCGACGATGCTCGATCTGCTGCCCGCCGGTGTCGCGGCGTGAACATGGTCGAATTTCCCACGGTCGATCTCACCAGCTGCGCGCGCGAACCGATTCACATCCCCGGCCGGATCCAGAGCTTCGGCGCGCTGGTCGCGGTGACGGCGGACTGGTTGATCGCGCACCGTTCGGCCAACCTCGGCGAGTTCCTGGGTCTTGCGCGTCAACCCGAACCGGGCGAGGCGCTGACCGGTTGCATCGGCATCGACCTGATCGACACCTTCCGCCAGCGGTTGCAGCAGATCCATGGCAACGATGGGCTGGAGCGCCTGTTCGGGGTGCAGCCGCTGGCCGGCGGCGCGCTGTTCGATGTCGCGATGCACGTGTCCGGCCGCTTGATTGTGATCGAATGGGAGCGGCACGGCGCGGAGTCGCCCGATCGCCATTTCGGCCTGCTGCGGCCGATGACGAGCCGGCTGGAACAGACGCAGTCGGTCGAGGCGCTGTGCGATGCCGCCGCGCGCCAGCTGCGCCTCCTGCTCGGGTTCGACCGGGTGATGGTCTACAAGTTTCACGCCGATGACACTGGCGAAGTCGTGGCCGAAGCGCGGCTGCCCGAACTCGACAGCTTTTTCGGCCTGCGTTATCCCGCCAGCGACATCCCGCCGCAGGCGCGTGCCCTGTACTTGCGCAACATCCTGAGGATCATCAGCGACGTCGATGATCCGACCGTGGCTGTAGAACCCACGATCGGCCCGGCCGGCGAGCCGCTCGACATGAGCCTGGGCACGTTGCGCGCGGTCTCGCCGATCCACATCGAATACTTGCGCAACATGGGCGTAGGCGCATCGATGTCGATCTCGATCATCCTGCGCGGCAAACTGTGGGGGCTGTTTGCGTGCCACCATTACAGCCCGCGCGTGCTGGATTATGCGCTGCGCACCACGTCGGAGCTGTTCGCGCAGATGTTCGCGCTGCTGCTCGACCAGCAGATCGGCGACCGCCAGCGCGAGGACATCCGGCTGGGGCAGGAACTCCACGACCGGCTGATGGCGCAGATCAGCGAATCGCGCGGGCTGCTCGAAAATTTCGACCGGCTGGTGCCGCTGCTGGGGCAGGTGATCGCGCACGATGGCGTCAGCCTGTTCGTTGAGGGCGAGTACGTCGCCCAAGGCACGGCACCCACCCGCGAGCAGTTCCTGGCGATGGTCCCGTTCCTCAACACGATCGCCACCAGCAGCGTGTTCGCCACCGATTCGCTGCAGCGCCAGTTGCCCGCCGCCGCCGCGTTTGCCGCCATCGCGCCGGGTGCGCTGGTGATCCCGGTGTCGCGCCGCCCGCGCGACTACATCGTGCTGTGGCGCCGCGAACTGGTTCACGCCGTGCGCTGGGCCGGCAATCCCGAAAAGCCGGTGGAATACGGACCCAACGGCGCGCGGCTGACTCCGCGCAAAAGCTTCGAGGCGTGGCAGCAAGTGGTCAAGGGCACCTCGGCGGCGTGGTCGGACGAGAACCTGCGCTCGGCCGAAGCGTTGCGCATCACGCTGCTCGAGGTGATCCTGCGCATCACCGACAACGCGATGCAGGAACGCGCCCGCGCGCAGCAGCAGCAGGAACTGCTGATCGCCGAACTGAACCACCGCGTGCGCAACATCCTCAACCTGATCCGCGGGCTGGTGAACCAGTCGCGCCACGAAGCCATCGACATCGCCGATTTCACCGACCTGGTCGCCGGGCGGATCGATGCGCTGGCGCTGGCGCATGACAACATCACCCGCAACCACTGGGGCGAGACGTCGCTGCGCGAACTGCTCGACAGCGAGGCGCGCGCCTATCTTTCGAACAAGGCGGATCGCGTCATGGTGCTGGGCTCGGACGTGCTGGTCGCGCCCGAGGCGTATGCCGTGCTGGCACTGGTGGTCCACGAGCTCATGACCAACAGCGCCAAGTACGGCAGCCTGTGCGATCGGCACGGCATGCTGGAGATCGGCTTGTCGCGCACTGCCGTGGGAGAACTGGCCATCGCCTGGCGCGAGCGTGGCGGGCCGCCGGTGCGCTTTCCGGCGCGCAAGGGCTTCGGCACGACGATCATCGAACGTTCGATACCCTACGAATTGAAGGGAGCAGCGGTCGTGCGCTACAAAGTAAGCGGAGTGGAGGCAGATTTCGTGATACCGGCGCGTTACATCAAGGATGCACCAGAAGGCGAACATGTGAAGGCCAAAGACCCCTCGGGCGATGACGCGGCGCAGCAAGCGCCTGCGCCCGCCGGCGCCGGGTTGCCGGCCAACGTGCTGGTGCTGGAAGACAACATGATCATCGCGCTCGACGCGGAGGAAACACTGCTGGAACTGGGCGTGACCCGGGTGCAGCTGGCCAGCAGCAACGATGCCGCGCTGGCGATCCTGCGCAGCGATGCGCCCGATTTCGCGCTGCTCGATTTCAACCTCGGATCGGAAACCAGCGAGCCGACCGCGCGCGCGCTGGCGCAGGCCGGGATCCCGTTCGCGTTCGCAACCGGCTATGGCGAGATCGACGGCCTGTCCGGCGGTGCGCTGCACAAGGTCCCGGTCATCCAGAAGCCTTATTCCAAGGCCGACCTCGAAAACGCGATGGCGCAAGCCTCCGAAACCTGAGGGGGCCGACGTCAGGCGGGGTGGACGATCACGCTTTGCCCCGCCGGATCGAACGTCACCGCTGCTATAGAGGGTGCCAGACCGCACTGGCCAACCTCGGTCGTGCCGCCGTCGATTCGCACCGTGCCCCGGCGCGGGATCACCAGCAGCGGGCGATCGTATTGCGCCAGCAGCGCCGCATCGGGCATCCCGTCCAGCCGGTGCGCGGTAAAATAGCGACCGCGCGCCAGTTCGACCGTGCCCGTATCGGGAATGTGGCGGCGCAGCGCCGGATCGTGCACTTCGCCACGCGCCACCGCCATCCCCGCATCGAGATGCAGTTCGCGCGGGCGGCCATAGTCGTACAGGCGATAGGTGATGTCGCTGTTCTGCTGGATCTCGATCAGGCTGACGCCCGCACCGATCGCGTGGACGGTGCCCGCCGGGATATAGAAAAAATCGCCCGGCTGGACCGGATGCCACACCAGCAGCTGCTCGATCGAGCCATCGAGCGCGGCGGCGCGCATCGCGTCGGCGGAAGCCGCGCGCGAAAAGCCCACGCCCAGCGTCGCGCCGGGATCGGCGGCGATCACCAGCCAGCACTCTTCCTTGCCCTGCCCCTTGCCCTCGCTATCGGTTTCGCCCGCAGCGGCGGCTTGCGCATCGTCGGGATGCACCTGCACCGACAGCGCCTCGCTGGTGAAGATGTACTTGACCAGCAGGCTGGCCAGCGCCGGCGGCGGCTCGAACCACACTTCGCCGATCCGCTGTCCGGGCGGCGCGCTGAACGGCGCGGGCAGCACGTCCTTGCCCCACGGCTTTTCGACCGATCGCGTCGGCAGGCTGGCGCAAGACGTGTTCACTGGCCCGGTCACTGGTTCGCCGCGCCTGACAGCTTGCCGACCAGCTGCGCGCCTTCGGGCGTGCACACCAGCACTTCGTCGCCATCGACCACTACGATCAGGTTGGACACGCCGATCACCGAAACGCGTGGCCCGTCGCTGTGGACCAGCACGTTGCTGCAATCCTTGAGCTCGACGTTGCCGCGCACGGCGTTGCCGCCATCGTCGCGGTCGAGCGCCTCGTGCAGCGCCTGCCAGTTGCCGATGTCCGACCACGCCATCGCGGCGGGCACCATCGCCGCGCGCGCGGTGTTTTCCATCACCGCGTAATCGACCGATTCGCTGTCGATCGCGGCGAATGCCGCCGGATCGGGATGGAACCGCGTGCCGTCGGCATGGCCCTGCTCCACCGACCGGCGCACAGCGGCGGCCAGCGCCGGGCGGTACGCGGCCAGTTCATCCAGAAACGTGCCCGCGCGGAACGCGAAGATCCCGCCGTTCCAGGAATAGCCGCCGTCGGCCAGGAAGGCCTCCGCAGTCGGGCGATCGGGCTTTTCCACGAACCGCGCGACCTGATAGCCGCCCGCGCCGGCAATCGCCGCGCCCTGCTTGACGTAGCCGAAGCCGGTTTCGGGCGTGGACGCCTCGATTCCGAACGCGACCAGCCAGCCGTCGCGCGCCAGATTGGCGGCGGCAGCGGCGGCGCGCTGGAACGCATCGCAATCACCGATGTGGTGGTCGCTGGGGCAGACCAGCATGACCGCGTCGACGGGCAGGCGCAGCGCGGCGAGCGCGATCGCGGCGGCAGTGTTCTTGGCCTCGGGCTCAACAATCACGTGCGCGCGGCCGGGATGCGGCAGCTGCGCCTCGACGTGGTCGAGATGCGCGGTGCCGGTCACGATCACCGGATCGGCGAACTGCGCCTCGGCGGTGCAGCGCAGCACGGTCGCCTCGAACAGCGTGTCATCGCCCACCAGTGGCAGGAACGGCTTGGGCATGGTCTTGCGCGAGCGCGGCCACAGCCGCGTTCCGCTGCCGCCGCAGAGGATGACCGGGGTAATCTTGTCCATCAGTTGCCTTGCCGTCCTTGAGATACATTCACGACGCGAACGCCCGATCAGTCCATCAGTGCCAGAAGATCGGCCACGCTGGTGGTGGCGAAGCCCACCGCGGAGTCCGAGATCCCGTAGGGGATGAGCAGTTGCTCACCCACCTTGAGCGCGCCGCACGTGTAGACCACGTTGGGCACATAGCCGAACCGGTCGGCGTCCATCGCGGTCAGCACCGGGCGCGACGTGCGGCCGATGATCTTGGACGGATCGTCACGATCGAGCAGCGCGCAGCCCAGCGCGTACTTGCGCATCGCGCCCACCCCGTGGGTGAACAGCAGCCAGCCCGCGTCGGTCAGGATCGGGCTGCCGCAATTGCCGATCTGGATGAACTCCCACGGGAATTTCGGTTCCATCAGCAGCACGCCGTCATCGTCCCAGCAATCGAGCTTGTCCGAGCGGATCAGGAACAGGTTCTTCCCGTCCTGCCGCCCGACCATGCAGTACTGCCCCGCGACCTTTTGCGGGAACAGCGCCATCCCCTTGTTGCGCCCGGCCTTGCCGTCGATCGGTTCGAGTACGAAGCTGCGGAAATCGCGCGTGCGCAGCAATTCGGACCGGATCGAGCTGCCCGAATAGGCGGTATAGGTGCCGATCCATTCGTAATCCTGGTCGCCATGATCGAACCGGACGAGGCGCAAGTCCTCCAGCCCGTTGCGCTGCTGTTCGGTGATCGGGAAGATCACGCTGTTCGACAGGCTGCTTTCGGCGTGGCGGTGGACGGTCACCGCGCTGTCGTCATCCACCAGCGTCGCGTCGTCGATCTGCACGGCGGTCGCGAACGCGCTTTGCGGCCACAACGAGAAGTCGCCCGTGTCCTCGGCAATGCCCTCGCGGAACACGATCGAGCTGATGTGCCCTTCGCCCACCGCGCGCAGGCTCATCACGAACCGGCACGAGCCGTCTTCCATGCCCGACTGATCGGGGTGCGGCACGATGCTGGGGTTCATCAGCGCCGCAGCGGCATACGTATATTCATGGCAGAAGTAGGCGCCGATCAGCCGCTTGCGCGCATCGGACAAGTCGCTGCCGTCGAAGCCCAGCGATTGCTGCACTTCGGCATAGCGTTCATCGAACATCTGTTCGGTCTGCCAGTGCCGCTCCTTGAAATCGTGGAGGACGTGCGCGTACTCCTCGTCGGCCACGTCTTCGCTCAGCGCGATGACATCGGCGACGAGCCGCGAGGCGCGCGATCCCGTCGCGCTGGTCCCCTGCCAGCCCAGATGGAACGGGCGGAGGACTACGCGCGAGGGATCGGCGTGAAGTCGTTCATCCAGAATGCGCAAGCTGGGGTGCGGCGGGTCGCCGGGTTTCTGCAAACTTTTGTCTCACATTCGGGCGGCGACCGTGCTGGGCCAGCGCTTGCATCGCGTAGTGCGAAAGCTGGAATGCCAGAATGGATTCAGCTCCGCAATTCTCGTTCGCGCCGCGCGGCGTAATACCGTCGCGACAGCGACCGCTGGCGATGTCCGCCAGCACGATCCCGCGGTCGTTGGCGCCCAAGAACCAGCGATAGGCGGATTCGGCGCGGCCCAGCCAATCGAGCCCGGCGGTTGCGGCGTAAGCGGCCGCAGCGGCATCGATCGCGGCCCAGGCTTCCAGCGGCTGCTGGTCGAACGGCAGCGAATCAAAATGGCGGAAGAAGCTTTCCGAACCGATCGGGCGAAACAGCCCGTCGGCCGCCGTCTGCTGGTCGGCGATGAAGCGCAGCGATTCCAGCCCAGAATGCAGCCAGTCCTGCCGTCCGGTGATCATCGCCGCCTCGATCAGCGCCTGCGACAGGCGCGGATTGTCATAGCCGAGCACCGTCTCGAACCACGCCCAGTCGGGGCGTCGCGCCGAATCGAGCAGCCGGTGCAACAAGTCTGCGCCGCGTTCGACCAGCGCCATCGCTGCGCCGTGGCCGGGTTCGGCGCGCAGCACCGCGCAGGCGCCGAGCATGGTGAAGGCGACCGCGCGCGGCGAATCCATCTTGCCCAGCGGCTCCACCGCAATGTCGAACCAGCGCCGCGCCCATTCGCGCAACCCCGCGTCGGGCGCGTCCGCCACCGCGTGGCCCAGCGCCCACAATGTGCGTCCGTTGCTGTCATCCGAACCGACGTCCTCGCACCAGGTGCGGTCGAAGTTCATGAAGTTGCGGAAGCGTTGGGCTTCCGGATTCCACGCGTGCTGGATGAACGAGGCATAGACCATCGCCCAGCGCTGGCGCTCGACCCGCGGCACCGCGTCGGCAGCACACGCCAGCATCAGCGCGCGAACATTGTCGTCAAGGCAGTAGCCATGCCGGCGATCGGGCACGATACCGATCGAATGCTGGAACATGCCGGTGGCATCGCACATCGCCGCCACGCCCGAAAAGCCCGGCGCGGCCAGCAGCGGCGCGATGCGCGGCACGGTCTTGACCACGGCTTCGACCAGCCCGGCGCCGGCGGCGGCAAAGCGCGGCCAGATCGTTTCACGACCGCGCGCATAAGCCCGGCGCTGCATCGCATCGAGCGCGTCGCGATCGTCGAGCATACGGTTGACCGCGGCGGCGATCGCCTCGGCCGAGCGCGGTTCGATCAGTTCGCCCACCCCGCCTTCGAGCAGTTCGATCGCGTGGACATAGGGCGTGGACACCACCGCCTTGCCCAGCGCGACCGCATAACTCAGCGTGCCCGACGTCGACTGCTGCAGGTTGGGATACGGCGTGAGGTAGATGTCGCAGGCTTCGAGCTGGTCGAGCAGTTCGCCGACCTCGAGAAAGCGGTTGTCCCATTCGATCGCGTCCGAAACGCCCAGCGCCTCGGCCTGGGCCATGAGGCTTTCGCGATAGGCCTCGCCCTCTTGCGCCACGAGGTTGGGGTGGGTCGCGCCGACGATGCGGTAAAGCGTGCCGGGATGGCGTTCCACGATCGCGGGCAGCGCCTCGATCACGGTTTCCAGGCCCTTGCCGGGGCCGAGCAGCCCGAACGTCATCAGCACGTTGCGATGGGCAAGCCCGGCGGCCTGCTTGAAGGCCGCTGTCCGGCCGAACGGACGATCGGGCGCCCCGTGCGGAATCACCGCCACGCGCGCGGCATCGACCTGGTACTTGGCCGACAGCAGCTCGGCCGAATGGCGCGACATGACCATGATCCGCGACGCGCGCGCCATCAGTCGCTCGAGAATCGAACGCTGGCGCGGCGAGGGATCGCTCAGCACGGTGTGGAGCGTCACGATCAGCGGCGCGGCGATGCGATCGACCAGATCGAGCACCATCTCGCCGCTCTCGCCGCCGAAAATGCCGTATTCGTGCTGGAGCCACACCGCATCGACGCCGTCTTCGTTCATGCGGCGCGCCGCGATGCGGTAGTCTTCAGCGCGGTCGGCGCGGATCGTGCCGCGCGCCATGGGGTAGTCGTGGTTTTCGGTCGGGCTGTCGATCACATGGAGGTCGACATCGATTTCAGGGTGATACTGCGCCAGTTGCTCGTGAATGTCGGTGGTGAACGTGGCGATGCCGCACTTGCGCGGGGCATAGCCGCCGATCAGCGCCACCCGGCGCGGTGCCGCGCCCTTGAGCGGATCGCGCAGAAACATGTCCAGGACTTGCGCCTTGGCGCCGTGATCGATCGTGAACGTTCCGGGTTGTTCCACAGTCATAGATCGAAAGCCCTGATGAGAAATCTGTCCATTCGATGAACCAAACGCGGCGCGGCCGATTCGGTTTCACCGCAGTGCAACATAAATGCCGCAAGCACACAACGACTCATCGCAATTTACCCGACAATTCAGCAATTTGATTTTTCGGATTCTGCTGCGTTCGCTCAATTACATGTGAGCATGTGCAGCATCAGGGCGCAAACCAGCGCTGTTCCCAACCGAACGTCGATTCGATCGGGTTGCCGTTCTGATCAATCGCCGGGCGGAAGCGGAAACGCTCTATCACCAGGCGGCAGGTGATGGCATCGGCGACGGCATCGTTGCTCGCCTTGTGTATCGTGCAACCGTGGACCCGGCCGTCGGTTCCCACCATCAGCGCCACGATCACGCTATGGCCCAGCCGCGCCTCGCGGCCGTCGCGCGGATAGTCGCGGGCAGAGGTGATGTCGCCGGCGGTCTTGACCGCCTTCTGCGCGACATAGGCCCCGCCCGCACCGTTGCCGCTGCCGCCGCTGCCCGTGCCGCTGCCCTGCCCGCCGCCGCCGGTGTCCTGCCCGGCCTTGCTCGCCCCCGAACTCTGGCTCGATCCGGTGGAGGCGACGGGCGGCACGATGATCTTGGCCGGCAGCCGTGCGCGCGGCGCGGACACCTCGCGCGGACGCGCCGTGGGGGCCGCAGCCGCAGCCGCACCCTGCGCCTCGTGCGATGGCGTGGACTTGCTTGGCTCGGGTTCGGGCTTTGGCAGCGCGACGTCATAGGCGGTGGGCGTTATGCCGACGTCGGACAGCACCGCCGAAACGCCGCCCAGCGCATGGACGATCCCCCACGCCAGCAGGACATGGATCACCGCGATGGCCACGATGATCCAGGCCCGCGCGCGCCGGCTGAGCCGGGGCGAGTCGGCATAACGCTCAGGCAGGGCCGAATCGGGCGACGCCATCCGCTTCAACGCCGGCAAAATTCCGGCGTGCGGCGTGAATCCACCGCGCAACCGCGCCGATAGGCTACCAAATGTGCTGCGAATGCGACCAAGTCATTCTTCCTTCCCGTGCGGTTGGTGGTGTATAGTTGCCGACGCGGGAAGTTCAAAAAATGGAACGTCGCGAAGGACGCGCCATCGGCGGCGCGAGGGATCTGCAATGCGTATTCTGGTAGTCGAAGACGAACCGCTGCTGGCGATGTTGCTCGAAGAAAACATCCTCGAACTCGGCCATCAGCCGGTTGCGGTCGCGGCAACGGTGGAACAGGCGCTGGCGGCGCTCGACCGTGACGCGGTCGATTGCGCGCTGCTCGACTTCAGCCTGGGCCACAACGCCACCTCGGTGCCCGTGGCCGAACGGCTGCGGAGCGACGGGACGCCGTTCTGCTATCTGAGCGGCCATTCCTCGCTCGATCCGGACGGCGACATTCCGCCAGCCCCGCTGCTGACCAAGCCGGTGAGCATGGCCACGCTGAAAGATGCGCTGCTGGCGATGGCGGTCGCGGCCTGAGGCCGGTCAGACCGCCGCGTCAGGGGGTGTGGTCGAGATAGCTGTCGGGGCGCACGAGGCTGGCCAGCCGCAAGCCGTGCGCCGCCGCCTGGTCCGCCGCCAGCGTCGATGCCGCCGAAATCGTCGCCAGTAGCGGGCAACCCGCGATGATCGCCTTCTGCACCAGTTCGAAACTGCACCGCGCGGTCAGCAAGACGAAACCGCTTGCCGGATCGATCCCGTCCCGCGCCAGCGCCCCGATCAGCTTGTCGAACGCATTGTGCCGCCCGACATCCTCGCGCACCGTCACGATCTCCCCGTCGGGCCGGCAGAACGCGGCGGCATGGACCGCGCGGGTCCTGCGGCCCAGCGGCTGGCGAGCGGGCAGCGCGGCCGCGGCGGCAAAGATCGCGGCAGGCGCGACAGCGAGCCGTGCGGTCACCGGCGGCAGCGGGCGCAGCACCTGCTCCAGACTTTCGATCCCGCACAATCCGCAGCTGCCTTCGGACAGGCGCACACGCGCGCGTTCGATCAGCGGCGCGGCGCGTTCGGCCGACAGCTGGATGCGCAACATCCAGCCGCCCCCGTCGATTGCGCTGGCCTGCGCGCTGTCGAAATCCGCCGCCCGGTCAATCAGCTGTTCCGACAGGCAGAAGCCCAGCGCGTAGTCTTCCAGATCGGCCGGCGTCGCCATCATCACCGCATAGCCGATGCCGTTGATTTCCACCGCCACCGGCGCCTCGACCGGAATCGCGCGGTCCACCGCCTGCGGAGACCGGCCATCGGCAAAGACTTCGCGCAACCCGGTTAGGCGCGCGCCCTCACCCGGCATCGGTGCCGTGGGCCTGCGGATCGGTCGCGCGGGTCTGCGATGTCGGTTCGTGGCCGCGCGCCAGCACCGCGATGGCATCGCGCGCAATCGGCGACAGCCGCGAACGGTCGTCGGCGAAGATCATCGCCTTCATCCGGGGGTCCCAGAAATGCGCGATGTGGTCGGCGGTCGCGGCCACGGGATTGTCGTCGAGCGCCAGATTCAGGGCGATCTGGTTGGCCATGTAGACCAGCTTGTCGCCAGTGGTCTTTGGCGTATGGCTGCTCATTCCGCAGCCTCTGCCGGGGCGATGCGGCGCGACTGCGTGGCCTGCGCCGCGTAATCCTCCTGCCATTCGCTCGGCCCGTTCGAGGGGGTGATCTGCACCGCCGTGACTTTGTATTCGGGGCAGTTGGTGGCCCAGTCGGAGAAGTCGGTGGTGACGACATTGGCCTGCGTCGCGGGGTGGTGGAACGTGGTGTAGACCACGCCCGGCGCGACGCGGTCGGTGACGGTAGCGCGCAAGGTCGTCTCGCCCGACCGGCTGGCGAGCCGCACCCAGTCGCCCGATTTCAGCCCACGATTCTCGGCGTCGGTGGGGTGGATTTCGAGCAGGTCTTCGGGATGCCACGCGACATTGGCGGTGCGCCGCGTCTGCGCGCCGACGTTGTAGTGCGACAGGATGCGCCCCGTGGTCAGCAGCAGCGGGAACCGGGGCCCGGTGCGTTCGTCGGTCGGGACGTAGTCGGTCACCACGAACTTGCCTTTCCCGCGCACGAACCCGTCGATGTGCATGATCGGGCTGCCATCGGGCGCATCGGCCGTAACCGGCCACTGCAGCGATCCCTCGGCGTCGAGCCGCGCGAAACTGACGCCCGCGAATGTCGGGGTCAGCCGCGCGATCTCGTCCATGATCTCGCTCGGGTGGGTGTAGGTCCACTCCAGCCCCATCGCGCGCGCCAGCTCCTGCGTGACCTGCCAGTCCTCGTAGCCGTTCAAAGGCTCCATCACCTTGCGCACCGGCTGGATGCGGCGTTCGGCGTTCGTGAACGTGCCGTTCTTTTCGAGGAACGTCGAACCCGGCAGGAACACGTGCGCGTAGTTGGCAGTTTCATTGAGGAACAAGTCGTGGACGATCACGCATTCCATCGCCGCAAGCCCGGCGGCGACGTGGTGCGTGTCGGGATCGGACTGGAGAATGTCCTCCCCCTGGATGTAGAGCGCCTTGAACGTGCCATCGGTCGCGGCATCGAGCATGTTGGGGATGCGCAGGCCCGGCTCGGGATCGATCGCCACGCCCCACTCGCCCTCGAACAGCGCGCGCGCGGCGGCATCGGAGACGTGGCGGTAGCCCGACAGTTCGTGCGGGAACGACCCCATGTCGCACGCGCCCTGCACGTTGTTCTGCCCGCGCAACGGGTTCACGCCCACGCCGCGCCGGCCGATGTTGCCGGTCACCATCGAAAGGTTGGCGATGGCCATGACGGTGGACGAGCCCTGGCTGTGCTCGGTTACGCCCAGGCCATAATAAATCGCCCCGTTTCCTCCCGTGGCATAGAGCCGCGCCGCCGCGCGAACGTCCGCCGCAGGAACGCCGGTGACAGGTTCGAGGAATTCGGGGCTGTGGCGCTGGTCGGAGACGAAGTCAGCCCAGTGCGCATATTCGTCCCAGTCGCAGCGTTCGCGGATGAACGCCTCGTCGGCCAGTCTCTCGGTCACGATCACGTGCGCCATCGCGGTCAGCACGGCGACGTTGGTGCCGGGGCGCAAGGGCAGGTGATAGTCCGCCTCGACGTGTGGCGAACGCACCAGGTCGGTGCGGCGCGGGTCGATCACGATCAGCTTCGCGCCCTGCCTGAGCCGCCGCTTCATCCGGCTGGCGAACACCGGGTGCCCGTCGGTCGGGTTGGCGCCGATCACCAGGATCACGTCGCTGTCCTCGACCGAATCGAAGTCCTGCGTCCCCGCGCTCGTGCCGAAGGTGGTCTTCAGGCCATAGCCGGTGGGCGAATGGCACACGCGCGCGCACGTATCGACGTTGTTGTTGCCGAACCCGGCGCGCACCAGCTTCTGGACCAGGAACGTCTCCTCGTTGGTGCAGCGACTGGAGGTGATCCCGCCCAGCGCCAGCCGCCCGTATTGCGCGGCAATCCGCTTCAGTTCCGATGCGGTGTGGGCCAGCGCGACCTCCCAGCTCACTTCCTGCCATGGCTGGTCGATGCTTGTCCGGATCATCGGCGACAGGATGCGGTCCTGGTGCTGCGCGTACCCCCAGGCGAAGCGGCCCTTGACGCAACTGTGCCCGCGATTGGCCTTGCCGTCCTTCCACGGCACCATCCGCACCAGCTGCTCGCCCCGCATCTCGGCGCGGAAGGTGCAGCCGACCCCGCAATAGGCGCATGTCGTCACCACCGCACGCTCGGGCTTGCCGATCTCCTTGACCGCCTTTTCCTGCAGCGTCGCGGTCGGACAGGCCTGCACGCAGGCGCCGCAGCTGACGCATTCGGAACCGAGAAAATTGTCCGAGGCCAGCCCGGCGCTGACTTTGGAGGCAAAGCCGCGCCCGTCGATGGTCAGCGCGAACGTGCCCTGCACTTCATCGCACGCGCGCACGCAGCGCGAACAGGCGATGCACTTGCTGGGGTCGAAATCGAAATAGGGGTTCGAGGTGTCGACCGGCTGGTCGAGGTGGTTCTCGCCCTGATAGCCATAGCGCACGTCGCGCAGGCCCACGGCGGCGGCCTGGTCCTGCAATTCGCAATCGTTGTTGGCGGAACACGTCAGGCAATCGAGCGGGTGATCGGAGATGTACAGTTCCATCACCCCCTTGCGCAGCTTCTGCAACCGCGCGGTCTGGGTATGGACAGCCATCCCTTCCGCCACTGGGGTGGTGCACGACGCTGGCGTGCCGCGCATCCCGTCGATCTCGACCAGGCACAGACGGCACGATCCGAACTGCTGCAGGTTGTCGCTGGCGCACAGCTTGGGGATCGATCCGCCGCTGACCGCCGCCGCGCGCATCACCGTGGTGCCCGCCGGGACCGCCACGGCGCGTCCGTCGATGGTCAACGTCACGGTCTGGTCCGAGACGACTTCCGGCGTGCCGAAATCGGCCTGACGTTCATAGCCCATGGTTGCGCTCCTCGGCGGACTTCAGGTCTGCCGGTGTGTTGATATTAGCAGGTTGTTCCGCAAGGTGCACCGCCCGCGCGCCGATCGCTTCGGCAAAAGCCAGCACCGAATGACGGCCATCGCTTTCGAGCAAGGCGTCGAGCGTGGCTGATGCGGTGGCGGGCCACAGCCCGATCACCGGCTGGCTGGCGACAAAGGCGGGCGCGGGCGACAGATCGTGCAGCAGGCCATCCCCCAGCCCGATCGAATCGACCGCGACGCTCAGCACCGCCGCGTATCCCGCATCGGCGGCGTGGTGCAGCGCGGCGGCGAGCCCGGCGAGCGGCCCCATCCCCGCGCGCGGCCAGTCGGGCAGCGTCGGTGCAGGGGCGGTTTCGCGGCCGATCACCACCACCGCGTCGCACAGCCCCTCCAGCGCCTCGACCGCGCGGGCGATCAGCGTGCGACCGTCAAGCTCGGCCAGCGCCTTGTCGCTGCCGAAGCGCGAGGATTGCCCACCGGCGAGGACCGCGCCGAGGATCATGGCGTGCGGTGCCCAGGGCCGTGAGCATCCTTCGACCGGCTCAGGATGAGCGGAATTTCGGAATTGTACTTTTCCCGCTCATCCTGAGCCTGTCGAAGGATGCTCGCCGCGCCCGTCCTCATCCGCCGAAATCCCCGCCGAAATCCTCTGGCCAATGCTTCAGCGCGCTCAACACCGGATACGGCGTGAACCCGCCCAGCGCACACAGCGAGCCGAACTTCATCGTCTCGCACAAGTCCTCTAGCAGCGCGATCTCGTCGGCTCGGCTGCGCCCGGCGCGCGGAGCGTTGTGCATCTGCGGCAGCGCCTCCACCCCATCGACGGCCCGGCCCGCGCCGCTGCGGATGCGGTCGATCAGTTCGACCCCGCGCGTCGATCCGATCCGGCACGGGGTGCACTTGCCGCAGCTTTCGACCGCACAGAACTGCATCGCGAAGCGCGCCTGCGCGCCCATGTCGACGCCATCGTCGAACACCGTGACCCCGGCATGGCCGATCAGCGCGTCGGCACCGGCAAACGCCTCGTAATCGAACGGCAGGTGGAATTCGGACGGCGGGTGGTAGGCGCCTAACGGTCCGCCGACCTGCACGGCGCGCACCGGGCGACCACTGGCGGTGCCGCCGCCGACATCCTCGACCAGTTCGCCCACGGTGATCCCGAACGCGGTCTCGAACAGGCCGCCGTGCCGGACATTCCCCGCCAGCTGGATCGGCATCGTCCCGCGCGAGCGCCCGTGGCCGATCGCGGCATAGCGGTCCGCGCCGTGGGCCATGATCCACGGCACCGCCGCCAGCGTCAGCACGTTGTTGACCACGGTCGGCCTGCCGAACAGCCCCTCGATCGCGGGCAGCGGCGGCTTGGCGCGCACTTCACCACGCTTGCCCTCAAGGCTGTTGAGCAGCGAGGTTTCCTCGCCGCACACGTAAGCGCCCGCGCCGACGCGGATCTCGATTTCGAACGGGGCGATGCGCGGCGCGGCCAGCTTCACCGCCGCCTGCATCTTGGCGACCGCATGCGGATATTCACTGCGGATGTAGACATAACCCTTGCCCGCCCCGACCGCGAGCGCGGCAATCGCCATGCCTTCGATCAGCAGGAACGGATCGCCTTCCATGACCATGCGATCGGCGAACGTCGCGCTGTCGCCCTCGTCGGCGTTGCAGACAATGTATTTCACCGGGCCGGATGCATTGGCGACCGTCTGCCACTTGATCCCGGCGGGAAACCCCGCGCCACCGCGTCCGCGCAGGCCCGAGGCGGTGACCTGGGCGATTGTTGCCGTCGTACCGATGGTCCGCGCCGTGTCGAGCCCCGCCCAGCCGCCGGTTGCGGCGTAATCGTCAAGGCTCAGCGGCCGCGTCTTGCCCGCGCGCGCAAATGTCAGCCGCTGCTGGCGCGCGATGAACGGGTGGTCCTCGATCGGGCCGATGGCCTTCGCGCTGGTCCCGGCCATGACCGCCGCGACATCGCCCGGTTCGAGCGGGCCGAAGCCCTGACCGTCGATCTCGGCCAGCGGTTCGAGCCAGTGCATCCCCCAGGAGGATACGCGTTCGACCTCGCAACCCGCGGCCGCAAACGCGGCGGCCACGGCATTGGCGCCGCAAGCCAGCGCCAGTGCATCGTCGGACAGGCGCACGGTGATGGTCACGCCAGCGCCTCCACCAGTGCGGCGAGTTTGGGACCATCGAGTCGCGCATGGACCGCATCGCCCACCATCGCATTGGGGCCGACGCTGCACAGCCCCAGGCAGTAGACCGTCTCGATCTTCACACGCCCGCCGTCCTGGGCCTGCTGCGGCAATGCGGCCACCAGCGCCTCGACCCCGCGCGCCTGGCACGCTTCGGCGCGGCACAGCTTGAGCACCGGGCGCGGATCGGGCACCGCGCGAAAATCGTGGTAAAAGCTGACCACGCCGTGCACTTCGGCGCGGCTGAGGTTGAGCCCGTGCGCGATCGCGCGGATCGCATCCTCGCCGACGTGGCCGAACGCGGCCTGCACATCGTGCAGGATCGGCAGCAGCGTGCCGCCCGGCTCGTCGGCGCGGCCCGCGTGCGCGGCGATGATGTCCTCTACCCGTTCCATTGCGACCGAGGTCTACTCCGCACCGTAATTGTACGCAACACGTACGATTGTTGCCATATGGTAGCCGACCCTAATCCCGATCAGCCATCGGTGAAAGCGATGGTGTGCGATCCCGCAGGCGCATGCTGGAAAGCCCCGATCGCAGGACCCCGGCGGTCCCATCAGATAAAGTACCGATGCTCTGCTTGTCTGCCGCTTAGCCAGTTTCGTTCAGATACGATCCGAACTTTGCCACGGAGCAACCGACCTGGTATCTGGGCGGCTATGCCACCATGCTCGAGGAAATCGTGAGCAAGATGATCCGGCGCTCGCCCGGCGGCCTGCTCGACGGCGGACGGACGGCCGATGCGGCGGGCACGCTCATCAAGGTGGCGTTGCTTGACATGGACATCGCCATCTCCGCCTATTTCAAGGCCGAGGAAGCCTCGCGGCTGATCGTGATCGAACGGCTGGGCGAAGCGCTGGCGGCGCTGGCCGAAGGCGATTTCACGCACCGGCTCGACGACATGCCGGAATCGTTCCGGCGGATCGAGCAGGACTTCGACCAGATGCGCCAGAACATCCAGAAGGCGTTCCGGGCGGTGACCGAATCCGCCGGGACCATCAACACCGGAGCCGCCGAAATTCGCCAGGCGACCGACGATTTCTCGCAACGCACCGAACACCAGGCCGCCTCGCTGGAAGAAACCGCCGCCGCGATGGACCAGATCACCGGCGGCGTGAGCGAAGCCGCGCAAGGCGCCACCAGCGTCAATGCGGCGGTCGTCGAAGCCCACCACGGCAGCACGATCGTCAGGGAGGCGGTCGAAGCGATGGACGGCATCCAGAATTCGGCGCACGAAATCGCCAAGATCGTCACGGTGATCGACGGGATCGCGTTCCAGACCAACCTGCTGGCGCTCAATGCCGGGGTCGAGGCCGCCCGCGCGGGCGATTCGGGCAAAGGGTTCGCGGTCGTCGCCAACGAAGTGCGCGCGCTGGCCCAGCGCTCCGCCGAAGCGGCGAACGATATCAAGGCGCTGATCAACCGCAGCGTGGAGCAGGTCAATGGCGGCGTATCGCTGGTTGCGCGGTCGGGCGATGCCTTTGGCCATATCGCCAGCAAGGTGTCGGACATCGCAGCGATGGCGGGCAGCATCGCCGAACAGACGCAGGCGCAGGCACTCAGCCTGCAGCAAGTCAACGGTGCAGTGCGCGAAATGGACAAGATGACGCAGCAGAACGCCGCGATGGCCGAACAGTCCACCGCCGCCGCGCGCAGCCTGTCGGGCGAGGCCGCGCACCTGGTCACGCTGGCCAGCCATTTCCGGGTCGAGGCATCGCAGACCTCGCGCGCCGGTTCGTGGGATGAGGACGAGGCAGGTTACGATGACCTGCGCGGCCCGAGGCTGGCTGTCGGCTGACCGTTACCGATCAAGGCGGCGCCGGATCAAGCCGGCGCTCACCAGAACGTCAGGGCCGGTCCACGCCAATGCGCGGGCCGGCCCTTTTCCGTCACATGCTGTAGGACAACCGGATGTAACCGAACTGGCCGGGCACATCGTAGGTCGTGGGATCGTAGTTGTTCAGGCTGCAGCTGATGCAGGCCGGCGGCTGGACGTTGAAGGCATTGTTCACGCCGATCGTGAACGCCGCGCGACTGTCGAGCCATGACGGCCGCACGGTCAGCTGGAAGTCGCTGTAGAAGCGGCTGGGCAGCTTGTTGCCGTTCTGGATCTCGGTCACGCTGTCGATGTAACGCCCGGTGAAGCTGGCGCTGACCGGACCCAGTGTCCAGTCGATCACCCCGGTGGCCTTGAATTTGGGATAGGCCTGGTCGGGGCTGCCACGCTCGGTTCCGCGATAGCTGGTGACGGTCACGCCGTTGGTGGCCGGCACGCCTTCCTCATACTTGATCAGGTAGTTGGCGTAGATCGACAGGCCGAACGCCCCGGCGCCGGTTGCGCGGGTGCGGGTATTGAACGTCACGTCCAGCCCCTTGGTGCGCACCGTGCCGGTGTTGAGCAGCACGCCGTTGATCGCCGAGATGAACCCGTTCGGCGTGCGCTTGACCGCGCTGCAGCTCAACGGATCGCCGGTCAGCGCGCAGCGGCTGAGCAGCACATCCGCACCGATCGACGCGATCGCGCCTTCCAGCTTGATGTCGTAGTAGTTGACTTCAAGGTTCAGCACGCTGGCAAGGCCGCCGCGCGCCCATTCGGGGCTGTATACGCCGCCGAACAGGATCGTGCGCGCGGTTTCGGGCCGCAGCGCCTTGTTGCCGCCGGTGAGCACCGGAAGCTGCCCGCCCTGCGGTTCGACATAGCTGCCGTTGGCCGGAACGCCGTTGGCCACGCAGTTGGCCCGCACCGTGGCGTTGGACTGGAACAATCCGCCCGCCGCGCTGGTGCACGGATCGGACAGCGGCTGGTCGAAGCGCGAGTTCGCGCCATAGAGCTCGCCGATACTGGGCGCGCGCAGGCTTTCCGAATACGATCCGCGCAGCATCAGGTCCGATACCGGCTTCCAGTTGGCGCCCCCGGTGAACGTCGTGTTCCCGCCGAATGTCGAATAGTGCGAATAGCGCGCCGCGCCGTTCAGCTCCAGCGACTGGATGAACGGCAGATCCTTGAGCAGCGGCAGGCGGATTTCGCCGTAGACTTCGTCGACCTTGAAGCTGCCGCTGGCGGCCTGCGCGGGAATGTCCGCGCCAAGCCCGGCCTGGATGATCGGGTCGGGGGTGAAGCTGCCGAACTGGTAGCGGTGTTCCACACCCAGCGCGATGCCCACCGGGCCGCCCGGCAGGTCGAACAGCTCGCCGCTGAGGTTGGCTTCGTAGTCCTGCAGGCGCTGCGCGCTGCGGGCGTGTTCGTCGAAGCCGACGAACGCCAGCATCGCCGGGGTGACCGAGCCGACCCCGCCGAAGATGTTGAACGGCACGCACGCCCCGGTGCAGGCCGCGAGCGGGCCGAGCGCCTGCGCCAGCTTGGCGGCGTTGACGTTGCCGGTGAACAACTGCTTGGCATCGTTGACGCCATAGACGGCGGTGACGTCCCAGTACCAGGGGCGACCCATCAGATCGAACTTGCCGTTCATGCCTGCGGTCACGCTCAGCGTATCGACGTCCTGCGTGTAGGTCCGCTGCCCGGCCTCGACCAGGCGGCGCGCGATGAAGCCGTAGTTGGCAGGCGGACCGCCCGCGGTGCCGGCCGACAGCGTGCCGAACGGGTTGAAGGGGTTGGTTGCATCGATCGAGATCGTGTCGAGCAAGTTGCCGTTGCCCGCATCGGGTCCGACGAACAGCGGCAGGAACGCGGCCTGGTTCTGCGAATGGCGATGGTTGTAGACCATCTTCATCGTGAAGTTCAGCGCCTCGCTGACTTCGGCCTTGGCATTGATGAAGCCGCCATAACGCTCGCTGGGCGTCTCGAAGTAGTTGAACGGCGCGAAGTTGAACCGGTCGGCCGAGGTGAACTGCTTGAAGTCGCCGCCCACCAGCGTGGGATCGAACACCGGCGTGCGGCCGATGACCGGCGCGCGCAGCGTGATGTTGTTGTCACCGATGATGAACCGGCCGAGCGGCGTGGCGCTGGAACAGCCGCCCACGGGATCGGAACAGCTGGTCTGGCCGGGGTTGGGGAACAGCGAGATCGAACGATCGCTGGCGCGCACCGCCTGCTGCTTCACATAACTGGCGCCGGCGACGACGTGGACCCGGTCGCTGCCCAGGCCGTAGCTGAGGTTGTAGTTCTGCGTCTGGCCGTCACCCTGGCGGAACTGGCCGTACTGCGCCGAGGCGCGCAGGCCCTCCTGCTTGGAGCGGGTGATGATGTTGACCACGCCGGCGATCGCGTCCGAACCGTACAGCGGCGAAGCGCCCGACTGCAGCACTTCGATGCGGTCGATCATGCCTTCGGGAAGCGAGTTGAGATCGACCGAGTTGGGAATGCCGCTGGCCGAAGCGCCGCTGACGTAGCGCATGCCGTCCACCAGCACGAGCGTGCGCTTGGCGCCGAGATAGCGCAAGTCGATCGAGGCCGACCCGGCGCCGACGCCACCGCCGTCCGGCGGGTTGCCGAGGTTGCCGCTGTTGTTGAACTTGGTGTTGAGACCGCCAGCCGAGCTGGGCAGCCGCTGCAGCACATCCGCCACCGAGGACAGGCCGGTCTTGGCGATCGCTTCGCTGTCCAGCGTGGTCACCGGCGAGGCCTGGTTGAGCGGATCCTGGCGGATGCGCGAACCGGTCACGATGATCGGCGTGGAGGATTCCGCGTCGGCCGAGGTGCTGTCGGCAGCCGGGGCGGATTGCGCCATCGCGGGCGCGACGATCGCAGTTTGCGCGAGCACCAGCAAGGCGGCGCTGCCGAGCAGGTCTTTTCCAAGTCGTGTCATGATTCACCCCTGAAGTTCGAGAGCTTTTGTAAAAGCCTCTCCGTTTTTTGGTTTGAACTGTAACCATGACGCAGTGCGGCAATTTGCAACACCCCCGGCGCAAGAGAAATCCGGAGTGTTGCATTGTTGTTACGCGTCGGGGAACCGAGCCGCCATCGCGCAACGGCACCGGAGCATCACGAAGGCCGTCCCGCGTCCGCATTCCGGAACATCATCCGGTCACGACAGTTAGGCTGTCATGGGCACCGGCCAGTACGGCATTGGCTGCTCCCATCCGGCCGCGCGGCGCAAGTCGGCCGAACAGCGTTGCGATGGATGACGGGCGGGCTCGCGCCGGGTTCGAGAGACAGCACGGCTAAACCGGCGTGGCGCCCGATCCGCGACCGCCGCGCAAGTGGTACTCCAGCGTGCCGCGCTGGATCACGTTGTCGACGTCGATCACCGCCGTGTTGGCGTAGGTGAAGCCCGGTCCCAACCCCTGGTACAGCGTGTCGAAATCCCGCTCCACCGTCTGGCGATAGAGATCGGTGAAGCTTTCGATCACGAAGTATGTCGGCTGGAGATCGTCGATCACGTAGTCGGTGCGCACCACCCGGTCGACGTTGAGGTGGATGCGGTTGGGTGAGCGGGCTTCCAGCGCGAAGCGGATCTCGCTCGGGCCCGACAGGATGCCCGCACCATAGGCGCGCAGGCCCTCGCGCTCCATCACCAGCCCGAATTCCACCGTGTACCAGTACAGCGATCCCAGCGCCTTCAGGCGGTTGTGGCGCATCGCCTTCCACCCGGCGCGACCGTATTCCTGCATGTAATCGGCATAGACCGGGTCGGCGAGCATCGGCACGTGGCCGAACACGTCGTGGAACACGTCGGGCTCCTCGATGTAGTCGAACGTCTCGCGCGTGCGGATGAAATTGCCCGCCGGGAACCGCCGGTTGGCCAGGTGCCAGAAGAACACGTGGTCGGGGATCAGCATCGGCACGGGCACCACGCTCCACCCGGTCAGCGCGCCGAGTTCTGCCGAAAGCCGCGCGAATTCGGGCACACCGCCGCGTCCCAGCGCCAGCTTCTGCGTGCCCGCCAGGAAGGCGCTCGCCGCGCGTCCGGGCAACAGGTCCATCTGGCGGGCATAAAGATCGTCCCAGATCGCATGGTCGGCGCGCGAATAGTCGCGCTGCGCCGGTTCGAGCCAGTCGGCCCCGACATGCACCGGGCGCTGCAGCGGCGCGGTGAACACGCCCGCCGGCAGATCCGGCAACTTCGCGAAATCGCCCGGCTCGTCGAGGGTGCGCGGCTCTGCGCCAGGGGGGGCAAGGATCAGGGTCATGGTTTCTGCTGCAACTTGTACCATCGCCGGACGCCATGGGCAAATCCGCCCGATTGCGCCGCTGCGCGGTGTGGCGCACTGTCCCGGCGAATCGGTGGGAGACCAGAGTGTCAAAGCTCAAGCGCGGCAAATACGAAGACCTCCTCGAACCCCTGCAGGAGGAACTCGTGGGGATGGCGCGCTGGGTCGCCGCGTCCGGCCAGCGCATCGTGGTGGTGTTCGAGGGACGCGACACGGCGGGCAAAGGCGGCGCAATCCAGGCCGTTTCGGAAAAGCTGAACCCGCGCCAGTGCCGCACCGTGGCGCTGTCCAGGCCAAGCGAGCGCGAAGCCGGCGAATGGTACTTCCAGCGCTATGTCGAGCATCTGCCCGCAGCGGCCGAGATCGTGCTGTTCGATCGCAGCTGGTACAACCGCGCCGGGGTCGAAAAGGTCATGGGTTACTGCACCCCGGCGCAAGTCGAGGCGTTCCTCGCCCAGGTCGTGGCGTTCGAGAAGATGCTGGTCGATGACGGCGTGATGCTGTTCAAATACTGGCTCGCGTGCGACCAGAAGCAGCAGGAGGAACGCTTTGCCGAACGGCTCGACGATCCGCTGAAGCGCTGGAAGCTGTCGCCGATCGATATCGCGGCGCGCGCCAAATATGCCGACTACACCTCTGCGCGCGAAGCGATGCTGGCCGCGACGCACAACGAGATTGCGCCGTGGACGCTGGTGGATTTCAACGACCAGCGCCGTGGCCGGCTGACGCTGATTCGCGACCTGCTCGACCGGCTGCCCGATACGGCGGTCGATGTCCCGCCGATCGACCTTGCGCCGCTGACCGGACCGCTGCAGAAAGAACACTTCGGCGTAATCCAGCCGATCCCGCCGTTTCCGGTCGATTGACGGCGCGATTGCAGGGGCATCAGGGCGCGGGTGCCGACACGCCCCGCCTTGACTTTGACCCGAGTCTCGCCCAAGGGCCGCGCCTTGCGATGGTGGCGCGCGCCGCCTCGATTGTTTCAAGCGTGCAGCATTTCAGGATTATCTCATGGCCAAGCCAACCACCGTCAAGATCCGCCTGGTCTCGACCGCCGACACCGGTTTCTTCTACGTCACCAAGAAGAATCCCCGCAACACGACCGAGAAGATGACCTTCCGCAAGTACGATCCCGTCGTGCGCAAGCACGTCGAGTTCAAGGAAGCGAAGATCAAGTAATCCGGTCGTCCCGGCCAGCAGGCTGCGCATCGACGTGCGCCAGCCGCGGCCGGACGGACGATGCTTCGACCGGAACCGTCGCGGTTCACGGCTAGTTCAACGCTGATACTGCTAAGGGCCGGCGATGAACACGAACTCCAATACCTATCGAACAGCCCTGCGGGCGCTGCCATGGGCCGCGCTCGCGCTCGGCGTTTGCGGCGTCACGGTGGCGCCTGTCGCGGCAGCAGCGCAAGCAGCGCAGTCCCCGTCTCCCGAAGTCGATCGCGCGATTGCCGCGCTGCGGGCGGTTTCGACCTTGCGCGCGGACTTCATCCAGACCGACCGCAGCGGACAGCGCATCGCGGGCGTGGTCACGCTCAAGCGTCCCGGCCGCATCCGCTTCGAGTACGAGAAGAGCGTGCCGATGCTGATCGTGGCCGACGGCAACGCGCTGACCCTGATCGACTACGAAGTGAAGCAGGTCCAGCGCTGGCCGATCAAGAACAGCCCGCTGGGTGCATTGCTCGATCCCAGCCGCGACGTCGCGCGGTTCGCCCGGCTGGTGCCCACCGGCAACCCCGACGTGCTCAGCGTCGAGGTCAAGGACCCCCGCCATCCCGAATACGGGATGATCACGCTGATCATGGTGCGCAAGGCGGCTGCGCCGGGCGGTTACGAACTCAACAGCTGGGTCGCGCTCGATTCGCAGGCCAAGCGCACCACGATCCGGCTGGCCAACCATCAGTACGGTGTCGCGGTGCCCGACAGCACCTTTTCCTGGCGCGATCCACGACCCCCTGCGTCGGCTCACCGCTGACGAGGCTCGGTTCGACCGGGCACCGTTCGAACCTTGCGACAAACTGCCAAATTGCTGACTTTCCCGTTCATCGCAGGGCAATCGCGGCGGGCCTAAAACTTCAATCGACAAGGCGGTCGAGGCGGGTTTCCCCCCTGTTGCCCGGCCTCACATAAACGCCTTGCCATAGCGTGACGAACGCGAATGGAACCCTCGCCCCAATGCCCCCGGGGCGAGGGTTTTTTATGGGCCGATCGATGGACGGCCGCCGCCCCCGCCGCTGCCCGGTCGCGATCGATCACCGCGCTCCCCTGTCCGCTGAGCCGTGAGGCTGGAATTCGATCCGCAACCTGCCTAAGGCCGGGCCATGGTCTCTATCGCTACATGGAACATCAATTCGGTGCGCCTGCGCATGCCGCTGGTCGAACGCTTTCTGGCCGAGGAAGCGCCCGACGTGCTGTGCCTGCAGGAAATCAAGACGGTTGACGAGACGTTCCCGCATGAGGCGTTCGAGGCGCTGGGCTACACCCACCGCGCCGTCCACGGCCAGAAAGGCTACCACGGCGTCGCCACGGTCAGCCGCGTGCCCTTGCGCGAGTTCAGCCGGCATGACTGGCAGGACAACGGCGAGGCGCGACATGTCGGCATCGAACTGCTCGGCCCCGGCCAAGGGCTAGTGATCGAGAATGTCTACATTCCGGCTGGCGGTGACATCCCCGACCGGACACTGAACGCGAAGTTCGGCCAGAAGCTCGATTTCCTCGAACGGATGACCCGCTGGGCCGATGCCATCGACCGGCCGACGCTGATCGTCGGCGATTTCAACATCGCCCCGCTCGATTGCGACGTCTACGATCACAAGGCGCTGCTCAAGGTGGTCAGCCACACGCCGGTCGAAGTCGAAACGCTGCAGCGGTTCGCCGATGCGCATGGCTGGGCGGATCTGGGCCGCCAGTTCATTCCCGCGCCCGAGCGCAACTACAGCTGGTGGAGCTATCGTGCGTACTGGCGCGGCAAGGACCAGGGCCGGCGGCTCGACCACATGTGGGCCTCGCCCGATCTGGCCAGGCAAGCCACCGCGCATCGCGTGGTCGAGGGGCCGCGCACCTGGGACCAGCCTTCGGACCACGTGCCGCTGGTGACGGAATTTGCGCTGTGAACGCCATGAAGCGATGACAGGGCCCGGGCGATGACAGGTGCCGAGCGATGACAGGGCCAGGGCGGTGACCAATCCGCGCGCCGTCGCCCGCGCGATCGATGCGCTGCGCCATGGCTGGGCGATTCGCGTCGCCGGGGCCAACGGCGTGCTCGACCTTTTGCCTGCCGAGACCGGGTTTGCCGAACCGGGGCTGTCGGCGCCGCTGATGCTGGTGTCGGCAGCGCGCGCGGCCACGCTCAAGCTGGCCAACCAGCGCGATGCCGCCGTGCCCGAAGCGCCCGCGCTGATCCGCGCGGCCGAACCGTTCGACCTGCCGACCGCGCGCGCGCTGGCCGATCCGTCGCTCGATCTGGCCAATCCGTTGCGCGGTCCGTTCCGCGCCGAGCCGATCGCGGTGCCCGATGCCGCGCAAGCCGCGATGGAACTGGCGCGGCTGGCCGGGATCCTGCCCGCGTTCATGGTCCTGGCAGCAGGCGACGCTGCCGGGACGGTGACCCCAGCCGATCTGGCCGCGTTCACCGATGCCCGCCGCATCTCGATCCAGGCCCGCGCGCGCCTGCCGGTCAGCGTGTGTGAGGATGCCGAGATCGTCGCCTTCCGCGCGCGCGACGATTTGCGGGAACACGTCGCGCTCGTGCTCGGGCGGCAGAGCGGCGATCGCCTGCCGCTGGTGCGCCTGCACAGCGAATGCCTGACCGGCGACGTGCTGGGCAGCCTCAAGTGCGACTGCGGGCCACAACTCGATGCCGCGCTGGCGGCGATGGCGGACGAGGCTCGCAACGGCGGCTGGGGCGTGTTGCTGTACTTGCGGCAGGAAGGGCGCGGCATCGGCCTGATCAACAAGCTGCGCGCCTACCAGTTGCAGGATGCCGGCTTCGACACCGTCGACGCCAACGAACGGCTGGGCCTGCCGAGCGAGGCGCGCGATTTTCCCGTCGCGGCGCGAATGCTCGACCTGATGGGCATCGGGGCGATCCGGCTGATGACCAACAACCCCGCCAAAGTCGCCGCGCTGGAAGGCGTGGGCGTAACCGTGGCCGAACGCGTGCCGCACCAGCTCGCCGCCAACCCGCACAATGCGCGCTACCTCGATACCAAGCGCGATCGCAGCGGGCACTTGCTGGCCTGATAACGCGAACGGGACGGACGGCGCAGGTGCGCTCCGCCCGCCCCTCCCCACGGATCAGGCGAACCCGCGCACCATCACCGCGCCGAGGCACGCCAGCACCACGCCCACCGCGACCAGCGCGCGCACGATGTCGCGGCCCGAGATGCGGTCGATATGGTCGGCGCGGAAGCGGCGGTAGGGTTCGGCGATCGCGGCGTTGCAGGCGACGGTCGCCACGTCGAGCGCGCTGGCCTCGCGGCGGAACCAGGCAAGCAGCCCGGCCAGTTCGTTGTCGTCGAGCGCGGGGTAGCGGGCGAGCGTGGCTTCGATGCGCGCGCGCAGTTGGGCGCCATCCGCGCCGTTATCGATGGTCTTGGTCATGTCGTTCAATCCTGACTGATGCTGTGGTCAGGCGCCGCGCAAGATGCGGCGCCACGGCAGGTCAGGCGACGGGAGGAGCCCTCGGGCTGGGGCGTACAGCAAATGCAGACCCGATCGGCGGCGGGCCAGTGGCGGCAGGCCGCAGGTTGCGCAGCGCCAGCGGCGGCGCGGTGTCCACGACGATCAGCGGCGCAGGCGTCGCCAACAGCGCGACCGGCAGCCGCAGCGGCGCGACCACCGCCCGGTCCGCCACCATCCGCCGCGCCGGGGCGATCGCGACGTCGGCGGTGCTGGCGCTGAACGCCGAGCCTTCGCTCACCACCATCGGTCGCTCGATCGGCACGCCGGCGTGGAATGCGATCGTCGCGACCATCAGCACCGCGCAAAGGCGCGCGCGCAGGGTCTTCAGCAGAGCGGAAGGCAGGCGGATCGACATCGTTGCCGACTTAGTGTCGCGCAGCCTGCGCGACAACCCCCGGCCTTGCCACCTTGGGTTCAGCGCTTCTCGAAGCGCGCCAGGCCGCTGCCCAGCGTGTTCGCGCCGATCTGCAAGCCGTCACCCGACCAGTCCGCCACGAACACCGTGCTGCGCGACACGCCCGGCGCCAGCCGCGCGTCGTTGCCCGCAATCACCAGCCCTTCGGCGCTGTGGGCGTGGCCCTCGGCCGCGTTGGTGATGAACGCGCTGTAGTTTTCCTTGTCCTGTCCCTGCACGAACCAGTTGCCGGTGATCGTGCCGGTCGCCCCGCCCGACAGGTCGATCATGTAGTTGGTGGCCCGGCCCGCCGAATCGTCGAAGCTCGACTGGGTGACTTCGATCCGCGCGGCGCGGCTTTTGACGTAGTGCCCGCCACGCCCGGCCTCGAAGCGGCTCTGGCGCACGGTCAGCGCGCCGTAATCGCCGACATAGATCGAATGCGCGCAGCTCAAGCCCCGGTCGCAGCGGCCGAGCCGGGTAAAAGTCGATTTCTCGACGAGGATCGCCGCGCCCGGATCGTCGGCCGTGAGGATGCCTTCCTCGCTGTCGCGGAACCAGCTCTGGCTGACCGACAGGTCGCCATGTTCAAGCCGGATGCCCGCGCCGTTGCCATCGGCCACGCGCATGTTCTGGAACACGATGCCGCTGATCTTGGCCGAGCGCCCGCGCAGCACCAGCGCCGCCTTGCCTTCGCAGATGCCGCCGTCGAACACCGCCTGCCCGGGCACCTGCGCGACAAAGGCGACATCGCCCTGCTGCTGGACCGCGCATTCGCGGTAAGTGCCGGGGCCGATGGCGATCGTCCCCGCGCCGTCGCCGATGGCGTCGATCGCGCGCTGCAATGTGGCAAAGCGCTGCCCGGTTTGCTCCAGCGTGAACCCGCCCACGAACTCGGCATGCGGCGCATCTTGCGCCAGCACCAGACCGGCGGGGATCGCCGCGACGACCACGGCGGCCAGCATCAGCAGGCGCACGCGCAGCAGGCGGTGGCGATCCAGCATCGGCGGCGGCGCATAGGCGGTGCGGGGCATCGACGGAACTCCGGCAAACTCGCAGCCGGTCTAGCGTTTAATGGTTAATGGCGCGTTAGAACCCGGCGTGCCGACGGCATCGCCAGCTCAGTCGTCCTTGCCCCAGCGCCAGCGCCAGCCGCCCAGGGTGCGCGCCTTGTACAGCGGCACCGCGGCCAGCGCGACCGCCCCGGTCGCCAGCGTGCAGGGCAGCGGATAGGCGCGCAAGTTGAGAAACACGAGCAGGATCAGCGCGGTATGCGCGCCCAGCACCGCCCAACCCTGCCACACGATCGGCAAGCCGCTGCCATAGCCGAAGCGCTTCGGCGCGAACCAGGCGGGATCCTCGGGTTCGGTCATGGGCGGGATGATACGCCTCTGGCCAAATCGGTTCAATGCTGGCGCACGACCTGCAGGAAAGCATCGCCATAGGCATCGAGCTTGCGCGTGCCGACCCCGCCGATCGCGCCCAATTCAGCCCGGCTGGAGGGGCGGCCGCTGGCGATGTCACGCAACACCGAATCGTGGAAGATGACGTACGGCGGCACGCCGGCCTGCTGCGCCAGTTCTCGGCGCAAGCTGCGCAGCGCCTCGAACAGCGGATCGCCCATCGGGTTGAGCGCGGCGCCCGACGCAGCCGCGCCCTTGCGCCGCCGCCCGCCGTCCTTCTTGGGCGGCACGATCAGCGCCAGTTCGACCTCGCCCTTGAGGATCGCGCGCGCCTGCGGACCCAGCATCAGCCCGCCGTGTTCGGTGGTGCGCAAGGCATCGCGCACCAGCAGCGCGCGGTTGACGGGTTTCAGCAACGCGGCTTCCTCACCCTCGACGATGCCGAATACCGACAGCGCCTCGTGCCCGGCATTGCGGCTGCGCTCGCTCGAAACCCCCGCCAGCACGCCCTCGACATAGCCCGCGCCGAAGGTCTGCCCGGTGCGG
This sequence comes from Novosphingobium lentum NBRC 107847, assembly GCF_001590965.1. Classification (GTDB taxonomy): domain Bacteria; phylum Pseudomonadota; class Alphaproteobacteria; order Sphingomonadales; family Sphingomonadaceae; genus Novosphingobium; species Novosphingobium lentum. Next base: position 82,272 of record NZ_BCTW01000006.1, read on the forward strand.
AACACCGCCGACAGGTATTTCTGCGCGACCAGGCTGGCATCGACCGATTTGGGCGGTTCAAGGCAGTTGTCGCAGTTGCCGCAGTTCTCGGGCGGGCTCTCGCCAAAATGGCGCAGCAACACGGCGCGGCGGCATCCGGCGGTCTCGACCAGCGCGCCCAGCGCCGCCAGCCGTGCCCGCTCGCCCGGTAACCGCGCGTCCTCTACTTCCGACAGGCGCTGGCGGGCGCGGGCGAAATCGTCGGCACCCCACAGCTGCAGCGCCTGCGCGGGATCGCCATCGCGCCCGGCGCGCCCGGTTTCCTGGTAATATGCCTCGATCGACTTGGGCAGCCCGGCGTGGGCGACGAAACGCACGTCGGGCTTGTCGATGCCCATGCCGAACGCGACCGTGGCGACCATCACCATGTCTTCCGACGCGACGAACGCCGCCTGGTTGGCGGCGCGCACTTCGGGCGGCAGCCCGGCATGATACGGCAGCACGCGGCGGCCCGGCGTGGCGAGCTGCTGCGCCAGCTTTTCCACTTGCGCGCGGGTCTGCGCATAGACGATGCCGGGGCCGGGCTCGGCCTCCATCAGCGCGGCAATCTGGCGCAGCGCGCCGTCGCGCGGCCTGATGGCATAGCGGATGTTGGGCCGGTCGAACCCGGCAACGATCAGCCCCTCGTCGGGAATGCCGAGCTGGGCGAGGATGTCGGCGCGGGTGTGCTCGTCCGCCGTCGCGGTCAGCGCCAGCCGGGGGACATGCGCAAACGCATCGAGCATCGGGCGCAGCAGGCGGTAGTCGGGGCGGAAATCGTGGCCCCATTCGGATACGCAATGCGCCTCGTCGATGGCGAACAGGCACACCGGCGCTCGCGTCAGCAGATCGCGGAAATGCGGCTGGCTGGCGCGTTCGGGCGCGACGTAGAGCAAGTCGAGCTCGCCGGCGCGGAAGCGCTCGATCGTTTCGTCGCGGTTGGTGTCGGCGCTGGTGAGCGTGGCGGCACGGATGCCGTTGGCGGTGGCCGATCGCAACTGGTCGTGCATCAGCGCGATCAGCGGCGAGACGACCACGCACGTCCCCTCCAGCATCACCGCGGGCAACTGGTAGGTCAACGACTTGCCCGCGCCGGTCGGCATCACCGCCAGCGTCGATTCGCCCGCCAGCACGCGGCGCACGACTTCTTCCTGCCGCCCGCGAAACGCCGCGAACCCGAACGTGCGCGTTAAGCTTTCCAGCGCGAAATCTGTCGAAGTTGACGAAGTTGACACCGGTAGAGCTTCAGTTCGCACCCCGGCCTCCCGTTGCGGCACGCGGCTCGGTCCGGGCGGCGATCGGGTGCGGACGGGCAGCGGCGGGGGGCAGGTTGGCAGGCATCGCCGCCGCTATGGCAGATCGGCGGCGAGTAGGAAAACCTGTTGGCGGGTTTTCCCCGCTGCGGAGTGCGTCGATCGAACGGGTTGTGCAAAACCTGAGATCCCCCGCGAAGGCGGGGGTCTCATGCGGGGGCGGATGATGGGTGCTTCAACGCCTGAGGTCCCCGCCTTCGCGGGGACGCACGCGGATGTCCGTCTTAGCCGGCCACGACCACTATCCCCACCACCTCCAGCGCATCGTCCTTTCCCGCAAACGGCAGGAACTCGCCCGCCTCCGCACCCATCAGTGCGCGCGCCAGCGGGGCGGAGAAGCTGACCAGACCGGCGGCGGGGTCGGCCTCGTCGTCGCCGACGATGGTGAGGGTGCGTGGCTTGCCATTGTGCAGGAACGTGACCGTGGTACCGATCTCGACCGTTGCGCCAGAGGGCACCGGCACGATCTCGGCCGTCACCTGCCGCGTCTGCCAGTAGCGCAAGTCGCGCTTGGCCGCCTTGATCGCGGTTTCGTCGGTCAGCCCCGCCAGTTGCGCCTCGATCTGCACGACACGCGCGTCGATCAGCGCCTTGCCGCGCGGCGTGACAAGGTTGCGGCCGGCCGGGATCGGCAGCTCGAACGTGGGTTCGAGATGCTCCTCGTCGCCTTCGCGGCGGAAAGCGACGCTCATCGGTGGGTCCGCTGCGCCATGGTCAGTCCAGGTTCGGGCGCAGCCAGCGCGTTGCCTCGTCGATCGGCATGTCGCGCCGCGCCGCGTAGTCTTCCAGCTGGTCGCGGCCGATGCGCGCGACGCCGAAGTACTGGCTTTCGGGATGCGCGAAGTAGAACCCCGAAACCGCCGCTGTGGGCAGCATCGCCTGGCTTTCGGTCAGCACGATCCCGGCGTTCTCGCCCGCGTTCAGCAGATCGAACAAAATGGGCTTGAGGCTGTGATCGGGGCACGCGGGATAGCCCGGCGCGGGGCGGATGCCGCGATACTGTTCCTTGATCAGCGCCTCGTTGGTCAGCTGCTCGCCCGGCGCATAGCCCCACAGCGTGGTGCGCACGTGCTGGTGGAGCCGTTCGGCGAACGCCTCGGCAAACCGGTCGGCCAGCGCTTTGAGCAGGATGTCGTTGTAATCGTCGTGCTGCGCCTGGAACGCGGCGAGGTGCGGCTCGATGCCGTGGATCGCCACCGCGAAGCCGCCCAGCCAGTCCCCATCATGGTCGATGAAATCGGCGAGGCAGAAGTTGGCGCGGTCGCGGCTCTTGCGGATCTGCTGGCGCAGGAACGGCAGGCGCACGTTGCGTTCTTCCTCGACGAGGTGGAGGATCACGTCGTCCTCCTCGCGGCGGCACGGCCAGAACCCGGCGACACCGCGCGCGGTCAGCCACTTTTCCGACACGATCTTGTCGAGCATCGCCTGCGCATCGGCGAACAGTCCGCGCGCGCTTTCGCCCACGACCTCATCGTCGAGGATCGCGGGGTAGTTGCCCGCCAGTTCCCACGCCCGGAAGAACGGCGTCCAGTCGATGCCGGCGCGCAATTCGGCCAGATCCCAGTCGTCGAACCGGTGGACGCCGGGCTGTTCGGGCGGCGGTGCCTTTTCGCTCATGTCGGCCTTGAACGCATTGGCGCGCGCGTCGGCCAGGTTGAGCAGGATCGACTGTTCCTTGCCCGCGCGCACATCGCGCACGTGCTGGTAATCGGCGGCGGTGGTGGTGATGAAATCGTCGGCCTGCGTATCGGACAGCAGCTGGCTGGCGACGCCCACCGCGCGCGATGCGTCGAGCACGTGGATCACCGGGCCGTCATACGCCGGATCGATGCGCAGCGCGGTGTGGACCTTGCTGGTGGTCGCGCCGCCGATCAGCAGCGGCAGCTTCATCCCTGCCCGCTTCATTTCCTCGGCCACGGTGACCATCTCGTCGAGGCTGGGAGTGATCAGGCCCGACAGGCCGATGATGTCGACGTCTTCGGTCTTGGCGGTTTCGAGGATCTTCGACCACGGCACCATCACGCCCATGTCGATCACTTCGTAGCCGTTGCACTGCAGCACCACGCCGACGATGTTCTTGCCGATATCGTGGACGTCGCCCTTGACCGTGGCCATGATGATCTTGCCCTTGGCGCGCGCGCCGGGCTGCTTTTCCGCCTCGATAAACGGGATCAGGTGCGCGACCGCCTTTTTCATCACGCGCGCGGACTTGACCACTTGCGGCAGGAACATCTTGCCCGCGCCGAACAGGTCGCCGACGGTGTTCATCCCGGCCATCAGCGGGCCTTCGATCACTTCGATCGGGCGGCCGCCGCGCGCGAAGATTTCGGCGCGCGCTTCTTCGGTATCGGCCACGACATGCGCGTCGATGCCCTTGACCAGCGCATGCTCCAGCCGGCGCACGACCTCCCAACCGCGCCATTCCTCGGCAGCCTTTTCGGCGACGGCGTCCTTGCCCTTGTAACTTTCGGCCAGCTCGATCAGGCGCTCGGTCGCGGTCTGCTCGCCTTCCACGGTGACGCGGCGGTGCAGGATCACATCCTCGCACGCCTCGCGCAGCACCGGGTCGATCTGGTCGTAGATGTCCAATTGCCCGGCGTTGACGATGGCCATGTCCATGCCCGCCGGGATCGCGTGATACAGGAACACCGAATGCATCGCGCGGCGCACGGTCTCGTTGCCGCGAAAGCTGAACGAGAGGTTGGACAGCCCGCCCGAGATGTGGACGTGCGGGCAGTTGGCCTTGATCTCGCGCGTCGCCTCGATGAAATCGAGCGCATAGCGGTCATGGTCCTCGATCCCGGTCGCCACCGCGAACACGTTGGGATCGAAGATGATGTCCTCGGGCGGGAAGCCCATTTCGGTCAGCAGCTTGTAGGCGCGGCTGCAGATCTCGACCTTGCGCTGCTTGGTATCGGCCTGGCCCTGCTCGTCGAACGCCATCACCACCACGGCGGCGCCATAAGCCATGCATTTGCGCGCATGCTCGAGGAACGCGGCCTCGCCTTCCTTCATGCTGATCGAATTGACCACCGGCTTGCCCGACACGCACTTGATGCCCGCCTCGATCACGTCCCATTTCGAGCTGTCGATCATCACCGGCACGCGCGCGATATCGGGTTCCGCCGCGATCAGCTTGAGGAACGTGGTCATGGCAAAGACCGCGTCGAGCAGCCCTTCGTCCATGTTGACGTCGATCACTTGCGCGCCGTTCTCGACCTGCTGGCGCGCGACCTCGACCGCCTTGGTATAGTCGCCCGCCAGGATCAGCTTCTTGAACGCGGCCGAGCCGGTGACGTTGGTGCGTTCGCCGACGTTGACGAACATCGAGCCGGAGCGGGTGGGTGTTGCGGTATCGGTCATGAAGGTTACTCTAACTTTTATAGGCGTCATCCCGGACTTGATCCGGGATCTGTGTCCAACGGACTGGACCTGTCGGCCAGCGGTCCCGGGTCAAGCCCGGGACGACGAAACCTACGCCGCCATGATGAACGGTTCGAGCCCGGCCAGGCAGGTCACCGGGGCAAGCTGCGGAGCCTTGCGCGGGGTGAGCCCCGCAACCGCCTTGGCCATCGCGGCGATGTGCGCGGGCGTCGATCCGCAGCAGCCGCCAAGGATGTTGACCTGACCATGCTCGGCCCATTCGTGAACGAGGCCGGCGGTGGTTTCGGGCATCTCGTCGTACTCGCCCAGTTCGTTGGGCAGGCCGGCGTTGGGATAGACCATGATCAGCGTGTCGGCGATTTCGGACAGCACGCGCACGTGCGGGCGCAGCTGCGATGCGCCGAACGAGCAGTTCAGCCCGATCGTGACCGGCCGCGCGTGGCGCACCGCGTACCAGAACGCCTCGACCGTGTGGCCCGACAGGTTGCGACCCGAAAGGTCGGTCAGCGTCATCGACAGCATGATCGGCACTTCGCGGCCCAGCTCGCGTTCGAGCAGGCGCACCGCCATGATCCCGGCCTTGGCGTTCAGCGTGTCGAACACCGTCTCGATCAGGATGAAGTCGGCCCCGCCCTCGACCAGCGCAGCGGCCTGTTCGCGGTACACTTCGGCGAGATAATCGAAATCGATCTCGCGATAGCCGGGATCGTTGACGTCCGGCGACAGCGACAGCGTCTTGTTGGTCGGCCCGATCGCGCCGGCGACAAAGCGCGGGCGGCCATCTTTCGCGGCGTACTCATCCGCCAGGCGGCGGGCGATGCGGGCGGAAGCGAGGTTGATGTCGACCACCAGATGTTCCGCGCCGTAATCGGCCTGGCTGATGCGGTTGGCCGAGAACGTGTTGGTCGAGACGATGTCCGATCCGGCATCGAGATATTCGCGGGTGATGGTTTCGGGCACTTCGGGCTTGGTCAGCGCGAGGATGTCGTTGTTGCCCTTCTGGTCGTGGGTCAACCCGAGGTCGCCGGCATAGTCGGCCCCCTTGAGCTTCCAGTTCTGGATCTCGGTGCCGAACGCGCCATCGGTGATGAGGATGCGCTGCGCCGCCTGGGCGAGCAGGTTGTCACGGGCACTCATGCGGCTTTCTCCAGGGTCGACTTGTCGGGACGCAGGCCGAGCAGGTGGCTGATCGCATAAGCCAGCTCGGCGCGGTTGAGCGTATAGAAGTGGAAATCGCGCACGCCACCTGCATAAAGTCGGCGGCAGAATTCGGCGGCGACGGTCGCGGCGACCAGCTGGCGCGCGGCGGGGTGCGTGTCGAGCCCTTCGAACAGCCCGTCCATCCACGCCGGGATCTGCGCGCCACACGCCGCGGCGAACTTGCGCGCCTGCGCCACGTTGGACACCGGCAGGATGCCGGGCAGGATCGGCGCGTCGATCCCGGCGGCGGCCAGCTTGTCGCGGAAGCGGAAGAACACTTCGGGCGAGAAGAAGAACTGCGTGATCGCCTGGCTGGCCCCGGCATCGAGCTTGCGCTTGAGGTTGTCGAGGTCCGCCGCTTCACTGGCGCTGTCGGGGTGCATTTCGGGATAAGCGGCGACCGAGATTTCGAACGGGGCGATGGTCTTCAGCCCTGCGACCAGTTCGGCAGCGTTGGCATAGCCTTGCGGGTGCGGCACGAACGGCGCGCCCGGTTCGCCCATATCACCGCGCAGCGCGACGATGTGGCGCACACCTGCGGTCCAGTACTGTTCGGCGACTTCGCGGATCTCGTCCTTGGTCGCATCCACGCAGGTGAGGTGTGCGGCCGCAGGCAGGCGCGCCTCGGCGATGATCCGCGCGACGGTGGCGTGGGTGCGCTCGCGGGTCGAGCCGCCCGCGCCATAGGTCACCGACACGAAGCGCGGGGCCAGCGGGGCCAGCTGCGTCACCGCTTCCCACAGCAGCGCGTCCATCTTCTCGGTCTTGGGCGGGAAGAACTCGAACGACACCGCGATATCGCCGGGCAATCCGCCGAACAGCGGGGTGTCGAGCGCTGTGCGCGCCTCGCGCAACTGGTCATAACTCGCGATCACGGTTGGGCGGCCTTTCTGGTGGACGGCGGCGGAGCGCTGCCGCGCCGGGCATGGAGGGGATCGAGGTGCGCGATGCTGTCATCGCGGCGCAAGCCGGTCCACAGCTTGACGATCAGCTCATGGCCCGCCAGCGCGCGCTCGCCATCGGGCACGAAGCCGGCGTCGCCGAGCATCGCGGCGATCTGGCTGTCGGCGAAACCGAGCCGCGCGTGCGCGTGGTTGTGGCGCAATTCCTCGCGATCATGCGCGGCGAAATCGACGATGGCGATGCGCCCGCCCGGCGCGGTGACGCGCGCGGCTTCGGCCAGCACCAGTTCGGGCGCTTGCGCATAGTGCAGCACCTGGTGGAACAGAACCGTGTCGAAACTACCGTCGGCGAACGGCAGCGCGGTGAAATCGCCCTGCACCAGTTCGACCGATCCGGCGGGCAGATGCTGCAGCCGGGCGCGGGCGATGCGCAGCATTTCGGGGCTTTTGTCCACCGCCGTGGTGCGCTGGGCGCGCGGCGCGAAAATCTGCGCCATGCGTCCGGTGCCGGTACCCACATCGAGCAGGCGACCCAGCGGGCTTTGCCCGAGCAGATCGGCCAGCGCGGTTTCGACCGGGCCATCGGCGATGTGCAGGCTGCGCAGTTCGTCCCACTGTTCGGCATGGCGCGCGAAATAGTCGGCCGCGCTGCCTTCGCGCGCGGACCGGATCGCGTCGAGATGCTCGCGGTCTTCGGCGCAGCGCCGGGCAAACGCCTGGTCCTCGCGCTCTGCCACGGCGAGCATCCGCGCCACCGCGACGCCGAGCGGGGGCGGCACATCTGCCGTAACCGCGCTTTCGCCGACAGCGGCGCGCAGGAACACCCAGCCGCCTTCGCGGCGGCGTTCGGCCAACCCGGCGTCGCACAGGATCTTGACATGGCGCGATACGCGTGGCTGGCTTTGTTCCAGCACTTGCGCCAGTTCGCCCACCGCCAGTTCCATGCTGGCGAGCAGCCGCATGATGCGCAATCGCGTCGGGTCGGCCAAGCCGCGCAGGATATCGAGCGTGAGCATCGGGAACACCATATAAAGATTTCTTTATATAAGGCAATATAAAGAAGTCTTTATATCATCTGGTACGATCGGTGGATCGCGCAACGTGGTCGTCCAGGTGTTCCGCAAGATTACCGAAACATGTCCGGCACGTGAACGTCTGGCCAATTTTGGCGTTTGCTTTCGTCATCCCCTGCCGATAAAACGCGCGCTCCGAACCCGGCACCGATCGGCCAGAACCGATGTGCGGCCGGCTGGTTTTTTTTGAAAGAGGGCCCCCTATGAAGAAGATCGCTTACGTCGCATTCGCGTCCGTCGCTGCGCTGGCGCTGGCCAGCTGTGGCAAGTCCGACGACGCTGCCGAGACTTCGGCTGCCGACAACGTCGAGATGCCGGCTGACGAAATGCCCACGGGCGACGCTTCGATGGCGGCTCCTGCTGCTGCCGACGCCATGGCCGCTCCGGCCGCCGACGCTTCGGGCGCCGCGATGGGTGCCGCCGACGCCGCCAAGTCGGCTGCCGACAGCGCCAAGGGTGCTGCCGACGCTGCCAAGGACGCTGCAGCCAAGGCCACCGACGCCGCTGCCAAGGCGACGGATGCTGCCAAGAAGATGTAATTCGACGCGGTCCGGCCCCGCTCCGCTGGAGCGATCGCGGCTGGCGTCATCGAATTTACGGAATGAGGGCGGGAGCTTTGCGGCTTCCGCCCTTTTTCTTTGCGCTGGCGCCCCGCCTGCCGGGCACTGCCTGCCGCGCGCAGCTTGCACCACAGCGATCCGGCGGTAGAGGTTACCGGGACATGACCATCGCGATCCGCCCTGCCCTGACCCTTGCCGCGCTCATTCTGGCGCTGCCCGGCTGCCAGTCGAAAGACAACGATCCCGGCCCCGGCGGGGTCACCGTGGGCGAGGCGCGCGCGCTCGACGATGCGGCGCAGATGCTCGACGCGCGGCAAATGCCGGTCCAGCCCGATCCGCACCCCGATGCACCGCCCGCGACGCTGGCGGGACACAACGCTCAGCCAAGTCCGACCGCTGGGTCAGGTGCGGCGGCGGGCGCGAAAACCGCAGCCGCGCCATCGGCCACGGCCCGGGCCACCACCCACCCATAGGCGCGGCCGGACCAGGCGCAGCGGCCGCGGGCGGACGGCTTACTTGGCGGCGGGCGCGGCCGCCGGAGTTGCGGCAGCGGGCTTCGCGCCGGCGGCAGGTGCTGCGGCGGCGGCCTTGGGGTCGGCCTTCGCATCGGCCGCAGGGGCCTTGGCATCGGCCGCAGCCGGGGCCGCGTCGGCCTTGGGCAGCGGCAGGTTCGAGCCCTGCTTGTTGAGATAGAGGATCACGTTGGCGCGGTCTTCGGCCTTGGGCAGACCGGCGAACGACATCTTGGTGCCGTCGGCCATCTTCTTGGGGCTGGTCAGCCATTCGTTGAGCGTATCGAAATCCCACTTGCCGGCGTGCTTCTTCAGCGCATCCGAAAACGCGAAGCCGCCACGGCCCGAGGCGACGCCTTCGCCGACCACGCCGTAAAGGTTGGGACCAATGCCGTTGGCGCCGCCCTGATCGATGGTGTGGCACGCCTTGCACTTGGCGAAGATCGCCTCGCCCTTGGCCGGGTCGCCGGCGGCGAGCAGTTGAGGCAGCGGCAGCGCCTTTTCAGCGGCAGCACCGCCGCCCTCGGCCTCGACACCTTCGATGGCATAGCCCATCTTTTCGGGATGGTGCGACTTGTCCGCCTCGTAATAATGGCTGCTGATGCTGGCAAAGCCCAGCGCCACGATTCCGCCGAACAGTGTCCATCCGGCAATGGTGTTGAACCGGTCGTCCATTTGCGAAGCCCCTCGGCGCCCCGCCGGCACCCTGCCGGCCCCCGCGCAATTCGCGCTCGCTCTAGTCAGCACCTGCGCCACGCGCAAGAGCGATTGAGACTTGTATCGAGACAGGCGATTGAGACTTGCCCGGCTGTTGTACGGTGCCTAATCGCCCGGACCATGCAAAGCTACCCCGCCCCCGCGCTCGCCCTGGTCGAAAAAATGGCCGCCGCCGCCGCCGCCGCCCCGCAGCGCGCGGTGGCGTTCCAAGGCGCGCCGGGCGCCAATTCGCACCGCGCGGCGATCGAGGCGATGCCCGACAGCCTGCCGCTGCCGTGCTTTTCGTTCGAGGATGCGCTCGATGCGGTGAAGGACGGGCGCGCGGGCCGCGCGATCATCCCGATCGAAAATTCGCAGCACGGCCGCGTCGCCGACATCCACTTCCTGCTGCCCGAAAGCGACCTGTCGATCGTGGGCGAGCACTTCATGGCGATCCACCATTCGCTGATGGCGACAGGGCCGGGGCCATTCACCGGCGCTTACAGCCATCCGCAGGCGCTGGGCCAGTCGCGCCATTACTTGCGCACGCGCAACATCGTGCCGCTGTCCTATGCCGATACCGCGGGGGCTGCGGCCTATGTCGCCGAGATGGCCGACCCGACCGTCGCCGCGATCGCGCCCCGCATCGCCGCGGATCTTTATGGCCTGCAGGTGATCGAAGACAACGTCGAGGACGCGCACGACAACATGACGCGGTTCGTGATGCTGGCCACCGCCCCGCTGGCGCCCGGCACGCTGAGCGGTCCGGCAATGACCACCTTCGTGTTCGAGGTGCGCAACATCCCCGCCGCGCTGTACAAGGCGCTGGGCGGGTTCGCGACCAACGGCGTCAACATGACCAAGCTGGAAAGCTACCAGCGCGGCGCGAGCTTTGCCGCCACCGAATTCTTCGCCGATATCGTGGGCGCGCCGGGCGATCCGGCGGTCGACCGCGCGCTGGAGGAGCTGGACTATTACGCCAAGCACTTGCGCATCCTGGGAACGTATCCGCAGGAACGCGAGCGGGGGTGATGGCCCGGGTCGGCCCATTGCTGACCGGATCGATCTTGCCTCGCCCGGCAGTGCATGCGACGGTGCGACCGTGACGGCCACATCGGGCGCAATTGCTGGAGCGCAGGGCGCAGCGGCGGGTTCTCCCGCCTGGCGCGAAATGCGCGCAATGGGCGACATCCAGTTCGCGCCGATCGTGCCCAAGCCGGTCGTCCCCCCGCACGTGCCCGAATGGCTGCTGGCCATCGGACGATTCCTGGGTCGCCTGCTCGCACCCGTTGGCCGCGTGTTGCACGACCTGTTCGCGCTGCGGGCGCCGGGGCTGCAGACCGTGCTGATCGCGCTGGCCGTGCTCGGCCTCGCCTGGATCGGGTGGAGCGTGGCGCTACCGCTGTGGCGCAATCGCCGGTCGCGGCCGCGCCTGACCGAACCCGAATGGACCCCCGGCCGCGATACCGCGCTGGCGCTGCTCGAGGATGCCGACCGGCTCGCCGCTGCCGGGCACTTTGCCGAGGCGGCGCACTTGCTGCTCCAGCGCAGCGTCGGCCACATCGCCGCCGCGCGGCCCGAATGGCTCGCCCCGTCGAGCACCGCGCGCGAGATCGGCGCGATCCGCGCGCTGCCGCAACGCGCGCGCCACGCCTTCGCCACGATCGCGCGCGAGGTCGAACGCAGCCGCTTCGCGCAGGCCAGCCTGGCGCAAGCCGACTGGCAGCGCGCGCGGGACGCTTATGCCGATTTCGCGCTGGCGGACTTGCGGGCCGCGTCATGACCGGCGCGGCGCCCGCACCCATCGCCCCAAGCGCAACCGCTGCGGCGGACAACGCCGGGTTTTCGCGCGCGACCGTGCTGGGCCTGCTGCTGGTCGGCGCGGTGGCGTTCATCGCGCTGCTGTGGTTCCTGGGCAACAACAGCGGCGGCAATGCCAACGATGGCGGCGGTCATGTCGGCGGCAAGGGGCTCAACGGGTTTGCCGGAATCGCCGCGCTGCTCGAGGCCGACGGGCTGGAGGTCAACCGCGTGCGCGCCAAGGACCAGCTGGCCAATGTCGGCCTGCTGGTGCTCACCCCGCCGCCCGGCGCCGATGGCAAGGCGATCGACCGCATCGTCAGCCAGCGGCGCTATGCAGGGCCGACGCTGGTGGTGACGCCCAAGTGGATCGCGCTGCCCACGCGCGACGCGGCGGCGAAGAAGGGCTGGGTCCAGCTGGCCGGCGCGGCCGCGCCCGAATGGCCGGGCTTCCATGACGATGTCATGGTCAAACTGGCAGACGGCAATGCGCCCAAAGCAGGCGGGTGGCAGGCGATCGGCCAGCGCGGCCGCCTGCCCGACGAGGGCCGCGTGCTGTCGGGCGAGGGGCGCCACCTCGTCCCGCTGGTGACCGCGGGCGACGGCCGCATTCTGGCCGCCTACGTGGCCGACGCCGGATCATACCCCGATCTCGAACGCTTCGCCGGAGTCTCGGGCAGGATCGGGGGCGACGACACGCGCATCTACCCGGTGGTGTTCGTGTTCGAGCCCGACCTGATCGACAACTGGGGCATGGCCGACGAACACACCGCGCTGATGGCGCGCGAGCTGATGCTGGCGGCGGCGGGCACGCGCAGCCAGCCGGTGTCGTTCGACCTCACGCTGGACGGGTTCGGCGGCAGCCCCAACCTGCTTACGCTGGCGTTCCGCCCGCCGTTCCTGGCCGCGACGATCTGCCTGCTGCTGGCGGGCGTGGCCATCGCGTGGCGCGCGTTCAATCGCTTCGGTCCGCCGCGCGCAGCCACGCGCGCGATCGCCATGGGCAAGACCGCGCTGGTCGCCAACAGCGCCGGGTTCATCCGCCGGACGGGCCGCGTGCATCTCGTCGCCGCGCCCTACGCCGATGCCGCGCGAGACCGCATTGCCGCCGCGCTGGGCCTGCCGCGCGGTGTGTCCGTGGCCGAGACCGAGGCCGCGATCGACAGTGCGCAACAGCGCCGCGCGATTGCCATCGCGCCGTTTTCCCAGGCCGCCGCGCAACTGCGCGCCGCCCACAAACCCCACGATGTCGCGCGACGCGCGGCCGTGGTCCAGTCCATCGAGAGGGCCCTGACGTGAGCGAGACCGAATCGGGAGCCGCGATGGCATCCCCAACACCCGACACCATGACCCTGGCCGACGTCGGCGCGCTGGCCCAAGCGATTCGCGGCGAAGTGGCCAAGGCAGTGGTCGGGCAGGCCGAGACCGTCGATCACTTGCTGATCGCGCTGTTCGCGGGCGGGCATGTGCTGCTCGAAGGGCCGCCGGGCACCGCCAAGACGTTTCTGGCGCAGTGCTTTGCCGCCGCGCTGAACCTCGATTTCGGGCGGATCCAGTTCACCCCCGACCTGATGCCGGGCGACATCCTGGGATCCAACCTGTTCAACTTCCAGACCAGCCAGTTCACGCTGACGCGCGGTCCGATCTTCCGCGAGCTGCTGCTGGCCGACGAGATCAACCGCACCCCGCCCAAGACGCAGGCCGCGCTGCTGGAGGCGATGCAGGAGCGGCGCATCACGCTGGACGGCGCGGTCCACACATTGTCCGACCGGTTCATGGTGGTGGCGACGCAGAACCCGATCGAGAGCCAGGGCGTCTATCCGCTGCCCGAGGCGCAGCTCGACCGGTTCCTGTTCAAGCTGCTGGTGGCCTACCCCAGCCTTGAGGAAGAGGCGCGCATCGTCGCGCGGTTCGGGACGCGCACCGGCGCGCCCAAGCCGCATGAGTTCGGCATCGCGCCGGTGGCCGATGGCGCGCGGATCGGTGCCGCCGCCGCCGCGATCAAGCGCATCACGCTGGCCGATTCGGTGGTCGATTACGTCGTGCGGCTGGTGCGCGCCACACGCGAGACGGTCGACCTTGCGTCGGGCGCCAGCCCGCGCGCCGCCGTGCTGCTGGCCAATGCCGCGCGCGCCCGCGCCGCGCTGGAAGGCCGCGATTACGTGATCCCCGACGATGTGAAGGCGCTCGCGTTTGCGGTGCTGCGCCACCGCCTGCTGCTGAGCCCCGCCGCCGAGATCGAGGGCAAGCAGGCCGAGGCGATCGTCGCCGAGCTGGTGCAGCGCACCGAAGCGCCGCGCTGAGCGCTGCAAACCTGCCATGAACCGCCTGCCCGCCTTCTATCCCACCACCCGCGCCGCGCTGCTGATCGCGTTCGCGGCGCCGGCGGCGCTGGTGCTGGCGGCGGTCGCGCCGGCGGCGTGGATCGCCGCGCCCGCATTGGGCGGCGCGCTGTTGTTGCTGGTGGTGCTCGACGCGGCGTGCGCGGGATCGCTGCACGACCTGCGGGTGGTGGCGCCGCGCGATGCCGAAATCGGCGCGGACGTGCCGTTGACCGTGCTGGCCGACCTTGGCCGGGCGCCGCGTGGGGTGGAAGCCGCGATCGGGCTCGACCCCCGGCTGCACCCCGGCGGGCGGCTGATCGTGCCGCTGGCGCCCGGCGACGGCGCGTTTTCCGGCACTGCCACGGTCACCCCGGTGCGGCGCGGGACCGGCACGATCGACAGCGTGTGGCTGCGCTGGGCCGGTCCGCTCGGGCTGGCATGGCGGCAGGCACGCCGCCCGGTGGAGCAGGCGGTGCGGATATGGCCGAACATCGCCGCCGTGCGCAGCCCGGCGCTGCAGATCTTCCTGCGCGATGCCCAGTTCGGCCTGATCGCCCGGCGCATCCGTGGCGCGGGCGCGGAGTTCGAGGCGCTGGCCGACTACGAACCTGGCATGGACCGCCGCCGGATCGACTGGAAAAGCTCGGCCCGCCATTCCAGGCTTTATGCCAAGGAGTACGAGACCGAGCGCAACAACCAGATCGTGTTCGCGTTCGATTGCGGGCAGGCGATGTGCGAGCCGGTCGATAGCCTGCCGCGCATCGATCGCGCGGTGTCCGCCGCGCTGACCACCGCCTATGTCGCGCTGAAGGCGGGTGACCGCGTGGCGCTGTTCGGGTTTGCCGCGCGGCCCGAACTGGCGACGCCGTTCGTGATGGGCAGCCGCGAGTTCCACCGCCTGCAATCCGCCGCCGCCGGGCTGGACTACAAGGCCGAGGAGCCCAACTTCACGCTGGCGCTGTCCACGCTGGCCACCCGGCTGCAGCGCCGCTCGCTGGTGGTGCTGTTTTCCGATCTCACCGATCCGACCAGCGCCGAACTGATGATCGAGAACCTCGGCCGGCTGGTCGAACGCCATCTCGTGCTGTTCGTGGTGATGGCCGATGCCGAGCTGGCAGGGCTCGTGAACCAGCCGGCCGGCACGCTGCAGGCCGTGGCCGAGGCGGTGACCGCCAACACGCTGCTGCACCAGCGCGCGCTTGTGCTCACGCGGCTGCGGCGGCTGGGCGTGCGCATCGTCGAGGCCCCGCACGAGGCGATCGGCAACCGGCTGCTCGATGCTTATCTGGCAGTCAAACGCGAGGGCCGGATCGGATGACAGATGCATCGCCCTCGTTCTCGCAGCGCGTGTCATCGCGCGTCGGCGGCTGGTTCACCGGGGCGCCCGAACAGGCGGTCGCCGCCGAAGCCGCCGCGCTGCGCTCCGACCGCTTCCGGCTGGAGCGCGAGGGCGAGTGGAAGCGGCTCGACCGGATCGTCACCGCGATCGAGCGGGGCCGTCTGCGCCGCATCACCGACGACGATGTGCTGGCGCTGCCCGCGCTGTACCGCACCGCCGCGTCGAGCCTGGCGATCGCGCGCGACAACTCGCTCGACCGGGCAACGCTCGCCTATCTCGAATCGCTGACTCAGCGCGCGTGGTTCCAGGTTTATGGCCCGCGCGCTTCGTTGTGGAGCTGGCTGCGCGGCTTTCTGGGCGGTGGCTGGGGTGCGGCGGTGCGCGGGATCTGGCCCGACATCCTGATCGCGCTGGCGACGATGGTGGCGGGCACCGTGGTCGGCTGGGTGCTCGTGTCCTCGGACCCCAACTGGTACTATTCGCTCGTCCCCGGCGGGCTGGCCGATGAACGCGTGCCCGGCGCGACCCGCGCGGTGCTGCAAAAGACGCTGTTCGGCAACCAGGACGAGGACGGGCTGAGCGTGTTCGCCGCGTTCCTGTTCAGCAACAACGCGCAAGTCTCGATCATGGCGTTCGCGCTGGGGTTCGCGTTCGGGCTGCCCTCGCTGATGCTGCTGGTGCAGAACACCGCGACGCTGGGTGCGCTGCTGTGGCTGTACAACGGGCAGGGCCTGCTGCCCGACCTGATCGGCTGGCTGGCGGTGCACGGCACGACCGAGCTGTTCGCGATCCTGCTGGCGGGCGCGGCGGGCATCCATATCGGGCGGTCGATGGCGTTCCCCGGCGAGGCCTCGCTGCTCCAGTCCGCTGCCGCCGCCGGACGCCGCGCGGCGGTGGTGATGACCGGCGTGGTGCTGATGCTGGTGGTGGCCGCGCTGCTCGAATCGTTCGCGCGCCAGCTGATAAACAACACCGGCGGGCGGCTGGCGGTGGGCGGCTTCATGCTGGTGTTCTGGATCGCCTACCTGTTCACCTGGCGGCGTGGCCGCTCCAGCGCCACGGGCAGCGGCTGATGGCCACCCGCCCGCTCCGCCGCGGTCCCGCCACCGACGATCGCCGCCGCCTGCTGGTGACGCCCGAGGGCATCACGCTGGCGCTGACGCTGGCCACGCGCGGCAGCCGGGCGGGCGCGCTGCTGCTCGATCTGGTGATCATCGTCGCCTCGATGATCGCGACCACGCTGGCGCTGCTGTGGATCGCGGGCGGCGTCGGCGTCTCGCTCGACAAGGCCGCCGCCAACAGCGCCACCGGCCATGCCCTGCAGTTTCTGGCGATCTGCTGGATCATCGCGCTGTTCCTCTATCGCAATGCCTATTTCCTGTTCTTCGAGCTGGGCCCGCGCGGCGCCACCCCGGGCAAGCGCGCGGCGGGCATCCGCGTGGCCGCGCGCGACGGCGGACGGCTGACCACCGAGGCGGTGATCGCGCGCAACATCATCCGCGACATCGAGCTGTTCATGCCGGTGCTGTTCCTGTCGTCCGCCTCGCAAGGTGGCGACATGGCGCTGGCCGGTTGGGCCGGGTTGGCATGGGTCGCAGTCTTCGTGCTGTTTCCGTGCTTCAACCGCGACCGGTTGCGCTGCGGCGACATCATCGCCGGCACGTGGGTGGTCGAGGCGCCCCGGCGCAAGCTGGAACAGGCGATGTCGGTTGCGCCGGCCTCAGCCGGGGCCAGCGTGCAGACCGGCACCACCTATCGCTTCGGCGAGCCGGAACTGGCGGCCTACGGCGAATACGAACTGCAGGTGCTGGAACAGGTGCTGCGCGAAAACCGGCCCGAGGCGATGCGCGAGGTGGCGGCGACGATCTGCCGCAAGATCGGCTGGGACGTTGGCCAGGGCGACGAGCGCGCGTTTCTCGATGCCTATTACACCCAGCTGCGCGCCCGGCTGGAACGCGGCATGCGCTTCGGGCAGCGCAAGGCGGACAAATATGCCGGTTCGGGCAAGCACACGGGTTCGGGCAAGAACGCGGGAGAAGGCTGAACGCCCCTCCCGCGTCGCATGCGGTGTCTTATTTGCGCCCCGATTACTTGCGCAGCGTCATCACCTGCAGCAGCATCGAACTTTCGATGTGGCGGAACTTGGCCCGGTCGCCCGAGGCCGCCTGCATCTGCGCATCGGTCATCTTGACGTGATCGCTCATCATCTTCGCGCGACGATCGCCTTCCACGCCGTCGACCATGTTCTTGTAGCGGCGGATCAGGTAGAGGTCGGGCTCACCCTTGCGCGGGTGAACATTGGACAGCACTTCCCACGATGTTTCCCAGCCCTGGCTCACCGCGTATTCTTCCTGCGCTTTGTAGAAGCCCGACAGGAACGTAGCGTAATCCAGGTAATGCCCGTCATCGAGCTTGACCCCGGTCACTTCGACATATTCGCCGCCGATGAACGGATCGGCTTGCGCATGGGCGGCCATCGGCATTGAGAACGACAGCGCGGCAGCGGCGGCAAAAGCCGCGAGACGAATGGATTTCATGAACAGACTCCCCTGACCGGGGCGAACACCATCGCCGCCCACAGTACGCTCGGGAGTCGGCCGACCCGTTGAACTCGGCACCCGCGCCGTGCGGTGCTGCGCTTCCGCCGAAACGGAGTCAATAACTCAACTGACAGAGGTGTAAATTCCGATCTCGCGCAAGCCCATGTTGTCCGCGCGGCCGCGATAAAGTCCTGACGTATTGAACGAAAACGCTGTGGTGCCATCCGCGCCGACCACGATCACCCCGCCATCGCCACCCAGCGCACCGACGTCGCCGATCACGGTGTCGGCGGCCTGCTGCACCCCCTCGCCCGCCAGCCGCATCCGCGCGCAGATTTCATGCGCCACGCCTTCGCGGATGAAGAATTCGCCCGCACCGGTGGCCGAAACCGCGCCGCTGCGATCATCGGCATACGTGCCCGCGCCGATCACCGGCGAATCGCCGATCCGGCCCCAGCGCTTGCCGGTGAGCCCGCCGGTGGAGGTTGCGGCGGCAACATGCCCCGCCGCATCGCGCGCCACCGCGCCCACCGTGCCGTATTTCAGATCGACATCGAACCAGCCGAGCTTCTTCGCCTTCAGCTCCTGCAACTGGCGCCAGCGTTCGGGCGTGGCGAACCAGTCGGGATCGACCTGCTCGATCTGCTGCTCGCGCGCGAACTCCTCGGCCCCGGCGCCGCTGAGGAACACATGCGGGCTGTGCTCCATCACCGCGCGCGCCAGCTCGACCGGGCTGCGCGTGTGCGTCACCCCCGCGACCGCGCCCGCCGCGCGGGTGGCCCCGTCCATGATCGCCGCATCGAGCTCGTTGGTGCCGTGATACGTGAACACCGCGCCGCGCCCGGCGTTGAAGTGGGGATCATCCTCCAGCACGCGCACCGCCGCCTCGACCGCATCCAGCGCCGCGCCATCGGCGCCGAGCACCGCGATCCCGGCGTCGAGCGCGCGGCCCAGCGCGGCCAGCGTCTGCGCTTCCTGTTCGGGGCTGAGCGAGCCGGGCACCATCGATCCGGCGCCGCCGTGGATGGCCAGGCTCCAGCGGGGTTCGGTCATTTTCATCGCTCCTGTTGGCGTGCTAGGTTGGGACGGCTGATAGCAGATGAAACCATTTTCACCACACTGACGGACACTGCGGGGACAGAATGAGCGACGGATTGCGGATCGTGGAAGACGATGCCTCGGGCAAGGCGATCACCGCGCTGATCGCGTTCCACTTGGCCGAAATGCACCGCTATTCGCCCGCGTGCTCGGTCCACGCCCTCCCCGCCGAAAAGCTGCGCGAGCCGGGAGTGACGTTCTATGCCGCATGGATGGGCGCAGACCTCGCCGGATGCGGCGCGATCAAGCAGCTAGACGCAACCCACGGCGAACTCAAATCGATGCGCGCCGCCCCGGCCTTTCGCGGCAAGGGCGTAGGCGAGGCGGTGTTGCTCCACCTGATCGCCGAGGCAAGGCTGCGCGGTTACACCCGGCTGAGTCTTGAAACCGGACGCGGCGAGGCGTTCGAACCCGCGCTCGGCCTCTACCGCAAACACGGCTTCACCGACTGCGGCCCGTTCGCGGACTATGTGCCGGACGATTTCAGCGTGTATCTGACGCTGAGGCTGTAGCCTCGCCCGCCCAAATTGGACGCCGTCAGCGGGTTTGCGGAGAGCGAAGCATCCCGATGCTCTTCAGCCACTGCTCGGCCAGCCCGGGCCATTGGCCAATGGGCAATCGCGTCGGCCGGACGCCGAAGGCATGCCCTCCTTGTGAATAGATGTGCAATTCTGCGCCAACCCCCGCTTGCTTAAGAGCCAAATAGTAAGTGAGCGATTGCTGGACGCTGTCCACTTTGTCATCTTCGGCATGGAGCAGAAAGGTCGGTGGCGTTTCGGGCCCGACGTGGATGTCAGGACGCAGTTTCAGGTCCGACGCATCGCGGAGGCCCTCGTCCTCATCCTCGTGCACCCACAAGTGGCCGGGATAGACAATGATGGCAAAGTCCGGCCGACAGCTCACCGCGTCGGCTGCATCGATGGCGCCATAAGCCCGCTTGGCGAAGCTGGTGCTGAGCGCTGCGGCAAGATGCCCACCGGCCGAAAATCCGACCACGCCGATTTTGTCGGTATCAATATGATATTCCGCAGCTCGCGCGCGGATCAGGCCGAGCGTGCGTTGCGCGTCCTGCAAGGCGGTCGGAACTTGGGGGTAATAGCGATACCCGTCCTTCCAGGTCGGACCCGAATCGGGCACCCGATATTTGAGCAGGATACAGGTGATCCCTCGCGAGGTCAGCCAGTCGCAAACTTCGGTTCCTTCCAGATCCATCGCCAGGAACTGGTAGCCTCCGCCGGGAAATACCACCGCAGCTGCGCCGGTATTTTGGCCAGATGGTGCGTAGATCGTCATGGTCGGACGGCTGACGTTGTTGGCCCTTGGCCACCAGTCCCGCCTCAGTGGCGGTCCCACGGTCTCCGGCGCGACAGCCCGAAGCGCATCGGGTGCGGCGCCGGGCCAGATCGGCACCTGACTGTGCCCGGCCGATGGCTCCCAGATGGCGGATCTGCCCGGTTCGTGCGCACTCAGGGAACCCGGCTGATGGTTCGTGGAAGCCGCCGCGCTGGTTGCAACCAGCAAGCCGACGGCACAGGCCAAACCAAGGCTATCCCGGACCGTCATCGTTGCCTCGCCACCTCCCCGCCGATCGCTCAAGCGCCGACCGCAGGGCGAAGATGGAGGCTTTGCCGTAGAGAGGCAAGTCGCCTCCCCAACCGAACAGCGCAGCCCTTGCAAACCGTCCTGCCATCCTTGTCCGACATTTCGGACCAATAGGTGCGCCCACAAAAAAGCCCCGCCGAAGCGGGGCTTTTCGAAGCGGCGTGAACCGGTAGCCGTTACAGCTTGCCGGTCAGTTCCGGGACCAGCGTGAACAGGTCGCCGACGAGGCCGATGTCCGCGACCTGGAAGATCGGGGCGTCCTCGTCCTTGTTGATCGCGATGATCGTCTTGGAGTCCTTCATGCCGGCAAGGTGCTGGATTGCGCCCGAGATGCCGATGGCGATGTAGACTTCCGGAGCGACGATCTTGCCGGTCTGGCCGACCTGATAGTCGTTGGGCACATAGCCCGCATCGACCGCCGCGCGGCTGGCGCCGACGCCTGCGCCGAGCTTGTCGGCCAGCGGGATGATGACCTGCTGGAACGTGTCTGCATCCTTGAGCGCGCGACCGCCCGAGACGATGATCTTGGCGCTGGTCAGTTCGGGGCGTTCCGACTTGGCGATTTCCGAGCCGACGAAGCTCGACGTGCCCGAATCGCCCGCGCCCGCAACCGCTTCGACCGGAGCCGAGCCACCGGTGGCATTGGCCTTGGCGAACGCGGTGCCGCGCACGGTGATGACCAGCTTGGCGTCGCTCGATTCGACCGTGGCGATGGCGTTGCCGGCGTAGATCGGGCGGGTGAAGGTCTTGGGGCCTTCAACCGAGAGGATGTCCGACACCTGCATCACATCGAGCAGCGCGGCAACGCGCGGCGCGATGTTCTTGCCGGTGGTGGTCGACGGCGTCAGGAACGCATCGTAATTGGCCATCAGCCCGGCGACGAGCGGCGCGACGTTTTCGGCCAGCGCGTTGGCGTAGGCGGCGTCATCGGCTTTCAGCACCTTGGACACGCCTTCGATCTGCGCGGCGGCGGTGGCGGCCCCGTCACAACCCGATCCGGCGACCAGCGCGGTGACGCTGCCCAGCTTGGCGGCAGCGGTGACCACGGCCAGCGTGGCGTCCTTGACCGAAGCGTTGTCGTGTTCGACCCAGATCAGCGTGTTCACGAGACGACTCCCATTTCCTTGAGCTTGGCGACCAGCGCATCGACATCGGCGACCTTGATCCCGGCAACGCGCACCGGCGGTTCGCCGACTTTCAGCGTCTTCAGCCGCGGCGTGGTGTCCACCCCGTAATCGGCCGGGGTTTTCTGCGCCATCGGCTTGTTCTTGGCCTTCATGATGTTGGGCAGCGAGGCGTAGCGCGGCTCGTTCAGGCGAAGATCGGTGGTCACGATCGCGGGCAGCGCCAGCTTCACCGTTTCCAGGCCGCCATCGATTTCACGCTTCACCACGACCGAATCGCCTTCGACGGTGATCTCGTTGGCGAACGTGCCCTGCGGACGGCCGAGCAGCGCGGCGACCATCTGGCCGACCTGGTTGCTGTCATCGTCGATCGCCTGCTTGCCGGTGATGATCAGCCCGGGCTGTTCCTCATCCGCGATGGCCTTGATGATCTTGGCGACCGCGAGCGGCTCCACGTCATCGTCGTTGAGCACCAGGATCGCGCGATCGGCGCCCATCGCCAGCGCGGTGCGCAGCGTTTCCTGCGCCTTTTGCGGGCCGACCGACACCGCGATGATCTCGGTCACCACGCCTTTTTCCTTCAGGCGGATGGCTTCCTCGACCGCGATCTCGTCGAACGGGTTCATGCTCATCTTGACGTTGGCGAGATCGACGCCCGTGCCGTCCGCCTTGACGCGCGGCTTCACGTTATAGTCGATCACGCGCTTGACGCAGACCAGGGCCTTCATTGCGCTCTCCTAATTCGTAAACTTGTTGATAGTCCGCTACCTCATAATGGCGCGCCAAGGCAAGCCCCGGCGCGCCCTCAGGTCAGGCAGCCTTCTTCACTTCGGCAACGATCTTGCGGGCGGCATCGCCCAGGTCATTGGCGGCGACGATCGGCAGGCCCGAGTTGGCGAGGATGTCCTTGCCCTTCTCGACGTTGGTGCCTTCCAGACGAACCACCAGCGGCACCGAAAGGTTCACTTCCTTGGCCGCCGCGACGATGCCGTCGGCGATGATGTCGCACTTCATGATGCCGCCGAAGATGTTGACCAGGATGCCCTTCACCGCCGGATCGGACAGGATGATCTTGAACGCCTCGGTGACCTTTTCCTTGGTCGCGCCGCCGCCCACGTCGAGGAAGTTGGCGGGGAACGCGCCGTTCAGCTTGATGATGTCCATCGTCGCCATGGCGAGCCCGGCGCCGTTGACCATGCAGCCAATGTTGCCGTCGAGCTTGATGTAGGCGAGGTCGTACTTGGAAGCTTCGACTTCGGCAGGATCTTCCTCGGTCTCGTCACGCAGCGCGAGCACATCGGGGTGGCGGTACAGCGCGTTCGAATCGAAGCTCATCTTGGCGTCGAGCACGAGCAGCTGGGCGGCCCCAGAAGAATCGGCCTTGCTTTCGACCAGCGGGTTGATTTCGAGCATCGCGCAGTCGAGCGCCATGAACGCGTCGTACAACTGCTTCGACACTTTCTGCGCCTGCTTGTTGAGGTCGCCCTCAAGCTTCAGCGCATAGGCCACCGCGCGGCCGTGGTGCGGCATGAAGCCCTGCGCCGGGTCGATGGTGATGGTGGTGATCTTTTCGGGCGTCGAATGCGCGACGTCCTCGATGTCCATGCCGCCTTCGGTCGAGACGACCATCGCGACGCGGCCCGATGCGCGATCGACCAGCAGCGCCAGGTAGTATTCCTTGGCGATATCAACGCCATCGGTGATGTACAGGCGATTGACCTGCTTGCCCGCGTCGCCGGTCTGGATCGTCACCAGGGTGTTGCCCAGCATGTCCTTGGCGTTGGCCGCGACCTCGTCGATCGACTTGGCCAGCCGCACGCCGCCCTTGGCATCGGCGCCCAGTTCCTTGAACTTGCCCTTGCCGCGACCGCCCGCATGGATCTGCGCCTTGACCACGTACAGCGGCCCGGGGAGCTTCTTCGCGCCCTCGACGGCTTCCTCGACGGTCAGCGCGGCGTAGCCTGCCGGAATGCCGATGCCGAACTTCGCCAGCAGTTCCTTGGCCTGATATTCATGCACGTTCATGGAAAATCCCCGCAGTGGCACGAGGCGTCCGCGCCTCTGGAGTGGGCCGCCTAAAGCACAGCGACCGGTGCTTGAAAAGGGGCTTAATCGCTTGCTTAAGTCATAGGTCGCCGGGGCGATGCGGCAGCACGCGGGCCCGAGCCGCCCGGCGACGACGCACTTGCGCCGGACCGGCAACTGCGACAGGGCTTGGTGCACGCCATGATCGACCATCCGCGCCTTGAACAGATCGTCCGCGAAGCAGGCCGCATCGCGATGTCGCGCTGGCCCGGCCACGGCCACGCGCTGAAGGTGTGGGAAAAGGAACCCGACAGCCCGGTGTGCGAGGCCGATCTGGCGGTCGATGCGTTCCTCAAGCGCGAACTCAACGCGCTGTTGCCCTCAGCGGGTTGGCTGTCGGAAGAAACCGCCGACGATGCCCGGCGGCTGGACGGCGAACTGTGCTGGCTGGTCGATCCGATCGACGGCACGCGCGACTACATTCGCGGCCGCCCCGGATTTTGCGTGTCGGTGGCGCTGGTCAGCGCGGGGCGCCCGCTGATCGGCGTGCTCGATGCGCCCGCGCGCGGCGAATACTGGATGGCGATCGCGGGCCAAGGCGCATCGCGCAACGGCCAGCCGGTGACGTCCAGCCAGCGCACCCAACTGGCCGGCGCACGCGTGCCGGCCGACATGCTGGCCAAAGTCGATGCCGACCTGATCACCGTCGACAAGCCCAATTCGATCGCGCTGCGCATCGCGATGGTCGGCGCGGACGAGGCCGACCTGCTGGCGACGCTGCGCTGGGGCTTCGAATGGGATGTCGCCGCCGCCACGCTGATCGCGCGCGAGGCCGGCGCGACCGTCAGCGACGCGTTCGGCCAGCCGCTCGCCTTCAACAAACGCGACCCGCGCGCGTTCGGCGTGCTGGTCACCGCGCCCGCGATCCACGAGGCGGCGATCGCCCGGCTGGCCGAACGGGCGGCGCGGCTGTCGTGATTCGTTTGCCCAGCCTGACGGCTGGTTGCGGAAACGGCCTGCTCCCGTTTTTGTGCGTTGATCGGGGCCAGCAAGCTGTCCCCTCGCACGGCACCGGCCGGTGCCGCCTACGTTTCAGCCGCGCTGAAACGGCACATCAAGCATCCTCGAATTGCTCCGTATCAATCGTGCGCTGCATCGCTTCGGCATAGCGCCCACCTGCGACGGTCTGCTCGTTGATCAGCCCATCGACCGCAGCCGAGACATCGGCGGGAATCACCCACTCCCACCGCGCGAAGTTTTCCTCCAGGTGATCGATCCGGCTGGTTCCGGGGATCGTCACCACATGCGGCGCCCGAGCGAGCACCCACGCCAGCGCCAGTTGCGCGGGGGTCACGCCCGCCTGCTTGGCGATGCCGGCAAACGCGGCGACCAGCGCCTGGTTGGCGGCGAGGTTGTCGCCCACGAAGCGCGGCATGCCGTGCCGCAAATCGCCGGCGGGCAACGCCGCCATGTCGAGCGCCGGGTCGGCCAGCAGCCCGCGCCCGACCGGCGAGAACGACACGAACGTGGTGCCCACGTCGCGGCAGGCATCGAGCACCGCGATTTCGGGATTGCGCGTCATCGGCGAATATTCGGTCTGCATCGCGGCGATCGGATGGACCGCAGCGGCCTTGCGCAGCGTGTCCGCCGACATCTCCGACAGCCCGATCGCGCCGATCTTGCCCTCCCTAACCAGATCGCCAAGCGCCCCGACCGAGTCCTCGATCGGCACGGTGAAGTCGCGGCGGTGAAGGTAATAGAGGTCGATGTGGTCGGTCTGCAGCAGCTGCAGCGAGGTTTCGAGCGCGGTCCGGATCGTTTCGGGACGGCAATCGATCCGGCGCTTGTCACCATCGACGATGATGCCGGTCTTGGATGCCAGCAGGAACTTGTCGCGATGGCGCTTCAGCGTGTTGCCGATCAGCGTTTCGTTGTGGCCCAGCCCATAGATCCGCGCGGTGTCGAGATGGTCGTAGCCCAGCTCCACCGCGCGTTCGAGCACGCGCGCGCTCTCGGCGTCGGACGGGCGGGTGCCGTAGCCCCAGCTCAACGACATGCAGCCAAAGCCGATCGGCTTGACCTGGCGCCCGGCGAGCGTGCGGGTGGTGTTGGGCATCGGCGATAGCTCCTTTGGCAACGCGCGATGCCAGCCGGGCCGACTTATCGTCAACCCGGCTGGCAGCATTTTCAGAGAATTGGAGGGCCGGGTGGAATACTTCCGGCCCCCACAGCCGCGATCAGCCTCCGTTGCGCGCCCGGGCCACATCGTCCTGCGTCACCGGCACGATCTTGATCTCGACCCGGCGATTGCGCGAGCGACCTTCTTCGGTGGCGTTGGACGCGACCGGTTGCGTTTCGCCGAAGCCTTGGCTGCGGATGCGCGCCGGGTTGACCCCGTGCGAGGTCAGGTAATTGGCCACGGCCTGAGCGCGCCGTTCCGACAGCGCCTGGTTGTAAGTGTCCGAACCGGTCGAATCGGTGTGTCCGTACACGTCGATCAGGCTGTCGGGGTACTGGTTCATCGAGGCGACCAGCTTGTCCAGCGTAGCGCGGAAGGTGGGGTTGATCTCGCTGCTGTCGGTGGAGAAGGTCACGCCGTCGGGCAGGTTGACCAGGATCGCCGCGCCGTTGTCGGTGGTCGAGACATCGACCCCGCTGCCGGCAGTGCTCTCGCGCAGTTCCTTGATCTGCTTGTCCTTCTGGTAGCCCACGGCAGCGCCCGCGACGCCGCCGATGCCGGCGCCGATGATACGGCCGGTGCCACCGCCGATCAGTCCGCCCAGCAATCCGCCGGCGATCACGCCGCCGACGCCGCCGATGGCGGTGCGCGACACCTTGCGCTCTCCGGTGTTGGGATCGGTGACGCAGGCCGACAGGCTGATCAGCGAGACGGCCGCCAGACTGGCGGTGAGGATGCGGCGAATTTTCATGGGACGTCCTTTCGGTTTTTGTTGTGCGACCAGCCCTGCGACCAACAGGCTACCGTGGTGTTTCAGAACGCGATGCAAACGTCCAGTCTTGAGGTTCAGTTCCCACCCGACGCTCCGTAACGCCACGTTCAGGGACTTCGCTCGCCCGCGTTTTTCTGCTAGCGGATCGCGCGTGTCCCCCTTTCCCTGGCCAGACGTCTTCATCATCGCAGGTCTCATCCTGCTCAACGGTCTTTTCGCCATGTCCGAACTGGCGATCGTTTCGGCGCGCCCGGCGCGGCTGCGGGTGGCGGCCGAAGGCGGCAGCGGCGCGGCGACCACCGCGCTGAAACTGGCGGCCAACCCGGGCAAGTTCCTGTCCACCGTGCAAAGCGGGATCACCCTGGTCGGCATCATCGCCGGCGCGTTTTCGGGGTCGAGTCTGGGCGGGCCGATGGGCGAGCGGCTGGCCGCGATGGGTGTTCCGGCGCGCTGGGCACCCGAGGCCGGGTTCGTGCTGGTGATCGCGGTGACCACCTATTTCAGCCTTGTCGTGGGCGAACTGGTGCCCAAGCAGCTGGCGCTGCGCGCGGCGGAACCGATCGCATTGATCGCGGCGCGGCCGATGGCGCTGCTGGCGCGGATGACCGCGCCGCTGGTGTGGCTGCTCGACCGGTCGTCCAACGTGCTGCTGCGCCTGCTGCGCATTTCGCACCCGGGCGAGCATCAGGTGACCGCTGAGGAACTGCAGATGATCTTCGCCGACGCCACGCGATCGGGCGTGATCGAGGAAGACGAACGCGCGATCATGACCGGGATCATGCGACTGGCCGAACGCCCGGTGCGCGAGGTCATCACCCCGCGCACCGAACTGCACTGGATCGATCGCGGCGCCAGCGAGGACGACTTGCGCACCGCGATCGCCGACAGCCCGCACAGCCTGCTGCTGGTCGCGGACGGGTCGGTCGACAACATCGTCGGCGTGGTCAAGGTGCGCGACGTGCTCGACGTGCTGCTGCGCGGGCAGCGCGTGCAACTGGCGCGCCTGATGAAAAAGCCGGCGATCGTGCCCGATCAGCTCGATGCGATGGATGCGCTGCGCGTGTTGCAGCAGGCCGACATCGCGATGGCGCTGGTCCACGACGAATACGGCCACCTTGAAGGGCTGGTGACGCCCGCCGACCTGCTGTCCGCGATCGTCGGCAATTTCGTGTCGCACCAGGACGACGGCGACCAGCCGATGGTGGTGGAGCGCGAGGATGGCTCGCTGCTGATCGCGGGCGCGCTGCCCGCCGATGCGCTAGCCGATCGCCTGGTGATCGATCTGCCCGACGACCGCGATTTCGCCACCGCAGCGGGCTTCGCGCTGTCGGTGCTCAAGCGGCTGCCGCACGAGGGCGAACACTTCACCGATCAGGGCTGGCGGTTCGAGATCGTCGACATGGACGGGCGCAAGATCGACAAGCTGCTGGTGGGGCGCACCGCCAAAAGGCTGCCCGACGCGGTGGAAGCCGACGGGTAGAAGCGCGACCCGGTTTCACATTACGCCGCTACGTCCAGACACCGCCACGTCCAGCAACGCCGCCAGCCCCGCCAGATCCTCCGCAAAACGGCGTTCCTCGCGGGCTTGCGCGTCACCGTCCAGCCGCAGCAGATAGCTGGGATGGACCGTGATCCACAGCTGCGTGCCATCGGGCTGCGGGATCGCCCGCCCGCGCTCGCGCCCGATCGCAGGCGTTCGCCCGAGCAGCCCGCGCGCCGCGCTGGCCCCGAGTGCCAGGATCACCCGGGGCGCGACGATCGCGCGCTCGCCGTCGAGCCACCAGCGGCAGATGTCGATTTCGCCCGCGGTCGGCGTCTGGTGCAGCCGCCGCTTGCCGCGCGGTTCGTATTTGAAATGCTTGACCGCGTTGGTGACGTAGGCGGCGTCGCGGTCGATCCCCGCCTCGCGCAGATGCCGATCGAGCAACTGGCCCGCCGGACCGACGAACGGACGCCCTGCGATTTCCTCGGAATCGCCCGGCTGTTCGCCCACGATCATCAGCCGCGCCTGGGGAGGTCCCTCGCCCATCACCGCGCGGGTGCCGTTGCAGCCGATCGCGCAGCGGGTGCAGCCGCTGACGGCCTTGCCGATCTCGGCCAGCGACCCCGGAACGGGCTCGTCGAACAAGGTCTTGCCGGTATCGATCATGGCCGCCTCGCGCTGCTGCGCCCCGGCGACCAGTTGGGCGATCATGCTCGCCTCGGGCAGGTTCTTCCAGTACTTGCGCGGCATTTCCTTGAGCATCGCCCCTACCTTCAGCCGCGCCGGGTTGAAGATCGAACGATAGTAGGCGAGCCACAGTTCCTCGGTCAGATCGTCGCTCGGCAGGTCGGAACGATTGGCGGGAGGACTTTCGAACAGCCCCGCCCCATCCCAGTGCAGCGACAGCCGGGGGGTCAGGATCGACCAGCGCTCATTGGCGAAACGGCGCACGAAGAAATCGGCGTTGGCGCGCTCGATCCGGTGATCGGGCTCGAACCAGGCGATCATCCGCTCGCTGCCATCGCAATCCTGCGCCGAGCGAAACCGCACGAACGCGCGCATCTTGTGAATGTCGCGCCGCACCTGCCGCGCCAGCCCGTGCAGCGCCAGCACATCGCGATCAGCGGCATCGTCAAGCAAATGCGGTTGGCGCTGCAGCCGCCACAGCACGCGATACAGCAGGGCCAGCCGTTGCGGATCGCGGTGCAGAATCACGCTGCGCGCAAGATCGAGGAAACCGCGCGAGGCCCGCACCGGGCGCATGGACACCACCGGTCGACCTTCAGTATCCGCCACCCCGAACAGATCGCCGGTGCCCTCTCCGGCATCCGACCACGCCACGTCGTCCGGCGCACACCCGCGCCCGACAAGACCGCGCGCCAGTTCGCGCCAGCCCTCGAAATCATCGGGTTCGGCCAGCGTCGCGGCGATCACCCGAACAGCTCCAGCTGCCGGGGTGGCGCCGCCAGCCCCGCGCGCAAGTCGCTGCGATCGGTCAACAGGGTCGGGCGCCAATCGACGGTGACGATGAACGGGCGCAGCTTCTTGAGCGAAACCGTGACGCGCGCCACGTCTTCCAGCCGCAGCGTGCGATGGCGCCGCGCCGCCAGCAGCGCCTTGACCGCCTTGGTCCCCAGCCCCGGCACACGCAGCAGCGCCTCGCGCGGGGCGCGGTTGAGATCGACCGGGAAATTCTCGCGAAACTTCAGCGCCCAGGCCAGCTTGGGATCGATATCGAGCGGCAGCATCCCGTCCGCGCTGGTCGCCTGCTGCACCTCCAGCGGGGCGAAGCCATAGAACCGGATCAGCCAGTCCGACTGGTACAGGCGGTGTTCGCGCAGCAGCGGCGGGCGCTTCAGCGGCAGCACCGCGCTGGCATCGGGGATCGGGCTGAACGCGGAATAATAGACGCGGCGCAGGCCGAACCGGTCGTACAGCGTGCTCGCCTTGCCCACGATCTGCGCGTCGCTGGCGCCATCGGCCCCGACGATCATCTGGGTGGACTGGCCGGCGGGCGCGAATCGCGGCGCCTTGCGGTAATGCTTGCGCGCATCCTTGGCATCGACGATCGCGGCGGACAGGTTGCCCATCGTGCCCTCGATCCGGCCCGCGTCCTTGTCCGGCGCCAGCCGCAGCAGCCCCGCCTCGGTTGGCAGTTCGACGTTGATCGACACGCGATCGGCCCACAGCCCGGCTTGCGCGACGAGGTCCGGATCGGCCTCGGGAATGGTCTTGAGGTGGATGTAGCCGCGAAAATCGTGCGTCTCGCGCAACGTGCGCGCAACCTCGATCAGCTGCTCCATCGTGTGGTTGGACGACCGCACGATGCCCGACGAGAGGAACAATCCCTCGATATAGTTGCGCTTGTAGAACGACAGCGTCAGGTCGACCACTTCCTGCGGTGTGAACCCCGCCCGCCGCACGTTGGAGCTTTTGCGATTCACGCAGTAATGGCAATCGAAGATGCAGTGGTTGGTCAGCAGCAGCTTGAGCAGCGAGATGCAGCGGCCATCGGGCGCATAGGCGTGGCAGATGCCCATGCCCTCGGTCGAGCCCACGCCGCGCCCGCCCCGGCTGTCACGCTTCTGCGTGCCAGACGAGGCGCACGAGGCATCGTATTTCGCCGCGTCGGCCAGAATCTCCAGCCGTTCGAGAATGCCTGGTTGCGCCATAAGTTCTTGATATGTTCTATAACTCGTTTGCGCAAGCACCAAGGCGCGGCGGCGCTCGCCGTTGGAGTGCATCGCGGTGTCGGGCGAGGACCGGCGGCCTGAACGCGCCTGCCGGACCCCGGCGCAACTTACTTGGGGGGAACGCTGGCCTGCGCTTCGCGGCCGTCGCCCTGCGGGGCCGAGAGGATGTCGCGGGTCACCGCGCCCTTGGCCACGGTGTTGGTCTGCGGATCGCCGACCGCGCTGCGGATACCGGGCGAGGCGGTGCCGGCCCGGCTGCCGACATCGGCTTCGACCGCGCTGCGCGGAGCCGGGCCACCAAACAGCGCGTCCATCGCCTGCTTGCTGGCGTCGCTGTCCTGCGGGCGCGGCGCGCCGGGGTTGGGCGGGGTCAGCGAGAAGTCGGGCGGCACCACCAGTGGTGCCTGGCGCGACACGGCGAATTCATCGGGGCGCGAACGGTTGAACAGCGAGCCGCCCGCGCCACAGGCGGACAGCAGTCCGGCAGCCGTGGTCAGAAGGCAAATCGTGGCGGCTTTACGCATCATGCATTCTCCGTGGCGGGCGCATCGGCAAGCGACGCATCACCCGAATGGGCTTCACCCGATTTGGCGGGCTTTTCGCGCAGAAGCACCGACCGGGCAAGCAGTATCAGCACGCCCACGGTGATCGCGGCATCGGCGATGTTGAAGATCAGGAACGGGCGGAAATCGCCGAAGTGCAGGTCGGCGTAATCGACGACATAGCCGCGCGACAGGCGATCCCAGATGTTGCCCAGCGCGCCGCCCAGCACCAGCGCCAGCGCGGTGATATCGCCCCGCGCCTTTTCGCGCAGCAGCCAGATCAGCACGCCGATGGCGATGGCCGAGGTCATCGCGACCAGCCCGTACTTCGAAGCAGCCGAGGTGGCGGTGAACAGGCCGAGCGAGACGCCGTAGTTTTCGGTCCAGCGCAGATCGAAGAACGGCAGCAGCGGGATCAGGCCCTTGTCCTGCAACAGCAGCGGCCCGGTCAGCGCCCATTTCACCAGGCGATCGACGCCGAACACGGCCGCTGCGAAGACGAGGCCGCCCAGGCGGTTGCGGGTGAGGACACTCATGGCGCGGCATCCATGGTGGCGACAACATGATCGCAACGTGAACACAGCGCGCCGTCCTCGGTCACTTCGGGCAGATGGCGCCAGCAGCGGCCGCATTTGTGGTGGGCGGTGCGGGTGACGGTAACGGGTCCGTTAAACTCACCTAGCGGCTCGACCAGTGTCACACGGCCAGCGATGCACAGTTCTGCCCAATCGATTCCGTCGTACTGACCCTCGTAAGCGACGTGCATCGGTACAATTACATTCGCTTCCATGCTCGTGCCGAGGATCTTTTCTCGCCGATGCGGTTCGATCGCTTCGTTCACACCATTGCGAATGACTCGGATCGACTTCCACTTCTCCACCAACTCGTCGCCCCGGACTTGATCCGGGGCTTGGCTGTCTTCCAGCGCCGCGTCAGCAGAAAAGCCAAGGCCCGTGTCAAGCACGGGCCGACGGGGAAGGGTGGGCCACTCCAGCAGATGCACGCTGTCGCCATCGGGATAGCGCGTGCCCCACACCTCTTCGCTGGTGAACACCAGCACCGGCGCGGCATAGCGGACCAGCGCGTGGAACAGCGTGTCGAGCACGGTGCGGTAGGCGCGGCGCTTCGGGTCCGTGGGCGCATCGCAATAAAGCGAGTCCTTGCGGATATCGAAGAAGAACGCCGACAGGTCTTCATTGCAGAAGTCGGTCAGCGCGCGGACATACGTGTTGAAATCGTAGTCCTGCACCGCCTGCTTCAGCGTGGCGTCGAGCTTGCCCAGCAGCGCGAGCATGTACCGCTCCAGCTCGGGCATTTCGTCCACCGGCAGCTTCTCGGCATCGGTGAAGCCTTCCAGCGCGCCCAGCAGATAGCGGAACGAATTGCGCAGCTTGCGATACTGGTCGGCCACCCCGGCCAGGATTTCCTTACCGATGCGGTGGTCCTCGGTGAAATCGACCGACAGCGCCCACAGCCGCAAAATGTCCGCGCCGTAATCGCGCATCAGGTCGATCGGGCTGATGGTGTTGCCCAGCGACTTGGACATTTTCATGCCCTTCTGATCCATGGTGAAGCCGTGGGTCAGCACGCCCTTGTACGGCGCATGGCCGCGCGTGGCGCAGGCTTCAAGCAGGCTCGACTGGAACCAGCCGCGATGCTGGTCGCTGCCTTCAAGGTACAGGTCGGCACGCGGGCCGGTCCAGCCTTCGGGGCGGAGCAGTTCGGGCCAGCGCCCGGATTCGAGCACGAACGCATGGGTGCAACCCGAATCGAACCACACGTCGAGAATATCGCTCACGCGCTCGTAATCATCGGCGAGGTAATCCGCGCCCAGGTATTCCTGCGCGCGCGCATCGCTCCACGCATCGACCCCGCCGGCGCGGACGCCCGCGACGATCCGTGCGTTTACCGCCGGATCGGCAAGGTAGGCGTTGGTGCCCTTTTTGACGAACAGCGTGATCGGCACGCCCCACGCGCGCTGGCGCGACAGCACCCAGTCGGGTCGCCCTTCGACCATCGAGCCGATGCGATTGCGGCCCTTTTCGGGCACGAAGCGCGTGGCGGCGATGGCGGCCATTGCGCGCTCACGCAAAGTCTTGGCGGGGAACGCTGCGTGATAAGCCGCACCGTCACCTTCTAGGTCTTCAGGCGTAACGTAAGCCGGCAGATCCTTGTCCATCGGCACGAACCACTGCGGCGTGCAGCGGTAGATCACTTTGGCCTTGGAGCGCCATGAATGCGGATAGCTGTGCTTGTAGTCGGCACTGGCGGCAAGCAGCCCGCCCGCCGCGCGCAAGTCGGTGCAGATCGGCCCGTCGGGCGCGTTGAACTTGGGGTTGATGACCGAGCCCTGCCCGCCGAGCCACGCCCAGTCGGCGCGGTACTTGCCGTCGGCTTCGACCGCAAACACGGGTTCGATGCCGTGCGCCTTGCAGAGCGCAAAATCGTCCTCTCCATGATCGGGCGCCATGTGGACGAGGCCAGTGCCGCTGTCCGTGGTGACGAAATCGCCGGCGAGGAACGGGCGGGGGCGCTCGAAAAACGCGACCCGCCGCGCCCATTCCTCATCACCAACCTGCCCGTCGGCCCGGACTTGATCCGGGCCTTGGCTGTCTTGTCCGGGCGTGGCGCTGGAAGAAAAGCCAAGCCCCGTGTCAAGCACGGGGCGACGAAGATAGTTGGCCATCGGATGACGCGCGACGGTTCCGGCGAGATCGGAGCCTTTTGCAATGAACATCAACTCCGACAAGTCGTCAAAACCGATATCATCTGACGTTGCAGGTTCGAACCTGACACCTACACGTTTCAAAAATGCATCGCGCAATTCGGCGGCGACCAGATATCTTCTCCCGCCGAACCGAACCACGACGTAGCTAACCTCCGGCCCATACGCGATCGCTTGATTCACCGGGATCGTCCAAGGCGTCGTCGTCCAGATCACCGCATAAGCGCCGACCAGCTCGGCAATCGGCGACTCAACAATCTCGAACGCCACGTCCACCTGCGTGGAAACGATATCCTCGTACTCGACCTCAGCCTCGGCCAGCGCGGTTTTTTCCACCGGCGACCACATCACCGGCTTGGCACCGCGATAGAGCTGGCCGCTTTCGGCGAACTTCATCAGCTCGGCGACGATCGTCGCCTCGGCCTGGAAGTCCATCGTCAGGTACGGGTGGTCCCAGTCGCCGTTGATGCCCAGCCGCTTGAGCTGTTCGCGCTGCGTATCGACCCAGCCTTGCGCATAGGCGCGGCATTCGGCGCGGAACTCGACCGGATCGACCTGATCCTTGTCCAGCTTCTTCTTGCGGTACTGCTCCTCGACCTTCCACTCGATCGGCAACCCGTGGCAGTCCCATCCGGGCACGTACGGCGCGTCCTTGCCCAGCAGGGTCTGCGTGCGCACCACCATGTCTTTCAGGATATGGTTGAGCGCGTGGCCGATGTGCATGTCGCCGTTGGCATAGGGCGGGCCATCGTGGAGGATGAATTTTTCGCGGCCCGCACGGTTGGCACGCAGCCTGGCGTAGAAGTTCTGCGCCTGCCACGACGCGAGAATGCCCGGCTCCTTTTGCGGCAGGCCTGCCTTCATCGGGAAGTCGGTCTTCGGCAGGAATACGGTGCTGCGGTAATCGCGTTGTTCGGTCATGATCGCCCAAATCTCTCAGAGGGGCGCGCTTAGGAGTTTCCTTGCGGTGTCGCAATCCTTGGTCATCTGCACGGTCAGCGCCTCGATCGTATCGAACTTTGCCTCGGGCCGCAGGAAGTGGTGGAACGCCACCTCGACCTCCTGCCCATAGAGGTCTTCGGCGAAATCGAAGAAGAACGGCTCGAGCAGTTCCTTGGGCGGATCGAACGTGGGGCGAATGCCGATATTGGCCGCGCCCTGCAGCACGCGCCCGTCGGGCAACGTGCCGGTCACCGCATAGATGCCGTAGCGCGGGCGCAAATAGGTTCCCAATGGCAGGTTGGCGGTGGGATAGCCGATGGTGCGGCCCAGCTTGTCACCATGCTGGACGATCCCGCGTATGGCGTAAGGCCGCGTCATCAGCTGTGCCGCGCTGGCGCAGTCCCCCGCCTGCAACGCCTGGCGGATACGGCTGGAGGACACCACCTCACCCGCTTGCTCGACCGGGCCGACGCTGCGCGTCGCCAGCCCGCAAGCCGCGCCCATCTCGGACAGCAGCGCCAGGTTGCCGCCGCGCGCCTTACCGAAGGTGAAGTCGATGCCGGTGACCACCCCCGCCGCGCCAAGCTGCTGGTGGAGCAGGTCGGCCACGAAACCGTCGGCGGTGATCGCGGCAAACTCCGCATCGAACGTGAACACCAGCATCGCGTCGGCCCCGGCAGCCGCGAACAGTTCCTGCCGCTGGTCGAGCGTGGTCAGCCGGAACGGCGGCGTATCGGGCCGAAAAAAGCGCACCGGATGGGGATCGAACGTGGCGACGATCGCCGGGCGGCCTTCGGCCTGCGCCCAGCGCACGGCTTCTCCGACCACGGCCTGATGCCCCAGGTGGAAGCCATCGAAATTGCCCAGCGCGATGATCGCACCACGCAAGGTTTCGGGCAGCGGATCGCGCACGTCGAGCCGGATCATGCGGCCCATCCGTTCGGGCGTTCCAGCGTGACGAAATCGAACGCCGGGCGGCCAGCGGCGGCGGGGTGCACATCGCGCGCGACCACATGCCAGTCCGCGCCGGGTGGGGGCATCCGCGTGTCGCCGGCATAATCGCCGTGGACTTCGGTCAGTTCGATCCGGTCTGCGCGGGGCAGGAACAGCGCGAAAATGTCGGCGCCGCCGATCACCGCGACGTCTGCCGCATCAATCCCGGCCAGAGCGACCGCACCATCGACATCGTGCGCCACTTCCGCGCCATCGGCCTGCCACGCGGCATCGCGCGTCAGCACGATATGGCGGCGGCCGGGCAGCAGGCCGGGCAGCGATTCGAACGTCTTGCGCCCCATGATCATCGGCTTGCCCAGCGTCAGCGCCTTGAACCGCTTGAGGTCGGCCGGGATATGCCACGGCAGCGCGCCGTCGATGCCGATCGTTCCATCATCGGCGCGGGCAACCACCAGCACGATCGTTCCGCTCACAGCAACAGCCGCGTGACATGGCCCATCTTGCGCCCCGGGCGGACCGCGGCCTTGCCGTAAAGATGCAGGTGGTTGGCCGGATCAGACAGGATCTGCGCCCAGTCGTGCGCGGCATCGCCGATCAGGTTGTCCATCACCACGCCCTTGCAGGCCAGCGACGTGTCGCCCAGCGGCAACCCGCAGATCGCGCGAATGTGATTCTCGAACTGGCTGGTGAGCGCGCCCTCGATCGTCCAGTGCCCCGAATTGTGCACGCGCGGCGCCATTTCATTGAACAGCGGGCCCAGCGGCGTGGCGAAGAATTCCAGCGTCAGCACGCCGACGTAGGACAGCGCCTCGGCCACGCGTGTCGCCAGCCCGCGCGCATCGGCAATCTGGCTTTGCACCAGCGGCGAGGCCGGGACGGTCGATCGCGACAGGATGCCGCGCGCATGGACGTTTTCCGCCGAATCCCAGAACCGGATGTCGCCATCGGCGCCCCGCACCAGGATCACCGAGAACTCCGCCTCGAATTCGACGAACGCCTCATAGATCGCGGGGTGACCGGCGAACGCGTGCATCGCGTCGTGCGCGGCGACATCGTCGGCGATGCGCTGCTGGCCTTTACCGTCATAGCCGTCGCGGCGGGTCTTGAGGATGCCGGGCAGGCCGATCCGGCCCAGCGCATGGCGCAAGTCCGCCACCGTGCCCACCGGCGCGAACGCCACCGGCACCCCGCCCAGATCTTCGGCATAGCGTTTTTCGGTGAAGCGATCCTGCGCGATTTCCAGCGCGCGGCGCGGCGGGTGCAGCGGCGCCGCGACCTTGACCGCCGCCAGCGGTTCGACCGGCACGTTCTCGAATTCGTAGGTGACCACCGCGCACGATTTGGCAAACGTTTCGAGCGCCTTGCGATCGTCCCACGCGGCGCACGTGAATTCGGCGCAGACATCGGCGGCGATGCTGTCCCGCTCGGGCGCAAAGACGTGGCAGCGATAGCCCAGTTGCGCCGCGGCCAGCGCCAGCATGCGGCCCAGTTGCCCGCCGCCGAGGATGCCGATGGTTTCGCCGGGCGGGATCATCCGGTCGCCGTTGGCCGCAAGGCCACGCTTTCGGTCTGCGCGGCGCGATAGGCCTTCAGCCGGGCGGCCAGCGCGGGATCGGAGGTGGCGATGATCGCCGCCGCCAGCAGCCCGGCATTGGTCGCGCCCGGAACGCCGATCGCCAGCGTGCCCACCGGGATGCCGCCGGGCATCTGCACGATCGACAGCAGGCTATCCATGCCGGAAAGCGCCTTGGATTCCACCGGCACGCCCAGCACCGGCAAATGCGTCATCGCCGCGACCATGCCCGGCAAATGTGCCGCGCCGCCCGCGCCCGCGATCACCACGCGAAACCCCTCGTCTGCCGCGCCGCGCGCGAAATCGCACAGCCGATCGGGCGTGCGGTGCGCTGAAACGATGCGGCAGTCGTGCGCCACGCCCAACTTTTCGAGCGCGGCCGAGGCGTGGCGCATCGTTTCCCAGTCGGACTGGCTGCCCATCACGATTGCCACCACCGGCGCCACGACCGGGCTTGCGGGCGGCACGTCACTGCTCATCGTTCAATGCCCCCCTTGGCCCGCACGCTCAGCGTTCGGACAAGTAATAGCGGTCCTGCGCCTTAAGATCATGATCCAGTTCATAGACGATCGGCTGGCCCGTGGGAATTTCCAGCCCGGTGATCTCGTCGTCCGATATGGCCGAAAGGTGCTTGACCAGCGCGCGCAGCGAATTGCCGTGCGCCGATACGATCACGGTTTCCCCGGCGAGCAAGGCGGGCGCGATCTTTTCATCGTAGCACGGCAGCACCCGGGCGATCGTGTCCTTGAGGCTTTCTGTCGCAGGCACCGTGATCCCGGCATAACGCGGATCGGAAGCCAGATCGAATTCGCTGCCCGCCTCCAGCGGCGGCGGCGGAATATCGAAGCTGCGGCGCCAGATCTTAACCTGATCCTCGCCATGCAGCGCAGCGGTCTCGGCCTTGTCGAGCCCGGTGAGCCCGCCGTAATGGCGCTCGTTCAGGCGCCAGTCCTTGTCTTCGGCCACCCACAGCCGGCCCATCGCTTCCAGCGCCAGATGCAGCGTCTTGATCGCGCGCGTCTGCAGCGAGGTGAACGCAATCGTGGGCAGCACGCCCTTGTCCTTGAGCAACTGCCCGGCGGCGAACGCCTCGGCGGCGCCCTTTTCGGTCACGTCGACGTCCCACCAGCCGGTGAAACGGTTTTCAAGGTTCCACTGCGACTGGCCGTGGCGGATCAGGATCAGGCGAGGCATGACAGGTCCCTGGATGATGAGCGCGCGAAGCGCTGGCCCGTAGCGTTCAGAAGCGCGTTTGGAAAGATCACTCGCGGATTTCCGCCGGAGTTTCGACCTCGCCGGGCGCTGCCCCGGCATCGGCGGTGCTGGCCATGGCCCGCGCCTGCGCCTTGCGCAGCCGCAAGTTGTCGCGCAGCCGGGCGGCCAGCCGCTCGTCCCGGTCGGCAGCGGACGTTCGCGCAGGCGGGAGCGGCTTGGTCGCAGGCGTTCCGGTATCCATGACACCGTCCTGCCGCGCGGGCCCGCCAAGGGCAAGCCCTGCTTGACAAAGCCACCCCCCGCAGCCAATAGCGCGCCCCTGCCCGATCCGGTGCTTTGGCGCCCGGGCAGGCCCGGTAATGGTGGGCTGCTGTAGCTCAGTGGTAGAGCGCATCCTTGGTAAGGCTGAGGTCGGGAGTTCAATCCTCCCCAGCAGCACCATTACCCGTTCGCCTGAGTGCAAGGGCACTTTCAGGCGAGCAGATCGGCCCATTCGGGATGACGGCGGAACGCCGCCTCGACATACGAACACTGCGGATCGATCTTCCAGCCGTTGGCGCGCGCATCGGCGATCAGCGCCTTGACGAGGTCTGCCGCCACGCCGCGCCCGCCGATTTCGGGCGGGACCAGTGTGTGATCGGCCACCAGCGTATCGCCCTCGCGGGCATAAGTCAGCCGCCCGATGACATCGCTGCCCGTTACAGCAGCCCGGTATTCGCCGGTTCCACCGTCTTCGTGATGCGTGATCGTGGTGCCGTCCATGTCCGTTATCCCTTGCCTGCCGCCCCGCTGCCGGGCCCTTGCCACACTTGACCGACAACGCGCACGCCGTCAGGGCGGTTTTGCGATGAAATTTTTCTCCGACAACGCCGCCTCGGTCCACCCCAAAGTGTGGGACGCGCTGAAACAGGCGGATTCACCCGATTCCGCCTATGACGGCGATGCTATCAGCCAGCGGCTCGACGCGGCGTTTTCCGACCTGTTCGGCACCGATTGCGCGGCGTTGTGGATCGCCACCGGCACCGCCGCCAACTGCCTCGCGCTCGCCGCGCTGTGCCCGCCGCATGGCGGGGTGGTGTGCCACCGCGAGGCGCATATCGAGGTCGATGAAGGCGGCGGCCCGGGTTTCTACACCCACGGTGCCAAGCTGATGCTGGCCGATGGCGAAGGCGCGAAGATCACCCCTGCTGGGATTGCCGCGCTGATCGACCCGATCCGCGACGATGTGCACCAGGTTCAGCCGCACGCCATCTCGATCACGCAGGCGACCGAATATGGTCGAGTTTATTCCGTCGATGAAGTCGCGGCGCTGAGCACATTCGCGCGGCAACGCGGACTGGGACTGCACATGGACGGCGCGCGCTTCGCCAATGCCGTGGCGCACCTGGGCTGCATGCCGGGTGCGATCACTGCCGCTGCCGGGGTGACCGCGCTGAGCTTCGGCTGCGTCAAGAACGGGGGCATGAACGCCGAGGCGCTGGTGTTCTTCGACCCCGCACTGGCCGACCTCACGCGCTATCGCCGCAAGCGTGCCGGGCACTTGCAGTCCAAGGGCCGCTTCGCCGCCGCGCAACTGCTGGCGATGATCGAGGACGACCTGTGGCTCGACAACGCGGGGGCCGCCAATTGCGCCGCGCAGGAAATCGCCGCCTCGTGCGGGGATCGCCTGCTCCACCCGGTCGAGGCGAACGAGATCTTCGTGGCGCTCGCCCCGGCAGAGGCCGCCGCCTTGCGCGCGCTGGGCTTCGATTTCTACGATTGGCCGGCGCCCGCAGGCCGGCCCGGCGCGGCGCGGCTGGTGACGTCGTGGAACAGCGATCCAGCCCACGTCGGCGCACTGGCCAAGGCCATCGCCGCGCTGTGACCCAGCCCCACGGCACCGCACATTTCTGGCAACCGCGCATCGTGCTGCCGTTTGCGCTGGTGACGTTGATCTGGGGTTCGACCTGGCTGGTGATCAAGGACCAGGTCGGTAGCGTGCCGCCGGGCTGGTCGGTGACCTATCGCTTTGCGCTGGCCGCCGCCGCGATGTTCGGGCTGGCGCTGGTGCGCGGTGAAAAGCTGCGGCTCGACGCAGCGGGACAGCGGCTGGCGGCGACCATCGGCGTGCTCCAGTTCGCGATGAATTTCCAGTTTGTCTATCGCGCCGAGACGCACCTGACATCGGGCATCGTCGCGGTGCTGTTCGCGCTGTTGCTGGTGCCCAACGCGCTGCTGGCGCGCGCCTTTCTGGGCCAGCCGGTGACGCGCGGGTTCCTGGCGGGGTCCGCCATTGCGCTGGCCGGCATCGCGCTGCTGCTGCTCCACGAATATCGCATCGCGCCGGTGGGCGGCAAAGTGCTGCTGGGCGTGGTGCTGACGCTGACCGGCATCCTCTGCGCATCGGGCGCCAACGTGCTGCAGGCGAGCCAGGCCGCGCGCAGCCGCCCGATGCTGCCGGTGCTGGCATGGGCGATGCTGTGGGGCACGCTGGCCGACGTGGTGGTGGCCTGGGTGCTGGCGGGACCGCCGCAGTTCGAGACGCGAACCGCCTATCTCGGTGGGATCGCCTATCTCGCGATCGTCGGGTCGGTGGTGACCTTCCCGATCTATTTCCAGCTGGTGCGCTCGCTGGGGCCCGGCCGCGCCGCCTACAACAGCGTGGCCGTGCCGGTGGTGGCGATGCTGCTGTCGACGCTGTTCGAAGGCTACCGCTGGTCGCTGCTGGCGGCGGCCGGGGCAGTGCTGGCGCTGTCGGGGCTGATGGTGGCGTTGCGGGCGCGCCGCGTTTGATCGCCCGGCGATTTTCCGATTCGGATCACAGAGCCACGCTTGATCCAACACCGCTCGTCCTGAGCTTGTCGAAGGACCGCCGTTCTTTCTACCACCGCTGACGTGAACGACAGTCCTTCGACAAGCTCAGGACGAGCGGGGAGGAAGGAAACGACCTGCTGCGATCTCGAACGAACTTGTTGTCGGTCCAGAATCGGTGCCAGCAATCCCGCGCAATCCCTCGCGGTAAGTCGGATACAGCGGCGCCCAGCCCAGCAGCCGCCGCGCCTTGCCGTTGGCGACGCGGCGGTTCTCGGCATAGAACGCCCGCGCCATGGGAGAGAGCCCGGCCTGTTCCAGCGCCAGCATCGGCGGCACCTCGCGGCCGAGCAACCGGCACGCTTCCTCGATCACCGCATTCTGGCTGGCGGGCAAGTCATCGGCCAGATTGTACACCCCCGGCGGCCCGTCGAACGAGGCGATAATCCCGCTGGCGATATCGTCGACATGCACCCGGCTGAACACCTGCTGCGGCAGGTCGATGCGATGCGCCGTGCCCTCCCGCACGCGGTCGAGCGCGCTGCGCCCGGGGCCATAGATACCCGGCAGCCGCAACACCCGCACCCGCGGATCGAGCGCCCCCCACGCAAGGTCCGCCGCCGCGCGCGCGCTGCGCCGACCTGTGCCGACCGGCGCGCTCTCGTCCACCCACGCCCCGCCGGTGTCGCCATAGACGCCGGTGGATGAAAGGTAGCCGATCCAGCCCGCCGCGCTGCGCACGATCGCATCGCCGTAGTGCAGCAGCACCGGATCGCCCCCGCCAGCGCGATCGGGCGGGACCGAGGACAGCACGTGGCTTGCCCCCGCCAGCGCGCTTTCCACGCCTGCGCGATCGGCAAAATCGAGGTCGCCCGCGCGGCCCGTGCCGTGCACGGTCCAGCCTTCGTCGCGCAACCGCGCCGCCAGCACACCCGCGCTGTAGCCCATTCCGAAAATCAGCATCGTTGCCAT
Source organism: Novosphingobium lentum NBRC 107847 (assembly GCF_001590965.1). GTDB lineage: Bacteria > Pseudomonadota > Alphaproteobacteria > Sphingomonadales > Sphingomonadaceae > Novosphingobium > Novosphingobium lentum. Next base: position 124,622 of record NZ_BCTW01000006.1, read on the forward strand.
CGTTTGCGGCCATATCGCGAATTGCCGCGCCCTGCACGAGTGCTAGAGTGCGGCGATGAACGATCTGGCCACACCCCCCTCGCCCACCGTTTCGACCAGCCCTGCCGAAACGGCCTCCCCCCCACCCGCGCCCACGGTGGTACGCCGGCTGGATTATCGTCCGCCGGCCTGGCTTGTGCCTGATATTGCACTCGATTTTGCGTTGAGCCTCGACAGCACGCGGGTGACGAGCCGCTTGCGCATCGAACGCAATCCCGATGCCGAACCCGAAACGACTCTGCGGCTCGATGGCGATGGCCTTGCGGTCGCCTCGCTCAGCATCGACGGGCAATTGCGCAACGACTGGCGGATGGATGGATCGGACCTGCTGATCGATCTGGCAGGCGACGCCCACGATCTGGTGATCGAAACCGTGGTCAACCCCGCCGCCAACACCCAGCTTTCGGGCCTGTATGCCTCCAACGGCATGCTGTGCACGCAGTGCGAAGCCGAAGGGTTCCGCCGCATCACCTTTTTCCCCGACCGGCCCGACGTGCTGAGTCGCTATCACGTGCGGATGAGCGGCGACAAGGCGGCGTTCCCGGTGCTGCTGTCCAACGGCAACCCGGTGGCGCAGGGCGACAACGCCGATGGCTCGCACTGGGCCGAATGGGACGATCCGTGGCCCAAGCCTTCGTACCTGTTCGCGCTGGTCGCGGGCGAGCTTCTGGCCAACCGCGCCAGCTTCACCACGCGATCGGGCCGCGATGTCAGCCTGGCGATCTTTGTTCGCCCGGGCGACGAAACCCGCACCGACCATGCCATGCGCTCGCTCATCGCCTCGATGACGTGGGACGAGGACGCCTATGGCCGCGAATACGATCTCGACGATTTCAACATCGTCGCGGTGTCCGACTTCAACGCCGGCGCGATGGAGAACAAGGGCCTCAACGTGTTCAACACGCGCTACATTCTCGCCGATCCCGAAACCGCCACCGATGGCGATTACGACGCGATCGAGGGTGTGGTCGGCCACGAATATTTCCACAACTGGTCGGGCAACCGCGTGACCTGCCGCGACTGGTTCCAGCTGAGCCTCAAGGAAGGCTTCACCGTGCTGCGCGACCAGCAGTTCAGCGCCGAGCGCGGATCGCCCCCGGTCAAACGGATCGAGGACGTGCGGATCCTGCGCGGATCGCAGTTTCCCGAGGATTCGGGACCGCTGGCGCACCCGATCCGGCCCGACAGCTATCAGGAGATTTCCAACTTCTACACCGCCACGGTCTATAACAAGGGCGCCGAAGTCATCCGCATGATGACCGTGATGGCCGGGCCCGACGCTTTCCGCAAAGGCACCGACCTCTACTTCGACCGCCACGATGGCGAGGCGGCGACGTGCGAGGATTTCATCAAGGCGATCGAGGATGGCGCGGGTCTCGACCTCACGCAGTTCCGCCGCTGGTACGAACAGGCCGGCACGCCCCGGATCGAGGCCGAAGCGGTGCACCATCCCGCTACGCAAAGCGTGACGCTGACCTTGCGCCAGACCGTGCCCGCCACGCCCGGCCAGCCCGACAAGCAGCCGATGCCGATCCCGCTGCGCACCGCGCTGTTCGACCGGGCGACCGGCAAGCACCACGGCGAACAGCTGCTGCTGCTGACCGATGCAGAGCAGAGCTTCACTTTTGCGGGATACGACACACCGCCGGTACTCTCGATCAACCGCGGCTTTTCCGCGCCGGTCGCGATCGCCACGCAGCTGCCGACGGCGGACCTGCTGTTCCTGGCCGAGCATGACGACGATCCGTTCGCGCGGTACGAGGCGATGCAGCAACTGGTGGTGCAGCACCTGGTCGCGGCGGTGACCGGGCAACTCGATGCGAGCGCACTGGAACGCGGACGGCGCGAGATCGGCGAAGCATTCGCCGCGATCCTGGCCGACTCCGGGCTCGACGATCTGATGCGGGGTGAACTGGTGATCCTGCCCGGCGAAGGCTATCTGTCCGAACAGCTGGCGGTCAACGAACCGGCCAGGATCCATGCCGAGCGCGAGGCGCTGAAAGCATGGCTGGGCCAGCATCTGGGCACCGAGTGGCGCGCGCTGCACGATCGCTGCGCAGCGGTGCCCTACAGCCTCGAGGCGGCGGCACGCGGTGCGCGCAAGCTCAAGACGCAGGCGCTGGTGTATCTCGCCGCAGGCGATCCCGCCGAAGCCGTGCGCCGCGCCAAGGCGCAGTACGATGCGGCCGACTGCATGACCGACCGGCAGGGCGCGCTGATGACGCTGTGCGGGCTCGACGATCCGGCACGCGAGGAAGCCCTCGCCGATTTCCACGACCGGTTCGCGGGCAACGCGCTGGTGATCGACAAGTGGTTCTCGCTGCAGGCGGGATCGCTCAACCCCAAGGCGATCGAACATACCAAGGCGCTGGCGACGCACCCCGACTTCACCATGACCAACCCCAACCGCGTCCGCTCGCTGTACATGGCGTTCGCGGCCAATCCGCAGGCGTTCAACGCGGCCAGCGGCGAAGGCTATCGCATCATCGCCGACCTGATCATCGCGCTCGATCCGATCAACGGCAGCACCGCCGCACGGTTCGTGTCGCCGCTGGGCCGGTGGAAGAAGATGGAGCCGGGCCGCGCCAAGCTGATGCGCGCCGAACTGGAGCGTATCGCCGCGACCCCCGGCCTGTCGCGCGACACCACCGAGCAAGTCCAGCGCAGCCTTGCCGGCTGAGCGCGGCGTGATCGAAACCGTAGCGCCGGTGGAGGTGCTGAACGCACCGGCGCTGGCCGGAACCGCGCACGGCTTCCTCGGCCGGCGCGGCGGGGTGAGCGACGGCTTGCACGCCGGGCTCAACGTCGGGCTGGGTTCGGATGACGGGCGCGACGCCGTGCTGCAGAACCGGCGCCGCGCCGCCGACGCGGTGCTGGCGGGCGCACCACTGGTGACCGTCCACCAGATCCATTCGCCCGATGTCGTGACCGTCAGCGAGCCGTGGGGCGATGACGCCCGGCCCCGCGCCGATGCGCTGGTCACCCGCCAGCGCAGTGTGCTGCTGGGCATCCTCACCGCCGATTGCGCGCCGGTGCTGCTGGCCGATCGTGAGGCCGGAGTAATCGGCGCGGCGCATGCCGGGTGGCGCGGTGCGCTGGGCGGGGTGACCGACGCCACCGTCACGGCGATGGTGGCGCTGGGAGCAAGCGTGGCGAACATCGCGGCGGTGGTCGGCCCGTGCATCGCGCAAGCCAGCTACGAAGTCGATGCGGCGTTCGAGGCCAACTTCGTCGCCGCCGATACGTACAACGCGCAATTCTTCAAGCTCGGCCGCGCAGGCCATGCGTGGTTCGATCTGGAAGGCTACGTTGCCACCCGGCTCACCGCCGCCGGGGTCGGGAAAGTCGAGCGGCTGGGCGAGGACACGTACAGCCAAGCTGACCGCTTCTTCTCGTTCCGCCGCGCGACCCATGCCGGAGAGCCCGACTATGGGCGCCAGATCGCGCTGATCGGGCTGGAATAGATTTTCGCTCATCATCCCATCCCCGCTCATGTCGAGCGAAGTCGAGACACGCTACGCCATGCTCGAAACGTGGCGCGACCTCCCCCGACTTCGCTCAGGATGAGCGGATCAGGGTGAAGTCACTTTGCCATAATCGTCCAGCAACAACTCCCGCGCCACCAGATCGCGCGCCAGTGCCTCCGCCTCGACGAAATGGTGCACCTGCCAGCCGCATTCGGCGGCGGCGCGGATATTGGCAAGGTTGTCGTCTATGAACAGCATCGCGCCGGGTGCGTGCCCGAACCGCCGCGCGGCCAGCGCGAAGATCGCCGGGTCGGGCTTCACCAGCTTCTCGTCGCCCGAGACGACGATATCGCCGAAATGGTCGAGCACCGGGAACGTCGGGCGAAACATCGCCCAGGTGTCGCTGCCGAAATTGGTGATCGAGAATTGTGGCATGCCGCGATCGGCCAGCGCCGCGACCAGCGCGTGGGTGCCGTCGATCGGGCCGGGAACGGTTTCCAGCCAGCGCGGGGCGTAGGCGGCGATCAGGTCGGCTTCGGCGGGGAATTGCGCGGATCGCTCGGCGATCATCTCGGCCAGCGGGCGGCCGGCATCGTGCTGGAAATGCCACTGCTCGGTCACGACGTTGACAAGGAACCAGTCGAGCAGGGCGGGATCGGCGATCAGCTTTTCATACAGCGCACGAATGCTCCACCGGACAAGCACGCGTCCGATGTCCCATACGACGGCGTCGATCTGCTGTGTCATCGCGCCCTCGCGAAGGCGGGGGCCTCATGCGATTGCAGAGGCACCACTTGCCGCCCGAGACCCCCGCCTGCGCGGGGGCGCCACATTCAGCCCTGGCGCGCCTTGAAGCGACGATTGGTCTTGTTGATCACGTAAGTCCGGCCACGACGGCGGATCACGCGGTTGTCGCGGTGGCGGTCCTTGAGCGACTTCAGGCTGTTGCGAATCTTCATGATGTCCATCCTGCCCGGTCGCAGACTGATTCTGGCCGGGCCCAAAAGCAAGCCGCGCCGTTAAGGGTGACGGGCGGTTAAGTCAACAATCCACTCGCCGGCCGATCACCTTCGCGTTGCGATTCCCGTCGCCCCCGACCTGATCCGGGGCCGCTGGGGGTCAAGCGCAAGTCGGCCAGCGGTCCCGGGGTAATCCCGGGACGACGCGCTCATCCCCTTAATTCCGTCAGCTTGCGCTCCCACGCCAGCGCGTGATCGACGATCGTGTCGAGATCGGCGTAGCGCGGCTGCCACGGCAGCGTCGCCTTGATGCGGGCGTTGTCCGAGATCAGCGAATCGGGATCGCCCGCGCGGCGCGGTTCCAGCTGGCGCTCGATCGTGCGGTTGGTGACGCGATCGACCGCGTCGAGCACTTCCATCACCGAGAAGCCCTTGCCGTAGCCGCAGTTCATCGTCAGCGAGCGCGCCGGATCGGCGATCAGCGCCTGCAGCGCCAGCACATGCGCGGCGGCCAGGTCGGACACGTGGATGTAGTCGCGCACCCCGGTGCCGTCGGGCGTGGCATAATCGGTGCCGAACACGCTGACATGGCTGCGCTTGCCCAGCGCCGCCTCGACCGCGACCTTGATCAGGTGTGTCGCGCCCGCCGTGGACTGCCCGGTGCGCGCCTGCGGATCGGCCCCGGCGACGTTGAAATAGCGCAGCACGCAGTAGTTGATCGCATGCGCCGCCGCAGTATCGGCCAGCATCGTCTCGGTCATCAGCTTGGACATGCCGTACGGGTTGATCGGCACCCTGGGGCTGTCTTCGGTGACCGGCGAGACTTCGGGGATGCCGTATGTCGCTGCGGTGGAGCTGAAGATGAAGTGCGGCACGCCTGCCGCCACCGCCGCTCCCAGCAGCGCCCGGCTTTTGGCAGTGTTGTTGTGGTAATACTTGAGCGGGTCGCTGACCGATTCGGGCACGATCACCGATCCGGCGAAGTGCATCACCGCTTGCGTGGATTGTTCCGCAAATATCCGCGCGAGCAACGCGGTATCCTCGATATCACCTTCGTAGAACGGCACGCCTTCGGGCACGGCCCAGCGGAACCCGGTGGTCAGGTTGTCGATCACTGCCACCCGCTGGCCTGCGTCCCTCAGCGCCAGCACGGCATGGCTGCCGATATATCCGGCGCCGCCGGTAACAAGAACGGGTACGCTAACCATGCGAATCACCTGCCTGCGATAGTTCCCGTCGGCCGTATCACCTTGTCAGGCCTTGCGGGTTAACGCCTTTTAGGGGCGGTTCATCGTTCAGCAAGCGTCAAGCGACCGCAGCCTAGCCGCAATACCAGTCGCCACAAACCAGCGGGAAACCTCCGATGCGCCTTCACCCTCTCCTTCGCGGCGCCTTGCTCGGCGCGCCCTTGATGCTCGTTGCCCCGCTGGCGCACGCCGGCTCGATCGGGCGGGCCGACGTGACCCGGTTCGTCGCGCCCGATGCCGCCGGCATGCTGGGCCACGGCGCAATTGCGGTCGCGGCGGCCGAGAATGCGTCGGGCGATGACCATGGCCCGACCGGCACCGAGATGCGCGACGATCGCGAATTGGGCGTGTTCGAGGCCGCAGTGGTCGATGTTCTTGCCAGGCAGGGGTACGACACCGCCACCGCCAGCAGCACCGGCGGGCAGATCGCGCAGTTGCGCGTGGGCCACGCGGTGATCGAACCGCAGGAGCCACCGCACCGCCCGGTCAGCGGCGCGGTAAGCACCGGGATCAGCAACCGCGGATCGGGCTTTGGCCTGGCGCTCAACATCGATCTGTCCAAACCCAAGCCGCCGCTGGTTTCCACCCGCCTGGAAGTGCGCATCCGCGATCGCGCCACCGGCAAGGTGCTGTGGGAAGGGCGGGCCGAGGCCGTCGCGCGCGAAACCGGCAGCACGGCCGACAGCCAGAAGATGGCGACGCATCTGGCGCTGGCGCTGTTCGAAGGCTTCCCCGGTCGCCCCGGTGAGACTATTCAGGCCCGATGACCGAACCGCAGACCAGCACCGCCCCCTCCCCCGCCGCTTCAGGCGCCGCCGCCCCGATCCGCATTGATGCCGCGTTCGATAGCGGCAACATCGAAGTGCTGGGCATCGACGGCACCAAGGCGCGGCTGGCGATCCGCAAGGACCATCAGTCCGATTTCTACCAGTGGTTCCATTTCCGGGTGAGCGGCGCCCAGGGCCGTGCCGTGGAGCTGGCGATCACCGGCATGGCATCGTCGGCCTATCCCGACGGCTGGCCGGGCTATGCCGCCTGCGTGTCCGAAGACCGCGAATACTGGGGCCGCGCCGAGACCAGCTACGATCCGGCGGCTGACGACGGCACGCTGACCATCCGTTACACGCCGGTGGGCGGGATCGCGTGGTTCGCCTATTTCGCGCCCTACTCGATGGAGCGGCATCACGATCTGGTCGCGACCACCGCGCTGGCAGACGGCGTGGCGCATCGCGTGCTGGGCGAAAGCCTGGACGGCCAGCCGATCGACTGCCTCGAACTGGGCGAGGGCACGACGCACGTGTGGCTTTATGCCCGCCAGCACCCGGGCGAATCGATGGCCGAATGGTGGATGGAGGGCGCTTTGGCGATGCTGACCGACCCCGCCGATCCGCAGGCGCGGCGGTTGCGCCAGCGTTGCCGTTTTCACATCGTGCCTAACGCCAACCCCGACGGATCGCGGCGCGGCCACTTGCGCACCAATGCCGTCGGCGTGAACCTCAACCGCGAATGGGATGCGCCCAGCGCCGAACGATCGCCCGAAGTGCTCGCGATCCGCAACGCGATGGACGAAACCGGCGTCAATTTCGCGATGGATGTCCACGGCGACGAGGCGATCGCCGCGGTGTTCATGGCCGGGTTCGAAGGCATCCCGTCGTGGACGCAGGCGCAAGGCGACGGTTACCAACGGTATCGCAAGATCCTGGAACGGCGCACGCCCGACTTCCAGACCAAGCGTGGCTATCCCGTGGCGCGGCCGGGCACCGCCAACCTCACGATGTCGACCAACCAGTTGGCCGAACGCTTCGGTCCCAGCCACGGATGCGTGGCGATGACGCTGGAAATGCCCTTCAAGGACAACAACGACCTGCCCGATCCGGCGCAGGGCTGGAGCCCGGAACGGTCGATGCTGCTGGCGCGCGATTGCCTCGCCGCGCTCGACGAATGGCTCGATACGCGCGAGGTGCCGGCGGGCTGATTTCGTCCGCCGCGTTTACGCTTCGTTAGCAGTGCCCAGCCGATAACGGCGGGATGCAACGCGCCCTCGCCCTGATCGAATCGCCCAGCCTGCCGATCGCCGATGGCTTGCGCATGCTGATCGTGTGCGGCAGCGCGCTGGCGCTGATCCTGGCGGGCAAAGCCCTGCCGTTCTGAACGGCGCTGTGCGTCCCCGAATGCGGGACCTCAGGCCCTTAAGAAGATGGCGTTCGATACCCTGAGGCCCCCGCCTTCGTGGGGGATCGGCACGGTTGCTACAGAATCTCCTCGATCTTCTCCAGCGGCCGACACAGCCTGACCCCCTTGTCCGTCTCCACCAGTGGACGCTCGATCAGCACCGGCTCTGCCACCATCGCGGCCAGCACGGTCGCGTCATCGGCTTGCGTCAGTCCCCGCGCCTCCGCATCGGTATTGCGGCGGCGCAAGCCGTCACGCGGCGCGATCCCGGCATCGCGATAAAGCTGCGCCAGTTTGGCCGCGGTGGGCGGCTGCTTGAGATATTCGACCACGGTCACCGCCACGCCGGGCTGCGCCTTCAGCCGCGCGAGCGCGTTGCGCGAGGTCCTGCACCCCGGGTTGTGCCAGATCGTGGCCTTCATCGTCGCTCTCCAGAATCGCGTCGGTCCAGGCTAGCTGGCTGATCCGCGAAAGAAAAGATGCACACGCCGCTTGCACATGCGAACGACTCTCAATAGCAGCGTTCTTGCGAATCATTCGCAAGGAGTCTGCCCGTGCCATCATCCGTCATCCGCCTCGCCATGCTGGCCACCGCTTCGCTGCTGGCCTCGCCCGCTTGGGCGGCGGATGAGGAAACCGCGCCGATCGTGGTGACGGGGGCATCGGGCGACTATCGCGTCGATGTCGCCAGCGGGACCAAGACACCCACCCCACTGCTCGACCAGCCGCAGAGCGTCACCGTGCTCACCCGCCAGCAGATCGACGATCGCGGGGTGCGTTCGCTGGGCGACGCGCTGCGCTATGTGCCCGGCGTCGTGCTGGGCCAGGGCGAAGGACACCGCGACCAGGTGATCCTGCGCGGCCAGTCAACCACCGCCGACTTCTTCATCGACGGGTTGCGCGACGATGCGCAGTATTACCGCCCGCTCTACAACATCGAGCGGATCGAGGTGCTGAAGGGCGCCAATGCGCTGCTGTTCGGGCGTGGCGGGGGCGGCGGGGTGATCAACCGCGTCAGCAGGACGGCGCAAATCGGCGTCACGTCCGGGTCGCTCGACGGTTCGGTCGACAGCTTCGGCGCGTGGGCGACCACCGCCGATCTCAACCTGCCGCTCGGCCAGACGCTCGCCGCACGCATCGATGCGACTTATGAAAGCTTCGACAACCATCGCGATGTCTTCGGCGGCCGCTTCTTCGGCGTCGCGCCCACGCTGACGTGGCAGCCCGACACGGCGACCAAGGTGACGCTGGCCTACAACCACGACGACGACGACCGCGTGACCGATCGCGGCGTGCCTTCGCTGGGTGGCGTGCCGATCACCGGATACCGCGACACCTTCTTCGGGTCGGACGCGCTCAACCGCAGCACGGTGGCCGCAGACGTCGCCCGCGCGCGGATCGACCACGATTTCGGCAATGGCTTCACCGCCAACGCCACGGTCGAGTACAACCGTAACGTGGCCTATTACGGCAACCTGCTGCCCGCCGCCGCCACCGCGACCACGGTCGACCTCACCGGCTATTCCAGCCTGACCCGGCGCGAAAGCTGGATCGGCCAGGCCAATCTGGTGTGGCAGGGCACGACCGGTCCGCTGCGCCACACCGTGCTGGCCGGGGTTGAGGCGTCGAGCCAGGACACCGACGCGGTGCGCAGCGAGGCGTTTTTCGTCAATGCCGCCGGCAAGCACGTGGCGCGGATCACCGTGCCGCTGGCGCAGCGGCTGGCGCTGCCGGTCGCCGGTTTCGATCCGGTGAGCCGCTCCAGCCTGTCGAACGTGCGCACCGTGTCGGGATACCTGCAGGACCAGCTCGAGCTCGGCGAGCATGTGCAGCTGATCGCGGGGCTGCGCTACGACGATTTCCGCATCGATTCGACCAACCGCATCAACGCCTTTGCCGCCACGCGCGGCGATCGCAAATGGTCGCCGCGCCTGGGCGTGGTGCTGAAACCGCAGGCGAACATGTCGCTGTACGCAAGCTATGCCAAAAGCTTCCTGCCGCAATCGGGCGACCAGTTCACCGTGCTCGACGCCAGCACCGCCACGCTCGCGCCCGAAAGCTTCCGCAATCTGGAAGTGGGCGCCAAGTGGGACGTCACCCCGGGACTGTCGTTCACCACCGCGCTGTACCAGCTCGACCGCGACAACAGCCGCTCGACCGATCCGGTGACCGGCAACGTGGTGCTGACCGGGCGCAGTCGCACCAAAGGGTTCGAAGTGGCGCTGGCCGGGCAAGTGACCGCGCACTGGCAGACCAGCGTCGGTTACACCCTGCAGGACGGCAAAATCCTGTCCACCACCACCGCCGCGCCCGCCGGCCGCCACATCGACAAGCTGCCGCGCCACCAGTTTTCGGCGTGGAACCGCTATGACGTGACGCCCAAACTGGGGTTGGGGCTGGGCGTGACGCACCAGTCGTCCAGCTTCGCCACGATCAGCAACGCGGTGCGCCTGCCCGCGTTCACCCGCGTCGATGCAGCGGTGTACTATACCGTCAGCCCGCGCATCGCGCTGCAGGTCAATGTCGAAAACCTGTTCGACACGACCTACTTCCCCGCCGCGCACACCGACAACAACATCGCCACCGGCGCACCGATCAACGCGCGGGTTTCGCTGAAGGTGAAGTTGTAGGGTGGGACGGCACCGGACTTGCCAACCTTGTCCCGCTCATGTCGAGCGAAGTCGAGACACGTCGCGCGACGGGTGACCATCGCGCAACATCCCTCGACTACGCTCGGGATGAGCGGGGCGAGATAAGAAATCCCCGCTAGTTTCTGCTCGCCCCGGCGCCACCGGCATCCGATGCCGCGTCGCTCGTCTGGGCATCGGGGCTCGTCTGGGCATCGGGCGCAGCGGCCGCCGCCTTGGCGACCGGGGCATCGCCCGCCGTCGCACCACCAGCCACCGCCACTGCCGGTCCATACGCCTGCGATCCGCGCATCGCCTGTCCGGCGCGTTGCACCGCGCGCACCAGCCGCGGGTACACGCCGCAGCGGCACAAGTTGGTCAGCGCCGCCTTGATATCGTCTTCGGTCGGATCGGCATTGTGCGCGAGCAACGCGGCGGCGGCCATCACCATGCCGGGCGTGCAGAACCCGCACTGGATCGCCTGTTCGGCCAGGAACGCCTGCTGCACCGGATGGCCTCGATCCTGCGCCAGCGCCTCGATCGTGGTGACGAAGCGCCCTTCCGCCTCGCCCAGCGTCAATTGGCAGCTGCGCAGCGCCTCGCCATCGACGATCACGGTGCAGGCGCCGCAATCGCCCACCCCGCAACCGTATTTGGTGCCGGTGAGATTGGCGGCTTCACGCAGCGCCCACAGCAGCGGAGTGTCCGGGTCCATCCGGAACTGCACCGGCTGGTTGTTGACAGTGAGGCGAGCCATTGTCGCGATCCCTAACCGCTCATCCCGAGCCTGTCGAAGGATCAGTCGCGCCAACTGCGGTCGATCTTGTCGATCCGCCTAACCCACGCGTTGAAATCGCCGATGCCCGGGCCGCCACCGGGCGGCTGCGCCTGGGCGAGATCGCGCTGGTGGACCGCCACGACATCGTCCGAAACCAGCACCGGGCGTCCCATCGACAGCGTCGCCAGTTGAATCTCGCAGGCGCGCTGCAGGCCCCACATCATCACAAACATTTCGGGCAAGGTGCGCCCCATCACCACCGGGCCGTGGTTGCGCAGCATCAGGATGTGCTTGTCGCCCAAGTTGGCCATCAGGCGCTCGGCTTCTTCCGCACGCACGGTGATGCCCTCGAAATCGTGGTAGCCGATGCGCCCGATGAAGTTGCAGGCGTAGAAGTTGATCGGCATCAGCCCTTCGGCAAGACTGCACACCGCCATCGTCTCGGTGGTGTGGACGTGACAGATCGCGTGCGCCCAATCGAGGTGGCGGTGGAAATAGCCGTGCTGGGTGAAACCGGCCTTGTTGACCGGGTGCGGGCTGCCATCGAGCTTGTTGCCGTCGATGTCGATCTTGACGAGGTTGGAGGCGCAGACTTCGGAATAGAGCAGCCCGAACGGGTTGATCAGGAACGCATGGTCCTCACCCGGCACGCGCACCGAGATGTGGTTGTAGACCGATTCCGACCAGCCCATCAGATCGAAGATGCGATAGCACGCCGCCAGATCGAGCCGCGCCTGCCATTCGGCGTCGCTGCAGTCGATGTTGCGGCCCGTTCTGGCCGAAGCAAGCTGGGTTGCCATGTGCGTCTCTCCGGATCCGTCTCGTTACGATCTGCAACCTCTATCGCATGACCGGCGACGTCGATGCAATCGTGCACCTGTCCGGCGCGCTCAACCCACCGCCATGTTGTCGATCAGCCGAGCCTTGCCGATCCGCGCCGCCACCAGCAGCCGAGCCGGGGCGCCGACGAGCGCGGGCAGCGTCGCTAGCGTATCGGCATCGCACAACTCGGCATAGTCGACCGATGCGAATCCGCCGGACAGCAGCGCAGCCGCAAGCTCGCCGAGTGAGGCCGCCACATCCGCCCCAGCCTCGATTGCGGCAATCGCCTTGCGCATCGCGGCGGACAGCCCGGCGGCCTGCGTTCGCTCGGTGGCCGTCAGGTATTGATTGCGGCTGCTCATCGCCAGCCCGTCGGCCTCGCGCACCGTGGGGATGCCGATGATGGCGTCCGCGCGCGGCTGCGTCAGGTCGAGATCACGCGCCATCCGCCGGATCACCGCCAGTTGCTGCCAGTCCTTCTCGCCGAACAGCGCGATGTCGGGCAACACTTGGTGGAACAGCTTGCCCACCACCGTCGCCACGCCATCGAAGTGGCCCGGCCGCGCCGCGCCGCACAGCACCTCGCTCACTCCCGAGACCGAGACGTTGGTGGCATAGCCCGCCGGGTACATCTGGTCGGGCGTGGGCGCCCACAGCACATCGACGCCTTCGGCTTCGAGCAACGCAACATCGCGCTCGAACGGGCGCGGATAAGCCTCCAGATCCTCGCCCGCCCCGAACTGGCGCGGGTTGACGAAGATCGACACCGCGACGTGGGCCGCGCGGGCCTTCGCCTCGCGCACCAGCGTCAGGTGGCCTTCATGCAGCGCGCCCATCGTCGGCACCAGCGCCACGGTTCCCCCCGCCGCACGCAGCTTCGCAACGCTGGTCCGCAAGTCGTCAAGTCGAGAGATGGTTTGCACAGCCCCTGCCTGTCCTTTAAGCCGCCGTCAGGGGCGGATGGGTGGCTGGTCTAGCCGTCGCCACCCCCCGGCGGCAAGCGCCTCCGGCCATGTGAACAGAAGAGATCGCGTCTTGTCCAGCGGCCCCCACCGGATCGTCTTTGCCAATGAAAAGGGCGGAACGGGCAAATCCACCACCGCCGTCCACATCGCGGTCGCGCTGGCCTATCAGGGCGCACGCGTCGCCGCGATCGACCTCGATTCGCGCCAGCGGACGATGCACCGCTACCTCGAAAACCGCGCCGAGACCGTCGCCCGCCGCAACGTCGCGCTGCCGAGCGCGACCTTCGCGGTATTTCGGGGCGAGACGATCGAGGAGCTCGACGCGCTGTCCGAAGAACTGTCGGCCGACCACGATTTCCTGGTGTTCGATACGCCCGGCCGCGACGATGCGTTCGCGCGCCATGTCGCCACCCGCGCCGATACGCTGGTCACCCCGCTGAACGACAGTTTCGTCGATTTCGACCTGATCGGGCAAGTCGATGCCGAAACGTTCAAGGTGCGCCGCCTGTCGTTCTATGCCGAACTGATCTGGGAAGCGCGCAAGAAGCGGGCGATGTCCACGATCAAAGATTCGCGCCGGGAGATGGACTGGGTGGTGGTGCGCAACCGCACCCAGCACACCGAAGCGCGCAACATGAAGCGGCTCGACCAGGCGCTGGGCGAGCTGTCGAAGCGGGTGGGCTTCCGCATCGCCAGCGGATTGTCCGAACGCGTGATCTACCGCGAGCTGTTTCCCTCGGGCCTCACCCTGCTCGACAAAGGGCAGCTGGGCGAACTGGGCACCAGCCACCTTGTCGCGCGGCAGGAACTGCGCGCGCTGGTCTCCGGGCTGAACCTGCCGATGCCGGCGCGGCCCGCCGCCAGCGAACCGGCGATGGAATCGGCGGCATGATCAAGCTGGTCGAGCTGGTCATTCTGGTCAGCGTGGCCTGCCGCCTGCTGTCGGGCCAGTGGCCGTGGGAACTGATGAAAGGGGCCGACCGTTCCGCCGCAGAAGCACGCGCCCGTATGCTTCTGGGCCTGCGCTCCGGCGCATCGCGGGAGGACATCATCGACGCACATCGCGAACTCATCGCCCGGGTCCACCCCGATCGCGGCGGCAGCAGCGATGCGGTCCACGAAGCCAATGCCGCGCGCGACGTGCTGCTGGGCGGCCTGGCTCGCCAACGCGGCAACCGGATCAAGTGAGCCGTTCGTCACTGGCCGCCGGTCTCGTCACAATCACGGCCTAAGTAACGATCCGCGACGTGGGCTCGTGACATCGGCGGGCCCGGATCGACGACACATCGACCATACATCGACGACACAAGGGAAGCCGACGCATCATGACCCACCAGTTCCACTCCACCGTGCTGCGCGAATACGACATCCGCGGCGTGATCGGCGAAACGCTGGGGCCGGACGATGCCCGCGCGATCGGGCGCGGCTTCGGCACACGCATCATCCGGTCGGGCGGCAAGAAGGTCGCGGTCGGCTATGACGGGCGGATCAGCTCGCCGATCCTCGAACATGCGCTGGTCGAAGGGCTCAACGCCTGCGGGGTCGACGTGGTGCGCGTGGGCATGGGCCCCACCCCGATGCTGTATTACGCCGAAGCCTCAATGGAAGATGTGGATGGCGGCATTCAGATAACCGGCAGCCACAATCCCGCCAATTACAATGGCTTCAAGATGGTACTTGGCGGACTTCCGTTCTTCGGGGCCGACATAGTCGATCTCGGGCGGATGGCTGCTGTCGGTGACTGGGTTTCCGGCAGCGGCACGTCGGAGACGCACGACATCATGCCCGCCTACATCGACCGGCTGGTTGAAGGGATCAAGGGGATCGGGCACGAGCAGCTGGCCGGTCTTCGTATCGGTTGGGATGCGGGCAACGGCGCGGCGGGCCCGGCGCTCGAACTGCTCACCGCCCGACTGCCAGGAACCCATGTCCTGCTGTTCACCGAAGTCGACGGGAATTTTCCTAATCATCATCCAGATCCTACCGAGGAAAAGAACCTCGCCGATCTCAGGACGACCGTCGCCGCGAATAATCTCGACTTCGGAGTAGCTTTCGACGGCGATGGCGACCGGATCGGTGCAATCGATGGCAAAGGCCGGATCATCTGGGGCGACCAGTTGCTGATGATCTATGCCGAAGACCTGTTGCGGATGGTTCCGGGGGCCATGATTATCGCCGATGTGAAGGCCAGCCAGGCGTTGTTCGATCGCGTGGCCGAACTCGGCGGCAAGCCGCTGATGTGGAACACCGGGCACAGCCTGATTAAGTCCAAAATGAAGGAGACGGGCGCGCCGCTGGCCGGCGAGATGAGCGGCCACGTGTTTTTTGCACACGATTACTATGGTTTCGACGATGCGCTGTACGCCGCCGTGCGGCTGATCGCGGCCAGCGTGCGGCTGGGCAAATCGGTCACGCAGTTGCGCGGCGAGATGCCGCCGATGATCAACACCCCCGAACTGCGCTTCCAGGTGGACGAAAGCCGCAAGTTCGCGGTGATCGACGAGGTCAAGGCCCGGCTCAAGGCAGAAGGCGCCGATGTCAACGAGACCGACGGCGCGCGCGTGTCCACGCCCGACGGCTGGTGGCTGCTGCGCGCCTCGAACACGCAGGACGTTCTGGTCGCCCGCGCCGAAAGTTCGAGCGAGGAAGGTCTGGCCCGGCTGATGGCGATGATCGACGCGCAACTCGCCGCCTCGGGGCTCGAGCGCGGACCGCAAGCCGGCCACTGATGGACATTTGGCGGTGAGCGACGAGCCGGACGACACGGCCGCGCTTCCGCCCGAAATCGCGGCCTGGTTTACCGCACGCGGCTGGCAGGCGCGCCGCCACCAGCTGGAGATGCTCGCCGCCGCCGATGCCGGACAGCATGCGCTGCTGGTGGCCGATACCGGCGCGGGCAAGACGCTGGCCGGGTTCCTGCCGACGCTGGCGGCGTTCGCGCCTTCGCGGCTGGAGGGTGCGCCCGCCCCCGATGGTCTCCACACGCTGTACATCTCGCCGCTGAAGGCGCTGGCGCACGACGTGCAGCGCAACCTGATGACGCCGATCGATGAGATCGGCCTGCCGATCCGCGTCGAAACGCGCAGCGGCGACACGCCGTCCGATCGCAAGGCCCGCCAGCGCGCGCGGCCGCCGCACGTGCTGCTGACCACGCCCGAATCGCTGTCGCTGCTGCTGAGCTATCCCGAAAGCGCGCAGCTGTTTTCCACGCTGCAGCGCGTGGTGATCGACGAAGTCCACGCGTTCGCCACGGGCAAGCGCGGCGATCTGCTCGCGCTTGCGCTGGCGCGGCTGCAGGGGTTTGCGCCGGCGATGCGCCGCGCCGCGCTGTCGGCCACGGTCGCCGATCCCGAGGCTTTCCGCGCGTGGCTGGCACCGTGGGGCGACATCGACGCCGTCACGCTGGTGCAGGGCGAGCACGGCGCGGACCCCGAAGTTTCGATCCTGCTGCCCAGGGAGGAGCGCGTGCCGTGGGGTGGCCACGCCGCCGCCTGGGCGGTGCCGCAGCTGTACGAGGCAATCCGCGCCAGCCGCACCACGCTGATCTTCACCAACACGCGGTTCCTGGCCGAGTTCATCTTCGAGCGATTGTGGGATGCCAACGAAGACAAGCTGCCGATCGGCATCCACCACGGCTCGCTGTCGAAGGAGGCGCGGCGCAAGGTCGAAGGCGCGATGGCGCGCGGCGAGCTGCGCGCGCTGGTCGCCACATCCAGCCTCGACCTGGGTGTCGACTGGGGCGATATCGACATGGTCGTGCAGATGGGCGCCCCCAAGGGTTCATCGCGCCTGCTGCAGCGCATCGGCCGCGCCAACCACCGGCTCGACCTGCCCAGCCGCGCCTTGCTGGTGCCGGGCAACCGCTTCGAATTCCTCGAGGCGACCGCCGCGATGGAAGCAGTGGAGCAAGGCCAGCGCGACGGTGAGGATTTCCGCCCCGGCGGGCTCGATGTGCTGGCCCAGCATGTGATGGCCTGCGCCTGCTCCGGCCCGTTCGGCGAGGCCGCGCTGCTTGCCGAAGTGCGATCGTCGCTGGCGTATGCCTGGGTGGACGACGCCGTGTGGAGCCGGGTGCTGACCTTCGTGGCGACCGGCGGCTATGCCTTGCGTGCCTACGACCGGTTCAAGCGGATCGTGCGGGAACGCGATGGAACGTGGCGGCTGGCGCATCCCGAACATGCCGCACGCCACCGCCTGAACGCCGGGATCATCGTGGCGTCCGAAATGCTCGAAGTGCGATTCCGCAACGGCCGTTCGCTGGGCCGGGTCGAGGAATCGTTCGGCGCGGGGTTGTCGGCGGGCGACACCTTCCGCTTTGCCGGACTCGATCTGGAAGTCGAGGGCGTGCGCGATCTCGAACTGATCGTGCGCGCGGCGAAGCGATCGGGCCAGATCCCCAGCTATGGCGGGGCACGGATGCCGCTGACCACGCATCTGGCCGACCGGGTGCGTGCGATGCTGGCCGACCGGCCCGGCTGGGCCCGCTTTCCCGACGATGTGCGCGAATGGCTGGAAATGCAGGACTGGCGCAGCCGCATGCCCGGGCCGGGCGAACTGCTGGTGGAAAGCTTCCCCCACGGCGGCCGCGCCTACACCGTGTACTACACGTTCGAGGGGTGGAACGCGAACCAGTCGCTGGGCATGCTGATCACGCGCAGGATGGAGGACCGGGGGCTGGGCCCGCTCGGGTTCGTCGCCAACGACTATTCGCTGGCGGTGTGGGGGTTGAAACCGGTCGAGGATCCCGCCGCCTTTCTGTCACCCGACATCCTCACCGACGAATTCGTCGAATGGGTGCAGAATTCGCACTTGCTGCGCCGGGCATTTCGCGAAGTGGCGGTTATCGGCGGACTGGTCGAGCGCCAGCATCCGGGTAAGCGCAAGACCGGGCGGCAGGTCACGTTCTCGACCGACCTGATCTATGACGTGCTGCGCAAGTACGAGCCCGACCACGTGCTGATCGAGGCCGCCTGGGCCGATGCGCGCGAACGGATGACCGACGTCGGCCGCGTCGCCGACCTGCTCGATCGCGCGGCGGGCCAACTGGTCCATGTCCACCTCGACCGGGTCAGCCCGCTGGCGGTGCCGGTGATGGTGATGATCGGGCGCGAGACCATGCCCGCCGGCGCAGCAGACGACGAACTGCTGCTGGAAGCCGAGACGCTGGGTGCCGCAGCAATGCGTCCGGACAACGGGTGATGCGCTGACCGCCCCGCGCACTCCCTTACGCTCAAGGCTGCAGGATAGGGACGACTTGCCCGTTTCTCGTCATTCTGAACTTGTTTCAGGATCCATCGGGCGGCGTGGTCGGTGCAGGCAGAATTGGAGGGCCACAGACCGAAATGCCCGTCAAGCCAAACGCTGTGCGGACGGATAACTGGATCCTGAAACAAGTTGAGGATGACGCTTCCGGCTAAATTTTTTCGGTTTTGGACGGCATCAGCCCCGTCCCTGCGAACGCGCTTGCCCGCTCACGAAAAAGGGGGCGGATCGCTCCGCCCCCTCATCAGTCGTTCGCCCCGCGTGCGGCCATCGCGGCCGCTGCGCAAAGGAAGCTTATTCGCCGGCGCGCTTGAACGCGGCGTACTGTTCGTTGCCCACGAAGCCGAAGTTCGCCACCTTCGACTGGGTGATGATCTTCATCATCCGGTTGGCGATTTCATAGCTGGCATAGGGTTCCGGCTGGAACTGCAGTTCCGGCTGGGGTTGCATTGCCTTGGTCGCCGCCAGCAGCGAGACCAGCTGGCCTTCGGTGGTAGGCGTGCCGTTCCAGAGCATCTGGTTGCCGGCTGCCAGAAGGGTCAGCTTGTTCTTCACCGGATCGACATGCTGATCCTGGTTCGGCGGGGCTGCCGCCGGAAGATCGATGCTGACCGAGTGGGTGGCCACCGGGATGGTGATGATGAACATGATGAGGAGCACGAGCATGACGTCGATCAACGGCGTCGTGTTCATTTCCATCATCGGCGCGCCATCAT
The DNA here is from genome assembly GCF_001590965.1 of Novosphingobium lentum NBRC 107847. Lineage (GTDB taxonomy): Bacteria > Pseudomonadota > Alphaproteobacteria > Sphingomonadales > Sphingomonadaceae > Novosphingobium > Novosphingobium lentum. The sequence goes on from NZ_BCTW01000006.1 coordinate 143,676, forward strand.
CTTTGCCGCCGCTCATTGCCATGTCGGAATACTCCTGTTCGCTCGTCTACCGGGGACCTGCAGCATCAGCCGTTCGGGTCGACCGGGGTCGAGATGAAACCGACTTTGGGATAGCCGGCAGACTGGACGTTGTAGATCACGCCGGCGATGCACTTCCAGGGGACGTTCTGATCGCCGCGGATGTGAACTTCGGGGATCTTGTCCGGGGTGATGTTCTGGGCGCCGCCTTCACGCTTCACAACCGCGTCAAGCTTGTCGAAGGCCTGCTTGTAAAGCTCGGTGTTGTCCACCGGGGTGACGTTGTTGATGTAGACGCGGCATTCACCGTTGCGGAACGTGCCGTCGTAGCCGGGTTCCTTGGGACTGCGGCCCGCAGCGTCGGTTCCGACGACCGCGATCAGCAGGTTTTCAACCTTGTCCTGCGTTTCTTCCGAAGGAAGGATTGGAACCTTCAACTTCTCGATGCTCTGGATCGCAACCGGAACCGCGATGAGGAAGATGATCAGCAGCACCAGCATCACGTCCACGAGTGGCGTGGTGTTGATGTCCGACATAGGGCGTTCTGCTGCCCCAGCGCCGCCTACCGAAACTGCCATTTGGTTACATCCTATCCGTATTTTGCCTCGAGGGGAGGACCGAAGGGGCTGCCGGAGCGGCCCCTTCGGGATTGACCCGCGATGCGGTCCGGGCCAGCGGGCTCAGCCCGCGATGGCCCGGAGTTGAGGCTTACTTCTTGATCGGCGCCGCAGCAGCCGGAGCAGCCGACTTGGCAGGTGCGATCGCGGCAGGACGGACGGCACCCTTGGAATTGATGTTCGCAAGGATGTCGGTCGAGAAGCCGTTGAGGTTTTCCGCGATGCGCTTGTTGCGCGCCTGCAGCCAGTTGTAGGCGAGCACGGCGGGAACCGCGACGAGCAGGCCGAGCGCGGTCATGATCAGCGCTTCACCGACCGGACCCGCGACCTTGTCGATCGAGGCCGAACCGGCCAGACCGATGGCGATCAGCGCGCGGTAGATGCCGACCACGGTGCCGAACAGGCCGATGAACGGCGAGGTCGCGCCGACGGTGGCGAGGAACGGCAGGCCACCGGCGAGGCGGGCGTTGATCGACGCTTCCGAACGGGCGAGCGAGCCGTGGAGCCAGTCATGCGCTTCCATCGAATCGGTCATCTTGCCGTGCTGGTCTTCGGCGGCGAGGCCATCGTCGACGAGCTGGCGCCAAGCGCTGTTCTTGTCCATCTTGTTGGCGCCATCGCGCAGCGACGGGGCCTTCCAGAACGAGGTGCCGACGTCACGGCCCTGGCGCATGATCTTCTGCTGTTCGAAGAACTTGGTGAACAGGATGTAGAACGAACCGAACGACATGATGCCGAGGATCGAAACAGTAGCATAAGCAATGAAGCCGCCGGCCTGCAGCGCTTCCACGAAGCCGAACTTGTTCTGCGGCGCGGCAGTGGTCGCTGCAGCGGCAAGGGTTTGGATAAGCATGCGGGTCTTCCTCTCAATCAAATAGCAAGTCGTGACGACTGTGTAACTGTAGACATGGATCTGGCCGGGCGGCCAAAACCCGATCGATCGTCTGGGTCAATCCTTCGGAATGACCCAGCGGACCGAGCTGGAGTAGCTGCCCGTTGTCGGGTTACCCTCGCCATCGGTAGCGGGGGTAAACCGGGCACGACGACGAATGTTGTCGCACGTTGCCTGGTCCAGGTCGGGACTGCCGCTCGATCGTGTGATCGAACAGTCGGCGACCTTGCCGTCGGTGCCCACGGTGACGTGGAAACCCGTCGTGCCTGCCCGTTCTTCACGCAATGCGCGCGACGGGTAGTCGTTAGACGTCGCCCAATTGCCCGGATTACCCTTCGGACTTGCGCCCTTGGGCGAAAACCTGGGAGCCGGCGGCGGCGGCGGTGCCGAAGGTGGCGGCGGCAGCACGACGGCTGGCGGCGGTGCCACGGGCGGCGGTGCCGACACGGTCTGCAATACAGGAGCCTGACGCGTGAACGTGATCGGCGGCGGCGGCGCCACGATGGGCGGCGGCGGCGGCGCGTCCTTGGGCGGTGGCGGCGGCGGCGGCGGCGGTGGCTCGTCCTTGATGTTGACGGCCGTCGTGACCTCCTTGATCTTCTTGAACGCCGAATACGCCAGCCCAGTGACCAGCGCATAACCGACGACAACATGAAGGATAGCCACGACGATGAGCGCGGTGACTTTGTTACCGCTCATCTGTTGGTCAGCGTATGCCATTCAGCTCCTAAACTCCTGTCACCCACCTTGGCCGAAACCAAGGCGGAGTCGTCGCGCAGAATCACCGTTCCGGCGCGAGCACCCAATCCTAGTCTGTTTCCACCCTGCCGGGCAACCCGGCTGCCATCCCCGGGCGGTGGGCCCGTCGGTGGCAGTTTTCGGGCTTTTTTTGTGTTTTGCCCGATTGGCCGGAGCTTTAACGCCGAAGCCCGGAGCGCGCAAATGCTTTATCCGTTAACCACCAATTCACTGTTCCAATGCCTCAACCGGCTTGCCATTGAAGCATTATTGCGCGCATCGCGCTGCACTGGTTAACAAGGTCCGCCATGCCGATGTCCCGACATAATCCCCACCATGTCCTGTTCCGGATGGCGCTTGCGCTGGCGGCGCCGATCGCTGCGATGGCCCCCGCCCAAGCGCAGGCATTGCCGGAAAAGCCAGCAAATTCCGTGGTTCCGTCCCCCGCCCTGACCTATGCCGACCTCGCCGATCTGGCCACCAGTTCGACGGTGATCGCCACAGCGCAGGTGATGAAGGTCGCCCGGCTGAAGCCCGAACAGGCACCGGGCGTCGCACCGGGCCATGCCCGGCTCTATATCGAGGCGCGAACCGTTGCGGTGCTGTCCGGTCGCGGGCTCGACGGCGGCGGGCAGGAGGGCAGCGGGCTCGATGGTGGAGGTTTGCGCGAATCGCTCCGCTACCTCGCCGACGTCGCGCTCGATGCGCGCGGGCGGCCTCCGGCGCTCAATAAGAAGACGCAGGTCATCCTGTTCGCGCGCACCGTGCCGGGCAGCCCGGGCGAGCTGCGGCTGGTCGCACCCGATGCGCAAGTGACATGGACCGCCGAGCTCGATCAGCGCGTGCGCGGCCTGTTGACCGAGCTGGTCGCGCCCGACGCCGCACCGCGCGTGACCGGTGTGCGCGAGGCGATCCACGTCCCCGGCAACCTGGGCGGCGAGGGTGAGACGCAAGTCTCGCTCGCCACCCGCGCCGGCGAGCCGGTGTCGCTGACCATCGTGCGCCGCCCCGGCGATTCGCCAGTCTGGGGGGTCAGCTTCTCCGAAATCGTCGATCAGGCCGCGCGGCCGCCGGCGCGCGATACGCTGGCGTGGTATCGGCTGGCCTGTTTCCTGCCCGCCACCCTGCGGGCCGACGCCATGATCGGGGCGAACGACAGCGATCGCGCCATCGCCGCCGAGGATTACGCGCTGGTGATCCGCGATCTGGGTCCGTGCCCGCGCAGCCGCCTCCCCTTCGCCGGCGGACGCTGACCCGCGCGGGTCGATCATACCTGCGGCGAACGGGCCGCAGCGGCGCTGCCCCTTTCCTCCTGCCGCCCAGTTGCCTAAGGCGCGCGCAAGCAGGAGGACGGCGACCAATGAACACTGTAAGCGGCATGAGCGAACCCCTGCGTATCGCGCTGGCGGGCCTTGGCACGGTCGGCGCCGGGGTCATCCGGCTGATCGAAGCCAATGCCGACCTGATCGCGCGCCGCGCCGGACGGCGAATCGAGATCGTCGCGGTCAGCGCTCGCGAGCGTGGCAAGGATCGCGGCGTGGATATCGCGCGCTATCACTGGGAAGACGACATGGCCTCGATGGCGGCGCGCGCCGATGTCGATGTGGTGGTCGAACTGGTCGGCGGATCCGATGGTCCCGCGCTGACGCTGGCGCGCAACACGCTGGCGCAGGGCAAGTCGCTGGTCACCGCCAACAAGGCGATGATCGCGCACCACGGGCTGGAACTGGCGGGCAGCGCCGAAGCCGCGCATGTTGCGCTGAAGTTCGAGGCGGCGGTGGCGGGCGGCATCCCGGTGATCAAGGGCTTGCGCGAAGGCGCGGCCGCCAACGCGATCGAGCGCGTCTATGGCATCCTCAACGGCACCTGCAATTACATCCTCTCGACGATGGAAGACACCGGGCGCGACTTTGCCGAAGTGCTCGCCGAAGCGCAGGCCAAAGGCTATGCCGAAGCCGATCCCAGCTTCGACATCGACGGCGTCGATGCGGCGCACAAGCTGGCGATCCTGGCCAGCGTGGCGTTCGGCACCGCGATCGATTTCGTGCCGGTCGAGACCACCGGCATCCGCCGCGTGCTCGCCGCCGACATCGCGCAGGCCGATGCGCTGGGCTATTACATCCGCCTGATCGGCATGGCCGATACCGAGCGCGGCGCCGATGGCAAGGGACGCCTGTTCCAGCGCGTCCACCCGCACCTGGTCCCGCGCGACCACCCGCTGGCGCATGTCGACGGGGCGACCAACGCGGTCGTGGCCGAAGGCAATTTCTCGGGCCGCTTGCTGTTCCAGGGCGCGGGCGCGGGCGATGGCCCCACCGCCAGCGCGGTGGTTGCCGATCTGATCGATATCGCGCGCTCGACATTGGGCGGGGGTGAAGTCGGCGCGCCGTTCTCGATCCCCGTGGCAGAGCTTGAAACCTTCGCGCCGGCCGAATCGGGCCACCGCATCGGCAGCGCGTATATCCGCTTCACCGTGGCCGATCGCCCCGGCGTGCTGGCCGAGATCACCGCCGCGATGCGCGACGCGGGCGTTTCGATCGAAAGCCTGATCCAGAAAGGGCGCGCCGGCCCAGACAACGAATCGCCGGTGCTGGTGGCGATGGTCACCCACGAAGGCCCCGAACGCTGCATCGCCGAAGCGTTGCGCCTGCTCGAAGGATCGCCCAGCCTGACCGAACCGCCGCTGGTGATGCACATCCTCAAGGATTAGAGGCTGATACGTCTACCTCGACCCGCTCAAGGCGCAGGTGTCTCGCCCTTGGCGATGCGGTCGGCGTCCGAGCCCGCGGGCGGTTCGGGCAGCTTGGTGATGTCGAAATAATAGACCGGCGGCGGCACTTTGCCTGCTGTCATGCACTTGCCGCGCGGATGCGTGCGGCAGTTGAGGCGGTCCATGTCGGGCGCCGAGGGCACACCATTGCCCGTGGCGCGCGCCGCCTCGGTCGGGTCGGGCGGCAGGCGTTCGCGGTTGTTTCGTTCCGGATCGGCGCAAACCACGATGCCGCTGCCGGACTTGTCACAGCGTTCCGGCGCACCGGCGGACAGCAGCCTGCGGGCAATCGCGGCATCGGCTTCGCCCGAATCGGCGGCCGCCGCTGTTGCCGGCGGTGGCGAGACGTGCCCAGTGGCTTGCGCCAAAAGCGCGGTCGGCCACGACGACAGGGCCAGCACGGCAACGACTAACGACCTCGACACCAATGGATCCCTCCGCCTGCAACCGATCGCAGCATCGTCAGCCTAGCACGAATCACGGCAGGACTGTGACATCACGGCGCGGGCATCTGGCCCCGGGCGATCTTGTCGGCATCCGAACCCGCCGGCGGGTTGGGCAGCGCGGTCACGTCGAAATAGTAGATCGGCGGCGGCGGGCATGGCGGGATGAAGCAGCCCTTGAAGGTGATCCCGCCCTGGATCGGCTTGATCCCGTAGACATCGGGGGCGCGCGGCAGGCCATCATGGGTGGGATGATCGTCACGCGGGGCGTTGCGAATCGGCAGCCGGGGGCTGGTTTCCAGATCGGGGTGCGAACACACCACGATTTCCCCGCCCGCCGCCGGTTTCGGGCAAGGCGCGGGCGCGATGTCGATCTGTTTCTTCTGGTCGCCGATGACCGTTTCGACCCGCCGATCGGCTTCCGATTCAGCATTCTGCGCATGTGCCGGAGACGACAGCAGCAGTCCTGCAAAAACCAACGCGACAGCCAATCTCGACAAGATGCCTCCCGCGCGTCTAGGGCAGGAAATCCCTCGTCCTCCCAGCCTGAATCGGAAGTGAATGTGACCAGTCCCGTCTCCGCCAGCACAGTCCCCGTCAGTACCGTCCTCGACCGCGTCCTCGTGCTGGAAATGGTGCGCGTGACCGAAGCCGCCGCGATTTCCGCTGCCAAGCTGATCGGCCGGGGCGATGAAAAGGCCGCCGATGCCGCCGCCGTCGAAGCGATGCGCGCCGCGCTCAACGAACTGGCGATGGACGGCACCGTGGTGATCGGCGAAGGCGAACGCGACGAGGCGCCGATGCTCTACATCGGTGAAAAGGTCGGATCGGCGCAAGGCACCGGCCCCAGGATCGACATCGCGCTCGATCCGCTCGAAGGCACCACCATCACCGCCAAGGCCGGGCCCAACGCGCTGGCCGTGCTCGCGGTGGCCGAGGAAGGCAACCTGCTCAACGCGCCCGACGTTTATATGGACAAGCTGGCGGTCGGCCCCGGCTATCCCGATGGCATCATCGATCTCAACAAGTCGGTGCGTGAAAACGTCGAAGCGGTTGCAGGCGCCAAGGGCGTGAGCCCTGAAGACCTGATCATCTGCGTGCTCGATCGCCCGCGCCATGCCGATCTGATCGCCGAACTGCGCGCGATCGGCTGCGGCATCCAGCTGATCCCCGATGGCGACGTGGCCGGCGTGATCGCCACCACCAACGAAGACACCACCATCGACATGTACATGGGATCGGGCGGCGCCCCCGAAGGCGTGCTGGCGGCCGCCGCGCTGCGCTGCGTCGGCGGGCAGTTCAAGGGCCGCCTGCTGTTTCGCAACGACGACGAGAAAGCCCGCGCGCGCAAGTGGGGCATCACCGATCTCAACAAGATCTACGACCTCAAGGAACTGGCCAAGGGCGACTGCATCTTCGCCGCGACCGGGGTCACCGACGGATCGCTGCTCGCCGGCGTCAAGCACCGCAAGGACGGCACCATGACCACCGAAACCGTGGTGATGCGCGCCAGCTCGGGCACCGTGCGCTGGGTCCGGGGCGAGCACCGCAAGCCGCGGTAAGGCGCGGCGCATCGCTGACACGAACGAAGCCCGGCGCCGCAAGTCGCCGGGCTTTTCGTGCGGCTGGCGGAGCGCCGAAGTTGACGCAGATCCGGTGGTGTTGCGAGGTCACTCGGCTTTGGTCAAAGTATTGCGAAGGAAGGGTAAAATCGCCAGAACGGCCGTCTATTGGCGCGCAAGGTGTGACCTTCGCCAGCGCGGCGCAAACGCCGCTTGAACACGGGGCGGAAAGGGAACGGGATCGACGCTGAGAAAGAACCCGCCCGTTATGCCGATGCCGGCGCCTGTAGGAAAATGGTTTGTTCGGGGGGAGCCAGCCTGCGCCGGGTTAAGGGTGGAAAGCGCGAGGAGGGGCACTGCCCTATCCAATGTCGCCCCGTGCCTGACACGGGGCTTGGCTGATCTTCCCGGCGATCCGCCACGAACCGATCAACTCACAGGCCGCGCCGATCAGTATTGGCTGGCTCGATCGCGGTGTGCCGTCCGGCGTGCCGATTTGTGAGCATCCGTTGGACCGAAGGAAAGCCAAGCCCCGGATCAAGTCCGGGGCGACGGGCGGGGGGAGGCGCTGCCCTATCTTTCCTAAAATGAATGGATGTATAGCTATCTGCCTATGCCAAAACGCATCCCGGCCTCGGTCTTGGAATCGATTTTCGCTGGTGAAGCACCGCGCGTACTACCCCTTGGGTTGGGAGAAGTGAGTCGAAACGAGCACGGGATTTTGTCCTACCGCTGGACAGCGCCGTGCGAAGCGTTGGGTAGTCTTTGGCTTTGGATCAAGGATAACGAAATCGTCCTCGGAACCGATAGTTTTCATACCCACGTTGATCGCCATGCATACGAGGTTCGCATCAGGAACCCCTCCATAATTGTTCTGCCACAAACCATTGTCCTGGCGGCGATCAAAACGGCGGCTTCGATCATGAATGCTGATGTCGCCTTTAGTATTGACTACGATCCGGCTGGACGTCCCGTCGGGTATGGCATGTCACCCAAAGACGTGCTGAACCCCCGCCGAGATGGGAGCGTTCAGCTAGATGCAGAGTCGACGCGGTTCTGGGACTGGTTCGGTGAGCTCAAGGCGATATAGCTTTTTGCGACCGGTTCCGATTTCTCCGGCATCCTTTCCCTTCAAACTTCACAGTAAAGCCCCGATGGCCACCCCCCACACCCGTCGCCCCGTGCTTGACACGGGGCTTGGCTAATCTTCCCGGCAATCCGCCGCGAACCGCTGATCCCACAGGTTGCACCAGTCCGGGTTGGCCGCCTCAATCGCGGTGTGCCGTCCGGCGTGCCGCTTGATGAGCGAGCATTGCGCTGAAGAACAGCCAAGCCCCGCATCGAATGCGGGGCGACGGACGGAGGGCAAAGCCGCCCGATCACTCGTCATCGCGTGTTCGACACGGGGCTTGGCTAGCCTTGCCCGCCATCCGCCGCGAACCATTGATGCGACCGCACAAAAAAGCCCCGCCGGATTGCTCAGGCGGGGCCATTTTCGTTGGCGATGGCGCGGGCCTTATTCGGCCTCGCCCTCACCGATGTGCGCGGCGTCGCCGTCGGCCAGCAGGTAATCGCCCGCATCGGCGTCGGTGCCGTGGGTCTCGCCCTCGACGGCTGCCAGCGGATCGTCGCCGATCGCCGCTTCGGGGCCCTGCTTCAGTTCGGCGGCATGCTCTTCGGCGGCCGAAGCCGGGGCGATGAGCGATTCCTGCAGCTTGCGGTACTGTGCGCGCAGCGCGGCATCGCGGCTGGAGGCGGCCACGCGCAGGCGGTTCATGCCCGCGCCAGTGCCTGCCGGGATCAACCGGCCGACGATCACGTTTTCCTTGAGCCCGATCAGCGAGTCCTTCTTGCCTTCGACCGCGGCCTGCGTGAGCACGCGCGTGGTTTCCTGGAACGAAGCCGCCGAGATGAACGAACGCGTCTGCAAGCTCGCCTTGGTGATGCCGAGCAGCACCGGCTTGCCTTCCGCAGGCTTCTGCGCCTCGGTCAGCTTGACGTTGTACTCGAGCATTTCCTCGTAATCGACCTGCTCGCCCGGCAGCAGCGTGGTGTCGCCGCCATCGGTGATCTCGACCTTCTGCAGCATCTGGCGAACGATCACCTCGATGTGCTTGTCGTTGATCTTCACGCCCTGCAACCGGTAGACTTCCTGGATTTCCGCCACGAGGTACTCGGCCAGCGCCTCGACCCCCATGACTTCGAGGATGTCGTGCGGATCGGGCGAGCCCGAGATCAGGTTGTCGCCCTTCTTGACGTAATCGCCTTCCTGAACGTCGATCACGCGGCTCTTGGGGATCAGGTACTCGACCGGTTCACCCTCTTCCGGGATGATCGCGATCTTGCGCTTGGCCTTGTAGTCGCGGACGAATTCGATGCGGCCCGCGATCTTGGCGATGATCGAGTTGTCCTTGGGCTTGCGCGCCTCGAACAGCTCGGCCACGCGCGGCAGACCACCGGTGATGTCGCGCGTCTTGGCGGCTTCGCGGCTGGCACGGGCCAGGATGTCGCCCGCCGAAACCATCTGGCCGTCCTCGACCGACAGCGTCGTGCCCGGCGCCATCATGTAGCGCGCGGATTCTCCGCTGTTCTCGTCGTGCAGGGTCAGGCGCGGCCGCAGGTCGTCCTTCTTGTTGCGGCCCACGCTGCGGTTTTCGGTGACGAGGCGCTGGGCGATGCCCGTGGCTTCGTCGACCGCCTCGGTCAGCGTACGACCGTCGATCAGATCCTGATAGCGGACGATGCCTTCCTTCTCGGTGATCACCGGCAGGGTGAACGGATCCCATTCGGCCAGGCGTTCGCCCAGCACGATCGCAGAACCGTTCTCGTGCAGCAGGTGCGTACCGTAAGGCACGCGGTGGATCGCGCGTTCACGCCCTTCGGTATCGACCACCACGATCTCGCCGCTGCGGGCCAGACTGAGGCGACGGCCGCGCTTGTCGATGATCGTCGGGATGTCGCGGTGGACAATGGTGCCCGCCGCGATCGCTTCGAGGTGCGACTGTTCGTTGACCTGCGCCGCGCCACCGATATGGAACGTCCGCATGGTCAGCTGCGTGCCCGGCTCACCGATCGACTGCGCGGCGATCACGCCGACCGCTTCACCGATGTTGACCGGCGTACCACGCGCGAGATCGCGCCCGTAGCACTTGCCGCACACGCCCTGCTGCGCTTCGCAGATCAGCGGCGAACGGATGCGCGCGGCCTGGATGCCCGCCGCCTCGATCGCCACGACCGCCGGCTCGTCGAGCAGGGTGCCGTTGGTGGCGATCACTTCGCCGGTCTTGGCCTCGACCAGATCCTCGGCCAGCGTGCGGCCCAGGATGCGTTCGCCCAGCGATGCGATGACCGAACCGCCCTGAACGATCGCGCGCATTTCCAGCGCCCGTTCGGTGCCGCAATCCTCGACCACCACGACGCAATCCTGCGACACGTCAACCAGGCGGCGCGTGAGGTAACCCGAGTTGGCGGTCTTCAACGCCGTATCGGCCAGGCCCTTGCGCGCGCCGTGGGTGGAGTTGAAGTATTCAAGGACGGTCAGGCCTTCCTTGAAGTTCGAGATGATCGGGGTTTCGATGATCTCGCCCGAAGGCTTGGCCATCAGACCGCGCATACCGGCCAGCTGCTTCATCTGCGTTGGCGAACCACGCGCGCCCGAGTGGCTCATCATGTAGATCGAGTTGACGGGCGCTTCGCGGCCATGCTCGTCGAGCGGGGTGGCCTTGATCTCTTCCATCATGGCGTTGGCCACCTGATCGCCGCAACGGCTCCAGGCGTCGATCACCTTGTTGTACTTTTCCTGCTGGGTGATCAGGCCTTCCTGGTACTGCTGCTCGTAATCAGCCACCAGCGCCTTGGTCTCATCGACCAGTGCATCCTTGGTGTCGGGGATGATCATGTCATCCTTGCCGAAGCTGATGCCCGCCTTGAACGCGTTGCGGAAGCCCAGCGTCATGATCGCATCGGCGAACAGCACCGTGTCCTTCTGGCCGGTGTGACGATAGACCTGATCGATCACGTCACCGATTTCCTTCTTGGTGAGCAGGCGGTTGACCAGCTCGAAGGGCACGGTGTGGTTCTTGGGCAGGCATTCGCCGATCAGCATGCGGCCCGGCGTGGTGTTGAACCGCTTGAGGTACTGCCCGCCGGCTTCGTCGGTCTGCGGGACGCGCGCCACGATCTTGGTGTGCATGGTCACCGCTCCGGCGGCGAGCGCCTGGTGCACTTCGGCCATGTCGGTCATCATCATGCCCTCGCCCGGTTCGCCCTGGCGATCCATCGAGAGATAATACAGACCCAGCACCATGTCCTGCGAAGGAACGATGATCGGCTTGCCGTTGGCGGGGCTGAGGATGTTGTTGGTCGACATCATCAACACGCGCGCTTCGAGCTGGGCTTCGAGGCTCAGCGGCACGTGGACCGCCATCTGGTCACCGTCGAAGTCGGCGTTGAACGCGGAACAGACCAGCGGGTGCAGCTGGATCGCCTTGCCCTCGATCAGCACGGGCTCGAACGCCTGGATGCCCAGACGGTGGAGAGTCGGCGCGCGGTTGAGCATGACCGGGTGTTCGCGGATCACTTCGTCCAGGATGTCCCAGACTTCCTTGCGTTCCTTCTCGACCCACTTCTTGGCCTGCTTGAGGGTCATCGACAGACCCTTGGCATCGAGCCGCGCGTAGATAAACGGCTTGAACAGTTCGAGCGCCATCTTCTTGGGCAGCCCGCACTGGTGCAGCTTGAGTTCCGGCCCGGTCACGATCACCGAACGGCCTGAATAATCGACGCGCTTGCCGAGCAGGTTCTGGCGGAACCGGCCCTGCTTGCCCTTGAGCATGTCGGACAGCGACTTCAGCGGACGCTTGTTCGCGCCGGTGATGACGCGGCCACGGCGGCCGTTGTCGAACAGCGCGTCGACCGCTTCCTGCAGCATGCGCTTTTCGTTGCGGACGATGATGTCCGGCGCGCGCAGTTCGATCAGGCGCTTCAGGCGGTTGTTGCGGTTGATCACGCGGCGATAGAGATCGTTGAGATCCGACGTCGCGAAGCGGCCACCGTCGAGCGGCACCAGCGGGCGCAGTTCGGGCGGGATGACCGGCACCACGTCGAGGATCATCCATTCGGGGCGGTTGCCCGAATCGATGAACGATTCCACGACCTTGAGGCGCTTGATGATCTTCTTGGGCTTGAGTTCCGACTTGGTCTCGGACAGCTCCTTGAGCAGCTCAGCCTTCTCCTGGACCATATCGAGGTCCATGAGCATGTGCTTGACCGCTTCGGCACCGATGCCGGCGCTGAACGCGTCCTCGCCGTATTCGTCCTGCGCGTCGAGCAGTTCGTCCTCGGTCATCAGCTGGTAGCGTTCGAGCGGGGTGATGCCCGGCTCGATCACGACATAGCTTTCGAAGTACAGGATGCGCTCGAGCTGCTTCAGCTGCATGTCGAGCAGCAGGCCGATGCGCGACGGCAGCGACTTCAGGAACCAGATGTGCGCGACCGGCGCGGCCAGCTCGATGTGGCCCATGCGCTCGCGGCGGACCTTGGTCACGGTCACTTCGACGCCGCACTTCTCGCAGACGACGCCCTTGTACTTCATGCGTTTGTATTTGCCGCACAGGCACTCGTAATCCTTCACCGGACCGAAGATGCGCGCGCAGAACAGGCCGTCACGCTCGGGCTTGAACGTGCGGTAGTTGATGGTTTCGGGCTTCTTGATCTCGCCGAAGGACCAGCTGCGGATGCGCTCGGGGCTCGCGAGACCGATCTGGATCTGGTCGAACGTCTCGGGCTTGGCGATCTGGTTGGTGAATTTGGTCAGGTCGTTCATGGTGTTCTGCCTTCCTAGCCCCTCCTCTTCAGGGGAGGGGTTGGGGTGGGGTCTATCAATCGGGCGCGACGCTTGGGGAGAGCCCCCACCCCCAGCCCCTCCCCTGAAGAGGAGGGGGGCCGAAGACGCCGCTTGAACTTATTCCGCCGCGATCGCGAAGCCGTCGTCGTCCTCGCCGGTGTCGATCGACGACAGTTCGACGTTGAGACCGAGGCTGCGCATTTCCTTGACGAGCACGTTGAAGCTTTCCGGAATGCCGGCCTCGAACGTATCGTCACCCTTGACGATCGCCTCGTAGACCTTGGTGCGGCCGACCACGTCGTCGGACTTCACCGTGAGCATTTCCTGCAGCGTGTAGGCCGCGCCATAGGCCTGGAGCGCCCAGACCTCCATTTCGCCGAAGCGCTGGCCGCCGAACTGGGCCTTGCCGCCCAGCGGCTGCTGGGTGACGAGGCTGTACGGCCCGATCGAACGCGCGTGGATCTTGTCGTCCACAAGGTGGTGCAGCTTGAGCATGTAGATGTAGCCCACGGTCACCTTGCGGTCGAACGCCTCACCGGTGCGGCCATCGTACAGGGTGACCTGTCCGCTGGTGTCGTAGCCCGCCTTGGCCAGCATCGCCGAAACGTCGGCCTCGCGCGCGCCGTCGAACACCGGGGTGCCCATCGGGACGCCGTTCTTGAGGTTCTCCGACAACTCGACGATTTCCTCGACCGAACGCGCGTCGATCTCGGCGTGGTAGTTCTCGCCGTAGATGTCCTTGAGGCGGTCGATCAACGCGGTCGGCGGGGCCGCCGCTTCCGGATCGGGGTTGGCATGGCGCCAATCTTCGAGCGCGGCGGTGATCTGCTGGCCCAGGCCGCGTGCGGCCCAGCCCAGGTGCGTCTCGAAGATCTGCCCGACGTTCATGCGCGAGGGCACGCCCAGCGGGTTGAGCACGATGTCGACATGGGTGCCATCGGCCAGGAACGGCATGTCCTCGCACGGCAGGATGCGCGAAATGACACCCTTGTTGCCGTGGCGGCCGGCCATCTTGTCGCCCGGCTGCAGCTTGCGCTTCACCGCCACGAACACCTTGACCATCTTGAGCACGCCCGGCGCGAGTTCGTCACCGCGCTCCAGCTTCTCGCGGCGATCCTCGAACTTCTCGTTGATGACCTTCACGGCATCGTCGTACTGGCCCTTGACCGCTTCCAGTTGCGCCTGGCGCGCATCGTCGGCGACCGCGAACTTCCACCATTCGTGACGTTCCGCCTCGGCGAGCACGTCCTCGTCGATCTCGACGCCCTTCTTGATCCCCTTGGGACCGGCGGCGACCACCTGGCCGACCAGCATGTCCTTCAGGCGGTTCCAGCTGGCGCGGTTGAGGATCGCGCGTTCGTCCTCGCGGTCCTTGGCGAGGCGTTCGATTTCCTCGTTCTGGATCGCGCGGGTACGGTCGTCGATCTCGATGCCGTGGCGGTTGAACACGCGCACTTCGACGATCGTGCCCGAAACGCCCGGCGGCAGCTTGAGCGAGGTGTCGCGCACGTCGCTGGCCTTTTCGCCGAAGATCGCACGCAGCAGCTTTTCTTCCGGCGTCATCGGCGATTCACCCTTGGGGGTGATCTTGCCGACCAGGATATCGCCCGGGTGCACTTCGGCACCGATGTAGACGATGCCCGCTTCGTCGAGGTTGCGCAGCGCTTCCTCGCCGACATTGGGAATGTCGCGGGTGATGTCTTCCGGCCCGAGCTTGGTATCGCGCGCCATGACCTCGAATTCCTCGATGTGGATCGAGGTGAACACGTCATCCTTGACGATGCGTTCGGAGATCAGGATCGAATCCTCATAGTTGTAGCCGTTCCACGGCATGAACGCGACGAGGCTGTTGCGGCCCAGCGCGAGCTCGCCAAGATCGGTCGAGGGACCGTCGGCGAGGATGTCGCCGGCGTCGATCACGTCACCCACCTTCACCAGCGGGCGCTGGTTGATGCAGGTGTTCTGGTTGGACCGCTGGAACTTCTGCAACGTGTAGATGTCGACGCCCGACTTGCCGGGTTCGACGTCTCCGCTGGCGCGGATCACGATGCGCGTCGCGTCGACTTGGTCGACGATGCCGGCGCGCAGCGCGGCGATCGCGGCGCCCGAATCGCGCGCCACGGTCTCTTCCATGCCGGTGCCGACGAACGGCGCCTCGGCCTTGACCAGCGGCACCGCCTGGCGCTGCATGTTCGAGCCCATCAGCGCGCGGTTGGCGTCATCGTTTTCCAGGAACGGAATGAGCGATGCGGCAACCGAGACCAGCTGCTTGGGGCTGACGTCCATCAGCGTGACCTTTTCACGCGGCGCCATCACGAATTCGCCGCTTTCGCGCGCCGAGACCAGTTCCTCGACGAAGCTGCCGTCGGCGTTGGTTTCGGCCGAAGCCTGCGCGACGATGTGCTTGCTCTCTTCCATGGCCGACAGATAGACCACGTCCTTGGTCACCTTGCCGTCGAACACCTTGCGGTACGGCGTTTCGATGAAGCCGTACTTGTTGACGCGGGCGAACGTGGACAGCGAGTTGATCAGGCCGATGTTCGGGCCTTCCGGCGTTTCGATCGGGCAGATGCGGCCATAGTGCGTGGGGTGAACGTCGCGCACTTCGAAGCCGGCACGCTCACGGGTAAGACCGCCCGGCCCGAGCGCCGAGACGCGACGCTTGTGCGTCACTTCGGACAGCGGGTTGGTCTGATCCATGAACTGCGACAGCTGCGACGAACCGAAGAATTCACGCACCGCAGCAACCGCAGGCTTGGCGTTGATCAGGTCGTTGGGCATCACGGTCGACACGTCGACCGAGCTCATCCGCTCCTTCACCGCGCGTTCCATGCGCAGCAGGCCGACACGGTACTGGTTTTCCAGCAGCTCGCCCACCGAACGCACGCGACGGTTGCCAAGGTTGTCGATGTCATCGACTTCGCCCTTGCCGTCCTTCAGGTTCACCAGTTCGGTGACCACGGCGAGGATATCCTCCGTGCGCAGCGTGGTGACGGTGTCCTCGGCATCGAGCTGGAGGCGCATGTTGAGCTTGACGCGGCCCACCGCCGACAGGTCGTAGCGGTCGGCGTCGAAGAACAGGCCTTCGAACAGCGCTTCGGCGGTTTCGCGCGTCGGCGGCTCGCCCGGGCGCATCACGCGATAGATGTCGGCCAGTGCCTGGTCGCGATCCTCGGCCTTGTCGGCCTTCAGCGTGTTGCGGATCCACGGGCCGGTGTTGATGTGATCGATGTCGAGCAGTTCGATCTGGTCGACCCCCGCCTTGTCGAGCGCCTCGAGGTTTTCGGGGCTCAGTTCGTCACCGGCTTCGATCCAGATGCGCCCGGTCGATTCATCGATCAGGTCGCGCGCCGAATAGCGGGCGAAGATTTCCTCGGTCGGGATCAGCAGCTCCTGCAGTCCGTCCTTGGCCGCCTTGGTCGCGGCGCGCGGGCTGATCTTGGTGCCGGCGGGGAAGATGACCTCGCCCGACTTGCCATCGACGATATCGAACGTCGGCTTCTGGCCGCGCCAGTGCTCGAGCACGAACGGCACCTTCCAGCCGCCACCGTTGGCGTCGCTGGCGGCGCGCACCCACACCACGGTGTGGTAGAAGTGATCGAGGATCTGTTCGTTCTGCAGGCCCAGCGCGTGGAGCAGCGCGGTCACCGGCAGCTTGCGCTTGCGATCGATGCGGACGTTGACGATGTCCTTGGCGTCGAATTCGAAATCGAGCCACGAACCGCGGTACGGGATGACCCGCGCGGCGAACAGGTACTTGCCCGAAGAGTGGGTCTTGCCACGGTCATGGTCGAACAGCACGCCCGGCGAACGGTGCATCTGGCTGACGATCACGCGTTCGGTGCCGTTGATGAAGAACGTGCCGTTCTCCGTCATCAGCGGCATGTCGCCCATGTAGACGTCCTGCTCTTTGATATCGATCAGCGACTTGGTCTCGGTCTCCGAATCGACTTCGAAGGTGGCGAGCTTGAGCGTGACCTTCATCGGCGCGGCATACGTGATGCCGCGCTGGCGGCACTCGTTCACGTCGTACTTGGGAGGTTCGAGGACGTAGCCGTCCTTTTCCTTGATATCGAGGCTGGCGGTGCCCGCGAAATCCTGGATCGGGAACACGCTGCGCAGCGTCTTTTCCAGGCCCGAGACATAGCCGGTCGCCGGATCGGAGCGCAGGAACTGCTCGTAGCTTTCGCGCTGGACCTCGATCAGGTTGGGCATCTGCACGACTTCGTGGATGTCACCGAAGATCTTGCGGATGCGCTTCTTCGCGCTCGAACGCGAGCCGCTGTGCGGCGCCGGTGCCTTGGTTGCCATGAGAGCTTGAGCCTCTTTGCTGTGCAAGTCGGCGGATCAATCGCCGACATGAGAAATGTGCCTTGCGCGGTTCGCACCACCAGAATCTGGCGCCAAACGACGGAAAAAAGGCCACATGGCACACAGCATCCCGTACCCGGAAGCCATGGCCCGCAGCCTTTTGCGTCAGTTGGTAACCCGGTCGCTTCCCTTCTGAGGAAGGTCCCCGCGCATGGACCCGCCTTGCTCGAAGCGTCGAGCGAGGCCGTCATATAGGAGCGGGGGGAGCAGGTGTCAAACCCCGCAGAGTTCGGAAGGTTGTCCGTCGTCCCGGACTTGATCCGGGGACCGCTGGCCGATTGGCCCGACGTTGCACGAGCACGCCAGCGGTCCCGGGCCGAGCCCGGGATGACGACTTTGCGCGCACAGCCTCGAAAATCGATATTCGATGCGCGTCATATCGTTTTTCAATATTATTGATTGACGATAAACCGAATCGGTATTATTGAATATCGATATTGAGATTATCGGAGAACGATCAATGACCCAGTCCCTGTCACGCCCCGCCGCCGCGCTGCTGTCCGCAATGGTCGCATTTGCGCTGTGGATGCCGACGCTTTCGACCCCCGCGCAGGCCGCCCCGTTCGCCGCGCGTCCGGTCGCGGTCACGCTTTCGGCGCTGCCCGTCTACGCCTGACCCTTCCAACCTCCCGATCCAGGAGCCATCGCCATGTCACGCTTCCGCACCGATCCGCTGCTGGGATTTTCCCGGCTGGCCGTCACCTTCTTCATGGGCGTCGCGCTGCTCGTCAGCGGGGCGCTGCTCGTCGCCGCGCCGGCGATGCTGATCGCGCACCGGCAAGTGTTCGATGAACTGGCGAGCAAGGCCGTTGGCACTTCGCCCACCGCGATCGTCGCCGGCATCATTGCGGTGATGCTGATGGTCTCGGCCATGGCGGTGATGGGCTTCCTGTTCCTGCGCACCATGCGCCGGATCATCGACAGCGTGGGCCTGGGCGATCCGTTCGCGCCGATCAACGCCGACCGCCTGCGGCTGATGGGCTGGCTGGTGGTGGGGATCGAGGTAATCTCGATTCCGATCGGCGCCATCGTCACGTTCGTATCGCAGCACGTCGCCGACGGCAGCGTGAAGACCGACGCCGACTTCGGCTTTTCGCTGGGCGGGCTGCTGCTGGCGATGATCCTGTTCATCCTCGCCCGCGTGTTCCGCCAGGGCGCGCAGATGCGCGACGAACTCGAAGGGACCGTGTGATGGCCGACATCGACACCGCCCCTGCCAACAGCGCACCCGAAGGAACCCGCATCGTGGTCAAGCTCGACGACCTGCTCCACGCCCGCCGCATGACGTTGACCGAACTGGCCGAACGCATCGACCTGACGCTGGCCAACCTCTCGATCCTCAAGACCGGCAAGGCCAAGGCGATCCGCTTCTCCACGCTGGAAGCGATCTGCGGCGCGCTCGATTGCCAGCCGGGCGACTTGCTCGGGTATCGCGCCGAGGTGCATGCCATCGACGCTGATTAGTTCAAACACGCGGATAGGGGTCCGCTGGCGGCTAACCCGACTTAGCAGCTATCGGCATTCCTCAATTACACGGACAACCCGAATTACATCAGGCTTAGAAACGCGATCAAATTGGAACGTAATCGGCTTGCCCGTGTCTTTGAATATCTTTATTCCATCGGAGTAGGTTTCATACTGAAGAATTTTTCCCAAAGGTATGCTAATGGTTTTTGCGGGGCTTACGAATAAAAGCCTGGTACTTGTCGAACACAAAACACCGCCACCAATTTTGTGGCTATATTCTTCTTTTTGTGCCGTAATGCGGGCCGAGCCTACGGAATAATACACGCCTTTCATAATTTTTACCCGTGCGCGCGTCCCGCTGTATCCCACTCTAACTGTCCTCAAGCGATCTTCAAATGCCGATGCCTTACAAGCTTGGTGGCACAACTCGCCCTTCTTCAACAAAAGTGGGGGATCAAGAATGGGCATCGGCTGAGTGAAAATATGCCACAGTTCGCGTGCTTCGCTGATTTCTGCAGTCTCGGGTATCGGTAGCCCTAGGGCCTCCGCTTCTCCATAAAGTCTGGCATCTTCGCTGGGATCGATTTGGCCATCCGCTAAAATATCTTGGATTATCCAATCTAATCGATTTTTACCAAATTCTTCGATTACGGATTTTGAAAAATTCTTCCCGAGCCCAAGATCTGCCAGACGTGTCGCTTCTCGCTCGATATTCAATCCGAGCCGCTCAGCTCGACTTTGCCAATCATCAAGCAGGGCATCTCGAATTGCAAATCTGACATCTACTTCAGCATTAACTATCGAAAGTCGATGGAGCGCTATCAGCGCACGTAAATCGATCTGACTCCCCTCCTTTAGAAGATTGCTCAAATCTTCACGGAAAGCGTCGCGATCTGGTCCAGTGATCAACGATTTTAGCTTTGCCCACATGCGTTTTGTACCGCCGATGTCCATTGATTACATCAGCCTACCGCCACAATCCCAACGCAGCAACGCTTCACATTGACTCGCAACGCCAACTGCCTCATAGGCCCGCCGCGACCGGTCGACTAAACCTCGTTCCGGTCATCCGTCCGAGACAGTCGGTGCGGGGGTTTCCCCGCTTAATTTCCGACCTAGGCGGGGAAAAGAGATTACCCGGCCCACGCTCCCGAATCGGGTGCCGACGGTCTTTCGCGGTTCCGGCCTTGTTGCCCGGAGCGCACCTCCTTCCCCTTCAACGGACTCGCCCGTGCGGTGCCCCTCGTGGTCGCCGTGCGGACAACGCAGCCCGGTCGTCTGCCGTTTCGGCATTCGGCCATCGTGAAGGAGTAAGCATGGATCGTTCGCAAAAAGCCGACGCGGTCGCAGCGCTCACCGCAACCTTCAACGAGGTCGGCGTGGTGGTAGTCACCCGCAACCTCGGCATGACCGTGGCCCAGACCACGGCCCTGCGCGTGAAGATGCGTGATGCCGGTGCATCGTTCAAGGTTTCGAAGAACAGTCTCGCCAAGCTGGCCATCGCGGACACCGACTATAGCGGAATCGGCGACCTGCTGACCGGACCCGTAGCCCTGGCGACTTCGGTCGACCCGGTCGCTGCGGCGAAGATTGCAGTCGAATTCGCGAAGACCAACCCCAAGTTGGAAATCATCGGTGGATCGATGGGTACGCAAGTACTCGACGCGGCAGGGATCACGGCGCTCGCGTCGATGCCTTCGCTCGACGAACTGCGCGCCAAGCTTATCGGCCTCGTCCAGGCACCAGCGACCAAGATCGCTCAGGTTGTCGTGGCGCCTGCCGGCAAGCTCGCCCGCGTCTTTGGGGCCTATGCCACCAAGGAAGCCGCATAAGACCGTTCGAACCCAATTCGTCCGGCTCTTTTGCCGGGCTCCCAGACTTATCAGGAGTGATACACCATGGCTGATATCGCCAATCTCGTCGCAGAACTTTCGAAGCTGACCGTCCTTGAGGCGGCTGACCTTGCCAAGGCCCTTGAAGAAGCATGGGGCGTTTCCGCCGCTGCTGCCGTCGCGGTTGCCGGCCCCGCCGCTGCGGTTGCCGAAGCCGTTGAGGAAAAGACCGAATTCGACGTCATCCTGACCGGCGACGGCGGGAAGAAGATCCAGGTCATCAAGGAAGTCCGCGCCATCACCCAGCTCGGCCTGACCGAAGCCAAGACCCTTGTGGAATCGGCTCCCAAGGCGATCAAGGAAGGCGTCAACAAGGCTGAAGCCGAAGAGATCAAGGCCAAGGTCGAAGCGGCCGGCGGCACCGTCGAAATCAAGTAAGGGCCTGCGGGGCGGCAACGCCCTGCGCCCGGGCATCCCCGCGAACGCGGGGAGCCACACAAGTTTCGCGGGTGTCTTGAAGCGCTCGCGGATGGGAGGGCGGTCCGCAAGGGCCGCCCTTTTCCGTTTGGTAACCGCGCACGTGATAGCGCCATGTCCATGAGCGCCGAATACGAGGAAAAGGCCGGGCTGACCAAGCTGCGTCGGACATACGAGCGCATGGCCGACGTCACGATCCGCCACGGCGAAACCGGCTGGCGCTTCCATGACATGCAGGGCCGCGCCTTTGCGCTGAGCGACGCCGAAGGCGAGGCGTTGCGCAGGGCGGCGCAGGACCGCATCGATGCGCTGTTTTCGGGCATGACCGGCAGCTCGTGGACGCTGTTCATTCCAGTGATCATGGTCATGGTGCTGGGCCTGCGCATGATCAACGAATTTGCGCTCGCCCACGCGATGCCGAGCTTCGTCTACTTCCTGCCGTGCGTGGTGCTGCTGTTCGGTGATGCGCTGGCCGAAATCAGCTTCCTGTTTGCCATGATGCGTTGGCGCGAGGAGCAGGCGCAGATCCTGCGGCAGCGCGACGGGCGCGAGCACGAGACCGCGACATACGCCTGGATGTTCGATCCGCGGCTGCTGCAATGGACCACCTACGGATTGTATCTGGCCGCCGCGATCATGCTGCTGGTGATGGCAGGCGCCCCGCCGCTGGCGACGGGACTGGTCGCGCTGGGCACCGCGTTGCTGGGCGGCGCCCTGTCGGGATCGAAGGCGGCGACGTCGTGACGCGCTGGCGATCGAGGCGCCTTGCGTCGGCGGTGCACTCCCACCGTTCCGGAGCGACCGGCCAGCGTTGAAGCAGGCGACCTATGCTTTAATTTTCGGCGGATCGGTTTTGCATGCAGTCGGCCCGAGTGCGAGCGATACGCCTTTCCGCAAGACAGGCACGGTCTCGCCAACGCGGCATTGAACAGCTGTCACCGGGTCGATGCCGAAATCCCCTGTCGTCCCATCGGCCAGCTTGACCGTCAGAAACGCGTAATAGTTTCCGAACTTCGAGATACGGCCAGTTTTAGACGTTATGGTACCGGCTTCGGTCGCATCCCAATGCGTCGTGTCCGGCTGATTCTCAAACCAGAACCACCAGCTGACCCCGACCAATAAGCCCGCGATGGCGATATTGGCGAACACTGTACGCAACTGGCGGGCTGCGTATTCGCGCTTGTTCAGCATCACCGTCATGTCCCTTCGCCCAAGGTGCAGGCCCTCCCCCTCACTTCAGCGTAGCCAGATACTCGATCACTTCCCTGCGCTTGGCCGCGTCGGGGATGCCTGCGAACACCATGCGCGTGCCGGGGACCATCTTCATCGGGCCGGTCAGCCAGGTGTCGAGGTTGGCGGCGTCCCATGTGAAGCCCGCCGCTTTCAGCGCGGGGCTGTAGGAAAAGCCTTCGAGGCTGGCGGCCTTGCGCCCGACCACGCCCGCAAGGCTTGGCCCGATCATGGTCTTGCCTGCCTCGAACGCGTGGCAGCTTTTGCAGGTCGCGACCGAGGCCGGTGCGGCATTGGCGGCGAGTGGCGTCGTGGCGGCGGGGGCGGCAGCTGCGTCGGGTGACGTCGGCGCGGCAGAGGTGTCGGTCGCGGTCGCGTCCTTGCTGGCACCACCGCACGCGGCCAGTGTCACCGACAGACTCGCCGCCAGCGCGATCGCCGCCGTTACGTACAACGCCCTTGCGGTGTGATTGCCCTGCGCCATGTCCCTCTTGCCCTTCCGTCATGATCCTGGAGGCGGCTTTATCGCGCGTGGCGCGGGACGCAAGATGGTGCCTGCGCTTCTCCCAGCGCGCGCTTCCCTCGCGGCGCGCTCGCGCCTAGGGAGACCGGCTGTCATGTCGTCCGCCCCCGCCCTCCACGCCGTCGCGGCACCTGCGATCCCGCCGGGCGGCAGCTTCGCGCGCGAGATGCGGGCGATGCTGCAACTGGGCGCGCCGCTGGCGCTGGCCAACCTGCTGCAGATGCTGGTCTATGCGGTCGACGTGATCTTCGTGGCGCGGCTGGGGGAAAAGCCGCTGGCCGCCTCCAGCCTGTCGATCTCGCTGTTCGGGCTGATGATGTGGTGCTTTTCGGGGCTGACCGGCGCGGTCGCCCCGCTGATCGCCGCCGAGCTGGGCAGCCGCGCGCATGCCGTGCGCCAGGTCCGCCGCAGCGTGCGCATGGCGCTGTGGCTGGCGGTCGGCTGCGGGCTGCTGGGCATGATCGTGGCGTGGCAGGGCCAGGCGATCCTGCTCGCCGCCGGGCAGGACGCCGAAGTGGCCGAGCTGGCGGGCGGATTCCTGCGCGTGCTGATGTGGGCGATGATCCCGATGATCTTCGCCAACGTGTTGCGCACGTTCGTCTCCGCGCTGGGCCGGCCGGTGTTCGCCACCGCGATCACCGCGCTGGCGATCGGGGTCAACGCGCTGGGCAACTACACGTTCGTGTTCGGCCACTTCGGCGCGCCCGCGATGGGTCTGCGCGGATCGGCGATGTCGAGCATCATCACCGCGCTGATCACGCTGGCCGCCTATGCCATCGCCATCCGCAGCGACCGCCGGCTGCGCCGCTATCGCCTGTTCGGCCGGTGGTGGCGGCCCGAATGGACCCGACTGCGCGAGATCTTGCGCATCGGCCTGCCGATCGCCGCGACGATCCTGGCCGAAGCCGGGCTGTTCAGCGGCGCGGCGTTCCTGATGGGGTTGATCGGCCCGGCAGAACTGGCCGGGCACACCGTGGCGCTGCAGGTCGCGGCGCTGGCGTTCCAGGTGCCGTTCGGGCTGGGCCAGGCCGCGACGATCCGCGTCGGCTATCACTTCGGCGCGGGCGACCGCATCGTGATCGGGCGGGCCGGCAGCGCCGCGCTGGTGCTCGCCTTCGGATTCACGGTGCTGACCGCCAGCGCGATGCTGTTCATGCCGCGCACGATCCTGTCGCTCTACGTCGATCCCGCCGCGCCCGCCAACGCCGCGATGGTCGGGTTTGCCGTGCAGTACATGGTCGTCGCCGCCGCGTTCCAGCTGTTCGACGGCACGCAAGCCGTGGCGGCAGGCGCGCTGCGCGGCCTGCAGGACACCCGCGTGCCGATGGCCATCGCGCTGTTCGGCTACTGGATCCCCGGCATCGGCACGTCGGTGATGCTGGGTTTCTTCACGCCCTTGCGCGGCATCGGCGTGTGGATCGGGCTGATGGCGGGACTCGTCGTGGTGGCCAGCCTGCTGCTGTACCGCTGGCGCGCACGCGTGCGGCTGGGCCTGCTGCCGGACGCCGGATCGTACTGACCGGCACACGCCTCGCCCTGCCCCGGTCGCCTTCGATCTGAAAAGAATCTCTGCCAAAACCCATTGACGCTCCACGGCGCCCGACCCATATGCGCCTCGCTGGCACTCTCGCCCTGAGAGTGCCAATGCGCGATATTTTATCGATCCAACCTGGAAAGAGGGAGCACACTATGACTTTCCGTCCGCTGCACGACCGCGTGCTCGTGCGCCGCATCGAAGCCGAAGAAAAAACGGCCGGTGGCATCATCATTCCTGACAGCGCCAAAGAAAAGCCGAGCGAAGGCGAAATCGTCTCGACCGGTTCGGGCGCCCGCGCCGAAGACGGCAAGATCACCCCGCTCGACGTCAAGTCCGGCGACCGCGTCCTGTTCGGCAAATGGTCGGGCACCGAGGTCAAGGTCAACGGCGAAGACCTGCTGATCATGAAGGAATCGGACATCCTGGGCGTGCTCGCCTGATCCGCTTTCCCGCTTCACACTGACATTCAAAGGAACACATTATGGCTGCCAAGGACGTACGCTTTTCGCGCGACGCGCGCGAACGCATCCTCAAGGGCGTTGATATCCTCGCCGACGCGGTGAAGGTCACGCTGGGCCCTAAGGGCCGCAACGTGGTGATCGACAAGAGCTTCGGCGCTCCGCGCATCACCAAGGACGGCGTCACCGTCGCCAAGGAAATCGAGCTCAAGGACAAGTTCGAGAACATGGGTGCGCAGATGCTGCGCGAAGTGGCCTCGAAGACCAACGATCTCGCCGGTGACGGCACCACCACCGCCACCGTTCTGGCCCAGGCGATCGTTCGCGAAGGCATGACCTCGGTCGCTGCCGGCATGAACCCGATGGACCTGAAGCGCGGCATCGATCTGGCCGTGCACAAGGTCGTCGCCGATCTCGTCGCCCGCTCCAAGCCGGTTTCGGGCAACAACGAGATCGCCCAGGTCGGCATCATCTCGGCCAATGGCGACGTCGAAGTCGGCCAGAAGATCGCCGAAGCGATGGACAAGGTCGGCAAGGAAGGCGTGATCACCGTGGAAGAGGCCAAGGGCCTCGAATTCGAACTCGATGTCGTCGAAGGCATGCAGTTCGATCGCGGTTACCTGTCGCCCTACTTCATCACCAACCCCGACAAGATGACCGTGGAACTGGATAACCCGTATATCCTGATCCACGAGAAGAAGCTGTCGAACCTGCAGGCGATGCTCCCGATCCTGGAAGCCGTTGTCCAGTCGGGCCGTCCGCTGCTGATCATCGCCGAAGACATCGAAGGCGAAGCGCTGGCCACCCTGGTGGTCAACAAGCTGCGCGGCGGCCTCAAGGTTGCTGCGGTCAAGGCTCCCGGCTTCGGCGATCGTCGCAAGGCGATGCTGGGCGATATCGCCACGCTGACGCAGGGCGAGATGATTTCCGAAGACCTCGGGATCAAGCTCGAAAACGTCACCGTCGCGATGCTCGGCCAGGCCAAGCGCGTTTCGATCGACAAGGACAACACCACCATCGTCGACGGCGCCGGTTCGGCTGACGAGATCAAGGCCCGCGTCGAGCAGATCAAGGCCCAGATCGAAGTCACCACCAGCGACTACGACCGCGAAAAGCTGCAGGAACGCCTGGCCAAGCTGGCCGGCGGTGTTGCCGTGATCAAGGTCGGCGGCGCTTCGGAAGTCGAGGTCAAGGAACGCAAGGATCGCGTCGACGACGCACTCCACGCCACCCGCGCCGCGGTTGAAGAAGGCATCGTCCCCGGCGGCGGCACGGCGTTGCTCTACGCAACCAAGGCCCTCGACGGCATGAAGGGCGCCAACGACGACCAGACCCGCGGTATCGACATCGTCCGCAAGGCGATCCAGACCCCGCTGCGCCAGATCGCCGAAAACGCCGGTCATGACGGTGCGGTTGTCGCGGGCAACCTGCTGCGCGAAAACGACGAGACGCAAGGCTTCAACGCCGCCACCGACGTGTACGAGAACCTCCTCGCCGCCGGCGTGGTCGACCCCACCAAGGTCGTCCGCACCGCGCTGCAGGACGCAGCCTCGGTCGCCGGCCTGCTGATCACGACCGAAGCCGCGATCAGCGAACGCGCCGACGACAAGCCGGCCATGGGCGGAATGCCCGGCGGCGGCATGGGCGGCATGGGCGGGATGGACTTCTAAGTCCAAACCCGACCAAGCAAGCCGACAAGAATTGGGGCCGGAGGGGAAACCTTCCGGCCCTTTTTCTTGTGGTGCGGGGTGCGGGGATTCGGAGAAAGAATTACCGATGTATGCGGATGATTCCGTCCCCTATGTGGATACGGATTGGGACAGAGCTATCGCGCCGTGACCACTCATACTCTATGATCTCAAGTGCCGCTCGAACTCGATCAACAGCACGAAATTGCTCGCAACCGAGTTCAATCCTACATAGTCGATCGGTCTCGGCACGCGTGACCTCATAGTCTTTTACTATGGCTCGAAAATGTTTGATGTTGTGTGTGACGAGAACCAAACCGTGTTCCCTGCAAGCAGCAGCCACTACCGGGTCCGGTGAATTGTCGAGCATCACCTCTCGAAGCCTAACCACCTGATGCCCCGATTCCCGGAGCAAATCACCGACCTTGTCATCTACGTCATTGTCGGTGAAAAAGGGGACAGGAGATTTTTTCGAGCTCAAGCAGCCTCTGCTTGCCAATGTCGGGCTGCATCAATGTCAGCGACCTCTAAGCTCGGGAAACGGTCGATAATTTCGCCCGGTTCATATCCAGCCGATAGAAACCCAGTAACCGCAGTCACCGGAATGCGGGTTCCTGCGAAAACTGGTTCTGAAGAGTGAACGAATTTTTTTCGTGTAATATGTCCTACTTGACCGCCGTTGCGGCGATTCATTAGTTCGATATCCCTACGAGCATCGGATGTGACGACTTCAAGTGCGATTTCAGCGACGAATTGCTTGCTCGCGACCTCGCGCTTTCTCCTCGATTCTGGCTCTTCGAAAACAACCTTTCGGTTCCCTACCCAAAGCTTTTGCGAGGTCCATTTCTCGTCCCCCATGTGCGCCAATGCTCGCTCAACACGTTCCAACTCTGCCATTTGAACGCCGTGGACGTTTCTTAATTGGTTCAAAACGCGAAGTTTCAGGAGATCCTTAAACGAGTAAATGTAGCTGAACGGCTTGCGAGGATTATCGCTGATCCGAAATTCAGGTCGGATGAAGCCCCTGCGATTCCAACCCCGCAATTGGCCAAGTGACAGGCCTGTCAGGCGACTGACCTGTTCTTCGCTAAACGCGCCGAGGATACTGGTCGGTGGCATATCGTTCATAATAACAGATATCCTCCCCCGGTTGAATCCCTCATGAATCATGATTCACTGCCCTAGGCGCGATATCAATCATAGTAAAATTTTCATGCCACCCCCTACCCCCGCTCCAGCAACACCAGCGGCATTTCGCCTTCGCCAGGCACGGCCTCGTCGGGGAAGTGGCGGGCGTATTCGACGAAGCCCAGCCGCGATGCCACGGCGAACGAGGCGGCGTTGCCGTCTTCGATCATGCAGGCGACGCGGAGGGGGCCGTGGTTGGCGTCGAACCAGGCGAGCGCGGCGCTGGCCGCCTCGCTGGCGATGCCGCGTCCCCATGTCTCGCGCGCGAAGATCCAGCCGATCTCGGGCGTGTCGTCCATGCCTTTGCCGAAGCCGCGCCAAGAGTGGAACACGCCGCAGATGCCCAGCACGGCGTCGCTGCCGCGCGTGCGGCAGATGAACGTGCCATAGCCGTACAGCGCCCAGCTTCCGGCGTTGCGGCACAGGCGGTTGAATTCCTCCACCGCGCTGGTCGGCCGGTTGCCGAGGTGCAGGCGCACTTCGTCATCGCCCAGCAGCGTCAGCAGCGCGGCATGGTCGTGCGGCTGGGGGCGATAGAGATCGAGGCGCGGGGTTGTGAGTACGGGGTCCATCGGCGCCCGGTTGTAGCGCGTGCGCTGGCGCGCGCAATGTCCCGGCATCGCGCCGGGGCGGGCGCGGTTACAGCAGCACGTCGATCGTGTGGATCGCGACGCCGACCAGCCCGCCGACCAGCGTGCCGTTGATGCGGATGAACTGGAGATCGCGGCCGACCGCGCCTTCGATCCGGTCGGTGACGGTGCGCGCGTCCCAGCGGCGCACGGTTTCGGATACCAGCCGCACGATCTGCCCGCCATAGCGCGTGGCGACGCCGACGAGCGTGCGGCGGGCAAAGCGGTTGACCAGCAGTTGCAGCCGGGGATCGTTCTGCAGCGCGTTGCCGAGTTCGGCGAGGCTGAGGCCCAGCTGCCCCGCCAGCACGCCACCGGGTTCACGTACCGCCTGCAGGAGCCGCACGCGGCCGCGTTCCCACAGCCCGTCGAGCCAGCGCGCGAAGGCGGGGTTGGCGAGCACTTCGGCTTTCATCCGTTCCACCCGCAGCCGCATCGCGGGATCGTGGACGAGATCGTGTGCGAGTTTTTCGAGGCCTTCCTCGATCTTGGCGCGCAGCGGGTGATCGGGCACGACCACGGTTTCGGCGAGCAGCTTGTACAACCCGTCGAGGATGCCGTTGGCGAGCCGCTGGTCGAGGTTGGTGAAGCGCATCAGCGCGTTGGCGCGTTCGTGGATCATCGTGCGGATGAGGTCTTCGTTGTCCTCCAGCGTCAGTGCGGCCCAGCGCACGAAGCTTTCCATCACCGCCATGTGGCGCCCGTCGGCAATCGCCGCGCCGATCAGCTGGCCGAGCAGCGGCCCGATCTCGAGCTTTTCGAGCTGGGCGCGCAACGCCCCCTTGGCCAGTCCGCCGAGCTTTTCCTGGTCGAGCGATTCGAGCACATCGGCCAGCAGGCCGGCGGCCCCGGCGCGGATGCGGCCTTCGCCGCCGCGCGGATCGGCCAGGAACGCGCCCGCCGCCGCCGCCGCGTTCATCCCGGTCAACCGCCGCGCGACGACTTGCGGGGTGAGGAAGTTTTCCTGCAGGAACGCGGCCATCGTATCGGCGATGCGATCCTTGTTTTCGGGGATGATCGCGGTGTGCGGGATCGGCAGGCCGAGCGGGTGGCGGAACAGGGCGGTGACCGCAAACCAGTCTGCCAGCCCGCCGACCATCGCGGCTTCGGCAAAGGCGCGGACGAAGCCGATCGCGGGGTGCACATGTTCGAACTGGCGCGCGGCGAAGAACACCACCGCCATCGCCAGCAGCAGGCTGGTGGCGAACACGCGCATCTTGCGGGCGCGGTCCACGGGCGGAAACGGAAGGCGGCGGGCGCGCCGGCTCAGCAGGGACACAGGGCCGGGTGCAGTATCGCTCACTCGGCGGGAACGGCCTCACCCGGCATGGGTTCCGTAACGCGCCCGGCTTCTTCCGCCGTCGACAGCCGCGGATCGTAGTTGAGCACCTTGCGCCCGAGCCACGGGCCGAGCCGCTTTTCAAGGCCGTCGGCCAAGCTGAACCCGGCGGGCACGATCAGCAGCGTGAGCATGGTCGACAGCGCCAGACCGCCGATCACCACCGTGCCCATCGGCGCGCGCCAGCCGCTGTTGGTGCCGATCGAGACCGCAGTGGGGATCATGCCCGCGATCATCGCCACCGTGGTCATCACGATGGGCTGTGCGCGCTTGTGCCCGGCATCGGTGATCGATTCGAGCTTGTCGCGGCCTGTGCCCATTTCCTCGATCGCGAAATCGATCAGCAGGATCGAGTTCTTGGCGACGATGCCGAACAGCATCAGCATGCCGATGAACACCGGCATCGACATCGGCTGGCCGGCCACGCCCAGCAGCAGCAACCCGCCCAGCGGCGCGAGGAACAGCGAGCCCATGTTGACCAGCGGCGAGATCAGGCGGCGGTACAGCAGCACCAGCACCGAGAACACCAGCATCACGCCCGCCGCCAGCGCGATGGCGAAGTTGACCAGCATTTCCTGCTGGAAGCGATCCTGCCCGGCGGGCGCGTTGGACACGCCATCGGGCAGCGCCTTCATGATCGGCAGCGCCTTGATCTGCGCGTCGGCCGTACCCTTGGCCACGCCCGAGGCGAGATCGGCGCCGACGAAGATGCGGCGGCTCTGGTTGTAACGCTGGATCGTGGTCGGGCCCGAACCGAAGCCGATGTCGGCCACACGCGAGAGCGGGACCGACCCGCCGCTGGCGATCGGCACGGGCAAGTTGGCGATCGTGGTCAGGTCACGGCGCGAATCGACCGGCAGCTTCACCCGGATCGGCACCTGGCGGTTCGACAGCGAGAACTTGGCGCTGTTCTGGTCGATCTCGCCCTGCGTGGCGATGCGGATCGTCTGGCTGAGCGCCTGCGTGGTCACCCCCAGCGAGGCCGCCAGATCGGTGCGCGGGGTGATGACCAGTTCCGGGCGGCGCATGTCGGCGCTGATGCGCGGGGCCACCAGCGTCTTGAGCGACCCCATCTGTTCGATCAGCGTCTGCGCGGTGGACTGCAGCTTGGCCGGATCGGAGCCCGACAGCATCACGCTGATCGGCCGGCCCGAACCGCCGCCAGGACCGCCGCCGTTGTTGTCCTGGAACGTCACGCGCGCGTCGGGAATACGCTGCAGCACCGGGGTCAGCTGGCGCACGAATTCGATGCTGGTGCGGGCCCGGTCCTTTTTCAGGTTGATGTAGATGTTGTCGCTGGTTTCGCGCACGCGCTCGAACGCCACGGCAACTTCGGGCTGAGCGGCGATGACCTCGTACACCTGATCGACGATCTTCTCGCTCTGCTGCAGCGTTGTTCCGGGCACCAGTTCGATGTTGACCGAAACGAAGTCGCTGTCTTCATCGGGGAAGAACTGTTGCGGGATGACCATGGTCATCACCACCGTCAGCATCAGGGCCAGCAAGCCGATGCCCAGCATCCACAGGCGATGGTCGCGCAGCCGCGCGGCCAGCCGCTGGCGGAGTGACAGCCGGCCGCGAGGATCGGCCACGCGCGCACGATAGGCCCACGCCGACGCGGTATCGAGCGACCAGCGCAGCACACGCATGTAGCGGTCCATCATCGGGCCTTCGCCATGTTCGGCGTGGCCCTTGGCCTTGAGGAAATAGGCCGCGATCATCGGCGTGATCATGCGTGCCACGGCCAGGCTGAACAGCACCGCGACCACCACGGTCAGCCCGAAGTTCTTGAAGAACTGGCCCGATACGCCCGGCATCAGGCCCACCGGCAGGAACACCGCGACGATCGAGAACGTCGTGGCGACCACCGCCAGCCCGATCTCGTCGGCGGCGTCGATCGAGGCCTGGTAGGCGCTTTTGCCCATGCGCATGTGGCGCACGATGTTCTCGATCTCCACGATCGCATCGTCGACCAGCACACCTGCGACCAGCCCGAGCGCGAGCAGCGACATCGTGTTGAGCGTGAACCCCATCAGGTTCATCACCCAGAACGTGGGGATCGACGACAGCGGGATGGCGATGGCCGAGACCATCGTGGCGCGCCAGTCGCGCAGGAAGAAGAACACCACGATGACCGCAAGCACCGCGCCTTCGACCATCGCCGACATCGACGATTCATACTGGGCCTTGGTCTCGTCGACGCGGTTGAACAGCGGATGGAAGGCGACCCTGCCGCCCTGTTCCTTGGCCAGCGCGTTCATTTCCTTGATCGCGGTGTCGTAGACGCTGACATCGGATTCGCCGCGTGCGCGGGCGATGCTGAAGGCCACCACGGGCTTGCCGTTGAACTTGGCGATCGAGGTCAGTTCGCCATAGGAATCACTGACATCGGCGACATCGGCGAGCTTGACCGTGCGTCCACCGGTCAGCGCGATGTCGGTCTGCGACAGATCGTAGGCGTTGCGCGCGTTGCCCAGCACGCGGACCGCCTGGCGCGATCCGGCAACTTCGGCGCGTCCGCCCGCCGCATTGATGTTGACCGAGCGCAGCGTGGCGTTGACCTGGCTGGCGGTGACGCCGAGCGCCTGCATCCGCGCCGGATCGAGCGTGACCGCAATCTCGCGGTCCACACCGCCCGAGCGGTGGACTTCGGCCATGCCGGGGATCGCCAGCAGCCGCTTGGCCACGGTATCGTCGATGAACCATGACATCTGCTCGATCGTCATGTCGTTGGCGGTCACCGCGAAGTAGCCGATCGGATCGGACGACGTCTCCGCCTTGATCACCTGCGGCTCGAGGATGCCGTCGGGAAGATCGCCGCGGACCTGGTCGACCGCGTTCTTGACCTCGTTCACCGCCGAATTAATGTCGGTGCCGATCTTGAACATCACCAGCGTCTGGCTGTTGCCCTCCGACGCGGTCGACGTGATCGTATCGACCCCGGCGATCGAGCGGACGCCCGATTCGATGCGCTGGGTGATCTGGTTCTCGATCTCGGTCGGCGCGGCACCGGGCTCCGAGATGGTAACGATGACCATCGGGAACTCGATGTCGGGCTGTGACTGGACCTTCATGCCCATGAACGAAACCAGCCCGGCCAGCGTCAGGCCGATGAACAGGACCAGCGGCACCACCGGATTGCGGATCGACCACGCGGAGATGTTGCGGAAGTTCATGGGCCCGGCCTCTCGCGATCAGCCGGCGGTCGGCTTGGTCGCGACCGGAATCACGACGTCACCGGCATTGAGGAACCCGCCCGCACGCAGCACCACGCGTTCGTTGCCCGACAGGCCTTCCATCACCACGATGCCTTGTTCGGTGACGTCACCGGTCTTGACCGCACGCCGCGCGACTTTGTTGTTGCCGCCGACGACGAACACGTACTGGCCCTTTTCGTCGCTCAGGATCGCCGATTGCGGCAGCAGCGGCGCGTTCACCACACCGGACTTGATCGCGGCACTGGCGAAGCCGCCCGGACGCAGCGCCGCGTTATAGGGCAGCGCGACGCGCGCGATGCCTTCGCGCGAGATGGGATCGATCACCGGCGAAAGCTGCCAGATCTGGCCCGGAAACGCCGTGGTGGTGCCCACCGGGGTCACGCTGGCGGAAATGCCGACCGCCAGCTTGGCCAGATCGGCTTCGGAGACATGCGCCTGCATTTCCATTTCGCCGTCGCGCGCGATGCGGAACAGCACGCCGCTGCCCGCGCCCACGACCTGGCCGGGTTCGACCTTGCGTTCCAGCACGAGGCCTGCGGCGGGCGCGACGATGTTGAGCCGCGCGTTGCGCGCGTTGGTGGCGCCCAGGCTGGCGCGCGCCAGCCGCACCCGCGCATTGGCCGAATCGCGCGTGGCAGTAAGCTTGTCGACATCGGACTTGGAGATGAAGCCGCGATCGACCAGCTTCAGCCCGCGATCGAGATTGGCCTGCGCGATGCGCGCATCGGCGGCGGCGACTTCGATGCTGGCGGCATCGCTGACCGCCTGCTGCGCCTGCACCGAACGGTCGATCACCGCGAGCACCTGGCCCTGGCGCACCCAGCTGCCGGCATCGACCAGCACGGCGGCAACCTGTCCGCCCTCGCCGGCGATGCCGACCGGCAGTTCGCGCCGCGCGGCAAGCGTGCCCGACGACGTGATCGCCGCATCGACCGTGGTCCGGCCCGGCGCGATCACGCTGACGGTTTGCGCCTGCGCGCCCTTGTTCTGGTCCGCAGCGCCCGCAGCGACGTTGTGCCGGTAGGCAAACCATGCGCCGATCAGGATCGCCACGATGACGACAGCGATGATCCACCTGCGCCGCGAACGCGGTGCGCCGCCCTCGACATAGCTGTCGAAAGGCTCAAGCGAGGCTGGTCCGCCGGCGTCGATGCTCGTCTCGTAATTCATGTCGCTCACGTGCCTTTATCCCGGGCGGCCTGAAATCGGGGCCTGCCGCTGTTGGCAGCGGTGTATTACCCCCATAAGCCACCCCCTGCAAGCGGCCCGCGCGCCTTGATCTGACGCATTATCGTCCGGCAATAGACCGCGAAACGACGAGGCGCAATCGTCGCTCGATGAACGGGAATGGCCGAAATGGTGGCGTTGGCGCTTTTGGGGCCATTTCAGCTGAAACCAGTGGCGGCGGCGACACACCAGGCGCCAAATCGACCATGACAGCCGAACGGCCGCCCCCGGGATGGGAGCGGCCGCCCGTTGATGGAGGCCGGTTCAAAGAGCCTCAATGGTCGGATCGGGTATCGCGCCGGGACGAATCGCCCCGCTGCGTGATGCCCCGGTACAATCAGTACTTGAGCTGGCGCTCGTAAAGATCGCGGTAGTGCTGGATCCGCGTCACGCGCAAACCCTGCATGCCCGAACGATCGACCGCGCGTTGCCACGAGGCGAATTCCTCGAGCGTGAGGCTGTAGCGTTCGCACACTTCGTCGATCGTGAGCAGGCCGCCGTTGACGGCTGCCACGACTTCAGCCTTGCGCCGCACCACCCACCGCGTGGTGGAAGGAGCCGGCAGGCTGTCGACGGTCAGCGGTTCCCCCAGGGGGCCGATGACCTGAGCCGGTTTGATTTTCTGGTTTTCGATCATGGTACTTCTCGAAACAGCTCGGCACTGGCTGATGGGTCGGCATGCAACTGCCTTGAGACGGCTATGCATGCATCGGCTTTGCCATTCGTTGAAGACTTTGGGTTAACGAACCGGTCAGCCTGTTGTCGCATTGCGATCAGCCGTGCGGTGTTTCGGTGAAAACTGGCCTGTCCGGGCTGGCGCCGCGGGCGTCGTCCGGTTGTGTTGGTGTGGCCCGTCGCGTCGATCGCGATCAGGCGGCGCAGATCCTGCGCTGCGACGAGCCGCGCGCAAAGCTCGCTCCAGCCGAACGGCCGGAGATCTTGCGCCGACTCGCCGGAAAGGCGCGAGTCATATTCGGTGAATCCCATTTCCATGCGGCGGCTTTAGCAGCGGGGGAGCTAAGGGACCGTAAAGCCGCGATTTACCCAATCTTATTGGAGGTTAAGTGAATCCGGGTGCGAGCGCACGCATTGCCTTTTGCGCCTGCCATTTGGCGACAGAAACGCCTATGGGCCCGTAAATGCCTTTGCTTTCAACCTTGCCGGACCCGCTGGTCGACGATCCAGCCGCGCTGTTCCAGTTCGACGGGGCGATGGCGGGACGGCGGATCGTGGTCGCCATGTCGGGCGGGGTGGACAGTTCGGTGGTCGCAGGCCTGGCGGCTGCCAGCGGGGCCGAAGTGATCGGCATGACCTTGCAGTTGTACGATCACGGTGCCGCGACCGGGCGCAAGGGCGCGTGCTGCGCGGGCGACGACATCCGCGATGCGCGCAGCGTCGCCGACCGGCTGGGTATCGCGCACTATGTGTTCGACCATGAATCGCGCTTTCGCGAAGAGGTGGTCGAAACGTTTGCCGACGAATACCTCGCCGGGCGCACCCCGATCCCGTGCATCCGCTGCAACATGGGGCCCAAGTTCACCGACCTGTTCGCGATGGCGCGCGAGCTGGGGGCCGATTGCCTCGCCACCGGGCACTACGTCCGCCGCGTCGCCGGGACGGCTGGCCCCGAACTGTGGCGCGCAGCCGATCCGGCACGCGACCAGAGCTATTTCCTTTACGGCACGACCGAGGCGCAGCTCGATTTCCTGCGGTTTCCGCTGGGCGGCCTGCCCAAGCCCGCCGTGCGC
Source organism: Novosphingobium lentum NBRC 107847 (assembly GCF_001590965.1). Classification (GTDB taxonomy): domain Bacteria; phylum Pseudomonadota; class Alphaproteobacteria; order Sphingomonadales; family Sphingomonadaceae; genus Novosphingobium; species Novosphingobium lentum. The sequence goes on from NZ_BCTW01000006.1 coordinate 179,493, forward strand.
CGGATCGCGCAGGACCTGGGCCTGGCCGTGGCGGCCAAGCCCGACAGCCAGGACATCTGTTTCGTGCCCGATGGCGACTATGCCAAAGTGGTGCGCAGCGTCCGTCCGGAAGCGGACGCGCCCGGCAATATCGTCGATGCAGTAAGCGGAGCGGTGCTGGGCACGCATCGCGGCATCATCCACTATACTGTCGGCCAGCGGCGCGGGCTCGAGATCGGCGGGCAGCCCGAGCCGCTGTACGTCACCGCGCTCGATGCGCCCGGTCGCCGCGTGCTGGTCGGACCCAAGGCGCTGCTGGCGGTCACGGCGGCGCGGATCGTCGAGACCAACCGCATCGGCGCGTTCGATCCCGCCGTGCCGCTGACCGCCAAGGTCCGCTCGCTGGCCAAGCCGGTTCCTGTCACGCTCGATGGCGCGATCGGCGACGGCGCGGCGGTCACCATCCGCTTCGCAACGCCCGAGTTCGGCGTCGCACCGGGCCAGGCGGCGGTGCTGTATGCCGGCGACCGGGTGATCGGCGGCGGCTGGATCGAGAGCACGCAAGGCCTTTGATCCCCCGCGAAGGCGGGGGTCTCAAGGGGGTGGACAGTTCGCTCGTACCCGAAACCCTGCGGTCCTTGCCTTCGCGGGGAGGCAAACTCATGCAGATTCATCGGCCAATGTGCCCTGCGCGGCACCGGCCCGCGTTAATCCTTCCAGTCTTCCAGCACGCAGCCCCAGCCTTCGCGGTAGGTGGCGGTCTGTTTGGCCAGCAGCGGGAAGCGCGCGGTCACGCTTTTGGCGGGAACATCCTCGCTCAGCGTGACCATCCCCATGCCCGGCTCGAAATCCTTCTTGCAGTCGCCCAGCGATCGCCCGCCGACAAAGCGGCACGAACAGGCAACGCGCGCACCATACGACGCGCCGGTCTGAGCATAGCCGTTGAGCGGCCGCCAGAAGAACGCCAGCAGCGCGCCGACCACGACCAGCGCCGCCACGAGCCACGGCCAGCGGCGGCGGCGCGGCTTGCCGGTTGAGCTTGAGAACGATGTCCCGGGGGATTTGCCAGAGGGTTTGGTTGTGTTTGCGGTTGCCATGGCCGGGTGATCTGGAGGAAAGGGCAGACCTTATGGTCCGGCGCTCCTGTATCCTGCCACTGCTGATGCTGCCAGCGCTTATCGGCTGCGGCAAGGCAACCGCGCCCGTGGCGCCCCCCCTGGACCAGGCGGCGATGGCCGCCGTGGTCGAAAATCCCGGCGTCGACCGTGACGTGCTGGCGCGCAGCGTCGATGCACTGTTCACCGATCCGGCGGCGGCGGAAACGCGCGCGGTGGTGGTGATGCTGGGCGGACGCATCGTCGCCGAACGTTATGCGGCTGGCTACCATGAGAACACGCGCTTCGTCAGCTGGTCGATGGCCAAGTCGATCACCGGCGTGATGATCGGGCTGCTGGTGTCCGACGGGCGGTTGCGGCTGAACCAGCCCGCGCCGGTCGCGGCGTGGCAGCGCCCCGGCGATCCGCGCGGCGAGATCACCTTGCGCCAGCTGCTGCAGATGCGATCGGGCCTGCGCCATGTCGAAAACGGCGATCCGATCTACACCTCGGACGAAGTGCGGATGCTGTTCCTCGACGGACGCGGAGATATGGCGCGCTATGCCGAGAACCAGCCGCTCGAGGTCGAGCCGGGCGCCAAGTGGAAGTATTCGACCGCGACCAGCGTGATCCTGGCCGATCTGGCGGCGCGCGCGCTGGCGCCCGATGGCGATGCCGAAACGCGCCGCCGCGCGGTGTCGGAATACTTGCGCACCCGGTTGTTCGAACCGGTGGGCATGAAATCCATGCTGCCCGAATTCGATGCCTCGGGCACGCTGATCGGTGGCAGCCTGATCCATGGCCGGGCGCGCGACTGGGCGAAATTCGGCGAATTTCTGCGCAACGAAGGCGCGGTGGCGGGCGCGCAGATCATCCCCCGGGCGTGGATCGAATTCATGACCGCGCCATCGCCGCGCCAGCCCGAATACGGCGCGCAGATCTGGCTCAACCGCAAGCCGTCGGGCAACGAACCCGCCGCGCTGTTTCCCGATCAGGGCCCGGCCAGCCTGTTCGCCTGCGTCGGCCACCTCGGCCAGTACGTGCTGGTCTCGCCCAAACAAAAGCTGGTGGTGGTGCGGCTGGGCAAGACGCAGGAACCGCAGATGCCCGCCGTGGTCCACCACCTGGCCGAGATCGTGGCGCAGTTTCCCGCAAGCTGACCTGAGGTCGTCCCGGGCCCGACCCGGGACGACGCCTTTTATCGGCGCATTACCCCGGCATCAGGAACGTGCCCTCCACCACCGTCACGCAATGGCCGCCGAGCCACGCGCGGTCGCCGTCGAGCCGGCAGGTGAAATCCGCGCCGCGGGCCGAGGCCTGATGCGCGGTGAAGCGATCGCGCCCCAGCCGCGCGGTCCAGAACGGGGTGAGCGCGGCGTGCGCCGATCCGGTCGCCGCATCCTCATCGACCCCGCCGCCGGGCACGAACACGCGGCTGACCACATCGGCACCGCCGGGGTGGCCCGCACCCGGCGCGGTGCAGATGAACTGGTGGTCGCCCAACGCTTTCAGCGCCTTCATGTCGGGCGCCAGCGCTGCGACTTCGGCGGCATCGGCGTAAAGCAGGATGTTGTAGCGATCCGGGCTCTGCCACACTTCGCCCGGTGTCGCTGTGCCGAGCAGCGGGATCACGGCATCCCACGCGCCGGGCTGGGTCGGGATGGCGGGCAAGCCCACGGCATAGCCGTTCGCGCCATCTCGCCTGACTTCGAGCACCCCGGCTTTCCTCGTCCGGAACGTCACCCGGTCCAGCCCCGCATCGCGCTGCAGCAGCACGTGGCCCGAGGCGAGCGTGGCGTGGCCGCACAGCCGCACTTCGAGTTCGGGGGTGAACCAGCGCAGTTCGTAAGCCGCCGCGCCGCTGGCGTCGGGCACGAGGAACGCGGTTTCGGCAAACAGGTTTTCCGCGCCGATCGCCTGCAACAGCGCATCGTCGGGCCAGCTGTCGAGCAGCATCACCGCCGCCTGGTTGCCCTTGAGCGGGGTGGCGGTGAACGCATCGACGTGAACGTACGGGACGGGTTTGGCGTGCGACATGGTCAGGCGGCATTCTCTTGTTGCGGGGCACCGGGTGCAATCGGCGTGGTGGCGGGCACCTCCGGCTCATCGGGCGACAGGATCGCCACCAGATCGGCTTCGGGGGCGAGCAAGTCCTGCGCGCTGACCCCCAGTTCGTCGACATGGCCTTCGGGATCGGGATGGATCAGCACTTCCACGCCGGGAAACTCGCGCATCAGCTTGGCCTCGACCTCGTCCATCACGCGGTGCGCCTCGGTCACGGTCATGCGGCCATCGACCCAGACGTGGAACTGCACGAAATCGCGGTTGCCGCTGGTGCGCGTGCGCAAGTCGTGCAGCCCGATCAGCTCGGGATGCTGGCGCACCACCTCAAGGAACCGCTCGCGCTTTTCGAGCGGCCATTCCTGATCCATCAGCTGTTCGACCGCCTCCTGCGACGCATTCCACGCGCCCCAGCCGAGCCAACCCGCGATCAGCAGCGCGAACCCGGCGTCGGCGCCGGTCAGCCCGGCGTACTGGTCGAGCAGCAGCGCCACGATCACCGCAAGGTTGAGGAGCAGGTCCGACTGGTAGTGGACGTTGTCGGTGCGGATCGCGACCGAATTGGTCCTGGCGATGACGTGGCGCTGGTAGGCCAGCAGGCCGAACGTGGCGACCATGGCGATCGCCGAAACCGCGATGCCGTCGCCCGCTGCTTCGGTATGCCCACCCGCGATCAGCTGCCCGATTGCGCGCCAGGCGATGCCCAGCGCCGAGAACGAGATCAGCATGACCTGGAACATCGCCGCCAGCGCTTCGGCCTTGCCGTGGCCGAACCGGTGGTTGTGATCGTCGGGCATCCCGCCGATCCACACGCCGAGCAGCGTGGCCATGCTGGCGACGAGATCGAGCACGGTATCGGCCAGGCTGCCGAGCATCGCGGTCGACCCGGTCGAGATCACCGCCCACAGCTTGAACACCACCAGCATCAACGCCACGCTGATGCTGGCATAGGCGGCGCGGCGATTGAGGTTGCCGTGGCCGGCCGTGGGGAGCGCGGCGGGAGGCAGCGCCGTAGAGAGGTTTGCGGTTTCGCTCATCGTCGATCCTCAGGGATACAGCAGCGTGCTGGACCAGGGCTGGTCCGGGCCGGAGCGCACGAAGCGGCGGCGTTCGTGCAGGCGGTGGTCGCGGTCCTGCCAGAATTCGATCGCCGACGGCGTGACGCGATAGCCCGACCAGTGCGGCGGGCGCGGCACCGGCGCGCCGTCGAGCGCGGCGCGCAAGGCCTCCACCCGGTCGAGATAGTCGCCGCGCACGGCCAGCGGGCGCGACTGGTCGGACGCGGCCGAACCCAGTTGCGATTCGCGGTTGCGGCTGGCGAAATAGGCGTCGGCCTCAGCCGGGGTAACCTCGGTAATCGGGCCTTCGATGCGCACTTGCCGACGCAGCGACTTCCAGTGGAACAGCAGCGCGACGTGGGGGTTGGCGGCCAGCTCCCCGCCCTTGCGGCTGTGGAAGTTGGTGTAGAACACGAACCCGCCGCCAGATGCGCGATCGGCACCTAGGTGTGCGCCATGCCCTTTCAGCAGCACCATCCGGCACGACGGCACGCCTTCTGGCGTCGCGGTGGCCAATGCCATCGCGTTGGCATCGTTCAATTCCGATTCGCGGGCGGCGGCGAACCACGCTTCGAAAATCGCATAGGGATCGTCGTGGGGAATCGCGTCCCGATCCTGTTCAGCTTTCACCGCGTTTTCCTGATGAAGTTTACGAAGTTGACACACCCTGCGCCACGCCCGCCTCCCCCGCTCGGCGTGCGAACAGTGCCCGGCAGGGCGGCGAGGAGATGCCGATGAAATCGTATCGAGCGGTGCATGTTCCCGGCCTACCGCAGTGCAGCGAAGTAGGAAAGTCCGGCATGCGACGGGCACCGCCCGATCGACCGGCCCGGTCCGGCATGCCAGCCTCGTTTGGCTCGACAGCGGCACGCGCCGCTTGCGGCGAGGCCTTGCGAACCCTAGCTATGCCCCATGGCAGATCCTTATGCGACCCTTGGCGTAGCCCGCAGCGCAAGCGAGAAGGACATCAAGTCCGCCTATCGCAAGCTGGCCAAGGAGCTTCATCCCGACCGGAACAAGGACAACCCGAAGGCGACCGAGCGCTTTTCGGTGGTGACGAGCGCCTATGACCTGCTGACCGACAAGGACAAGCGCGCCAAGTTCGATCGCGGCGAGATCGACGGCGACGGCAACCCCGCCATGCCGTTCGGCATGGGCGGCGGCGGCGGTTTCGGCGGCAGCGGAGCCCAGCGTGGCCATCGCCACGACGGCGGGTTCGAGGGCTTCGGCGGCGGCGGCATGGGTGGCGGTGCCGAGGGCATCGACATCGGCGACATTTTCGAAGGCCTGTTCGGCGGGCGCGGCGGTATGGGCGGCGGTGCCGGTCCCGGCGGCGGCATGGGTGGCGGCCGGCGCGGACCGCCTCCGCGCGGCGCCAACGTGCAATATCGCCTGCAGGTCGCGTTCGTCGATGCGGCCAAGCGCGAGACGCAGCGCATCACCCTGTCCGACGGCAAGACCATCGACCTCAAGCTGCCCGCCGGCGTCGACAGCGGCACGCAGATGCGCCTGCCCGGCAAGGGCGAGCAGGGCCCCGGCGGCGCGGGCGATGCGATCGTCTCGATCGAGGTCGGCAGCCACCCGTTCTTCGTGCGCGACGGCGACAACATCCGCATCGACCTGCCGATCTCGCTCGACGAGGCGATCAACGGCGCCAAGGTCCGGGTGCCCACGGTCGAAGGCGCGGTGATGCTCACCGTGGCGCCGGGCAGTTCGGGCGGCAAGACGCTGCGCCTGAAGGAACGCGGGTTCAGCCGCAAGGACGGCACCCGCGGCGACCAGCTGGTGACCCTGCAGGTCGATCTGCCGCCCGCCGACGCAGACCTGACCCAGCGGCTCGAAGGCTGGCGCGATGAACGCCCGCTGCGCGCGCGGTTCGGCGTGTGACGGTTCGGGAAATTTCCCGACAAGCATGACCGATTCGCTGCCTCCGGGTGCGCGCCCGCTGATTTCGGCGCCCGATCTTTCGCCAGAGGCGCGGCGCAAGGAGGCGTTGCGCTGGCGCGCCGGGCTGCAGCAGCACGGGATGCGCCATCTGGGCCCCGGCAGCCGCTTTTTCGAAGTGGTCAAGCGGGTGTGGACCGGCACGATCAACGACGGCTTCATCCACGCCGGCAACCTTGCCTACATGGTGCTGATCGCGCTGTTCCCGTTCTTCATCGTCGGCGCGGCGCTGTTTTCGCTGGTCGGCGAAACCTCGCAGCGGGCCGCCGCGATCAACGCGGTGCTGCTGGCGCTGCCGCCGGTGGTCGCGGCCTCGATCGGCCCGGTGGCGCGATCGGTGATCCAGGCGCGCACCGGCTGGCTGCTGTGGGCCGGCGGGCTGGTCGGCCTGTGGACCGTGGGCAGCCTGATCGAGACGATCCGCGACATCCTGCGCCGCGCCTACGGCACCAACTGGGAACACGGCTACTGGCGCTACCGCCTGGCCTCGACCGCGGTGATCTTGGTGGCGATGGTGCTGCTGCTGGTCAGCATCGGGGTGCAGGTGGCGATCGGCGCGGCGCAGCAGGTGATCGAGCAGTGGATGCCGCAGTTCGCCGCCGCGATCGGCAGCCTGGCGTTGTCGCGGTTCATCCCGGCGGTGGTGCTGTATATGTCGCTGTACCTGCTGTTTCTGTCGCTGACGCCGGGGGTCTATCGCAAGCGCGTCTACCCCAAATGGCCCGGCGCGCTGCTGGTCAGCGCATGGTGGATGGCGGTGACCGGAACGCTGCCGGTGCTGCTGCGGCGCCTGTTCAACTATGACCTGACCTATGGCAGCCTGGCCGGGGTGATGATCGCGCTTTTCTTTTTCTGGCTGGTCGGCCTAGGGATGGTGGTAGGCGCAGAGCTCAACGCCGCCCTTGCGGAATCGCCCGAGGAACGCGACATGCTCGGCCAGGCAGACAACCGCGCGCGCGATGCGCGCGGCAGGGAGAATGGAACAGGTAACGCATGAGCGGTCTGATGCAGGGTAAGCGGGGCCTGATCATGGGCCTGGCCAATGACAAGTCGCTGGCATGGGGCATCGCCCGCAAGCTGGCCGAACACGGTGCCGAACTGGCCTTTTCGTTTCAGGGTGAGGCGCTGGAAAAACGCGTGCGCCCGCTGGCCGAGAGTCTGGGCAGCGATTTCCTGATCGAATGCGACGTGTCCGACATGGCCGCGCTCGACACCGCGTTCGCGACGTTGAAGGCGCGCTGGGACACGATCGACTTCGTGGTCCACGCCATCGGCTTTTCCGACAAGGCGGAACTGCGCGGCAAGTACCTCGACACCAGCCTCGCCAACTTCCTGATGACGATGAACATTTCGGCCTACAGCCTGGTCGCGGTGACGCAGCGGGCGGCGGCGATGATGCCGCTCAACGAAGACGGCACCGGCGGCGGCGCGATCCTGACGCTGAGCTATTACGGCGCCGAAAAGGTCATCCCGCACTACAACGTGATGGGCGTGGCCAAAGCCGCGCTGGAAACCAGCGTGAAGTACCTCGCCAACGATCTTGGCCCCGCCAACGTCCGCGTCAACGCGATCTCGGCCGGCCCGATCAAGACGCTGGCCGCCAGCGGGATCGGCGATTTCCGCTACATCCTGAAGTGGAACGAGCTGAATTCGCCGCTGCGCCGCAACGTCACGATCGAGGATGTCGGCGGCGCCGGGCTCTACCTGCTGTCCGACCTCGCCTCGGGCGTGACCGGCGAGATCCACCATGTCGACGCCGGTTACAACGTGATCGGCATGAAACAGGAAGACGCGCCGGACATCTCGCTGGTGTGAGCCGGTGACCTAAGGCGTCACGCCCGCAAACACCGCATACGACGGATCATCGCGGTCGCGCCGGCCGCCGAATGCGCCGACCAGCGGCGGCCCGGCGGTCACGATCTCGTCGATGTCCTGCACGTACTCGCGGTGATCGATCGCCCAGCGGCCGTCCCGGCGCGACCAGCGATCGAGGTAGCGGCCATGGACGTTGCCCTGCCGCAGCACGCCATCCTGTTCGAAGCGCAGCACGGCGTTGACGTAGGCCTCGCTCGCCGCGCGGTCGCCATCGAGCACGACCAGGATGTTGGTGATGCGGTGCATGTGCGCGATCATCTGGCTGTGCGTGCCGCAGACCCAGTCGATGAATTCGCGCCCCGTCCCTTCGAACATCGCGCCGTAGCGCGCGGTGCCGTCGGGATGCCACACGCCATAGCCCATATCGCGGTCGATCCGGTCCATCGCCCGGGCATAGTTGGCCAGCTGCTCGGCAATCGCCAGCTTGTCAGCGGTTTGGTCAGGCGCGCTCATGCCGGGTTCTCCGCAAGCGCCGGCAGGGCAAAGCCGAGTTCGACCAGTATCCCGTTGGGGTCGCGCACGAACACCAGCTGCAGGCCGATGGCGGGAACCTCGGTCTGTTCGAACGCCAGCCCCGCCCGTTCCAGCCGCGCGATATGGCTCGCCCGGTCGTCGCAACGCAGCGCGAAATGGTCGATCATGCCGCGCTGCGCCGCGCCGCGCACCGGACCGCCGCTTTCGATCTCGTGCTCGGCCGCGACCAGATGGACCACCGCCTGCCCTGCCGAATCACGGCCCCACGCAGCGGCGCGCATATCCGCGCACATCGGCGGCGGCTCCATCCGCAGACCCAGCACCTCGCCATAGAACGCGATCGACGCATCGAGCTTCGCCGTGCGGATATTGATATGATCGAGCTGCATCGTGGCATCCCTTCCGTTGTGCCGGGGAATGTGACCGCCCCCCTGCCACCCCGCGCCTGACCGTTGGCAGGTGCGACCCACCGGCATTGCACGCCCCTTGCCGCGCAGGACATCACGGGAGAGTGACATGGATCTGGGAATCGCAGGGAAAACCGCGCTGGTCACCGGCGGCACGCACGGCATCGGCCGCGCCATCGCCGAGGAGCTGGGGCGCAACGGCTGCCGGGTGGTGGTGGTCGCGCGCGGGCAGGCCGGGATCGACGAGACGATCGCCGCGATCCGCGCCGAGGGCGGAACGGCAGGCGGGGTCAGCGCCGACCTGACCCAGCTCGACAGCTATCCGCGCATGGTCGCCGAAGCGACCGCGCTGTTCGACGCGCCCGACATTGCGATCTTTTCACCGGTGGGGCCGCCATCCGGTCGGTTCGACGCGATGGCCGACGAGGATTTCCAGACCACGTTCGACAATGTGGTCAAGGCGTTCGCCCACTTCGCGCGCGCGGTGACCCCGGCGATGAAAGCGCGCCAGTGGGGCCGCATCGTCACCGTGGGATCGGGGCATGGCCGCCTGCCGGGGCGGCGCGCGACGCTGGGCTTCGACTATGTCCTGGCCAACACGCTGCGCCCGTCCGCGCTCGGCCTCAGCCGCAGCCTGGCCGACGAGCTGGCCGAACACGGCATCACCGTGAACACCGTGCCCCCCGGTTTCATCGACACCGGCGCGCAATACGAGGCGTTCTTCCGCGAATGCGCCAAGGCGGTCAACCAGACCTATGAGCAGTTCATGGAAGGGCTGATCGATCGCATCCCGATGAAGCGCTTCGGCAAGCCCGACGAAGTCGCCAGCCTGTGCGCCTACCTGTGCTCGGCCCGCGCCAGCTACATCACCGGCCAGTACATGCTGGTCGATGGCGGACGCATGGAGATCTATTACTGAGGTGATGCGGTGCCCCCCTGCTCCCCCGCGAAGGCGGGGGCCTCAGGCCGGTTTCGCTTGCTTGCCCGGGCCCCCGCTTTCGCGGGGGAGCAGACTATTGCCCCTTAACCCTGCGCCTTCGCCGCGGCCACCAGCTGGAACAGCCCGCCGTAGTAATACATCAGCTTGTCCATCGACAGGTCGCGGTAGGGGGTCATCGGCGCGAGCGAATCGACCACATCCCAATAGGGTTCGATCTGCGCGAGAACTTCCTCGACCGACCCGCACGCGCAGAACGCCAGCACCATTTCGTCGGTCACGTTGTGCGCGACCGACGAGACATCGCCGTGATCGCCCAGCGCCAGCTGGCAGGCGCGCGCCTGATCGCCGAAGCCCTGCTTTTCGAAGAACGGTTCGTACTGCTTGTAGCCGGAATAGGCGGCGACCGTGGCGCGGGCATCGTCGATCGCCTGCTGCTTGTCCGGGTTGATCGCGATCCACGGCCAGGCGTTGATCTCGATATCCTCGCGCTTGCGGCCATGTTTGGCCAGCGCGGCCTCGATCACCGGCTTCTGCACTTTGGAGGTATATTCGGCCGACCACAGCGCGTGAACCATCAGGCCATCGCCGATCTCGATGGCGAGATCGGTCATCTTTTCCTGCAGCGCGGCGATCCAGATCGGGATGCGTTCGCGCACCGGCGGTGCGGTGATCATCATTTCCGCAAAGTCGGCCTTGAAGTACTCGCCGTCGTAGGGATCGAGGCCTTTGTGCGCGTTGGCGATGATGTAGCGCACCACGTCGACCGTTTCGCGCAAGTGGCCCAGCGGCTTGGCCTTGGGCATGCCGTACATGCCCTCGACCGCCGAGGGGATGCTGCTGCCAAGGCCGAGCACGAAGCGGCCGCCGCTGATCCGGTCGACATCCATCGCGGCGAATGCGGTTTCGACCGGGCTGCGGGTGCCGGCAATGGCGATGCCGGTGCCCAGCTTCAGCGTTTCGGTAACCGTAGCGGTGGCGGCCAGCGGCACGAACGGCGGGCCGTAGATCTGCAGCACGAACACGCCTTCGAAACCCAGCGCCTCCATCTGGCGCGAGGTTTCGGTCAGCTGTGCGGCGGGCAGCACGGGCATGGTGCCCCAGAAGCGGCGCGGCCCGCCGACGGCGTTGGTCTTGGACATCTGGGTTCGGCCTCTCGCTGGAAACGGTGCCTGCGATCCGCCTGCACCATGGTGCAGGATCGCCGCCCGTCGCTTTTTTCGGATAAGGTGAGTTCGGGCCGGTGTCCGGGCGCCGCTCGGTTCAGGAGCGACGCCCGGGCAACGAAGCGCCAGTCAGGTCAGAACTGGAACAGTTCCTTGCGCAGCCCGATGATGTCGCTGCAATCGGTGCCGACATTGTCGCGATAATCGAAATCGCCCGCGTCCTGGCGGTTCGCCAGTTCCATCATCAGCAGGCGATAGCGCTGGCCCGCCTGGTCGAACCGCGAATGCAGATCCTTGCGCGGGGTCAGATCCATGTAGCGCGGGCTTTGCGGGTTGGTCATCGAGCTGTCCTGGCGCGAGACCTTGTACCCCGCCTTTGGCATCACGTGGCGGAACATGCGGCCCGCGTTCGAGGTGTTCATCACCATTTCCATCCGCGTGCGATCGCGCGATTCGGGCGTGCACGGGTGGAACAGCGGCACATCGTCGCCCGGCGAAAAGCGGCCATAGGCGATCGCGCAGTGCGAGCGCAGGTAGATGCGGATGACCTGGCGAACGTTCTGCGTCGGCTGGCGGATGCCGCTGAAGAACTTCATGATCGGCGCGACCGACTTGTTGACCAGCGTGCGCACCATCGTGATCGTTTCGCTGTCGTAGAACACTTCGACCTGTTCGCTGTCGGACCGTTCATCGCCCACCACGTCGGCATGGAGGAAATCGGCGTGGGTCAGGTCGATCAGGTTTTCCAGGCTGATCGGCGCCGAGCAATCGAAGCGGATGGTGGCCGTCATGTGCTTGGGCAACCCGCCCTTGGGGGGCAGGAACGGCAGGCTGGGCAGGTGCGCCGGATCGGCGGCTTCGGGACGGCCGAACCAGCCCCAGATCAGGCCGTAGTGCTCCATCACCGGATAGCGACCGCGCGCGTCGGTGAACGGGCTTTTGTCGCGCGTGACGATTTCCAGCGGGTGGAATTCCGAAGCGACCGCCTTGCCGTCTTCGCGCCAGATATAGAACGGATGCGAATAGACCGCGCGGCGCACCGGCTTCTTGCCCACGGCATGATCGTGGGCGAGCGGGAACCACGAATCGCGCATCACCAGGTCATGCGGCACCCAGTTGTTCACGGCGTTCATCGACGGCTTGAGATCGCGCGGCGGAGCCGACGGCGCGTCGTGGTGATCGGTATCGGTCGAAGCGGGGCGGTCGGCGACTTCAAGCATGGGAATCTCCTGCAAAAATCAGGCTGCTGCCGAAATGGTTGGGGCCGGAACGGATGGTTCCGAAACTGATGGGCCAGAAACAGCGGGCGCTGAAAGCAACTTGTCGCGCAGCTGTTGTCCGTGATGCGATGCCGACCGGATGAGCACGCGCAACGCCGCAGCATCGACCGCATCGCGCACTTCGAACGATCCCTTGCGGCGCAGCGCCAGCGCGTGACGGCCCTTGAGTTCATCGCCAAGCTTAGCGCGCCAGCGAACCTGGGTGACGCCGCGCGCGGCCTGCACCGGGGCAAGCTGGGCGGTCAGCAGGGTGCGGAAGCTGTCGTCGCGCAGCACCACCTCGGTCTCGCCGGTATCGGGGCGGGTGCGGGTGATCAGCGTGATGGGAAACTCGGCGGTGGCGTACGAGGGGTAGTGCAGTTTGCCCCACTGGCAAAAGCGCTCCATCACCAGCAGGCCGTCTTCCTCGCGCAGTTCCGACATCAGGTACGGCGTGGGCTGAACGCCGCGGATGTTCAGGACCAGACCCGGATCGTCGAACAGCGCATCGATCCACTCGCCTTGGCTCAGGCCGACAACCGTGGTGCCGCCCAGCGGGAACGTCTGTTCGGCAACGGGTGCGGGTGCGGAGGTCTTCTGGTCGAGGTTGACCGAGACGAAGCCACCGCTTTCGGCCACGGCATACGCGGCGGCCTTGTAGACCGGCGGAAACTTCTGCTCGTCCTTCATGTTCGGAATGTCTTTGAGGCGGCCGGTCTCGCCATCATAGCTCCAGCCGTGATAGCCGCACTGGATCCAGCCGTTGTCGCGAATGCAACCGCGAGACAGCGGGGCGCGACGATGCGGGCAGCGATCTTCCAGCGCGCGGGCAATGCCTTGCGCGTCGCGCCACAGCACCACCGGCTGATCGCCGATATCGACCGCCAGCGGCTTGGCCGAGGTCACTTCCTCGCTACGCGCAACTTTCCACCAGGGACTCGCCATATCTTCGGCACCACTCTCCACATCAGGCGTTCAAATTGACACACGCCAATTTAAATGTCAACAATCGCTCCATGGCTGCGAGCGACCCTGCCCCGACCAAGACTCCGGCATCTGCCCCGGCGCCCAACAGCCGTCGGCGCGGGCGCCCGCCGGCCGACGCGGCGAGCGCGGTGCCCGAAGAACGCGTGCTGCACCTCGCCTTCGAAAGCTTTGCCGAATTCGGCTATGAAGGCACCACGGTGCGCGAACTGGCCAAGCGGCTGGGCGTCAGCCACAACCTGCTCAACGTGCGTTTCGGATCGAAGGCGGACCTGTGGCGGCGCGCGGTGGACTGGCGCGTCGCGCGGTTCGGCGCCCCGGTGTTTTCGGTGTTCGACCGCACCGATCTCGATCCGGAAAGCCGGCTGCGGCTGCTGGTGCACCGGTTTTGCGGATGGGCGGCGGAAAACCCCAGCTTCATCAGCATCAGCCACGCCGAGGGCCGGCGCAGCACGTGGCGGCTGGACTACCTCGTCGCGCTGTACATCCAGCCGTTCAAGCACAGCCTCGACGCGCTGTTCGGCGAGGTGCTGGCGATCCGGCCGATGCGCGGCATTTCATCGTCCGCGTTCATGGCCATGCTCGTGCAGGGGGTAGGGTTCTATTTCGCCTCGACCCCGATGCTCGAAGCGCTGGGCGTGGGCGAAGAGGCCGATCCCGAGGCCATTCCGCAGCGCGTCGGCCAATTTGCCGATACGCTGCTGGCCGGACTGCTCGGCCCGGCCTCGTCCATGGCTGTCCCCGATCGTCAGGCGGACGCGATCCCCGTTACTTGAGCGTGCGCAGGATGCGCTTGGCGGCGATCTTGCCCGGCAGGCCCGAAATGCCGCCACCCGGATGCGCGCCTGCGCCGCCGATGTAGAGCCCCGGCACCGCCGGCTTGGGCCCGCCGAACCCGGTCGCCGGGCGGTTCTGGCCCGACCGCAGCGACCCGAAATCGATGTGGGTGACGCAGCCGTTGGTGGCGTTCAGTCGCTGTTCGCGATCGCGCGCGGTTTCCACGAAGCGGCCGACTTCGGCATCGAGGCCGTCATAGAATTCCGACATCTGCGCGATCAGGTCGCGCATCGTCCGGTCCTTGATCTCCTGGCTCCACCCTTCGCGCGCATCGACCGCCATGCCCGGCACGTAGATGTACGCCAGCCCGCCGCCTGCCGGCGCCTGCGACGGATCGGTGTTCGACAGCGGGGTGACCGAGACCGCGTTTTCCTTGGGAATATCGCCGCGCCGCGCCGCCGCGAACGCTTCGCGCACCTGTTCGGGCGTGCCGATGTAGCCGACCGCCTTGTTCAGATCGGCTCCGTCGTGGCGCATGTCCTGATGGCGCTTGAGCGTCAGCGGCTTGGACAGCGCGAGGTTGGCGAGGAACGGCGCGGCGTTCGATCGGTTGGCCGGGGCATGCTTGATCCGTTCGAGCAGGCGCCGCTCGACCTTGCCGGGCGTGGTCATGGCAAAGGCGGTGCGCGGATCGCAACTGGCGATGACCGCCTTGGCCTTGATCACGCGGCCGTCTTCCAGCCGCACGCCGCGCGCCGCGCCATCGTCGATCAGGATTTCGGCGACCGGCGCGTTGAGCATAATCTTCGCGCCCGACGCCTCGATGCTGGCGGCCATGGCGTTGGCAAAGCTCTGCAGACTGCCGATCGGCTTGCCCGTGCCCAGCCGGTGCAGCGCCGCCAGGATCATGTAGGCCGCGCCGTTGCCATCGTCGTCGACCGGCCCCGCGCCCGCGGCGGTGTTGGTCATCAGCGCGATGTTCGCGGGATGCTCGAACCATTCGCAGGCGATCTGGTCGGCGGTGCCGGCGGCGAGGATCTGCAGTTCGTTCTTCAGCTTGGCGTTGCGCACCAGGCTGCCGACCAGTTTGCTCGCGTTTTTGAGATCGGGGCGGCCCGGTTCCGACTTCATGATCGGAAAGCCGATGTCCATCAGCGCGTTGAGCAGTTCAAGGAACTTGAGATAGTTCTTGCCGTCCTGCGGGTTGAGGCGGCCCATGTCCTCCGCCGTCCGCTTGGGATCGCGGAACAGGCACACGCTGGCGCCCGACGGATCGAGATAGGCGTACGTCGGATCGGGATCGACCCAGCGCAGCCCGTGCTTTTCAAGCTCGAGCTCCTCGATCAGCCCGCTGCCGCGCACGAACAGCAGTTCGACCGCGCACGGCGTGACCAGATGGCTCGGCGCTTCGGGGATCATGTAGCCCGCGCTGGTCATGCCGCCGACTTTGCCCAGCCGCTCGACCACGATCACGCGTTTGCCGGCGCGGCTCAGATAGCCTGCGGCGGCCATCCCGTTGTGCCCGGCGCCTACGACGACGACATCTGCTTCCTCGGTCACTTCAGGCCCTCCGGTTGCCGGGTGCCGACATGCGGCACGTCCGGTATGGTCGCACCATGGCGACGGACGGATTTTTGACGCTCCTTCCCGAAGACAGGTCATGGCGTGGGCGGGGCATTGTTTTGGGACAGGGAATTGTCAGGAGAAGATGAGCGATGTCGGTCAAGCTGGACGCAAAGACGGTCCATGATCGGTTGACCGAGTGGCTCGGCCGGACCAAGCCTGCCTGGCAGGGGCTGACCGTCGCGCCGATGGACGTCGTGCTGGGGTCGGGCTTTTCGGCCGAAATCTTCTTCGTCGATGTCGAATACCGCGAAAACGACGCGCCTGTCCGGCGCACGCTGGTGGTGCGCCGCCAGCCGCAGACGTTCGAAGTGGTGTTCGAAAGCGACCTGACGCTGCAGGCCAACATGATGGCCGCGCTCGATGCGCGGGGCGATCTGCCGGTGCCGCCGTGGGTGGGCAAGGAAGACGACGCCACGATCCTGGGCGCGCCGTTCCTCGTGATGGGCCGCGTCGAAGGCCAGGCGGCGACGCAGCGCCCCAACTACAATGTCGAAGGCTGGCTGGTGGACCGCACCCCGGCCGAGCGGATGGGCCTGTTCCGCAATGCGCTGACCGCGCTGGCCAAGCTGCACGAGATCGACTGGCGCGACGGCTTCCAGTTCCTCAGCCGGCCCGACCGGGGCGCACCGGGGCTGGAGCAATACCTGGGCTATCTGGTCGAATGGCATGCCGCGCGCGGCCAAGGGCGCAAGCTGCCGATCCTCGATGCGGCAATGCGCTGGGTGCTCGAAAACCGGCCCGAACAGACCGATACCTGCGTGCTGTGGGGCGATCCCACGCCGTCCAACGTGATGTGGCGGGCCGATGGCAGCGTGGCCGCGCTGATCGACTGGGAACTGGCCGCGCTCGGCCCGCGCGAGCTGGACCTGGCGTGGTGGCTCTATTTCGACGACCTGTTCAGCCGCCGCTTCGGCGTGACCCGGCTGGAAGGCCTGCCGACGCGCGACGAAACCGTGGCGATCTACGAGGCTGCCGCCGGCCGCAAGCTGGGCGATCTCGATTACTACGATGTCGTGGTGGCGCTGCGCATGGCGCTGGTCGCGGTCGGCGCGTTCGACCGGCAGGTGTCGCTCGGCAACATCGCGGCAACCAACACCTCGGCCGACAACAACCTGATGACGCTGTACATCGCCGAAAAGCTCGGCCTGCCGCTGCCCGAGCTGGGCAGCGACTTCCGTGACTTCATGCGCAACCTGACGCCGGTGGAAGAAGCGGCGGAGTAAGGATTTCGGCGGGCTGAGATCACCTGCTCCCCCGCGAAGGCGGGGGCGCGGGGCTTCAGATCATAACTGGTTGCTGCCCGCTGCGGCGAACAGCCGCTGGAAATCGACCATGCTCGCCTGGTGCGCGGTGAACCCGCCATCGACCGGGATCAGCGCGCCGTTGATGAACCGCGATTCGTCCGACGCGAGGAACGCGACGACGTTGGCGATGTCGCGCGGGCTGCCCAGTTCGGGGTTGAGGTGGTGCGCCAGCAGCACGTCCTTGACCGCCTGCGGCGTGGATTCGACCGCGTTTTCGCTCAGCACGAAACCGATCGCGATCACGTTCGAACGCACGCCCTGCTTGCCATACTGGGTGGCGATGAAGCGGCCCAGATTGATCAGCGCGGCCTTGGATGCACCGTAGGCGGTCAGGGTCATTTCGCCGAGCAGGCCGAAACCCGATGCCGAATGGATGATCGATCCGCCGCCGCCCGCGATCATCGTGGGCAGCACATGCTTGCACAACAGCATCGGCCCGCGCGCGTTGACGGCAAACGCCTTGTCCCACGCATCGGCGGGCAGGTTGATCACATCGAGGTCGCGGGCGCGCTGCTCGTTGGTCTGGAACGCGGCGTTGTTGTGGACGATGTCGATCCGGCCATGCGCCGCCACGATCTTGCCCACCGCTCGGGCGATGTCGTCCTCGTCGGTCAGGTCGAACACCGAAGCTTCGGCCCGAAAGCCGCGCGCGCGCATCGCAGCGGCGGTTTCCTCGACCCGGTCGGCCATGATATCGTTGAGAATGACCGTCGCGCCGCGCTCCGCCAGCACCGTCGCAACCTCCGCGCCGATCCCCTGGCCCGCGCCGGTGACGATGGCGATGCGGCCCTGCAATGGATTGGTCATGTTTCTCTCCCGAAATCTTCGCGGCCACTCAGAATGCGGCTCGCTGCGGCGACACCTATAAAGCGATAGGCACGCTTCGGCGCGAAGCGATGAAAATCGGCGCAACACGACAATCGGACCCTTGCGGCCCAGAACCGGGAAGAGAGATGCACATGGGCGTACTGGACGGAAAAGTGGCGATCGTGACCGGGGCCGGTTCGGGCATCGGCGCCCGCATCGCGCACGTGCTGGCCGAGCAAGGCGCCAAAGTGCTGGTCGCCGCCAGCCGCGCCGAAAGTGCGGCGGGCACCACGCAGGCGATCCGCGACGCGGGCGGTCAGGTCGCTTCGGCGTTTGGCGACCTTGCCGATCCGGCCACCGCCCAGCACCTCGTCGATGCCGCCGTCGCCGCGTTTGGCGGGGTCGACATTCTGGTCAACAACGCCGCGGTGACCGATGCCGCGACATTGGCCAAGGACGCCAACATCGCCGACATGGACGCGGCGACGTGGGAGCGCACGCTCAAGGTCAACACCATAGCGCCCGCGTTGCTGTGCAAGGCGGTGATCCCGCACATGATCGCGCGCGGCGGCGGGTCGATCGTGATGGTCGCGTCGGGGCGCGGCGTGCAGGGCGATCTGGGCATGCCGGCCTATGGCGCCAGCAAGGCGGCGCTGATCAACCTCGCGCTCAATGTCGCCACGCAATACGGCAAGCAGGGCATTCGCGCCAACTCGGTGGTCGTGGGCATGGTGATGACCCCGCCGCTGGCCGCGTCGATCAGCCCCGAGATGATCGCACTGTTCACCGCGCACCATCTGACGCCCTATGTCGCCGATCCGCAGGACATTGCCGGGCCGGTGGCGTTCCTTGTGTCCGATGCGGCGCGGTTCATCACGGGCGCGACGCTGGCGGTCGATGGCGGGATGACCTCGCACGCCGCCCCGTTTGCCGACGTGATGAAGCTGTCGTCGGCGGGGATGCTCAAGCAGGATTGACGCCCGGATTTGGCAACCTCAAGTGCGCTTTACCTTGCGGGGCACGGCGCATTCTCGGCCCGGTCAGCGGCCGGCTTTGAACTCGTGCAGATAGTGCGCCAGCCGGTTCACGAGGAAATCGGGCAAGGCTTCGGGCGCGCCCATGTCCTTGTCGTTGCCGTAATTGCGCACCGACAGGATCAGGATCTTCAGCGCGGCCACCGCCATGTAGAAGCTGAACTGCGGCATCGGCCGGCCATAGATCCGCTCGAACCCCGCCACAGCCTCCGCGCCGCGCGGCAGTCCGTCGATGCGGGCCACGCCGAAATTCTCGCTGAACACTTCGTCGAGATAGACCCAGTGCGCCAGATCGACTTCGGGGGGGCCGAGCGTGGCCACCTCGAAATCGAACAACGAGGCCACCGCGATACCGTCGGCGGTGTACATCGTGTTGCCCAGCCGTGCGTCGTTCCACACCAGGCCCGATTGCGCGGCGGGAGGCGCATGGGCTTTGAGATAGGCCAGCGCATCGGCGATGACCGCAAACGGCTGGCCATTGCGCGCCCAGTCGAACCAGTTGCCCACGAACCGGTCGAGGTAGAACACCGCGTCAGGCGGCGTGTCGGTGCCGCTCGCCAGAAACGGGAAGCAGCGCCAGTCGATGCGGTGGAGCCGCGCCATTTCCGCGATGCCGTTCCACCACAGCTGCGTCCGCTCCGCCGTGGTCAGGTCGGCCACCCAGCCTTGCGCATGATAGCTCGGAAAATCGGGCGGCACCCGGCCATACAGCCGCTCCATGATGAAGAACGGCGCGCCCACAACGCCCGGATCGCTTTCCGCAAACGCGATCTGCGGCACCTTGACAGTGGAGTTGGCCGCAATCGCGCGCATCACCCGGTACTGGTGGAACACGTCGGCCAGCATCGGCACCGCGACGTCGCGCTGGATGCGCGCGACCAGCGCGCGCTCCATTGCCCGGCCGCTTTCCTGCCACCGCGCGGTGAACAGGATCGTGCGGCTGGAAAAGCCCTGCGCCGGCTCGGTCGCATCGACGATCTCGACCGCCGGCGCACCGGGCCGTTGCGCGGACAGCCATGGCCCGATCTGGCGGGCGAAAACTTCGGTCGGCGTGGCGGTGCCGGTGGTGGGGGTTGCGCTGGTCATCGATCAGCCGAGCGCGATCCGGCCGTCGGCACCCATCGTGCCATTCAGTCCGGCGGCGGCGGTCCGTTCGGTCACCACGGCGAGGATTTCCGCGAAGTTGGGCTCGCCCGGTTGCAGGATCGTGGGCCGCCCGCTTTTGCCGAGGAACACCGGGACCACCTGCACCCCGGTGATCGCGCCATCGGTGATCGTCACCGACGCGGCCAGCCCCCGGCTGGTTTCATCGAGCAGCGGCGCCGATATTCCCGATGGCGTCTCGTCGCGCGACCATGGCGAAATCATCGCGAACTTGCCCATGCAATAGAGGATCGCCTTGCCGCGATAGACCTCGAAGCCCTTGATCGCCAGCGGCCCCTGGCTGACGATCAGGTCGACGCCGGCATCGATGAACGCGCGCGCCGCTTCGCGCTGATAATCGGCAATCGCCGATTCATGCTCCAGAATGCCCCAGTGGCAGCTCAGCACCACGATGTCGGCCTGCGCTTTGAGCTGGGTGATGCTGTCGATCATCGCCGCCAGGTCTTCGCGGTTGATCAGCGTGCGGGTTTCCGGCTCGACGCCCCAGTCGTGCCAGCTGTTGTTCTCGGCATAAGTATGGCGCCGCAGCGGCACGATCCCCGGGGTGCGCCGACCGGCATGCGCGCCCGGCAGGAAGCCCGATGTGCAGGCGAGGAAACCGATCCGGTGGCCGCCGCGCTCCACGATCGCAGGCTGGCGCGCGCTGGCGATGGTGTCGCCGCCGCCGACATGCGCGATACCGGCCTCGTCCAGCAGCGCCATCGTCCGCAGGAACGCGCGGTAGCCGCCATGCATGGTGTGGTTGTTGGCCACCGACATCACGTCGAACCCCGCCGCGCCCATCATCGCGATGCTTTCCGGCGCGCCCGGCGCGAACAGGTCGCCAAGCTCGAAATCGTCGTTGATATGCGCTTCGACCGGGTGGGTGTCGCCGGCTTCCTCGGCATACGGCCATTCGCAGTTGCCGAACGTCACGTCGGCCGCCGAGAGCACCGGCGTGACCGCCGCGAACAGGTCGGCCGGGGGTTCGCGGGTCATCAGTTGCAGGTCGCCGACCGCAAACAGGCGCAACGTTCCGTGGGCCATGTGGCTGTTCCTCTCCATTTGCCGGCGATGCTGCAGGGCGTGACCGGCACCTGCCCCTATCGTGTGGCCGGTTGAGCCGGCTGGCAGCACATTAATACGGTGAGGATCAAAAGCGGATACGAACGCAAGGGACAGGACATGGCAGGACGCTTTTCGGGCAAGGTGGCGCTCGTTACTGCAGGCGCGGACGGGATCGGCGCCGCCACCGCCCGCGCCTTTGCGCAGGAAGGCGCGTCGGTCGTACTGGCGGACATCAACGATGCGCTGGGCGAGGAACGCGCCGAAGCGCTGCGGGCGGAAGGTTATGCGGCGCGCTACCTCCACGCCGACGCGACCGACGAAGCGCAAGTCGAGGCGCTTGTCCGCCATACCGTCGAGCACTTCGGCGGGCTGCATCTGGCAGCCAACGTGGTCGGCGATGCCCATCCGGATTCGGCCGGGCCGGACCTGCACACGCAACCGGTCGAGGCGTTCGACCACACCATCAAGATGTGCCTGCGCACCACGTTCATCTGCCTGAAGCACGAGATCGCGTACATGGTCGAGAACGGCGGCGGCGCGATCTGCAATGTCACCTCGCTGGCGGGCATGATCCACAACGGGTTCGGCGGGGCGGGCTACGGGTCGGGCAAGGCCGGCGTCATCCGCCTGACCAAGTTCGCCGCCGTCAGCTATGCCGATCGCGGCATCCGGGTGAACTGCATCGCGCCGGGGGTCACGCCGACGCGCGCCTACTACAAGTTCGGCGATGACTACGCGAAGGTGCTGATCGACGAGCAGGTGAAATTCCAGCCGATCAAGCGCGCCATCGGCTGCGACGAACAGGCCGCCGGGATCATCTGGCTGTGCTCCGACGAAGCCGCGATGGTGACCGGCCATGTCCTGCCGATCGACGGTGGCTGGACCGCGCAATAACCGACGCACCACGTCACCCGAAAGACACTGCGAGAGGAAGACCGATGGGATCGCTTGACGGAAAGATTGCGGTGGTGACCGGCGCCTCGGCCGGGATCGGCGAGGCCACCGCGCGCCGGCTGGTGGCCGCCGGGGCGACGGTCGTGCTCGCCGCGCGGCGCGAGGACCGGCTGGCGGCGCTGGCAAAGGAACTGGGCGGCAACACCGGGTATCTCGCCATCGATCTGGCGCACCCCGATGCACCCGCCGCGCTGCTGGCCGATGTCACGGCGCGATTCGGCACGCCCGATATCGTGGTCCACAACGCGGCGGTGCTGCACGTCGGTTCGGTCGAGGACTTCGACCTGGCGCACCTCCAGCCGATGATCGCGATCAACTACGAATCGGTCGTGCGCAGCTGCTATCTGTTCGCGCGCGCGATGAAGGCGGCGGGCAGCGGCCACATCGTCAACATTTCCAGCATCGGCGCCAGCATCACCGCCGCTGGTTCGGGCATTTACGGCGGGCTGAAAAAGGCGGTGGAGATGTTCACCGATTCGCTGCGGATCGAACTGGCCGGCACCGGCGTGAAAGTCGGGCTGGTCGCGCCGGGAACGACCAGCACCGAGATCTTCGAACCGATGAAGGCCGACGGCAAGGCGGCGTGGGACACGTACATCCCCGCGCTCGATCCCGACGATATCGGCCGCGCCGTCCTCTACATTCTCGAACAGCCGCCACGCGCCAATGCCGCGCGCGTGCACGTCTATTCGGCGCACGAAGGCTTCTGATCAGCCGAGCCCGAGCATCTCCGCGTCCGCTGCTTGCGGATAGATCGACAGCGGAAAGCCCTGCACCGTGGGCCCGAAGTAATAGGCGTTGCCGCCGCTGGCCAGCGGCTGGCGGTGGCGCACCGCAAAGCCGGCCGCTTCCAGCGCGGCCCGCGCGGCTTCGACGTCGTGATGGACGATGTCGACCGACGCCAGCGCGCTGCCGATGCCATCGAGCACCGCCGACGGTCCTTCGATCAGGCGCACCCGGTGCGGACCCGAAAGCCCGCGCTGGCCCAGCCCGCCCGGGTCGAACGCGTGAAACTCCATGTCGTAGAACCGCTTGAGGTCCGCCGCCAGCGCGTCGATGTCGGGCGACACCAGCGTCACGCACCCGATCTTGGGCGGGGGCGCATCGTCGAGCGCCTCGAACGGAAATTCGGACCGAACTTGCGCCTCGTTCACGCCTTCGGTGCAGGCGAGGAACTGGATGCCGTGAAAATCTCGGCCGAACAGGTATTCGTTGACTGCGGGCACCGGCAGATAGCTGGTGGCGATCGGCTCGTGCCCCGCCGCCTGCAGCCGTGACAGCACCGATTCGGCATCGGCCACGTCGATCGCGATTTCGATCAGCGGATCGCCTTCGGCAAAGCCCAGCCCTTCTGGTCCCGGCTGGATCGGCTCGATGCCATGCTGGCCGAAAAACACCTTGAACGTCGCGTCGGGATAGACTTCGGCGATCAGGCCGGGCGTGAAGAACGTGAAGCCGAACAACGCACCCATCTGGCGGGTAAAGTCCGCCATGTCATCGACCCGCCACGCCATGCGGCAAAACTTCGGTACCATCAGGACTCTCCCATTCCAGCCGGTCCGAACCCTTGGCTTCGGCCGATCGTTGGCTGCGGCAGAAATAGGCATGGCTGAACCGGCCCATGCCCCGCCTTTTGGTAGGAAGCCGGTTCGGGTGCGGTGCGTAACATCCGCTCACAACGATGGTTCGGGAAGAACGGGACACCAGACACCCCGCCCTGATCTGCATGAAGGAGAGCGAGATGGCTGACCCGCACGATCCCACCAACCGCGGCGCTTCCGAAAGCGCGGACCAGCTCGAGCGGATCACCCGCTGGGCGGAAGCGAACCTGGGCGGCAAGGTCACCCGCGTCGAACGGCAGCGCCGCTGGCGCCCGGTGTGGCGCATCAGCATGGAAGACAAGGGCGAGTTGCGCGAATATCTGTTCAAGGCCGACCGCGTGTGGGCGGCGCACCCCTATCTCCACGTCCACGAAATGCACTTGCTCAACGTGCTGGCCGCGCACGATATTCCGGTGCCGCCGCAGCGCGGGTTCTGCGACGATCCGCCGGCGATCGTGATGGATTGGGTGCGCGGCGGACGCGATCCCGGGCTGGTCATGGAAGCGGTGGAAACCGCCTCCACGATGACGCCGGATCGCTGGTCGGCCTCGCTGCAATACATGGAGCAGCTGGCCGCCATGCACAAAATCCCGGTCGAGGCGCTCGAAGCGATCGGGTGCAGCAAACCGGAAGGGCCGACCGAGCTTGCGCTGCAGCACTACGAACGCTTCCAGGCGATGTATGACGAGGCGGGCATCGTCGATCCGCCGATGGAGTTTGCCACGCGCTGGCTGCGCCGCAACGTGCCGATGCACCGCACCCGGATATCGCTGGTCACCGGCGATTGCGGCCAGTTCCTGTCCGATGGCCCCGACCTGACGTGCGTGATCGACGTGGAAATCGGCCATCTGGGCGATCACCTGCACGATCTCGCCTGCTTCCGTGGCCGCCATCCGGTCGAGAACATGGGCGATCTGCCCTCGCTGTTCCGCCACTATGAAACGGCGATGGGCGAACCGCTCGATCTGGGCGTCATCGCCTACCACACCGTCGCCTTCCTCGGCGTCGGCTACTTCGGCCCGCTGTTCGCACTGGCCCGCACCGATGCCGGTGGCGACTGGGTGGAAGCGGCAGTGCAGTGCGCCTTCATCGGCCGCCGCATGCTGGAAGCGCTGGCCGAAATCGAAGGCATCGCGCTGGACGATCTGGCCCTGCCCGCTCCGCGTCCCTCGCCGCTCGAGGAAATGGCGCTGACCAAGCTGGCCGCCGATCTTCACCGCCTGCCGCTGAGCGATACGTTCGCCAGCTGGCAGCGCGGCATCCTTGCCAGCGTGCCCGAATACCTGCTCAATCAGGCGCGCTATCGCCGCTGGGCGGAGGACACCGACCTCGATGAGCTGGCAGCGCTGCTGGGTGAACGCCCGGTCGACCTGCTCGACGCGGACAAGAAGCTCGTGGCGTTCATCCGCTCAGCCGGGCCGGAACATGATGCGGCGCTGACCCGCGTGATGCACCGCCGCCTGTTGCGCCAGTGCCTGATCATCGCGGGACCGGATGCGCCCGAGGATCATCTGGCGCTGATGAAAGTCGAGCCGCTGCTCGATGGCCGGATGGATCGCGTGGGCGATCCGGCGCTGGCTTTCGCCTGACAGCCTTGAAGCGGGCGCCGGTTTGCCGGCGCCCGCCACCACAGGGTGCGCCGGGGGTGCACCGGAAAAGAGTGAGCTTACCATGGACTTGGGCATCAAGGGCAAAGTGGCGCTGGTCACCGGCGGCACCCACGGCATGGGCCGCGTGGTTGCCGATCGGCTGGGCGACGAAGGCGCGCGCGTCGTCATCGTGGCGCGCGGCAAGCCGGGGCTTGACGACACCGTCGCCGCCATTGCCGCAAAGGGCGGCGAAGCGGTCGGCGTTTCGGCCGATCTCACCGATCTGGCATCGTTCGACTTCATCGCGGAGCAAGCAAAAAAGGCATTCGGCGCGCCCGACATCGCCATCTTCACGCCCGTGGCGCCGCCCTCTGGCGGGTTCGATGCGTTCGACGACGATGCCTACGACGAGGCTTATGCCAATATCGTCAAGGCCTTCCGCCATTTCGCACGCGCCGTGGTGCCCGCGATGAAAGAGCGCCGCTGGGGCCGCATCGTCACCATCGGATCGGGCGCGGCGAAATCGCCGGCGCGCGCTTCGGTGCTCAATTTCGACTATATCCTGGCCAACACCGTCCGGCCCGCCGGGCTCGGCCTCAGCCGCAGCCTGGCCGACGAACTGGGCACGCACGGCATCACGGTCAACACCGTGGCGCCCGGCTTCATCGATACCGGCGAGGCCTATGCCGCGTTCTTCGAACAATGCGCGGTCGATGCGGGCATGGCCTACGAGCCGTTCATGGCAGATTTCCTGCGCCGCATTCCGGCCAACCGGTTCGGCCGGCCCGAGGAAGTCGGTTCGCTGGTGGCGTTCCTGTGCTCGCAGGACGCCGGTTACATCTCGGGCCAGTATATCGTCGCCGATGGCGGTTACATGCAGGCCTATCACTGAATTCGGGCTTGCGAGCCAGTTGAGGGGACACACTATGAAGGCATCGCGTTTTCTGGCGTTCACGGCCGCATTGGCCGTCGCGTCCGCCACCGTCACTGTCGTCGGCGCCAAGGCCGTCCGGCAGCCGGTGTTCAACGCCAAGGCGGACGTTGCCGCGATCAAGCAGGTCGAGGAAATTCTGGCGACCGAAATCGACATCGACAAAGTGATGCCGCTGTATGCCGATAACGCGGTGGTACTCGACCTGTTCTCGCCCGGGATCTTCCAGGGCAAGGCGCAGATCCGCGCCGGGTTTGCCCCGCAGCTCGCCGCGATCAAGTCGATTGCCAAGACCACGCCCGAAATGACCGTGGCGACCAACGGCCGGTTCGGCTGCGCGGCCAGCCAGATCGCCTACCAGACGGTGATGAAGGATGGCACCACGTTCGCCATGAACGTGCGCGTGCTCGATGCGCTGAAGAAGGTCGATGGCAAGTGGCTGGTGGTGCAGCAGCACCTGTCGTTCCCGGTCGATCCCGCCACGCTGACGGCGCAGACCAGCGCCCCGATCCAGCCGCGTACGCTGGCCTGGTCGGCGCACCCGCTCGCCCCTGTCTCGACCACCCCTGCCAACGGCAAGGCGCAGATCAGGGAATGGATGGATGTCGGCGGCGCGTCGGTCGGGCTGGAAAAGCTGATGAACTACTACGGGCCGGGCGACGACACGCTGCTGTACGACGCGTTCAGTCCGAAGGCGTTGATCGGCAAGCAGGAAATTGCGGATTTCTACGGGCCGATCATGGGCAGCTACAACGGCATCAGCCTGACGATGCCGCTGTTCGCGGTCGATTCCGATGGGTCGTTCGGGGTGCAGATCGATACCCAGCACCTGACGCTGAACATGAAGGACGGCACCAAGCGCAACGTCGCGCTGCGCCAGAGCGACTGCATGCGCCGCGTCGGCGGCAAGTGGTACAGCTTCATGGAAATGGTTTCGTACCCCGCCGATGCGAAGACAATGAAGGCACAAATGGCCTACTGATTGCGATACCAACTGGACGAAACCGAGGGGGTCGCCGAAAGGCGGCCCCTTTTTTGTGCGGGTACGCTGCGCCCCCGCGCAGGTGGGGGCCTTGGGCGGGGGTAGCGCTTCGCGGCCTGAGGCCCCCGCCTTCGCGGGGACGCAAAGCAAACAAGGCAGGAATGCCGCGCGGCGTTGCCTGCCAATTGCGCGCACAAAAAAACGGCGGCCGCACCAGGCGACCGCCGTTCGATTTCGTCAGATCTCAGATCAGAAGCTGTACTTCACCGTCGCGCCATAAGTGCGCGGCGCGCCCTGGTACTGCACCGTGGCGCCAAGCCCGGTGTAGCTGTTGAACACGTTGGTGAAGTTGGCCTTGTTGGCCACGTTCTTGCCCCACACCGTCACTTCGATGGCGGGATCCTTGAACGTGTAGGTCGCCTGCAGGTTGAGCAGGCCGTAGGCACGGACGCGCGAGGCTTCGTTGGCGATCGCCACGGCAGCGGCCTGCGCCGGGTTGCCCGTGGTGAAGAAGTCGTAGTAGCGCGACGAGATGTACGAATAATCGCCGTGCAGCTTCAACTCACCCGAACCCACGTCGAGCGTCTGGGTCAGCGAAACGTTGGCGGTCCACTTCGGCGCCTGGGTGATGGGTTCACCCGAGCGATCGACCACGACCGTAGCGGCACCAACGATCTGGCTCTCGAACCGGCTGCCGGCCGCATACTTGGCATGCAGGTAGGCGACGCTGGTGCCCACTTCCATGCCGGTCCACGGCACGACCGTACCTTCGAATTCAAAGCCGTAAGTGCGGGCCTTGCCGGCGTTGGTGACGAACTGCGTCAGGCGGGTTGTGT
This sequence comes from Novosphingobium lentum NBRC 107847, assembly GCF_001590965.1. Lineage (GTDB taxonomy): Bacteria > Pseudomonadota > Alphaproteobacteria > Sphingomonadales > Sphingomonadaceae > Novosphingobium > Novosphingobium lentum. The sequence continues at coordinate 207,383 of NZ_BCTW01000006.1, forward strand.
TGGTCGAATCGACGAAGGTCGCGTTGATGATGCGCTGAACATTGTTCTGCCACGCATGGAACACGGCCAGGTTGGTCCGCAGGTGACGATCGAAGAATTCACCCTTGAAGCCCGCTTCCACGTCGCGAACCGATTCAGGCTTGAACGAGCTTGAATACGGCGGCGGCACCGGACGCGCGTTGAACCCGCCCGAGTTGGAGGCGCCGCTGGTCTTGGCGTAAAGGAACACATCCGGCGAGATCTTGAAGTCGACACCGGCGGTCCATGCAGGATAGCGGAAGCTGGCGGATTCGGCGTTGTGACAGCCGCTGTTGGGTTGCGCCAGGCCCGTGGGGGTGGGCTTGCCGGCGTTGGGACCCGCCTGACAGGTGAAGGGCTGACCCGGCCTGGGAAGGAACGGGGTGGTGCCCTGACGATCGATCTGGCGGGTATCCCACGTATAGCGGATGCCGCCGGTGAGACGGACGGTATCGGTGACGTTGTAGTAGAGCTGCGCGAACAGACCTTTCGACGTCGAGACGAACGACGCAAACGTGTTGTCGCCACCGGTTGCAATCGGAGTGTTGAAGAAAATCGCCGACTTCGAATTTTCGTCGCCCGCTTCACGGAAGTAGATGCCACCGAAGATATACTGCAGATTGCCGGTCTTGCCCGACACCTGCAGTTCTTCGCTGAACTGGTGCTGGCGATAGATGCTGAGGAATGCGCCCACGCCGGTGCCGGTACCTGACAGATCGAGGTTGTCGAGCGTGTTGGAGTGGCGATAGCCGGTGATCGACTTGACCGTCACGTCGCCCAGATCGACCGCAAGGTTGCCGGTCAGCGAGTAGGCTTCATTGAAGTTGAAGCTGTTGTCGAGGGCGGGAACGCCGGTGCGCGGCGAACCATAGCTCGTGCGCCAGTCTTGCGACAGCAGTGTAGCCTTCTGGGCATCCGTGGCGAATTCGGGGTTCAGGTACTGGGTGACCGGACCCAGCGGACCTTGCGAGAAGTTCGCAAAGGTTCCGGCGAGCAGTCCGCCCAGTGCCGGAATCGGGGTGCTGCCCGGCAGAGCGCCCGAGCGTACGGCCTGCGAAATGCCATAGAACGAAGCCAGCGGACCGGCCGGGTTGATCGCTGACACGGCCGTCGGGTTACCGCTGTCGCGATAGTGCGTGTAGTCACCAACCACGTTCAGCGTGAGCGGGATCGACGAAGGTGCCCACTTCAGCGCGCCACGACCGTAGTATTCGCCCTTGATCGCGCCGTTGGGGGTGGCTTCGAACGGGTTGGGGTAATACCCGTCGCGCTTGTTGTAGCGACCGGCGAAACGCACGGCCAGTTCATCGCCCAGCGGCACGTTGACCACGCCTTCGGTGACGACCTGCGAATAGTTGCCGAAGCCGACCTTCATGTAGCCTTCGGTCGTGTTGAGCTTGGGCTGCGTCGTGGTCAGGTTGAGCGCGCCGCCGGTCGTGTTGCGACCGAACAGGGTGCCCTGCGGGCCGCGCAGGACTTCGGCCGAGGCCGGATCGAGGAAGCCGAGGTTGCCGACGATCGGACGACCGACATAAACGCCGTCGATGTAGATGCCGACAGCGGCGTCGGAAAACGAGTTCGGGCTGTTCTGGGCCTGACCACGAATGGCGAGATAAACGATCGAAGCAGGGCCGGTGCCGCCGGTGCCGATCGAAAGGCTCGGTGCGGTGCGCATCAGGTCGGTGACCTGCGTGACCTGGCGTTGCTCCAGAGTCGCCGCCGACAGTGCGGTCACGGCGACGGGAACGACCTGAAGGTTTTCCCCGGTGCGGCGTGCGGTCACGACGATGTCGGCAAGGCCGCTCTCAGGTGCGCTGCTGGCAGCATCCTGCGCGGCCTGCGTTGCAGCCTGGGCGTGCGCGGTACCGGTGATTGCAAGCGCTGCAACAGGTGCAACGGTCGCAAGCAAAATCCGATTATATGTAGAAATCCTCATCATCGTAATCCTCCCATCATTTGCGCGGGCATTGGTGTGCCCGGCCATTTTTTTGCGGTTACCGACCGACGTCCTTAAACGGACGTACTGCGTCGGCGCGCGCGCCAGATCCAAGCGATTCCGGAGTGTCTATTAACGTCAGCCTGCAAATTGGAGCAGCCTGAACTCTGTAGAGATCCTGCCATAGAAAGTCGCGAAACAGCAATTTCGTCCTGCAATTCGCCGCGTGTTGCGCGGCCCGCGAAATCATCAACGAAATGCCGCACTAAGGCCAAAACACTGCAAACACAGGCCAACCGCGCCATCCCCCTGGCAGATATTCCGATGTGTGCATGGTTTGTATTTGGTGGTCTCCGGTATCACTGCACCGGGGTCTGCCATGCGTCCGGCCAGCACCCTCCTGCCAGAAGATAGGGGGTATCCGATGCGGTTTTTCGCCAGCGACCAGCCGACGCCGCGCCGGGCCTGCAGGCTTGGCAGCGAGACAGGTATCCGGCACGGGTGCCCGCCGTTCGCACGCAGTCATGAGGAGATGGATCAATGACCGACAAATGGGCCAAGGGTATCGAAGTGTTCGACGCCGTTTACGGCAAAGGTTCGTCCGCGATGGTCGAGGCCGCGCCGCGCTCGCCTTACCTCGACGAGACGGTCGAGCACCTGTTCGGCGACATCTGGGCATCGAGCGCGCTGTCGATCCGCGACAAGCGCCTGATGGTGATCGGCGCAACGACGATGCTGGGCCGCGCCGACCTGCTCGAAATCCAGATCGCCGGCGCGATCGTCAATGGCGAGATCACCGACGAACAGTTCGAAGAGATGAAGATGCTGATGCTGTTCTATGCGGGCGCCGGCAACACCACCGCGCTGGTTCGCGGCATCGACGCGGCGCGCAAGCGCGCAGCGGAAATTCAGGCCGCCGGCTGACGCCGCCAAGCGGGCCGGGGCACGATGTTGCGCCCCGGTTCGTTTGCCTGGCGTTCCACCATGCTCAGCCGGGCGCCATCCGGCTTGCGTCGAAGCCCGGCGTCTGCGCGCTGTCGATATATTCCTCGATCCGCGAAATCCGGTCGCCGTCGAGCGTGAACACGATCAGCGCGGGCAAGCCGGACAGGCGGAAGCCATCGGGACCTGCGGCATCGACGCGATGCTGCTGCACCCAGCCTGCCGGGGTCGGCAACCGGCGCACGTCGCGGAAATGCACCTGCACGCTGGTGAAGTACGACCCGAAAAACGCCAGCGCCTGCGCGCGGTCGAGCGTGGCATCGGTGAAATTGTACCAGACCTGGAAATCGGGGGTGAACAGGCGATCGAGCGTGGCCATGTCGCCGCCCGCAATCGCCGCGGCAAAGCGATCGGCGATGGCGTCGATGCGCGCCACGTCGGTTCCGGCGGTGCCTGGTGCGGTCATTCCGGCCTGTCCTCCAACCTCGTCACGCCGCGTGGCGGGCGCAATTCAGGGTTCTGTTCCACCGGCAACGGTGCGCCGGGAGACCTGCCCGGTGGCAGGTGCCGTGCGCGCCCCCCCGGTGAATTCGGGGCGCGACAAGCAGGCAATGGGGAGATGACGTGTGGCGGTCGATCGTGAAGAGGCCCTGCGCCTGGGCCAGTTCTGGGCTACCGTTTCCGAAGAGCACGACACCGACAAGTTCCAGACCGTGCTGCACGACGATTTCGTGATGTGGTACAACTTCGATCCGCAGGATCGCACCCGCGCCGAATTCATCGAAACGCTGAAATCCGCGCACGCGATGTTCCATGACCAGAAGAACGAGGACGCGCGGATCACCGTGACGGACGACGGGTTTGTCCTGCAGGCCACGATGACCGGGATACTCGACGGCACCGCGATCCGATCGCCCTATTGCTTCGTCGCGCGGATCAAGGACGGGTTGATCATCCGGGGCGACGAATATTTCGATACAGCGCAACTGACCAAGAAGGCCGGCCGCCCGGGCGAAGGCATGGTCTGACGCCGCGTTTCGCAGCGATCGCCTGTTGCGACTGCTCGCCTGTTAGACTGGGCTGTTAGACTGGGCTGTTAGACTGGGCTGTTAGACTGGGCGTCAACGCTGAAGGTTGGGAAAAGCCCGACGGACGCCTTATAGGTTCGGGCATAAGAACGGGACTGGCCTGTATCGCGCATCCCGCACCGGGCGCGCCGTGCCGGCGACGAGTCGAGGAGAGACATCTTGGGAATGGAAAAGCCGGTCCTTCGGCCGTTCGATCTTGGCACGGGCCCGCTCATGCCGGACGCGTTCATCATGGAAACCGGCAAGGTCGATCTTTCGGTCTACACGTCGCAGGAACGGTTCGAGGCGGAGCGCGAGATTTTCGGCCGGGTGTGGCTGAACATCGCGGAATCCTCGGAAATTCCCAACGCGGGCGACTGGATCGTGCGCGACGTGAAAGTGCGCTCGTCCTCGATCATCCTGGTGCGCGGCAAGGACATGGTGATCCGCGCGTTCCACAACATCTGCGCGCATCGCGGCATGAAGCTGGTGTGGGACGACAAAGGGCGTGGCGGCAAGTTTTCGTGCCCGTACCACGCGTGGATGTTCGATTCGGTCGGCGCCCTGCTCCACATTCCCGACGAGGGCTGCTTCCCGCACGTCGACAAGCAGGCCAGCGGCCTCACCCCGGTGCGGTGCGACACCTGGGAAGGCATGATCTTCGTCAACCTCGACATGCAGGGCACGCAGTCGCTGGCCGACTATCTCGGACCGGTGACCGAACGCCTCAAGGGCGTTCCGTTCGCCAGCTATCCTTACACCGCGCGCGTCGGCTCGCTGATCAATGCCAACTGGAAGCTGGCGATCGAGGCGCAGTGCGAGGCGTACCACGTGCGCGCGCTGCATGCGCGCACCGTTTCCAAGATGCTGTCGTCGACGGACAATCCGTTCGTCCATCCGCTGCACACCGAATTTCTCGGCGCGCACCGCATGAACTCGGTCCCGCGCAATCCGGACTACGAACTGTCGCCCGAAAAGCTTGTGCAGGCGTTTTCGTTCATGAATGCCCAGCAGATGGTGATCGCGGACACCGGCGCGCAGGACAAGCCGGAGGAGACTTTCGCCGGGCATTCCGACGTCAATCCGATCCGGTCGAACCTGTGGGGCAACGACCAGTACGTGCTGTACCCGCACTTCATCTTCCACCTGTCGCTGGGCGGCTGGTGGCTGCACCGGTTCTGGCCGATCGCTTCCGACAAGTGCTATTGGGAGGCGGTCTACCACTTCGAGCAGCCGCAATCCTTGCGCAACCAGTTCGCGGTGCAGTATTCGCTCGCGCTCAACCGCGACACGCTGATGGAAGACAACCTCGCGCTGGTCCAGCAGCAGGAAGTCATGGAAAGCGGCGCGAAGAAGATCGTGCAGTTCGGCGAACAGGAAGCGCTGTGCAAGCACCTTGCCGCCGTGTCCGAAGCCGCCGCGAACGACGCGCAGGCGCTGCGGATCGCCGCCGAATAGGCCGCGCCCGGCCCCGCCCCGGCATCGCGTGGGGCTGTGGAGCGAGTGCCGGTTATTTCAACATGCCACACCAAGGATAGGCGTGCCTGCCCTCGCGACGCGGCAGGCACGCTGGCATCGGCAGTAGGCAAACTGCGGGCGGGGATGACGGAATGGACCTGGGGATCGCAGGAAAACGCGCGCTGGTGACCGGCAGCACATCGGGCATCGGTGCCGCGACGGCCAGGATGCTGGCCGCCGAAGGGGTGCGCGTGATCGTCAACGGCCGCAATGCCGACCGGGCCGAGGCAGTGCGCGCCGGGATCGAGGCGGCTGGCGGCACGGCAGCGGTCGCGCTGGGCGATCTGGCCACCGACGATGGCGCCGATGCGGTGATGCGCGCCGCGCTGGGCGCGTTCGGCGGGATCGACATCCTCATCAACAATCTGGGCCAGTACGAACCGTTCGCGCCGGTGTGGACCGACGCCACGCCCGCGCAATGGGCCGCGACATACGAAGCCAACGTGATCGCCGCCGTGCGCACGATCCGCGCCAGCGTGGACGGCATGAAGGCCGCCGGCTGGGGCCGGATCATCAATATCGCGAGCGGCGCCTACACCGAACCGCCACCCGAATTCCCGACTTATGGCCCGTCGAAAGCCGCGCTGGTCAATCTGTCGGTCGGGCTGGCCAAGTCGCTCGCCGATACCGGGATCACGGTCAACACGGTCAGCCCGGGCAACGTCCTGACCGAGGCGCTGAAGTCCAACCTGCCGATCATCGGCCAGGCCAACGGCTGGGAAGAAACCGGTATCGACGCGCTCGAGCGGCGCTTTGCCAAACAGTGGCGAAGCCTGGTCAGCCGCACCGGCCGGGTCGAGGAAATCGCCGCGGTGATCTGCTTCGTGGCGAGCGCGCATGCCTCGTACATCACCGGCACCAACTACCGCGTCGATGGCGGCTCGCACGCGACACTCAACTGAACACGAAGCGCACCTGAAGGGATCACCATGAAGCTTGCAGGCAAAGTCGCGATCATCACCGGCGCGGGCAGCGGCATGGGCGCGGACGAGGCGCGGATGTTCGCCGCCGAGGGCGCGAAAGTGGTCATCACCGATATCGTCGGCGATGCCTGTCGCAAGGTGGCGGCGGAGATCGGCGAGAGCGCCATCGCGATCGAGCACGACGTGGCGGATGAGGCGGGCTGGAGCCGCGTGGTCGCAACCGCGCTGGCCCAATTCGGCAAGATCGATATCCTCGTCAACAATGCCGGGCTGACCAAGTCCGACACGTTCGACAACACCGATGTGGCGTTCATGCGCCGCATGCTCGACGTGAACATCATCGGTTCGTTCCTGGGCATGAAAGCCGTGCGCGGCCCGATGAAGGACAACGGCGGCGGCGCGATCATCAACATCGCCTCGGGTCTCGCCTTCACCAGCCTGCCCGGCTATTTCGCCTATGGCGTGTCCAAATGGGGCGTGCGCGGCATGACCCGGCTGGGCGCCAAGGAGCTGGCCCCCGACAACATCCGCGTCGTCACGTTGACGCCTGGCGCGATCGAAACGCCCTCGCTGGTCCCGGCGGTGCGCGAGAATGCCGCCACGATGATCCCGATGGGCCGCGTCGGCGGCGCCGACGAATTTGCGCGCGTGGTGGTGTTCATCGCGTCGGACGACGCCAGCTACGTTTCGGGCGCCGAATTCCTGATCGACGGCGCGATGATCTGCTGAATCGAAATTTGCTGAACTACGATTTGTTGAAGTGATTTGGGCGCATCCTGCCGCCACGAGGCGGACGGAGCGCCATCAACCGGAGATGGACACGATGGGCAATGCACCGCCGAACGGGATCGTTCCGGCTCAGGGAATTCCGTTCGATCCCGACGCCTATGACGCCGCGCTGCTCAACGCGATCATCGCGCCGTGGCGGCCCGACGTGCGGATCGCGGATGTGCGGGTGAAGAACGCCAAGCGCTATGGCGACGGCATGGTCTCCACCGCCGCGCGTGCGTTCCTCGATGTCGACTATGCCCCCGGATCGCCGGTGGACCTGCCGCGCCATCTGGTGCTGAAGCTGGGGCGCTCGCCCGATTTCATGATCGGCCCGCTCTACCAGAACGAAGTGCGCTTCTATAACATGCTGCGGCCCGAAGTGACCGACATCGAGGCGCCGTTCACGCTGGGCGGCTCTTACGATCCTGCCACGCAGGCGTTCGCGCTGCTGCTGGGCGACCTGACCGACCAGGCTGCACGCTTTCCCAACGTGCTGTCGAAAACCACGCTCGACGAGGTTCGCGCCATTCTCGATGTGCTGGCGCGGCTGCACGCGCGGTACTGGCAATCGCCGCGTTTTTCAGGCGACCTCGCGTTCCTCGAAACGCACACGCAGGGCGATCTCGCCACGTTCATGCACGATCTGGTGCCGCACGCGATCCAGCAGGAAATCGATACCGAGAACTTCAAGCGCGAACTGGTTGCGCGCCTGCGCACTTCGGGCGACGAGCTGCGGCGGGGCGTGGCTCGCCTGCACCAGCACCAGCAGACCCTGCCGCACACCGTGCTCCACGGCGACACGCACATCGGCAACACCTACCTGCTGCCCGATGGCCGCGCCGGCCTGCTCGACTGGCAGCTGACGGTGCGCGGGCACCACATGCACGACGTCAACTACCTCATTACCACCGCGCTGCCGATCGACCTGCGCCGCGACAACGAGCGCGACCTGCTGGCCTTCTATCTCGACCGGCTGCAGGCGTATGGCGTCGCCGAGATGCCCGGGTTTGATGAAACCTGGGACGAATACCGCCGCTGCCTGGTGTGGGGCGTCTATATCGGCTGGCTGACCACCAACATCGCCAACTATGGCTGGGAAATCAGCGTTCTCAACCACTTGCGCCTGACCACGGCGTTCGAGGATCACGACACCGCCGCGCTCATCCGTGCGCTGGGCTGAACCGGAGCATCATCACCATGACACTCGAAGAACTTTCTGCGCGCGAAGCGATCAAGGACGTGAAGGCCCGCTATTGCTACCACATCGACCTCAAGCACTGGGACGAATACGCCGGCCTGTTCACCGCCGACGCGATCATGGACGTGGACCAGTCGGTGTCGACGCGCGGGCGGCCCGCCAATCCGACGCCGCGCATCACCGGCAGCGCCGCCATCCGCACATTCATGCCCCAGATGCTGGATAATGCGGACACCGTGCACCAGGTGCATTCGCCGATCATCGAACTGACCTCGCCCACCACCGCCAAGGCGATCTGGGCGATGGAGGACATCGTCAAGATGCCGGGGTTCCATCTCGAGGCGCGCGGGCACTATCACGAGACGTACGCGCTGGTGGGCGGCAAATGGTACATCGCCTCGCTGCACCTGACCCGCACGTTAATCAACATCTTGGAAGGGACCGAGGCCGGACCGGATCTGGGCTGAACCGCGCGCCTTGCCGTTTCCTATCCAGAGGCAGGGACACCCCGGAGCCACGCCGCATAGTCTGCCGATCACGCGGGCGGGTTGCCGCACCGATAGATCGCGAGAGAGAATCTTATGACCAATACCGTGGCGCTGGTGACGGGCGCGAGTCAGGGCGTGGGCCGCGGGGCCGCGCGCGGGCTCGGCTCGAAAGGCATGACCGTGTACCTCACCGCCCGCAACGCGGACGGGCTGAAAGCGGCGGCCGCCGAAGTCGATGCCGCCGGCGGCAAGGGCATCGCGGTCGTCTGCGACCATCGCGACGATGCGCAAGTCAAGGCCGTGTTCGATCGGATCGAGCGCGAGCAGGGCCGGCTCGACCTGCTCATCAACAATGCGGCTGCGGTCTATGGCGACGAACTGTCGAAGCCGGGCGGGTTCTGGGAAAAGGATCTCAAACTTGCCGACATGATCGTCGTGGGGCTGCGATCGGACTATGTCGCGGCGTTCCATGCCGCGCCGCTGATGATCCGCACCGGCGCCTCGCTGATCGCCAACATCTCGTTCTATGGCGCGGCGTCGTACTTCGTCGGCCCGGCCTATGGTGCGGCCAAGGCCGGGACCGACAAGATGGTGCACGACATGGCGATCGACCTTGCCGCCACCGACGTGGCGATCGTCTCGTACTGGCCGGGCTACGTCCGCACCGACGAATTCCGGGCGATCCCGGAGGAGTTTTTCCCCGAGCCGCTGCGCGCCATCCTGCCCGAGTTCGAGACGCCGGAATTCACCGGCCTCGTGATCGCCGGCCTGCTCGCCGATCCGGAGCGCAAAGCACTTTCGGGCAAGGCGCTGATCGGGGCCGAGCTGGGGCTGAAGTACGGCATCAGGGACATCGACGGAAAGCAGCCGCGCACCTGGACGGCGGAAATGGGCCGACCGCTCGACTTTTTCGTCGCGGGCTGAAGGCAACTGAAATGCGGGGTGGCTCAACCGCCCTTGTGGGAGAGAACCGATGATCGAGGCGCTGCTGGTCGTCTTCACCAACCCCGCCGAGGGGCGCGACGACGATTTCAATGACTGGTACACCAACGTCCACACCCGCGACGCGCTGGGCTATCGCGGTTCGATCGCGCAGCAGCGGTTCCGCCTGTCGGATGAACAGGTTCAGGAATTCCCCGGTGGGCGCTTCTTCTCGAAATATCTGGCGCTGTACGAAGTCTATGATGCCGAACGGTTCGTGCAGGAACACATCGACAATGCCCTGACCACGCGCATGGTGATCGAGGATTCGATCGACATCTCGCGGCTCGACGATTTTCACTACTACCCGCTGCAATACCGCGACAAGGCGCCGCGCACGTTCCAGACCGGCAGCGTGGTGGTCGAACAGATCAAGGCGAAGCCGGGCCACGAGGCGCAGTTCCGCGACTGGTACAACGATCACTACCTGCCCGCCCGCTTCCGCGAGGACGGCATCATTACCGGTGCGCTGCTCGCTTACGACCCGCACGCCCAGCTGGTCGAATTCAGCCCCGAGCACGATCACGTGGGCATCTGGCGCCTGTCGGACGATGGCGCCCGCGCGCTGTGGCGTTCGCGCGCGCTGAGCGAATGCCCGCACCTCGACGCGGCCTCGCTCGCGGTGACCTGCTGGGATATCCTGACCGAGCGGATGACCGAGGACGCGATCCATCATCCCACCTCCGCCGGGCTGGCCGGCGCGGAACGCGCGCGCGCGCGCATCAAGGCCGGCGGCACCGAGATGAAGGATCGCGGCGACCATCTGAAGCACTGAACGGCACGGCCTGCGATACATGCACGATCAAATCATCGTGCATGATGCCAATTGATTTCGCCGAACGGCGATGCGATGCAATCGGACAAGCCGCGCGAATCCCCGGGAGTTGATCGATGAAAGTTTCATACCTTTGCATGACGGGCTACGATGGTCCGGCGCCGGGGATCGAGATCTGGCCGGCGTCTCCGGAGTTCTGCCGGCCGGCGGTGGCGCAAGGGTCGTATGCGCGGTATCTCGAGATGGCCGAGGCGGCGGAGGACTT
>NZ_BCTW01000007.1 GCF_001590965.1 Novosphingobium lentum NBRC 107847
GCCTTCGTTGTCGTTGACAAGCTTGGTCCAGAATTTCATTTCCCCGTCTCCTTCGTCGCAAAGTGCGCTCCTTCGCGGGAAGGTTCCTGCGAAGTTCCTGGAAATTACCGGGATTCTGATAATCAAAAGTAAATTACACGAAGCTTACAGAAAGCTTACGGTCTGTAATAATCAAAATATCTGAAATATAAATTCTAATAACATAATAATTATCGAAATAAAGTATAATAAAGATTTTGTATTAATGATTCCGGAAAGATGTAGATTACGAGAAGAAAATTTCTCGCATGAAATATCGCTGAAATGGCTTCAGGACGGATGATTGCGATCAATGCACCTCGGCCAATCCCGCCGGCCGTTCAGGCCTGCAGCCGGGGAATCCGCCGTACTACGACCCCACCAGCCTTCGGTTATTCGGTCATTCCGGTGCGCGAACCGCCGGTGACCCAGGTCCGCGCGAACTGGCGCCGTTGTTCCATGTCGTTCCGCGCGTGATTGGCTTCGTCGAGCCTGCGGCTGTCGAGTATCACCGACCGGGGCAGCGGATCGAAGAACGATACGCCGCACAGCCGCCCGTCGACCCACACGATGCGACCGAACGCCTCGTTGCCATGCCAGGTCAGGATCGCGTCTTGGCCGCATTTGGCTTCGTTGGGCAGGGCGATCATCGCGCCACCGGCGGAAAGATCGGCCAGGATCGCGTCCCAGGTCCGGAACACCGTGATCAGCTTGGCATGCAGGCACAATCGCAGCCGGCTTTGGGAGCGCCGTCCGGTCATCGCCGGCTTGCCGAGACACACGGGGGTCATCCGGTAACCATGTCACCTTATGGCTTCCAGCGGCTTGTGGCTGCCCTACGCACTATTGCGGTGCCCAGGCTGCGGCGCGTGCCCCCCGACGATCATGCGGGAACGATGATGCGGCGCGGCGATTGAAGGCGGCAGGGCCGGGCGGCCATCGAGTTATATCGACAAAAGCGATCATTATGACGGCATCAATTCATTTTGATAATCACGGTGGCGCCACCATATCCCGTTCAACGCCACCCGACCCGGCCCGGACCAACCCCGGCCATCGCATGCAAACCAGGAGAATTCCCGTGATCGACCGCCAGATCCCCGACGTCACCCTCAAGACCCGCGTGCGCGATGAAAGCGTCGAAGGGCCCAACCCGTTCCGCTGGCAGGACTTCAAGGTGCGCGACGAGTTTGCGGGCAAGAAGATCGTGATCTTCTCGCTGCCCGGCGCCTTCACCCCGACCTGCTCGAACGAGCAATGCCCCAACTACGAGCGGCTGTACGGCGAATTCAAGGCCGCCGGGGTGGACGAAGTCTACTGCATCTCGGTCAACGACGCGTTCGTGATGTTCCAGTGGGGCAAGAACCTGGGTCTCAAGAACGTGAAGCTGCTGCCCGATGGCTCGGGCGATTTCACCCGCCGCATGGGCATGCTGATCGACAAGAGCCACCTCGGCTTCGGCTTGCGCAGCTGGCGTTATGCCATGCTGGTCGATGACAACCGCGTGGTCGAATGGTTCGAGGAGCCGGGCATCAACGATACCGGTGCCGACAGCGATCCTTATGGCGAAACCGCGCCCGAAAAGCTGCTGGCCGCCGTCAAGGGCACAGCCGCAGCCCAGCAGGCGGCGTGAGCGGTCCCGGTGCGGGCGAGGGCGAGGGTGCGGGCGAGCGCAGCCTGCCTTTGCCGTCGTCCGCACCGGACGTTTCTACACCCTCGGCAACCGCAATGTCCGCGCCGTTGATCGTGACGGCCGAACTGCCCGGGCCGATACAGGCCTGGGCGGACCGGCTGCGCCGCGAGCACTTCCCGCCCGAGCGCAACCAGCTTGCCGCCCACGTCACGCTGTTCCATGCCCTGCCGTGGCATGTCGAGGCCGAGGCGCGGGCGTTGCTGGCCGAACTGGTGCGCACGCAACCGCCCAAGGCGCGCATCGTGCGGATCATGGACCTGGGCCGCGGCACCGCGCTGGGGATCGAGAGCGCCGCCATGCTCGATCTGCGCCACGCCATCGCGGATCGCTTCCACGGGCTGCTGACCGCGCAGGACCAGCCCGTGCCGCGCCTGCACGTGACCATCCAGAACAAGGTGGCCGTGGCCGAGGCGCGCGACCTGCAGGCCACGCTGGCAGGGGATTTCGCGCCCCGCGATTTCGCCTTTGCCGGGCTGGCGCTCCATCATTATCGCGGCGGCCCGTGGGAGCCCGCCGGGCGCTGGTCGTTCCGCGGCTGACCGGCGATGCGGCATCGGCGCAAAACGTGGCTTTCGCCTGTTGACCACTGCGACCACCCACCGTAAGAGCGCCGCCTTGCCCCGCATCGCGCGCCGGTGCGGCATGGGGCGGAGTAGCTCAGCTGGTTAGAGCAGCGGAATCATAATCCGCGTGTCGGGGGTTCGAGTCCCTCCTCCGCTACCAAGGCCCATCATCCCAATTCGTCCCGTTGCGTCCCGTTGCGTATATTTTTCTTCGGAAATCAGCGGTTTGCTCGGTGTCCGTGCGTGCTGTTGCGTCTCGTTGGATGCCGGTGCAGCGATTTGATTTTGGGGGTGCAAAGGGGGTAAATTTCGCTTGTCAGCAAAATAGGCGATACCCCCATGGCTCTCAAAGAGCTCGAAGTGAAATATGCGACCAAGCGGCAGCGGCCCTATAAATTGGCCGACGGCGGCGGTTTGCACCTGCTTGTGCAGCCCAGCGGCTCGAAGCTCTGGCGGCTGAAATACCGGTTCGGCGGCAAGGAAAAGCTACTCAGCTTTGGCAAATATCCGCTCGTGACGCTTGCGATGGCGCGGCAAAAGCGCACCGAAGCCAAAGCGTTGCTGGACGCGGGCAAGGATCCCGCGGAATTGAAGAAGCGCGCCAAGAAAGTGGCGGCGTCGCCATTGCTGTTCGAGCCCATCGCGCGCGCTTGGCATGCGAATCGGGAGGAGGGGCTCGATCCGGCGCATGCCGACCGCGTGCTGAGGCGGATGGAACGCGACGTCTTTCCCCCGCTCGGTAAACGTCCGATCACGGATATCACCGCGCCCGAAGTGCTCGAGGTCGTCCGCGCCGTCGAAGCGCGCGGTGCTCTCGATATCAGCCGCCGCCTCAAACAGAATATCGGGCAGGTCTTCCGCTTCGCGATCGCGAGCGGCTGGGCGACCGAGAATCCGACGACAAGCCTCGACGATGCCCTGAAGCCCAAACCACCGGTGAAACACAGAGCACGGGTTCCGCTGGCGCAGCTACCCACGCTCGTTCAGTCTATCCAGGACTATGACGGGGAAGAGTCGCCCCGCCGCCGCGAGACCACGCGCGATGCCTTGGTCTTCACGCTCCTGACGTGGGTGCGCACAAGTGAAACGCGCTTCGCAGTCTGGCCCGAGTTCGAGAATCTGGAAGGGCCCGAGCCTCTCTGGCGTCTGTCTCCTGAGCGCATGAAAATGGCGCGCGAGCATCTCGTCCCGCTCTCGCGCCAGGCCGCAGAGTTGCTGCTGCGGCGCCGGCGGGCGAGCAATGACGAGTTCGTGTTTCCAGGGGAAAAGCCGGGTCGGCCGATTTCGGAAAACACGATGATCTATGCCTGCTACCGGATGGGCTATCTGGGTAAGCAGACGGTCCACGGGTTTCGGGGGCTCGGATCGACCTGGGCAAATGAGGCGGAGCTCTACAAGCCCGATTGGGTCGAGATGGCGCTGGCGCATGAGGATGAAGATGAAGTCCGCGGCGCTTATAATAGCGCGCTCTATCTGACACCGCGGCGGCGCATGCTGCAGGATTGGGCAGACCATCTCGATGGACGCGCTGTCTCCGCGGAAATCCCGGAACCCGTCACAGCGCGGCCGTCCAGCGCAAGCCATAATGTCACGCCGGCGGACCCGATACCGCTGGTCGCTGGCCGTCCCGTGTTTTGGCAGCGACAGCGGCCGCGGACGTTCATCAGTCGGTTCTGAAGTCGCAACGATGAAATGCCTCCGGTTTGTAGATGAAGTTCGAACTTTTCTGCGGGACGAAGATCCGAGGATTCTCCTTTCTTTATAAAGCTATAGGATGATCTCGGATGAGGTCGCAGCGGGGCGGACTAAGGGGATGAGATAGTTATTTCGGCTATTGCGAGGATCACTCGAACCACCGGCTATTCAACGGCGCGCCCAAATTCCGCCGTGTAGCTGCATTCGACATGTCAGCGGTTCACTTCCTGGCATTGGCTCGAGGAATGCGTCCGCTCACCGATTTCCTCATGCCACGCCACGACATCGGCCCGCTGAGCCGCGCCAACCGAGCAATATCGGCAAGATCAAGCGGCTTTATTCTTCACCTTGTCGGTGAAAGCGTCGCTGATTACCGAGCCTATAAAATGGGCGATCGGGATAGGGCGGCTGATATAATAGCCCTGCGCCTAGCTGCAGCCCTGTTTGCGAAGCGCCGCAAGCTGCTCCTCGGTTTCCACGCCCTCGGCGACGACTTGCAGATCGAGGCCGCGCCCGCACCACTGCTCGGATTGCGGGATCGACTACCTTACCGAGGGGCATTCTTGGCGGGAATGTCCGTGGGTTGAAGACCACATCTAGCGATGGCGCCGACAGGCGATTTCCGCCTTCGGCGTGCCTATCGCAAGGTGGTCGTCGAAGCCGGCCTGTCGGCGTTCGCGGCGACTTGTCAGGTTCAGGTTTGCCTCTGCGCCACGGGCACAGTAACGGAAGTGGCGGCTCGAATCGCGATCCACTCGGTCGGGCTCAGGCTGGTCACCCGCGACATGCACCATGCTAAGTAGAGGCACCGCATGCAGCTGTGGAAGCGTTAGAACCCCCTTAGCGATGCTTGCTCTGCCGGCGGCGTCGAGGGTCGGACAAAACGTCACTTTGCCGACGTCTGAAGTCCAAGATGCTTATTTCGATTCGATCGACTTTGTCCTAGAGTTCATTGCCATCGCGCGCAGCGAAGAGCAGGCGCCAAGCAATGACGTTCAATCGCTCGATGTTATGGAAGTGCGTAAGGCTCATGACACGGGTGTGTTCGCCAGGTTGGTCGAGCGCATCAAGGCCTCGTGCGAGTTCGGCTGTTACCGGATCGAAACCTGGGGGAAGCAATGTCGGTAATTGGGGCTCGACAACCCGCCGCAGACGCCAAGATATGATCTTTCCCGTGGCATCGCTGACCTCAACCGTGGCGGTGCCACTGAAAAACTCTGGAACCGGCACCGCAATACCGTTCTCGCAGATGCGATCGATGAGCAAGCGCCCATCGGGCGACCCGTCGCGAAGCTTCACCGAAAAGGGCGCTTGTCCATAGGACCAGGCGAGGAAGAACGGTTGGGTTCCCCAAACGTCCTGATCAATCTGATTGATCGCGCGGGCTCGCTCCAGCGGCAGCACACCGCTAGCACTGGTGGGACAATTCGTGACGCCTTTCGAATCAGCGTGGTTTTGCTTGACCGGCGGTTCGTTGAGGATCTGTCGCCGTTCCGGCTTGCGACCCAGCAGAGCGTCGATGAAAGTAGCAAACCGGCTTGTTGGAGGGGGCGGACCAGTCACGAGGAAAGGGCTATCACGCGCGCTGATTTCGCGGCGCTGACGTGACTGGTTTGTTTGGAGTGTGACGCGGGCGGTGTTAGCGATCACAATGCGGTCAC
Source organism: Novosphingobium lentum NBRC 107847 (assembly GCF_001590965.1). GTDB lineage: Bacteria > Pseudomonadota > Alphaproteobacteria > Sphingomonadales > Sphingomonadaceae > Novosphingobium > Novosphingobium lentum. The sequence continues at coordinate 5,631 of NZ_BCTW01000007.1, forward strand.
CAATCGCAATCGGCGTCGGTTTGAGGACCGGAATTGTTGCTTTGCCACGCACGATCGAAACGTCGCCCGGTCGAGCATACACGCCAACGATATAGCCGCCAAGTTCGAATGAGGCGGGCTCGCGAGCCGTGGCGGCGCTGATGGCCAGCGTCGCGGCGACGATAAAGTAAAGAAAAGCGGGACCTTTCATGAGGATGCTCTCTCCGCGCTGAGATAGTCGCCGGGCTCGGGCTGTTCGCGGGGTCCGTCACTCTTCGGCAAATTGGGGCCGTTTCGCGAGAACCGCGTGGCGTTGGTCGCGACAAAGTCTCTCAGTTTTTCCTCCAACGCGCCGGCGACGTGGATGATTCTTTCGGCGAGAATGGCAAGGACGCCGATGGCCGGATCGACGGAGACGCCAGCCGCGATACTGTGCGCCGCGAGCCAGGCTTGCAACTCGATCAAGGCGGCACCAATGAGCAAGGAGAGGGCAATCAGCCAAAAGGCTTTGAGCAGGGATGAGAGGAGGCGGCCCAGCTTGCTGAGACGCGCAGCGAGACCCCATTTCGATCGCGCGAGCCTTTGAGCAAGCCCGTCGTAAAGCCCTACGAAAAGGACAGCGCCGAGGGCAACCAGCAGGCATTCGAACAAGAAGTGCGCGAGATGGTTTTCGGGGTAGGTCAAAAACCGGTCGCCAGCGAAGTTCGCGATAAGGTTTGCAACGACGAAAAGCCCCGACATCGTGCCAAGGGGCGTGGGGCTTCGATCACCGGTCAGCGTGCTACTCGAGCCTATAAGGACAAGCGAGCCCGCGACAATGTTGCGGTCAGCCTCTTCAGTGACCATTTCGCGGGGAAGCAGTGTAGTCCGCGGGATGGGGTAGGCCCCGTCATCGGCGGTTGCGTCTTGACCGAGGAAATGGATCTGGCGTGGCAGCGTGTCAGCATTGGACAGCGTATTGCCGCCTTCCGCGCCCACGGAAAGCCCAATGACGCCATGCGTTGGCATCGTGTCCTTCAGCAACGCGTTCCAGCGTCGACGGTCGCTGCCAATCGGTGATGGCTCGGCAAGAACCGCGGCGAGGAGCGCGGCCGACGGAATCGCGACCGCGCGCGGTTCAGCGGCGCTGCCCGGTTCACGGGCATAAGCTGTGACAAAGGGACAAACTGATCGGAACACGCCGTCGAGATCGGCATCGGTTTCAACATGGCCATACCACACCCGGGGAATGAGCGCTGCGGCACCCGCAAGCGGCCAGGATACCTGGTCGAGTCCTTGTTCTGCGCGTTCGTCGAGATTTGTGCGCGCTGCACAGTGCTTGCTGGATCGCGGGGCTAGCTTAACGGGGAGGATCACCTGTGATTGGCGCAGGCCTCTAAGCGCGTTGATCAGCTGAGCGTCGCCGTTCCCGGGGCGCGATAGATCGACGTCGATTAGAATGACGCGTGCGCCGGCGGCATCAAGCGCCTTCAATGTGTCTGCGACCTCGCTGCGCGAAACGAGGCCTCGGTCGGGTCCGCCGAGAGGCAGCATGTCGATCACGCTTATCTTCGGCAAATCATCATGGTCGACGATAGGTAGCGACCTGCGCTGAGCCTGATCTTGGAGCAGCATGCTGAGCCGCTCTGGCGCCAGCGAGACACCAAGAAATATCGGACTCCAGATGAGTATGGTTGCAACAATGAGGCCCATGAGGATCGTCACCACCATTCGCTGCCAAAGGCCGCCGTGCCGAACGTGCGGTGCGTCGCGCGACGTGTCGGTCATTGCCGCTTGCCCGGCTTTGGGCGCTGAGGTGTTATCGAATATCGGGAGATCGTCTCTGTTGTCGCTGCCTCCCGCTTCGCATCGGCTGCGTGTATCGCATCCTTGGGAAAGCCGTAACGACCTTCGGCATAAGCTTCGCTACCGAACTCAAGGGCTTCCTTGACGCCGAGTTTCATGGCGCGCTGCGTGTAGGTGTAGACGGCTTGGTCGCGAGTCATGCCCTCGGGAAGCGGTGCCGTCTGCGTCATCCAAAGAAAGGCCAGTCGCCAGGCGGCAAGACCTGCCCCCGACATGTCGGCGCCTTCTCCGGGCGAGGGTGTATCAGCGACTTCAAGCATCATCGCCAAACCCTTAGCTGCGTTCTTAGGGCCTGTGTTGCCATTAAGATAGTCGTCAGCCAGAAGGAAACGGGCGGTCAAAACATAGGGGGGAGGAAATATGAGCATTCGCTTGGTGAGCGCCTTTTCGACATAACTCCGGTACAGTTCCGGATGGGTGTCGAGATCCTGAAGATTCCGTCGCGCATTATAGGCCAGGATCAGGCCGGCATCGCCGATACCGGCGTCCAGAGCGCGCTCGAGATAGGCGCGACCATTCTCGTAGGTCTCGCTGATGGGGCCGGGAAGCACCGCGAAATAGCTACTCTCACTCTCCGCCGGCATCGATTGCTGGCCAAGCAGAAGCTGGGCCATGGGTTCGCCGCCGTCGGCCGCGCGATAGAGAAATTCGAGTGCGGTGCGCCGTTCCGATGGCAGGTAGCTGTTTAACATATCGCGTGTGAACAGGAGTTCTCGAGTATTCCCCAGGGAGAAGAGGAATACGATCCAATTGGCATGACCATTTCCGGACTGGGCGGTCTGCATGAGAAGACCATTGACGTTGCGGGCCATGTAGTCGTCCAGGCGCTCGGTAAGAGGCGCTGGGAGCTTAGCGTCCTTGTCGACTTCGTCCGATATTTGATTGCAGCGTACGCTTCGTTCCGCGTCGTCCCTTACCGCGAAGAGAACGAGGCCATAAAATTGGCGCGCTTCTATAGGGATGGGATTTTTTCGTTCGGGCTTCTCCGCCCAGTCGCAAGCCAAGGCATAGTCGAAAGTGTGCAGGATCTGCCGCTGGACGACAAGGTCGAAGGCCACATCTGCCTCGGATGCAAACGGGTCTGGAGTTCCTGCGAATACCGCGCCCGCGCTCAGCATGCTGTGCAGCTGTGGGCTGCCATACCGAAAGACGGGCTTTTGCTCCCCGGCGGTGAGGTCGATTACAGCGCTGCTGACATCGAAGAACAAGCGTGAAAGCGTGAGATCAACGCTTGGATTCGAGAGACCGTCGAGCAAGGCGCGGGTATAAGTGCTGATCGCAGCGCCCTCGCGTACGTCGACCGTCGTGCCAGGAGCAGCGGCGAGACCGAGCACGGTTTGTGGTCCGAGCACGTCTTGCTCACCACGCACCGGATCAATCGACGGCAGGGCATCGCGACACGCATCGAACAGGATAATTTGCAGCCGCGGGGCGCTGGGCCCCAATAGCCGCTCGATGTCGGTGACGGAAATATAGCGATCGCTTACGGTCGGCACGCCGGGAATTGGGCGGGGAGCCTCGACCGGAGCGACCAATGTCTGGCTGCGATGAGTGAAACCGTGCCCGGAAACATAGACGAGAAGCGTGGCGTTCCGGCCATCACCGAGACGAGCCAGGCTTTTGAGCGCGTCAGAGAAGGTGGCCCGCGTGAGATTGCGCTGAACTTTCTCGCCCACCAGCGCGAATCCGCTCGCAACGAGCCGCTGCGCCATGGCGTCTGCGTCGCGCCCGGCAATCTCGAGGCGTGACCACGTTTGACCTTTATAGGGATGGTAAGCCGCATAGTCCTCCAGCCCGACAACGAGTGCGAAGCGAGGCCCTGCAGGTGCACAGAGACGAATTGCAGCCTGGCTGTTGCCGGCGCGCGCAAGGCAGGTTTTTTCATCGCCGTTACGCGGCTCGTTTGCCCGACCGCACACTGGTAACACGAATAGGGCCGCAATGAGCACGATCCACAGGTAATGCTCGAGCCGGATGCTCTTAAATTGCGGTACGATCCCCAATCGCATACGCCACTCGCAATCTAGCGCGGTCCCGCACGTTATTACTCACCAGCTTCGGATAGATTAACCGCCCCCGTAGCTGCGTCAACGACGCACTGACTGTTACACTTGACTAATTGGCGGATCAGGTCAGACCGAACTATGAATAGCTGGCGCGCGCGCGGTCGAGGCACTCGCCGAACGCGTCAAGCATCGCCTGACGCCGCTGGCGCGAGCAGGTCGCGAACATATGCTGGCAGCCGTTCCACGCCATGCGGTCGAGGTTCATCACCTTGCATCACCGCTTCGTTGATGTTCTCGGTCGCCTGCAAATTCGGGTTGGAGACTTCGCGCCGCAACATACGCGCCAAGGCGCGGCGGGGATCGTCATCGAACGACGCGAGAAGTTCGTCGCTATCGAATTGGCCAGGTTCGCAGTCGCGCACTTTCGCGGCGATAACGGCGGCGCGAGACGGCGCAAAGGCCCTAATGGACGGCTATGCGCCTCATATCGGCCGACCGGGCCGCTGCGGCGCCATACCCGAAAGCGGACAATCGCCAAGGTTACGAAACAACGCCTCAACGCACGCAGATCGGAGCGAGTTATAACGGCCGAGAATTGGCTGAGTGCAATTCAGCTAGCCGACTTTCAGGGCAATATTCTGCAGACCATTAACAGTGGCAAGCCACCAGATTCCAATGTGACGCAGCAATAGGCCACGTAAGCGTCGAACGGCATAATATATAAAAACAACGCCTCGCCCGCCTTCTCAATAGGCGATTTTCAGCTTTGGCTTACAGACCATCTACGTGAATGTTCCGGAGAAAACACGAACGATGATCGATACCCAGTGAGACATATCTGTGGCTGGCTCGGGACATGGACCTCTTCCAAACCTGTTCTTGCCTCGTCTACGCTGCGAGCGCATCCGTTTTTGAGTGCGTGCTGGGACATCTCCTGGTCGCCTCGCCAATCGCTTCTCAGTTTACCGAAACGGCATCATGCGGCTCAGCCGCCGGTGCGTTCGCGAGAGGCCCTAAACAGGACTTCCAATATGACCGCCGCGCTGACCAGCGCTGCTGCGACCAACATCAGCTCGATGGCGAAGATCCCGCGATTTTCGGGGAGTAGACCTGCTTGCAGCCTGCCGAAAACATCATTGGCGAGGCTCGGCTCTGACCCGCCAAGATAGGATGCGCGCGTGTTTTCATTGAGCGAAAGCGTGAAGGAGAGAAGTATTGCCGCCACAACCGCTCCCCAATTGATCCGGCCGACGAACTTCGTCGCGACCAAAGTCGGCGGCGATCCTAGTTCCAACGCTGCTTCGATCACGCTGCGGCCAATGGCGGTGTTGGCGATCATGAGACTGCCGGTGGTGAAGGGAATGATCCAAATCAAATGGGCGATGGCGACCAGAAACGGAGCTCCTTGTGCCCATCCCGCCGCCTTTGCTACTTGGAGTAGGCCGAGAGCATAGACTTCGCCCGGGAGCAAGGCGAGGATCACCATGGACAGCAAGACGATGCGCGCGCGCGCCGGATTCCATATTGTCATGCTCATCGCGAACCCGCCAGCCGCCGCGAGCATCGCAACCGCAACAGCCAGCACTGCCGACCGACTTAGCGCCGCGATCAGGTCTGGCGACGATGCAAAGAGTCGGAACGCCTCGAAACCCCAACTGTCGCCGGCCGCAGACGGCTGCCGCAACGCTTCAAGGCCAAGCGCCGCAAGTGGACAGAGGCATAGGAGTACGGCGATACAGCAGCAAAGCGGCGGCACCAGAATCACTGCCCTATCTGCCAGGCCGCGCCTGGGCCGTCGCAAGCCCTGGCATTGGCCGTTAGGCGGGAGCACGATGTCCAAGGGCAATGGCTGAGCCCGCGGTCGATGATATGCCAGCCATGCAAAAACCAGCGCGGCGAACATCGATGCCGTCACCAGCAGCATTACCACCCCGAATGCCATCAGCGCCGAGACCCCCACGTTCGACAACGATGCGGCGATGGTGAAAGTGCTCGTCCGCGTCGGACCATCGAGCATCTGCGGCTCTGCAGACGCGAAGAGGCAGAGTAAGAATGTCATGCACGCGCCGAAAGCGATACCCAGACGCGCTTGCCCAAGCGCCATGACGCGGAACACATGATCCGGACCACCAAGCTCGCGTGCGGCAAGCCATTCGCTGCTGCCGGAGCGCGGCAGCGCGGCAAAGGTGGCGAGCACTGAGATCGGCAATGTCGATGCGACCAAGCCGAGCAGCGCGGCGCCGTGATTGTAGCGAAGGCCTTCGAGCGGTGCGCCAAACACCACCGACCATAGGGTGCTGACGATCCCATTCGGCGATAGCGCGAGCTGCCATCCAAAGGCACGCAACATGTCGCTGACGAGCCACGGCGTAAGTAACAATGCGAGCGCTAGCAATTGTAGACGCGAACTTCGCAGCTGTTTAAGGAAATAGGCTGCGGGAACGCCGAGAAGGAGTGCGATCACCGTCGCTGCGGCGGTTCGCTCGATAACTTGGGCGATTTCGACAATCCGCGGGCCAGCCAGGAGCACCGCATAGCCTGCAAGCGAAACCTGGTTCGCATCACCGTTCAAGGGCCTGAAACTGCCGATCACAGCCGCTACCAGCGGCACGGTACCGAACCCCAGCAGGACAAGCCCACTCGCCACGGTGGCGGGGCGCGACGCCATCCGCCCGACCGATGAGCCATTTTGTCCCATCAGAAAGCCTCAGGCGCCCCGGAACCTGCTCCACCATTCCTCATAGAGGCGATAATTGTCGGGGCGGACATTCTGCCAGAAGATCGGACCCGACAGCTTCTGCTGCACATGGGTAAGCGTCTCGGAAATCTTGGCAGTGTCGGGCAAATTCTCGCTGCGGGCGAATTCGAGCGTTGACCCGTTAGGCACAGCATAGCCGCGCGACGCCGCCATTTCCGCACCGTAGCGGCCGCCTTGCAGCCAGTTTGCAACCTTATGGCAGTTGGCGACCAGGCCGCGCTTTTCGGCGCCGCGATGCAGCAGGAGATCGATCGACCAGCCTTCATAGCCTTCCTTGGGGATGGCATATTTGGCGTTGACGCCTTGATCGATCAACGCCTTCACGATCGGCTCCCAGCCGGTCATCACCCATACCTCGCCGCTCCGCAGCACTTCGACGCCCTGCTCCCACCCATTCCATAAGGTACGGAACTGACCGCTTTTCTTCTTGTCGATCAGAAACCCCATCACGCCTTTTAGCTCGGTCTCGGTCAGATTGCCGGGGTCGCCGATCGAGAGCTGTCCGCTCTGCTTCAAATAAATCGCCGTGAAGATGGCGCTATTGGTCCAGGTGTCCTCCATCGCCGTCTTACCCTTAAGACGGGAATCGAACACGGCGGCGTAGGAATCGACGACGCCATTTTCATAGCCAGACACCTGTTTAATCCGATCTGGCAGGTAGATCATCGAGTCGGCATTCACGATCAGAGGGAGGCCGTACTGCTGTCCCTTGTAGCGGGCGTGCTTGATCGCTTTGGCCCAGGGCCAGGCAGTCCCCCAATTCGGGATCTGACTGAGGTCCCATGGCAGGATCGTGCCCTTTTCAGCGAGAACCGTTTCGGCCCCGCCGAGCAGGCCGCCAAGATCATAGTCATTCGCGGCGGTGCCAGCGGTCATCTGTGCGATCACCGGACCTGCATCATTGCCATTGTCCTTAAAGACCATGCGAGCTCCCTCGTCCTTGAGGAGCTGCGCCCATCCCTTGGCGCCGACGTCGAGCGTGGCGGTCGCGAAGAAGCGAAGATCGAAGCCGGACGTCGAGCGGGTGCAGCCTGGGCCGATCAGCGCGACCGAGGGAAGCGCGGCCATGGCTTGCAGCAAGCGCCGGCGGGAGAGATTGGTGTCCATGCCTAGTCCTTCCAGTCTATTCGCGCACGACCGAGGCAGAATCCTGCGCGATCCAGAACGGTATTTCCGACCCCACAGCCAGACCTGTGGGGAGCGATCGCTTTGGCGCTACGCCGACGAGTTCGGTCTGATCGTCGAGGCGCAACGAGAAGCGTGCAACCGCTCCGACAGCGGTCAGCGCCGTCAACACAGCGCGCGCCCCTGGCTCGCCGACAGCGGGATGCAGCATCACGGCATCGTACGGTATCAATCCGACAGGCCCGCCCGCATCGGCGGCGCCAGGCTTCAATACCGGCAGCGACGCGACTGCGAAGCTCCCGTCCGCGCCCAATTCGCCGCGGAGTACATTATGCCCACCCAAAATTTGCGCGACGCGACTAGACCCGGGGCGCGCCAACAGCGCTTCGGCCCTGTCAAAGGCAAGCAGCCGGCCGGCATCCATCACGCCGACATGGTCGGCGACCGACAGCGCGAAATCGAGATCATGGCTGACCAGCACGATTGGAAGTTCAGGACGATCGATGCGAAGGCGCTGCACCACCAGCTTCAAGCCATCGCGCTGAAGCTGGTCCAACGCCGCGGTCGGCTCGTCGAGCAAAAGCAAGTCGGGCTCCGCCATTAGCGCCCGCGCGATGGCGGTGCGCTGCTGTTCGCCGCCGCTCATCGCGCGTGGCAAACGCGCTGCGCAATGCTCGATATCGAGGTCACGCAGATATCGCGCGGCGAGCCAACGACATTCCTCGACGGTTCGGTTGAGGCGATGTGCCCCTTCCACGATATTTTCGAGACCGCTTAGATGCGGGAACAGCCCGAAGTCCTGGAAAACCGTGACAATACCGCGGCGCTCGGTAGGCAGGATAGAAACATCCTTGCCCGCCAGACGGATCGCCCCCTTTGCCGTAAGGTGCCCCGCAAGTGCGCGAAGCAGCGTAGTCTTGCCGGCGCCGCTCGGGCCGACGATTGCGACCACGCCGTGCGCCTCGAACGACACGTCATGAATGCCATTGGGACCCGACGGATCTCCGGTCTTGGCGCTGCCGGAGCGGACATAAGAGATGTTCTCGACCGTAAGCGGCGCAGCGTTGTCTGCGGGCACAACCGTCTCGTGGTGCAGGGCAATGTCGGCAAAGGTCTCAAGACCCGCAAACGCGCCTTGGGCGAGTTCGGCCCATACCGGCATTTCAGGCTTGAGCGCGAATTCGCTCTCGGCCCCGGACCGCGCAAGCGCGGTTTTCAGCGCCAGCTCGCGCAATAGATATTCGACCAGGCTTTCGAGACGCGGATCGCGATTATTGCAGATCCCGACGCGGCGAAGCTTGGGCTGTAGATTGGAGAAGACCTGATTGCGCACCGCGCCGGCAAATCGCCGATTGGCGGCATAGGCGGAGCGAACGCGTTCGAGCGACTCCGCAAATCGCGGGTGGTTATCGAGGTGCGATACCAAGTGGATGCGGTCGCGCGCGATTCCGGCACGCAGCAAAAGATCGCGCATCCGCAAGGTCTGCGCAATGACCGCTCTCGCCGCGCCCTCGGCATCATAGCCATGCAATGTGACGAGGCTCGCGGCTTCCGAGGCATCGAGCAGATACCAGTCGAGCAGGGTTTGCTGCCGCGCCGCGGTGCCGATAACCCTGAGCACCGTCGCCAGCGTCCAGTGGCGGTTGCCGAGGCTGGCCAGCACATACCCGTTTGCAACGGTCGCATTTGTCCGCGCCATCAATCTCAATCTCTTAGACGTACCAGCAACCAGGCGCTCAAGCGCACGATCGGGTCGCAGCAGACCAAAAATTCCTGACGTCTTTAATGCCAAGCTCGTCATCGAATGGCCTTTCATGCTGTCCGGATCAGCCGCGGTCCCGTCCCGCCTGGCAAGAACGGGAACTTCCACAGCGTAAGCTCTCCGTCAGGCGCGGGCATCCGGGCAGCCGGATGGAGGCATTCGCAAAGTTCGTGATAGTGGCGCACGAGATCCACGGTCTCTTTCTCCATGAAAGCCTCCGCTTCCTTCGGATCCACGAACCAGCGAACCCAGCTCTGCATCAAGCTGCGCAGCAGTTCGATCTGATCGGGGCTGCGTCCGCCCGCCCGCGGAAAATTCTCCTCGACGAGCTGTTTCAAAACCTCGGGCTCGCCCATCACGACTTCGTCACGAAACCAGGATACCGCCTCGCGCCACAGCTTGAGCACGCCGACGCCAATTGCGGACGCGGGTCCCTCGACATCGAACATCCCTTTACGGCCCGCCAGAGTATTAAGCGACGGAACGCGAACGTCCGCGGGGCCTGCGATCAAAAATGCTTCGTCGTTACCGTCCGACAAAAGCTCGGCCGACTGGAGCAGGCTGCCCGTAAATGCCGACAAACTACCGCTTCTGAACTCCTCGATTCCGCGTTCCAGGCTTTCAATGCCGACGGGATTGGGTTCGCGCGGCGCAGCCACCGCCAGCTCCTTTTCGGTCCAGGCAAGTGCGGCGAGGGCGGCGGAGACCCGGCGCACCGCGATGTGGAAATCGGTGCCGAGCTGACATCCGACGATCGCATTCTGCCACGCTTCGCTCAACTTGGCAGCGCGCCCTGCGGAATCCTCGGAACGGGCCGCCCATGCCGTCAGCGACCGCAGCGACCAGTCCTTGCCCGAGCGGGCCTGGCTGCGGAATTCGATGAAATCGGCAATCTCTTCGTCGCTCAAAAATTCGGTGAGGTGATCGCGGCGCAGGAAAATGCAATGCCCAACGAAGATCGTCAGATAAGGGCCGATCCAGTCGAGCGGCGGCGAGGATAAACCGCGCGTGAGATGCCAATGGATAGGTAGCCGGTTGACGGCCTCGACGATATCGGACTTTCCTGAAAACACGTCAGCCGAAAGGCTACGCCATTCCGCCGGCCTTGGCACGAACTCGAATTCCGGCAAGCCGGCATCGGCCACGACTTTGCCGAAACGCTTGCTTTCGAACTGTGCGAAACTGTGGAGCACGGCGGTGTCGGGCAGCAAGGCATAGCGCACGCGCAGTTTGCCGTCTCCGACCGCGCGCCCCAGCTGTTGATCCAGGAATGTGCGAACCGCTTCGTCGATGAGCGATGACACCGTTCTCTTACGTTCGGAAGCCAGGGCTTGCAGGTCCGCACGCGTGCCGCCGTCTAGCCGGATGGTGACCGGTTCCTTATTGCGACCTCGATCCGACTCGTTTGTCATTACGACAGCATACATCAGCATTGCGTTCAGCGAAACCCCCGGGATTTGATAGCCGTACGGCCCATTAATTCAGGCTGAATATTTGCTCTTGAATTACGTTGTATGACACTTATGATAAAACGTATTCGTCGAGTATGCGATTCGGCTTCGATTTGGGTTAAGAGGGCAAGAAATGGCGCGTAAGCGCCCTGTTGGCCCGGATCGAGAACGTGCCGATTGCCTTAAAGAGTCTGAATTTTGAGCGGGGGAAGTAAAATTCGTAATCTAACGTAATCGACCCGGAGGCATGCCTCCAGTCGGCGCATGCAACGGAGGAAGAGCCATGGGAAAGCAGCGTAAAAAGGTGGCAGCGCGCAGGGCCAAGGAGCCCGGCACCGTTCAGGTCGGCCTGACGCCAGTCAGCCGTCCGGGTGACCGGCGCGACCGCCGCGGTCGCGGGGTCCCGCATCGGAACCCGGGCCAGTTCGACTCGCCGCCGCATCGTCCCGCCGGCGCCGCCGCGCTCGCCCGTCCCGCTCGCCCGCTGGCCCCTGCGGTCGCCGAGCCGCGCTTGCTAGACGCTTCGCCGCTCATCCTGCCGCCGCGGATCGGGACGATCGACGAACACTTCCTGCGGACCGAACTCCCTGCGCTCAACAATGCCGTCAGCGATGGCGCACTCGCCGTCGCTGACTTCGCCAACGTGTTGCAGGGCCACCTGGCCATGGCAGACCTCGAAGCGCTGCTCCGGATCGCCGATCGGTTCTCGCCGATGGCGGCATTGTATATACTGGGCGCGCTCGGCACGATCGCTTCTTCGGCGGTCCGGCACGTCCGCGTTGCGACCGGCGACAATGAAAGCAACGCAGGCCTGGAATTGGTCCCCGGACTCGAAAATGCCCTGGTGCGCTTTGGCACGGTCGCGAACCGCGCCCCCCGCGACAATCACGATACCACTTGGGGGCTCGATTTCCCGATGACCTTCACCGCAACCGAGGGCGAAATGCGCTTTGGCCGGGCCGTACGCGAAGCGAACCGCCTGCTCGGCGTCAGCAACGCTTTGCTGATGCCGGTGCGGACTGGTGAGGTTGATTTCGTCGAAGCCGTCGATCGGTTCGTCGAGGCGACCGGGCACGTCAAAGCCTATACCCTCATCCAGTCGGACTTGGCCTTCAACGCATTCTCCGATGATTTTTTCGCGATGCGAAAATTTCTCGGTGCCTATGTGGTAGCGGGCAAACGGCTCGAAGGGCCTAATGCGACCTATACCGGCGGCTGGTGCAGCTTCGAGCTTTCGGTCGGTCTGCTCGATGATTTCCGGACCACGGCCATGCACCGCACCAAGTTCATGTCGGCCGAAGATCGGCGGCATATCGAAACGTCGTGCATGCTGCCGACCATCGCCGAGATCGCTTCGATGCATCTGGGCGTCACTGAGCCTAGCCTCGAAACGCTCGACGTCGAGATGCTCGGGAAGCGTCTGGCCGCTACCGAGCCCGGGATGCGCCATGCCATCGTCGCTGCGCGCGGCTTGATGAAAGCCAACGCCCAACTGGCGGCGACCCATGTCGGCGCAATCAAGAAGAACTTGGTCATGCCGGCCAGCGCGATGACCGACGCCGAGCGCGCCCACCTCGGCGTCTCGCCCGACGGCGGCGTCAGCGGGACGCCGCTCCAAGTGACGTTCGATCAGCGCACCCGGCGCCTGCTTCACCCGCTGGTGCGGATGGCGGTCGCCGGCGTGAAAGAGGACACCAAATGAGCAGGCTGCTGTATCTCGAAGATGCCGCGCACTGGCGGTGCGAAGCGCGTCTGACCGCGGTGATCGAGACCGCAGAGGGCGTCGCGATCGAGTTGGACACTTCGCCCTTCTATCCGCGCGGCGGCGGGCAACCATCGGATACCGGCACCATGGTCGGACCGGGCGGGCGAATGACGGTCCGGCAGGTAAGCCGGACCGCAGAAGGAACGGTTGTCCATGAAGGTCAGCTGCTCGCGGGCAGCCTAATCGTCGGCGAGACTGTCATGGCGACGATCGACCGCGATGCCCGGTTGCGTAATGCGCGGCTGCATACGGCGGGAGAGGTGATCTGCGCGGCGGCAGCCGAACTCGGTCGGCGCTGGCCGGTCACCGCGGCCTCGCACATTCCGGGCCAGTCCCGCGTCGCCTTCCAGACCGATCTTGGCGTGAAAGAAGTGCCGGCGTTCATCGCCAGCCTCAAGTCCGGGTTTGCCGCGATTGTCGCGCGCGACGAGCCGGTCGAGACGATGAACGACGTTGCCCCCGACGAAGCGCGGCGATTATGTGCGCTCGATGCCGCTGTGATCGATGGCAAGCACGGCCCGTTGCGCCTGGTGTCGCCGGTGCGCGGATTCTATCGGCCATGCATGGGCGCCCACCTCCAGCGCACCGGCGAAATCGGTGAGATTGTTTTCCGCAAAACCCGGCTCCGGGATGGCGAGCTTTCCATCAGCTATGCGCTCGGCGAAGGCACCGACAGCAGCTAGCTGCGGCAGTCCGCGCCGCCTTCCCGCACCGTCGCGACGCGGGCCGCAACTTCGTTGTTGTCCGCGCGGGTCGCTTCCCGGAAATCGCGTTAAGTTTGCGGGCATGGCAGTAATCGTCGTTGCGTCGACCTCCTCCAAAATGCTCGCGAAGTCCGACGAGGAAATCGCTGCGCGGTCCTTCGAGTTTTATCCGGGTCTTTCAAGCGAATGGATCGAGCGAGCGAGGTGGTCCGCCACGGATAGGGCTAGCCCTCTCGCCCGGCGAGATACAACGCGCCCGCAATGCCGCCGAGCGGCCCGATCCCTGGCCACGGACGATCGGCCACGCTTCGGCAGAGGGGATGCGACCGGCCGGCGATGAGAAGCGTGTCGCAATGGGGCCGAAGCAGGTCGATCGCCCTGTCGACAAGTTTGCGCCCTTCAAAGAGTTCTTCCGCCTTGTCGCGCCCACAGCGAAGGGAACGCCCGCCGGCGAGCACGACTCCCGCAATTCGCCGACTCATGGCGTAAGGGCCAGGAGGGCGTCGGGCCGCACCAGAACTCTGAGCGCAAGGCCCGCCGCGACGGCGCGCTTCACGGCAAGGTGGGTCGGGGCGGAGATCGTCGCGAGCATCGGACAGTCGGCGAGCACGGCTTTTTCGACGAGTTCATAGGAACAGCGCGAAGAGAGGAGTGCGAAGCCGCCATCCCATGTCACATCGGCGCGTCGCATCGCACCGATCAGTTTGTCAAAGGCGTTGTGCCTTCCGACATCCTCCCGCACCAGCCGGACAGCCCCGGCGGCATCGACGAGAGCCGCGGCGTGCACGGCGCCGGTTCGCGCGTTGAGCGCCTGGTGCGCGTGCAGTTCGCTGGCGGCACGAAAGACGGCCACATCGTCGGCACGGCACTGCCGGGTGACCGCCGGTAGGGGGCGGATCGCCTGCTCGATATTCTCTATCCCACAAAGCCCGCAGGACGAGTCGGAGGCGCGATGCCGTACACGATCGAGCAGGGCGTGCGTACGCTCAGATGGCAGGTTTGCGCGCGCAACAATGCCGTCGGCCGTTCGGTGCAGCGCCACGGGAACAACCGGATCGCCGGAGGTCTGCAGCCTTTCCGCCAGCAGGAAGCCACCAACCAAGTCCTCGATATCCGCCGGGGTGCCCATCAGCACGGCATAACCGATCCCGTTGAATTCAAGCGCGATCGGCACTTCCTCGGCGAGTTCGCGCTCGATCGGATGAGAAGATCCTTCGGGCGAGTTTCGCTGGAAGCGACGCCTTCTCGTCGTTTCATCGGTCAAGCCGCCGCGACCCGCTCGATAGCCGCGCTGGCGATCGCCGAAAATGTTTCGGGACGCGAATGCGCAAGTTCGACGATGCGCCGCCGCATCGCCGGGTCCCAGAAGCTGCGGATATGGTCGGCGACCATCTCGATCGACCGCTCGGTCCCTTCGGACGCCAGGTTACGCGCGATCTGGTTCGCCATGTAAATGAGCCGGTCGCCTGTCGACATCACGCCGTCTTCATCATGCGCTATCGCCATCTATTCGGCCGCTTCGACGGGAACAATGCGTCGGCTCCGCCGCGCATGGTCGGCATAATCTTCCTGCCAGTCCGACGGGCCGTTCGACAAGCCGACCTGCACCGCGGTCACCTTATATTCGGGGCAATTGGTCGCCCAGTCCGAATAGTCTGTGGTGATGACGTTCGCCTGCGTGTCGGGGTGGTGGAAGGTCGTGTAGACGACGCCCGGCGCGACGCGTTCGGTGATCAGCGCACGCAGCGTCGTCTCGCCGGCGCGGCTGCGGAGGCTCACCCAGTCGCCGTCCTTGATCCCGCGGTTCTCGGCATCGGTCGGGTGGATCTCCAGCCGATCCTCGGGATGCCACGCGGTGTTGGCGGTGCGCCGCGTCTGCGCGCCGACGTTGTAATGGCTGAGGATGCGGCCCGTGGTAAGCAGCAGCGGGAAGCGCGGCCCGGTCTTCTCGTCGGTCGGGACATAGTCGGTGACGACGAACTTGCCCTTGCCGCGCACGAAACCGTCGATGTGCATCGTCGGCGTACCGTCCGGCGCCGCATCGTTCGCGGGCCATTGCAGCGAGCCTTCGGCGTCGAGCCGGTCGTAATGCACACCCGCGAATGTCGGGGTGAGCGCCGCGATCTCGTCCATGATCTCCGACGGGTGCGCATAGCTCCACCCAAGACCCATCGCATTGGCGACCAACTGGACGATTTCCCAGTCTGCATGGCCGTTGAGAGGCGCCATCACCCTGCGGACGCGCTGGATGCGGCGCTCGGCATTGGTGAAAGTCCCGTCCTTTTCGAGGAAGGTCGAGCCCGGCAGGAAGACATGCCCGTAGTTCGCGGTTTCATTCAGGAACAGGTCCTGCACGACGACACATTCCATCGCCGCGAGGCCCGCCGCGACATGATGGGTGTTCGGATCGGACTGCAATATATCCTCGCCCTGGATGAACAGCGCCTTGAAGGTACCGTCGGTCGCGGCGTCGAGCATGTTCGGGATGCGCAGCCCCGGTTCATGGTCGAGCGTCACACCCCACGCGCTTTCGAACATTTCGCGTGTCGCGGTGTCGGAGACATGGCGATAGCCCGAAAATTCGTGCGGGAAGCTGCCCATGTCGCACGCGCCTTGAACATTATTCTGTCCGCGCAGCGGGTTCACCCCGACGCCCTCGCGCCCGATATTTCCCGTTGCCATCGCGAGGTTGGCGATCGCCATCACGGTCGAAGATCCCTGGCTATGCTCGGTGACGCCGAGGCCGTAATAGATCGCGGCGTTGCCGCCGGTGGCGTAGAGCCGCGCGGCAGCGCGCAGGTCGGCGGCGGGTACCCCGGTAAGCGGCTCGATCGCCTCGGGCGAGCGCGCGGGTTCCGACACGAAATCGCCCCAGTCCTGAAACTCGTCCCAATCGCAGCGGGTGCGGATGAAGGCGTCGTCGTAGAGCTTTTCGGTCACCACGACGTGCGCCATCGCGGTCAGCACCGCGACGTTGGTGCCGGGGCGAAGCGGCAAATGATGTTCGGCTTCGACGTGAGGAGACTTCACCAGATCTATCTGGCGTGGATCGACCACGATCAGCTTCGCGCCTTGGCGGAGCCGCTTTTTCATCCGGCTGCCGAACACCGGGTGTGCGTCGGTGGGGTTGGCACCGATCACGAGGATGACATCGGCGTGCATTACGCTGTCGAAGTCCTGCGTCCCTGCCGAGGTGCCGAAGGTCGTCTTCAGCCCGTAGCCCGTCGGCGAGTGACAGACGCGCGCGCAGGTATCGACATTGTTGTTGCCGAAGCCTTGCCGGATCAGCTTCTGGACGAGGAAGGTTTCCTCGTTGGTGCAGCGGCTCGACGTGATGCCGCCGACCGCGCGGGTGCCATATTGGGCCTGGATGCGGCGGAACTCGCTCGCGGTATGCGCGATCGCCTCGCCCCAGCTGACCTCGCGCCACGGTTCGGTCACGCTGGCGCGGATCATCGGATTGAGGATGCGGTCCTGATGCTGCGCATAGCCCCAGGCGAAGCGCCCCTTGACGCAGCTGTGGCCGCGGTTCGCCTTTCCGTCCTTCCAAGGCACCATGCGCACCAACTCCTCACCGCGCATCTCGGCGCGGAAGGTGCAGCCGACGCCGCAATAGGCGCAGGTGGTGACGACGGCGCGGTCGGGGGTGCCGGTCTCGACGACCTTCTTCTCGATCAGGCTCGCGGTCGGGCAGGCCTGCACGCAGGCGCCGCACGACACGCATTCGGAGGACAGGAAGGCGTCGTCCTGTGACGCCGCGACCTTCGATCCGAAGCCCATACCTTCGATCGTGAGCGCGAAGGTGCCCTGCACCTCGTCGCACGCGCGCACGCAGCGCGAGCAGACGATGCATTTCGACGGATCGAAATCGAAATAGGGGTTCGACTGGTCCTTCGCCTGGCCCATGTTTGTCGCGCCGTCATAGCCGTAGCGCACGTCGCGGAGGCCCACCGCGCCCGCCTGGTCCTGCAACTCGCAGTCGCCGTTCGCGGCGCAGGTCAGGCAGTCGAGCGGATGGTCGGAGATATAGAGTTCCATCACCCCGCGGCGCAGCTGCTTCAGCCGGCCGGTCTGGGTGCGCACCACCATGCCCTCGGCGATCGGGGTGGTGCACGAGGCGGGATAACCGTTCCGACCTTCGACCTCGACGAGGCAGAGGCGGCATGAGCCGAAACTCTCGATATTGTCGGTCGCGCAGAGTTTCGGAATCGCGGTACCGGTCAGCGACGCGGCACGCATGATGGAGGTGCCCTCGGGCAGCGTGACTTGTTCGCCGTCGATTGTCAGCGTGACGTTGTTGCCCGTCGCGATCGCGGGCGGGGTGCCATGGTCGGTTTCGCGGGTAAAACCCATGTCCTTACTCCGCTGCTTCGAGCGCCGGCGCGGGCGCACCGAAGTCTTCGGGGAAATGATCGAGCGCGCTCAGCACAGGGTAGGGCGTGAAGCCGCCGAGCGCGCAGAGCGACCCAAATTTCATTGTGTCGCAGAGATCGCGAAGAAGCACGGTCTGCGCCTCAAGGCTAACGTCGATCCGGTCGGGCGCGCGCGAATAGAGAGCCTTGCCGAGTGTATCGCCATTGGCAGTGGCGCGTACCGGCTCGATTTCGCGCGCCGCGATGATCCGGTCGACGATCTCGACCCCGCGCGTCGACCCGATCCGGCACGGCGTGCATTTGCCGCAGCTTTCGACTGCGCAGAATTCCATCGCGAAGCGCGCCATATGCGCCATGTCGACGCTGTCGTCGAAAACGGTGATCCCCGCATGGCCGATCAATCCGCCCGCTTGCGTGAACGCCTCATAATCGAACGGCAGGTCAAACATTGACGGCGGGAAGTAGGCGCCGAGCGGCCCGCCGACCTGCACCGCGCGCACCGGGCGGCCGCTCGTGGTGCCGCCGCCGATGTCGTTCACCAGTTCGCCCAATGTGATGCCGAAACCAACCTCGAACAATCCGCCATGCTTTACATTGCCCGCGAGCTGCACCGGCATCGTCCCGCGCGAGCGGCCGAAGCCGACGTTCGCATAAGCATCGGCGCCTTCGGCAAGGATGAAGGGCACGGCGGCTAGGCTCAGCACATTGTTGATGACAGTCGGTTTGCCGAACAGACCGGCGAGGGCAGGCAGCGGCGGCTTGGCACGCACCTGTCCGCGCTTGCCCTCGATGCTGTCGAGCAGCGCGGTTTCCTCGCCGCAGACATAGGCGCCGGCACCAGCGCGGACTTCGAGCGTGAAGGGCGCGATCCGGCCTGCGGACAGCGCGATCGCTTCGCGCATCGTAGCAATCGCGAAAGGATATTCGCTGCGGATATAGATATAGCCGTGGCTTGCCCCGACGGCGTGCGCGGCGATCGCCATGCCCTCGATCAGGCAAAAGGGGTCGCCCTCCATCAGCAAGCGGTCGGCGAAGGTGCCGCTGTCGCCCTCGTCGGCGTTGCACACGATATATTTGGTCCCACCGGGTGCATCGAGCACCGTTTGCCATTTGATCCCGGTCGGAAAGCCCGCGCCGCCGCGCCCGCGCAGCCCGCTCGCCTTCACCGTATCGACGACCGCTTGCGGTTCTGCGGCGTGGGCGATCTCGAGGCCGATCCAGCCGCGATGTGCGGCATAATCGGCGAGGCTCAGCGGATCGACGATCCCGCAGCGGGCAAAGGTGAACCGCTGCTGCGCGGTGAAGAAGGGCAGGGCGGCGATATCGCCCAAGCGGTTCGGATGTGTTCCGCCCAGCACCGCCGCCACATCGCCGGGCGTAACCGGGCCATAACCCACACGGCCGTCGGTGGTCTCGACCTCGACCAGTGGCTCGATCGAGAACAGCCCGCGCGATCCGGTGCGCACGATGTCGCAGCCGGCACCGGCAAAGGCGCGCGCGACATCGTCGGCGCCGAGCGCGACCGAGGCCATGTCGCGGCTGATGAAAACGCGCGTCATGCCGCGACCTCGGCGGCGATACGGTCGAGCGCCGCCATATCGATCCGCGCCACCGGGCGCCCGTCGACCAATGCATTGGGACCGATCGCACACAGGCCAAGGCAATAGACCGGCTCGAGCGTGACCTGTCCGTCGCGGCGCGTCTCGCCCATCGCAACCCCCAGCCGCTCCGTCGCGGCGGCTTCAATCGCCGCGCCGCCGCGCGACTGGCAGCTTTCGGCGCGGCACAGCTTCACGATATGGCGCCCCGCGGGCTGGCGGCGATAGTCATGGTAGAAGGTGAGGACGCCGTGGACGTCGGCGCGGCTGAGATTGAAGGCGCTCGCGATCGCCTCCACCCAGCTGTCGTCGATATGGCCTGCCGCTTCCTGCAAGGCATGAAGGAGAGGCATGAGTAGATCGCGGCGGCGTCCCTCGCGTTCGGTCCACGTCGATATCAGGGCCGTGGCTTCGTCTAGGTCCATGCGCCCTCATCCTGTTCGAACCGCCAAGCTGCGAAACCGGGGTGCCTTCCCGCGTCGCCGTCGGCATCAATGGAGGCGGCTTGTCCGCCGCCGCCCGAAAGCAGGGTTCGTGGAGCCGGGCCGTGCCCTGATAAAGCGGCCGTGTGACAGCGGGCCGGCATTCCCGCAGGGTGTGGGATGATGGCGGAATCAAAGGCGTGCCCCGGGTCGGTGTCGCCTAGCGGGTTGTCGGCGGACTTGGATCGCGCTCCATTCCCGGCCCAGGCGAGACCGGCGATTCCCTGTTCTGTCGGATGCATCGAGCAGGCCATGACGACAACACCGCGGACGAATTTGTCTCCCAGCGACGGCGCCGCGCCGAGCAACCGCCCGAATAGTCCTGGCCCCCTCGTCATGTCGTTCATCATCGCGCTGTCCCGCCTATTTCAACAGCACCAGCTCTTCAGCCATTGACGGATGAAGAGCGACGGTATCGTCGAAATCCTGCTTGGTCAGCCCAGCCTTCACGGCGACCGCGGCAATCTGGAGAAGCTCGGGGGCCTCAGGTCCGATCATGTGGAGACCGACGATCCGGCCCGTCGTCGCGTCGCAGATCATCTTGAACAGCGCCCGTTCGTCGCGGCCGGCGAGGACATTCTTCATCGGCCGAAAGTCGGAGACATGTACGCTGACCGACTCGAGGCCTTCGCGCGCCTCACGCTCGGTCAGTCCGACACCCGCGAGTGGCGGATGGCTGAAAACCGCCGAGGGAACATGGTCATAGTCGACAGTGTTGGGCCGTCCGCCGAACATCGTGTCGGCAAAGGCCTGCCCCTCCCGGATCGCAATTGGGGTTAGCTGGATGCGATTGGTCACATCGCCGATCGCGTAGATGGACGGAATATTCGTTCGTCCCTGCGCATCGACCTTTACCGCGCCCGAATCATCGAGGGCGACCCCGAGGTCGTCGAGTCCGATGCCATCGCTGTTGGGACGGCGCCCGATGGCGAACAGCAATGTATCGCAGGATATCGGTTCGCCGCCATCGTCCAGATGAATGTTGAGTTCGCCTGCGGCGTCCCGCGCAATCTTCTCGAAGCGGGCATTGAACCGAAAATTGATTCCGTTGGCGAGGCTGATCGCGAGCAGCCGATCTCGGATTTGTTCATCAAATCCTGCAAGCAGCCGGTTTGACCGGTTCACGATCGTGACCCGCGATCCGAGCGCGTTGAAGATGCCGGCAAATTCGATCGCGATATAACCGCTGCCGGCGATCACGATATCGCGGGGCAGGGCGTCGATCTCGAATGCCTCATTCGACGTGACGCCGAACTCGGCGCCCTCGACATGCGGCACGACCGGCGTTGCGCCCGTCGCAATCAGGATTGTCGCCGCCGTAATGCGCGTGCCGTCGGCCAGTTCGACCTCGTTCGGGCCGACGATCCGGGCGCGATGGTGATAGGTCGTGGCCCGATTGTTATCGAGTGTCTGCTGGTAAAGGCCGTTCAGGCGATCGACATCGTCGAGGACCGCTTTCTGAAGCGCCTTCCAGTCGAACAGCGCGTCACCGATAGTCCAGCCGAACCGCTTCGCGTTATGCAGGTCCTCGGCAAACTGGGCCCCGTAGAAAAGCATCTTCTTCGGCACGCAGCCACGGATCACGCAGGTGCCCCCGACGCGGAATTCTTCGGCGATCGCGACGCGCGCGCCATGGGCAGCCGAAGCGCGCGCGGCCCGGACGCCGCCCGATCCGGCGCCGATAACAAAAAGATCGAAATCAAACATCTATTCGAGCGCCAATATCGAAGGAGGAGAGCCGTTTTCTTGCCCGGCAATATGACTGCCGTGGCGCTCGCGGCGGCATTTGGAATGCGTTTCTACGAGCGCTCGAAGGCTAGTATCCCGCGGTGGCGAGATAAACGCCGCAAAACGGATTTTACTTATTCGGCTACCGAAGTTGCTGGCGCCTCTTTGTGCGCCGCTGCGGCGCGATGCGCGCCCCGACATGGTTTGGCGCGCCCGGCATCCCGGTGTGGACCGAGGGTTCAGGCAAAGACTCCCGGTTATCGGCCATTTTTTGCGCATTATATCCGAGGCGCGGATTCCGAATATCCATTTCGGGTTCTGTAAACGGCGGCGGGTCCGACCTATCAAGGGGGCACGCGATCGGGACTATCGGCTCTCGATGAAGCAGTCATTAGAAACAAAATAGAGCCCCTCGAAGCCGGGAGGGAACGCTTTACTTAATTTATACTCAAATCCACGTGGAAGGGGATGTCATGAAAAGTGCGTTGATGAAATACGGAAACCTCGAGGCGGCGCTGAAGGCTGTCGGGGGACCGGTACAGTTGCTTCGCAACTCGCAGTCGGGTCCCTATGTCTTTCCGGTCGTCGCCCCGGAATATACCAATTGGCGCGATGAACAGCGTGCCTGGAAGGAAGGCGTCGCGGTCCTCGATCTCTCGTTCCACATGACCGACCTCTATCTGCGCGGTCCAGACGCGCTGAAGGTGCTCCAGAAGGTTGGCCTCACCAAGATGGTGACCTTCCCGGTCAACCGCGGCAAGCAGCTGATCGCCTCGAGCCCCGACGGCTATCTGATCGGCGACGGCATCGTGTTCCACCTCGAACAGGATTACTTCCGCGTCGTCGGCCCGCCGGTAATCTGCGACTGGACGCAGTATCACGCCGAGACCAGCGGTTACGACATCCAGATCGATCGCGACGAGACCATCACCTTCCGCGGCGGCGAGCCGCGCATCTATATCTATCAGGTGCAGGGGCCGCACGCGCTCGAGATGATGAAGGAAGTGACCGAGGGCACTCTGCCCGAGATCAGCTTCTTCGGCATCGGCGATTTCGAGATCCGCGGCAAAAAGGTCCGCGCGCTGCGTCACGGCATGGCCGGAACCGCCGGCTTCGAAATGTTCGGCCCTTGGGAAGATCAGGCCGTGATCATGGACGCGCTCGAGGAGGTCGGCGCGAAATATAATATGCGCAAGATCGGCTCGCTCGCCTATCCGACGACGACGCTCGAAAGCTCGTGGATGCCGCTTCCGGTGCCTGCCATTTATCATGGTGAGGAAACGAAGGCGTTTCGCGAATGGCTGACCATTCCGCACATCGAAGTCCTCGGTTCGGTCGGCGGCAGCCTCGCCTCGACCAATATCGAGGACTATTACATGGATCCGATCGAGGTTGGCTACACGAACCTCATCGATACCAAGCGCGACGATTTCATCGGCTGCGAGGCGCTGAAAGGCCGGATCGCGAACCAGCGTCGCAAGAAGGTCACGTTGGTCTGGAACCATGACGATCTGATGAAGGTGATCCATGACTCGCTGTTCGCCGATCCGCCGGCGCGCTTCGTCAACTTCCCGCTTGCCACTTACTCGACCTTCCATGTCGACGACGTCCAGAAGAACGGCAAGTCCGTCGGCATCGCGCAATATTCGGGCTTCACGGCGAACGCGGGCGAGTTCGTCTCGCTCTCGATCGTCGATCTCGAGCATGCCGAGCCCGGCACCGAACTGACCCTCATCTGGGGCGAGCAGGAAATGCGCCGTCCGACGATCGAGCGCAACACCCTCCGCGAAGTCCGGGTGACGGTCGCGCCGGCGCCTTACTTCGAAAAGGTCATCAAGAAAGACTGATTGCTCTCCCGCCGGTCCCGCGCCGCAGCGCGCGGGACCGGTCCTCCTGAAAAGGCTCCATCATGACACTCGCAGCTCTGCGCCAGTCAGCCCCCGTGCTGGATCTGGTTCGATCCTTCTCGCTCGAAATGACGGCAAAGGACGTCGAGAGTCTCGACGCCGCCGCCGCGCTCATACCCGCCGGCACGCCGATATCGGTGACCTACCTGCCGGGCGAGGAACTCCCGGCGCGCGTCGCCGCCGCCAAGGCGGTCAAGGCGCATGGTTTCGTGCCCGTGCCGCATTTCTCGGCGCGGCGCGTCCTGTCCCGCGGCGACCTGATGACCTTCCTCACCACGTTACGCGACGAGGTCGGGATCGAGCGGGCGTTCGTGATCGCCGGCGACCCGCCAGCGCCGATGGGACCTTATGAGGACGCGCTGGCCGTGATCCGCAGCGGGCTGCTCGACACCGCTGGAATCAAGACAGTGGGGATATCGGGCTATCCCGAGGGCCATCCCGATATCGACAAGGCGAAACTCGCGCAGGCGATGAAGGACAAGCTCGCCGCGCTCGCCGAACAGGGCAAGCAGGCCGAAATCATGACGCAGTTTGCCTTCGACGCCGATGCCATCCTTCTATGGCTCGAACGCATCCGTCAGGATGGCGTGACCACGCCCGTCCGCGTCGGCATTCCCGGGCCAGCCAGCGTGAAGAAGCTCGTCCGCTTCGCGGCGCGCTGCGGCGTCGGCGCCTCGGCCAAGGTCATGATGAAATATGGCACGTCGATCACCAAGCTGCTCAGCCAAGCCGGCCCCGAACAGCTGATCGAAAATCTGGCCGAGCGTCTCGATCCGGCGCTTCACGGCGAGGTCATGCTCCATTTCTATCCGTTCGGCGGGCTTGTCGACACCGCGAACTTCATCAATCGCCATTATTCGAAATAGGGTCGGCCTGTCGCGAAGCGTGCATGCCAGCGAACTTGTCGGCTCAAGTGGGGCGCGTGACGACTATCCGGTTTTTGGATAGCTGCATTCCGTTTCCCGGGCTTGCAACCGCGGTCATGGCGCGCATCTCTCCCTAGTCGCAGTCAGCGATCGCGGCCGGCGGCGGCGCGAGAGACCGGTGGTCTGCCGCCAGCAAATTTCCATAGCCCGCCTTTGGAATATGGCGCGACGCCGCGCCGACGGGACCAACGGTCCGGATAATTGGGAGAAGCGGTTCATGGGCCTGTTAGTCGACGGCATCTGGCACGATCAATGGTATGATACTGCCTCGACCGGCGGACGGTTCGTTCGCAAGGAATCCCAGTTTCGCGAGGGACTGGATGCGCGGTTCGAAGCCGTGGCCGGGCGCTATCATCTCTATGCCGGCTACGCTTGCCCCTGGTCGCACCGGGTCTTGATCATGCGCGCGCTCAAGGGGCTTGAGGAGGCGATCTCGGTCTCGCTGGTCAATGCGCAGATGGCGGAGAATGGCTGGACCTTTCTTCCAGGCGATGGTGTCGTCGCCGACACGGTCAACGGCGCGCGCTTCGTCCACCAGATCTATGCGGCAGCCGATCCGACCTACACGGGGCGCGCGACCATTCCGATCCTGTGGGACAAGCAGGAGAAGCGGATCGTCAACAATGAATCTGCCGAGATTCTGCGCATTCTGGGCCGCGCGTTCGATGATGCAGGGGCGCTCCCGGGCGACTATTATCCCGACGCGTTGCGCGCCGAGATCGACGCGGTGAATGCCGTCGTCTACGAGCAGATCAACAATGCGGTGTACCGGGCGGGTTTTGCCACCAGCCAGCAGGCCTATGAAGAGGCGGTCGTGCCGCTTTTCGGCGCGCTCGACGAGATGGAGATGCGTCTCGATGCGAGCGAGTGGCTCGTTGGCGATCGGATGACCGAAGCCGATATCCGCCTGTTTCCGACGCTCGTTCGCTTCGATGCCGTCTACCATGGTCATTTCAAATGTAATCTTCGCCGGATCGGCGACTACCCGAGCCTGTCGCGCTACACGCGCCGCCTCGCGACCGATCCGCTAATCGGGCCGACGGTGCAGCTCGCCCACATAAAAGCCCATTATTATGGGAGCCACCTGACCGTAAACCCGACGGGCATCATCCCGCTCGGGCCGCTCGATCCGCTCGCCTCGTGCGTTAGCGTCCGCGCTCGTGGTGTAATTTCCGGTGTAGGCGATGGTGTATTCCGGGGTGGGGCATGCCCCACCCCGGAATGCGGCGTCGCTGGTGGCCACCGGGTTCATCGTTATGGTGGAGTTTGCACACTTCAACCGTGACGAAGAGGAG
This sequence comes from Novosphingobium lentum NBRC 107847, assembly GCF_001590965.1. Classification (GTDB taxonomy): domain Bacteria; phylum Pseudomonadota; class Alphaproteobacteria; order Sphingomonadales; family Sphingomonadaceae; genus Novosphingobium; species Novosphingobium lentum. The sequence continues at coordinate 31,335 of NZ_BCTW01000007.1, forward strand.
TTCCCGATGACCGAGGACAGATTACTGATCGAAGAGCTGGCTGCAAAGGGCGGCCAACCGGATTTTTTGCGCACCATCGCCGAGAACGTGCTGCAGCTGATCATGGAGGCCGACGTTGATGGCCTGATCGGCGCGGGTCGCCACGAACGCAGCAGCGAGCGCGCGACCTGGCGCAACGGCTATCGCGACCGTTCGCTGGATACCCGGGTAGGCACGCTGAACCTGAAAATCCCCAAGCTGCGTGCTGGGTCCTATTTTCCGGGCTTCCTTGAGCCCCGCAAGATGGTCGAGAAAGCGCTGGTTGCGGTGATCCAGGAAGCGTGGATCGGCGGGGTCAGCACCCGGCGGGTCGATGAACTCGTCCAGGCCATGGGCATGACCGGCATCTCCAAGTCCACCGTCTCCAAGCTTTGCAAGGACATTGACGAGCGCGTCCATGCCTTTCTGAAACGCCCGCTCACCGGCGAATGGCCGTATCTCTGGCTCGATGCCACCTATCTCAAGGTACGCGAAGGCGGGCGGATCATCAGCGTTGCCGCAATAATCGCCATGGCCGTCAACACCGAGGGCCGGCGCGAGATCGTCGGCCTGCATATCGGCCCCTCGGAAGCGGAGGTCTTCTGGTCCGACTTCCTGAAGGACCTTGTTCGGCGCGGTCTTACCGGCGTGAAGCTGGTCATCTCCGATGCTCACGAGGGCCTCAAGGGCGCGATCACCCGCGTCATGGGCGCCACCTGGCAGCGCTGCCGGGTGCACTTCATGCGCAATGCCCTGTCCTATGTGCCCAAGGGCCAGAACACTGTCGTCGCCGCCGCGATCCGCCAGGTCTTCCTGCAGCCCGATCAGAAAAGCGCAACGCAGGTCTGGCGACAGGTCGCCGACCAGTTGCGCACCCGTTGGCCCAAGCTCGGCGCCTGCATGGACGAGGCCGAAACCGACGTGCTCGCCTACACCGGCTTCCCCACCCAGCACCGCACGAAGTTACACTCAACCAATCCGCTCGAGCGGCTCAACAAGGAGGTCAAGCGCCGCGCCGACGTCGTCGGAATCTTCCCGAACGAAGACAGCATCATCCGCCTCGTCGGGGCTGTGCTGATGGAGCAGAACGACGAGTGGCAGCTCCAGCACCGATACATGCAGATCGAAGGCATGGCCGAACTCAACCAACCCATGATCGAGGAGGAAAATCAGCCCCTACACATCACCGCCAAAGCCGCCTGACGATGGCCCACGGCCACAGCCGAAATTACACCACCTTGACGGACGCGACCCCTCGTGCCATTCGGGAACCGGAAAGTGAATATCCGTCCTGTCACGTCGCTGGCTCGCCCCGCCAATGCTAATTCATTTCTCCGCAACGAATAAGGATAGATGCCATGTCGAAAGTCGAACTCTTCAATTACACGATGTCGATTTGCTCGATGAAAACCCGCCTCGCGATGGAGGAGTTCGGGGTCGACTATAACGACAACCAGGTCGATATCGGTTTCGCGCTCGAGAATTTCGAGCCGGACTATGTGCGCCTGAACAACAAATGCGTCGTTCCGACGCTCGTGGTCGGCGACAAGGTCGTCACCAACTCCTACAATATCGTTCTCGAGGCGGCCGAACTGGCATCGACCGGTTTGCCAGCTGATCCCGCGGCTCGCGACACGGCGCTTGTCTGGTTCAAGAAGGGCGACGAGGTCAATTTCCAGGTCATCACTTATGGGCACAAGGGCGTGCCGCGCGGCGACGATCTGCTGATTGCGCGTCGCGCTCGCGCAAAGGAATATGCTGACAAATATCCCGAACTTCGCGACATCTATCTCGCGGCCCACGACCGGATCGTCGAGCACGGCAATTGCGCCTATGACGCGCAGACGGTAGCCGACGCCGAAGCCGGGCTCGCGGCGCGCCTCGACGAACTCGACGTGCATATGACGGACCGCACCTTCATCGCCGGCGACGAATATAGCGTCGCCGACATCATGTGGACTGTGCTGCTCGCCCGGGTCGAAATGCTGAACATGGGAGCACAGATCAGCGATCGTCCCAGCGTCCTCGCATATTATCAACGAATGAAGGCGCGGCCGAGCTTCGAACAGGCGCGCGTGATGCCCAACTGGAAGGGCGGCATCTGATCCACCGGCCTCGCGGCCAAATAAAAAGGCTCACCGGCAATATCGCGCGTCGAATTCGGCGCGCTGGCGGAATTGGCAGGCGGCTGCGGCGACCGAAAGGCGCTGCGGCCGCCGCTTTTGATTCAGGCCCGGTGGTTGGCAGGTCGGACGGCAATCATCGAGCCGGTGATTTTGGCGATTGCCCGGCGAGCGAAACGGGTTGGAGCATGGGGTCGGCTGACCCGGCCATAGGCATACCGCCCGTATCGAACCGGCCGCTACGGCAAGGCCATTTTTCCATTTTCGAGGTCTGTCAGACCCCCCATCGTAGCTCTTTTTCGCTGGGATAAATTAGCCTAATCCACAAGTGGCATCGCATATCCGTCAGATGGCTATCCATGAAATGGATAATGAGGAAAAATCTGGATTTCTAGAAGACTATCCTATCCAAATATTGGAATTCATTACAAGCCTACAAGGGTGTTTAGTATTTCTTCGTTATGGATGAAGGTAATCCGCAGGCTCATTTGAAGTAATTTTGCGAACCGCTAAATCTGATTCCCGTAAACGAAACTCGAAAATGTTTGGGAGCAGGGATAATGGCAAATCTTCGTCGTTGCGTCAGTCGCACGATAATCAGCGCGATCGCATTTCAGGCCGGGATGGGCCTTGCCTATGGCCAGGAGCAATCGGCAGCCGACGCAGCCGTAGTGGCCGCCAACGAGGCCAGCGCGGCCGATCCGGCCGCAAACGTACCGGACAGCGCAGCAAGTGCTGCCGCGGCTGATGGCGCTCCCACTGCCGACGGCACGGCGGATGCCGTTGCCGAAACCGACGGCTCGAACTCGGACGGCGAAATCCTCGTGACCGCCCGGCGCCGCGCCGAGCGGCTCCAGGATGTCCCGGTTGCGGTAACGGCGCTGTCGGGGGACGCGCTTGAAAGCCGAGGTGCTGCGGATATCGCCGACATCGCGCCTGCGACGCCGGGGCTCAGCTTTAACGGCGGTGCCGTCGGCGGGTCGGGTACCAGCTCATCGGCGCAGATTTTCGTGCGCGGCATCGGCCAAGATGACTATCTGCCGACCACTGATCCGGGCGTCGGCATCTATATCGACGAAATCTATCTTGGCCGCACCACGGGTTCGATCCTGTCGCTCACCGACATCGAACGCGTTGAAGTGCTGCGTGGGCCGCAGGGGACGCTGTTCGGACGCAATACCATCGGCGGCGCGATCCTCGTCACGAGCCGCAAGCCCGATCCGTCAGGCAGCTATGTAAATCTGTCGGGAAGCCTCGGCGAAAAATCGCTGATCGAACTGAAGGGCGTTGCCAACGCCGCGCTCGCCGACAATCTGGCAGCGAAAATTTCGGTCGGCATGCGCAAGCAGGACGGATACGGTCGCTCTACGATTACGCCGGGCCGCTATGGCGATACAGATCGCTGGGGTGTCGCAGGGCAGATATTGTTCGAACCGTCGTCCAATTTCCGGCTCCTTTTGTCGGGTGACTATTCGGAGATCGACCAGCCGAGCCCGACGCAGGTCGTGACCAATATCGGACCCGCGGTCGGCCTGATCGCCGCCTACAATGCCTTTGCTCCCGCGCGGCAGCTCCCGCTCTTCAATCAGGCGCTGGTGGGCGCCGACCGGTATACGAACAGCAGCCAGCGCCTCGGCTACGACCGGGCGAAGGTGAAGGGCCTCTCGCTGACCGGCGAATATGATGTCGCCGAGGACTGGAGCCTGAAGTCGATCACCGCCTACCGCAAGAGCGACGTCGCCTTCTCGGCCGACGCCGACACGACGAGCGCGCCGATCTTCGACGTGACGACCACGGTCAATCAGTCGCAGTTCAGCCAGGAGCTGCAGCTGAGCGGGCAGATCGGCCCGCTGTCGCTGACCACGGGCGCCTATTATTACGACGAAGACATCGACTATACGCTCACGGCGGACATTCTGCCGGGCATGTACGCCTTTCTCGTCGCGAACGGGACATGTCCGAGCGCGGCGCCGCCCTGCTTCGCCGCGACCCGCGGTTTCCGCCAGCCCTCGACGCTCGGGATCAAGGCCTATGCCGGCTTCGGACAGGGCACGGTCGAACTCACCGACTGGCTGAGCGCGACCGGCGGCATCCGCTACTCGGTAGAGAAGCGGCGCTTCTCGACCCAGTCTTTCGGCACCGCGACCGGCGCGCTGCAATTTTCGGGCAACCAGGCGCGCCGCTACACGCAGTGGACGCCGAAACTCGGGATCGAAATCAAACCCGCGCGTGACCTCCTAGTCTACGCCTCTTACGCGAAAGGCTATAAGTCGGGCACCTTCAACGGACGCGCGACATCGGGGCCGGCGCTGAACGAGGTGCTGCCCGAGAGCTCGGACAGCTACGAGATCGGCGTGAAATCGCAGTTCCTCGATCGGGCGGTGACGCTCAACGTCTCGGCCTACGACGTCACCTACAAGAATCTCCAGACGACGGTGACGGTACGCGACGCCCAGGGCGCACCCGCGACGGCGCTGATCAACGCCGCCGAGGCGAAGGCCAAGGGTATCGAGGCCGAACTGACCGTTCGGCCCTTCGACGGCCTGACGCTGAATGGGTCCTGGGGTTATATCGACGGAAAGATCACCGACACGACCCCGGCCGCCGCGGCGCAAGGGCTGCTTGTCGGGAATCGGCTCACCAAGACCCCCAAGAACAAGGTCGCGGCCTCGTTTCAATATGACTGGGAAATGATGGGTTCCGAGGCTTTCGTCCGGATGGACTATGCCTGGCAGTCGTCGATGTTCCATACGCCGCTGAATCAGGTCAACACGTTCGAGCCATCCTATGACGTCGTGAACGGCCGGCTCGGCTTCACCGTTCCGGGCAGCGGAAGCTTCGGAAACGAGTTCCGCTTCTCGATCTTCGTCAACAATCTGTTCGACGAGAAATATGCGCTGAACCGGAGCTTCGTCGCCTTTGCCGATTACAACACCGCGAACTTCGCGCGGCCGCGCGAGGTCGGCGTGTCGGTCGCGGTCGACTTCTAGGCGAAGCTGGTGAGGCGTCTCGCGCTCGCGCTGCTCCTCGCGCTCCTTGGTCCGGCCACCGCGTCCCCGGCGGTCGCGGCCGAGGGCGAGACGCCCGCCCGCCTCGTGCTGCTCGGCACGGCGGGCGGGCCGATCCCTCGGCTCGAGCGCGCCCAGCCCGCAACGGCGCTCGTCGTCGGAGGGCAGACCTATCTGATCGACGCCGGTGACGGCGTGTTGCGGCAGATGGCGGCGAGCAAACTCGGGCTGGGGAGCGTCCGAGCGCTGTTCCTTACCCATCATCACATCGACCACATCGGCGACGTGCCGGTGCTCATGATCGATCGGTGGCTTCTCGCCAATGCGCCGCCGCTTCCCGTTTACGGCCCACCCGGAACCGCGGACCTCGTATCGGGAACACTGAAAGCGTTTCAACCCGTCGCGCTGGCCCCGGTGTCGATCGGCGGACCTGCCAAGCCTCCGCTGGCCGAAGCAGCATATGGCCGAGACCTTGTTGCGGACCTCGACGAACCTCAACTCATTTATACCGACGAGCATGTGCGGGTTAGCGCGGTCGCGGTCGATCATTATCACTATCCACCGGGAAGCCCCGAGGCGCGGTTCTCGCGATCCTATGCTTACCGCATCGAAGCGGGCGGAAAATCCTATGTGTTCAGCGGCGATACCGGGCCATCGGCCCGGCTCGCCAAGCTCGCCCGGGGCGCCGACTATCTCATCTGCGAGGTCATCAGCCTGGCGATGATCGAGCGACAGCTTCGTGCTTTTCCGGGATTTACGCCCGCCCAGATCCCCGCATTGATGCAGCATATGGCCGAAGATCATCTCACCGGCGATCAGATCGGCCGGCTTGCAGCAGAAGCGGGTGTCGGAAAGCTTATTCTTACGCATCTCGCGCCGGGCGCCGACGGCGAGACCGATATGAGCGACTATGTCCGCGGCATTGCCGACCATTTTGCCGGCGAGGTCATCATCGGCAAGGATCTTGGCGAATACTGAAGCGCGCCAAATGCGCCTTCGCAAGTATCTGGTTCGCGCCCGAAGTTCCCAAGATTACCGTTTGGCCCGCGGGAAAGCGCTGTTCAGCACGGCGCGCGCGCATGGTGACTGAAATCGTCCGCTTTTGATCTGTACTGCCGGCCTAATATCGATGCCGCCGGGATCGCATGCGCCACCGGCGTGCGGCAGCGCTGGACGGCCGGACCGATCGGGCCATGGCGGCCGCACATAGTGCGAGCGAGAACGAGGTGATTGCAGTGAGCGTTAGAAGCGCCAGCGGCGAAGCGTGGGCAGCAAAGGCGAAGCCGGCATTGGCGAGCGCCGGCGCGTGCAACGCATCGAGGAGCAGGACGATGGCGAGGGCCGCTGCGACGGCGATGGCAACCGCGATTGGGCTGAACGCGGCGAGACTATGGACCGCGATCCCGCAGATTATCGCGACGAGATGGCTGGTAATGATTCGGCGCGGGCGGCATTGACGGATTTGCGGTGCCGTCGCGATAAGGACGGCGCTCGAAACGAGCGACGAGAGAAAAAGGGTGCTCCCCGTCAGGGCCTCACCGGCCCACATCGCCGCAGCTATGATGGCGGCGCTGGCGGCACTGATCAGCACGGTGCGGGGCCAGGAACGGCGCGGCATCGCGAAATGGTCAATCGCGACGCCAAGGCGCCTCGTCTCGGATGAAGGCGATGCAAGGCCGCGGTGGCGCGCCGAAGCGCGTGCTTCGCCCGTTGCCGCCGTAGGTGGAGGCCCGGCGCGGTCTGCTGGCTCGTCGTACATTCAAATTCCCGGTGAAGGAGTCGCGGGCAGTCGGCTGGCCCTACGCCCCGAATGCCGCAGCCGGCTGTTTATAAGAGGGCCCCGGCCTTGTGCCGGAGCCCTCCCTCCGCCCCCCAGCGGATTCTGCAAATGTCAGACGGCGATGGGGTCGTCGTGCATCGCCTGCTGGATGAGATGCTTCTTGTCGTCGAACTGCGGTGACACCTTGAGATCCATGCCGAGCGTTTCTTCATCTTCGTCGTGCGTGAAGCCGAGGCTGTGCGTCGCCTCGAACATCACGCCGCCCGGCGTGCGGACGTAAGTCGATTCAAAATAGCCGCGGTTCTTGCGATCCGAAAAGTCGGTGAAGCCGACGCCCTCGGTTTCGAATTTGATACGCGCCTGGACGTCCATGTCAGGGACCGCGAAGGCGCCATGGTGGATGATGCCTTCGGCGATCGTCCAGCTGCCCTGGCGGCGATCGGGTTCGTGCAGGATGTCGATGATCGTTCCCGAGTCGGACGTGCCCTTGACACGGTAGCGGTGACGATTGCCTTCTTCGCCGATCTTCTCGAAGTTCCAGCAGGCGTTCATGAAGAAGTCCATGTCCTCGAGTTCGCGCACCGAGGCAGTCCAGCTGTGAAACCCGCGCTGCGCATGCTCTATCGGAACATAGGGCGACGCGAACGGCGCACGCGTGTCATTCTCGTCCTCGAGCACTTCGAATTCGATACCGCATTCGGGATGCTCGAACGAGGCGAAGCGCTGGCCGAAGCGCACGCCGGGCTCGCTCGTCGCGATGCCGTTCTGGTTGAGGTGCGCGATCCACCACTCAAGCGATCCCTTGGGGATTGCGTAGGTGCAGACGGTAAACTGGTTCGAGCCCTTGCGGCCTTTGAGGCCCGTGCGGCGCGTCGGGAAGGTCGTCATCACGGTTCCGGGCGTGCCGAGCTCGTCGGCGAAGTAGAGATGGTAGATCGGCGTGCTGCCGTCATAGAACAAGGTGCGCTTGACGAAGCGCTGTCCGAGCACCTTCACGAAGAAATCAATATCGCCCTGCGCCGTCCCGGTGCAAATGGTGATATGATGCAGGCTGGTGATATGGTTGGTATCCACAATCGCTCTCCAATGTTTTTTACAATGAACCGCGCCGCGACTTTCAATCGTACGGAAAGGGCGTGATCGATGCGGAAATTAGCACCCTGCCGCCGACTGCTCCACGCAGATCGGCGGATATCCCCCATCAGGAAAATGAATATCGTCGGCCTTGCGCCGGTCCCGCATTCACCGCGATAAAGCTGTGGGACGGTTGGGGCGAGACGAAGGAACTGGCGATGTTGTCGTTCATGCATCTGACGGTGTTCGAGACCATATTGCGCACCAAGAGCGTGAGCGGGGCGGCGGAGACGCTCGACGTGCCTCAGCCGACTCTCAGCCGTTACCTCAAGCAGCTTCGCGAGCATTTCGGCAACCAGCTCTTCGTACGTACGCGCCATGGCCTTGAGCCGACGTCGCTTGCCATCTCCGCGGCGCCGGCGGTTTCGCAGGCACTGGAACTCTACCGCACGCGGCTGAGCGGTCACACGCATTTCGATCCCGCCCAGTCCGACCGTGATTTTCACATTGCCGCCTCCGATGTCGGGCATTTGCTCGTCCTGCCACGCCTCGTCGAATGGGTGCGCACCATAGCGCCGCGCGTCCGGTTCAAGGCGGTACCGCTAGGGGGCGAGAAACTCATTGCCCGGCTCGAAACCGGTGAGGTCGACGTCGCGATTGGCGGGTTCCCCGCGCTCTATGCGGGGGTCGTCGAACAAGCGCTGTTTCGAGAGGAATATGTGTGCGTGGTGCCGCGTTCCTATCTTCCCGACGGCCGCCTGACCCTCGCGCGGTTCAAGGCGGCACGCCATATCCTCGTCGACGGTCGGCATCTCGGTCACATCCACGAGGATGTCGACAAGATGTTGCTCAGGATGGTCGGCGCGGCAAATGTCACTGTCATGGCGGAAAATTTCCTGCTCAGCGCCCATATCGCGGAGCAGTCGGAACTCATCCTCACCGCGCCGTCGCGTCTGACCGAAATCCTGAATAGCGACACGGTGCGGATCATGCGTCCGCCGATCAGCCTTCCGGGTTTTACCGTGAAGCAATATTGGCACGAGCGTTTTCACGAAGACCCGGGAAACCGCTGGCTTCGTTCCATGCTCGCCCGCTTGCGCGGGCTGGGGGAGTGAGGGCGACAGCCGGCGCTTTGGGAATTTGCCGGCGACGCCGGGATTGCGATCCACCGGGCACTATCAGCGAGGCGAATTGATCCCATTCTCTTTGCGACGTTGCCTGCCCGAGCAGCAGGTGCACAATGGGGACGCCTTTTAGGCAACCTCTCCCAAAACTTCGGGCCGCCTTCGGGCGGCCCTTTTTTGCGCGATCGGGATCTTCGCGCGTGATGAACTCCCCGAATCCAAGATGGATTTGGGTTTGAGTTCCTGGCGCCGGGATAATGACGCAGTCAGCGGAGCAACGGTCAGGCGCGCGCCAGCGACTGCGCCGCTTCGAGTGTGTTGAGGAGGAGGCAGGCGATCGTCATCGGTCCGACGCCTCCCGGAACCGGGGTGTAAGCCGCCGCGTGTCCGATTTCGGACGCCGCGACGTCCCCGACGATCCGCGTCTTCCCATCCGTTCCGGCCACGCGGTTGATCCCCACATCGATGACAATGGCGCCCGGCTTCACCCAATCGCCGCGTACGAGACCGGCGCGGCCGACCGCGGCCACCACGATGTCAGCGGAGCGGCAGATCGACGCTGTATCGCGGGTCCCGCTGTGGCAGACGGTGACGGTGCAGCCCGCGCCGAGCAGCAACTGTACAATCGGCTTGCCGACGATGTTCGACTTGCCGATCACGACCGCATGCTTGCCGCGGAGTTCGGTCGTCTCGCTTTCAATCAGCAGGAGGCAACCGGTCGGCGTGCACGGCGCGATGCCTCCGGTTCCGCTCGAAATCCGTCCGACATTGAGAGGATGAAAGCCATCGACATCCTTCGCCGGATCGATGGCATCGAGGACCTTCGTCGCATCGATGTGCGCCGGGAGCGGCAGCTGCACCAGAATGCCATGGACCTGCGGATCGCGGTTCAGCGCGTCGATACGTTCGAGCAGCTCTTCCTCGCGGCAATCGGCGAGGTAACGGTTCTCGAGCGAGCGGATGCCGACTTTGCCGCATTCATCGATCTTGCGCCGGACATAGATTTGGCTCGCGGGATCGTCCCCCACAAGGATCGCAGCAAGCGCCGGGGGAAAGTCGTTTGCTTCGGCAAAGGCCGCGACGTCGGTCGCCATCCCTGCCATGAGACGCGCCGCCAGCGCGGTCCCCGAGATTATTCGTGCCACGCCATCAATCCCGGAACACGACCGTTTTACCGTCGTTGATGAACACCCGGTCCTGGACGTGATAAAGGACCGCACGCGAGAGGACGCGCTGTTCGATACTCCGCCCCTTACGGACGAGGTCCTCGGGCGTGTCGGCGTGCGAGGCGAGCTCGACATCTTGGTGAATGATCGGTCCTTCGTCGAGGTCCGCGGTAACATAATGAGCGGTGGCCCCGATCATCTTCACGCCGCGCGAATGCGCTTGGTGGTACGGCTTGGCGCCCTTGAATCCCGGCAGGAAACTATGGTGGATATTGATGCAGCGGCCCGATAGAAAAATCGCCAGATCATCCGACAATATCTGCATGTAGCGTGCAAGAATGATCAGCTCGGCGCCCGACGCGTCCACGACCTCCTTGATCCGCGCTTCCTGCTCGGCTTTCGCGTCCTTCGCGATCGGAAAATAGTGATAGGGTATGTCCTCGAGCCACGATCTGATCGTCAGCGCCTCCTTGGGATGGTTCGAAATGATCGCGACGACGTCCATGTCGATCTCTCCGATCCGGCTCGCGTAGAGGAGATTGCCGAGGCAATGGTCGAATTTCGACACGAGCATCACGACCTTGCGACGCTGCGCTGTTGACCTGAGCGACCAGTCCATTTCGAAGCGCGCAGCGATCTCGGCGAAGGCTGTGCGGAAGCCCTCGTCTTCATCCTGCTCGAAGCGAGCGACCACGCGCATGAAGAAGCGACCCGTTTCCGGATCGTCGAATTGCTGCGCTTCGGCGATATTCGCACCGTAAGAGAAAAGCGCGGTGCTGACCGCCGCGACTATTCCCGGCCGGTCGGGACAGGAAAGCTTGAGAATCTGTTCAGAAGGCACACCACATCCCCATCATCGTCTATTTATGTTCAACGGATCCGATGAACTTGTGGCGTCCTAATCGAACCACAACCCGACCGATGGCAAGGGTATCGCTGGTCCGCTCTCCGGCTTGATCCTTTCCGGTTCGCGGATAGTTGAATGGCGGCGATCGGCTATCCGGTCTCTGGGAGGTGAATAGAGACAATTCAGTTCGCGAATATCGCGCGGTTCGGCGCTCGGCTCGCGTCGGCCTCCCGGACAATCGCGGGGAAACTTAGCCGCAGGGCAAGAGTAAAATACCAGTCATTTCCAGATGCTTGAGTAAATATGAAGCCGCCGGCTCCGCCCTGCGACGGGCGCACGGCCGGCCGCCGGAGAGTGCGCCGGATCCGGCTGTCGCCCCATGCGTCGCGCGTCGCATGGCTGGGCAGGGGAGCCTTGAACCTCTATCGCGACGGCGACACCCCACGGCCTTTTCGCGGCCGGGCGGCGGAACCGCGCGCTGAACAAAGCGCGTTCCCGATCTGGCTTGAGAGGACTGCCCCATGAATTTCATCTACGAACCGCTCACCTACCGCGTGATTTTCGGCGCGGGAACGCTCGCCAGGGCCGGCGAAGAGCTTCAGCGTATCGGAAAGCGTGCATTGATCCTCTCGACGCCTGAGCAGAGCGGCGACGCTGCGGCGCTGGCCGAGCGGCTCGGCGCATCGGCGGTCGGTCTGTTCACCGATGCGGTCATGCATGTGCCCGTTTCGACGGTCGACGCGGCGGCGGCGCGCGCATTCGAGCTTAAGGCCGATTGTACCGTCGCGATTGGCGGCGGTTCGACCATCGGCCTCGCGAAAGCGCTTTCGCTCCGCCTCGATCTGCCGTCGCTCGCGATCCCCACCACCTATGCGGGGTCCGAGGTGACGCCGATCTGGGGGATGACCGAAAATGGCGTCAAGACGACCGGGCGCGATCGCCGCGTGCTTCCCAAGGCGGTGATCTACGACCCCGAGCTGACGATGTCGCTCCCCGCCGCGATGTCGATCGCGAGCGGACTCAATGCGATCGCCCATTCGATGGAAGGTCTTTATGCCTTCGACGGCAACCCGATCGTCTCTCTCATGGCTGAAGACAGCATCCGCGCGCTCGCTGGGAGCCTCCCGGCGATCAAGGCGAATCCGGCGGACGCCGACGCACGCGCGAAAGCGCTTTACGGCTGCTGGCTTGCCGGGAGCGTACTGGGCGCTGCGAGCGTCGCGCTTCATCACAAGCTCTGCCACACGCTCGGCGGTTCCTTCGACATGCCGCACGCGCAAACGCATACGGCGGTGTTGCCCCATGCCATCGCCTATAATGCACCCGCGGTTCCCGAGGCCATGGAAAGGGCTGCTCGTGCGCTCGGCGGCGGAGACCCGGCCGTCCGTCTCTTCGAACTCGCACATGGGCTCGGTGCCGAGATGTCACTGGCAAAGCTCGGCATGCCTCGCGACGGAATCGAGACAGCCGCGCGCCTTGCCGTCGCCAATCCCTATCCTAACCCGCGGCCAATCACCGAAGAGGGCATCACGGCGTTGCTCGAACGCGCGCTCGACGGTCTTCCGCCCCTTCGGAGCTGAACCACAATCAATCCGCCGCGCGGGTGCCGCTCTCCTCGCCGGTCAGCCAAGCCCGAACCGCGGATTTGATCGTCAGTGGCAGTTCATGACCGCCTTCATATACGAGCATTGTCGCAACGGCGCCGCTGCGCCACGCGAGATAGGCCTGGGCTTCGGCGAACTTGTGCCGCGGAATTACCATGTCGAGCTTGCCGCGGCAAAACATTACCGGTTTTCCGGCAAGCGCAAAGTCCGGCAGCTCGCCGCTGGGCACGGCGAAGCAGCCGCCGATCATAAGAAGACCGGCGTAGGCCTCGGGCGACTTCAGAAAGAGGGCGCCCGCCATCGCGGCGCCGTTGCTGAAACCGCACAGCCAGGGGCGCCGGCGTCCGGTGTCCGACGCGATCCAGCCTCCGACCTTCTCCGTTTCCAGGGCAAGGCTTTCGGGTATCGCCACTCCGGTGCCAGCGTTCAGAAACCACGCGAACCCACCACCTTGCGAGATCGGGCCACGATATGAGCGTACGTCCGCATCTCCGAAAAGCGCGAGGGTATAGCCTGCCTCGCGTTCATTGCTGCCACGGCCATGAAGATAGACGATATCGCGGCCGGTTCGGCTGGCATCGGGACTGTCGTAACGCATGACGATGGCCTGATCTCGGGACATGGATTCTCCTTGGCGGGTCACCCGCAAAACGCGGGACAATCCCGTCCGCGGCGAGGAAAGCGCCGGGGGAACGAGGTGCCGATCGTGCTCGCGGACTCGGCGCACTCTGAAGGCCTTCTTTATTGGAGATCAAATCTCGAAAACGGATATGCGTCATCCGCTTTGCGGTAGTTCTTTGCCGACTGAGAAACAGTCCATTGCGGCGGGATTGCAATTAGGTCGGAGGGGCCGATCATGCTAGCTTCTCTGGGGGAAACTGGCGTGGAGGGGGGTATGGGGTTCGACCTCAGATCAATCGGCTTTTTATGCCTTCTGATTCTGCTTTTCGATGCCGCGTTCGCAATCACGTCTGGCTGGACGTTAAGTGCGGTCATCGCGTTTCTCTGGCTTGCGGCAGCCGTGCTGCTCGGCTGGAAAGAAGCCAAAGATTTTGCGGCGACCTGGTGGCGTATCGTCACGGTCCCCCTTGCCGCGTTGGTAACCGGCATCGGCAGCCGAGGCATCTATCCTGGCGGATGGGATTGGTTCCCCGTCGCGGCAGCGTTGCTTTTAGTCACAGGGATGACCCTGTTTTTTCGCGTTTGCTTTTGGGCGTGGTGTGCTGCCTTTTTGCTCCTCTGGGCCGCGTCGATCGCCTTCGTCGGGCTCGAAGTTGGCGCGGTGTTCGCCGCGCTGCTCACACTCTTTGCGGTCATGACGAATTTCGCCGCAAAATTCGTCATGGACCACGCTTTTGATCTGAATCGTATCCGCACTTGGCGAGCCGAATTGAAGGATGCCGATAAGAAGACTTATCGCCAGCAATTGACCGGCCTGCTGATCCCCGTGTTTGTCCTCGCGGCGATCGGGTTTGGCTTCAACTATTGGCTCCAAGCGCGGATTGTGGACTATATCTACGCGTCCGGCCTCGTCTATCCCGACCCGGAGAGTAATGGTCTCGCGCGCGATCTCGAAGCCGATGCCTTCGCGTCGCTTGACCTCCGCGAGGCATTGGCTCTTGCTGACATTAAAGTGCGCGGCGACGGCGCTCGGGCCAAGGGCGGGCGGATTTTTACGAAGGCGCAGGAACGCGTCCTTGCGCTCTTCGGAGGCTTTTCTCCAACGCCCTTGGATAGCGAGGCGACCTGCAAAAGCTGGAACAAGCAGCAGCGTATTACCCTGCCTGGGTCGCGCGCGCGGCAGTTCCTCGGGGGCGGGCGCCACGGGCACAAACGGTATAAATATAAAATGATCGGGCCCGATCTGACGAAAGACTGCGAAGCTCTCGGAAAAGCCCTCGATGCACGCGACCTCAGAGACCATGAGAAAGGAATGACGGGTGCGACGGCGATCGTCGAACAAAGCGGCGACGATGCCAGCGCCGCGCTTGATGCCGGTGTCGGCAAAGCTGAGTTGAAGGCGGAGACGCTCGTTCGATACAGCTTTTGGGAAGCTCGGATTGCCCTAGATTCGGCGTTTGTCGTATTGAGAATGCTCGCGATCCTTTCATGGATCGTGGTCGCTTGCAGCGTTCTCGCTGCGGTCTGCTATGTTGCTGGACGGGTTTCATTCGACCGGACTGTCCTGCCATTCAGCCTGCGCGGACGGCCCGCTCGATCGTCGCCGGCGGGAGAGCCAGACAGCCCCGGATCATTGGATATGCTGCCCCTCGACCGGCTCGAGCTCGACACTGTCAGGCAGGTCGGAGAAAAAGACGAAACCGGGGTGGTGACAAAGGCCGTCCGGCAGGAAAAATGCTGGTATCTCTGCTTCGACGCGGCGCGCTACGGCGATGGAACGCATATGCGGTGGACCATTCCTTCGCCGGGATCGGCGTTCTTCCGGCGCCTCTTTGCGGCCAAGCTCGCAATGACCAAAGTCGAACTTGCAGAGATTATCCAGCATAAGCCTACCATCGCGGTAGCCGGCGACCTCAAGTTGCTTGATATCGTTGTCGACGAGGGGCGCGAGATCGTTTTTCGGATGAAGGATCTCATCGCCTTCTCCAAGGGCGTTCGCATCCGGTCGATTTACTCAACCCATGTCGGCACCGAACTCTTTGGTCTCACGTCATTCTATAATGTCGCCAGCGGGACTGGTCGGCTCGTGCTCAAGACCGAGGGGAGGGAAGTATTTCTGGCGCCGCCGGACGTTTCGATTCCTCCCAACCTCCTTGTTGCCTGGGATCATAGCGCCACGTTTGCGCTTGCCCAGGATTCCGGAATCGTCGGTGTATGGGGAAATGCGCCGTCGGTCATGCCTACCCTGTCCGGCACCGCGATCGTCGACGAAAGCAGGCCTGGAGATCCGGGCATCTTTGGCAGGATATGGCGCCTTCTCCGTTTCGCCGTTCTTCCGGTGTGAACATTATATGTCCAAAGCACGGTCAGCCTGCGGCCGAGTTAAGATTCGCGCTTTCCACCCACGCGCTGCGAGGCGGTGCTTCGAGAGAAATGAGCCGGGCCGCTCCAGATTTGACGTCCGTCAATCTCGCTGTTCCCCGACGGGCGGCGCTTGGTGCGGGCGAATGATGCGTAAATGGGCGATCGGCAGGCAGCCGCGCTTTGGGCGGTGGTGGCCGGCGTGCCGGCGATTCCGCAGCAAGCCGGCGACGGCGAGGCGGCCGCGCGCTTAGCGCCAGCCGGTGCGTGCTACGACTGTGTCGGTCTTGCGAACTTCGTAGCGCACCGATGCCATCGCCGGCGCAATCGCTGCCGGCTTGTAAAGCTCGATTTCCACCGAATGGACCTGCTCCAGCTCACAGATGCGCCGACCCAGCTCGCAGATGAACGTCTCGATCAGTTCGAAATGGCCTTCGGCGGACAGGCGCGTCGCTTCCTCGACAAGCCGCCGATAATCGACGGTTTCAGCAATGCGGTCGGTATCGGGCTCGGATACTTCGGCCGCCATGTTCAGCAGGATTTCTTGGCGGCTGCTCTTCTCGCCGCGATATATGCCTACGCTCGCCTGAAGCGAGACCTGCTGGGCTCGGACCCAGAGCCGCGTCTCCAGGGCGGGAGCGCAAAGCTGGCGCTCGGCAATTTTGGCAAGTTCGTTCATGGTTTCGCCCTGCTCCCGCGCTCGGCATTGCCCGCCTCTTCGGTCGGACGGACGGCGGCGGGGCGGCACCGTCCGAAGGCGTCGCTGCCGGTGCTCTATGCCGAAGCGCGCAGGATATCTTCTAGCGGACGGTTCGCGCGCCACCTATCGCTGAGGCTGATAACGTCCATCCGGCTTTTGCATCGGCCATCCCGCTATCAGGACGCGCGAGGCCCGCGAACGCGCCCGATTTCGCGCGCCGCCGCTCCAACGGCACATGGCGGATGAGGCTGACAGCGGCAATGACGCCGCGACGCTGAGAACCGCTTCGCCTTCGTCAAGCAGCGGCGGGGAGCAAGTCGTGCTGGGGCAACGCGGCAGACATGGTCGTGGGGACCTCGCTCCCAGCCGCGGTCGCACCCGCCTGCCGGTACTCGTTCATGTGATCGGTGCGGCAGTCCGAAATCAGCGAGCGAAGCCACATGTTGCCGGCGTCGTGGTGAAAGCGTTCGTGCCAATATTGCTTCACCTCGATCACGGGCAGATCGAGCGGCGGCGCGACGATCGTCATATGGGGCGAACGTACAACGCGCGCGGCCGATCGCGGAATGGTCAGGATAAGGTCGCTCATCTCGGCGATCAGCGCCGTGACCATGAAGGATTCCGACACCATGCGGACGCGCTTGGCATCGATCGTGTCGAGAATCCGTTGTTCGGCTTCCTGGTGCCCATGGCTGTAGTGCCGCCCATCGACGACGAGATGATCCATTGCCTTGAAGTCGCTGAGGGTCAAAATGCCGCTGGGGACCATCGCGCGGGGAAGGATGCAGACATATTCTTCGCGAAACAGCGTCTGCTCTTTCACATTGGCGTAAAGGTTCGGGTAGCTCCCGATCGCAACGTCGGCCGCCCCGATTCCAGATCGGAGATGAGAGTGCGCCCGATCGGTACCGCGGTAAAGCTCACATCGGGTGCGACATCGATGGAATGGCGGCGGACCAGCGGCATCATGTAATATTGGCCGAGATCGGACGCCGCGATACGGAAATTGCGCTCGGACTCGGCAGGATCGAACTGACGCCGTTCGCAAAGACCGGTACGGTAGATACGCAGCGCTTCCTCAACCCCTTTGGCAATCGACTGCGCCACCGACGTCGGGATCATGCCGTTGCGCGTCCGGATGAAGAGCTGGTCGTTAAAATGCTCGCGTAGCGTGTGCAGGTTCCGGCTCAGCGACGATTGCGGCAACTCGAGCTCATTGGCTGCCAGCGTGACGCTTTTGAGCTTCATCATCGCCTCGAAGACGCTGAGATGAAAAAAGGATAGTTGCGCAGCCGGATCGCGGCTGGTGGGCAGCGTGTTCATGGCAATCCCTCTCCTCGGATCATTAACAGACCGATATGTTCTATTTTCCGGATAGTGGATACTGATCGGAGCCGTATGGCAAGACCGGAATCCGGATCGGAAGAATCCGGCAGATGGATAAGGCTCTCTCGCGCCCAGGAAACTGGTCGGAGAGGCGACAGCGGCCTACGCTCAACATGCAGAATATGCGCCAGAATATGGCCCATTTGGTGGGCGGACGGGATGGATTTCGAGATGGCGGCTATCGTCCTGCGGGGCGAGCAGGACGGCGATACGCGAGCCTGAATAGGACTATCCGCAATAGCATCTTGCGTAGGCGCGCCGCGATCCGCACGGCGGAAGAGTATTCGCAGAAAGGATAGAGGATGCTGACTCTCTACTATAATCCGGGCTCTTGCTCGCTCGCCTCGCACGCTGCGCTCGAGGAGGCGGGTCTCGCTTACGGTCTTGAACGGGTCGACCTTGGCAAGGACGCCCAGAATGCGCCTGCATATCGCGACAAGAACCCGTGGGGAAAGGTCCCTGCGCTTCAGATCGGCGAAGGGGTGCTCACTGAAAATATCGCGATCCTGAGCTATATCGCCGAGCAGGCGCCTGAACGGATCCTGCTGCCGGTCTCCGGGATCGAGCGTGCGCGAGCCTTGGAATGGCTCGCGCTCCTCTCGAGCACGGTTCATGTTGCCTTCCGGCCGATTTTTCGGCCCGGCCGGCTCGCCTCGACCGCCGAGGGCCAAGAGGATGTCACGGCGACGGGTCTTGAGAGCCTGCGCACCGTGCTTGAATTGCTCGATGAGCGGTTGGGGCAGGGACCCTATGCGCTGGGCGAGCAGTTCAGCCTCTGTGATCTCTATCTTTTCGTCTTCGTCCTTTGGTCGCGGCGGCCTGCGCTGGCCGGAAAGCTTGGCGCGCTTCCGCGGCTTGGGGCATTCGGCGAGCGGCTGGCCGCGCGTCCGTCGGTGGTGGCGGCGATGACGCAGGAAGGCCTGTCCTGGTCCTAGCTCGACCAGCTGGCTTCGAAGAAACGCTCAAAGCGATCGCAGCCCCTCGGGGCACAACGGCGTCGCCCGGTGGTGGGCGTCGGGTTCGCGGCGCTGCTTATCGCAGCGCCGCCGGGCAGGCGCGGCCGCGAGGCGCGCGCCTGCTAAGCCGTCCGATCAGCTGCCCTGGTCGAGGCTGGCAGCGACTTCGGCGTGGAGGGCGAGCAGCGGCGCTATGCTCGCCGGGGGCCGCCGACCAAGGCCGCATTCGGTGGCGATGCCGAAGTCCGCGAGAAACGGCGCCGCGCCGTGCGCACGGCGCAGCGCACCTTCGGCGCCATCGCGCGCATGGACGAGACCAAGATAGATGATCGTTTCGGCGTCGGTCTCCAGCCGCGAAAGCGGCTCGAAATAGGCTGCGTCGTCGCGGGCGATCGGGACGGGCAGGTGGAACCAGTCGATCGAGCGGCGGACCTGGTCGGCGAGCTGGTTCATCACCTCGACCATCAACCCCGTATCTTCGGGATCCTTGAAATGCTGATGGTCGGCGTCACCGTAGCAGAGGTGGAAGCCGAGCTTCACCTTGTCGGGAACCCAGGAAGCCAACTCGATCAGGCGGCCGACGAGCGACGAGAAATCGCTGACTGGCGCCGGGAAGACGCCTTCGAGGACCGCGAATTCGAGCGCCGCATCCCACTGCACGGCGAGTTGGTCATTAGGGATCGCTGCCAATATCGTATCGAGTTCGCGTCGCATCGCGGCGACATACAGCGGCTCGATCGCCGCGAAGCTCGCGGGCGCGATGAAGGACATCATCGGCGCGAAGGGTGTCGGCAGCGCGACCTGGAAACGGGTACCCGGCGCGATTTCGCCGGCCTCGGCGAGGCGGCGGAAACCGGCATAGGAGCGGATCGCGGCGGCGGCATAACCGAGCGGCGGAAATTGCCGCTCGCCGGCATGATCCTTCTTCTCGCTGTAGAGGTCGACCTGGACCGCGCCATAGCCGTCCTCGTGTCCAAGGCGCTCAAGCATCGGCGCCTGCTCCATCACCGCCTTCTGCCAGTTGATCCAGTTGGTACGATCGCCGGTCTCGCCGTCGGGGATGGCGTGGACGCGCGCGCCGAGGTGGCGTGCCGCCGCGCGGAAGACCTCCGCTTCATCGGCGAGCGGAATGCTGCCGACTAGCAGGATCGGTGTCTGTTCTGTGCTCATTGCCATTCCTTGAACTGGGCGATCATCGCCGCGATATGCCATTGCCCACCCTTCCGCCCTGCCGGGCCGCGCCGTTCGCCCGGTCCGGGCGACGCCGTCGCGCGCGCGGAAGCGCGTGCCGGGCCGGCGAGCCGCGCAGATGCGGGCCGGCCGGCGTGGCGTGGCGTTCGGGCTGACATGCGGGCGGCAGACCTTATGATAGTGGGAAGCTCGATTAGGGCTGCTGGCCGGGACCGGGAAGCGCCCGATTCCGGATAGTTCGCATCCGCGAAATGGAATGTCCCGATGCCGCGGCGCGGCTTAGCCAGCGAGGACCGTGATGCCGGTGTGGGCGCGCACCGTCTCGAGGTCGATTCCGTCCGCGAGTTCGTCGATGCGCAACGAGCGGGCATTGCGGTCGAGCGTGAAGCGGCCATAGTCCGAGACGATGGCGTCGACCACGGCGATCCCGGTGAGCGGCAGGCTGCAGCTTTCGACGATCTTCGGATTGCCGGCCTTGTCGGCATGGCTCATCACGACGACGACGCGCTGGACCCCCGCGACGAGATCCATCGCGCCGCCCATGCCCTTGATCATCTTGCCCGGCACCGTCCAGTTGGCGAGGTCGCCATTGGCCGCGACTTCCATCGCGCCGAGGATCGCAAGGTCGATATGGCCGCCGCGGATCATCGCGAAACTGTCCGCCGACGAAAAGAAGCTCGACGTCGGCAGCGCGGTAACCGTCTGCTTGCCGGCGTTGATGAGGTCCGGGTCGACATCATCGTCATAGGGAAAGGGGCCGATGCCGAGCATCCCGTTCTCGGACTGGAGCACGACCTCGATATCGCTTGGCACGAAATTGGCGACGAGCGTCGGGATACCGATCCCGAGATTGACATAGAAGCCGTCCTTGAGCTCGAGCGCGGCGCGCTCGGCCATCTCTTCACGCGTCCAGGGCATCAGGCGGGCTCCTCTTCGCGCGGCCTTACGGTCCGGAATTCGATCCTCTTCTCGTAGGACGGGCCCTGGATGATCCGGTTCACATAGATGCCGGGCGTGTGGATATGGTCGGGGTCGAGGCTGCCCGCGGGAACGATCTCCTCGACCTCGGCGATCGTGACCTTGCCCGCCGTCGCCATATTGGGGTTAAAGTTGCGGGCGGTCTTTCGGTAGACGAGATTACCCTCGGGATCGGCCTTCCACGCCTTCACGATCGAAAGGTCGGCGCGCAGCCAGCTTTCGCGCACATGGAGCGCGCCATCGAACTCTTCGACCGGCTTGCCCTCGGCCACCACCGTGCCGACGCCGGTCTTGGTATAGAAGGCCGGAATTCCGGCGCCGCCCGCGCGAATGCGCTCGGCGAGCGTGCCCTGCGGATTGAGTTCAAGTTCGAGCTTTCCCGCGAGATAAAGCTCGGCGAAGAGCTTGTTCTCGCCGATGTACGACGAGACCATCTTGCGGATCTGGCCGTTGTTGAGGAGCGTCCAGAGCCCGAAGCCGTCAGCGCCGCAATTGTTCGAGATGACGGTGAGATCCTTGACCCCGCTTGCGAGCAGTCCGGCGATCAGATGCTCGGGATTGCCCGAAAGGCCGAAGCCCCCCGACATGATCGTCATGCCGTCGAAGCAGACGCCGGCGAGAGCCGTTTCGGCGTCCGAAAATATCTTGCGCTTAGCCATCGATGCTCCTATTCGTCCGATAATCGGACAAAAGAATCAATAATCGTTCTATGTGCCGTTTTTGCGCGAAGGTCAATTCGGATGAGCGAAGCCGAGCCTGCCGATCCCAATTTCATGCTGTCGCTCGCGCGCGGGCTTGAGGTGCTGCGCGCTTTCGAGCGCCGGCCGTCGCTCTCGGTCGCCGAAGCGGCGCGCACGACCGGCCTCAACCGGCCGAGCGCCAGCCGCTGCCTCCACACGCTGGTCAAGCTCGGCTATGTGCGCGAGGAGGCGGGCCGCTACATGCTCACTCCGGGCCTGTTGCCGCTCGCGTGCGGCTATCTGTCGTCGGCGCCGCTGGCGAGCGCGAGCCAGGCGGTTGCCAATGCGCTGCGCGACCGATTGCAGGAAACCGTTTCGGTTGCCACCCTCGATCCGGCCGACATGGGGCGCATCGTCTACATCGCGCGTGCCGAGCGGAACCAGATCATTGCCGCGCCGCTGATGGTCGGGAGCACGCTTCCGAGCCATTGTACGTCGATGGGGCGAGTGATGCTCGCCGCGGCGGACGAAGGCGCGCGCGCGGCCTGGCTCGAAGATGCGGCGCTCGAGCGGCGAACCGACCGCACGCTGACCGATCGGGCGGCGCTTTGCGCCGAACTTGGTATCGTCGGCGGGCAGCGATGGAGCCTCGTCGAGGAGGAGCTGGAGATCGGACTGCGCTCGCTCGCGGTCCCGGTTCGCGACCGCGCGGGCGCCATCGTCGCCGCGCTCAACGTCGCGACCTTCTCGGGCGCGCACAGTGCCGCGCATCTCATCGAACATCATCTCCCCGATCTGAGGGCGGCCGCAGGCCAGCTCGAGCGGGCGATCTGAGCGGCCAACCGGGCCTTACCCTTTCAGCACCAGCATACCAGCAAACAGCACATAAGGAGAAAGTTGATCATGGAACTGCGCCGCGTTGCGATCGTCTCGCCCATCCGCACAGCCGTCGGGAAATTCGGCGGCGCGCTCGCGCCGCTCACCGCAGGCGAGCTTGGCGCGACCGTGATCAAGGCGCTGATCGAAAAGAGCGGCGTCGATCCCGAACGTGTCGACGATGTCGTTTTCGGCCAGGGCTATGCGAGCGGTGAGGCGCCGAGCATCGGCCGCTGGGCGTGGCTCGCCGCGGGATTGCCGCAGAGCGTTCCGGGCTTCCAGCTCGACCGGCGCTGCGGCTCGGGCCTCCAGGCGATCATCGAGGCGGCGATGATGGTGCAGACCGGCGCCGCCGACGTCGTCGTCGCGGGCGGCGCCGAAAGCATGTCGAACGTCGAGCATTATTCGACCGCCCTGCGCAAGGGGTCGCGCCTCGGCAGCATCGAACTCCACGACCGGCTGACGCGCGCGAGGCTGATGTCGCAGCCGGTCGAGCGCTACGGCGTGATCTCGGGGATGATCGAGACCGCGGAAAATGTCGCGCGCGACCATGGCATCACGCGCGAGGCCTCCGATGCCTATTCGGTGCGCTCACACCAGCGCACCGCCGCGGCGTGGCGCGAGGGTCGGTTCGCGAATGAAGTGGTGCCCGTCGCGGTGCCGCAAAAGCGCGGCGAGCCCGTGATCTTCGACCATGACGAGGGCTACCGGACCGACGTCACGCTCGAAAGTCTCGGCGCGCTCCGCCCGCTCGAAAGCGGGGTCGTGACCGCGGGTAATGCGAGCCAGCAGAATGATGCCGCGGCGGCCTGTCTCGTCGTCGCCGAGGACAAGCTCGCCGAACTCGGGCTCGAGCCTGCCGGCTGGTTCGCCGGCTGGGCCGCAGCAGGCTGCGATCCGGCGCGCATGGGAATCGGCCCCGTGCCCGCGGTCGAGCGGCTGTTCGCGCGAACGGGGCTCGGCTGGGACGATATCGACCTCATCGAACTCAACGAGGCATTCGCGCCGCAGGTGCTCGCGGTGCTCAAGACATGGGGCTGGAGCGACGACGACAGTCGCCACGACATTCTCAACGTCAACGGCTCGGGGATTTCGCTCGGCCATCCGATCGGCGTAACAGGCGCGCGCATCGCCGCCACGCTCCTCAACGAAATGGGCCGCCGCGGCGCCCGCTACGGACTCGAGACAATGTGTATCGGCGGCGGGCAGGGGCTGGCGGCGATTTTCGAGCGCTGACCCCATGGCGCGGCCGCCGCACCCGACTCCGTTCGTGCTGCTGGAGGATCTCGACGCCGGCACCGCGCGGTTGTTCGAGACGCCGCTCGCGGCGATCGGCGCCGTAGAGGAAGGTGAGGTCGCCGCCGCGCTTGCCCGCGCCGATGCGCTCGCGGCCGAAGGGCATGCTGTCGCGGGCTGGATCGGCTATGAGGCGGGCCATGCGCTCGAAGCCCGCCTCGGCGGGCATCAGCGTGCCGGGGATCGCAGGCTTCTCGCGCTCTTCGCGTTCGAGCGCTGCACCGAGATGGCGACCGAGAGCGTCGATGGCTGGCTGGCTGGCCGTGCCGCGGGCGGCGCGGCGCTTTCGCCGCTCGTGCCTGCGATCGACTTTTCGCGCTATGCGGCGGGCTTCGTCCGCGTGAAGGAGGCGATCGTCGCGGGCGATATCTACCAGGCGAACCTGACCTTCCCGCTGCGCGGAACCTGGCGCGGCGATCCGGTCGCACTCTACCGCGCGATCCGTCCCGAGGCGAAGGCGCGCTACGCTGCGCTGATCTTCGACGGGTCCGAATGGCTGCTCAGCTTTTCGCCCGAACTCTTCTTCGAAGTCGAGGGCCGCGACATCCGCGCGCGGCCGATGAAAGGGACGCGCCCGCGCGGCAGCGATGCCGAGAGCGACCGGCGCAATGCCGAAGAACTCGCCGCGAGCGCGAAGGATCGCGCCGAAAATCTGATGATCGTCGACCTGATGCGCAACGATCTCTCGCGCATCGGGGTGCCGGGAAGCGTTCGGGTCGACGCGCTGTTCCGCATCGAAACCTATCCTACGGTCTTCCAGATGACGACCGGTGTTTCGGCGCGGCTTACGGCGCCGCCGACGCTTTCCGGCCTGATCGGCGCGCTCTTTCCCTGCGGGTCGATCACCGGCGCTCCCAAGATCCGCGCGATGGAGATCATCCGCGACGTCGAGCAGTGGGACCGCGGGCCTTATTGCGGTGCGATCGGCGCGCTGAGGCCCGGAGCCAGCGACACCGGAGACGTTGCGACCAGCAGCCGCTTCAACGTCGCGATCCGGACGCTCCGGCTGCGGCCCGATCGATCGGGCGCTGCCGGCACCGCCGAATTCGGCGTCGGATCGGGCATCGTCGCTGACTCGGTGCTCGAGGACGAATGGGCGGAATGCCTTCTCAAGGCGAAGTTCGTCGCGCGCGCCGCCGCGCGGCTCACTTCTGAACCGGTGAGCGCCTGACGGTGAACCTCAGCGGCAAGGCGGCGGCGGCCCGCCGGCCATCGGCGATGCGACCTGCCGATTCCGGCTTGGTCCCATCCGCGCGGCGGGATGGTGCCAGCGCGGCGCCCGATCTATGCCGCGCCGGCGCGAACGATGGGGCAGGGAGGAGATAGCGTGCGGCCAGCCGATTTTGCCGTTTCCGATCATCCCGGCGTTCAGCGCCAGCTCGGCCGCATCGCGGTGGGGTTCGGAACGGGCGCGTTGGGACTCGGTGCGATGCGCCGTCTTCTTCAGCGCCTCGACAATCCCCATCACCGGATGCCGCCCGCCTTCCACGTCGCGGGCACGAACGGCAAGGGCTCGACCTGCGCCTTCCTTCGCGCGATGCTCGAGGCGGCCGGGCAAAAGGTTCATGTCTACACCTCGCCGCATCTGGTGCGGCTCAACGAGCGCATCCGCATTGCGGGCGCGCTTGTCGAGGACGCGGTACTCGCCGAGCTGCTCGAAGAGGTCCTCGACGCCGGCGAGGATCTCGACCTCAGTTTCTTCGAGGCGATGACGGCGGCGGCGTTCCTCGCCTTTGCGCGCTGCCCGGCCGACGCCGCGATCGTCGAGGTGGGCCTCGGCGGCCGGCTCGATGCGACCAACCTGCTGCGGGCTCCCGCCGCGACGGGCATCGCGCAGCTCGCGCTCGACCACCAGTTTTTCCTCGGCGACGATCTGTGCGCGATTGCCGCCGAAAAGGCGGGCATCGCCAAGGCCGGGGTACAGCTCGTCACGCTCGACTATGCCGACGAGGTGGGAGCGGTCATGGGCAGGGCGGCGCGCTCGGCCGGTGCGATCTGGCGCCCCGAAGGCAAGAGCTGGAGCTGCCGCGCCGCAGAGGGCAGGCTCGACTATCGTGACAAATATGGGCCGCTCGCGCTTCCGCTGCCGGCCTTAGCCGGCGACCATCAGGCCGACAATGCCGGGCTCGCGGTCGCAATGCTGCGGCACCAGACGCGCGTCGCGGTGGCGGAGGACGCGCTTCGCGCCGGTATTGCGGCGGCGCACTGGCCGGCGCGGCTTCAGCGGCTCGGCGCGGGCCCACTCATTGCGCGGTTCGGGCGCCCGTCGGGCGAGGTCTGGCTCGACGGCGGCCACAATCCGGCGGCGGGGCGAGCCGTGGCGGCGCATTTTACGGCACTTGGCTTGGCGCCCGGGACATTGACGCTGATTATCGGCATGCTCGCAAATAAGGATGCCGAAGGATTTCTCGCTGCGCTCGCGCCGCTCTCCCGGCATATGCATATGGTCCCTGTCGAAGGGCATGATGGCCACATGCCGGATCATCTTGCGCAGGTGGCGGAACGGCTCGGCATCACATCAACCGTTCACGCCTCGCTCGATCGAGCCGCAACGGCGGTGGCCGCCGAACGAGGCCCTCTCCTGATCGCCGGTTCGCTTCACCTCGCGGGTCTGATTCTGCGGCTCAATGACGAAGCACCTCCATGAGGCTCGCGTCAGCCGCTTACGGGCCGGAGGCGACGGCCTTCGCGGCACAGCCGGCAACCGCCGTTCGCAAACCTTGCCGCGACGGGTGTTCCAAGGGGCCCGTCGGCCAGTCGATATGCAACCTCATCCGGTTCGGAACGCATCTCGCGAATAGTAATCGATCAGGCGGGCGAGATCGGCTGGGCAGGACAGGAAGGGCGAGTGGGACGACGGCAGGCTGTCCACCGCAGTTCGTCGACCCGGATAGGCCCGGTCCATTTCACCTATGCAAAGATATTGCGCTGCCTCGCGAAAGGCGTTGTCGCGCGTGCAGACAACATAGGCGCGGGGAATCGCGCCGAAATTATCCCCTGTTGCTACGGGATCACGGAGCAACCGCAAGGGAACATCGGGCGTCATGAAATGGACGGCCGCTCGGGCGAGATTTTCGTCGATATCGTCGAAGAAGGTTTCCTTCAGACGCTGGAAAGCCAGCGGGTCGGCGGCGTCGATCCGGGCCGCGCCGATTTCGGGCGGGTGGCCTGTCTGGAGGTCCGACGTTCGGGAACCCTCATTTTCGCGCGCGGTTCGGTAGTCCGACGCCGTAGCTCCGCGGACGGGGGCAATAGCGCAAACATAGATCAGGCTGGAAATATATTGGGCTGCCAGTTCGGCCGCCGCATTGGCCAGCACGCCGCCGAGGCTGTGCGCTACGACCGCCACGGGGCCGCCCGCCGCATGGCTGAGCGCCGCGATCCGGTCGGCGAGCTCCGTTGCGGCCTCAACGAGTGAAACGCCGATTGCCGGGCTCGCTTGGGTGGCCATGGCAACCGGGTCAAACGGCCGTGCCGTCTGCGCCTTGGGGAACAAGGCCTGCAGCCCGTGATTGGCCCAGTCCAACGCGATCGACGACCGGCCGAGAAGCGCGAGGTCGAACTGGGTCTGGTTCCAGCACCACGCGCCGTGCCAAGCGCCGTGTACCAGGACGATCGATGGGATTTTTTCCGCCGGTTTCATCAAGTCCCTTTTCTTCCGGGCCGCGCCTTGGACGGACAGATCGTCTGCTCGCGTAGCCGATAGCATTGCACCGCTATTCTGACCCGGGACGGGCCGTGCGATCATGCGCTTTGGGCCCGTTCGCCAGCTGACAACATCCACCCCTCCTGGCCATATTATGGACGATCTTCTTTTATTTGGGGCGCGCCGAAGCTAGGCAGACTGCTGGCACGGACGCCACATCCTTTGTCGAATTGCCGACATGCAAAAATCGAATTGATAAAACACCGGACGCGAGGCCGGATATGGAAAGGATAGATATGGGAGAATCCGAAACGCTGGTCACGCTGACCGCCGACATCGTCGCGGCGCATGTCAGCAACAACAGCGTCGCCATATCAGATATTCCGCTCGTCATTCATTCGGTGCACGAGGCGCTCGCCGGTTTGGGCACGAAAGAGCAGCCCGCGATCAAACCGGAACCCGCGGTGTCCATCCGCTCGTCGGTCAAACCGGACTACATCATTTGCCTTGAAGACGGCAAAAAGCTCATCATGCTGCGCCGTTATCTCATGACGAATTTCGGCCTCACACCCGACGCGTATCGCGCGAAATGGAGTCTGCCGAAGGACTATCCGATGACTGCGCCCAACTATGCCGAAAAGCGCCGCGAAATCGCGAAGCAGATCGGTCTCGGCAGCAAAGGCCGCGGCGGCGGCCGCAAGCCCGCCGCGCGTCGCCGCGCCCGCCCGAAATAGCGCGTTTCATCCGGCACGAGCGCGCACCCACGCCACCGAGCGCCACAAGAATCCGTCGCGGCTCTCGCCGCGCTGTGCAGCTTTAGCGCGGACTTCGAAGAGCGTTGCCAGGCCGTCCGGTCACGGCAACTCTCCGCCTGGCGGCGTGCTGCCCAGCAAATGAGCAATGCCTTGCCGCAGCCACTGATGCCCCGGATCATGCTTCGACCGCTCGTGCCAATATTGCTTCACCTTGATGCCGGGAAGCTCGAAGGGTGGCGGAACAAGCTCGAGTTCCAATTGATCCTTGAAGATAAGGGCCACCCGGCAAGGAACCGTAAGCAGCATATCTGTATCGCCGATCAGCATGGGCGCGGCGGAAAAGCTGTTCAGCGTCAGCCGGACATTTTCCGGAGGCAGCATCGCAAGCAAGCGCTGTTCGACCTCCTGATGCACATGTCCGGCATTTCGGGCGCTCACCAGGATATGCGATGCGCTTTGAAAAGACTCTAGCGTCAATCCCTCGGCCAGCAGCGGGTGCCCCTTGCGCATGGCGCAGACATATTCATCCTCGTAAAGTGTCTGTTCGATGACGCCGGCATAGAGAGCCGGGAAACCGCCCACCGCCACATCGATATCGCCGGATTCGAGGCCCGTCGCCAGCGACTGGCGATCGACGGGGACCGCCGAGAAACGCGCATGGGGCGCGGCCGCCCAAGACCAGCGATCGAGCAACGGAAACAATGTGAGTTGCCCGAAATCGGACGCTGCCACGCGAAAATTGCGACGGGTCGACAGGGCGTCGAACGACCTCTCCTGCATCAGCCCGTCGCGGTAGATGCGGAGCATGTCCCGGATCGGCCCGACAAGGGCATCCGCTGCCCCGGTGGGCTCCATTCCCTGAGGCGTCCTCACGAAGAGAGTATCGCCGAAATGGTCGCGTAGCTTGGCCAGCCAACGGCTTACCGTCGGTTGCGGCAGATCGAGCATCCGGCTCGCCTCTGCGACGCCTCGACAGCGGTAGATCGCCTCGAATATCTGCAACTCAGCAAGGCCGATATTGGCGAGTTTCAACACGGACCGTCCCCGATTGCGACCAAAAGGAGCGGCCACGCTAGATGAGTATATATAAAAAGTGAATTGGAGCGATGTGATCTGCGAGCTGGAGAAAGCTGCCTGTTCTGCAAAATGACACGGCGCGCTTGCGCGCACCCCGTATCGAATATGCAGTTCAGGAGAGCAGACATGGTTACGGCTGTAGAAGATCGAGTCATCGTCGCGGGAGCCGGACCCGTTGGATTGATCGCTGCCCTCGCGCTTGTCCAGCGCGGCGTGCCGGTACTGGTGCTCGAAGAAGAGTCAGCACCCATCCAGGACCCGCGCGGCGCGGCATTCCATCCGCCAACGCTCGACATCATCGAACGCCTCGGCATCCTCGATCCGCTCATGGATATCGGGCTGAAAATTCCCCGTTGGCAGATCCGCAACCGTGATGGTTCGATCGTGGCGGAATTCGATCTGAAGCTCCTCGAGGACGAGACGAAACATCCCTATCGCTTTCACCTCGGCCAGCAGAAGCTGCTGCCCGTGCTTCTTGCCGAACTCGCCAAGCATCGCGATGCGGACATTCGTTTCGGCACGCGCGTA
The DNA here is from genome assembly GCF_001590965.1 of Novosphingobium lentum NBRC 107847. Lineage (GTDB taxonomy): Bacteria > Pseudomonadota > Alphaproteobacteria > Sphingomonadales > Sphingomonadaceae > Novosphingobium > Novosphingobium lentum. Next base: position 61,130 of record NZ_BCTW01000007.1, read on the forward strand.
ACCGGGCTTTCCCAGTCTGGCGAAGGCATCGCAGTCCAGCTTTCCAGGGGCGAGAACAGATTGCAAGCCGTTACGGGGCGTTGGCTCGTTGGGGCGGACGGCGCGCGCAGCCAGGTCCGAAAATCGGCGGGTATCGAATTTGAAGGTTTCACCTGGCCCGAGCGTTTTGTCGTGACCAACCTCGCCGACGATCTGGAGAAATACGGTTTCGCCTACACCAATTATGTCACCGATCCCGACCGTTGGGCGGTCGTGCTGCGACTGGAAGATGAGAGGGGGCAGCCCAATTGGCGCGTCACCTATCCTACCGACAATATATCAAGCGATGAGGCGGTCCTCGATCCGTTGCGCGTCCAGGAAAGACTGGCTGACGTGATCCCCGGCGCGAGCCAGCTCGACGTCCGCTATGCCGGAATCTACCGCGTGCACCAACGTGTCGCGCGCGAATTCCGGAAAGGTCGGGTCTTGTTGGCTGGCGATGCCGCCCACATCAACAATCCTCTCGGCGGTTTCGGCCTGAACAGTGGAATTCAGGATGCAGAAAGTCTTGCAGAGAAACTCGCGGAGGTCTGGCATGGTCGTGCCAGCGCGGAACTGCTCGACGCATATGCCCGCCAGCGGCGCACCAGCAATATCGAGTTCGTCCAGAAGGCCAGCATTCGCAACAAGGCCATGATCGAGGAGCGCGACCCGGATGTGAAGCTTAGAGCGCAGATTGAACTCGCTGCAATTGCCAGCGATCCGCAGCGTGCGCTTCCCTACCTCCTTGAATCATCGATGATCAATTCAGTCCGGGCATCAGCCCGATCGGAGTGAGGGGCTAGAAGAAGGCGCCGAGGCCGGTGACGCCCTGTTGGCGGGCTTGCAGGCGGTTCGGGCGCGCGGGCGAACGATTGGAGCCGTTGCGCCCTATGGAAGGACATCTCGATCACTATAGCTTCGTGACCGACCGATCATTCTCGGCAGTGCGGAACCGCGCTGGTGACACGGTTGGCGACCCTGGAGGCCGCTTTCGCGCGCGTCAATCGCGCGTTGGCGCCGCGTTGGGGCGCCATATCCGCAGAAAGGCTTCGATTGCGATTTCGACGTCCTGGGAAAGGCTTCGCTCACTATCGGGGAGGTCCAGCTTAAGGAGCGCTTGTTCGTAGCCGCCCGCTTGGCAAAGCGCGCTGAACTGCCGAACCGCCAGCATCGGCTGACCCGCCTGCAGATCCCCGCGAGCCATGACGGCCTCGAGATAATCGGCGAGCCGTTGCTTTCCGCGGCGTGGACCACGCTCGTAGAACAACTCCGCGAGGTAAGGAAAGCGTTCCGCCTCGCTGATGACAAGGCGGTGGAGCGCCATGACCGGGGCCGAGTAGATCGTCGAAATCAGCGCTTCGGCGAAACGCCGGAGTACGGTCTCAACCGGATCGTCAAGCGATACCTCGACGGAGAGACTCTTGCCGTAGCGCTCGACGATATCGTCCACGACCGCCGCGAACAGCTCCTCCTTTGAAGGGAAATAGGCCCATAGAGTCGTCTTCGATCCGCCGACCGCGCGGGCGATTTCGGACATGGCGGTACCCGCATAGCCTTGCGCGAAAAAAGCGGAGGTGGCGGCCGCGACGAAGGCGCGGCGGCGCGAGGCGGACGACTGGTCGCTCGCCGAGGCGGCCGGGCGGGCGAGAACCGAGTCCATCAACGCGTGGCGGCGGCGTCGCAGCGACGCAGCGTTGGTTCAACTAAAGCGGGCAGCCAAAAAGGCCGGGAAGAGGACATTGGGCGATCCGATATAGGTCGATTGCTGTTCTTGTTGCGCTCATTCCGGGCGAACGCAAATCCGGCTTCCGGATGGAATCTATTCGTCTGTCGCGGTTTTCGCGCGGTGGGAAGACTGCCAATTTCGCCGCCATCGCAGCCGGCCCCCGGCCGAGAACAACAAACAGGGGGCATTGGAAGCCGAGCTATTGCCCGGCCATGCCGGCGCGAGGGGAGAAGATCCGCATGCATCATCTTATAGCCGAATTTCGTCCTGTTGCGCCTTTCAAGGCGCTGCTTCTTGGCGCCACCGCTATCGGCGCGCTCGCCGTCGCCTCGCCGGGCGCCGCGCAGGATGCATCCTCGCCGACCGACCAGGAAACCGTGGACCGAAGCGCGGCCGATGACAGCGGACAGGCCGAAGCCGCCGCGCGGGGCGTCGGCGAGATCGTGGTGACGGCGCGGCGCCGCGCCGAATCGCTGCAGGACACCCCGGTCGCCGTTACCGCGATCACCAGCGCCGCGCTCGATCAACAGGGAGCGGTCAATATCTCGGCGATCGCGCAGTCGGTCCCAAGCCTTACCTTCAACACCACCGCCGGCAATTCGGGAGCAAGCAATGCCGCGGTCGTCTTCATCCGGGGCATCGGGCAGGACGATTTCTTTCCGACAATAGATCCGGGCGTCGGTATCTATCTCGATGGCGCCTATGTTTCGCGCACGCTCGGCGGCGTCCTCGATACCGTTGATCTAGAACAGGTCGAGGTGTTGCGCGGCCCGCAGGGAACATTGTTCGGCAAGAACACGATCGGCGGCGCGGTACAGATCACGACGCGCAAGCCTGGTCCCGACCTCGAAGGCTATCTCGAGGCGACGACCGGGCGTTTCGGACGGATCGACGCCAAGGCAAGCATCAACCTGCCTTTTTCAGAGACGCTCTTCGCACGCTTCTCGGTCGCGACGCTTAACCGCGGCGGCTACATCACCATCCTCGAAAAGGACCCACTGACTGGCGCGGTGCGAGATGCCGATGCGCCGAAGCTCGGCAATATCTCGACGATGGCGGGGCGTGCGGCGCTACGCTGGGAGGCCAATCCCGATCTCACTTTCGACCTGTCGTTCGACTATACGGGCAAGCGCGAACAATCGTCGGGCTCAACCCTTCTGGCAACACAGCCGTTGATCCCGGGACTCGGTTTCGATCCGAATGACCCAGCCTCGATCAACAATTATATCATGTCGAACGCCGCCACGGTCGGCGGCTTCCACAACCTGATTGTTGCCGGCGCGCAGGGATGCAACCCGGTGTTCGGTGGCAATCCATTCGACCAGAGTAATCCCGCCTGCCTCAACGACCAATATGTCACGGGCGATCCCTATAAAACCTTCTACGAACCACGGGCCTCGCGCTCGGACCTCGACGTCTGGGGGCTGACCGGCGTCGTCGACTGGGATGCGAGCCCCGCATTCGGGGTCAAGTCGATCACCGCCTATCGCAACACGAAATCCTTCTTCATGCGCGATGACAATACGCCGCTCCAGCTGATCGAGTTGATGACCGATCAGACCGCGAAGCAGTTCAGCGAAGAACTCCAGTTTTCGGGCAAGGCGTTCGACAACCGCCTGACCTGGCTCGTCGGCCTTTTCTATCTCAACGAGAAGGTCGATTTCGACAATCCGGCCTGCTTCTCCTTCGTATGCACCGGCGTATCGACCAAACTTCAGACCAATAGCTATGCCGCCTTCGCGCAGGGTACTTATGCGATTGGGCCGCACACCAACATCACAATCGGCGGGCGCTATACCAACGAGAAGAAGACGAGCGACCCCGACAATTTCTTCATCGATATCGGCTTTGGTCTCGGACCGCTCGCGATCGGTAATCCCAATCCCAATCCCGCGACGATCATCGACACGCCGGTGGCAGTGAAGTTCGACAATATCTCGCCGATGGCGTCGATCGATCACCGCTGGTCGGACAATATCATGACCTACGCATCCTATTCGAAGGGGGTCAAAGGAGGCGGTTTCCAGCAGCGCGTGATCGTGCCGCGCATCCTCCAGCCGACCTTCGGCCCGGAAAAGCTCACCGCCTATGAGATCGGCGCCAAGACCGATTTCTTCGACCGGCGGCTGCGGATCAACGTCGCGGCCTTCCAGTCGAACTACAACGACCTCCAGATCACGACCTTCCCTGGCGGCGCGAACAGTATCGAGCCGGTTCAGGTCAATGGCGGGCGGGCGCGCATCCGCGGCGTGGAAGTCGAAGCGACCGCGCGACCGTTCGATGCGCTCACCGCCAATTTCGGGCTCGGATATCTCAAGACAAAATATCTCGAAGTCACGCCCGGGGCGGTCATTCCAGCTGGCGCGGCACTTCCCTTTACGCCGAAATGGAGTCTCTCGGCTGGCCTTGGCTATGCCTTCGATCTCGGCGATGCTGGCACGCTAAACTTGCGCGGAGACTGAAACTACCGGACCCAAACCTATCTGTCCTCCGACAACAACCCGATCCTGCGCCAGCCTGCCTATCATATGGTCAATCTCTCGGCGTCATTCGAGACGGCGAACGAGGCGATCCGGCTCACCGGAGGCGTCACGAACCTGACAAATGAAGCGGTGCTTATGTCGGGTTTCGCCGATCTCCAGGGATCGTCGATCGCGGACGGTACATATGGTCGACCGCGCGAATGGTATGTGACGATGCGCTATTCCTTCTAGCCGTCAGGCTGGACGCCGCCGCGCATGTGCGGCGGTGCTCCCGCGCGGCCCGGGGAGCGGCCGCGGCGAGGGCGCGCAAATGGACTCCCCCTGTAACTATCCAGACCCGCGCGGAGCACGCCGGCGATCGCGTAAGGCCGCGGCGCGAGCGCTGGCCGCGCGCGCCAGTGCGAAGGCCTATCGGCCGCCGCGTTGGTTATGCAAGTTTCCGCGCGCCCTCGGGCTGGATCAACGCGTTGAAGAGCAGCGGGGCAATCGCCGCGCTGGTGATCGCGACAAGGATCATCGCGGCGTTGGTCGCGGCGTTGAAGACGCCGATCCGCGTCGCGATATCCGATGCGGCAACGATGAGACTGAGACGAACGCTGAGGAGCAGACCGGCGGCGAAGGCGTTCCGTCGGCCATGGTCGGGAACGAGGAGCAGCGACGGCAAGATCTTGTTCGCAAAAGCCACCGCGAGGAAGCCGGGAACCAGGGCCAGAGCGGTCGGTGAGGCGCCAAGCGCCTCGATATCGAATTTGAGCCCGACATTGATAAAAAAGAAGGGGACGACGAAGCCGTAGCCGATCGCCTCGATCGTCTCGCGCCTGTGGCTGCCACGCGGAATGATCCGACCGAGCAGGAGTCCTGCGAGAAAGGCCGCGAGGACAAGTTCCGATCCGAGCGCTTCGGCGAGCCATGCCGCGCAGAACAGAAGCGCGATGCTTGCGCGGACGAGCGGCAGGCTCGTCCGGCTGTCGAGGCCGAGTGCCGGCAGGCGCTTCAGCATCGGAGGAACAAGCCAGATTGCGAGTGCCGCGATGCCGACAAGCGTGAAGCTGCCGAGCGCGCCCGCCGCGTCGCCGCTGACGACGATACCCGCGAGCGCGGATATCGCGATCATCGTAAAGAAGTCGGCGAAGAGCGCCGTTGAAAGGACCGTCTGGCCGAAAGCGCTGTCGGCAAGGCGGCGCTCCTGGATCGCGGGCACGACAACGCCTACCGATGTGGTCGAGAGAATGACTGCGTAGATGGCGAGGTGGACGATCGGCATATCCCCGCCCAGGAGCAGCCAGACACCGAGCCCGGCGAGCACGACGGTCGCGAGCGACATCGCAAGTGCGAGCTTGAGCGGTCGCGCTCCGCGGCCCGCGTCGCCCTGTCCGAGCAACGTGCCGAGGTCAATCTCGAGGCCTGCGATGAGCATCAGCACCGCGAAGCCGATCTTCGCAAGAATATCCATCGCAGGGCCGGGCTCGATCAGGCCGAGGGCGTCGGGGCCAGCGGCGATGCCGAACGCGATCTCGAAGACCAGCGCGGGCACCAACGCCTTGGGAATCCAGCGCGCGACGATCGCCGCCCCGGCAATTCCGGCGCAAGCCAGCGCAATGGTTGAGACCGGGATCAATCTACCAGCGCCGTATCGCGCTCGGTTCCGGCCAGCATTCCCGAGGTGTGAAGCCGTGCGATGAGGCGCTCGGCAAGCGAGCGGCGAACGGGCTGGTCGTCGCGAAGCTTGACCCAGGAATTGATACTGATGCCGAAAGTATCCATGACGCACGAAGCGGTCTGCGCGGGCAGGCGCCGGGCCATTTGCGCGGCGAGTTCGCGGTCAAGCCGACACATCTGGAAGGCTCCCGCATCGGGCGCCGGCAGAAGATAGGCCGCGAAGATCTTGGTCGGATCGCTAACATCGCCGAGCATGGTCATGCGCGCTCCCCGACTGAGAGATGTATCCGAGGAAACCCATGGTCAAATAGTTGCAGCATATCATTCCCACTCATCTACCGGCCCTCGCGCACTCGCTCGGCCGAACTCCGTTTCTTCCGCTGCCGAACCCGAGACCGCTTTTCCTAAAGCGGGATATTTGGATCGCCTAACCGCGTAGCGAATGACCATTATTTGAATTGTGGCTTCATATTCACGGCGTGATGGCTGGTCCGATGGCCGTGTGGCACGCGGCACCTGCGCTTGTGCAACAGGTCCGCGCGCCCAAGCGATCACGCTCGGCAGCGGGCCTCGACCGGGTGGCTCGCGCTGGCTGTTCGAACCAAGGCTTTGTGAAGGGAACGGCAAGACGGCGGCAGCACCGCGTCCGGCTCGCAGCGGCCTCCCTCGGCATCGCCAGGTCCGGCGAAAAACGTTCCCCGTTTTTCCCAGCCGTCCATCTGCGCGTTTGGCAGCCACAGTCGTTCATCGTCTGTGTTGGCGGCCTGCACGAGCAATTTGTTACCGGAGCCGACATCGCCGATATGCTCGCCGAAGACCTTGAACATGGCCGCACGCGGAGCGTGCGGCCATGTTGTCAGCCCTGTTTCCTAGAAGGCAAATGCGACCCGAACGCCATACATGCGCGGCGGCTTGTAACTGACGACCTCGGGTCCGCCACCGCCGGGCACGTCGGTGAAGCCGATCCCGCGGAAAAGGTTTCCGACCTGGGCGGTGTTGAAAATGTTGGTCGCGAATATTTCGCCGGTCCAACGTTTGTCGGGAGAATAGTAGAAAAGTCGCAGATCGACGTTGTTGTAGCGCGGCGCAAGGTCCGATCCGGCAGGCGTCGGGAATGCGGTATCGCGATTGAACGCGGTGTAGAAGATGCTGCTCGTATAGGAATAGTCGGCGCGAAGCCGGCCATCTCCAAGCGATCCCAGCGAGAAGTCCGCTGAGGCGCCCAGATTGACGGTCCATTCAGGGGTGCGCTGCACGCGATTGCCACCAAGTTGAACGCCTTGAACAACCTGCGCGTCGAACGTCGCGTCGGTATAGGCCCCGGAGGCGTCGAGGTGCAGCCAATCGGTCGGCGCTGCCTGGATTTCGAGTTCGATGCCTTGAACGGTGGCGCCTTCAGCGTTGAACGCCTGCGGGCCGAACGGGCCGAAAATCTGAAACTGGAGATTGTCGTACTTGTTGCGATAGAGGGAGGTGTTCACCTGAAGTCGCCGATCGAACAGCTGCGATTTCAAGCCTACCTCGATCGCTTTCACATATTCCGGATCATAGACGGCGTTGGTGACGAGCGAATTGATCGCCTGATTGACCCCGCCCGATTTATAGCCGGTCGAATAGCTGGCATAAGCCAGGATATCGGGCGTGAACTGATAGTCAGCGGCAATCCGGTAGGTCACTCGCTGCCACGACCCCGCCACCGGTCCATCATACGCCGGGGGCGCAAATTGGAATCCGTAGTTGTTCCCGCGTTTTTCATCATGCGTGTACCTCAGGCCGCCCGTGAGGCTGAGGTTGTCGGTCGGGCGAACTGTGGCCTGGCCGAACGCGGCATAGGATTCGGACGTGATATTGCCGCCGAAGACGAAACCGTACGGCCGGTTGTTGGCGTTCGCGATCACATCGTAGCGACTGCCGCGGTAGCTGGATTCGCGGCTGCCCTTTTCGTGAAAATAATAGGCACCCAGAATCCACGTGAAGGGCGCCGTCGCGCTTGCGTTGGAAAGCAGCTGCACTTCCTGCGACAACTGCTTGGCACGCTCGCTCAGATTCAGGCTTCCGAGGTTCTTGGGGGAGAAGTCGGCGTCTTGCCGCGTCCGGAACGTTGGCTTGACATAACCGGTGATCGATTTCGCGGTGACGGGCCCGAGATCCCATTCCAGATTGGCGCTGAACAGCAGCAGTTCGTTGCGCTGGAATTCCGCAATGTCCTTTCCTTCATGGAAGGGTCGAAGATCATTGACGAGCGGCACGCCGTTCACGAGATAATTATTGGTACCGGGAATTGGCGGGCCGGCAAGGTTCTGCCCGGTGGTCGAGCCCGGATAAGGCGTACGGAGTTCGGGCTGGCTGCCCACGCCGCCGGAATGAATGAACGTGCCAGAGAGCAGCGCAGAGAAATTGGCCGTCGGCTCAATCAGGATATGTCCACGAAAGCCGTAATTGTCGGCGTCGTTGGCCTCGGTGCCGCCTGCCACGCTATTATGGGTGAAGCCGTCACGCTTCTCGCGGAACGCAACGAACCGCGTGCTGAGCCCGTCGGCGACAGGGATGTTGAGGGCGCCGCGCAGGCGCCACATGTCATAATTGCCGACCGTGACATCGACGTTGCCTTCAAAGTCAGAGGACGGCTTCTTCGTGATATAGTTGACCGAGCCGCCGGTCGCATTTCGGCCATACAGCGTTCCTTGGGGGCCTCGCAGAATTTCGACCCGTTCGGTGTCGAACGCCGAAAACAGCGTCCCGACAGGGCGGCCGATATAAATGCCGTCGAAATGGAAGGCGACCCCGGGGTCGCCTCCCGCCGTGCTGTTCTCGTTGCCGATCCCGCGTAGAGTTACGTAGGCGATGGGGCCGAAGTTGCTGAGCTGGATAGACGGCGCCAATTTCGTCAGGGAAGACAGGCTGTCGAAACCGCGCGTTTCAAGAGCCTCGGTTCCGAGGGCCGAAATGGCGATCGGAACCTTTTGAAGACTCTCCGAACGCTTCTGGGCCGTGACGACAATATCCTCGACACCGCCGCTTGTTGTGACTTCTTCGGTAGTTGCCGTGTCGGCGGGTTCGGCGACAACCTCTTGCGCGTGAACGGCCGGACTCGCAAAGAAACAGACAGATGCAGCCAGGCTCGCTTTAAGGAGCGCTACGTTGCGGCCACTTTGCGCATGCGTTGCAATTCTCTCGGATGTCAAAATTCATCTCCCCATCTATTTTATAATTGTGTGGTTCCCCGACGGTTCTCTCGGACACCTGGATATTTTATGCGTCGCAATAGGGGCCCGCAATTCCGGAAAGTGAATATCGGTGATCCGCAATCGAGCACCACGCTTGCGCCGTCGAAGCGGGAGGGGGCAGGGCCGCGTCGCCGCGGTAGTCCGCGCGATGGGCCAAAGGCCGCAGGTCTCATCTCGCCTGCGAGGCGGCGGCTCCGTTCTTCATGCCAAATCTGGTCGCGAGCCCTGGCGCCCGGCGAAAGGGGCAAGAGCGCCGGCGGCCCTATCCCGTCCGCCAGGGTGGCAAGCGAAGACCGGACGCAACAGAAGCACGCAGCACGTCGGTCGGGACAAGCAATATATATGCTTTCGGCGTCGCGACAGGCCGCAGCGCGATAACTTTTCAATGCCCAGGCATACACTCCGGTGTCTTTGGAGCGGGCCAGCCCTTTGGCGTTCGCGAGCCTAGGTCGCCCCGAGTGCGCTAGCTGAAATCGAGTTCCGCGATCGTCCGGCGAAGCCATTTGTTGCCGGCGTCATTGTGATAGCGTTCATGCCAATATTGCTTCACCTCGATCGCGGGAAGTTCAAACGGTACAGCCATGACTTCCAGAGTCCCGTGCTTTGCGAACCACCGTCCCGTCCTCGCGGGAACGGTTAGCACGACGTCGGCTTCCTCCGCGATCATGGCGCTGACGATGAAGTTTTCGGAGACCATCCGGATTCGTTCCGGCGGACAAATTTCCAGAAGTTTGCTCTCCACCCGCTCATGCACATGTCCAATCTCATGCGCTGCGACAACGATGTGATCGCAGTTGCGAAAGGCTTCCAGGTCGAATGTCGCGAGGCGAGCGGGGTGATGGCGACGCATCACGCAAACATAGGTTTCGTGGAATAGCGTCTGGGCCTTGATGCCCCCGGCGAGAGCAGGAAATCCGCCGATGGCGATATCGACGCTTCCCGATTCCAGCTCGTCGATCAAAGCCTTGTGTCCGAGGGTCACCCCGCTGATGCGCGCTCGCGGTGCGGCCCTCGACAATGTGGGATACAGGTTTGAAAGAAAGAGCGCCTGGCCGAAGTCGCTTGCTGCAACCTTGAAGTTTCGGATCGAGGACGCGGCGTCGAATTTTTGCTCTGCCCTGACGCGCTGACGATATATTCCAATCATTTCACGAATGGGGGTCGCGAGTTGCTCCGCAAAGGGCGTGGGCTCCATTCCGGTGCGCGTCCGGACAAATAGCGGATCATCGAAATGCTGCCTGAGCTGCCCCAGCCATCGGCTCAGCGTCGGCTGCGGAACCGCCAACAGCCGCGCGGCAACGCTTACGTTGCGATGCTGATAGATCGCATCAAACACCATCAAATGGCCCAGCGGGAGCAGGAGCTCGTTCATGGTGCAGTATTATCGTGTCGGACTGCGGTTGGGAAGCGCGCCCTAGGGCGCCTCAACCTATTCAGTATCCGCATGGGGTCAATTCACCCGCAGCCCACAATGTCGATTTCCTTCATGCGCCACTGCCATTATGCTCCCCTTATAACTCCAAGTTGTGTGGCATGCTCAGGCTATGAGCGGCCAATAAATCCAGCTGCAGTTACACTAACAATGAAAAACTTGGGAGAAATGGGCGTGGAAAGTGCTGCCTTGAATTCGAAATATGCGGGAATTGATGCGGATTTGCCCGTTCTTATTGTGGGCGGCGGACCGACCGGTCTTATCGCGGCCAACGAGCTTCTTCGTCGCGGCATTCGGTGCCGCCTTATCGACCGGTTGCCGGTGCCGCACCAGACTTCGAAGTCCTTCACGATCCATTCTCGGACGATGGAGATGATGGAGCATATCGGCATCGCGCACCGCTATCTCGATACCGGGATCAAGAGCAGCGGCTTCACGTTCAATTTCGAGAACACCGACGCGAAGCCCATCCTGGACTTCTCGACCCTTCCCGGGCGTTTTCCGTTCATCATGATCTACAATCAGAACGAGACCGAACGCGTGCTTCGGCAGCATCTCGATGCAACGTTCAACTTCCGTCCGGAATGGGGAACGCAACTGCTTACGCTGAAGCAAGGCGAGAGCGGCATCGAAGTGGGACTTCGCCTTGCAGACGGCAGCAAGGAAACGATCCGCCCACGCTGGGTGATCGGTGCCGATGGCGTCCGCAGCCGCGTCCGCGAGTGTATGGGGATCGCCTATGACGGCGAAGATTACGAAGAAAATGTTCTCCAGATGATGGACGTCGGCATCAGCGACTTCGCAGCGGGCGACGACTGGATTCACTATTTCATCGGCCAGGACAAATTCGTGCTCGTCACCAAGCTGCCGGGCACCAATTACCGGGTGTTGATCAGCGACATGGGCAAGGCGGACAAGGACAGTCTTGGCGAGACGCACGAGGCGTTTCAGGAATATGTCAGCGCGTTCGACGATGTGGCGGCGCTCGATGAACCCCGCTGGGCCACCAAGTGGCGCGTCTGGAAAAGAATGACGAGCAGCTATCAGAGCGGGTCGGTCTTTCTCGCCGGTGATGCAGCGCATTGTCACTCGCCGTCGGGCGGCAGCGGCATGAATGTGAGCATGCAGGACACCTTCAACCTCGCGTGGAAAATTGCGATGGTGGAAAATGGCGAAGCGCATCGCTCGCTCGTCGATACCTATCAAACCGAGCGGACCCCGGTGGCCAAACAATTGCTCGAAGGCACGCATGCGATGCACGAGATCATCATGGGCCATGGGCAAGGGCTTGAGGATCGCGTCGCCATGACCCAGCAGGCTGGCTGGCACGATGCCGCTACGCGGCGCATCTCTGGCATGTCCTACAATTATTGCGAGCAGCTCGCCCGCTACAATGACGATGGTCTCGCCGGACCACGCGCTGGCGACCGCGTATCGGATGCTGAACTCGCGCCGCGCGTTCGGCTGTTCGACCTGACGCGGCATACCCGTTTCACGCTTCTGCTCGCACCCCAGAGCGATGTCGAGGCAGGTTTGGCGGAGGCTTTCGCCACCTCTGCCGCCAAGCGTTGGCCTCAGATCAAAGTCGTGACCGTGCTGGCCAAGGGCAGCGAAGCGTCGATCCGCGAAGACGTCTTCGTTGACACCGACGGCGACCTGGCACGGCAATGGGGCGAGAACAGCGTCGGATGGGCCGCGCTCATTCGCCCCGATACCTATGTGCACGCTCGCGCTCGGCTCGATCGGTTGGATTTCATAACCGATGCGCTGCGCGACACGCTCGTCGAAGCATGTTTGTAAGGAACGGGCCATGACACAATCGCCGAATATGATCGACGTCGTCGTCAAGCGCATTACGAGTGAGGCGACGGGTATCAGCTCCTTTGAGCTACACCCCTGTGAAGGGGACACATTGCCCGCCTTCACCGCTGGTGCTCATATCGACATTCGCCTCGAAAATGGCCTGGTGAGAAGCTATTCGCTGATCAATTCGCAGCGCGAGACGGGCCGTTATCTTATCGCCGTCAATCTCGATCGGAACAGCCGCGGCGGATCGCGCTTCATGCACGAACGGGTGCGGGTCGGGGATCGGCTGGCGATCACCGAGCCGTCGAACAATTTCCCGCTCGATGAAAGCGCGTCCCATTCGGTCTTCATTGCCGGCGGGATCGGGATCACGCCGATCTGGGCGATGATTCAACGTCAGATCGAACTGGGCGGGTCGTGGGAGGTCCACTACGCATGCCGCGCCGCCGAATATGCGGCCTTTCTGGAACAGATTACGGCCGCCGGAGGCGGTGACAAGGTCAAGTTGCACCTTGACGAAGAAAGCGGTGGCCGGTTTCTGGATATGAAGGCCATCGTCGATCATGCGCCCGAGAACAGTATTTTCTACTGCTGCGGACCCGCTGCCATGCTTGAGGCGTACAAGCAGGCGACAGCAGGCATTGCGGCCGAGCGGGTCCGGCTGGAACATTTCGGCGTCGCGCCGGCCGACCCGGGCACGGGCGGAGAATTCACCGTCGTACTGGCCAAAAGCGGCGACGAATTTCTTGTCGAAGAGGGAATGACCATCCTCGAAACCCTGCTGCAGAATGGCATCAGCCACAATTATTCCTGCACGCAAGGCGTCTGTGGAACTTGTCTCACGCCGGTGCTCGAAGGCGTGCCCGATCACCGGGACTGGGTTCTTTCGGACGAGCGAAAAGCATCGAACGAAGTCATGCTGATCTGCTGTTCGCTCAGCAAAACGGAGCGCCTCGTTCTCGATCTGTGACAAACCCGCCGGCGTGCGTCACCGAATTTTAGATTGCCGCCGGGATCGATTGTCGATCCCGGCGGCATTTTGGTTAGCAGCAGCGCATATCGTTCAGGACGCCATGTGCCGGTCCCACTGGAAAATATGCACTGTCTCGAACAGACCCGCCAAAGTGAAAGGGTCAGCTTCGTGAAAATTGCGGACGGCGCCGATTTCTTCGGCTTCAACGATCATCATGCTGCCGATCATTTGACCATCCTCGCCCAGGAGAGGGCCCGCTTGGCGGATCAGGTCGGCGTGCGCGCCTAGATAGTTTCGGTGATCGGCACGCTTGTCGGCTCGCAAGTCGCCGGATTCCGGCCTGTCCAGACAAAGACGTAGGTAGAGCATTACAATTCCAGTCTATCAATCATACGCGGGTCGGGTTGTTCGTTCGCATCGCTTGGTCCACTCGGTTGCAGAACGAGACAGCGGTCGAGACGATAGTGTTCCGCGCCCGCACCGGGCTCGGTCACCGGAACGAATTCCCCGATCGTGGAATCGAGGACGCCAAATACCGCGTCATCGTCGAGGAACGCATCGGTTCCGTCGAAGACATGGGTGACAAGCGTATCGAAGCCCGGAAGTGCGACCCGAAAATGAATATGAGCCGGCCGCATGGGTGATCGACCTGTCGCGCGCATCATTTTGCCTACCGGTCCGTCTGTCGGAATCGGATAGCTGCAGGGCATAATGGTTGTCAGATGGGCGTGCCCATCATCGTCGGTCAGAAAGTTACCGCGGTAGCGGCAGTTGGCGGATGCCCAGTCTGGATCCTGGGTGTCATATTTGCCGAGCGCATCGGCGTGCCAGACTTCGACCAGCGCGCCCTTCAGCGGCTTGCCGCCCACGTCCAGGACTTGCAAACGGATCTCGAGCCGGTTGCCTTCCGCATTTTCGGAAATGTCATAGCCGTGAGGCCTGATCGGCACCTCATCGACGTGGAAGGGACCGAATACGGTCTGTTCAGTTGCGGCGCCCGAACGGCGATTGCTCTGGGAAACCACGAGCTGCGAAAGACCAAGCGTATCCGAAAGGAGAATATATTCCTGTCGCTGGCCTTCGCTAAACCGCCCGACCTCGGTGAGGAACTTGATGCCCTCCATCCACTCGGTCTCGCTCAGGTCGACCTCGCGCGCGAAATCATGAAGGTGGCGGACCAGCGCCTCCATCAAGAGCTTGGTGCGCGGATCCGGCGTGTTCGAGCAACGGCGCAAAACTTCTTCTGTGATCGTAAATTCGTTCAGATTTCGCATTCTTCTTTTCCAGCTTGAATCTCCGGGCGTGAAGCGATCGCACCGCTTCGGGATACGATGCACCGCCTCATTCCCAAGATCGTGGTCAGGGTCCCTTGGGCCGCTATGACACCCTACATATTCGCGGCCCGTTTTTGCGGCATCCACTCAGGGTGACAGGCGGTGCCCGCCTCCACTTGCCGAATTCTGGCGATGTGGGCGCGCAACCAGATATTGCCCGGTTCGCTGTCGAAGCGTTCGTGCCAATATTGCTTCACGTCGAAGCCCGGCAGATCCAGGGGCGGCTTCATGAGACACACGCGCTCGGAACTCGCGATCGCCGCTACGCGAGAGGGAACCGTCAGGATCATATTGGAGCGCTCGGCGATATGGGCGCTGAGCAGAAAATTCTCGGACAATATCTGCACATGTCCTTCGCCGATGACGTCGAGTATGCGCTTCTCGACCTCCTCGTGGATGTGGCCAAGCCTTTTGCCGTCGACCAAAATATGGCGCGCGTCGCAATATGTTTCGAGCGTGAGCACGCCATTGGGAACCAGCTTGCGAGGTACGATGCAGACATAATGTTCATTGAACAGCGTCTGTTCGCGTATGCCGGCGATCAAATTGGGGAAACTGCCAATCGCGACGTCCACTTCGCCCGATTCAAGCTGGGCGACCAGACGGGACCGACCCAAGGGAACAGCCGTGAAGCTTACGTCCGGCGCAGACTTTTGAGCCCAGTCTTCGAGCCAGGGAAGCGTGAGCAGATGTCCGATGTCGGTCGCGGCGATGAGGAAGTTCCGGTGCGATGCGGACGGGTCGAAGTCTTGATCGGTCGACAGGCGCTTCGCATAAATTTCCAGCGCGTCCGAAATGGCGCTCGCGATCGACATTGCCATGGACGTTGGCTCTAGGCCCTTGCTCGTGCGCACGAACAACGGATTGTTGAAATGGGATCGCAGATATTTCAGATGCCGGCTGAGCGATGGCTGCGGCATATCGAGCGCATCGGCCGCCTGCGTCACGCTCTTGAGCCGCATAAGCGTCTCGAAGATCGTCAAATGGAGAAAGGACAGCATCAGGCAGGGGCCGTTCGACAGGACAGGCTGGTCCCGGATCCGGCGACCGCACCGAATGGCGTGAAGATATGGTCGCATACCCTCGGCGGCATCGATGGGGCTCCCTTCGCTTTTCAGGCCGCCATCTCGCGCCGCGACCTCTCCTCAGTGATTTATAATTTTTCTCTCCGGAATTTCTGCGCTTTCCAGCCGGCAGAAGCAAGGAATGCAGCCGGATACGGCGCATTCACGTTGTGAATAGTAGCGGCCATTTTTGGACCAACAATTGAGCTTGTCACCCGTGCCGCGCGCCCTCGATTTCAGCGCACCACAATCCGGTTTCGCGTCGGCAATGGCCATAAGTGCAGTGGCAAGATCGAAGAGCCTGCACACCTTGCCTGGCGCGCGAAGGGCTTCATTAATTCTCGCAATCGGTGAACTGGCCTCGGACAAACTGAACGAACGTAAAGACAATGGGGACGCTTGGTTGCCCGGGAACCGATAAGCACGACCGAGCAGAACAGGTACGAGTGTTGGTCCGTCGTTGAGGATAAATGACGTTTCAGCGCGCGGACGTCGAGTCACGGACATCTGGGTCAGGCTGCCGCGGCTTCGCAGGTCAACCAAGCGAATTTGCGCCGCCGCGACCCTCGCCCATCAATCCGTTTCCCGAATAGACCTTATCCGGTGTTGCGTTCGCCGACGCGGCAGGCGCTCCCTATGGTGACGCTTGGCGCGCCGCGTGGGAACTCAGCTTGCATCATGGCATATGCTTACGAAAACACGGCATTCTCCGTTCTGATTATCCTTCTCTTTGGCGCCGCGCTTTACGTCTTCGTGACGTCGACCTCGGATGAGGAATGATTCCGCAATCCACGCGGCATCTTGAAAGGCGGACATAGACCCATTTTCGGGGCCGGTTCCCGTTGCGCCGTCGCCGCGACGCGGCAGGATATTACCGCGCTTTTCCTGTAATCGCGCGTGACCGGGCTCTGGCACGCATGTCCAGGCGGTCCGCTAAAGGTGTCAGTGCGCGTTCCCTACGCGTGTTTCCTCTGCTCGGTCACTTTTTTGGTCGGTGACGCCAAGCGATTATAATTGAATAATAAAATGGAAGCCATGTTTGCCGCGGCATAACTTCCCCCAGCGACCCATTTCGGTCGCGATTTGGAAAGGAAGAAGGCAATGAAAAATCTGCAGAACAGCGACGAGGCCATCGAACTCGGCGCGATCAGCTGCGAAACCCGCGGCATCGATCCCGTCGGTCCGCGCGACGAGGCAACCGGTGAGCATTTCCTGCTCAGCGGCGGCATCACGACCGACGACTGACAGCGAACGGCGCGCCGTGCTCTGCGGCGCGCCGCTCTTGTCCAGCGCACCGACCGATATGATCTCCCTTCTCCGACCGGGCCTCTATTGCCGAGAAATCGACGGCGATTTCATCATGTTCGATCTTCATGCCGATCGGTACTTCATGCCGGCGGCAGCGGCCGCAGATGCCTTGGCTCGCTTTCTCGCGGGGACCGGGGACGCCGGCGATGACATGCTCCTGCGGGCCCGGGGCCTGATTACCGAGGCACGCCCGGAACAGGTAGAGATAGCGCCCGCCACCGCGAGCCTCGTCGACATGCCTCTTGCCCCGGCACCCTTGTGCATGACGATCGTCAGTGTGTCGGCGCAGGCTCGTGCCCGCCGGGACCTACGTCGCAGGAAGATTTGCGACATTGTCCGCCGGCTGGCGGAAACGCCAGACGCGGACGCCCCCGGCAGCGCCCACATTACGCATGAGGTCGCGGCGGCGTTTCTCCGCGCGCGCCGCCATGTTCACGCAACGGACCAGTGTCTCGCCCGGGGGATCGCGATGAAGCGGATACTGACCCGGCGCGGTTGCTCCTCATCGCTGGTGTTCGGCGTATCCATGCCCTTCGCCGCGCATTGCTGGGTGCAGGCAGGGGCAACCGTGCTGACCGATCCGCTGGATGTCGTGCTTCGCTACCAGCCGATCTTCGCGGTCTGATGGCGGGCGGTTTCCGCATCGAAGTCCAGCTCCCGTCCGGCGCCCGGCGTGCTTCGCATGCCCGTGCAAAGAAGCCGGTGTTCGCGCACGGCGGCGTCACGATCTGGTCGGACGAACCGGTCGTTCCCGTCGATCAACAGTCGATCATCATTGGCCATCTTTTCAGTCGGGGATCGCCGAGCCAGAGGGTCACCAAACTGAAGGCCGACGGCGAAGGCCTCGCGTCGAACTGCGGACGCTCGCTCCTCGGTGATTATTGGGGCGGCTATATCTTTGTCCGCGTCGACGGGAATGGCGTGGTTCAGATCCTTCGCGATCCCTCGGGCCTGCTTCCCTGCTACGCCCGCACCGAAGCGGACCGGATAGTCCTTGCCGGAGACATGGCCGAGGTCGCATCGCGCGGGCGCGACGTCGTCGATTTCGAGGAGATTGCGCGAACGCTCGCCAGCGCCGACGCGCGCGGGCGCAAAACCTGCATCGCCGGAGTGGAGGAACTGATTGCCGGCGAATGTCTCATGGTCGACGGCGATCGCATTTGGATCGAGCCATGGTGGTCGCCCTGGCATCATGTCAAGCAACCGCCCGGCATGAGTTTCGATGATGCCGCCGCGCGGCTGCGCGAGGTGGTTGCCGACTGCGTCGGTGCTTGGGCCAGCTGCTTTTCGTCCATTCTGCTTGGACTGTCCGGCGGCCTCGATTCTTCCATCGTCGCTGCGGCGGCGGCAGCGCGTGCCGAGCGCCTAACCTGCATGACGCTCTTCGGGCCGGATTTCGACGGCGACGAACGGCGCTATGCGGCAGCAACCGCCAACGCGCTTGGCCTGGAACTGCGTGAAGCGATGCGCGATGTCCGCGACATCGATATCGACCGCGCGGCCGCGCCGCATCATCCATGGCCTGTCGCCGCGCTGGCTAAGCAGACGAACGAGGCAGTTCATCGAAGACTGGAAAGCGAACTGTCGATCGACGCGCATTTTACCGGCAATGGCGGCGACGGCATCCTGTGCGGCATTCGAAGCGCGGTGCCGCTTCTCGACCGACTGCTGAGCGAAGGGCCGCGATCCGGCCTGGGGACAACATTGCGCGATATCTGCCTACTGACCGGCGCCGACAGGATGACGGTTGTTCGCCACGCCTGGAAGAGATTTCGTTGCGACAGGGGGCGGCATGTGGCGCGCTTCGATCTCGTCGGCTTGCATAGGGATGTGCTGGCGAGGATCGAAGCGGCGGGTCCGTCGCACCCGTGGCTCGTGCCGCCGGATGGCATCCTTCCAGGCAAGACGGTCCACGCCGCCTATCTCATGCGGTCCCAGAAGGGCATCGAACTCTATCCGCGGGCGGTCAGGCCGCTTCACATCGCGCCGCTGCAGTCGCAGCCGATCGTCGAATTATGCCTCTCGATCCCGACATGGATGTGGGTCGCCGACGGTCTCAACCGCGCGGTGGCGCGAAGGGCGTTCGAGGGAGGGCTTCCCCCGGCGATTTTGGCCCGGACACAGAAGGGCGGGCCTGGCGGCTTCGACCTGCAAGTGTATCGCCGGTATCGCGCTGCGCTGCATGCACATCTTCGCGGCGGCCTTCTCGAACGGGCGGGAATATTCGATGCAGCGCTCCTCGATATCGCCGAGGATCCCAGTTGGCGCGGAACCGCGCGCATCCAGCGCATTCTCGACTTCGCCTCGGCCGAGAGCTGGGCGCGCTGGTGGAGCGCCGCTAGTTAGGCGTCGCCGGGCGCTGGTCGGGAACGGGCAGGCCGCAATGGCGGCGGGGTTCCCCGGCCATCCGGTCCCATTCGGTCAGGCGGTCCGGAAACGGAGCGTCCGGATCGCGCTTGCCGAGCAGCCAATAGTCGAACCAGGCGATATTTTCCCGCATCGCGTTGAGGCGGTTAGCCGGAATGTGGAAGAGATGGGTTTCATCGGACGCCGGATCTTTGCCGGGATAATAGCTGATCTGCGTCGGTACGCCCGCGGCGCGCATGGCATCGTAGAATTCGAACTGCGATGGCGATGCCGCAGCAACCTGTTGCAATACCGCTGCGCATATCTTCGGCGCATTGAGCGAAGGCGCAAAGCGCCGATATTGGTCGAGGTGCCCACCAAGCGGCGATCCCCCATAGATCGCATCATAGCTGTCGCGGGCCGTCGCATAACCCGAAGGCTCGAGCAGGCCGCCATCGCCGCTCGAGGCAGCCCGAAACTTCGTCGATTGCGTGACCGCGACATTCACCATCTGCGCGCCGCGGCTATAGCCGGCAATGCCGACACGGTCGGCATCGACAAGTCCCTCTTTCGTGAGCTGGCTTATCGCATCCTCGAAACTGTGGACGCCGTTTATAAAGACCAGCTGCTGAAGCGCCTCGGGACCGGGCGGGCCGCTGCCGCGCATCCAGGCTCGATAGGCCCCTTCCAATGCTTCGGCCTGACGCGGCGACGGATCGTTGATGAGAAGCACGACATAGCCGCGTTCGGCAAACAGCTGGACGGGATAATTCCATTGGTTCGCGGCATCGAAAAAACGCTCATCGGCGTCGCCGCCATGGGTCACAATGATCGCGGGATAGCGATGTCCCGCCTTGTACCCGCGCGGACGGACGACATAGCCCGACGCCTTATAACCGTCCCGATTGATCCAGATGCGCGGCTGTGCATCGAGCGGCGCGATCTCGTCATGCCGGGGAGAGATTGATGCGACGGGTTCGATTTTACCGCCGGACAGGTCGATCCGGACGAGTTGCGGCGGCCGTGTCATGCTTTCCTCAACACAGACTGCTTTCGTGAGCGCGCTGTCGAAACCGCATCGCGTCAGGCTGCCCGCGCTCTCGATCGGGCGTACACCCCGCCGGTCGAGAAGGGCAAGCCCGTAACGTGGCAGCGACGTGCTGCGCGTGCCGAGGACCACGCGCCGTCCGTCGGTGCTGAACTGGATCCCCGCCGACCTGAGATCACCGATCGTGAAGCCGACCGGGCCGTAGCTGCGTCGTTTTCCGCCAATCACTGTTTCGATCAGCTCGGGACGATCTCCAAATCCCTCCGTCGACAATTCGCCGCCACGGGGCCCTTTGAGTATCCAGAGCGTCTGCACATCGCGTTCGTTCGCGAGGGTTCGCATCGTCATCCGGCGCCGGTCCCAGGCACGGACTTCAAAGGCTCCGCCTGCGGTCCCGTCCGGAGTCTCGATGCGGAATTCGATCTCGTCGCCGCGCCACAATATGTCGGCGCCCGCGTGCATGGCCATCCGGTCGTTCGAAGGACGTGTCAGAACCTTGTGCGATTGCCCGTCCGGATCGCGCAGATAATATTCGACATTCGCTGCGATCGACGATCGTCGGCGGTTGCGCAGCTGGTCGGCGTCGCCGTCGAACCGCACCTGCCGCACATCGGGGGCGGCCTTGAGCAGCGTATACCAGAGCCATCTGCCGTCAGGCGACCAGTCATAGGCAAGCACCCCGACGCGGTGGGGCGGCGTCCCTCCGCCGACGGGGACCGCGAGATCGGCCCGGCCGACAAGGAGCGGTGCAGCGCTAAGCATGAGCGGCGTAATCGAGCCCGCGGCACTGATCCTGTACAGCTGCAATCCCGACCCCATGTCGAGTAGGGCGCTCCAGTCGCGTGTTCCCGGAATGGGTTTTAGCGACTTCGCCATATCGACGCGGCCCAGTTCGCGCTGCATCCTGCTCGTCAGGTCGACGATGCGGACCGACGCGCGCGGCCGCCCCGCTGTTTCGTCGGCGGCCTCCACGGCGTAGAGCGCAAAACGGCCATCATCCGAGAGGGCGATTTCATTCACTTTCGGAACAAGCAATATGTCCTCGAGTGTCCAGGGACGGCCTTTGCTCTCCCCTGCCGCCGCGGCAGGGGAGAGCGCTGCGACGGCAAGGAACGCCGCAGAAGACACAGTGATTTTGAGAGCGTTCATCATTCCCGCCTCCTCACCAGTCGCGGCTGATGGTCAGGGCGAAAAAGCGGCCGACCGCCGAATAGTTCGTGGAATCATAGGGCGTGTCGCTTGGCGACGCGACCGCGGTCACGTCGGGTTTGGCATTCAGGATATTGAGGGCGTTCAGGCTGACGTCGGCGAGGCGTCCCAGCTTGACGCGCGCCGAGAGGTCGATGGTCGCCATCGATCCGACCTTGATGGGAATGGGACGCCGCCGGTCGGTGACGCCGCCTGTGAAGCTGACAAAGGATGCCAGCGTGAAGCGATCGTCGCCAAAGGTCGCGCCGCCGCGTGCGCGAAAATGCGGCGGATTGAAGATCGTCCCCGCAAGATCGGTGACCGGAAGTCCGGGGAGGAGCCGCTGGCGGCTATCAAGCCATGTCGCATTGGCGGTGAGCGTGACGTCTCGCCCGGCGCCGACCGGTGCACGGTAGCGCAGCGACAGATCGGCGCCCTCATAGCGCTGCGAGGCGATATTGCGGTCGCGCCCGTCGAGCAGCGCGATCACCTTGGCCGGGTCATAGGGGCCGCTCGTCGCATTCCCCAGCGGATCGGCCGCACCCGCGATCACCGCATCGAGCAGCGCCGCCGAGGGATTGAAGGTAACCAGGCTTGTGTAAAGCGGGTTGGTCAGCAAGCCGAGCGGCGAACCGAAGGGCGGTGCCACCCGGTCGCGATAATCGATCCGGAACAGGCTTGAGACGATCTGGAGCCGCGGCGACGGCTGGAAGGTCGCGCTCAGCGTGATATTCTCCGATCGCTCGGGGCCGACCTCGGGGTTGGGACCGCCGACATAGAGATAGGTCGATCCCGGCGGAAACAGCGTGCCATAGCCCGTGACCGGCAGCAGCACTGGCGTATAACCGCTATATTGCTGATTGAGGGTCGGCATCTTGAACGACCGGCCCCAGGAAACGCCGACGCTGAACTCGGGGGCGGGCGCATAGACGAAGCCGAGCTTCGGCGTGACGATGCTTCCCGCGTCCGTGTAATCCTCCCAGCGCAGCGCCGCAGTGATCGACGCGCGATGGGCAAGGGACAGCCCTTGTTCGGGGCTGGCCAACGGCACCAACAGCTCGCCATAGGCGAAGCGGTTCTTGCGCGTCGCAGTGAAATCGCGTCCGGCGATCAGCGCGGCGAGGCGGTTGCTCCGCCAGCCACCGCCCGCTGCAAGCCGCACATCGCCGCCGGGCAGGGCAAACAAGGGCCCCTCGACGCCCGCCTCGACACTGATGCTGCGATTGTCGAAGATCCGGATCGACTGCGCCGCGACACCATTGGTGTAGTTCTGGGTGACGCCATAGGTGTCGTCGGTGCCGTAGAAGCCGGTCAACCGGGCGCTCCAGCCACCGCCGAGTTCGGCTTGCAGCGTCGGCGCGATGCCAAAGGTCTTGAACTCATTGTCGACGACGAGGCCGCGGGCCGTGACCGGACGGTCGACAAGCAGCCCGCGCTCCGATCGCATGTCGCCCCGCTTGTAGAGGAGGTCGGTCTTCAGACTGACGCCGGCGGTAAATTGCTGATGGCCGCTCAACAATATGCTGTGGCGCTTGAGCTCGGGATAGAGGGTGGAGGCGGGGTTGCTGCTCGCGGTGTAGCTGCGGTGACGCGCGAGGATCGCGCTATTGTCGAAATAATCATAGGTCGCGAGAAAGCCGCCGCTCGACCATTTGGCGCCGCCGAGCACATTATATTGCTGCTGGAAATTGCCGCCGCCCGTCGAGCCTGCCAGCCGCGCGCTCGTGGTGACGCCTTCATAATCCTTCCGCAGCAAGATGTTGACGACGCCGGCAACGGCGTCGGCGCCATAGATCGCCGAAGCCCCGTCGGCGACGATCTCGACCCGCTCGACCGCTGCCGTAGGGATCGCGCTGACGTCGATGACGCTCTGCGTCCCGCTATAGGCGAAGCGGTTGCCGTTCAGCAAAGTCAGCGTCGCATTGGGCCCGATGCCGCGCAGATTGAAGGTCGACGCGCCATTGACGTTGACGTTGCTATTTTGCGTCCCCTGGCCCGAGCCGATGCCGGGGTTCTGCCCGCCTCCGAAATTCTGGGGCAGGCTGCGCGCCACTTCTCCGAGGTCGGCCTGTCCCGAATTGCGAATGTCCTCGGCCGTGATCCGGACGACCGGGGCCGGGGAGGGCGCTCCCGATATGCGCGAGCCCGTAACGATTATGGGCTCCGCCGCCGCTTCGGCCTCGGCGGCTTGGCCCGATGCTCGCCCCCTGATGATCACCGATCCGCGATCGAACTCGGCGGTGAGCGATGTTCCACGCAGGAGCGTGGTTATAGCCTCCCTCGCGGTGACGGTGGCTTTGAGCGGGGGCGCATCGACGCCCTCGATGTCGGCGGCCGAGGCATAAAGTTCCAGACCGGCCCGCGCGGCCACCTGACGCAGCGCATCGCCCAGATCCTGCGCCTTGAGGTCGAAGGCATATCGTCCGCCGGTCTGCGCAAAGGCCTCGGCTGGTGCGACGAGAGCGGCGGCGCTGCCCAGCAGCGCGATCAGCAGCCGCGAATTTTCCATGGTCATTTCACTCCCCCTTTTTGGATGGGGCCGCGCATTGGGAGCGCGGCCTTCGGGGAGTGATGACGCTGGTAAGGCGGTGACCTTAGCGGATGCGCAGAATATTATTGGCTGCGGAGATGCAAACCGTCCTGTCGCTCGACGAGGGTCAGACCGAAGAGCTTCGCGGTACGCGATGCGAACGCCTCGGCGTCGCTGATCTTGAAGCGGCCTGAAACAGTCAGGGCCGCGACGGCCCGCTCGTCGATGATGATCGGGCGGATGGCATATCGATTGGCCTCCGCGACAAGGTCTCCGAGCGATATGCTGCGATGTTCGGTCCAGCCGCTCGGCCAGTCGCGCGCGCCGCTGTCGGCTGCTGGGATTACGACCCGCGCCGCGCCGCGCGACTGCAAGGCGAGTGTTTTCCCGAGCGGCAGGGCGGAGAAGGATTCGCCGCGCGCGCCGGCATCGACAATTCGCGCCACGCCGCGAAGCAGGGCGATGCGGACGCGGCCATCCGCGTCGAGGCTCAGATCGAAGTCGGCGTCGCTCGCTATCATCTGCTGTTTTCCGATGTGAATTCGAACCGGGTGGGCCGCCCCGGTGATGGCAAGACGGACGCGGCCCCGGTCAAGGCGGACATGCTGCTCGCTGCCTGTGAAGGAGACAAGGAGCTGGCTGTCCGTGTCGAGTGTGGCGACGGAACTGCCCGGGAGCTGGAAACGACGGATTTCACCGCGCTTCGTCGCGAAGCGTTCGGCCGCCCGGGCGCTCGATGCGCCGCCCGAGAGAAAACCGGGGACCGATGCGCCACCGGCGCCATAGGCGACGAGAAGCAGCGCGGCGGCGGCGGTCATCGCGCCCCACGGCGCCCAGCCCCTCGATTGCGACCGGGCGCCGGATTTCGGGCGCGCCGCGCCGTGGCGCGCCGAGGTCTTTAGCACCGCAGATGCCGCCATCCGGGTGGATATCCGGGCATAGGCTTCGCGGTTCTCGGCCGCCGCCGCACGCCACGCCTCGAACTCGGCACGCAGCGCATTGGCCTCCTCGCCGCGCATCTTGGTCAGCCACGCACGGGCGATCTCGTCGACGGGATATTCGCTGTCAGCCCCATCGGTCATG
This sequence comes from Novosphingobium lentum NBRC 107847, assembly GCF_001590965.1. GTDB lineage: Bacteria > Pseudomonadota > Alphaproteobacteria > Sphingomonadales > Sphingomonadaceae > Novosphingobium > Novosphingobium lentum. The sequence continues at coordinate 86,358 of NZ_BCTW01000007.1, forward strand.
TTTCGAAGTCTACCACCTTTGCGATTTCGCGGAGGGCCTTCATCATATGATATTCGACCGTCGCGATGCTGATGCCAAGCTGCTCGTGGATAGCGCGGTAACTGAGTTCATCGACGCGGTGCATCAGGAAAACGCGCCGCGTCTTGGGCGGCATGGCGTCGACCGCGGCTTCATACAGCCGCAAGAGGTCTGCCGCTTCCAGTCCCCATTCCTGTTCTGGCAGGCTGACCGCGTCGCCCTGCTCCTGGAGCGGGACGAGGATGGCTGGACGGCGGCACTGGCGCCGCGACCTGTCGATCAGCAGATTCTGGGCGATGCGGCGCAGGAAGCCACCCGGATTGGCCATGTTGTGCCGCTGATCGCTCCCCGCAGCCCGGGTAAAGACCTCCTGCATGAGGTCGGGCGCTTCGTCCGCGCCCGCCTTGCCGCGCAAGAAGCGGAGCAAGGCCCCGCCATGCGTGCGGAAAGCCGCATCGAGCGCGATGTCGCCACGCAATTCGATGGCCCGCGGATCGCGCCGGTTCTCCGGAGGGACCGGACAGCCCGAGGGCAGAGGAAGCGGATGCCGCTCGGCAGCGACGCGATTGAAGGAAGAAGGGGACACGTCGGAAAATCCGATGGCACGACCAAGCGCCCGGCCATGGCCAGTTGCTTGTCGTCCAGCGCTGTGCCGTCGTTCGGGCGCGCGGGTCGCGCCATGGTCCGGTCCGGCCGCCCGTCCCGAGGGGACAGGCGTTCATAATGCCTGGCGAAATTGTCACGCGGCGGGCTGCCAGCTTCGCGCCGCGCGGTGGAATCATGACAAGATGCGGCGCGAATGACAAGACGTCTGTCGGCGCGGGCGATCCCTCGGGCTGTGAAAAGTTTGCATGCGCCCTGCCGTCAGCGATCGGCGCGTCTTTCGGCTAGCATCCGCACATAGCTTGCGGCCTCTTGCGCCCGGCGCTCGTGATAGCGCAGGATCAGGTTACGGGCGATGGCCGGCGGACCGGCCTCGAACAGCGCCGCTTCGATTGCGGCGCCTTCAGCTTCCGCGTCTGCAAACAGGTGCCGGTCGAGGCGGCGCGTCAGATGCAAGCGATCGTTGAGCGACGCGATGGCCGCAGCCAGTTCGGCGTTTCCGGACCTTGACGCGACGCCGAGGAACAATGCGCCGATCCGGTCGGTTTCCTCGGCGGCGGGAGAAGCACGATCGACGATTCCGCCGCGGCGCGTGGCGAGGGCGGCAAGGAGGAGGATCAGGTTGAGTTCGAGCAAATCGCGCAATTCGGTCTCGGTGAGCCGATGGACATGAAAACCCTCACCATGAGTGAAGTCGACCATATGCTCGCCGGTCAGCCGGTAGAGGCTGTCGCGAACCGGGGTCACGCTGACGCCGAGGGCGTCGGCGAGCCGGGCGGACTCGAGCCGCGCCCCGGCCGGCCATACCCCCGTCATCAGCCGGCGCTTGATCGCCTCGTAAGTCGGCTCGACCACATGCGCCGGGCTCATGAGCGCATCCGTTCCGCTCGGGCAAATGCCGCCACTGCCTCCTCCTGATCGGGACGAAGCGCATCGATCGCGCCTAGATGCGCTGGCACGGCGTCGCTGAGGAGAACCGACGGACATTGGCCTTCGTAATTACCGAGATTGGGCCGGTGCTGGGCGTATCCCGCGAGCGAGGCAAGTTCGGGCGAAAAGGAGCGGGCGACCTCGGGCGGATAGGCGAGCCAGAGATTTTCATACGGCTTCAGCCACCCCAGACTATAGCCGATCACGGCGGCGCGCCGAGATCGCCCGCTGACATTGGCGCCGGCGCCATGCACCGTCGAACCAAGAAAGCAGATCGCCGCGCCGGGGTCGCATTCGGCGATCACGGGATCGCCGAGTTCCTCGCTGGCGATCCCGGCCAGCCCATGGCTGCCCGGATAGATATGCGTCGCGCCATTCTCGGCGGTGAAGCGATCGAGCGGCCAGATCACATTGACCAGAAATTCCTGCGCGCCCTTGGGCGCTGCCCACATGTCATGGTCGCGATGGGGAAATTGGCGCGGCTCGCCCGGATGAATTTCGATCGCTTGCGCAACGTTGAGCTGGATCCGGTCGCAGCCACCGCCGAGGATCGCCCGGACCGCAGCGAGGATCGTCGGTTCGAGGGCCAGGGCCTCGGCATGGGCCGACCGCTTCAGAAGCGATCCGAATCTCTTGGTACGTCGGCCGTAGAAGTCGCCGCTGCCGAACGGCGTTGCGGCAAAGACCGGGTCGAGGTCCGCGGCGAAGCACTCGATCGTCGATCGCGGCAGCAGGCCCGGGACGATGCAGTAGCCCGTTTCCTTGAGCGCACGCGCCAGACCGGCGGGGGTCGCGGCGATCATGCGATCATCTCCCCGCTTTCGGCGAGGCGGAGCGATAGCGGCGCATAGACGCCCGCGCGCTTGAGACCGTCCAGCGTCCGGTCGTCGATATGGATGCAAAGGCCGACGAGACGCGCGCGGCGATCGTCGATCGCGCCGCCAAGCGCTTCGCATCGCCAGCCGAATTTCATGATCTGCCGGAACCAGCCTTCTTCGGCGACTCCCGTATAATGCGTGATACCTTCGCGCAGTGCATGCTCGGCGAGCGCGGTGACAAGCTGGTTGCGCGCTGCCAGCCTCGCCGCGGCATCCTGGTCGCGGTCGAGGCAGAAGCGGCTGATCTCGTAGATCGTCGGCCCGCGCGGTACGCTGCGGTCGCAAAGATGGGCGTAAAGGCCACCCAGCAGGTGCGTCCCCACGCTGGGAAGCAGCCGCGCCGACGCCCGGTGCTCGCCGTCTGCACCGAGCAGAATCAAATAATGGGCATCGGCCGTGTCGAACTGGTCGATTTCATATTCGCCGGCGAGCGCGGGCAGGTCCCATTTGAGCAGGTCGATGAAAACCCGCTTCCGCGCGGCGAACATCGCGCGCAGGGCGGCATTCCCGGGCGCGCACTGCGCCCGCGTGGAAAATTCGGTCATGGCTGTTCCTCGGCTGGTGAGTGCCGAGGATCAGATCATGTTCACGGCGCGCCGGGTATACCAAGAAATGGGGATGGTTTGGGCATCCTCCCGCCTTCAGTGATCGTGCCACCAGTCGTAGATATCGGCGAAGCCGATCAGGCCGTCGAAGAGGGCGCAGAGGATCAGCATTTGCCGACAGTGCACGTCATAGCGGTCGCGCGCTGTCTTGAGATGCTGGATGACCGTTTCTTCGCTGATGCCGAGGATCGCGCCCACTTCGCTTGCGGTCTTGCCGCGCGCTGTCCAGAGCACGCATTCGCGCTGCCTCTCGCTGAGCGTGGGCCGGCCCTTCGGCGGCGCGACGCCGACCAGGCGGCGCGCGGCGCTCAGCGCGACGGCGCCGACGATCTCGGCGACGTGGAGCACTTCCTCCTGCATCCGGCTGTTGGGACCGATGACGAACGAGCAGGCGCCGCTTGCCTCGCCGGGCAGGTGCCGCGGAACGGTGAAGCCGTCGGCAATTCCGTTCTCGCGGCCGACCTCGAGCATCTGCCGGTCGCCTTTCGTGAGCGGAATGAGATCGGGAAGCGAGCGCCACTCAAATCCCGTCATCGAGCGCTCGCCCGCGCGCCTGACCGGATCGGCCCCGCCGAGGTCGAAGTCCACATAGACCTGCGCCCAGGCGGCGGGATAGTCATGGACGAGAAGCGACGCGGGGGTGCTCCCGCCGCGGCGATCATAAGCGAGCGCGAAATGATCGAATCCCAGTCGCTCCGCCGCAGCGGATAAGGCTGTAAACAGTTCGTCTTGGGTCAGCGCATTGGTGATTTCGAACGCAAGTTCCTCGGTCAAATAATATTGCTTCACGTGTCTTGCCCGGCCTCAGGCGCGTTCCCAACCCGTCGATCCCGCAGGCCGCTCCCTCTGTCACGAATCCGGGTTCCTCTCCCGGATCGGTGTGATGGTTTCTTGCGCGATTGGTCCTGCCATCCGTGGCGGGCTGTTGCCGCTGCCGTTTCGTTTCGATGACAACCGGCGCTGCGAGTGTAACAATTGGCAAGGACGGAATAAAGCTGCGTTTGCAACAATCGGCCCCAGATCTGGAGCTAATTTAGCCCGAATGGCGAGGCTGGAGCCTTGGTGTCACCATCGCTCCGCGACGGTGTCGCTTCTCATGGCGTGCTCCTATTCGTCATAGGCTTCGAAAAACGCCTTCAGCCGGTGCGCGGTACCCCGCGACAGGCTGATGAAATTGCGCCGTCCATCCCCGGGATCGACCTCGCGCTCGACAAGCCCGGCATCGATCAGCCGCTGGACAAGCCTGAGCGCGCTGCTCATCGACAGGCCGGATGCGATGCATAGCGAGCTTGTAGACAGGGGCTTGCCTTCGCATTGATGGATGAACAGTTCGATCAGCATGTCCCAGGCGGGCTCGCCAAACAGCTCCTCGGCGCCCAGCAATTGCCGCCGCAGCAGTCGTCGGCGTCCGGTCCTTTGCGCATTGACGAGCGCACTGCGGGCGCCCCCGGCTTTGCCGGTGCCTGCGGACGGTTCGCCTGGCGCGCGCAAGTCGAACAGGCCGGCCGCCCCTGTTCGCTTCGCCTTCGAACAGCCTCGCAGAATGCGGCGGTGCTCGGTCGCGGTCACGACAATATGCTCGACGATGTCGATGTCGAGCGAGCGCCCCATTTCGACGAGACGATCGGTTGCCCGCACATCGTTGGCGCTGGGCACGGGATCGCCGCTCGGGTGATTGTGGGCGAGAAGGATCGCGGCCGCATTGAGCTCGAGCGCGCGCCGGAAGATGACGCGCGGGTGGAGTATCAGCTGCCCGATTGTGCCGCGCTGCATCTGTTCGTCGGCGATCAGCCGGTGCGATGCGTCGAGAAACAGGACGCGGAGCGTTTCCTCGGGAAGACTTCCCATCGATGCGGTCAGATAATCGGTCAACCTGCTGTCCGACGGGGAAATGCCGCCGCCCAGCGCGCCGCGCATCGCCTCGTGCATTGCCTCGCGCGCTGCCAGCAGCAGCGGCACAACCGGGCTGCCCGCGCCCGCGATACGTTCGATCGCCTCGGGGCTCTGTGACCAGAGACGGGCGAGACTCTGGAATTCACCGAGCAGCCGCTCTGCTAGCGCGTCCGCATGGTCGGGTTCCACCGTGGCCACAAGACATGCCAGGACCGATCGTTGCCGCTGCGCCGCAGGCGTCGCTGGTGCTGCCAGGTTGCCACGACGAGCAGCGGCGGGACCAGCCACGACGGGGCAACCTGCATCGTCAGATAGGCCGCCGGGTGCAACGTCACATCGAGAAGCCGGGTCGAGTGCGCGAGCAGCGGCAGGAGGTGCAGAACGGCGGCGAACATGGGCCAGAAGCGATAGGCGCACAAGGCGAGCAAGACGGTCGAGGAGGCGCCGAACAGGTCGATCGCCAGATGACCCATGTCGATGGCCGCAAATTCCACGGACACGAAGCGATGGAGAAGCCCATCCGTGCCCACCATCGCCAGCGCGATCGCGCTCATCGCCCGTTCGGGGCCGCCACCGCGCCAGGCCGCATAGCCGAGCGCACCCAGCAGACAGGCGAGAAACAGGATTATTCGCATTGTCCAAGCTTTTCATGCTGGTGGCCCTTGGTCAATCGGGCTCAGGCGACAGCGTGAAGTTGGCGACCCGCCGGACTGGCGAACTCGGGGCACTCATGAAGGTCATAGCCCGCGGTCTCTTTGCCGATCCGGACGAGATGACCATGAGCGCGCAGGACATCGCCGCTCACACCTGCGAGTGCAAGCTGCGCCTTGGCGAGGAGTTGAATCGTCGCCTGGCCTTCGACGGCCGGCACGCCCCTGATGTCGCGGCGGGCGGTCACGACGCTTGTCATCAGCGTGGATACGGCGACGAGCGCGTCGTCGATCCGAAACTCGGCATCGGGCACTTCGCGTTCGAGGCGGGCGGTCATCGCGGATATTGAAACGGGCATGACATCTCCTTTCGCGGGAGCGGTTCCGCTCCCGACGCTGGTTTCTGACTTTCGAGAGGATCAGCCGGAGATCAGCCGCGTCAGCTCGCGACCGATGGCAAGGCCTGCGAGGATCAGGATGACGGCCATGACGAGCATGGCAGCCATCATCATCACACGCTTTGATAGAGAATGGTCAGGTCTCCACAAATCCCCGAACGGCGGCTGCGACGCCGACGGCCCTTCCGTGATGAATGCTCCGTCTTTCAGAGCGATTGTCTCGGCCGGGTCTCCGTTCGGAAAGTGCGATGGCACCAGTCTGGTCGGGAGTGGAATACGTGCAGGGTCATGTATGACCGGATCATATACGGTTTTGAGGCGTGCATAGCGGAGGGCCGCTTCGTCGCGATCAGCGGCGCCGAGGACGGCGCGCGCGGTGGCGATGCGCTGATCGACCGTCGGCTTTGCGATTCCGAGGATCCGTGCAATCTGTTTCGAGGACTTGCGCTCGAGGAGGAGATCGAGGCATGCCCGCTGTTTCTCGGTCAGGCGTGCCCAGCGTTCGGCATCGCCAAAATGTGGTGACCGCGAATCATTCATATTGGCACTGTTGTCAAAAAATCCCGCTGCGCAATGCACTTAACTCCACGTCGCGGTACGGATGGGGTGACGCGGGGTCTGTCTCGGGCGCGAAGGCGTCGGCGCCGCGGCGGCACCGGACCACCCCTTTTCTTGGTATGGCGTGGCGGCAATTTTTGCTCGAAATGCGTCGCTGTCTCATTCGCAAAGGAGTGGGCAGATGCAGGTCGCACCCAATCCGAACAGCCGAATGCCGGACTCCCGCCATGCCCAGCGCGCGAAGCTCGTGCTTCGAGTCACCTGCCGATGCGGTCCCGGCGCGAGCCAGCCGCCTGACAAGGCCATCCCGTGCCGCTCGAGAGGCTGATCGAGCAGCATCGCAAATATGTTCGCGCCGCGCGGCGCGACCGGGATATCCTCAGCCTTACGGTCGACGCCGTCGGCGAACTGGGCTTCAACCGCGTCGCCCTGGTGCAAATGGTCTGGTTCCTGCGGCAGGAGCGCCAATATTTCTGCCTCGACAATTATGGCGAGTGGCACGACATTTTCATCGCCCGCCAATATTATCGCCGCGACCCGGTGCATTTGGCTTCGCTCAGGACCAACCGCTGTTTTGCCTGGAGCGAAGTTGGTGCGATTCTGGGTGCGAGCCGTGTTCACCTGCCGATCCTCCAGGAAGCGGCGCGTCACGGGTTGAACCGCGGCCTCACGGTCCCGATCGGTGTCCCGGGCGAGCCGCCCGGCAGCGGCTCTCTCGGCACCGACGCCGAAACGCTTCCACCTCCCGACCGATGCCGTGCGGCGGCGTGGATCGTCGATGAGGCATTCGCCGAGGTACGGCGGGTTTACGGTCTTCCGGCAAAGGCCGAAGATCATGCGCCGCCGCTCAGTCCGCGGCGGCTCGAGTGTCTTCGGCTCGTAGCCCTGGGTCTGACCGACGCGGAGGTCGCGGAGCGCATGGGGATCGCGATCTCGACCGTCCACACGCATATGGAATATCTGCGCCGGACATATGGCGTCCGCAGCCGCACGCAGCTTGGACGGCTGGCGCAGCGTCTCGGCTTGCTCGGCACGGAGGACATCATTCCCTAATTCTACCGATCCCCGGCGATCCCGATCGATGCTCCATTGGCCCCACCGATAAAATGGGAGCCGATCATGTTAGCCAATTTTGCCCTCCATAAGGATGTCGGCGCCCGCCGCGGGCCGGGTAATGATGCGAGCGCGGCCGAATGCCAACTGGAACGTCGCCATGGGTGACACCGCCTCGAAGGCCGGCGCCGTTCGGCCCTATCTCAACACCGCGCAAGCGGCGCATTATCTCGGCATCGGCTGGCGCAAGCTGATGCGCCTCCGGGTCGCAGGGGAGGGGCCGTGCTTCCGCAAACACGGTCGCCTCATATTCTACCATCCGGACGATCTCGACGCCTGGTCGCTCGGCGCATCGGGGGCGCGACATGATCGATGACCGCGGCCCGGCCGCCTTCCGTCGCGGCATCGCCCGGCTAGCAAAGCCGCGCCTTTGGACTGCCGGAACCGCGCGGCGGGCTGTCGGGGCCGCCGGACTTGCTCTGGCGGTCGGCACCACCATCATCCTGCCGCCGAAACCGGTCTTCATCTGGAACGTCTCAGCCAGCGCGCCGCTGGGGCTCTATCGAGTCGAGGGATACGGACGGCTCGGCGCCGGGGACATGGTCGCGGCGCGGGTGCCGCTGCGCTGGAGACGGCTTGCTGGCGCCCGCCGCTACATCCCCGTCAATATCCCGCTCATCAAGCAGATCGCCGCGGTCGGGGGCGATCGGGTGTGCGCCATGGAAACCCTTATATTCGTAAATGGAAAGCCGGTCGCGCGGCGTCGTGAGCGCGACGGGGCGGGACGACCGATGCCGACGTGGTCGGGTTGTGTGATTTTGGGCAGAGATGAATATCTGCTGCTCATGCCGCATGCGGCGTCGTTTGACGGGCGCTATTTCGGGTCGACCCGCTCGGCGGATCTTCTGGGGAAGGCCGAGCTGCTATGGGAACGCTGACGCTCGTGAGAGCCGGCTGGGGGATTGCGGTGGCGCTGGCGTTCTCGGCACCTGCAACGGCCAATCCATCAGCGGGAGTAGACCCGCTGGTTCGCTGGCGCCCCCATGTCGAGGAAGCATCGCGGCGCTTCGGCGTGCCCGCGCCGTGGATCGAGCGCGTCATACTGGCCGAAAGCGGCGGGCGTACCGAGATGAACGGGCGCGCGATCGTGAGCCATGCCGGAGCGATGGGGCTGATGCAGCTGATGCCCGGCACCTGGGCCGAAATGCGTCGGCGCCTCCGCCTCGGCGCCGACCCGCACGCGCCGCGCGACAATATCCTCGCCGGAACGCTCTATCTGCGGATGATGCACGACCGTTTCGGCTATCCTGGGCTGTTCGGCGCCTATAACGCCGGGCCCGCGCGCTATGCGGCTTATCTCGCTCGCACCAAGCCGTTGCCGGCCGAAACGCGCGCCTATATTCGCGCGATTACCGGTGTCGCCTCGCGCCCGGCGGACGGCGGCATCGCGCGTCGCGGAAGGGCACCGGAAGCAATCCGCGACGCTTCGGATGTCGGCGCGGGTGCCGCCGGGCAGACTCTTTTCTTCATCCGGCGATAGGCAGCGACTTCCCGGCTTTCGTGCGGAGCGGCGGGCCAATGCGGCGCGCGGCGCGCCGCAGATCGAGCGCGCCCAAATGGAGCGCACACTGGCGGCGGCAGCCGCCGCCAGAGGTCGCGCTTTTCTCCCGGAGGCGCGCCGGCGCACTCGGCTCGCTGTCTTGACCGGGCGGCGGCTCACGCCTGCGCCGGGTAAACAGCGCCTTGCGCTGTTCCGTCCCTAGCAGGGCTATGGCCGACCCGGCGCAGCCGCGCGCACGCCGCCCCGCCTGCGGCTCGCCAAGGGGCCGCTTTTTTGCGCCCGCGCCCCGGCCCTGGCGGCCCGAACCGCGGGCCGGTCGGCTTCGGCCGGGCGATAGCGGCGTCGGAGACGGGGCGTCCGAGTGGCGGAGAATCTCGTTCGTGTCGTTTTGCCGGACGGGCGAGGGGAGGCGAAGGGCGGGGCGCCGAGGGCGCCGAGATGCCGACAGGACCCCGGCGAAAGGACGCCCCGCGCTGGCCGCGCGTGGCGGCGTGTTTGGTGGGCCGGCTCCGGAACGGCGGTCCGGGCGGCGCAGGGCCATGGGACCGCCCGGCGGCTTCGCAAGCCGTCATGCTGCCGGCTCCTCCGCTTCGCTTCGGCCCTTCGGGTGCGAACCCACCTCCGGGGGCGATCCCCTTGTCCTGGTCTGCCGCCCGCCCCGCCGTCCGGGGCCGGCCGCGGCGGATTTTGGTCAGGAGGAACCGCACCGATGGCATATCACCCGCAAGCCTTGGCCCATGGCCGCGAGGCCCGTTCGACACAGTCGCCCGCGCAGCCCCCGGCGGTCGCCGTGAAAACGCGAGGGCGCGCGCGGTCGGCGCGCCGCAAGGGCGGCGAGGAAGCCGCGCCGCGCGCTTCGCTATATGACGAGGTTACAGCGCGTATCGTCGCCGAACTCGAAGCCGGGCGCGTTCCTTGGGTCCGGCCATGGGACGCCGCCGCCTTCGCGCCGGGCTTGCCGCAAAATGCGACCAGCGGGCGCAGCTATTCGGGCATCAATATCCTGATCCTGTGGGGCGAAGCGGTGGCGCGCAGCTTTACCGCGCAGCGTTGGCTGACCTTTCGACAGGCACGCGACGCCGGGGGCGCGGTTCGCAAGGGCGAGACGGGCACAACGATCTTCTACGCCGCGCGTTTCACACCGAAGGGCGGCGAGGGCGGCGACACCAGCGCGCGCGGATCCTCCAGCAGCGCCGCCAGCAGCAGCACCAGCACCAGCGACGGCGAGCGCAGTGTCCCTTTCCTCAAGCGGTTCACCGTGTTCAACATCGATCAGTGCGAAGGGCTGCCGTCCGGCTGCTTTGCCGCCGAGCCGCCGTTGCCGCCGCGCGAGACCGTCCCGGTCGCCGAGGCGCTGATCGCCGCGAGCGGCGCCGACTTCCGTATCGGGGGCGGCGAAGCCTATTATTCGCCGACGGGCGATTATATCGCGGTCCCGCCGCAACAGGCCTTCCGCAGCCAGATCGATTATTACCGCACCGCGCTGCACGAACTCGGCCACTGGACCGGGCACCCCTCGCGGCTGGACCGCGACCAGAGAGGCGTCTTCGCAAGCGGCGCCTATGGGCGCGAGGAGCTTTGCGCCGAACTGGCAAGCGCGTTCCTGTGCGCCGCGCTCGGTATCAAGCCGACCGTCCGCCACGCCGACTATATCGGCGCGTGGCTGGCGATCCTGCGCGCCGACACCCGCGCGATTTTCAAGGCCGCGAGCCTCGCGAGCAAGGCCGCCGATTATCTGCTCGGCTTTGTCCCATCGCTCCCTTCGGGCGCGGCGCGCGGCGCGGATGCGGTGGGAGGCGGTCAATGATCCTTCTGCCCCACAACCTTGCCTTCGCGCTCCACGCGAATGGCCTGACGAGCCGCATCCGCGCCGCGCGCGATCAGCATTTCGACCCATGGCCCGTTCTGAAACTGTTCAATCCGGTCGGCGCGGCGACATGGATCGCGACCGAACTCGCCGAGGATGGCGACAGCCTGTTCGGCCTGGCCGACCTCGGCTTCGGTTGCCCCGAACTCGGCATTTTTTCGCTGCGCGAAATCAAGGCGGTGCGGCTTCCTTTCGGCCTCGCCATCGAGCGCGACCGCGCCTTCGACCCGCTCGCGCCGCTCTCGGTCTGGACCGAGGCGGCGCAGCGGCTGGGCTCGATCTCGCGCGCCGAGGCGGCGCTGCGCCGCCGCAAGGCCGACAAGCTTCTGCCCGACCCGACCGGGGAGGGCAGCTGACGCGGCGGCGCGTTTTCGCCGTCAATCGAAGCCGGTCCCGTCTCGCATTCACTCAAAACGGGACCGGCGCTCACAAGGAGCGAATGCCATGAAACTCGATTTTATCGAACTCGACAAGCTGTCGATTGCGAAGACCAACATGCGCGGCAAGGGCAAGGACCCCGATGTCGCCGATATCCTGCCGAGCATCCGCGCGCGCGGCATTCTCGTTCCGCTCATCGTGCGGCCGAATTGCGCGGCGGGCCATTTCGAGATCGTCGCCGGACGCCGCCGTTTCACGGCGGTCAGCGCTATCGTGCGCGAAGGCGGAACCGCGAAGCCGCTGCCGTGCGCGATCCTCGACGATGCCGACGACGCCGCCGCCATCGAAGCATCGATGCTCGAAAATCTCGCGCGGGTGAAACCCGACGAGGTCAGCCAGTGGGAGGCCTTCGTCGCGCTGGTCAAGGCGGGTCGCAACATCGAGGAGATTGCCGACATCTTCGGTTTCGATGTTCCCGCCGTGAAGCGCATCCTCGCGCTGGGCGCGCTGCTCCCGCGCGTTCGCACCCTCTATCGCGGCGGCGAGATCGACGCCGCGACGGTGCGGCACCTCACCCTTGCCTCGAAAAGCCAGCAGACCGCATGGCTGGCGCTTCGCGACGACGCCGACGCCTATTGCCCGACGGGCCACCAATTGAAGGCGTGGCTGTTCGGGGGCAACGCGATCCCCGTCAAATATGCGTTGTTCGACGCAGAGACGAGCGGCGCGGCCATTGTCGCCGACCTGTTCGGCGAGGATCGTTTCTTCGCCGACTGCGAAGCCTTCTGGATCGCGCAAATGGCCGAGATCGAGGCGCGCAAGACCGCCTATATCGATGCAGGGTGGAGCGATGTCGTTGTCCTCGCGCGCGGCGAATGGTTCCGGTCGTGGGACTATGCCCATGCCTCGAAACGCAAGGGCGGACGCGTCTATGTCGAGGTGCGCGACAATGGCGAAGTCACCTTCAACGAGGGCTTTGTGACGACCAAGGAAGCCGCACGCGGCGCGGGCGCGGGCGGGGCGCCGGACAATGTGAAACCTGTCCGCCCCGAGGTCGCATCGGCGATGAATGCCTATATCGATCTGCATCGCCATGCCGCCGTCCGCGCCGACCTGTCGCGCCATGGCGGGATCGCGCTTCGCGCGATGGTCGCGCACGTTATCGCGGGCGCGGACCATTACCGCGTCGATGTCGAGAGCCAGCGCGCGCCGAAGGAGGAGGTCGCCGAGAGCGTCGAAACCTGCCTTGCCGAAGTCCGGTTCGATCAGCAGCGGCGCGCGGTGCTGGCGGTGCTCGGCTTCGATCCGGAGGCGCCGACGGTCACCAGATCGGGCTATAACCGGCCCGGTTTTGCGAGGGTGTTCGCGCGGCTTCTGGAACTGCCCGACCCGGTGGTACTGGAAATCGTCGCGATCGTGATGGGCGAAACGCTGCAAGCGGGAAGCGAAGCGGTCGAAGCGATCGGCGTTTATCTCGGCACCGACATGCGCGATTATTGGCACGCCGATACGGCTTTCTTCGACCAGCTCCGCGACCGCGAGGTGCTGCTCGCCATCGTCGGCGAAGTGGCCGGTGAGGCCGTGGCCAGCGCGAATGAAAAGGAAAAGGCAAAGGCGCTGAAAGCGATCATCGCCGACCATCTGGACGGCAGCAATGGGCGCACGCAGGTCGCGCCATGGGTGCCGAAATGGATGGCCTTCCCGCCCGGTGCCTACACGGCGCGCGGCGGGGTGGGCAGCGTTCGGGCACACACGCGCTGGGGCGCCGACCTCGAATTGATGGTCGATGCGGAGATGGCGAGCGATCTTGCCGCCGAGCGCGATGCCGAGGCAGACGCCGAGGTCGAAATCCCGCCGCTGGCGGCGTAACCGGTGAGGGGCGGGCGGTGCGCCGCCCGCCCTTTTTCGCTTCGCTCGAAAAGGCGTGCGGCCCATCGCGCCGTCCCTCGCCGCGCTGCGGCTCGGGACGGCGCGATGGTTTTTTTGCGCGCGCGCCTCAGCCGCAGGCGGCTTCGACGCGCGAAAGAAAGCGAAAAAAGAGGCGGCGCGCGGATTGCTCCGCGCGCCGCCAAACGATGATCGCGATCATCGCCCCTGTCGATGCCGGATGCCGCGGGTCGCTACGGGCCTCCGGCCGATAGAAGATGTCGTCGCGGCGTCCCTGCCGCCGCGCGCGCGATTCGCATTGGACCGACGCGCCAAAAACGACGGGCGCGGTTGCTGCGCGATTGTCTCGGTGTTGCGGGTTTCGATCGCGAACGGCTTCGACGCGCGGCGCCGGTCATGCGGGAAAATGGGGCGGCGCGGTTTTCCCCCTCCCACCGCCCCGACGATATGCGCATCGTCGATGCATCGCCCCCAAGCCGCCGAGAGCATGGGCCGTGGGTCGCTAACGGCCTGGCTCCGATGGCTGGAGTGCCGTCCTTAAATCGAATTGCGTGCGCTGCGAAGCGGGAATCGGCGGCGGTACCCGCGTGCGTCATCGTGCGACAGCCGTGCCCGGTTTCGTTACCGGGCGCAGCCGCCGCGCGGCGGACGATCGCGGCGACCCGGTGCGATCGTCGGCGTGGTCGGAGACCGCGCCGTGCCGCCGGTTCGGGACGATGTCATGATGCGCCAAAGGCGATTGAGCCTGCCCCGGTACATTGCCGCCGTGCGTCGCCGCTGGCTGCTTAATCGTCTTCCTGTTGAGGTCCACGGGCCCATCTCCCGGCGCCGGGCGCGATGACCTGGACCGGCGCGGCGTCCCGCGAAACCATCGGCGGGCGATTATGTCCCCGCGCGTGTGCCACGCGCTCCTCGCGGCCGCTTCGCTTCAAATAATCGCCGGCCTCCGGTCCTCCGCTGCGCTGCGGCCCTTCGGGTTCGCGGGCGCGCCTCGTGCGCCGGTCCTTGGTCCGCCCATGCCGCGGGGATGGTCCCTGCGGCGTTTTCAAGGAGACGAAAAATGGCAGCCATCGGCTATGTGAACGGCAGCATCGACAAGGGATTTGTCGGGCAGCTCAAGACGCTGACGATCCGCGCGAGCATCGAGGTCCGGCCCAACCGCGGCAAGGCGGGCGAGACCCAGCCCGATTACCGGGTTTATTCGGATGGCGTCGAAATCGGCGCGGGCTGGATCCGCACCGGCGAGACGTCGGGGAAGGACTATGTGTCGCTGAGCCTCGCCGCACCCGAGTTCGGGCCGCGCCGGCTTTACGCCAATCTGGGCCGCGCCGCCGGTCAGGACGACGACGACAGCTACGCCCTGATCTGGAATCCGGTCGACTGATCGGTCGCTCCATCGCCCCCGTGCCGGCAACGGCGCGGGGGCTCTTCGCTGTGCGCTGGCGGTGGGAGTCGTCATGCGGTCAATGGCGGAAGGGGGATATGGCGGGGCAGGGGATGGGGGATCGCGCTACCCCGAGAGGGTGGGGGCTCGTCTCGGCAAGGCCAAGTATGACGGACGGCGGCGCGGCTGTGCAAGGCCGGCGGTACCCCCAATTTTCTTCGAAAATCGGCTCCCCCACCGCCGCTTCGCGGCGCGCTTCGCGCGGCCCTGACAGCCGCGCCGCCGCCCGCCCCGGGAGGAACGTCCTCGATGAGGAGGGCGTTTCGCGAAGGAGAAGGATCATGTTTCAATCTTCGATCAGCATTGGTGATACCCGCGTGTTCGAACGGCTCGTTGCGGGACTCGAAATCGAATTTGGCAAGGCTGCGGCGCAAGGCCTGGCGCGGCACTTTATCGAAGCGGAAGATGCGGATTTCTACTGGGATGCACGCGCTGCGCAGCGCTGGCTCGGAACTTACGAAGGCCTCGATGACGGAGATGAATTGCTCGATCGCATCGCGGTGTTCGGTCGGCTCGATGACCGCTTCTATGTCGCGATCTTGATCGTCGATGGCGCCGAAGCGGTGGACGCGATGCTCGGATTGCGGCAGTTCGATAGCGAAACGGAAGCGCTCGAAGCCTATCGCGCCGCACGATAGCGGCGGTGGAATTCTGTCCCGAAGCGACGTCCGCAAGGGCGTCGCTTCTTTCTTTTTGCTCGCCCTTTTGGCGGGGTTGAGAGGGCGGAATGCGTAATCGCCGATCACTGCAGAATAGGCCGGAGAACTTCGGTCTGCTTCCGTCATTGGCGAAAAGGCGGCGCGGGCGCCGGTCACCAACTATGGCTGGGGAGGCCAGGAGGATGGTTTGAGGGGGGCAGTCTGGAGAGTTGCGGAGAGGGCAAGATAGAAGCAATATCTCGCGATATTGTAACTGCTTGTCTGCACATCCTTTTTTCGCGTCTTTCGCGAGACTGGCTATCGCCGCGCGAGACTCAGCTCATGATCCTCGCGCTTTTCCGCGCGCTTCGGCCGGTTATCGCGAGACTCCTTGCCAAAAACGCCGGGAATGCCATTTTATTCGTGGGGAGCGTCGTTCCGGACGGAAGGACGCCAGAATGGACGACGACGAGTTCACGCCGCGCCTCGGCAAGATGCGCAGCCGCGGGAAGGAAGTCCGCTATCTCAGCCTTGTCGTGAAGGCGGCGCGGCGCGCGAGCCGAGGCAGGGCGAAGCGCAGCCATTTCGACGGCAGCCGGATCGGGCGCGGCGCCAGCGTCGCGCGCGTGCTGCGCTCGCGCGACCGGCATGGCGCCTTCCGGTCGCGAAGGGCGATCGTGAAGTTCCGCCCCGTGACGCTCGCGGGAAAGGGCCTTGGCGGAGCGAAGGCGCACCTCACCTATATCCAGCGCGATGGCGTGACCCGCGAGGGCGAACCGGGCGAACTTTATTCGGCCGGGTTGGACGTTGCCGACGGCAAGGCGTTTCTCGCGCGAGGGACCGGCGATCGCCATCAGTTCCGGCTGATCGTTTCGGTCGAGGACGGCGACCAATATCCCGATCTCAAACCCTTCATCCGCCGGCTGATGGGCCAGATGGAAAAGGACCTTGGGACAAGCCTCGATTGGGTTGCGGTCGATCACTTCAACACGGGCCATCCCCACACCCATGTCGTGCTGCGCGGCAAGAATGATTTGGGCGATGATCTGGTGATCGCGCGCGAGTATATTTCGCATGGGGCCAGGGAGCGCGCGGTCGGCCTCGCGACACTCGATTTGGGCCCGCGAACCGACCTCGAAATTGAGGAGCGCTTGCGCGCCGACACCGGGGCGGAGAGGCTGACCATGATCGATCGCCGGCTGATCCGCGAAATGAACGCCGTGCGGCTGGTCAGCGCGGGGGACGACGACCCCTTCCAGCAATCGGTTCGCACCGGTCGATTGCAGAAGCTCGCACGAATTGGACTGGCGACGCATGTCGGCGGCGACAGCTGGCGCCTTGAGCCCGATCTTGCGGGCACGCTCCAGCGCATGGGCGAGCGCGGCGATATTATCCGCACCATGCAGCGCGAAATCACCGCCCGAAATCTCGAGCGCATGCCTGCCGATCGCGTCATCTTCGATCCTGCGGCGGAGGATATCGTCCCGGTCGTTGGGCGGGTCATCATGCGCGGTCTCGCCGACGAGCATAAAGATCGCCATTTTCTGCTCGTCGACGGGGTCGACGGGCGCGTCCATTTTGCCGGCATTGGTCAGGGTGAGGATTTAGAGCTAACGCCGGAGGGCGCAATCGTCCGCATCGCACCGCGCGAGGCGCGCGTCCGCGACGTCGATCTGACCATCGCCGAGGTCGCCGCGAGCAATGGTGGCATCTACTCTGTCGACGCGCATCTTCGCCATGATCCGTCCGCGCAGGAAGCTTATGCTGACGCGCACGTCCGGCGGCTCGAGGTGATGCGCCGGACCATGCGCACCATCGAGCGTGATCCCGATGGATCGTGGGTCATCGCGTCCGATCACCTGGCTAAGGTCGAGGCCTTCGAAAAACGCCAGCTCAGCGGAAGGCCCGTCACCGTGGAAATCCTGTCGACCGAACCGGTCGAGCGGTTGCCGGCGATCGACGCCGCGACCTGGATCGATCGCGAGCTGGTGGCCGACACGCCGACGCCGGTTCGCGATGCCGGATTCGGGCGCGAGGTTCGGGCCGCGCAGGCACTGCGTCGGCAATGGCTTATTGCCGAAGAAATGGCCGAAGAGGAGGGCGGGCGGACGACATACAAGCGCGGCATGCTCGCCATGCTGCAGCGGCGGGAGTTGCTGCGCGTCGCCGGAGAAATTTCCGACAAGCTCGGCAAGCCTTTTGGCGAAGCGCGATCGGGCGATCGGATCGAGGGCCGCCTGGTTGGGGCGATCGAGATGGCCAGCGGGCGTCACGCTCTGATCGAACGGTCACGCGATTTCACGCTTGTGCCATGGCGACCGGTGCTCGATCGCCACCTTGGCAAGACGGTGGCAGGCATTGTGCGAGAAGGTGGAATTAGCTGGACGTTGGTACGACAGCGAAGCGGTCCGAACATTTCATGATGTCTCCGAGGAAACCGCCGGTTCCTAGCGGCGGCTTTCGAGACGTCTTCTCCCTAAACTTCGACTTTGCGCGCGGCCTCCCGGCGATCGATCAATCGCGCTTTGGAATATGCAGCCATTAGCGTTTGTCACCTCTTGATGCCCGCGTGCCGAAAAGCGGGCAAGGCTGATACTAAACCCTGACGACGGTCGCATCATTGCAATTCGATCAGGAGACTTACAGAGCCACACGTAAGGGGGGAATATATGTTCATCACCAACGCTTTGAATCCCGGCGAAATGCTGGCCGAGCTTTTGAAAGGGGGGCCACGCGTGTCGGCCGCCGCTACCGCTGAGTTTGCGGATCTTCGGCATGATCGCGATCTTTGTCCTGGGTTTGCAGATCTA
This sequence comes from Novosphingobium lentum NBRC 107847, assembly GCF_001590965.1. Classification (GTDB taxonomy): domain Bacteria; phylum Pseudomonadota; class Alphaproteobacteria; order Sphingomonadales; family Sphingomonadaceae; genus Novosphingobium; species Novosphingobium lentum. The sequence goes on from NZ_BCTW01000007.1 coordinate 104,529, forward strand.
CTGAAGACGATGCTCGGCGTCTATAAAGCGTACGGGCACGAAGTGCATGATATCCAAAGCTTCCGCGACGACGGCGTCGATGTCGTGATGCGCTACGAAGACAAGGACGGCCGCGAACGGGTCGCGGGCCTCCAGATCAAGAGTGAGGATGAATTTCGCCGCTGGGAGAAGAAGGAATATTCGCTGATCAACACGTTGAAGGGGCAACAGGCCACGGCCAAGTCCAATGTGAGCGTCGACGAATATTATGTGATCCTCTGCGTCGACGCGACGCAGCATCGCACGAGAATCCGTACACTTTGCTCCGAACTCAAGAATTTCCGTCCCTGCGAAATTATCGAGCCCGAAGACGTGCTGAACTTCTTCCGGACGGACGGGCTCGCACTCTGGGCGCGTGTCACAAGAATCCTTTGTTCAGGTGACCGGATATTGGACCGCGCTGAGACCGAGGTCGAGAACCTGAAGCCGGATGTCGCCTTCTTCTTGGTGACGCTGGTCTGCGAGGCGCTGGACGGCAAGATGCAGGTCGATGACCAACGCCTAGTCGAACTCTGGTCCGAATGGGAAGAGTTCGCGGGAGACCGCGCTGGACCTGATGATCGTCTGTCCCACATATTGTGGAGCCTCACCAACGACGCGATCCTCTCGGGAGGCGATTCGGGTTTCTATACAGTCAGCGTGGGCGATTTGCCCAAGGGCCTGTGCGCCCTCTTCTTCGATCTGAAAGTGCGTAGCGCCGACCTCTGGTTCCAGCCCCGTGATCATATCGTTAGCCTGTTGCAGCTTAGGGACGACTTGGCCGAAGATGAAGACGACGAGGATGATGATGAGGAGGAGGAGGACGAGGACGAGGACGATGAGAGTGGCGTCGATAGCGTGAAGACTGGCTAGGCCGATTTTCGGTCGCAGTTCCACGTGCGTTCCAAGCCGATGGCCGACAACTTGCCGCAAGCCTGTCGGCTCACAGCATATCGTCGCGATAGACGACTGCTATTCCGCCGCGACGGATAGTGCGGCTTCGGCGCGCTTAAGGGCCTGCCGTCCTTTTCCAGTACCCGGATGCGCGGCGTGTGTGCCGATCATATCCTGATATTTTTCAGGTAGGGAGCTAGTCGCTTTCGGCGCCGGAACATTTTCGCGTCTCGGTGCCAGCAGTTTCAATGGGGTGTTGAGTGCGGCCCCGAAAAACTGGCGCCGGATCTCGCGGGCTAGGACTTCGGCGACAAGAGAGGGGACGGCATTGCCCAACATCCTCTGCATTTCGGTGCGTCCGCTTTCCATGCGGAGCCCGTCGGGAAACGTCTGAATGCGGCAAAGCTCGGCAAAAGTAAGGCGCCGGTTGTTCCAGTGAAAGGGACCGATCGCGGCGCCCGGCTGGGCTTGGATCGTCCAGGAGGGCAGGCGCTTCGACAGCTTGAGCAGGAAACTCCAGTAGCGGGTCCGCCAGCCGAAAAGCGGATGGCCGCCGCTTCGGTCGGTATGCCAGAGATAATTCTCGCCTTCGGGAATGGTCGGCAGCAGGTCGCCCCATTTTCCCCCAACCTTCAAGCCGGGCTCGTCGGTGTCGGGCTCGGGCAGATCGCCCAGCGCATCCCATGCGGTTCGATAAGGTTCGGCCGAACCGAAGAGGGTCTGGTCGAGGCGGTCGGGCGGGAGGTGCGTCGGTTCGGGGAAGCGGAAGACCTGGCCGTCCCGCGATCCGATCATGAACACGCGTTCGCGCGCCTGGGGTACGCCATGCTGCGCGGTGTTCACCATTTGCCAGGAGACCTGGTAATTTGTGCCGACGTCGCGGTTGATCTGCGCGATGCCATCGAGAATATATCGGAGGCCTTCGTCCTTGCCTTCATAGGCAAGGCCATAGACGTTCTCGAGCAGGAAGGCGCGGGGCCGCGTGTCGCGCAAAATCCGGAGGTAACCGGTCAACGTGTCGGCTCGCGGGTCGTCGAGGCGCAGCGCATCGCCCCGCGCCCAATAGCTCGACTTCGAAAAGGGCTGGCACGGCGGACCACCGATGAGAATATCGGCTTCGCCCGGTTCGAGCCCAGCTTGCGCGAGCAAAGTTTCGGATGACACCTTGTTGATGTCGTCCTCAATGACGCTCCAGTCCCGATTGAGGCGGATCGTCCGGCATGCATGGCGATCGAATTCCAGTGCAACACGCGTTTCGAAGCCAGCTTCCTCGAAGCCGAAGTCGAGCCCGCCGATGCCCGAAAAAAGGCTTATGGTTTTGAACATGGAAATCCTGGCTATGGGCTGTAAGCCGTTGTGGCGCACGATTCGGCATTTTGCCAACGAATTAGCGGCAAGGAAACTGTATTGTCAATACAGAAATTCAGAATATCGGTTAAGCTGCGCGAGGCGATGGAGTCCTATCGCGGACGCACGGGCACGCGTCTGACCTATTCGAGCCTCGCTGACCTCACCGGAATTTCGGAAGACACTCTGCAGTCGCTTGCCGCGCGCTCGGACTATAATACGCGGCTCAGCACCGTGGCGCGGCTTTGTGAAGCGCTCAACTGCACCCCTGCCGATCTGCTGGAGCTTCAGCGGGGCAACAATGAAGATCAATAGCGCGCGAGCGGAAGCCGTTTTGCGGGAGCAGGCGGGGCTCGCCGAGACCGGCCCGGTCGATCCCGACTGGCTTCGAGAGATCGAAGAGCTTTCGCGGCTCTGCGAGGAAGCCGATATCCGCACGCACATCGCCTTCTTCGGTGTCGCCACGCTTGCAAAGTCCGTCGATATTCGCGCGGATCTATATGCCATCAAACCGAAGCACGCCGGGGATAACCCGAACGCGTTCTCGGCCCGGATTCTGATTTATGACGTTCTCGCGCCTTTGGCGGCCGAGCTTGGCTTCAGCCTGGGCGTTACGGGACGGGAGCCGCTCAACAACCAGCCCTATTTCCGGATGAAGCGGCTCGATGACGGCACGCCGATGAAGGAGAGCAGCCGGAAGCCGTTCGAGCATATGCTGGGTCTGATACGGGCTTTGAGCGCGCTGGAGAGTGAAGCGGAAGCCTGCGAGGCGCTTCGGGCCTTCGTAGCGGTTCGCCGGCGCTATCAGCCCGTATATGCCGATGCGCTTGGCGACGTCGCCATCTCGCCGGAGGTATTGAAGCAGGCGGTAAAGGCACTGGTCGCCGAGAATTCCGAAGGAGGGCGGCGTGCGCAAGCCGTGGCGGCAGGATTGTTTGATGTTTTTGCCGGCCCCGAGCGCGTCGAAAGCGGGCGCATCAATGACCCCAGCCGCAAATATCCCGGCGACGTATGTATCCGTTCGGCGGTCGGCTCAGATACATGGGAAAAAGCCGTCGAGGTAAGGGACAAGCCGGTTCGCGCCGCCGATGTTCGGATTTTTGGTGCGAAATGCGTGGCAATGGGCGTCCATGAGGCGGCCGTGCTGATGGCTGCTGCGGACCAGCCGCGGCTGGCTGTGGAGGAACTCACGGCATGGGCGGCAGAGCGGGGCCTGAGCCTCACCCTTTTTCAGGGGTGGGATGACCTCATCGATCAGATACTTTTCTGGAGCGCGTTGCCGAAATCAAGCGCGGCATCGGTGGTCGTCGATCACGTGCAGGCACGGCTCGTGACCGTGGAAGCGTCACCCGCTGCAATAGAATCTTGGCAACGTCTTGTGCTTGGCTAACGCTCATTCAGCAATCAGAGACTGGCGAAGCAGTGCGTCGGGCCAGACACCATATTCTTCTACGAAGCTATTGGAGTCGCGCGTCCCGCCAGCGAGTTCGCTCAACATCCCCTCGATCCATCCATTGTGGTAGCGGCGCATCCAAACATATTTGTTGCGCAGACACTCATTGTCTCCGGCTGCTTCGAGGCCGCGGCGAATCAGCCGCTCATGCGCGGCGAGCAGCGCGAAATAGTCCCCCACTTCGTCAAACTCGGCCTCGCCGGCGCGTAGATAATCGAGAAATAGCCATCCATCCTCGTCGACGGTGAGAAGATCGTCGAGGTAGCCCAGTTCGTCATCTGCCTCATGATGTTCGGAGCGTAGTCGCTCATCATGTCTCACCGCTTCATAGGCCGGAAGATCGAGCACGATCCTGGGGTACACTGCGTCGCGACTTTCGATATCGTAAGCGCGTACAAATGCCGGGCCGAATACCGGGCCTTCGCCATTGATGCCGACATGGGCCTCGCCGATTGTGATGCCCGCGCGCACCACCACACCTCGCCCGATACAATCGAGCTGCGCATGCAGCAGGTCGAGCAGCTCCCAGAACAGGGCTCCGTCGCGCTGCTGCGTATCGTAAACCCGAACACGAACGACTGCGTCGGATACTACCTCGGCGAATGCCTGGCTTCGCAATCGCACCTCGCTCATCCGGCTCGGCGCTGGCTCCACTTCGGGTCGCGTGACATCGCGTAGCATGTGAAGGATTGCATGGACCTCGCCCGCCGTTCGGTTGGCAATGAGAGATCGGAACCCCAGCACGTCGATGAACGTGACGATACAAGGTTCATATTCGATCCCTGGTGTTGCCACAGGGCCCGACCAAGGCACAGCGACCTGCTCCGATCGGTCATCTTCCGGCGCAATTGTGGGGTGCAGGGCCATGGAGAATCCTCGTTCCTTTTTTAGGTGCTGCGCTAGCGCCGGGCATAAAGGTCGCGGAGCGGCCGGGCTATACTGGAGTCGCTCAAGAAGTGGTCGCCATGTGCGGCGTTCGACACGGCGGCAACTCGTGTTCGAGCCCGAGTGCAGCGCCTTACCGAGCATAATGAGACTTTGCCGGTCAAGACTGGCGAACATCGGCTCGTGCAGGGTGGGAATTAGCGGGCTCGCCATGCCCTATCTTGATCGAGCCGTGGCCGGGATCGCGCGCCGCAACGCGATTCGCCCGATAACAGGCCTCCTACGGCGTTCGACCACGCTCCTCTAGTGAAAAGCTTGCCTTCACGGCTCTTGCTGGTCTCGGATATATTTCTTCATCCCGCTGATGCAGTGAAACATGAAGTCAGTCATGATGAGAATGTTGATCGAGTTTTGGAATGTTTTGTAGGACACCAGTCCATGCAGGCTGGCATGCCGGTTAGGAACCGGGTCGCTCTCGTATTTCCGGATTTGCTGCGGCTTGCTCCCGACATTCTTGTAAAGATGTTTCTGCACGCGGTCATATAGAGTGAGGCCGAATTCGAAATTTGCGATGTTGCCGATCGGGAGTTTGCTGAGAGCGCCGCGTAGACCGGTCATGCTCGTAATCTGGCGAGCGGGTGCGGCCAACTCGTCGGGGCTTATCCAGAAGAGATAGCTGTCAGGTGGCGTCTCCTTTGCCTCATATTGTTTACCGCCATACACTTCCTTACTTGCTACGCGCTCAATCTCGGGAAACAGCATGCGGACGACGGCCCGATAATAGCCTTTTTCGTGCGCATCCATCGCCTCGCGAAAGCTCTCCTTGGCTTCCGCGTCGAGATCGTAGCCGTCGAGCTTTTCTTCAATTTGTGCCCGGACTGCGAGCCAGTTGTCCTGATAGTGGCGCTCAAGAAGCATTTTGACATCCTCGGGCGATGCTTCCGCTTCGATCTCCTCAAACGGCGTGGTGTAATGGGGCAACCATCCCGCAAGTTCGATCAACTCGGCCTTTTTCGCCTGGAACATGATTGTCGCCAGGCCTTGGAGGAAGCCGTTTGCGAGCCTTTTCAGGCTGTCCGCGAAACCGGAGAAGAGACTCGCAAAGTCGAGATTGGGTGGATCGGCAAAAGCGAAGGCGCGGGCGCTGTTGCTCTCGCCCAAGGCAGGGACGGGCTCGATGCCGACCTCGTTCGTGTCATTTGGACCCGGCGAAGTGCGGACGGAGGAAGGTTCGTCCGGCATGGTTGAAATCCCCTGGTTTCGGCTTGGCGGCGAGTTGGCAATCGTCGGACGGCAAAGCCCCGTGCGCAGTCGGCTCCCACCGCGTCGAGCCGCGGCCAGCGCTTTGCGGACCGGCAGCTATATTTGGCGGCTACCTCATAATTCTTCGACAACGCTCCGCGAAAGCGGTGTCTTGGCCGACAGGTGCCTGTCCGGTCTAGGTGACCGAACCCCGGAAAGCATACATTCGGGTGAACCAGCTGCCAAGGCCGGGGCCGCCAACATTGCAGCTGTTTGACAGGCCTAACTTGAATCCCCGATAGCTGCCGCTCGTCCAAGTCTTGGCTTGAGGCACCAACCGGCCCGGGCGCGGACATTGAGCTTTTATCAAGCCAGACACGCAGAGTAAACCTGACAGCGCTCCGATCACCCCCAACTCACCCAAACCATTGCCCGCGCGCTGATGATCAGTGACGTACCGTAAGACTCGATGTTCCACCGAGCAGCCGACGCTTCCGCTGAGCCCTAAGACGCTCGCGAGCCGCCGCAGCGGGATCGATCCACAAAACAAAATCGTTGGGAGCATAGTCGGCGGTGACCCGAACCTCATCGAGCGGATGAGCGTTGAAAAGTTGCGCGAGATCCGGATCGAGTCCATCGCGACCGAGATTCGGGCACCACACATTTGGTGGCTGCCCGGTAGACTCAATGCGTAAGGGATCATCCTGCCGAGCCCTCCATTTCTCCTGCGCGGCGACCTTGATAACCTCTAAATGGTTGAGAATAATCACACCTTCGACCGACTCAAAAGCCACGCGGGCACCGTCGCGACGATGCCAGGACTTGTCAGTCAGCAAGCCGGCCTCAGCGTGGCTAAGTGCCGATGTGGCCTCAAAGATATGGCCATCCCATAGGACCACCAAGAGACCCGTGCGAGGCTTGTTGGAAAAGTCCCGAAACTTCCGTTCGGCGCTTTCGAGGAAATCCTTGAGGACATTATCGCGCGGCAGCGTGGTTCCAAGGCGCATCCCAGGCACATCACCGATCGGGCTGCGGACAGGCAATTGCCGACCATTGGCATCGCGCCGGGCTTGGTAATCGATAAAGGCTGGGCATTTCACCTCGAACAGCCACTGATGGGCAGGCGTGTCGATTAGAATCTCTGGTTTTGCGCCGGTGATCGGGTTGGTCGGTTCCAATGCGAAGCGAGTGCCGTCGGGCCAATTCGCTTCAAAGAGGGTGCGGGCGACAAGGATTTCCCCGAGCTTCTGAACTAATTGCTCGAACCCAGCCCTCCAAGCGGCAGGGTCGTCTTGAGTCGTCACATAGCGGATATCAGCAAGCTCCTCGACGAATCTGGAGCCTGCGCCAGAAAGACGCGCGTCAATCGCGGCGAGTGCCGCCAGTAATCGGGCACCAAAGGGAGTAACGGCATCCGGAGCAAGATGGACACTCAGCCATTCGCGCCGGCCGTCCGATAGTCGGAAATACTGCTCGGAGAACTTGACGGCATTAGCCGCGTCAGCGCTGTCGTTGCCTTTCGCGAGATCATCAGAATTGCACTCCGTCATGCGTGACGCTCCCCCAAATGCTAGACACTATCTTGTGAACCGTAACTTCACCCTCCCGGCATCAAGTCCGCCGGCAATTTCGGCGGTTGACAGTCGCCAAGGTCGATATGGCCTAACCCTTCACTGAGACGACCGAGGCGAGCAGCGTTGTCGGCGTATTTCCCATTGGTGTCCCTTGCCCGTGGTTCTTCAGCAGCATCTTGACGCCGCCGCTCCCAACTTCCTGATATTTGAGGAAGGCGATGTTGGCGACCTTGAGCGTGGTTGGCGCGGCTTGGTCAGTGTGCGAAGCCAGCAGCTCGGCACGCGCAAGTGCGAGATCTTGGACGGGCAAACGGTCGACAACCTGAAGGCGCCCACCAACGGCGAGCAGCTTGTCGGCTAGCTCGTAGGCCGCATTCTGGACTAGGAGTCGATATTTAGCGGCCGTCATGGGGCCAAGTGCCATTAGGTCGCGGGAATTCTCGCGGGCCTCGTGCGACCCTACCAGCCACACCGTGACCAAATCGAATGGCCCGGCGGCACTAAAATCCTCCGCAAGATGCTTGTCGAACAGCGGATCAGTGACGACGATCGTTAGACCTGTGCTCGGCACCTGGTTCCGGGTGAACTCGAGATCGTACGCCTTACTATCCATTCCCATCGGCACCGTCGTCATGCGAGTGACGACGTTTAGTTCTTCGTCGGCGGCGCATAACTTGGTGCGTGCGCGCCGAACGCATTCGGGGTTCTCCTCGATCGCAACGGCGTTCTCCGGCGAGTATCGGCGCAGCATTGCGGCCAGACCGGATCCTTCGCCGACGCCGATATCGAGCAGCCGATGCACAGGACCTGGCACCTGATCGATCATCCAATCGTAATGCTCCGCCCTCGCATGGACCGACGCGTTCACCACCCAACGGTTGATGTAAAATTTGCGCGCCTCCTCGAGATAGCGGCGTGGCGGAGTCCTATGGAGCGAGCGGTGACATTTTTTGTAGGGCTTACCGCTGCCGCACATGCAGGGATCGTTGAGATTCAAGCGAAGTCCTTCTCTTATTCACGCCATGCGATCTCTCAATATGGCGATGCGCCATGGCCGTTTCGAGGGCACAATCGATCCAGGCGCTAAATCGCCGAGAGTCATCCCCGTGGTCCTCCGCTGCTCTGAGCGCATCAAGGAACGCCGCTTCTTGCTCTACGATTTCTTCGGCTTCCTTGCGGGACACCTTAATATCAAGACGCTCGTAGTTCAGCGATGCGACCTCGTAATCGACGAACGCCTACTCAGTAAGTTCATCAATCCTAATAATTATGTCCTCTGCGATCCACATATACGCTCCATTTTCGTAACTCTGCGCGTATATATTGCATAATACGGGAGGTATATGTAGAAATGCATGCAGGAAGGAGCCTTCGCATGCCCGTTGAAAAACCCAGCAAGCGCGAAAAATTCGTAACGCTGGCAGAAAATCGAACCGCGAATGCAATCCGCGCGATCCGCGTGATCGGCAATCTTTCGAACCGATCGCACTACGAATTTACCGATGGCGATATCCGGAAGATCGCCTCAGCGTTGTCGAGTGAAGTCGATGCGCTCAAGCGAAGATTTGTCGAACGCACGGGCAAAGCCGCGGTCGAATTCAAGCTCTGAAGGGAACAGGCATGTGGGGTTTTGCTGAGCGCTCACCGCGCTCGCTCGAAGTTACGCCGAAGCACGAGGAGCTATTTCGCGATGCAGATAACATTGCGGAATCCGTCACTCGCGAGACAAGTCAGAATAGCGCCGATGCTCGCGCAGACGGAGCGCCGGGAGTTGTAATTCGTATATCGAGGCGTACCCTTCCCGCGGATCAGTTCGCTGAACGATGGCTGCCGGGCCTTGAAGACCACATACTAAGCTGGAAGCCAGAGTTGGCGCAGGCAGTAAGGAATGCCTCGGAGGTCGAATGTCTCGTGATCGAGGATTTCGGAACGAAGGGCCTAACGGGCGAAACTGACAGGCCGGGCGGCGGTTTTTATGCTTTCTGGCGGCAATATGGCAAATCGAACAAGCAAGGAGACACCGGTGGCCGACACGGTGAAGGCAAGAGTACGCTCGCGGGCGCGTCGATTGCTCGTATGTTCTTCGGATTGACGATACGTGAGGATGGCCGCGCGCTCCTGATGGGCCAGACAATTCTCGGCCCGCACGATTTGAACGGTAGAAAGTACGAAGCGTACGGAGAGTTCTCGCCGACGGAAGGCGATCATTTCCCGGAGCCGTTCGAGAACAGGCCGGAGATCGAAAAATTCTTCGACGACTTCAAGCTCTCGCGCTCAACCGAGTGCGGGCTCTCACTTGTCGTGCCGTTTGCGCGGCCGGAGATCTTGGATGACGACCTCGCGGCGGTTAAGTGCGCGCTAGTCGCGAACTGCTTCCCGCAAGTAGCCAGTGGGCTGCTCTCATTCGATGTCGAAGGCGACACGCTCGATGCGTCGACCGTGATGGAGTGGGCCGACCGCTGGCCTTCACTGAACCTTCGAGGAGCAATCGCGGTAGCCACTGAAGCGATCCAACAGACACGGTTCTGGGACGCAACGGAGCGAGCGGAGCTTTCTGCGGACTCCTTCTCGAGTGAGGATGTCGCGCAGATGCGAAAGGCATTCACGGACGGCGAACTTGTCAGCGTTCGGCTGCCCGTGACCGTGAAGCCGATTGGCGGCGGTGAGCTGCACGGCGCTGCTTTGCTCCATATGCGCAAGACCGGGGTTGGCGAAAACTATTCAGAGCACTATGCGCGGAGCCGCCTCACGGTCCCGAAGCAACGGCGCGTCCTCGCGGGCGGCGACGTAATTGGACTGCTCATGGCTGCTGACGGGCCGCTCTCGGATTTCCTCGGCGATGCCGAACCCCCCAGCCACGCGCGGTGGACAAATCAGAATCTGCGAGATGTGGGGAAATATCGCAATACACAGGCAACGCTGGCAAAGGTCGCAAATGCCCTTCGCCAGCTAGAACGCGTCCTTCGCGATGAAGACGCTGAGAGCGTGAACCGCGAGGCCTTCAAATCGCTTTTTTCTCGACCCAAACCCAAGCCACGTATTCAGATCGAACCGACACCGACACCGACTCCGCCAATAGATTTGCCCCCTGCGCGTCCGTTTTGGGCGGTCCAGAGCCGCCCTGGTGGATTCGCCGTCCGTCGACCAAGCGATGTCGAAGTGTCGGACGTCGTCGTAGAAGTGGCATATGCACAGAGGAGAGGTCCGCCCAACTGGAACGAGACGGACTTCTCCTTCGGACAGGACATTGAGGTCGCTCAAGTCGGAGACGCGAACGTGGAGGCAAGCGGGAACGTTATACGGGTCACTGGCGCGTTGGCCGCCCTTACGATCGAGGCTAACGGTTTCGACGCGAACCGTGATCTCGTCGTTACCGTCCGCGCAATGGGGGACGATGATGTCGAGGCGTAGGGTCAAAGAGATCATCAATTCGACCGGAAGACTGCATATCGCTGAGCGAGCCGTGTCGCTCTCGCTCGGCGGCGATCCCGCTGTCGTGCGAGTGCTAAGGCTCGATCTGCCGGTTCCTGCTCAGGAAGACGAAGCATTCGAGACAGCCGACGTTTGGATGGAAGCGTCGCAGGCCAGGACTGCATCCTTCGACCGATGGGCAATCGGAACGACGAAGTCAGTAAGGGCCAAGGGCGGTTCAAGCCAACATCTATTGAAGAACTTCAGCGATCCCACGGACGCGCTTTTTACGGTTAAGGTCGTCGCCGCTGACGGCTTAATTCTTGCCTCGAGCGACGAAATTCGCCCGGATGACCGCCGGTCAGGCGAACGCGAAGCTCTGCTTCAGGTGCGCTCTCGTAATCTGGGCGAACTCACCTGGGCGGTCGATATAGCCCCGGACGGGCAAACTTCCTTGGTGGTCAATTCACGTATCCCGGCCGCCGAGACGTGGATCGAGAGCGATCCTGTCGCGTCGGCCCTAGTGCTACCCGCCGCTTTGCGTATCGTTCTGACAAAGCTTTTGTCAGATGATTCCTTTCGGGAATCCGACTGGGGACGCGCTTGGTCGGAATGGGCCGCCTCGGTGTCACCCGTGGAGCCACCGACGGCAGAGGACATCGAGGAGCATGAAGCTTGGATCGAACAGACGTTAAGAGAATTTGCACAGAACCACCGCCTAGCCTCGCGCGTCGTTAGCGCGATGGAACGCCATGGAGAGATGGATTGAGCCAAATCCTCGCCCGCCGGCTGAACCAAGCCGGACACTCGCTATTTGCCGATTATGTTTCGTCAACAACCCGCGATGAACCTCCCCCGGTCCATCTGCTGTATGACGGACGCTACACGGACGAACTCCCTATCGAACTTGTAGTCGCGCCACTGCCAACGGATTCGAAGTACGACCTTGGACAATCCATTCTGACGGGCGTGCAGCAAGACAGTGATGTGTCGAAGCTACTGGCCGACCCAGCCGTTTGGCCGTGGCTCTCGCTGTATCACTCGTCTCGCACCATGCCCGTTCGGAACGGAAAAAGGTTCATCGGAAAGCCACACCGGCATCTCATCACCAACTCGTCCGACTGGGCGAAATATGATCACGGCCACCGCCATCTTGTACGCGGTGCGGTCCAGTGCGTCATGTATTTTGGAATATACGCAAGAGTCTTGCTTGCCGACGCGGGTTCGGCCAGCAAGGCTGAGGAAAACATCCTCAGCCGCAAGAGCGGCTATCCGCTGGCCTATATGCGGAACGCCGTGGAAGCCTATTACGACATCCATTACGACGCGGATGCCGGGAGGGCAGGCCGCGGTGCGAACAGCACCAGTCGCGGCGGCATTATCCACTTCGTGCGTTGTTTAGCGCAGCTGGACGTCAATTATGACATCGTGTCGCTTCCCGCAGCAAAGATTCTTGAGCTTTTGCCGTCCGACTTTAGAATTCGGCGTCAACTGAGTTGACGTCAACGCCGTTGATGCCTATCGTCTCCAAAATGATAAGGGGACGATAATGCGGACTGCGGATCTCTTCGCGGGTTGCGGGGGAATGAGCGCCGGTAGTCGTGAAGCCGGAATGGAGCTCGCCTTCGCAGCTGAAAAGTGGGAAGCCGCTGCCGCCACCTACGAGCGGAACCTTGGCCACGATGTCGAACGCCTTGACCTTGAAGATGTCGTTTCCACCGTCCGCAAGGTTCGTGCAGCAAGGGCCGACGTGATCATGGGCGGCCCCCCGTGCCAAGACTTCTCGCAAGCCGGTTCGCGGGTAGAGGCGGGTCGAGCTCGTTTGACCGTGGCCTTCGCAGAAACAATTCGAGCGGCGCGACCGAAATGGTTCGTAATGGAGAATGTCCCCGAAGCGCAGGGCAGCCGCTCTTGGGCGATCGCACGTGGAATATTGCGGGATGCAGGCTACGGAATTTCTGAGGCGAAATTGAATGCTGCGTTCCACGGCGTGCCGCAATCGCGAAAGCGCTATTTCGCCGTCGGAAAGCTTGAGGCGGAGGACGCGTTTCTCGAACACCGTCTGGAGGGCGGCAGGACCGCAGAGCCACTTACTATTCGGTCGTTTCTGCAGGCCGAGCATGATGACACGGGGGAAGACGAGCGCAGTGAAGGCCACTTCGACGTCGACTTCTACTACCGTCATCCGCGTAATTGGGGACGGCGCGCGATCTTCTCGTTAGACGAACCCTCGCCCACGGTCCGCTCGACCAATCGCCCCGTTGCACCTGGCTACAAACAGCATCCCGACGATCCTGCAGCACCGGAACAGGTACGTGCCTTGACGCAGAATGAGCGTGCGCGGATCCAGACATTTCCGAGGCATCATAGTTTTGAGGGCACGCGCACCGACATCGACATGATGGTAGCCAACGCCGTGCCGTGCCGTCTCGCAGCTCATGTGGCCGCGACGATTATGGAGTATGAGATGTCGGCAACCGAGAGCCCCGAAGATTTGTTCCGCGCATGGCTGCGCACCTGCCACGAATATACGCCTAGGGCCGCCGGCGACGTGCTTTCGCGTCTGCGCCGCGTCAATCGCCTCATCGGTGACGGCGAGAATGCGGTTCCAACGGCGGAGGATGCGATCCGTCGTTTGCGCGATCGACAGGAATTTGCCGAAATGACGAAGTCCGTGCGTTCTCAGATAAAGCGCGCAATCGAGCTTCATAACGAGTTTGCCGCCGGCGGAGACCTCGGCGGGTGAGTCCAGCCCCGCGCTAAGTCATTCTGGCACATCGTGGTGAGAGGGTTGCTGAGCGGCATCCGCAGACACCACTTCGAAACACTTCGCAGGAGATTTGCGTCGAGCTGGCGTGCGAGCGGAAGGCCGATGCCGCCCGACGATGTCCACCTGTGGGACCGAGGTCACCGCCTCTGGTTTGCCTAGTTGCTCTGGATGACCTCCTTCGAGGTCAATCCTCATTCGCAGGCAGAGCAGCTGACGCATCCGGCGGAATTTCTGCCGCCGCTGGCGGCGTTGGAGGAGGAAGGGCCGGGGCGGGAGCCGCCGTGCTGGCCGTGATCATGATCCCAGTTTGTTTGGCTTTCTCCATGATCGCGGCGAGCCGTTTATCTTTTTGAGCCATTTTGTTGAGCCACGTCCAGACCTTTGGCCCGCCGAATTGCTTCACCATTGCTAGCCGGGAATCGCCCGGCCCCAGGTCAGCTTGTTCGAGGGTGCCGGCCAGAAGCTCAAGATAAGCCGCCCGGCATTCGATGAGGATTTCGTCCCAACTTTTAACGGTGATCCGCGAATCTTTCGCGTCAAATCTGGGATTGCCAGTGTGACCGATCAACAGCCCGCTCACGTCTGCGCTTGAGCGCTCACTCTCCACCATATCGAGATAGTCAGCAAGCTGCCTCCGATTCTCAAGGTTGAGCGTGTGCTGGGGATCATTCTGCTTTATCTCGACAATTTGGATACGGGTCTCGCTGGGCGACGTAAGAAACACAAAATCGGCACGCTCCTGGTGCGACATCTCGCGTATCGTCCTGCCGGCACGATCCTTGGATTCATCCTCGTCGGCGATCTTCTCGATACTGGTTTTGAGCCACTGGTCAGCAGTCAGCAATTCGCCGCGAGGCTGAATGATCCAGGGGAACTCCTCGACCAGTTTCTGCAGGCGTGCTTCGGACTTCTTGCCGATTGCGGTCTCAAGAACGGACAAGGCGAACGCGCGCTGCGCAAACGTCAATGCCAAACCCATAGCCTCCGGGACGGCATGGTCTCCGACGGTCTCTGCGAGCGATTTGAACGCGTCCGCATCATCCGCGGCGTTCGCCAAATCGGTCCACGCCTTACGAAGCAGTTCTCTCGTCGGCTGATTAATCCACGCACGCGACACAACGTCGAGCAGATCCTCGCGAGACTTGTCGGCCGCCGCGCCCCGCCCGAGGCTACCCGATGCATCGGCAACCAGTTTCACGATCGCCTGATTCTCCACATCGGAGAATATATGGATGCGCCCCTTCGACCGCATTGTAGAAGCGGCGGTTTCGACTTCCTGTTGAACGAGCGTCGCGCGCCATTCCGCATATCTGTCCAGCCAAGTCCCCACCTCCTTGCGGCCCCACTCAAGTAATTCCGCAGTTTCGGGATCGTGCCAGTCGATGCTGGTCCGGTCGGTCGAAACGAGATCGCGCTCCAGTTCATCCAGCCAGTCTGCTTCGACGACGGCGTAGAGATAGCGCTGATATATCTCCTTGCCCTTGGCACCGAAGAAGAAGGGCCGGTCCTGAGCAATTTTGCTGTGAGCGAATACCCCGACACCTGCCTGGTCAGCAGGCCAGTCGGCGCGTAGGACAAATCCAGCCCACCATTTTACCGGGCGACCACCGACTTTGCCCTCTTTGAAGCCTTCTGCGGGAATTCTGAAGTCAAACGCGGGAAGCGCCCGTTTTTCGTCTATAAGCCGCGAGGAAACACGCACCTTGAAGTCGGGGCGGGCGAGTACAACCGAGAACCGCGCTCCCAACCCCGAAATGATATCGTCGGGGGCCGGCAAGGCGTTTGCCGTCAGACCGTACATCGCGACCAACGTACCGGAACGTTCTGCGAGCGGTATTTTACGCATCCGGCGTAAAAATCGCCTGACTTCCGCTGTGGCTGTCGACGTAGCCCCCTGCGCCGCTGAAAGATCGGCGCTCACGTCCTTGGCGTGAAAAACGGGTTTGTAGCGATGTTCGCCCCCGTCGCGGCCCATCTTCAACAGATCGTCCAGCGAGAGCGTGAACCAGTTGAGCACGCCGGCATTAACGGTCGCAACGTCAACCATCCGGGCGACACCGAAAGGCGCAAGCTTACCGATTCCTTTGCGACCCATAGGCTTTCGCCCACCGGGTGACTGCTCCTTGGGAGACGTGCGCTTCGACTTGCCGATCACAAGATAGCGATCGCGCAGGGCCTTCAGCGACATTCCGAAGCCATCGTCCGCGACGGTCGCGAAGCCCTGTCTGAAATCAACCCACACGTGCTGGGCATCTGCGTCCCAGCAATTCGCGAGTAGTTCCGCGAGAACATTGACGGGCTTATTCTGATACAGCTTTATCCCAAGATGTTCGATCACGTTGTGATCGAATCTCAGCTCGGGATCGGCATCCGGGCTTTTCCCTTTTTGGTCCGACAACTGTTTTTCCATTTCATCGCCTTACATCGCCCGAGGCTTACCGCGCAACCTATCGATCCGGTTAACGGCCGACGCTTATTGGGCCAGAAAGTCAGAAGATTATCTTTGTAGAAGCGCGCCATCAGCGCGCCTTAAAAATATGGGGCGGCAATTGGCGCGGGGGCCCATTACCGGGTACGCTGGCAGGCCGGCGGATGCCCGACAGCGCTATCCGCGGCTTCTTCGGACCGCGCCACTCAGCTTGCGCGTCGGGAAGGAACTGATTTTTTGCTTAGGGCGAAGCGAGGTTTCCCACGACACGGAGGTCATCGAGATGAACCTGAGTGAATCTCAGCCGCACCGGTGCGCCCGCGAGTTCGACCATAATCTCTGGTGTCGAAGCCTCTGCGATCTTTTGTCGCAGCTCGGCATCGGTGATGGGGTTGGCATGATGCCACTTGGCCGAACAGGTCGGGCATAATGCCAGATGGTTTTCGGACTGCTCCTGCGGAAGCGTATCGAGACATTCCACTGCTTCAAAATAGGGCGAGCCGTTGGGCCGGTCGAACGGCATCTTCTCGTGGCAGCCTTGGCAGATCATCTCGTTCAGGTGATTGGTGTAATGGTCCTCAAGATAGGTTCGGGCGATCGCCCGGCTTCCGGCATCACTTGTCCGCACCGATCGTTCACGGACCTCATAAGTCTTGGTGGGAGCGGCCTTGGCACGCTGCGCCAGACGTTCGGCGCGGCGGTCGGGGTTGCCCACTTCGCGCGCTGGAAAATCAACCGGTTCGAAGGAACGACTGTTGATCGTTTTAATCATATCGGCGCTCAGCGCAGCGAGCGCGTCCGCAGAAAGGCCTCCCAGCTGATCCACCAGTTCCGAGGACAGCCCGATGAGCTCTCCGGCCTGCCTCCGCGCCTTGGTTTGCTCGCTGCGCTGCCGCGCTTGCTCGCCAAACCCGATCGCACGAAGCCACTCTTCATTCCCGCCGACTGCATATCCCTTGGCGAGATCGGCCGACGTCAACTCGCTCGGTTTTTGTAAGCTCCCATCCTTGGAGGGAATCCAGCGCGTGTCGCGCAATGCGACCGCCAGTGACGAGGGACGCTTGCGCGCCTCATATTGTTGGTTCGGAGAAAATCGAGCAATCATAACCGACGCGCCGACGGCGCGCGCGGCACCCCAGATCAGCTTTGAAATGGAGGGATCCTTGCGCGCGAGGAGCAGGGGCAATTCGTCGATGTAGAAATCGATGTTGATACCCGTACTGGTGTGACGTGCAGAACCCCAGTCATAGCGCAGATCGTTCCAATACGGATGACCGTAGGAAATAACAGACGATGATATTGTAAGCTCGTTCTCGACCCCGCAATCGCCGAGAAATGCGATGAGGTCTTTGCGAGGAAGATATTTGTATCCTTCCCAAAGCGCGACACGGTCACGGCCCTTCGTGTTACCGTCGTATATCGTCGCGAGGCCCGATTCCAGGAACGGCGATCCGAAATAGACATCTTCCGCGTCGTGATAGGTGGCTTCGATACCCGCGCGGATGCAGGACACATCGGCGAATGGTCCCACGTCGGCCGTTTCTTTCCACCAGCGCAGGAAGCGGCGCATGTGTTGCAGGTGCTGCTCGCGATTGGGCTTGGGGACGTCACCCTTGTACTTCGTCCGAAGGATGGCGTTGAGAAAGGCGCGCTCATCGATGTCGCGTACACCCATCCGCCGCAAGAATTGTTCGACCTCCTTGCCGCGCCCTCTGCCGAGCTTGATCAGGCTCTTTTTTACGAGGAAAAGTTCGCCTTGATCGGCATCGGAGTCGAGATCGCTGTCGGTCGGCGCAAAGACCGCGTGCCGCGGAGAATGACGGCGACCATCCTCAAGCCTGACAAATTTGAAATCGCCAATGGGCACTGACGGTCGTTGAACCTTGTGCGCGGCCTCCAGGACCAGATAGAAATGCTGGATCTGTTCGTCGCTTAGCGCATCGAACCATTCGCGACCACAGCTGCGCCGAAGCTTATCCGCTTCGAGCCAAAGATTCTGCGGTCCGAGCACGTGCCGAAAAGAGGTGAAGAAGTCCGATGGTCCGAACTCTTCCACCTTCAACGTATTGATGAAAGCGTCGGCGCGGCTGTTCTTCAAAGCGGCAATGATCCAGCGACGACCGGATCTTCCGCAAAATTCCGCCAATCCGGCTTCCCCGAGAAGGTCGCGGATATCCGCTGGACCCCTGATACCGCTGGCGGTCGTTGTGAACCCTCCGCCCTGAACCGGAATCAGCTCTTCGGCTGCGAACTTGGCGACAAGCGTCGTGAGGATCGGCGCGAAAGCGACAGGCAGTTCATCGGACGCGTTGGGCAAGAGATCAAGGAAACTGCGCTTTAGCAGGCCCCGGTCGCGCAGCGACGGCAGCGCGTCTGCAACCATGGCGGCGATCGTTTCTATGAGTTCCGCATTCCAGGCGTCGTCACGCTTGATGTTCCCGCGGTTGTCAGTGAGCTGAAACGGACCGTGGATATGGAAATGGAGCCCGGTCAGCTCCTCGGTTTCGAAAAACACCGCCAGTCGCGTGGGCGCGTCCTCGGGGATCAGGTCGCCCCCGCTGTTTAACCGCAGCGCGGCCTTCACTTCATATTGCTTGCGGCCCTCACGATACTCGACAGCGCGGGCAAGCACGAGAAAGCGATCGAGCTGGCTGCTGCCGTCGGACAGATTCGAGCGGATCGACCGGATTGAACCGTCGGTGTCGCTAACTTCAATTTCACCGCGGCGGTCCCCATCCACCCATCCAAGACGCTTTATGTTTCGCAGGAACAGCAGCGAGCGAGGCCCTGACGCAGTGAGCCCCTCCCGCGCGCGCGTCAGGGCAAGTTCGGCACGATCGGCCCGGAGCGGCAGGACAATCTGCGTCGTCGTCTCGGCGTGTGTCGTTTCGACTAGTTTCGGGACGACGAGGCTCTCGATTGCAAAAGCGAGAGGTGCGCCCTCAATAGTCGAGTGAACCTCAGGCCGGTCCGTGACGACGTAAACCGATTTAAATCCGATCCCGAAGCAACCGATCTTATGTCCGTCATCCAGCTTGGTCGTGTTTCCAATCCCCGTGATGCCTTCGATATCCAGGCGATCGAACGGCCGGCCATCATGCTCGAAGATGATCCTATCGGGTTCTAGCTGGAAGCGAACCCATGTCGCTTCGGCATCTTCCGCATTCTGGAGAAGCTCGAAGATGAAGTGGCTGGGATCAGCATATTTGTCGACGGTGGCGTTCCAGATGCCCCGATCAAAGTCATTCTCGTGGCTGGCATCAACCCACCGCTGACGCTTCGCGCACAGATCATCGAGCCATTCGAGGAAGGGATTGTTCATATCAATGCTCCACTCGCAATGTTCCGGACGCAACCCGGCGTGGGAGAATATCCGCGCGCCGCTCAGCCATCGTGAGGCCATCGAGAGACTCCCGGCAATCCCCATTGGCGCGCGCCAGCTGCCCGGTCCGCATCCGGCGGATCCGATCTTCGGAGGCCGCGGCGAGCTGCTCCTCGAGGATTGTCACGCGCGCCCGGTGACTGGCCTCCAAGCTATCCCTCCGAAAGCGAGCGATCTCGCCTGCCTCGAACACATGCTCGGCGCGCCGACGGGTCCATAATTCATGATGCCAGCCTTCGAGTCCCTCCACCGCAGAACTGTCAGGAGGAGCTACATCGGGCGCGTCTGCTGCCATCGTGAAAATGTCCAAGAAGGCTGACGCGACCCGCGGATCTTCGACGACCGGCACGAGCATTGCATCCTCGCGCAAGCCGCGCATCTGCCATTGGTAGATTGCAAACGGATGATCGCCCGCCGGCAACTCGGGATCGTTCACGCGAAGCGTCACCACAATTTCGTCGTCTCCTGCGAACGAGCGCGCTGCTGCCTGCGTCAGCGGGTGGACCGGCGTGATGAACGCAAGGGAACGATCCTCGTTGGCCGCCTCGCGGTCGAACGTCAGCGCAAGCGTCTGGTGATCGCCGCGCAACCAGGTCTCCCATTCGCGGTCCGCAAGACTGAGACGCGTCCCGCGCGCGCGCGCCGGAACGAGGTGGCGCCGGGCATCGGCGGCCAAACGGAGGCTCTTGACCGGGCCTTGGCCGCTAATGGGGTTCCGACCGACATCGAGTTCGCGTTCGAGGTGTAGCCCCACTAGCCGCTCAATGGCGGCCGGCTCGAGCCAGCGGCTCGATGCCTCGGCGATCTCGTCGTTCATTCGCGTGCGCTCGATCCGAACCCCGAACAGCTCGGCCTCACGCTCCTCGAGCGCGTCGGTCTCGAGGATTTGACGGATTTCATTGTCAGCGAGTTGCTGAAGCCGCGCTTGCCGCTCTTCCTCGGTCAACAGGAAATCGTCCGCCACGGCCTGAAGCCGTCCAGCGATCTCGCCCAAAATTGCCTCACTACCTCCGATCGCGCGTTCGAAGACGCCGATCCGCACGAGGCACCGCTGATAGATATCGAAATCCACCGTCCCCGGGGTCACAAAGTTGTAGATTGCGACTGTCTGACTTGCTTGGCCGTAGCGGTCGATGCGGCCGATGCGCTGCTCGATCCGCATGGGATTCCAGGGAATGTCGAAATTGACCAATGCGTCACAGAACTGGAAGTCGAGACCTTCCGACCCGACCTCCGAGGACAAGAGAACATCGATCGCGTCTTCGTTCTCAGGCGCAAGCGCAAAGGCCTTGCGAAGGGCGCGTCGATCGTCGTCGGCAACGCCGCCATGAATAAGCCCCACGCGGACACCGCGAGCGCGAAGCGCTTCGTAGAGATAGGCGAGCGTATGCCGAAAGGAACTGAACAGCAAAAGTCGGCGGTTCGCCATCCCCCCTTTCTGGTTGACGATGTCGAGGAGGGCTGTGAGCTTGGGGTCTTCGTCCGACAGGTTGCGCGCGCGTTCCACCAGAGAGGCGATTTCCGTGCGAAGCGCATCTATGTCGGCGTCATTATGGTCGAGCGCATGATCGTCGATTTCGATAAGTTCGAGGTCGCTGAGCCGACGAGACAGGATGTCTTCAAGGAACGGGGCAAGCCCGTGGAGCGAGCTTGCTGCCTGGCGGCGGATTGTCGTCATCAGGAAGCCGAGGGGAGCAGCGCCGTGCGCTCGCAAATAGATGATGCGCTGAAGGGCCAGCAGATCGTCATGGACGCTTTGCTGCTCCTGCGTGAATGGCACCTCCACGGTACGCGCTTTCCGGCTCGTGAAGTTGCCGATATCGCGGCGCCGCGTCCGACTGATCATCGTTGAAAAGCTGTGGAGCCCTTCGGCCGGCCGGATAAGCCGCACCCGGTCGTCGTCGCTTGCAGCGCCACGCGTGGCCGTAAGCAGATTGCGAAACTCGGGCGACGGGGATAGCATCGCTCGCCCCCAATCGGTCGCAGCGGCCTCATTGAGGTGTCCAATCGCTTCTTGCTGCCATCCTGCTGCAGCGCCGCGGATGGCAGCGATCGCGGCGTTGATGGCTTCGTTCGGTTCGGCCATCCGCTCGAAGGTTGGGCGGTCAATGACAAGGTCGGGGCGCAGAAGGTTTAGCAACGAATACAGATCACCGGTTCCGAGCTGAACAGGGGTTGCCGTGATAAGCACGACGGCTTCCGCATTGTCTGCAAGGATCCGTAGACCCTGATGAAGACCAGTGTCGGCATTACGCGCATTGTGCGCCTCGTCGACGATCAAGAGATCGAACCGAGGCGGCGTATCGAGGGTATTCAGCCCCGGTCCGCGACGGCCTCCGCGTTGCTGATAGCCCTGTAACAAATTCTCGTTTACGAGCGAGAATGGAAGGATCGCACGGGAGTACCGGTCGGGCCATTCTCCCTCGAGGTCGCTCTGGTCAAGACAATAGCGCAACTCGTCGCTGCCCAGCGTAACAAACTCCTCATCGAACCGCCGCATCTCGCGGTGCCATTTCTCCTCCACGACGAGCGCTTTCGAGCAAACGATCAAAACCGACCGGAGCGGACGACGCGCCTGCAGTTCGCGCAGCAGGAGCCCCGCCTCAATAGTTTTGCCCACCCCGACCTCGTCCGCGACGAGCAGGCGCGGTCGATCGGCCCGAATGAATTTCAGCACGGGCCGGAACTGGTATGGGATGAAATCAATGCGGCCGGCTTGCAGCGAATATAAGTTGGCAATGCTGGGCTCAGCAAGCTGGAGAGCAGTCAGGCGGGCGTTAAATTCGCTCAGTGTGGAGCGCACCGCCCCTGGCGCAAGATTCGCGCGCACGACTTGACTCAAATACAGGGTTTCGAGGCGACCATCGATGAAAACGCTGAGACGTGTTTCCCGATTGCTGGGCGTGATGCCCGTGATCACACCGATGCGGGCGGGGTCAGAACGCAATGCAACTGTCTCGCCGATGGTGAGGGCAGGCATCGGCTGCAAAGCGGCGACACGTGTTGCGATCACCTCACGAACCTTCCGTTCGAGAGCATCGACGTCCACGCCATGCGCGCGCGCCGTTTCGACGATTTCCTCGTCGGTGGCATCGAGAATTCCCTCCGCTATCAGCGCAAGAATGTCGTCAGAGTTCGGAGTCGTCGTCATTATTTCCATCCAGGTTCGAAGTGACGTCGCAAAGTTCGGGTCATGCGGCGACGAGCAGTATCGTAGCCAGTCGCGTCGAGACCGAGTTGGCTGCAAGCTTGCTTTCGACTTGTCTGGGCCAGCATGTGGTCGAAGATACCCATTGCGGGGGGATCGTAGATCAAGTGCGCTCTCATTCGATGGGCGAGATCGGCTAAATCAAGCTCTTCGGTCTCAAGATCGTCGGCATGCCCGCCACCCCGATCTCCAGCTAGCGGTTCACGCATGTCCTCAGCGCGCCATTGGCTGGCAATACTGCGCATCACTTGGGATATAAAGGTATGGAGAGAAACATGTGCGGGCCAGGGTCTATCCCCGGCTAATATTCGGGCGAACGCTTCATTGAGAAGATCAAACGGGTCTCGCCGGGGGGCGAACCAGACCCAAGTGTTCGCAAGGGCGGCGAGGCGCAGCAAGTCGGATTGCCGCTGACGGCTGAACAGCCGTCCGACTTCCTCCAACGAAAGATGCTCAACCTCGTCCATCATATTTCTCACGTCATTCTCTCAGTTATATTGCGAGGCTCACAAACAAACTGGGAAGGCGGATCGAAAAATTTCTCAAAGGTTCCGATTTGAGCCGTGTACGACAACGACACCGCTATAGCTCATTGGAGATGTCGAGGGCGTATCGAGCCCGGCCACTGTCGCAAATTTGTCGCGAGCAATCAGAAACTTTCCCGCCGCTCGACCGGAGCGTGTCGCGGTTACGGTCGGAGGTGCCGCTGCCGCCGAGACTGGAATTCGAAATCAAGAGGTTCCCGGCTCATACCGCGACCGTCTAACACCAATTCATAAACCTGAACGTTGCGGGCTTGGCAGTACGATGAAACGACCTCCTTCACATCCGAAGCCATCCGGTGGCCGAGAGTGACGGATTGCACGCCTCCCGGGATCCGCAGCCGCCCCTCTCTACGGGAGATGATGCGAATTTCTTGCTCATGCCGCCACTCGTCGATTTTTGTCAGCAAGACCAACTCGGCCAGGCGTGCCGGATCCGCATCTTGATAGATATCAAAGCTAGCTTCTAGGGGTTCGTAGCGCACGTGACCGACGGTGACGTCGCCCGAGGTGTTAAGGCCGGAAAGATCATATTCCAACGCCAGGCCGCGAAACTCATCGGCATAATAAGCCCATTGAGTTGCGATATTGAAACGGGCTGACAGCGAGCAAACATATCTGCCACGCTTTCCTCGTCGAATTGCATTGATGATCCGCTGGGCGTCCCCTTGGGCATTACCCGGTTCGTAGTAATAGAATCCTTCCATCGGATCATTCAGGGTTTGCCAGTCTGCGCACCATAGATCGTTGGAGCGGATCATACCCAGGACGCGATCCAAATCGCGCAGAGTCCGAAACTTGAATGCTCGCACTTTGGTCCCCCCGCTGCGAACTTGAGTATCGCACCGCTGCGGATGATCCCGGCCCGGCAAGCGACGTCAAGGACACGGTCCTATAGCCTTAACATCGATGAAATAGCGAATGTCTGCTTCCGAGCAACGGCCTTGCTCACTTGTTCGGCGACAATGAGACGCGAAGCAGACGCCTCGGTTCCGCGACGCCGAGCAGCATCTTTGAGGCAGCAGTCACTGGTCAGCTACGACTTAGATCAGGTGCTACCTGACTTTCGGCTTGTGACAAAAGGACCCAACACTGGAGGCAGTTGTGGTGCAGGCGAGGCCGCTTCGATCTTGCCAACTGGACTCAGTGCCTACAGGGTAGGAGCCATGCGTACCGATCTCGATCATCTTCCGGCCAGCAAGCAGCGCGAGCTTGAGCGGGTAAAGCAGATCATCTTCGAGGAATTCGAGGATGCGCTCGCGCTCGCCACGATGAACTGGAAGAAGAAGGGTCGGATCGATAAAATCATTCTTTATGGCAGCTATGCTCGCGGCGGTTGGGTCGACGAACCGCATACGGCGAAGGGCTACCGATCCGATTTCGATCTGCTGATCATTGTCAACGATGAACGCCTGACCGAGAAGGTCGATTACTGGCTCAAGCTCGACGATCGGCTGACCCGCGAGCTTGCGATCGACAAGACGCTCCACACGCCCGTCAATTTCATTGTTCACACCATTCAGGAAGTGAACGACGGCCTCGCGCATGGGCGCTATTTCTTCATGGACGTCGCGCGCGACGGGATCGCGCTCTACGAGTTTGACGAAAAGGGGCTTCACACTCCCAAGCCCAAGACGCCCGAACAGGCGCTTGCGATGGCGAAGGAATATTTCGACGAATGGTTTCCGAGCGCGATCAAGCGCTTCGACATTGCGAAGTTCGGGACTGAAAAGGGTTACCTTAAGGACGCTGCGTTCGACACGCACCAAGCGGTCGAGCGTTTATACCACTGCGTCTTGCTGGTCTGTACCTTCTATACTCCGCACGTCCACAATCTCGGTTTCCTGCGCACGCAGGCTGAGCGGATCGATCTGCGGCTTGTCGAGGCATGGCCGCGCGAGACACGCGCGGACCGCGGGCGGTTCGAGAAGCTGAAAGAGGCCTATGTGAAGGCCCGCTACTCGAAACATTATCGCATCACCGAAGAGGAATTGCTCTGGCTCGCCGGCTGCGTCGAGGAACTCGGCCGTGCCGTCCATGCGATCTGCACCGAACGTATCGTCGCGCTCGAAGAGAAAACGGCACAGGAATGAGGCTGACGCGGTTACGGCAATCCGCGTCTGTGGTCGGCTTATAAAGTCCCCTCGATAGCGAGGGGGCCGATGTCCGCAGTTTCCGTCTACCGTCCCGGGACAATGGTTTGAATAGACCAGTTCTTGGGAGGATAAATTGATGACATTTGTCAGTTCGCGTGCGGGGCTGTTTGCGTCTGTCGCATTGTTCTGTTGCTCGGTCCCGGATGGCGCTGCGGCGCAGGATGTTTCCGCGACTGACGGTGCCCCGCAAGCCCATGATCCAGACGAAATCGTTGTGTCGGCCCAACGGCGGGACCAGGCGCTCAGCGATGTCGGTATCAGCGTCAGCGTGCTGTCGAGTAATGCCATCGCGGAACATGGCATCACCTCTGCCTCCGACCTTGCCAAGATCGTACCCGGGTTTACCGCCGCGGATTCAGCCTTGAACGTGCCGCTCTATACGCTGCGCGGCGTTGGCTTCAACGACGGCAGCCTGGGCGCCAACGCGGCGGTAGGCGTTTATGTGAATGAAATTCCGTTGGCTTATCCGGCGATGACGCAGGGAGCAGTGCTCGACCTTGAGCGGATCGAAGTTCTGAAGGGGCCGCAGGGAACGCTTTACGGCCAGAACTCGACGGGCGGCACGATCAACTACATCTCCAACAAACCGAGCGACACCTTCGAGGCCGGCATCGACGTGACCGCCAGTCGGTTCGATACCATGCGCGGCCAGGCCTATGTCAGCGGCCCGCTGTCCAAAACGGTCAGGGCGCGGATCGCTGCCGATTTCGCTCTGGGTGGCGACTGGCAACGCAGCATCTCTCGTCCCGGCGACGAGCTTGGCCAGGTCGAACGCGGATCTTTCCGCGCCCTGTTAAATTGGGAGCCGAGCGACCGGGTTAGCGTCGATCTCGACCTCAACGGCTGGTATGACAAATCGGATACGCAGGCGCTGCAATTGATCCGGTTCACACCGGCCCGACCGGCCAATGTTCCCCGGCTGCCGCAAGTATTCAATTCGCCCTTTGCTGGCAACAACGCCCGCGACGCCGACTGGACGCCCGGTCTGGATTATGGCCGCGACGACCGCTTTGGGCAGGCTGGGCTCAAGATCGGATACGAACTAAGCGATGCTATCCGCCTGACGTCGATCTCGTCCTATTCGGACTACAAGGGCAATGCCTTGCTCGATCGCGACGGCATGGCAGCGGTCAATTTCGAGGCCCGGGTTAAGGGAACGATCAAATCCTGGTATCAGGAACTGCGGTTAAGCGGGGATACCGACGAATTGTTCTGGAGCTTTGGCGGGAACTACCGCCATGACAAGATCCGCGATCTTCAGGACACGAGTATCCGCGAGGGCACGAGCACGGTTGGTGCCTATCGCCGGACACCTGTCACCGCCAATCAGCAAGTCGAGACCTATGCCGTCTTCGCCGATGGTGAATTCGACATCGCCTCGACGATCTCGCTGGTCGGCGGCGTTCGCTATACCGAGGACAGGCGCGATTTCGCCGGATGTACGGCCGATAGCGGCGCCGGTGATCTCGCCGCGTTTTTCTCGCCGATCGTGAATTCGCTGCGCGCCGCGCGCGGCCTGGCCCCACTTCCGGCAACTGCGCCGGGAGCCTGCGTGACGCTGGATGCCAACCTTGTGCCTGGCCTGCAAGAGAAGCGCCTGGTCGAGAATAACGTGTCTTACCACGCGGGTATCAACTGGAAGCCCGCGCCGCGGACGCTGGTCTACGCCACGATATCGCAAGGCTATAAGGCGGGCGCGTTCGCGACGTTGGGGTCGACCACCGAAGTGCAGTTGCGCCCTGTGAAGCAGGAAAAGCTGATTGCCTATGAAATCGGCGCGAAGACCAGTCCGCTGGGCTCGCTGCTGCAACTCAATGCGGCAGCCTTTTATTACGACTACACCAACAAGCAGCAGCGGGGGCGGATCATCGACCCGACCTTTGGTGGCCTATCGACGCTGGTCAACGTGCCCAAGTCGCGAATTTACGGCGCGGAGGTCGAAGCAAGCCTGCGCCCCGTTCAGGGGCTGACGCTTTATGCTTCCTATCTGTACCTGAACACAAAGATCACGGAGTTCACCGGCATCAACTTCTCGAACCAGGTTGAGGATTTCGCGGGCGACGCCTTGAACTTCTCACCCAAACATTCGGTCAATGCCGGCGGATCCTATGAGCGGGACGTGTCGTCGAATCTCACCGCTTTCGTCGGTGCGGACTATAGCTATCGCAGCGCGACATCGGCATTCTTCGGCAATGTCGCTGGACAGGAAATCAAAGACTATCAGGTCGTCGATCTGCGCGCCGGCATCCGCAACGACGATGCGGGGTGGAAGGTTTCGGTCTTCGGCAACAACGTGCTCAATGAATATTATTGGAATAACGTGATCCGCGGGACCGACGGTATCGCGCGCGCTGCGGCCCGTCCCGCGACCTACGGCATCCAGTTCGGGTTCAAATACTAAGCGAATGTCGCGGGCAGGCGGCTGGGGTCAGACTTTCAGCCGCTCGCGAGCGATGCGCAGACCTGCCGCCTCGCGATCGAATACGCCCGCGCAAAGTCCTTCCTCGCGCAGCAGATGCTTCTGGACCTTGGCGGTGGGTGTCCGCGGCAGGTCGGCGACGATGCGAACATAGCGCGGCACCATATAGCGTGGCATTCTGGGCGTCAGAAATGCGATCAGTTCGACCGGGTCGATAATCGTCCCGGGATGCGGCACGATCGCAACCAGCACCTCATCCTCGCCCAGCGGACTGGGCACGGCGAGGGCCGCCACTTCCTTCACGCCCGGATGCGCGCCGACTTCCGCCTCGACCTCGAACGAAGAAATATTCTCGCCGCGGCGACGGATTGCATCCTTCTGGCGGTCGACGAAGTAATAGAGCCCGTCCGGATCGCGGCGAAACGAGTCGCCGGTGTGGAACCAGCCATTGCGCCACGCACGCGCGGTCGCCTCGGGGTCCTTGTAATATCCGGAGTTCAATGACCAGGGCCGCGCCGTGCGGATGATGAGTTCTCCGATCTTGCCCTCGGCAACTTCGACGTCATTGTCATCGACCAGCCGGACTTCGACGCCGGGACGCGGACGCCCGCAAACGCCGGGCTGCGTCGGGTTTCGATCGGAGATCAGTGGCGTGGAAATCTCGGTCATGTTGTAGACGGTATAGACCTCGACGCCGAAGCGCTCGACGAACGCGGCAATGTCTCCGATCAGCGGGATGATGACAGCGACGCGGAGGCCGTGCGTGCGATCGTCGGGCGAAGGTGCAGCCGATGCCAGAAACGGCGTCATCGCACCCATCAGGCCGACGACGGTGCTGCGTGTGCGGCGGACCGTCGGCCAGAACTCTTCAGTGCGGAATCGCTCGATCATTGCGATCGATGCGCCGCGCATCACCATTGCGTAGATGCAGGCTGTGCCGCCGATGTGAAACAGCGGCAAGTTGATCATGAAGCGGTCGGTCGGCTCGACAAAGGCCCAGCTCTCTGACCCGCATAACGCTTGGAGATGGGCGTAAGACGACAGTACTGCCTTGGACGGGCCGGTGGTGCCCGATGTGAGGATGATCGACTGGATGTCCCATGATTGGATCGGTCGATCCAGTGGCAGCAGCTTGGTGTCATCGCCGTCGAGCATATCGGCAGAAAGGATTTTCAGGCTCGCGGGCAGGTCGGCCGTGCCGCCGACGGCGATGATCGTTTCAAGGCGCGCCTTATCGATAGGGCCGAGCCTCTCGATCAGCCCGGCTTCGGCAATCATGAGCCGCGCATCGGACAGTCCGATCGCATGTTCGAGAAGGCGCCCGCGATATTCGAGATTGAGCGGCACATAGACAGCGCCAAGATAATTGATCGCGAACCATGTCCGCAGCACGTCGAGTCCATTGGGTAGCCAGGACAGGACGTGATCGCCTTGCTTTACGCCCAGCGCCTGCAATCCCGCGGCTGTTTGCCGCACCTGCATCCGTATTTGTGCCCAGGTCAGCGCTGTGCCGTCCTCGAATGTCACGAAGATATCGTCAGGGCGCTCAATGGCGTGTCTGTCGAGCAGGTTGCGCAGGACGCAGGCGTCCGCTGTCGGCGGATTGTTGTCGATCATTTGGGTTCTCTCCTGAAGACCAAACTAGCCCGGCGCCGAAAAAAACACCCCCTCGGAATCGAGGGTTAGGCGGTCAGGCCGCCATCCACGCCCAATATGGCCCCTGTGATAAGGGAAGCTCGGTCAGAGATTAGCCAAGCACAGGTCTCGCCGACTTCTTCGGCCCTTCCGAAGCGGCCGTTGGGTTGTGCCGCCTCGAACGCCTTGCGGGCCCGCGGATCGCTGGCGACACCTTGCATCATCGGCGTGTCGATCACGCCGGGGCAAACCGCGTTGATCCGCGGACCGGTCTTTGCGAATTCCAGTGCCGCAGACCGCGTCAGCCCGATGACTGCATGCTTGCTGGCGCTGTAAATCGCCATGGCGGGCGAGCCTTTCAGTCCCGCGGCGGATGAGATGTTGATGATTGCGCCGCCGCCGCCCTGGCGCTGGAATTGTCGGATTGCTGCGCGCATCGCCAACCATGTGCCGCGCAGATTAATGTCGACAATTCCCGCGAAATCCTCCTCGCTGGCATCGAGCAGGCTCCGAAATGGCTCGGGTCTCGCCGCACAGTTCACCAGTGCATCAAGGCGCCCGAAAGCGGCGACCGTGAACGAAATCCCGGCATCCACCATTTCAGCATTCGAGACGTCGAGTTCGAAGGCCAGTGCGCGTTCTCCGATCTCGGTCGCCAGTCGGCCTGCTGCGACGACGTCGCGATCCGCGATCACGACGGCGGCACCTTCGCGGACCGATGCTTCGACTGTGGCTCTGCCGATGCCGGAAGCGCCCCCGAGAACGATGACCGACTTGCCTTTCAGATATCCGCTCATGCGTCTGCCCGATGCTGCATGAGAAGGAAGTCGGCTGCGGCGCGGACCGCCTCACGACCTTCCGGCAGATCGGGCCAATAGAGATGCCAGACGTGGAACATCTCCCGGCCGACAGACAGCTCGCAATCCACGCCTGCGGCGATCAAGCGTTGATGCAATCGTACGGCATCGCCAAAGAACACCTCGCGATCGCCGATCTGGATCAGCGTGGACGGAAGGCCGGCGAGATTGGCAAACAGCGGCGATGCCCGCGGATCGTCATGCGACGTTCCGGCGAGATAGCGCGTCGAATGCCATTCGGCGATGTCGCGCGAGAGCATCGGATCGACCGATGCGAGCAGGTCGTAGCTCTCATGCTCGGTGCCGAGGTTGATCCAGGGACTCGCTGCCCAGATGGCGACCGGCCGGGGCAAACCCATTTGTCCGGCTGCAATCGCCACGCCGAAAGCCAGTCCGCCACCGGCGGAATCTCCGGCAAGCGATACCGGAATATCGGCTAATGCAGCATAAGCGGCCACGCAATCATTCAGGGCAGCGGGAAACACCGCTTCGGGGGCCAGCCGATAGTCGAACAGGATAACCGTGCCGCCCATATCCATTGCCAGTCGAGCCCCAAGATGGCGGTGCGAGCGGATCGATCCGGCGACATAACCGCCACCGTGGAAATACAGCACGGTTGGCCCTGAACCGGCACTCACCCGCTCTGCCGGGCGACCGGACAGCTCGATGACCTCGATGCTCACGTCAGACGAAACCGGATAGAGCTTGGCAAAGCCGTCCAGCCGGCGTCGCACCGTCGCTTCATCGACTGAGGGATCGAAGGCATGCGCCCGAAAGGTTCGCAACAATTCCTCCAGTGGTGCGCTGGCCATCTTCACTCTCCTGCGATGCATTGCCGATCCATAGGATTGCGCTATCATCATTTGGATGCTTAGCACCCCTCGAAACCCGCAGGGCGCCGTCGCCGATATTGCGACTGATGCGCTCCATCATGGCCTTGCCGAACTGGATGCGGCGAGTGATTTCGCTGCGGCTCAAGTGGGGTTGAAAGCGGTCGCGGTGGCAATCGGCATGCCTTTGCTGGCGTGGGCACCCGATGTTTCGCGCCCCGAATTCGACGAGCATATGGATGCGTTTCTGCGGCAAGAAGGGTGGCCGGACGAGGTGATGGCATTGTGGTGGAACCGCAACGCCATGCTCAAGAGCCCACTCTATATCCGGTGCCGGACGAGCGGGATGCCATTTGTGACCGGGCCATCGGACAATGTGCCGCCCCGCACTGCCGAATTGCGGCAGATTGTCAGCGCAATCAACGCAATGGGTGTACGCTCTCTCATCACTATGCCAATCCATTTACCGCGCGGACGGGTCGCCATGGTAACTTGGGGCGGGTCGGCGACGAAAGCGTTGGCACGTTCGGTATTGGCACAAACCCGCACCACCCTCATCGCGGCCGCCCACTTGTTCATGAGCAGTTATCTTCACGAAAACGCGGGCTTTCGTTCCAGCGAAGAGGAACTGGCCCGGTTGACGCCGCGTGAATGGCAATGCCTGCGCCTGACGGCCCAAGGTTTTCGCGAGGAACAGGTCGCAACCACCATCGGACTGGGATCGACCACCGTGCGCTTTCATCTCGACAATGTCGTGCAGAAGCTCGGCGCTGCCAATCGGACCCATGCCGTGGCGCTCGCTGCGCAACTTGGGTTGCTCGGTTCGATTGGCTAAGAATATTCGATCAGGCGTTTGCGCGCTGCTTTCCATTGGCCGAAAGGAACTCGGGACGGGCACTCAGCCTTTCCCAATAGTCAGCCACATGGGGCGAAAAATTATCCTGCAGCTTGAGCAAGCGTGCCAGCAGCAGGGCATAGCCCACCGAAATGTCGGCCATGGTAAACCGGTTTGCGCACATATAGTCGTTGTCTGACAGCACGCGGTCGATGGCGCGCAGTCGCGACAGGAACCATTGGGTATAGTCGTCCGCGACCTGCTGCGACCGGCGTGCCTCCGGCTCGAAACGGCTGTATCGCAGTATCAAAGTCTGCGGAAAGGTCAGCGACGCCTCGCCGAAATGGATCCAGTTCAGCCATGCACCATATGCGTCGTCGGTCGGATCAACGGCTAAAGGCGTCGGTCCGTAGCGCACCGCGAGATATTCCAGGATCGCAGCGGACTCGGTCATCCTTGTCGACCCGTCGATCAACAGCGGGATTGTCCCTAGAGGATTGACAGCGAGGTAGTCAGCCTGGCGCACGCGCGGTGGGAAGGGCAGCAGGTGCAGGCGATAATCGAGGCCCAATTCCTCCAGCGCCCATAACGGGCGGAAGGAGCGCGCATCGCGGCAATGATAAAGTTCGATCATAACGCGTCGGATACTTGTTTCGCTGCAGAAAGATCGCGCAGCACCTCATCATTATGCTCTCCCAGAAGCGGCGCCGGGGACCGTATTCGGTCGGGCCAGGCTTGATAGCGTACCGGGCGGCTGGTCGCATAATAGCCGCCCTCCGATGGATGCTCCAGCCGCTGGAAATAGCCGGTAACGCTCAGATGCGGATCATCGAGAATATCGTCTATGTCGCGCGCGATCATCGCCGGAATATCGGCGGCCTTGAGGAGAGCCATCCATTCTTCAGTCGTCTTTTGCGGAGTCAAGCGCGCGACCTCGCGATAGAGCCGGTCGATGTTTTTGTAGCGACCTGATGCCGTTGTCATCTCCTCGAATTCCAGAATGCCGGCATCGCCGAGCAGCTGAAACAACTTCGGCCAGGCGGCGTCCACATAGGGGACGATGCTGATAAATCCGTTCGCGGTTGGAAAGGGCTGACGGTCGGGATCGACTTGTCGCGCATAGCAGACGGGGGCGTTGGGCGGATCGAATAGCTTGCCGCCGAGATGCTCGAGCAGCATGAACTGGGTAAAAGCCTCGAACATTGGCACTTCGACCAATTGACCTTCGCCTGTGCGCAGGCGGTGGATGACCGCAGCGAGCGCTGCGTTGGCTGCATAGAGCCCCGACACCTTGTCGCCGATCAGCGAGGGCAGATAGGTCGGTGGACCACCCGATACGCGCTGCGACAGGCTGGTCGCGCCGCTCGCGGCCTGGATAACGTCATCATAGGCCGGAAGGCCGGAATAGGGGCCGTCCGAGCCGAACCCGACACAATGGACGTAGATGAGATCGGGATTGAGCAGTTTGACGTTCTCGTAATCAAGCTTGAGCCGACGAATGGCATCGCCGCGAACATTGTGGATGAAGATATCGGCGGTCCTGAGCAGATCGCGCATCATTTCCCGGTCGCCCTCGGACTTGAGGTCGAGCACCACCGATTTCTTGCCCTGGTTCACGGTCACAAAGGTCGGGCTCATCCCCTTGGTGCGAGCCGGCTTGCCGAGATGCCGCATCTGATCGCCCCCCGGCCCTTCCACCTTGATGACCTCGGCGCCCAGTTCGGCGAGCATGAAGGTGGCATAGGGACCGAATACGACCCCCGACATGTCGATCACGCGAATGCCTTCGAGCATGCGGTTGCCAGTCATTGTCCGGTTCCTTCAGCGCGGACGATCTCGAAATCGTCCCAGCGCGGAACCTTCAACTCCTCCACGAACTTGTCGAACGTCCAAGGCCAGGATGCAACATTGCCCTGAGGATCGACGTACCAGCTGGAACAGCCGGTTGCCCATACGGTACGCGGGATCTGTTCGGCCAGGCGCGCCTCGAACTGCTGCACCGCCGCTTCCTTCGGCTCGATTTCCAGGACTTTTTTATCACGCAGCTTTTCGATCAGTTGCAGGACGTAGGCGAACTGGGTTTCCGCTGTCAGTAGCCAAGAGAAGTTGCCGATCGGGCTGGACGGCCCGCCGAGCATGAACCAGTTGGGAAATCCGGGCACGCTGACGGTGTTGTAGCCGCGATTGCGATCCGCCCAGGCCTGCTCGATTGTCAGCCCATTGCGCCCGGTGACCTGCATCGGCCGAAAGAACTGATGCGTGTTGAAGCCCGTCGCCATAACGATCAGGTCTAGTTCGTGCAAACTCCCGTCGGCGGTTTCCAGCCCATTGGGCACGCAGCGGACGATCCGTTCCGTGACGAGTTCGACACCCGGCGTTTGCATGGCTTCGTAGAATGTATCGGACATGACCAGCCGCTTGCAGCCAACGGTGTAATCCGGTGTCAGCCTGGCACGAAGGTCGGGATCCTTGACGGTCGCCAGATAGTCTTCGCAAGCCTTGACGATCTTGGCACGGGCGCTGGGATTTTCGCCTACCAGCGAGGCAGCAAAGGTCGCGTTGATCTTCGACAGAAGCTGACGGTAGTCGCGGTCCAGCAGGTCGGGATCGGCGCGATACATTTGCTTGGTTTCCTCTGGTATGTCCTCATTGGACTGAGGAAATACCCACTGCGCGGTGCGCTGGAACAACGACAGCTTTGCGACCCGACCGGCCATCGCGGAGACAATCTGGGTCGCCGTCGATCCGGTGCCAATGATCCCGACGCGTTTGCCGGACCAGTCGTAATTCCGGGACCATCGGGCGGAATGGAATGCCTCGCCGGCAAAGCTATCGAGCCCTGCGATTTGGGGATAGACCGGATGGTGCAGCACGCCGGTCGCTGTGATCACGATATCGAACTCGCCCTGCGCGCCGCTGTTGGTCGTCAGATGCCAGCGATGGTTTTCGATGTGTGCCTCGATCACTTCCTCGCCAAAGCGGATATGTCGGTCGATATCGAAATCGCGGGCCGTCTTCTTCAAATAAGCGAGAATCTCCGCTCCCGACGCGCAAACTTGGGTCCAGTCCGGATTGGGCGCAAACGATAGCCGATAAGCGTGCGATGGCACGTCGCAGGTCAAGCCGGGATAGATATTGTCCCGCCAGGTTCCGCCCAACTCGTCAGCCTTTTCAAATATCACGACATCGTCGAAACCGGCCTCGATCAGCTTCACCGCCGCAATGAGTCCCGACGCTCCGGCGCCAATGACCGCAATGCGCAGCCCGGGTTTCTCGACCATTGATAATACCTCGCTAAATCGCTGTCGCAGGATCCTTAGCAAGGCCGCCCTTTGAATAGCCCCCCCGAAAACGGGGGGAGAATTGTCGATGAATCTAGGGACGGCAACCGCTCTGGCCCGGCCCCTCGAATCCGTGGGGCGGCACATCGCGCGCACGTGCATAAGCACGTCTAGCAGGAGAGGTGCACGCTCGACCGAGCGGAGATAGCCGCTTATGGCTTCAGTCGTTTTTCAACACGGCCTAAGAAAGCAAGGTGCGTCAACAATGACCGATGGAGTTATCGACAACGAAGGCCGGGCTGGCACGGTGGCGAATCGCAAGATCGCGCTTTTGATCGACGCGGACAATGTCTCGCATGCCAAGATTGCGGCGATCCTCGCGGAACTCTCCAAGTACGGCACCGCAAACATCCGCCGCGCCTACGGCGATTGGGCGAGCGCTGGACTCAAAGGCTGGAAAGACAAGCTCCACGAGTTTGCGATCCGGCCGATCCAGCAGTTCAGCTATTCCACCGGCAAGAATGCGACCGACATCGCGCTCGTCATTGATGCCATGGAACTGCTCTATACCCAGAAGCTCGACGCCTTTTGCCTGGCATCGAGCGATGCCGATTTCACGCCGCTCGTGATGCAGCTTCGTGCCAACGGCCATGACGTTTACGGCTTCGGGGAGCGGAAGACGCCGAGCCCATTCGTCAATGCGTGCACGACCTTTCTGTACCTCGACAACCTCGACAGCGCAGAAGGGACTTCGGCGGCGCCATCGGAGCCGGCAGGGGACGTGGCCTCGAAGCCCAGGGCGACCCGTGCGGCTGCCGCGGCGCCAGCCAAGATGTCAGGCAAACAGCTCGCGCAGGATACGAAGCTGGTCACGATCCTGCGCGGCGCGGTTGAGGCCGCGGCGCGCGATGATGGATGGGCCGCGATGTCCGGGGCTGGCAGCGCCGCCAAACGGCAGGCCCCGATCGATCCGCGCAATTATGGCGCGAAGAATTTTCCTGCCCTGTTCGAGGCCACCGGTCTATTCGAAATCGTGAAAGTCGATGGCGGCCACAGCTATGTTGCCGACTTGCGCAACAAGGACAGGGCGCCCAAGCCGACGCGATAATGCGGTTGCGGGTTATCAGCGGCCGTTCTTTTCGCGTCGGTTTACTGTAGCGCAGCCTTTTCGCTTGGGTGAGGGCAGGCTGTTCAATTTTGAATGAGCCTGGTGGAAACGGGGGCCGGGGAGTGTCGAACAAGCTTGCGAAGCAAATTGCCCGGGCGACGCTCGCATCGATCGGCGCAGGGCCGCTCGAATTTGTGTTGCCACATGTCGCGGGCCCAGATGGGGCTGTGATTCCGGCTTTCGATGTGCTCGGATCCGAACACCGCATGGCTCTGGTCGGCGAGGGAGGCACCGGAAAGACAACCCTAATGCACGCATTTGCCCGTGCGACCGCCGGCTCCTATTTGGCGGGGATTCTCGATACGCGCGCACCGATCCTAGTCCACGGTGCCCGGCACGACCTTTCGGACGGGATCGCGGCAGTCCTGCGAGATCTTGAGATTGACGTTTCACCGCGCGAGCTTGCGCGCTTGCTCGATAGCGACGCAATCGTCTTGCTTGTCGATGGAGTCGACGAAATGCCCGACGGGCGCCTCGGCGCCTTCCGTATTGCCAACATTCTTCATCAATATCCTAGACTGGCAGCCGTTGTCGCAACAAGGCCCGGCGCTTTCGGCGCCGAACTCTCGGCATTGGCAAGCTATACGCTTGCTCCATTTTCGAAAGACCAGGTTGCGGCGCTGATACGTACGTTTGGCCTTGGAAATGGCGATGCCGCCGAGCGCTTCCTCGCCTTCATGCGGCGAGCAGATCTCCCTGATGCGGCGCGGAACCCGCCTTTGGCGAAGCTGCTCTGGGAAGCAAGTGACGGCGGGAGCGCGCCATTTGTTTCGACCGCAGACCTTTTCGACGACCTCCTCGATGAGGGGCTGCGCCAAGCGACTGGCAGCAGAGAAGCCGGCCTTTCCGCCGAGCAGCTGCTCGCGCTCCTCGGCGAAGTGGCAGTCACATATCATGTCTCGGGATGGAGTACGGCTCCCGCCGCAGACATCCCTCTCGAACTGCCGGGTGAGCGTTTGATGATCGGGCACGCCAGGATGGTTGAGCAATTGGTCGCAACACGCTTCGTTCGTGTCGATGACGGACAACTGAGTTTTGTCCATAGATCCTTTGTCGAATTCATGGTCGCGCGCCGGCTTCATGCGTCGCCATCACGTCTGATTGAGGCGCTAGAGCTCGGCGAAACGTCGGTCGAGGAAATCCTGCGTTTCGCTGCCGGCCTCGCCGACGAAGTAGCGCCCATGGTCGAGCTCCTTCTTCAGAAGGACCGCGTACTCGATGCGGTGACCTGCCTGCGCTTCGCCCGTGTCGAGAATGACGCGCTCTCAGCCTATGTGGCCGTTCGGTTGGGCGGCCATATCGGGCAAGGCTTCATCCGACGACTGATCCAGCAAGTCCCGGCCGCCCTCGACTATGTCCAAGATGCCGGCGAAGCTCTGGGTTTGCATGACAAGCTGCTCGGGCTCCTCGACGATGCGTGCGACATGAGTCGGCCCAACCATGAGCGCGGCAAGCGCTTTGAGGGCTTTACCGAAGCGCTCTTCGATGGCCCGTTCGAACCGGTGCAACGAAATTTCCGTAGCGAACATGGCGAGCTCGACCTGATCATGGAAGTGCGCGGTGGAGCAAAATTCTGGGATTATTGGGGCCCCGATATTTTTGTCGAATGCAAGAATCTGAGCCGGGCCGTCGAGGCCCATCAAGTGCATACCTTCATCAGCAAGGTCGAGGTGCCGAGACTGAAGCTGGGTTTTCTGGTGTCAGTGAATGGGTTCACCGAAGATGCCTATGCCGCATTTCGGAACGTCGCGCGCGGCGAGAACCGGCCGCTGCTCGTCCCGATCTCGGGCGACCAGATTCGCCAGATGCTGCAGCGGCGCGGGCCGATCGAACTGTTCTTCAAGGATCGAATCCGCGATGTCCGATATGATCGCAAATATCCGGCGCGCACATCGGTCTGAAGCGATAAAACCCGCTACTCGTTATCGCCGCGGCGCGACCAGACTTATGCCGATGACCGCGTCGGTACCAGGGCGTGCGAAGTCGAAGAGGCTTGGAGTCTGGGCGCGGCGTTCGATCATCGATGCAAAGCGTGGATCGACGCTCGGATCTCGGCCCTGAAATTCGAGATCGATGCCGACATATCGATACGCAAGGCGGTTCTGCCTCATCTCTTCATAAAGGACCGGCGTGCGTTCGGCACCATATTGCAGCCATTCGCCTAACCAGATCATCTTGTCCTTGTTGATGTCGGCACCAGCCACGCCGCCCCCGGCGCCGAGCCCATCATGAGTCAGCGCATAGGTCAGAAGCCCTTGGCTCAGCGTGTTGATTTCGAGGGCGACATCGTTTGCCTGGCTTGCAGCGAGAATGCGCATCGCCTTGTCGTAGGCAA
The DNA here is from genome assembly GCF_001590965.1 of Novosphingobium lentum NBRC 107847. Classification (GTDB taxonomy): domain Bacteria; phylum Pseudomonadota; class Alphaproteobacteria; order Sphingomonadales; family Sphingomonadaceae; genus Novosphingobium; species Novosphingobium lentum. The sequence continues at coordinate 143,199 of NZ_BCTW01000007.1, forward strand.
GTTGCCCAAAGCCGCGATCTCCCATCGGCCCCGGCTTGAACCCCAGCTGCTCGACGCTGGCAGCCGAATGGCAGGCGTCGATGATGAGCGCCATCTGTCCCGCGTCGATCGGTCGCAACCAGGTGCCGAGCATTTCGCTCGAGATGAACTTTTTCAGGCTGTTTTCATCGATGATCGGGCTCGCCCCCGAATCCGAGGGCAGGAGATAGAAGCCGCCATTCTTGTCGGTGTGGCCGTGGCCCGAGAAGCTGATGACGATCATATCGTCAGGCGTCGCCTTGGCCAGGCGATCCGCACCGGGAATATGGGCTAGGAGCGCGTCGTCGATTTCGGCGCCCGCCAGGCGCTGTAGCACCGCGCGGATAGCTGCTGTGGTGGCATCGCGTCGCGGGCCCCCGGCGTCCGAAGCCAAAATCACCGGCACATTTTCATAACCCGCAAAGCGGGCAGCCGTGCCGGCCATCATCTCGGCATCGTTCACCGCAAAGCTTAGATTGCGTGACGGTGCGTCATAGCCGTTCACGCCGATCGCAATGAAATAGGCCTTCCGGGCTCTAGGCTTCGCGTCGGCCGGCACCTTGAAGGGGGGCGCTGTTGCCAGGTTACTGATGACGCGGTCCTCGTTGAAGGCATAGGCAGAGAAACTGACGGAGCGGCTATCGGGAAGTGTCGGAAGAGCCACCTCGAAACTGATCCTCAGACCCTTCTCCCCGGCGGGTATCCGAACCAGATGTTCGGCTCTCCACGTCTCGATGTTGTTCGCGTCGGTTTCGCGATCGGGCAGGCGATGGACAAGCTGTCCGTCGCGAAACAAACGCAGGTCATAGACTCCAGTCTTTTTGCGATCGTTTGGTTGGGTCTGATCTTCGCCAGGCGTGACCTCGATCTCGATGGTTGCATGCTCACCACCCCTCGGCATGACGCTGACGATGCGAACGCCCGGCTGGACGCGATTGAGCGATGCCAGCGGTCGGATATCGGAAAAGGCGGCGTCGCAAGCGCCAGGGTCTTCAGCCTTCTTCGCGCTGCAGGCGCTCAGCCTTGCGAGCAACTGCGGCTCGAAATAATCGCGCATAAAAATCTCGGCAGGATAAGTGCGCAGCGGATCGTCGGGCATGAGCCAATGCCCCGCTCGCGTCGCTTCGACCCGGTTGGTATCGAAACGCGAATCGGGAGCGATGAACAGCCAGCTATTTTCTGGCGCGAACGCAAAAGAACCGATCGCTGTGGGCTGGCCAGGGCGCCATATCTCGAAATCATTCGGTTCGCGCTGCAGCAGAATGCGACCATCGCTAAGCCATCCACCGCTCGGAACGGCGCCGAAACTGTACAGCGGGGGTTCGAGATGGAGTTTTCCATCCCTGGTGCGGCGGAGCGGCACGATGCGCGCCGAGTTGCCCACGATCAGCGCTTGCGAAACAGTAGCGTCGAACAGGATGCGAGTACTTCCCTCGACCTCAAGATCCAGCTTGAAATGATGCTTTTTGGTCGCGCGTGAGAAAATGTGCGAACCCAGCGCGAAATTCAAGCCATCGGCCGCAATCGAAGGGCGGGCACGATCGCTGGACGTTCCTTCAAGCTTCAGCCGTTGGAGTAGCTTTACACCGCGTGAGCCGCTTTCAAATATGAATATATCGTCGTCGATCGACCCGCCGATGATGGCCAATTGTCCCTTCGGATCGCATCCGAGCTTGTAAAGCACGCCGCGTGCCTTGGTCTCGATCTGGCCGACCTTGGCCAACGGCTGCAAGGGGTCCTCCCGCGCGAATGAATGGACGGCGCCGTCAAGGTCAGTGACCCAGAGGCGCTTCCCATCCACACTGGCGCAAAGGCCGATAGGATCGATGACGTCCAGGGCCTGATCCGGTGGCTTCAGTCGGCCGGCGCCCCTTTCAGGCGTGTAGTAGCGCACCATGCCGTCAAGCGTCATGACGGCAGCGACGCGCATGTCGCGGATCAGCGCATAAGGGCGCTGGTAGAAGAAAATGCGTTCCAATCTGGTGAAGACATCATAATCGATGCTCGCACCACTGGATGCGCCCAGATCGAACAGCTTGAGCGGCGACAGGGGAAGGGTGCTCAGAATGAGGTCGCCTTCCAGATCCATTTCCCAAGCGCCCGTCGGATCGCCGGCGAGGTCCCCGACGAGCACCGGTTGCTGGCCAGGCTGCGCAATAACCAAACCGCCGCCAGCGATGAATGCGAGGCTACCGTCGCGCTCCAGATATTTTGCCGCATATTCGTCAGGATCGGTTCTCGCATTCGGCGAGGTTCCGATCCGCTTGGTCATCCGGCTGATGGTGTCGAATGGCGTCAGGTCCAGGAGAAGGCGTTTGGTAAATGCGCAGCGATTGCGCTCTAATGTAACTTCATAAGCGCGCAGTCCAAGATCGACTATGATGAACTGGTCCGGACGATTGCCCGCAAAAGCAGAAATCACGCCCACATCCGGTTCGACTATTTGCCAGTTGCATGTCGCTGGTTCATTCTCAGTCACGGGTGGATTTGTGGGATCGTTACAAACACCGGCATCCGGCGCTGAGAGATAGGTCGCGCTCCCGTCTCGATTAAACACCACAAATCCCTCGTCGAGCGGTTGCATCGAGGCCGTAAGTTTGCGGTAGGCGACAGAGCAAAGCTGGTGAATCCCTCTTTGCGGAGTTTGCGCGGCTGTCGGTAACGACCAGAACAATATATCCGCCATGGCATTTTTCGGGTCGTAGATGGCGGCCAGATTTTGCCGGCGGTTAATAGTCAGGACGCCCTCGGAAGGGGCAGTCCCTTGTGGATCGATGCGCGCCTCTAAAACAGGATTTTCGGAGTCGTTTTCCAGCAAGAGGAGGCTTTGCTCTTTATTGCGTGCGTTAAGTATCTCCCGGTTGATCTGCACCAATGTGAGGAGTGCACCGCTCGCGTCATAGGCGAAAGCCGCGCGAGGCCGCTCGTATACGTTCTTCCGGGCAGCTTCGCCGAGATCCATCCGCGGCGTTGCCAAACCGGTTTCCGGCGAGATTCGAACTAGCCTTGCTTCGCTCGTGAAGCCGAGCCAGCCGTGACCACCAGCATCTGCGATAGCGGCAACCAATAGCTCTCTGTTCGGTAGCGCGACGTCGCGCAGTACGCGTCCCGTGCGCGTGATGACAATGAAAGCGCGGTCGTTCGCCACGACGAGCAGCAATTCCCCGCTTTGATCAAAGGCGCTTTTGTTCCAGTCCGACTTCAGCAGTTCCGTTGCCGTGACCTGGCGGACGAGCCGTGGTTGCGCTAGCGGTCGCTCATCAGCGGCGGCAATGCCGTGCATTGCAAGCAGCATTACGGCGCCCAATTTGCAGAGCAAGCGTAACAGCTTTTTCATGCCGATCATCATGGGCGCAATCCTCAAGCCGATTAGCGCAGAAATTTTGAAGTGTAATTTCAATCCAAATTGGATCGATTCGACCGCCTCAATGTTCCTCTTCGCTTCCTATAGTAGATGGAGGCGACTGTCTTTCATGATAAGGAGCAAATAGCGACTCGCTTAATGGGCGGATATTAATTGGTGGGTCGCGAGAGGGGTGTGATATGCCGAGCACGCGGGCAAGGTTGAAGCGTATTTTCGGACGGAAATTAAGGCTCGTTGGCTTTTACGTCATTCTTACGCTCGGCTTCGCGACAAGCCCCATTTCAGCTCATTCAGCCGAGAAATTTGCCGTGCTGGTCGGCGTTGACGATCAGTTGCAGCCGTCGGACCCTCGAAATCGCGTCAATGTCCTAAGCGGTCCAGCGAACGACATCGTACTGATGCGCCGCCTGCTCATCGAGCAATATGGATTTGTGGACGACGCGCAACATATCGTGACGCTGCGTGGCAGCGCAGCGAGCGTCGCGGCCATTCGCAGGGCGCTAGTCACTGACATGCTCGCAAAGGTCCGCGCAAACCCTGGGTCTACGGTCGTTTTCTATTTCAGCGGACATGGCGCCCGGACGAGCGATCTCGACAATGACGAAGGCGATGGCGAGGATGAGACGCTCGTCGCCTACGACAGCCGAAGCGACACGGGGCGAGACATCGTCGATGACGAGCTTGAGGACTGGTTAGCGACGCTCAAGCCCTATGTGGGGCATATCGCGGTCATTCTCGACAGCTGCCACTCGGGAACGGCAACGCGCGCCCCGGCGAGCGCGGCCGCAACAGCCCGCCGGCTCTCGCCCAACCCCAATATGAGAGCGCCCGTGTCGCTTGCAGCAGGACAGCCGCGGGACATCGTCATTCCAAGGGCTGCAAAGCTTGCAGTGATCTCGGGATCGCTGGCGGACGAACTCTCCTATGAGGGCGAGATAGAGACGCCGTCCGGCACGGTCGTACACGGCTATCTGACCTATCATCTGGTGCAGGCGCTAAAACAGCGCCCCTCGTCGAGCTACCGCGCGGCCGTCGCGCGAGCACGTGAGGCCGTGCTTCGCGTCGCGGCGTCCCAACATCCGCAGGTTGAGGGTGAAATTGACAGCGCCGTCTTCGGCGCGGGCGACGCGGTGGCGGCGCCGATCGAACTCAGAAGCGCGACGCCCGATGGCAAACTCGTGATCGGGGCAGGCAGTGCCCACGGCGTGCGCGTTGGCGGTTTGCTCGCGATTTATCGCGCGGGAGCGCCGAAGACCGTCGGCGACGCCGACAAGATCGCGGACGCCCGCGTCGATAGCGTGGGCCTCGGGACCGCGAGCGCAATCATCCTGGGGACCCCAAAGGCTCTGCCGCTCGACAGCACGGTCGTCGTTGTTACGCCGAACTTCGGCATGGATCCGCTCCTCGTTAAACTCGATACGCTGGGCGATCAGTCCGTTGAACCTGCCGATCGCGTCATGTTGGCGGCTCTCCAGGACAGACTGGCTGGCAATGAGCTGCTTCGCGCAGCCAAGCCTGGCGAGCCTTGGAGCCTGGCCGTCCAGCGCGGCTGCCTGACAGCGACGGGCAAAGTAATCCCCGATGGGCCTGCGGCTGCGGGCTGCGAGAGCTCCTACTATATCGCGACGCGCCAGGAACTTGTCCCGATCATGGGTTTTTGGGTCAGGCGAAGCGACCCCAACGCGCCGGTAAGGCTCGGCGATGCGCTGACCAAAAAGGCCAAGCAACTGGGCCTGCGAAGCCTGACGAACAGTAATTCGACGCTCGACAATCTCCTTCGCCTCGATCTCATGCGCGTCAAGACGGGTCCTGCCCCGGGCGGCGGCCTCACCATCGTGAGCCAGACTCTTGTTCCTGGCGACGGTATTCCGTCGCTGCGTGTCGGAGAATATTTTGCCTTCCGTCTGACGAATCTCTCGAACGAGAAGCTTTATGCCTCGCTCATCGCATTGGGGACGAGCGGTTCGATCCAGGTGCTGACGCCAACGCCGGGTGGCGACGCGATCAACCCGAATAATTTCATAATGACCAAGCCGCCGCAAACCGCCGGCGCGCCGCTCGGGATCGAGACGTACAAGGTGATTGCCTCGACGCGCAGCGACGTCGATTACTCCCTGTTGGCAAGTCCGGGCGCGACGAAATCGGCGTCCACGGCGCCGCTGGCATGGCTTCTCGCGCAGTCGACCGCGGTAAAGAGCCGCGATCCCAATGCGGCCGAGGGCCTCACGTCAAACGAGTGGACAACGGCGCAACTCGACGTGCTGATTCGACAATAGGATCGTCCGGTGGGCGTTCGCCAACGATATTGCAGATGGGGGTAGGGATGAGAGCTTTCTTGATTTCGACGTTGCTGGCGGGCGCGCTGGCGTCGCCTCTCGCCGCCAAACCGGCGCCGCCCGTCCAGAATGTTTCGCCGGGGGTACAGGTCGGCGTCGGCGACTGCGTCAGCCAGGCGAATCCATCGCGCGGTATTGCCGGCGCAGTCCTCCCGCTGCTCGTCTCCAAGGGGGTCAATCTCATCGGGCGGGCGCTCAGCGAGGCTGGTCAGGACAAGACCTGGAAAGCGATGGGCTCGCGCAATCTCGACGGGGCCGTTCCCCAATGTATCCAGATCGTCCGCGGGCGCTTCCAGACGAACACGCCGCCTGCCTCGGCACCGGCGGGTTTTGAAAGCCTTTCGCTCCCGGCTACGGCCTTTGACAAGCTGAAGTCCAATGGCATCTGGCTCGCCGACAAACCCGACTTCTTCTTCGAGGGCGCTCTCGTCATCAGCAATGGCGGAACGGCTGCAACGGTGCGGCCACTCCAAACGGTCATGTTCACCCCGCAAGGAGAGCGTGCGTTTCGAGGCCAGACGCGCAGCGTCGTTCTCCTGTTCGCTTTTTCGGGAGCTGGGGAGAATCCCAATCTCGATAGCAATCCGGCAGCGACCATCACCCTCGGCGAGATGCAGCCTGGCCAGGTGTTGAAATTTGCGTCGGACGCGAATGGCCAGGCAACGAGCTACGAAGCGCCCTGGTTCACGCTCAGCGAAGACGATGTGAAAAAGCCGCTGACGATCACCGCGCTTCTCTCGGAAAGCCAGCCCGGCAGTCCGTTCTTCGCCTTTCTGGCGTCGATCTTTAACGACGACGCGGTCAAGAAGGAGATTACCGAGCAGGCGAATCTCGTTTTCGTTCCGGGAGCCCAAACTGCCGCGAACGCGGTCAAGCAGCAGGCTGACCTTTCCGCGCTGGGCGTTGCCGAGGAAAAGTTCGGGTCGGCGCTTGCCGCATTGGTTGCGTGCAGCAAGGCAGGCAGCGATGCCGTGGCTGAGGGCGTCACGGCGAAGGCGGCTTTGCGCGCTTACGCCGCAGCCGATGCCGCGCTCCCCACGCCCTCGAAAAAGGTCGACGAAACCAAAATTGCCCAAATCTCCTTGCTCGCTCCGAGCGGCATCGCGAACAATTGCCAGGCGGTGTACCGGCAGTTGACGGGCGAGGACGTGCCCTGACCATTTGTATCGGCCGCCGGGGCGGGGCTTTTGTGGCGCAGCGGTCGTGCCGAGGGACCTGGTTGCACGCTATCCGCCGGGAGCGAATAGCGTACCGGAACCGCACGCGCGACTTGATCGCAGGTCACTTATCGGGCGGCGTGTAGGCCTTTCCGTCGCCGAAGAACCCTTTGGATCGTTCGCGGCTCTCGGCCCTTTGCACGGCATAATCGGCGTTCGCGCATTCGCCGCCGCGGACTGACCCGTCCCTGCAGCCGGCGACAATCATGCGTGCTTCGTCGAGGTTCGCTTCGAAAAACTGCGTGCTGCGCGGCTCGCTCGGCGCGCAGGCGGACAGGCCGAACCCCGCAAATAGGATCATGGTCATGCGCATCGTCGTCTCCTTCAGTTTTGACGAGCGATTATAATCGCTTCGGTTCCGTCTTGAAGGAGAGATGGACCCAATTCTGGTTCGAATTTTCCGGACGGTCGCGCTGCGGCGGACGGACGGGCTGTCGTCAATCGGCAGCGCTGCCCTGCTTTTCGAGCGCGTCCGCGATCATGGCCGCGAGCGACTCCTCGGCTTGGACGCGCATAACAGAATCCTTGGAGTCGAGGTCGCGGCGCATCCATTGAGGCGCGCGTTCGATTACCTGGAGAATGATGTTGGTGAGGTCGCCGGTCATGCGCGGCCTATGCGCCAACCATGGTCGTCCGGCAATGGTGCAGTAGCCACCGGACTGACCAGCACAGTTCGCGCCAAAGCGCCGAAATCTCGCATCTGGTCGTCAAGAAGCAGTGAAGCGACAGCGGAGCGACAGTGTCGGTGAGGCGCCGACCGATGCCATTCTTGCCGGGCAAGAGCGATCCCCGTTCTTGCCGGAGCAACATCCATGTCGCCAACCCGCCTCCTCTTGGGCCAGATCTTCATCGTCTTTGCGATCGTCGTCCTCGGCGTCTGGGCGGCGACACAATGGTGTGCCGCGGCGCTCGGCTATCAGCCGCAGCTCGGCCCGGCATGGTTCGTCCTGTTCGGCACGCCCGTGTACGAACCCTGGGCCCTGTTTCCCTGGTGGTATCACTTCGAAGCCTATGCGCCCGAGATATTCGACACCGCTGGCGCCATCGCGGGCACCAGTGGATTTCTGGGCTGTGCGTCGGCGATCGCGGGATCCTTGTGGCGCGCGCGGCAGTCGAGTCATGTCACGACCTACGGGTCGGCGCGCTGGGCAAGCGATGGCGAGATCACGCGGGCGGGGCTGACGCGCGATGCGGGCGTGTTTTTGGGCCGGCATGGATCGCGATATCTGCGGCACGACGGCCCCGAGCATGTCATGGCTTTCGCGCCGACGCGTTCGGGCAAGGGCGTCGGCCTCGTCGTCCCCACGCTGCTCAGCTGGACCGGCAGCACCGTCGTCCATGACATCAAGGGCGAAAACTGGCAGCTGACCGCGGGCTGGCGCTCGCGCTTCAGCCACGCGCTTCTGTTCAATCCGACCGACGCCGCCTCGGCCAAATATAATCCGCTGCTCGAAGTGCGCCGCGGTGAACATGAGGTCCGCGACGTGCAGAATATCGCCGATATTCTCGTCGATCCTGAAGGGGCGCTCGAACGGCGCAATCACTGGGAAAAAACGAGCCACAGTTTGCTCGTCGGTGCGATCCTCCATATCCTCTATGCCGAGGAAGAGAAGACGCTCGCGCGCGTGGCGACCTTCCTCTCCGACCCGCAGCGGCCATTTGTGGCGACGCTCAAGCGGATGATGTCGACCAATCATCTCGGCACAAAGGACGAGCCGAAGGTCCATCCGGTGGTCGCGTCGGCGGCGCGCGAGATCCTCAACAAGAGCGAGAATGAACGCTCGGGCGTGCTCTCCACTGCGATGTCTTTCCTGGGGCTCTACCGCGATCCGACCGTCGCCGAGGTGACCTCGCGCTGTGACTGGCGCATCGCCGACCTCGTCGAAGCGCCGCACCCGATCTCGCTCTACCTCGTCATTCCGCCATCGGACATCAGCCGCACCAAGCCGCTCGTCCGCCTCATCCTCAACCAGATCGGCCGGCGGCTCACCGAAAAGCTCGACGATCATCGATCGACTGTGCGCCGCCACCAGCTCTTGATGATGCTCGACGAATTCCCCGCGCTCGGGCGGCTCGACTTCTTCGAGACAAGCCTGGCGTTCATGGCGGGCTATGGCGTGCGCGCCTTCCTCATCGCCCAGAGTCTTAACCAGATCGAGAAGGCCTATGGCGAGCACCACAGCATCCTCGATAATTGCCACGTCCGTGTTGCATTTGCGACGAACGACGAACGGACCGCGCGCCGCATCTCCGATGCGCTCGGGGTCGCGACCGAACAGCGCGCGATGCGCAACTATGCCGGGCACCGGCTCGCGCCCTGGCTCGCGCATGTCATGGTCAGCCGTCAGGAGACTGCGCGCCCTCTCCTGACGCAGGGCGAGGTGATGCAGCTCGACCCGAACGACGAGCTGGTCCTCGTCTCGGGTATGGCGCCGATCCGCGCCAGGAAGCTGCGCTATTATGAGGATCTACGCTTCAAGGCCCGCCTCGCGCCGCCTCCGGTGCTTAGCGGCGCCGTCTACCCCGATCGGCCTGCAGCGCGGGGCGATGACTGGGGCAACTTCGCGCGGCGTCCTGATCGCCGGCTCGAAGCTGCGGTCGATGTCGACACGACTGCCGACGACGGCGGTCTCCAGCAGCAGCGGACGCCCGATATGGCCGACGAAATGCCGGCTCCCGCGTTGCCGCCGAAGCAGCTCGACCTGCTCGGCCTTGAGATGGACGACGTCGATCCCGCCGCTGACAAGCGCGCCCTGGATCGTTCGCGGGGTTCGCTCGATACGGTGCAGCGCGCCCACGCACTCAATCAGGGACAGGGTGACGACACCCTGCCGAGCTTCTGACAATGGGACGCCGCAAGCTCAACAAGGTCCGCTACCAGCTCTTCCTGCCAGAGGAACTCAGCCAGCGGTTCGAGACCATCGCCGCGCAGCCCGGCGCAGCGAAGTCGGCGATCCTCGTCGACGCGCTCGCCGCCTGGCTCAATCGGCAGGCGGTATCCGAACTCGAGAATAAGTTCAGCGCGCGGCTCGACCGCATCTCGATGGCGCTCGGGCGAATCGAACGCGACGGCCAGATCCTGCTCGAAAGCCTCGCGCTGTTCATCCGCTACGAACTGACCGTGCAGGCGCCGATCGCCGAGGGCGACGAGGCAGCTCGCGCGATCGGGCGCGACCGGTTCAACGCGTTCGTCAGCCGCGTCGGCGAAGCGATGGCGAGCGGCGCGCGAACGCTCGGACCGGCATCCAGCGACAGGGAGCATCGGTCATGAGCGAAGGTCTGTCAGCGGCCCGCAGCCGCGCAATGCTGCGCACGGCCATGGGGCCGACGATCGCGGCGGCGCTCGCCGACCCCGAGGTCATCGAAATCATGATCAATCCCGACGGGTGCCTCTGGCTCGACCGCCTCGGGCGGGGACGCTGGGACACGGGTTCCCGGTTCGAGCCCGCGCAGGTCGAGCGGATCATTCGCCTCGTCGCGAGCCATGCGCGCACCGAGGCGCACGCCACCGCGCCGATCGTCTCGGCAGAGCTTCCGCCGCACGGGCAGGGGGCCGGCGAGCGGTTTGAAGGCGTGTTGCCGCCGGTGTCGACCGCGCCCTGCTTCTCGATCCGCAAGCCCGCCGCAAAGGTCCACACGCTGCTCGACTATGTGAAGGACGGCATCATGTCGGCCGAGATCGCGCGGCGCCTCGCGACCGCTGTCGTGGAGCGCCAGAATATCCTCGTCGTCGGCGGTACATCATCGGGCAAGACGACGCTTGCCAACGCCCTCCTCGCCGAAATGGGCGATCTCGACGAGCGCGTGATCCTGATCGAGGACACGCGTGAGCTTCAGTGCGCCGCGCGCGACGTCGTCGCGCTCCGCACCCGCACCGTGGGCGCCGACGGGATCGGCACCGTCACCATGGCCGATCTCGTGCGCTCGACGCTGCGGTTGAGACCCGACCGGATCATTGTCGGCGAGGTGCGCGGGCGCGAGGCGCTCGACATGCTCAAGGCTTGGAACACCGGCCATCCCGGCGGTATCGCGACGATCCACGCCAACAGCGCCGTCGCCGCTCTCTACCGGCTCGAGCAGCTGATCCAAGAAGCCGTGGTCACCGTGCCGCGCCGCCTGATCGCCGAGGCGATCGACATCATCGTCTTCATCTCGGGGCGCGGACTCGCGCGGCGCGTCGAGACGGTCGCGCGCGTCGGCGGCCTCGATCCTGATGGCGGATACGGCGTCGTCGACCTCACCCCCCAAATCACTGCGTCCGAAGGAGACTGATATGCACATGAATGCCACCGCGCGGCTGACCGACAAGGCCCGCGCCCGCGCCCCCGGACTCCTCAAGCTGACCGCGGCCTACTGGAGTCTCGGCCTGATCCTCTGCATCAGCGGAGCCGCGCAGGCAGCGGGTTCGGGCATGCCGTGGGAAGAACCGCTTCAGCAGGTGCTCGAATCTGTCCAGGGGCCGGTCGCCAAGATCGTCGCGGTGATCATCATCATCACGACCGGGCTGACGCTCGCGTTCGGCGAGACCGCGGGCGGCTTTCGGCGACTGATCCAGATCGTCTTCGGGCTGTCGATCGCCTTCGCGGCCTCGAGCTTCTTCCTGTCCTTCTTCAGCTTCGGTGGCGGGGCGCTCATCGCATGATCGGCGCCGGACAGCATATCGAGGGCTTCGAGGCGCCGGTGCATCGCTCGCTCGCCGAGCCGATCCTGCTCGGCGGCGCGCCGCGCGCGATCGCCATCCTCAATGGCACGCTCGCCGCCGCGCTCGGCCTCGGCCTCCAGCAATGGGTCGCGGGGATCGCGCTCTGGGCGTTCGGCCACACTGCGGCGGTGATGGCGGCGAAACGCGATCCCGATTTCGCGCCCGTCCTGATGCGGCATCTCAAGCAGCGGGGGCAACTTTCATGCTGATGCTCCACGAATATCGCCGCAAGGCCGACCGGCTTGCCGACCATCTGCCGTGGGCCGCGCTCATCGCGCCGGGCGTCATCCTGAACAAGGATGGCAGCTTCAGCCGCGTCCTCGCCTTCCGCGGCCCCGATCTCGAATCGGCGACCGAGGCCGAACTCGTGTCGGTCGCGGCGCGGGCGAACAATGTACTGAAGCGCTTTGGTTCGGGCTGGGCGCTCCACATCGAGGCCGAGCGCCGCGAAGCGCCCGGCTATCCGGCGAGTGCCTTTCCCGACGCCGCATCCTGGCTCGTCGACAGAGAACGGCGCGCGGCGTTCGAGAGCGCGGAGGCGCATTATGAGAGTCGCTATTATCTGACACTGACCTTCCTCGCCGAACCCGACCAGACCGACCGTGCCGGACGCGCGCTCGTCGAGCGCAGCGACGGCAACCAGGGACGCGACTGGCGGCAGGCGCTCGCCGCCTTCGTCGCCGAGACGGAGCGCGTGCTCGATCTCTTTGCCGGCTTCATGCCCGAGGTGCGCGCGCTCGATGACGCCGAGACGCTGACCTATCTTCACGGCACGATCTCGGCGTGGCGCCACGACGTCGCGGTGCCCGTGACTCCGATCTATCTCGACGGGTTGCTCGCCGACACGCCGCTCGTCGGCGGACTCGAGCCGATGCTCGGGGATTTGCACCTGCGGACACTCACTGTCCTCGGCTTCCCGAATCTGAGCCGCCCAGGCATCTTCGACGCGCTCAATCATGAAGGCTTTTCCTATCGTTGGGTGACGCGCTTCATAGCGCTCGATAAGACCGAGGCGACCCGCGCGCTGACCAAGCTTCGCCGCCAATGGTTCAACAAGCGCAAGTCGATCTCGGCGCTCCTGCGCGAGGTGATGTACAATCAGCCGGCGCAGCTGCTCGACAGCGACGCGGACAATAAGATGTTCGACGCTGACCTCGCGCTTCAGGCGCTCGGCGGTGACCATGTCGCATTCGGCCATCTGACCGCGACGATCACGGTGTGGGACCCTGACCGCGCCCGCGTCGAGGAAAAGGTCCGCAGCGTTGAGCGGATCGTGAACGGGCTCGGCTTCACCTGCATCCGCGAAAACATGAACGCGGTCGAGGCGTGGCTCGGGTCGCTCCCGGCGCAGGTCTACGCCAATGTCCGCCAGCCGCTCGTCCACACTCTCAATCTCGCGCATCTGATGCCGCTGTCTTCGGTATGGGCGGGACCGGCACGCAACGATCATCTCGGCGGGCCACCACTGCTCTATGCCGAGACAAGCGGTTCGACTCCGTTCCGTCTCGCGACGCATGTCGGCGACGTCGGGCATATGATGATCGTTGGGCCGACAGGTGCCGGCAAATCGGTGCTCCTCGGCCTGCTCGCCCTCCAGTTCCGGCGTTACGAGGGCGCGCAGGTTTATATCTTCGACAAAGGATTCTCGGCGCGTGCCGCGGTCTTGGCGATGGGCGGCGCGCATCATGCGCTCGGCCTTGGCGGAGGCGAGGGGGAAGGCGAGGGCGCCATCTCCTTCCAGCCGCTGCGCGCGATCGACCGGGCGGGCGAGTGCGCCTGGGCGGCCGAGTGGATCGCCGGGCTGCTCGCGCACGAAAAGGTAGCCGTCACCCCCGAGGTCCGCGAGGCGCTCTGGTCGGCGCTGACGAGCCTCGCCACTGCGCCGGTCGAAGAGCGCACGCTTACCGGCCTCGCATTGCTCCTGCAATCGGTGCCGCTGCGCTTGGCGCTCGCGCCTTACACGCTCGAGGGCCCGTACGGGCGGCTGCTCGATGCCGCCGAAGATGATTTGCGCGTCGCCGACGTCCAGTGTTTCGAGACCGAAGCGCTGATGGGTCAGGCAGTCGTCGTAGCGCCCGTGCTCAGTTATCTGTTCCACCGGCTCGAGGAGCGATTCACAGGGCGGCCGACCTTGCTCATCCTCGACGAGGCCTGGGTCTTTCTCGACAATCCGATCTTCGCGGCGCGCATCCGCGAATGGTTGAAAGTGCTCCGAAAGAAGAATGTCGCGGTGGTGTTCGCGACGCAGAGTCTCGCCGACATCGCCGACAGTGCGATCGCGCCGGCGATCATCGAAAGCTGCCCACAGCGCATCCTCCTGCCCAACGACCGCGCGGTCGAACCGCAGTCGGAGGCCGCCTATGCACGCTTCGGACTCAATGCGCGGCAGGTCGAGCTCATCGCGCGCGCCACACCAAAGCGGCATTATTATCTCCAGTCCGCGCGCGGCAACCGGCTGTTCGAACTGGGGCTGGGGTCCGTCGGGCTAACGCTGTGCGGCGCCTCCGATCCCGACACGCAGAAGCGCATCGACGCGATCCTCGCCGAACATGGCGTGGGCGACTTCGCCGCGCATTTTCTCCGCGGCGCCGGCCTCGGCTGGGCCGCCGAACTCCTTGCCGACTTCGCGCCACCTCAATCCCCCGCAGACCCGTCCCCCGAAGAAGGAGAATGAACATGAAGAAGCTTACCCTCGCCCTGCTGGCAGCCGCGCTTGCGCCGGCAACGATCGTCGCGGTCCCGTCTGCGCATGCGGTCCCCGTGTTCGACAGCGCCAACTACTCGCAGAATCTGCTCACCGCGGCGCGAACGCTTCAGCAGATCAACCAGCAAATCCAGTCACTTCAGAACGAAGCGCAAGTGTTGGCGAACCAGCAGAAGAATCTGAAGACGATCGACTTCCCGCAGATGTCGGCGCTCCAGCAGCGACTGCAGGACATCGAGCGGTTGATGGGGCAGGCGCAGGGGATCGACTTTCGGGTCGACCGTCTCGACGAGCAGTTCCGACAGGCTTTTCCGACGACCTTCGAGCATCTGGCTCGGCGCGACGAACGCATCGCGATCGCGAAGGAACGGCTCGAAAACGAAATGGCCGCATATCGCCAAACGATGAGCGTTCAGGGCGGCATCGTTGAAAATATTCGCGGCGATGCCGAAGTTCTTCAGGCCATCGTCGAGAAGAGCCAAGGCGCTGCGGGTAACCTGCAAGTGAGCCAAGCCACCAACCAGCTCCTCGCGCTCGCCGCCAAGCAGCAATTCCAGATCCAGCAGCTGATGGCGGCGCAATTCCGCGCCGAAGCGCTCGAACGCGCTACGCGCGCCCAGATCGCGCGTGAAGCCCGCGAGTCGACGCGCCGTTTCCTCGGCGACGGCAAGGCATGGACCCCGCCGCGCTGAGCCTGAGCTGACCGCTTGGGGCAGGACGGGCCGCACCGCTCCCCCGCCCACGCCTGTCCCGTCGCGGGGACTTATGCGGCCGTCCCTCTCCGGGCCGCCGGTCCCCGCGACAAAATTTCGAAGGAGGATCGCGATATGGACGATCTCAACGTCATCGACCAGTTCATGCAGGCGTTTATCGCCTACATCGACAGCGGCTTCGGCTTGCTGGGGCCTGATGTCGGCTTCCTCACCACGGTACTGATCGGCATCGACATCACGCTCGCTGGGCTCTTCTGGGCGCTCGGCGGCGAAGATGATATCATCGCGAAGTTCCTGAAGAAGATTCTCTATGTCGGCGCCTTCGCGCTGATCCTGAACAATTTCCAGTCACTCTCCGAGATCATCTTTCGCTCCTTCGCCGGTCTCGGCCTGACCGCCGGTGGCAGCGCGATCGGGGCGAACGACCTGCTGCTCCCGGGACGCCTCGGCGGGGTCGGATTCGACGCGGCGTCGCCGCTGCTCGAACGCGCGAAGGAGCTGGTCGGACCGATCGCCTTCTTCGAGAATTTCGTCGAGATTTCCGTCCTGCTGATTTCCTGGCTGATCGTCATCGCGGCCTTCTTCGTACTCGCGGTGCAGATGTTCATCACCATTCTGGAGTTCAAACTGACGACGCTCGCGGGCTTCGTTCTCGTACCCTTTGCACTCTGGAACCGTACCGCCTTCCTCGCCGAGCGTGTCCTCGGGTCGGTGGTGACCTCGGGCATCAAGGTCATGGTGCTCGCCGTCATCGTCGGCATCGGCTCCAACTATTTCGCCGAGTTTACGACTGCGCTCGGCGACGACCAGGTGATGATCGAACAGGCCGTGTCGCTGATGCTCGCAAGCCTTGCGCTTCTCGGTCTCGCGATCTTCGGCCCCGCGATTGCATCAGGTCTCGTTTCCGGAGCACCGCAGCTCGGCGCCGGCTCGGCGATCGCGACCACCGCGCTCGCCGCCGGCGGCCTTGCCATGGGCGGAGCCAGCGCGGTGGCTGCGGCACGAGGAGTGGGCGGTGCAGGGCTCGGCGCGATCCGTGCCGGCACATCGATGGGAAGCGCGGCGGGAACGGCCTACAAGCTCGGGCAGGAAACCTCGGGCTCGTCCACGATTCGCGCCGGAATCGGCGGGATGGCAACCGCAGCCAGTGGTGCTGCCGCCAATCGACTTCGTACAGCCGCCGGTCTCGATACGGCCGCGGCAAGCGGGCGTCAGGCCGCCTGGAATGCGGGCACAACGCAGGGCGGCGGTCCGTCATCGACCACCGCGCCCGCCGCATCCGACGCGGCACCCGCATGGGCGCAGCGCCTGCAAGGCCAGCAGAGCGCCCGCCACCGCCGTCAGATGGCGATGCACACGATCAAAGACGGCGATCGCGGCGGCGCCGGCATCACACCCGACATCAACGAAAGGGACTAAGTCATGCGATTCAAACGCGCATTGCAGCGTTATGGGCAGACGCCCGAACCCGTCACCCCGTATCAACGCGCCGGCCAGCTTTGGGACGAGCGCATCGGATCGGCGCGCGTGCAGGCCAGGAACTGGCGCCTCATGGCGTTCGGCGGACTGTTCCTCTCGACTGGTCTTGCCGTCGCGCTCGTCTGGCAATCGATGCAGAGCCGCGTCGTGCCTTATGTGGTCGAAGTCGACAATCTGGGGCGGGCGCAGGCCGTCGCGCCGGCAGGCGCCGAATATCGCCCCACGGATCCGCAGATATCCTGGCATCTCGGCCGCTTCATCACCGACATAAGATCGCGCTCGCTCGACGCGGTGCTGATGCGCGAGAACTGGCTGTCGGCCTACGACTTCGCCAGCGAGCGCGGCGCCCTGTTCCTCGGCGAATATGCACGGAGCTCGAGCCCCTTTGCCGAGGTTGGTCGGCGCACCGTGTCGGTGCAGGTGACGAGCGTCGTGCGCGCCTCGGAGACCAGCTTTCGCATCAACTGGACCGAGCAGGCATTTGATCGCGGCAGCCTCGCGGGAACATCGCGCTGGACGGCGGTCGTGACGATCAAGCTCCAGCCGCCACGCTCCGCCGAGGTCCTGCGCAGAAATCCGCTCGGCCTTTATGTCGACGCCATCGACTGGAGCCGCGAACTCGAGACGGCGGCGCCCGCAGCGGCTGCCAGCGCCGATCCGGGCTTATCGGAAAGACTGCGAACAGGACGGGACGCTGTGCCCATGCCGCCGCCGGCTGTTCCACTGGGGTCGCCGCTCGATCCGCCTGCCGTATCGATGCCGCCCACGGGGCCCGCTTTCAAAGGAGAAGCCCAATGATCCGTTCTGTTCTTTTTTGCGTGAGCCTTGCTGCGCTCGCGCCGCCTGTCTTCGGGCAGGCTCCTCCCGGGGTCGCACACGCCAACAGGGCCGCACTCCGCGAGCCATCGCCGTCGGGTTACATCAACGCGGTGCAAGTCTACCCCTATGGAGAAGGCGTACTTTACCGCCTCTTCGCCGCGCCGGAGCGCGTCAGCGATATCGCGCTGCAGCCCGGCGAGATGCTAACGTCGGTGGCCGCAGGCGACACGGTGCGCTGGACCGTGGGCGACACGACCAGCGGGAGTGGCGAGGCAAAGCGCACGCATCTCCTTGTGAAGCCTTTCGCGTCGGGGCTGTCGACCAATCTGGTTATTACGACCGACCGGCGCGTTTATCACGTCCAGCTGACCAGCACGGCGTCGACAGCGATGACGGCGATACGCTGGACCTATCCGCAGGACGAGATGCTTGCGCTCGCGCGCCGGCGCGAGACAGCGGAAGCCGCACAGCCAGTCTCCGCCGGCATCGAGATCGAAAGCCTCGATTTCGGCTACCGGATTAGCGGTGACTCGCCGCCATGGCGTCCACTGCGCGCATTCGATGATGGCCGTCAGACCTGGATCGAATTTCCTGCCGACATCGGGGCTGGCGAAGCCCCGCCGCTCTTCGTTCTTGGCGGGAAAGGAGAGGCCGAGCTCGTCAACTACCGGGTCGCGGGTCGCTATTATGTCGTCGATCGCCTCTTCGCTGCCGCCGAGCTTCGGCTGGGTGCGAAAAAGCAGAAGATCGTCCGCATCACCCGCGCCGGCAAAAAGCCAGCGGGAAGCGGGAGGGGGGCATGACCGACACCACCGCACCGCCCGATGCGGATTCGCCGAAGGTCGACCCCGAGACCTTGGTGTTACGCGCCAGCCCGGTGCGTGCCACGCGCTTCCGCCGCGGCGTGATCGTCGCGATCGGCGGGGCGGGCGCGACGTTGATCGCGGGCGCTGCCTGGCTGGCGCTCAAACCCGTGAGCCTCGGCTCGATGACGCCGGGCGACGACCGGGCGGTTGCTGCGAAGCCGCCTTCCGACGCGCTCGCTGGTGCACCTTCGAGTTACGGCGATATCCCGAAACTGGGGGCGCCGCTGCCGGGTGATCTCGGCCGCCCCATTCTCGAGAAGCAACGCGAGATGGACATGGCAATGCCGACCGATCCTGCAGCCGAGGCGGCCGCGCGTGCCGCGCAGGAGGCCGAAGCCGAGCGCCAGCGCCTCGCAGCCGAGAAACGCACCGCCCGCGAATCCGGCGTCATGCTGCAAATGACAAATGCGGCGGCGGGTCCGGCGGCCTATGCCGGATTATTGCCAGCACCGCCCGTTGCGGAGGCCGCGCCGTCCGGGACGGGCGCAGATCCCAATGGCCAGATGCGCAAGAACGAGCTTGTCGGTCGAGCGAATGGCCGCGGCGATGCGAATCCTCACCAGCTAGAAGCTCCGACGTCCCCGTGGACGCTCCAGGCGGGAAGCATCATCGCGGGGAGCCTCATCACCGGGCTGAACTCGGATGTGCCGGGCATTGTAACCGCGCAGGTGACCGAAAACGCCTATGACAGCGTGACCGGGCGAACATTGCTCATCCCGCAAGGTTCGCGATTGATCGGCAGTTACGACAGTGTCGTTGCCTTCGGGCAAAACCGGGCGCTCGTCGTTTGGCAGCGGGTCATCCTGCCCGATGGCGCGTCGATCAGGATCGATAACGTCCCGGCGAGCGATACACAGGGCTATGCCGGGCTATCTGATCGGGTCGATCGGCACACATGGCAGCTTCTCAAGGGCGTCGCTCTCTCGACGCTGCTCGGCGTTGGAACCGAACTCGGATGGGGCAGCAGCGAGAGCGATCTGGTGCGCGCCGTCCGCGAATCCACGCAGCAGAATGGTGCCCGAGCCGGCGATCAGCTTGTCGCCCGCAATCTCGATGTGCAGCCAACGCTCAAAGTGCGGCCTGGCTGGCCGCTTCGGATTGTCGTCCACAAGGATCTCGTCCTGAAACCCTGGAGGCGTTAATGGGAAATCTGAAGCTCCCCAAACTGCCCGAGCGTACCCTCGTCAAATGCACGATCCAGCTGACGCCCAATCTTGAAAAGTCGTTGCAGGACTACGCCGCGGCTTATGAGGCGGAATATGGCCAGATCGAAGCGGTCGCAGACCTCATTCCGCACATGCTGGCTGCATTCCTCGAAAGCGACCGCGGTTTCGCACGGGCTCGGAAGGCCTAGCCGCGTAGTGTCGGTAAGGAGTCGAAATGGGCAGAGGGGACCCGATGTCGAACCGATCACCGTTCGGGTCGACGATGCCGCGCGCATTACAGGGCTGTGCCGGTCGAAGATATTCCGGCTCATTGCCTCGGGTGACATCGAGACGGTCAAGATTGGTAAGGCACGGATCGTATTCGTTGACAGCTTGAACGCATTCCTGCGTGCCCGCGCGGCAGCTCAAAATAGTCGTCGATTGCCCGGTGATAGATGAGAAGCGCTGTTTGGCGGTGGATTGGCACGGTTCGTCGCAAAGGGAACAAATTGGGGGTGGTTTTCGGCGGATTTGGAAACATTAATGCGTAGTTTCAGACGGTTACCGGTAAAATATGGAACCCTCCTCCGCTACCAATCTGGTCCCCTTACAGGTGGCATCGCGGGTATTCCGTCGGTGCTCGTTACTAGCTTGGCAAGCAGGGGGCTGTCGGGACCCGGAAATGTGAAGTTGCTGGTGCGCCCTTCCATGCGCGCACCTTGGCAGGCGGGGGCCAGCGTGAAGGCGAAGCGGCCATGCCCAGGATCGGTGTGGTCGAGGTCAGCGCGCCCGGGCCCATCATCGCGGGCAGACGAAGGCGATGTGCGCCGATGCGCAGGAAGTAGTGGTCGCTGGGGAAACGGATCCCGTTCGCGTTCGCTTCCACCCTCAGTGCGATACCAAACCCGCCGCCCAGATATTCCTCAAGCCCGTCGGTCATCGCAGGCGGCTTGGGGTCGGAAGTCTTGCTTCGGAGCGCTCCCGTTCCCGCGCTGAGTGTGCTACGAAGTCCAGTCGACCGGATACGCATATGGCAAACCCAAAACGTGGGAGACTGCGCAATGGCCTACTGGAAATTGAAGGGGCGGGAACTCGCGAATTGCAATTGCGAATATGGCTGCAACTGCCAGTTCGGCGGACTGCCCGACAAGGGTGGTTGCCAGGCTGTATTCGCCATGGCCATCGACGAAGGTTTCCATGACCAGACCGATCTTGCGGACCTGAACATTGCTGCGGTTTTCCGGTGGCCTGGCCCGATCCACGAAGGAAAAGGCGAATGCGCGGCCTTTGTCGATGAACGGGCCAGTGAAGCACAACGCAATGCCTTGCTGACGATCATGACCGGCGGCGATACCGATCCGATGGCAACCGTATTTGCGGTCTTCGCAGCGACGGTCGAGACGATGCACGCGCCGAATTTCACGCCGATCGAGTTCATCGTCGACGTCGAAGGGCGCACGGGCCGCCTGCGCATCGACGGACATGTGGCGATGGACGGTGTGCCCATTCGCAGTCCGGTCGACGGTTCCGAAATCCGCGCGCAGATCCGGCTTCCCGATGGCTTCGAATACGAAGTGGCCGAGATCGGATCGGGCACCAGCCGGTCGATCGCTCCCATGACGCTCGAGCATACGGCCAGTTACGGCCAGTTCGCCCACTTGCATCTCGATAGCCATGGAGTCGTGAGGGCCTGATGCCCTCTGCGCTCGAGGCAGCACTGCGACGCCACCGGGCGTGGTCGATCGCTGCCCTTGTCCTGCTTTCGCTCCTGGCGTGGGTTTCCCTGATCGACGGCGCCGGAACGGGGATGGCGCCGGTCGTGTCGTTGCCGCCGCTCGGTGCGCGCGCCGCGATGACTGCGGGTGCGATGTCAGGCGCAAATTCCGGCCCGATGCCCGCGATGCCGATGGCGAGCCCAACCTGGTGGGCGGCGGGACAGTTTGTGCCGACCGCGTCGATGTGGCTGATCATGATGATCGCCATGATGCTCCCCTCCGCCGCACCGACGATCCTGCTTTATGCGCGCGCGGCAACGCACGGACGTGCACCCACGCGGCCCGCCACGGCGAGCTTCCTTACCGGGTATCTGGTCGCCTGGGCCGGCTTCTCGCTGGTGGCGGCGGCGCTGCAATTGCTGCTGGAACAGGGTGGAGCGCTCAGCCCGATGCTGATGGCGACGCACAGCCCTTGGCCGGCAGCGTTGATCCTGGTGGCCGCAGGCCTCTACCAGCTCAGCCCGGTCAAGGATGTGTGCTTGCGCCATTGCCGCAACCCCGCGCAATTCCTCAGCCGCCACTACCGCCCCGGCCGGTTGGGGGCCGCGCGGATGGGTGTCGTTCACGGCTGCTATTGCATCGGTTGCTGCGGCATCCTGATGGCACTGCTGTTCGTGGGCGGAGTCATGAACTTGGCCTGGATTGCGCTGCTCACGCTTCTGGTGGCGGCTGAGAAGATGTTGCCGCACGGCCGCAAGGTGGCACTGGTGACCGGTCTGGCGTGCGTGGCCGCGGGCATGACGATCGCTTTGAGCGTACCGCTTCGATAACAGCCCTGCGGTGCAGCCGGGTCAGATCGCGGTTTCCCCGCCAGGCGGGCCGGCAAGGCTCCACCCATCGATCCGTCGATCGCGCACGAACGCATGGTAAAGCGCTGTCAGCAATACGACAATGAGGACCGCGATCAGGCCGGGACGCCCGCCCACCGGATCGCTCCACACCAAGACCGACAGTGCCGCGACCGTCACCAGGCTCGCTATCAGCGGTCATGCGTCGCTTCGGACACTCCCCTTCGTACCTTGGCCCCCGCTCTCCAGAGGCATCTGCTCACGCAGTAAGCATGGAACTACGGCCGATCCGCAAGGGATATGGCGCCCGCGCTTGCGGGGGGTGACGCCCTGACATATCGCGGAAGCAACACTTCTGCGGGACAGTACGATGGCGAAAATTCCGGACGACATTTTCACCGAACCCGATTCCAGCCCCGACACTCTGGCCCAGCTTGGCCCGCTGCGCCGGCTCGCCGGTATCTGGTCGAGCGAAGGACCGCGGGGAGTCGATATCAATCCCAAGGCCGACGGTCCCGAGCGCCGCGTCTTCAGCGAGCGGTTCGAAGCCCATCCGATCGATGCCCAGGCCAATGGTCCGCAGCTGTTCTACGGCCTGCGCTACCACCTCCACATCAACACGCCCGAGGAGGACGCCACCTTCCACGACCAGACCGGCTACTGGCTGTATGAACCAGCGACGGGCCTTATCCTGCAAACGGTGGCGATTCCGCGCGGCCAGGTTGCGCTTGCATCGGGCTTCGCCGCGCCCGACGCGACCCGGCTGAAGCTGACCGCAACGCGGGGACAAACCGACTACGGCATCTGCTCCACGACATTTCTCGAGGAGGCCTTCCGTACGGATAGTTATTCGATCGAAGTCACGTTCAACCCTGACGGCTCGTGGAGTTACATCTCCGAAACGCTGATGGCAGTGCGGGGGCAGAAGGGTATCTTCAACCACAAGGACCAGAACACGCTGTTCAAGGTTGGCGAGCCGAACCCGAACCCGCTGGCGCAGATCGTCGGGTCACCTCCCGCCTGAACGCCAGGCCGGAAGCCAATTTCAGGCCGAAAGATCGCGAGGGTCTGCGCAGAACTCGCCGGGACGTGACGGAAAGCCATTTTTCCTTCCGCCCATTCGGAAACTGCACTATTTTTCGAAGCCGGAAAGGGAACGCTCAGTCGAGGAGATCAGCCATGACCGATACCGCGACGGTGACGGACGCGCGGGCATGTCGGGTGTTGCGACGGTTCTCCCAATCGCCATGCTTCGAAGCATTTTGCCACTTCGCAGCATCCAGATGTTGAAGGCTATGACCCGCCGGACGGTTGGAGGTGGTGCTACATCGACGAAGCGGTCGTCCCGCTGCCGAGCCAGACCGAACGGATCGGCCCCATCCCGCGCTTTGCCCAAGGCAAGCGGCGCCAGCATCGGAAGTAACGTTGAATGGCGAAGGTTCCTCAGACGATTATCGAACAGCGTGGTGACCAGATGTTTCCGACGCTCGGGCCGGGCGAAATGGCCCGGCTTGCGCGTTTCGGGACTCGGCGCAATTTTGGCACTGCGACGGCCATCGTATCGACCGGAGAAGCGGGCCACGGCCTGACGCTGGTCCTGTCTGGCAAGGTCGAGGTCACCCAGCGCGACAACGGTGAGGCCTTGCACATCGTCACCCACGGGCCGGGTTCGTTCATGGGGGAACTCGCGCAGCTTTCCGGTCGGCCGTCGCTGGTCGATGCCCATGCTCTCACGCCGGTCGAAGCCATGATCATCCCGCCGGAGCGCCTGCGGGCGCTGTTGATTGCGGAGGCGGATCTGGGCGAGCGGATCATGCGCGCGCTGATCCTGCGGCGGGTAGGATTGATCGAATCCGGGGCCGGGGGGCCAGTCATTGTCGGCCATGCCGGCGACCGCGCCGTGCTCAATCTGGCGGGGTTTCTCGGGCGAAACGGACACCCACACCAGCAACTGGACCCTGCTGAAGATGCCGGGGCAAGGGCGCTCGTCGAACGGTTCAGCGTCTCGGCCGACGAAATGCCGATCGTGCTGTGCCCGGGTGGCCAGTTGCTGCGCAATCCGAGCGAGAGCGCGCTTGCCCGGTGCATCGGAATCGTCGGGCCGATCGATCAGGACAAGGTGTTCGACGTTGCTATCGTCGGGGCGGGGCCAGCGGGACTTGCGACCGCCGTCTATGCCGGTTCAGAAGGATTGTCGGTCCTCGTGCTGGATTGCCGCTCATTCGGTGGCCAGGCCGGCGCTTCGGCAAGGATCGAGAACTACCTGGGTTTTCCCACCGGGATTTCGGGAATGGCGCTGATGGCCCGGGCTTACAACCAGGCGCAGAAGTTCGGGGTTGAAGTGGCAATTCCCGACGAAGCAACCAGGCTGGAGTGCAGCACGAACCCGGTACGGCTCGATCTCGCCACCGGCGAAACAGTCCAGGCCCGCGCCGTGGTGATCGCGACCGGCGCACGCTATCGCCGACTTGACGTGGACGGCCTCGAAAATTTCGAGGGCTCCGCGGTCCACTATTGGGCATCCCCGCTGGAAGCAGCACTGGTCGCCGGAGAGGATGTCGTGCTGGCTGGCGGCGGAAACTCGGCTGGGCAAGCTGTTGTCTTTCTCGCCACGCACGCGCGGTCCGTGACGGTGATCGTCAGGCGGCCACTGGAAGCGACCATGTCCAGTTATCTGGTCGACCGCATTGCAGGACTGACCAACGTGAACCTCGTCGTGGACTCGGAAATCGTCTCACTCGAGGGCAGTGGCGAAACACTCGCGGCCGTGATCTGGCGAAACAACCTCACCAAAGGTGAAGTCCGTCACGAAACCACGCACCTGTTTTCGTTCATTGGCGCCGACCCCAACACGGACTGGCTTGCAGCTGCCGGGCTCAAGGTCGATTCGAAGAATTTTCTCTGCACCGGACCATCAGCCGGGGAGGGGCGCCATCCGCTCGAGACGAGCCGCCGCCGCGTCTTCGCGGTCGGCGACGTGCGCTCGGGATCGGTCAAACGCGTCGCCTCGGCGGTGGGCGATGGCGCGCAAGTGGTCGCAGCCATTCATGCCCTGCTTGCGGTAGAAGAGACGATCGACCGGGCCCCTTCTTGAATGGCGGTCGCAATGGGACGACCGCTGTTCCGATCCAGGCTCGCGAAGCTGGTCCGAATGCAAACGGTCCACTTTCTGCCACGGATGAAATTTGAACCTCGCAGTTCGGCCGCTACCCCGTCTTGCGAAAGAACAGCGCGTCGAGCGAGAGACGTCCACCGCCCATGGCGATCAGCGGCAGCAGCAGGCCCGCCCAGCTGAGGTGCGTCGGCCAGGCATCGGGATAGACGAAGACCTCGATCACCAGTGTCATCCCCAGCAGCGCGGCTGCCGAAACGCGAGTGAACAGGCCCAGAAACAGCAGGATCGAGAACAGGTGTTCCGAAACGGTCGCCATCACCGTGGCGATTTCGGGCGGAATCAGCGGCAAGGCATATTCGGTGCGGAACAGTTCATAGGCGCTGTCGGTGATGGTGAAGACGCCCGAGACTTTGGTGCGGCCGGACAGGAAGAACACGGCGCCGATGCCCAGCCGCTGGACGAGCAGCAGCAAGGATGGCGACAGGACCTGACCCAGCAGCGTGGTCACGCGCGTGCGCGGTGTGGCAAGGATGGTATCGGAAGTCGGGGCGTTGAAAGTGGTTGTGGTCATCGTCTTGGCCTTTCGTGAGCTAACGGTTTCAGGACAACATCGCGGCAAATGCGCCGCTGGTGAGAAGCAGGGCGAACGCACCGGCAAGATCGGCATCGGGAAATTCGTGCGCTACGGCCGCGCTTGCGGTTCCCAGACTTTCCTCATCGGCCAGCCGCACGAGGAGCGCGTACTGCGCCTGATCGAGCGCATGGCCGACCACGACCAGCGCCGGACGTGTGAACAGCGCGCCGAACCCGGTCCAATCGGGTGCGCACTCGGCGCAGTCGTCGTCCTGATGCGCCAGCCAGATCGGCATGGCCGGGGTCGCCAGCCATGCAAAACGCGTTGCGGGATGGAGTGCCAGTCGGGTTGCAAGAAACGCCTCGGGGCCCAGCGTCTGCAAGTCCGCAGGCTCCAGCATCGGCGCATCAGCCGCGTGCAGCGCTTCGACCCACAGGCGTTCGCACTGCGCCACGTCGGCCAGATAGGGCAGTTCCTCGCTCACTGGATGATCCGCGAGCCAGCGGGCAAAGTGTGCGCCATAGTGCGCCAGCACCGCGTGTTCGGGCGGGTGGGCGACCGCATGTTCGGTCGCTAGCGGCGCGAAGCCCTCGTCGCCGACCAGGCGACGACACACCGGATAGTTGGCAGCCAGCGCATCGACCGCGCCGAGCAGCACGGTGTTGCGGTAGATCGCCAGCGGGCCCTGCTGCGGGCGATCGAGCGCAGCGGCCAGCTCGCGCTGGAAGGTAGCCAGATCAGCCATGGGCCATGACCTTTGCCTGCGGTGCAAGCAGCCGGGTTGCGCGGTTGCGTTCAACCATCAAGGTGGCGAAATCGGGCACGTCGCGATCGCGTTCGAGCAGTACCGGGCGCGAGCCGTGCCGCATCACGAAGTCCGCAAGCAGCGACCACACCGGCGCGGCGACGGGGGCGCCGTGGTTGTCGACCAGCAGGTCGAGCGTCGGATCAGCTTCGGCCCCGGCAATATGAATTTCGCCGACGCTTGCGGCAGGGATGGCGTCGATATAGGCCGCCGCATCGAACCCCAGGTTGTGCGCGCTGACGTGGACATTGTTGAGATCGAGCAGCAACCCGCAGCCCGTGCGCCGCACGATTTCGCGCAGGAAATCGGGCTCGCTCCAGTCATGGCCGGTAATGGTGAGGTAGAGCGAGGGGTTCTCGATCAGGATCGGCCGGCGCAAGGCATCCTGCGCTTCGGCGATGTTCGCGCAAGTCGCGTCCAGCGCCTCGTGGGTGCGGGGAAATGGCAGCAGGTCGGGATAGGCGCGGTGGTCCTCGCGCGACCAGGCAAGGTGTTCCGAGACCAGCTGTGGCTCGAACCGCCCGACCAGCCGGGCCAGCGCGGAAAGGTGATCGCGATCGGGTCGGTCAGGGCTGGAGAGCGACAAGCCCACGCCGTGGATCGACAGATCGGCCGCCTCGCGCAGCGCGGCCAGCATCGCCAGCCGCGGCCCACCCGCAACCATGTAGTTCTCGGCATGAACCTCGAACCACAGCCCCACCGCCGTGCCGTCGGCAGACGTATCAGCCGACTGGCAGGCATTCAGCGCGTCAGCAAAGTGCTGGGCCTTGAAGCCGATCCCGGCGGTGGGGGTCATCATGGCAGCGTGCTCCTCAGCTCGCGCTTGGGGTCATCTGGGAGAGGTCAGCGCGGGGTCAGCGAGCCCATGCCCTTGGGGGTCTTGATCGAGGCGCAGGTGCCCTTGGTGACATACTTCCAGGAATTGCCCTGGTAGTTGGAGTGCGACGTACCGGCACAGCTGGTGCCCGCACCCGCCGCGCAATCGTTCTTGCCGGCGAGCGAAATGCCGAAGCACTTTTCCTTGGTCGGCTGCGGCGCAACCGGGCCGGCATGGGCGATGCCGGCGAACAGCGTGGCGGCGAGTGCGGCGCTGGCGATCGAGAGGGTCTTGTTCATGGCAGGCGTCCTTTTCTTCAATGGCTGGCCCGGTGAGAGGGACGGCGAGGATGCTGCCACGGGCAGATCGGATCACCGCTGAGCCGGTCGGGACCGTCCCGGCTGACAGGACATTGCCCCGGATCGGCGACCTTGCGCCAATTCCAAGGCTTCATCGGTTCGATGCACGA
Source organism: Novosphingobium lentum NBRC 107847 (assembly GCF_001590965.1). GTDB lineage: Bacteria > Pseudomonadota > Alphaproteobacteria > Sphingomonadales > Sphingomonadaceae > Novosphingobium > Novosphingobium lentum. The sequence continues at coordinate 170,905 of NZ_BCTW01000007.1, forward strand.
AAGGCATGGCAGCGCGCTGCGACCGATGACTTTCCGGCATGGAACCGCAAACCAATCGGCATTTTCAACCGCCGCGTGCCTAAGCGAAAACAGCGCGACATTTCGCGGGCGGCACCTCTGCAGCCCCCCATCGAGGAGCACTGCCATGAGCCTTTTCCGCCAGACCCGGCCAGTCGCTGCCGTCCCGATAAGGCGCCCGCGCGTGGTGGTGATCGGCGCGGGCTTCGGCGGACTTGCCGCCACGCGCGCGCTCGATGGTGCCGATGTCGACATCACGCTGGTCGACCGGCGCAACCACCACGTGTTCCAGCCGCTGCTCTATCAGGTGGCGACCGCGGCGCTGTCGCCCGCCGACATCGCCGGGCCGGTCCGCGCGATCGTGTGCAGACAGCGCAACGTGCAGGTCATCCTCGACGCGGTGTGCGGCATCGATCGGACGGCACGCGTGGTGAAGCTGGAAAGCGGGCGCGACCTGCCCTACGATTGGCTGGTGCTCGCGACCGGTGCGCGCCATTCCTATTTCGGGCGCGATGATTGGGCCGTTCATGCCCCCGGCATCAAGTCGATCGAGGATGCCACCGCCGTCCGGCGCAAGATTCTGCTCGCGCTGGAACGGGCCGAGACCGAGACCGACAAAGTGCGCCGTTCGGCCTTGCTCACATTCGTGGTGATCGGCGGGGGCCCGACTGGGGTCGAACTCGCGGGGGCCATCGCCGAGCTGGCGCACCGCTCGGTCAGCCGCGATTTCCGCTCGATCACGCCGCATTGCTCACGCGTGGTGCTGGTCCATCGCGGCAAGCGCCTGCTCGAACCGTTCCCTGAAGCATTGTCTGCCTCCGCGCTGCGCGATCTCACCAAGCTGGGCGTCGAGGTCAGGCTGGATACCGCCGTGACGGGGGTCGGCTGCGATCACGTGATGCTCGGCGACGAGACGATTGCGGCACATACCGCGGTCTGGGCGGCGGGCGTCATGGCCTCACCCGCGGCAAAGTGGCTGGGCCACGAATCCGACCGGTCGGGGCGCGTCGCCGTGGACGAAAACTTCCATCCCTCAGGCGATGCCCGCATCTTCGTGATCGGCGATACCGCCAGTTGCAATGGGGCCAACGGTCGCCCGTTGCCCGGCATCGCCCCCGTCGCCAAGCAACAGGGTGCACATGTGGCGCGCGCGATCCTGGCGGCCGAGACGGGCGCTCCGCCGCCAAGCTTTCGCTATCGCCACTATGGCAACCTGGCCACCATCGGTCGCAGCCACGCGGTCATCGACTTCGGTCGGTGGCAGGTCGAAGGGCTTGCCGCCTGGCTGATCTGGTCGATGATCCATGTCTTCTTTTTGGTCGGCTTCCGCAATCGGTTCAGCGTGGGCTGGGGCCTGTTGTGGAACTACCTGACCTACGCTCGCCATGCGCGGCTGATCACCGGCGAGATCGAGCCGGTGCCGGTGAACGCAGCTGAGCCGGTAGTCCCGCCCCCCGCGCAATTGGTGCCCGCATGAACGCGGCGGACGTCGCTGGCGGCTTTTATGCTAGGGTGGAGTCCATGGAGGACAGCCCGATCCCCGATGCACCACCCGATCGCCGCGCAGACATGCTTCCCGAGCCCCTCGCCTCGCGCCTCATGCGCGAGGCCGAGGCGACCCGTGCGCGCAGTCCCGGCTACATCGCCGCACTCGAACGCTTCGTCGCCCGGCTGGTGGCGGCCAAAGCCGGCGAGACCGCGCCGCGTGTGGGCGATCCGATGCCGCCGTTCCTCATGCCCGATCACGATGGGCACCTCGTCAGCCTCGACACGATCCTGCGCCAGGGTCCGGCGGTGCTGGTGTTCCATCGCGGCCACTGGTGCCCGTTCTGCAAGGTGAGCATGACCGCGCTGGCTGAGATCCAGGACCGGCTCGGTCCGGCCAGACTCCACGCGATCTCGCCGCAGATTGCGCAATATGCACGCCAGATGCGCGACCTGTCGCGCGCGCGGTTCCCGTTCCTGACCGATATCGATGCGGGATATGCGCTGTCCCTCGGGCTGGCTGTGTGGCTCGACGACGATCTGGCCAGATTCCACCGGAACGCGGGACGCGATCTTCATGCCTATCATGGCGGCGGCCAGTGGATTGTCCCGATCCCGGCAGTGTTCGTCGTCGATCGCGCGGGCATTGTCCGATCGCGCCACGTCGATCCCGACTATCGCCGCCGGATGGAGCTCGATGCGCTGCTCGCCGCCGTGACGGCCGCTGCCTGACGTCAGTAGGACTGAAGCGCCGACCAGTCCGCAGCACGAACCAGCGCGAGCAAGGCCGCTGCCGCATCCGAGCGCGCGCGCCCGGCAGTTGCATGCGCTGCCACCGTGCGCGTGTGGCCGGGTTCAGGGCAGCGCGTGCGATGCAGGTGATCGAGCCGCATCGCGCTCGCCGGCAACATCGCAACGCCGAATCCGGCCGTCACCAGCACCTCCAGATCGCGCGCGCAGGTCACTTCATGCGCCCGGTCGCGGCACAGGCCCGCCCGGTCAAGCACGTCGGACGGAATCTCTTCGGCATCGGCATGGACCAGCAACCGCGCGTCGCCGCCGACCGCTGCCGGCTCGACGTCAGCGCCCTGCGGAAAGTCCGCCGCCATGACCAGCTCGAACGCCTCGGCGAACAGGGGCCACGAATCGAGCCGGTCCCAGCCTTCGCTGAGCGCGCCGCCAATCGCCACCTCGATCTCGCCGATCTTGAGCCACTCGGCAATTTGGGCTCCGTTGCCGCGCATCACGCGCAACTGCAGCCCGGCAAAGGCAGCGCGGACTTCATTCAGCGACGGCAGCAGCAGGTCGAGATCGAACGAGCGGGTGATCCCCACCGCCAGCACGCTGACCTCGCCGCGCTGCACTTGCGCCGCCAGCGATTTGGCACCCAGCGCGCTGTCATGACATTGGGTCAGCAACGGCAGCATCCGCATGCCGAGGTCGGTGAGGTGGCTCAGCCGCCCTTCGCGCCGGATGAGCTCGCCACCGAGTTCCTCCTCAAGCTGGCGGATCGCGCGAGTCAGTGCGGGCTGGGTGACATGGCACTGCTCGGCCGCGCGGGTGAAGTTGAGGGTCTTCGCCACGGCGAGGAAATAGCGGACTTGCTGCATTTCCATGATGGCGATTTCCTAACCCCGCGCACTATGCGCAATCGATGCCAGTCAATCAAGCCGCATGGAACAATCTGGGATCAGCCCCGGCCACTTTGCGCATTCAACTCCTGATGGGCGGACGTTCACGTATGGGAAGTTGCGTTTTGCGATTTTTGTCCGTTACCGTGATTTTTTTGCAAAATCTGCTCCGACCGACTGCGATTTTGGGCATTTTGCATCATCGTTGCCTTGCATCGCCGCGCAGTGCCCGTGGCGACACACCGAAACGGCTGCGGAACGCGCGATTGAAGTTGCTGATGTTGCCGAAGCCGTGCTGGTACGCGATTTCGCTGATGTTCAGCGCCGACTTGTCCGGGTCTTCTATATCGGCCCGGCAATTTTCCAGCCGCCGTGTCCTGATCCAGCGGGCAACCGAGGCGCCTTCGCGTTCGAACAGTTTGTTGACATAGCGGATGCTTACGCCGTGCGCCCCGGCGATTGCGCTCGGCGACAGGTCTTCATCGTCGAGGCGCTGTTCGATATACTCCTGTATCCGGCGCAGCGTCGACTTCTGGTGGTTGCTGGTCCGGTCGGGGCTGGTCCCGACCTGGTTGCCCAGGCTCATCGCGATCAGGTCGAGGAGGTGATTGGCGATGCGGTTCGCCTCGGCAGGCTCGATCCTTGGCGCTTCTTCCAGCGCGGTGTGCAGCATCGTGGAAGCGACGTGACCCGTTCCGGCGCTGCCATCAAGCCTTTGGGCCATCACATCGGACGAGGATCGCAGGCGCCCTTCCAGCCGATAGCGCGGCACGCGCACCCAAAGCGCGTCGAAGCTGCGCGGGACTTCGATGGTGTATTCGCGCGTGCTGTCGAGGATGGCGATGTCGCCGGGTTGCAAGTCTGCCTGGTGGCCCGCTTGCGACAAAGTCGCTTCGCCCGCGAGGAGGAAGCCGATGAAATAGTTGTTGTGGCTCGACTGGGCAATCGTGCGGGCGGAACGGATCACGCGATGCGCGCCGCCACGGGTGACAGCGCGAATGAACGTCAGATCGCCAAACGGATAAGGGTACATCCTGCCGACCAGGCGGGCTGCAGGATCGACCTGCTGGAATTCCAGTTCGACGAACACGTCCGAAAGGCCCGCCTCCCACGCCGACTTGCCGCCCGCGATGGGAACGAAATCACCGGTTCGTTCGAGTCTCCGCCGACGCATGGCCCATCCTTGTCATCAGAAAACTTCATCAGAAAATGCAAATCGTTGCTGGGTGGTGGAGATGAGAAACGATCAGAAAACTACCCAAAATGCAAAAAATATGATTATATAACAGATATATGAATGTACACGCAGGTTGCGTGCGGTATCCTGCCTTGCTGCAGCGAATAATGCACCCGGTTCCCAAAATGCAAACAATTTGGGCCGCAATCGCGCAGACTTGCGGCGTGCTGTCGGTCATGATCCAGCCTGAAATTCAAAAGCCGTCGGATCGAACTGACGTGCAGTGGAGGGGTAAACCAATGAAATCATTCTCATGGGCCAAGCGCAGCGTCACGCCCGCGCTTCTCGCCGGTGTTGCGGCCGTATCGCTCACCGCGCAGACCGCCTCGGCCCAGACCGCGCCCGATCAGGCGGCGCAGGCCAAGGACGATGGTGGCATCGCCGAGATCGTGGTGACCGCACAGAAGCGCGCCGAAAACATCCAGAACGTGCCGATCTCGATCACCGCGTTCACCGCCGCTTCGCTCGAGACCAAGGGCGTCACCGACGTGACCGCGATCGGCAACCTGGCACCCAACGTCACGCTGGACGCGGGCACGCCGTTTGCCGGATCGTCGGCCGTGCTTTCGGCCTACATCCGCGGCATCGGCCAGAACGATTTCGCCTTCAACCTCGATCCGGGCGTGGGCGTCTATCTCGACGGCGTCTATCTCGCGCGCTCGGTCGGCGCGAACCAGGACCTGCTCGATATCGACCGCGTGGAAATCCTCAAAGGGCCGCAAGGCACGCTGTTCGGGCGCAACACCATTGGCGGCGCCATCTCGATCAACACCAAGAAGCCGACCAGCGAGTTCGGCGCCAAGTTCGAAGTGACCGGCGGTCGGTTCCACCGCATCGACACCAAGGGCGTCATCAACATTCCGCTGGCAACCGGGCTGTATTCCTCGTTCAGCTTCTCGACCAAGAACAACGATGGTTACCAGAAGCAGATCGGCTTCCCCGGCTTCGCGAGCGGCGTAGTCGCCGACAACTTCAATTATTTCGGTTCGGGCCATCCCAACAGCTTTGGCGGCGAGAACCAGTACAGCATGCGCGGCAAGCTGCTGTGGGAGGCCACGCCCGACCTGTCGTTCACGCTGTCGGGTGATTACCTGCACCAGAACAACAACGGCGTCGCCAGCACGGTCCTGAAGACATTCACCAACCCCGCCGATCCCAGCAACGTGTTCGGCCCGCTCTACAATGGCTGCATCGCCGGCGCGCTGCCGCCGTTTGCCACGGCGGGCATCTGCAACAACATCGTCAACGGCACCAGCCTGGGCGGCCTGGTCGCGACCAGCCCGACGCTGTTCTACGGCGACCAGTTCATCGCGCCGTCAAAGGACACGTCCTACGCCACGGGCAACAACTTCTCGCGGTTGCGCAACTATGGCGGTTCGCTGACCATCGACCTGTCACTCGGCGGCGCGGCGCTGAAGTCGGTCACTGCCTATCGCAAGCTGCACTGGCAATCGGCCGAGGACGAGGACGGTTCGCCGCTGCCGATCCTGCAGACCTCGTTCGACGAGAACCAGCACCAGTTCAGCGAGGAACTGCAGCTGACCGGCAAGGCGATCGAAAACCGCCTCAACTATGTGTTCGGCCTGTATTACTTCAACGAAGGCGGCAACCTCCACGATCTCGTGACGTTCCCGGCGGGCCTGCTCCAGATCGACGGGCAGAACTTCCTGCGGACCACCAACTACGCCGGCTACGCCCACCTCAACTACAAAGTCACCGACCAGCTGAGCATCACCATCGGCGGCCGCTACACGCATGAGAACAAGCACTTCACCGGCCTGCAGTCCGATCCCAACGGCATCTTCTACAAGCTCAACGGCTATTACGCGCCCACGACGGCGAGCCAGGCCTCGCTGTGCACCGCCGGTGCCGCAGTGCCGTCGCTGCAGGGCATTCCGCCGGGCCTGTTCTGCTATCCCAACCCGAACAACATCTACCAGGTCTATCCCGTGGCTCCCGCAGGCGGGTTCCAGCAGTCGTTCAACAACTTCTCGCCCAAAGTGGGGCTGGAATTCCAGGCCAACCCCGACCTCCTGATGTATGCCTCGTTCTCGCGCGGGTACAAGACCGGCGGCTGGACCACGCGCCTGACCACGCCGCAGCCCGCCGGGACCAGCGCGCCGACGTTCGGCCCCGAAAAGGCGACGACGTATGAAGGCGGCATCAAGTCGCAGTTCCTCAACCGCAAGGTCGTGTTCAACCTTGCCGGGTTCTACACCGACTACAAGGGCATCCAGCTCAACTTCCAGGTGGGCACGTCGCCCACGCTGCAGAACGCGGGCAATGCGCACATCTACGGGTTCGAGGCCGAACTGCAGGCGCGTCCGCTCCCCGCGCTGACCATCGCCGCCAACCTGGGCTACACCCATGCGCGTTATTCGTCGCTGTCGCCGTTCGTGACCGGGGTGACGCTGGCATCGTCGCTGCCCAAGACGCCCGAATGGAAGTTCACGCTCAGCCCTGAATACACCGTCGATCTTGGCGATCACGGCAGCCTGCTGTTTTCGGCGGACTACACGCACACCAGCTCGCTGTTCAACGACACCGAGAACACCGTGCTGCTGCTGCGGCCTGCGACCGATGTGCTCAACGCCTCGCTGACCTACAAGGCGCCCGGCGACCACTGGCAGCTGGTCGGCGGCGCCACCAACATCACCAACGCGCGCTACCTGACGACCGGGCAGAACCAGGTGGCAGGCGGTCTCGCCTACGGCACCTACAGCCGCCCGGCCGAGTGGTTCGTCACCGGTCGGGTCAAGTTCTGATGCGCGAGGACAGCGATATGGCAAACGTGATCGACAGCGTCGCCGATGTATCGGCGGCACCGACGGTGGGGCCGCTCTCGTGGCCCCGCCAGCCCAAGGTCAAGCTCGGCATGACGGGTGCGGAGCCGCCGCTGTCCGAGACCGAAACGGCCTTCCAGGACATGGCCCACGCGTTTGCGCGCGATGTCATGCGCCCGGTGGGGCAGGCGCTGGACAAGCTGACGCCTGAGCAGATTCTTGCCAAGGATTCGCCGTACTACACCGAGTTCCGGCCCAGATACCTTGCGCTCGACATCAACCCGGTCACGCTCGGGGCCTTGCCGCCCGAGGATCTGGGCAAAGTCCTGCCGATCATCATGGAAGAGTTCGGCTGGGGTGATGGCGGGCTGTCGGTCACCATCGGCGCGTGCCAGTTACCGCCGTTGCTGGCGCTGATGTTCGGCAAGGAATATCTGCTGCAACGCTACCCGGTCGACCTGATCGGCTGCTGGGCCATCACCGAGCCCGACCATGGATCGGACTCGCTCGATCCGTCGAAGCAGATCTTCCATCCGCAAGGCCAGTACGGGCGTCCCAACTGCGTCGCGAAGATCGTGGGCGACAAGGTCATCATCAACGGCCAGAAATCCGCCTGGGTCTCCAACGGCCCGATCGCGGACGTCTGCGTGCTGTATGCGGCGGCGGATCGCGGCAACGGTCCCGACCCCGAAAACGGCGTGGTGATGATCGTGCCGATGAACGCCAAGGGCATCAGTCGTGGCAAGTTCATCGACAAGCTGGGCCAGCGTCCCTTGCCGCAGGGCGAGATTTTCTTCGACAATGTCGAATTGTCCGCCGACCACATCATCGCCGGGCCCGATGAATTCCAGCGTGCGGTCTATGCGATCCATTGCGAGGCCAACGGGCAGATGGGCGCGATCTGGACCGGATCGGCGCGCGCCTCGTTCGAGATTGCGTGGAAGTACGCGCATGAACGCAAGCAGGGCGGCGTCCCGATCTATCGCCACCAGTCGGTCGCCCAGCGATTGTTTCATATGTACCGCAAGGTCGAGGCATCGCGCGCGCTGGTACGCCGGGTGGCGATGTACAACATGACCGCGCCGATGCCGTCGCTCCAGTCGGCGATGGCAACCAAGGTTACCGCCACGCAGACCGCGTTCGAGGTGGCGTCCGATGCGCTGCAGATGCTCGGCGGCAACGGCAACACCCGCGAATACCCGATCGAGAAGATCCTGCGCGATGCCCGTGCTTCGATGATCGAGGACGGCTGCAACGAGATCCTGTCGATCAAGGGCGGCTACCAGATGATGGATCCCGATCTCCTCTAGGAACCTGACCGATGAAGATGAATGCCATCATTGCCGGGGGCGGGATGACCGCTTTCGGCAAGTTCCCCGACCGTGCCTTGAGCGATCTGGCCGGTGAAGCTATCCGCGCCGCACTGTCCGATGCCGGGCTTGAGCCGGGCGCGATCGAGGCGGCCTATATGGGTAACGCTGCGGCGGGCACGATCACCGGGCAGGTCTGCGTGCCGGGTGAAGTGGTGCTGCGCGCGATGGGCATGGGGCGCATCCCGGTCATCAATATCGAGAACGCCTGCGCCACGGCCTCGACCGCGCTCAATCAGGCGGCGGCGATGGTCAGCGCAGGGCTGTACGACGTGGTGCTGGCGGTGGGTTACGAGAAGCTGGTCCACGCCGACAAGGCGCGGACGTTCTCGGTGTTCACCGGCGCGGTCGATGTCGGCAACATGGACGGCCTGGCCGCGCTGATCGATCGCAAGATGGCGGCGGTGGGGCTGAAGCCCGATCCGGCGACGGCGGCCAGCCGATCGCTGTTCATGGACATCTACGCGACCGAGGCGATCGCGCACATGCAGAAATACGGCACCACCCGCGAGCAGCTGGCGGCGGTGCCGGCCAAGAATTCGCGCCACGGTGCGCTCAATCCGCGCGCGCAATTCCGCGACATCGTGAGCGTGGAGCAAGTGCTGGCCGCACGCGAGATCGTCTGGCCGCTCACCCTGCCGATGTGCTCGCCGATCGGTGACGGTGCGGCGGCGGTGGTCCTTGTCAGCGAAAAGAAGGCGCGCGAACTGGGGATCACCGATCCGGTGCGGATCGTCGCCTCGAACCTCCAGACCAGCTGGGATTATCCCGAAGGCGAGGAATCGCTGGTGTTCCACGAGACGATCGCCCGCGCCTATGCCGATGCCGGGATTGGCCCGCGGGACATCGACGTGGTCGAACTGCACGATGCCTCCGCGTCCTCGGAAATCCTCCATACCGAATATCTCGGGCTGTGCGCCACGGGCGAAGGCGGCCGCTTCATCGAGAGCGGCATGACCGCGCTTGGCGGGGAAGGGCGCACAATCGTCAACCCGTCGGGCGGGCTGCTGCGCAAGGGGCACCCCATCGGCGCGACGGGCATCGCGCAGGTCGTCGAGCTTTACGAGCAGCTTCATCGCCGCTGCGAGGCGCGGCAGGTGCCGGGCGATCCCCGCATCGGCGTGGCGGAGAACGGCGGGGGCTACATCAACGGCGATGTCGCGGCGCTGTGCGTCACCATCCTCAAGCGGTAACCGTCATGTCACAGGCCAACCTCCTGATCGTTGCCAATCTCGTGGCGGACCGCGCCGCGAGCCAGCCCGACCACGACGTGCTGACGTTCGAGCACGAAGGCGAGGTCGAGACGCTGACCTACCGGCAGCTGTGGGAAAACGGCCAGCGGCTGGCCAACGGCCTTCGCGGCCTTGGCATGGCCCAGGGCGATCGCTTTGCCCTGCTGATCCAGAACCATCCCGAGTTCGTCGAACTGATGGTCGCCTCGGCCATCCTGGGCACCGTGTTCGTGCCGATCGACCCGCGCACGCGTGGCGCAAAGCTGGCCTACATGCTGCGCGACAGCGGATGTCGCGGCGTGATCTGCGCGGGCTATTCCAGAGAAGGGCTGGCCGAAGCCTTGCCCGAATGCCCCGAGGTCGAATGGATCGCGCTGATCGGCGAGCTGGGGGATCGCGCCCTGCCGCGCCCGGCTTACGCGCTGGGAGACTGGCTTGCGGCCCCGTTGCCCGATCCGCTGCTGCCGGTGACGGTCGCTAGCGAAGCCGAGCCGATGCAGTTGATGTACACATCGGGCACGACCGGCGATCCCAAGGGCATCGTCGTGCCGCACGCGCGGTTTGGCGCAGTATCGAACCATGGCGAGGCGGTGTTCGGCTATCGTCCGGACGACCGGCCCTACACCGGGCTGTCGCTGACGCATGGCAATGCGCAGTTCGTGACGCTCGCGCCGTCGCTCAAGATGGGGCTGCGCGTGGTGTTCAGCCGCCGCTTCACCAAATCGCGACTGTGGGAGGTGATCCGCGCGCACGGCTGCACCACGTTCTCGCTGCTGGGCGGCATGGTCACCGCGATTTACGCCGAACCGCCCAAGCCGGACGATGCCGAGAACCCGGTGCGCCTTGTCATTTCGGCCGGAATGCCCGCCGCGATCTGGGAAGCGTTCGAGCGGCGCTTTGGCGTTGCTGTGTTCGAGTTCTACGGCGCGATGGAAGGCGGCATGACGATCAAGCGCGTCGGCGAAGGGCCGGTCGGAAGCTGTGGTCGCCCGGCGCCGGGGCTGGAGGTCAAGGTCGTTGACGCTGATGACGTCGAGGTAGCGCCCGGCGAACCCGGCGAACTGCTGTTCCGCCTGAGCGACGCACCGTTTCCGCCGGTTTCGTATCACAACAATCCCTCAGCTTCGGCGGCCAAGGTCGTCGATGGCTGGCTGCGCTCGGGCGATATCGTGCACCGCGATGCCGATGGCTGGATCTTCTACCAGTATCGCAAGGGCGGCGGATTGCGGCGCAATGGCGAGTTCGTGAACCCTGCGCATGTCGAGCGCGTGCTGGCCGAGCATCCCGCAGTGGACGACATTTTCGTCTACGGCGTCCCTGCCGCCAATGGTGCGCCGGGCGAAAAGGATATCGTGGCCGCCGCCGTGCTGGCCTCGCCGATCGACCCGGCCGAGCTGCTTGGCTGGGCCGCCAGCCGGCTCGAACCCAACGCGGTGCCGACATACGTCCAGGTCGTGCCGGCCATCCCCAAGACCGCGTCGGAAAAGCCGCAGGAGCGGTTTCTCATCGCAATGTTCCAGGACCGGGCCGCGCCCGTCCACACCATCGAAGGAGCCAGACCATGACCGATCCGCAAGTCGTCCTGTACGGGGCCAGCGGCTACACCGGCGAGCATGTGATGTGGAAGCTGGCCGAGCGCGGCATCCCGTTCATCGCTGCGGGCCGTGACAAGGCGAAGCTGGAACGGCGCATTGCCGAGCAGCCCGAACTGCGCAACGCCCGCTATGAAGTGGTCGAGGTGGCGCACGACGAAGCCGCGCTGACCGAGCTGTTCCGTGGCCGCAAGGTCGTGCACAACCTTGTCGGACCTTACGCGCAATATGGCGAGCCGGTGGTCAAGGCGGCGCTGGCGACCGGCTGCCATTATCTCGACGCGACCGGCGAGCAGGACTGGAAGATCCTGCTGCGCGATACGTATGGCCTGGCGTTTGAAGACAAGGGACTGGTGCTGGCCCCGGCGACATCGTCGATGTGGGTATCGGGATTGCTGGCTGCGGAAACCGTGCTCGAAAAGCCGGGCATCGACAGCATCGACATCCTTTACACGCTGCACGGCGTACCGTCTGCCGCATCGACGCTCAGCTTCATGCGCATGTGCTGCCAACCGCAGTTGCGCCTGGTCCACGGCAATCTGGAGCCCTGGCCCGCCGGCGCTCACTTCCCGGTCGCGGTGCCCGGGATGCATCAGGTGCTGACCGCGCTGCCGTGGAGCGGCGGCGGTGAATCGCTGTTCTACGAACACGACGCCCGTGTGCAGAACTGTTCGACCATGGTCACCTTCCTCAATCAGGGGCTGATGGGCATGCTCGTGCCCAAGATGCAGGAATTCGCCGAAAAGTACGCGCATCTGTCGGCCGCCGAACAGGAAGCGGCGACCAATGCCTGGGCGATGGAGATCGCGCCGCAAGGCGATATGCCGCGCGAGGACTATTCGCAGCACCGCGTGGTGTTCACCTGCCACGGCCGGGGCACGCTGGTGGCGCGCTCTACCGCCACCTGGGGCGTGACGGGTTATGTGATGACCGGCGCGATCGGGGCCGTGACGATCGATACGCTGTTGCTGGGACGCCAGCGCGCGGTCGGTTTCCAGCCTGCCACCACCGTCGTCGGGGTCGAGCGGATGCGCGGTGAGCTGGTCAGCGAAGGCGTGCTGGGCCAGACCTCGGTGCTGATCTGATGGCAGGCCGGGTCGACGGCAAGCGCATTCTCGTCACCGGCGGTGCGGCGGGCCTTGGCGCGGCATTTGTCCGCCGTCTGGCGCAGGAAGGCGCGCATGTGATCGTTGCCGACGTGCGCGATGTCGTTGGCCGTTCGCTGGCGGCGCAAACCGGCGGCAGCTATCTCCATCTCGACGTGACGTCGGAGCGGGAGTGGCAACAGGCCATGTCGTGGGCCGAACAGGAACTGGGCGGGCTCGACGGGCTGGTCAACAATGCCGGCATCGCCGCCAGCACCGGCGCAGAAGATATCGAAGGCATCGAGCTGGACGACCTGCACCGCATCTTTGCGGTCAACGTCGATGGCACGGTGCTGGGCTGCAAGCATGCCCTGCCATTGATGGCGCGCAGCGGGCCGGGCGCGATCGTCAATCTGTCGTCGATCGCCGCGCTGATCCCGGCGGCATTCGTCATCGCCTATGGTGCGAGCAAGGCAACGATTGCGCACCTCACGCGGTCGGTGGCGATGCACTGCGCCTCGCGCGGGTATGGCATCCGCTGCAACTCGGTCCATCCGGGTCAGGTCAGGACGGAGATGATGAACACCATCATCGATCGGGTCGGTCGCGAAACCAGCATGGGGCTGCCTGCGGCCGAGCAGGTGTTTCTCGACCAGATCCCGCTGGGCAAGTTCCAGGAACCCGATGACATCGCGCACGCCGTGCTGTTCCTGCTGTCGGACGAGGCGCGGTTCATCACCGGCAGCCAGCTTGTCGTCGATGGCGGCATGACCCTGTCCAACTAGCGGAGCATCCCCATGCGATTTTCGGGCAAGGTCATTTCGGTCACGGGCGGCGGTTCCGGGCTGGGTGAGGCCATCGTCAAGCGCCTCGCCGGCGAAGGCGCGCTGGTGGCGGTGATGGACATCGACCTTGCCGCAGCCGAGCGGGTCGCAAGCGAGGCGGGGTCGGCCAGGGCCTATCGGGCGGATGTGACCGATGCGGCCGGAATGGTCGAGGCGTTCGGCCGGGTCATTGCGGATCATGGCCGGCTCGATGGTGCGGTGAACAACGCCGGGATCGGCGGCCCGTTCATCCCGACGGCGGACTACCCGCTCGACTGGTGGGATCGGACCCTGGCGATCAACCTGACCGGCGTGTTCCATTCGCTGCGCGCGGAGCTGCCGTTGCTGGCGGCGGGCGGGGGCGGAGCGATCGTCAACATGTCGTCGATCTGCGGATTGATCGGACAGGCCGGCACTGCCGCCTATGTCGCGGCCAAGCACGCGGTCATCGGCCTGACCAAGACCGTCGCGCTGGAATACGGTGCGCAGAACATCCGCTGCAACGCGGTCTGCCCGACGTATGTGCAGACGCCGCTGACGCTGGCCGAATTGAAGGACCCGGCGATCTGGACCGAACTCGATGCCCGCCATGCCACCGGCCACTGCGCCAGCCCCGAAGACGTGGCGGCGATGACCGCGTTCCTGCTGAGCAGCGATGCGCGATCGGTCACCGGATCGGCGCACCTCGTCGATGGCGGCATCACCGCAAGCTGAAACGGGGAGCGTCCGCGATGATCACGATCCACTATTGCCTGCACCGCAAGCCGGGACTCAGCCTGGAAGAATTCAGCGCTTACTGGAACGGTCCGCACGCCGATCTGGTCAAGCGGGTTGCGCCAGCGATCGGCGTGATCCGCTATGTGCAGCACCATGCGATTGCCCCCGAAGCCGCCGTTGCGATGCAGGCGATGCGCGGACTGCAGGCGCCGTTCGATGGCGTGGCCGAGATCGGCTTCGAAAGCTTCGAGGCGCTCGAACGCGGCAATCTCGATCCCGCCGCTGCCGCGGCACAGGCCGAACTCGCGCAGGACGAGGCCAAGTTCATCGACCTTGCGCGGTCGGCGATCCTGTTCACGCAAGCTAAAAAGGTCATCGGATGACGACGTCCCGGCGGTTCACGAACAAGGTTGCGTTGATCACCGGCGGCGGGACAGGCATCGGCGCGGCGGCGGCACGCAGGATCGCGGCCGAGGGCGGGAAGGTTGTGCTCGTCGGGCGGCGTGCCGAGCCACTCGAGGCGGTGGCGGCAGAGTGCGGCGGGCTCGCGGTGATCGGAGATACATCGTCAGAGCCCGATCTCGTGCGGGCGGTCAAGGCGGCAGTCGCAACGTTCGGCGGACTCGACATTCTGGTCGCCAACGCCGGGATCGAAGTGTTCGGGTCGGTCGAAAATGTCCCGATCGACCAATGGCAGCGCACGCTTTCAGTCAACCTCGATGGATCGATGCTTGCCGCGCGGGCGTGTGTGCCCGCAATGCGCAAGCGCGGCGGCGGATCGATCGTGCTTGTCGCCTCGGTGGCCGCGCTGTCGGGCGCACCACACTATGTCGCATACCTGACCAGCAAGGCCGCCTTGCTCGGCCTGAACCGCTCGCTCGCCTATGACTACGGGCCGGAAAACATTCGCTGCAACGCCCTCTGCCCCGGCTGGGTGCGGACTGAAATGGCCGAACGCGCCATCGGCGAATTCGCTGCAGCAAAGGGCATCAGTCTCGACGAGATGATTGCCGAGATGGTCAAGGTCTATCCCTTGCGCCGCATCGCGCAGCCCGACGAGATCGCGTCGATCGTCGCCTTCCTGGGTTCGGCCGACAGTGCGTTCATGACCGGGTCGGTGGTGGTGGCCGACGGCGGTGGCGCGATTGTGGACGTCGGAACGCTGGCCTTTGGAGCGTAAGCTGGCGTGCTTCGCCGGCAGGACCGGTCGTATCAATTGCGGGATCATGCTCACGCTGGCATAGGCGCCGACCGCTTCTGATTCCCATAAGGACACCACCCCATGCCCGCCAGCACGCCGCCCGTCCGTGCTGTCGGCATCGACTTTGGCACCACCAATTCGGTCATCGCCCGGACATCAGGCGCCGGGGATGCGGAACTTGTCGAATTCGACGCGCCCGATGGCGCCAGCTCGGTCTTCCGGTCGGCCTTGTGCTTCTGGCAGGACGAGTCTGTTCGTGGTGGCTTGGCCCATGAAGCCGGGCCCTGGGCCATCGCCGAGTTTCTGGATTTTCCGCAAGGGTCGCGTTTCCTGCAATCCTTCAAGTCCGTGGCGGCGCGCGCCACGTTCCAGCATGCCAACTTGTTCGAGAAGCGGTTGCGCTTCGAGGAACTGGGACAAGTCTTCCTGAAGCATATGCTGGCGCACGGCGGCGAGCCGTTGCGCGATTTGCCCGAGCGCATCGTGGTGGGGCGGCCCGTGCGCTATGTTGGCGCGCGGCCAGATCCGGCCTTGGCCCGCGCGCGCTATGACGCGATGTTTGCGTTGCTCGGGCGAGAGATCCACTACGTTTACGAGCCATTGGGCGCGGCTTATGGTTTCGCCGCCGGCCTGTCGGATCCGGCCACGCTGCTTGTGGCGGATTTCGGCGGCGGCACCAGCGATTTTTCGATCGTACGCGTCGGCCCGCCGGGCGAGGCGCAGCGGTGTGTTCCACTGGGCTCGGCGGGCATCGGCATCGCAGGTGACAGGTTCGATGCGCGGATCATGGATCAGCTGGTGCTGCCGCTGCTGGGCAAGGGCGGCACTTACAATTCCTTTGGCAAAGTGCTGGATATTCCGGCCGGGCATTTCAGCGATTTCAGCGATTGGTCGCGGCTGGCCCTGATGCGCAACCGGCGGACGCTTGAGGAACTGGCGCGGCTGCAGCGCAGTGCGTCCGATCCCGCCGCGATCGCGCGCATGATCTCGGTGGTTGAAAACGAACTCGGCTATGCGCTGTATGAAACTGTGGGGCAGTTGAAGCGCACCCTTTCAAGCGAAACCCATGGCCGATTCCGGTTTGACGGCCCGGGTCTGGTGATAGATGCCGAGGTGAGCCGGAGCGATTTCGAACGCTGGATCGCGCCGGACCTGGAGCGGATCGGCGAAACCCTCGACGGGGCGCTTGCCAGCGCCGGATTGCAGGCCAGCCAGATCGATCATGTGTTCCTGACCGGCGGTTCTTCGATGATCCCTGCCGTACGCCAGCTGTTCGAACGGCGTTTTGGACAAAGCCGGATCGCCAGCGGCAACGAGCTGACCTCGATTGCCCACGGCCTTGCGCTGATGGGACAAGCGCCGGACCTGAACGATTGGGTCGCGCCGCATGAAGGGCAGGCGTGAACGGCGGCATCGCCGATCTCGCCGGCCTCGTTATTTGCGGGTCGTTCGGCTAAGAGCCAGAAGCCGCAGCGATCTGTCCTTCCGCCGCTGTTGCCTCAGCGATAAGGACGCGCAGCGCTTTTGCGGTGTCGTCCAGAAGACCTTGGCCGACGGGCCGCTCGCCGTTGATAAACCGCCGGATCGCCCGTTCGTCGATGCCGAGGCGGCGCGACGACGCAGTGACACCGCCAAGCACCTGGACGCAATGGGCAAACTGGTCTCGCGGATCCGGCATGGTGACTGACGCGGTCATGGTGGGACTCATTTCGTTTCTGTGGGCGATGATGTTGTCATGCGACTGCGGCAACACCGATGTGCCCGTCAATCCCCGGATGATCTCTGAAGGGCGGCATCGTCATTTCGCAGCGATGGACATCTGTAATGCCTGCGCTGGCGCAACGTCGGTCGGGGTGCGATTGCCGTCGCGCCGCCGATCGAGCCTCTGGCGGCCACTGTCAGGGTCATGTGGGCGCTTCGGTCCGAAGAAGGCATTGGGGGCAGGGCGTAATGCGAGGCAAGCAAGCCGACCGGGAAATCCCGACCGATTCCAGCCATTGACCAAAACCGCATAGTATTTGCGTTCCCACAGGTTATGCCTGTGCAAGTATCGAGCTTGTCTGCTCGGCGGGGGGCTGTGCATTGAAGAAACTGCTGTTGGGTTCGGTTGCGCTGGCGGTGCTGGTTTCCGGCCCGGCTCGCGCAGGCGACAAGCTGCTGACCGGTCCCGAGCCCACCTGGATCACGCCGCCGCCGCCGCAGGCTGCCGGAACCGTGACGGGTGCGGCCATTGCCGTTCCCCGGTTCGATGAGCAGGTGCGGGTCGATGGCGACACCGTCACCGCCTATTTCGACAGCGAGACCAGGGTATCCAGCCCCGAGCAGCTGGCCCGGATGGGGACGTTGTCGATGAACTGGCAGCCCAGCCACGCCGACCTCACGTTCCACCGCATCGAGATCCTGCGCGGCGGACAGGCGATCGATGTGCTCAAGGGCGGCGAAGGCTTTACCGTGCTGCGCCGGGAAGCCAGCCTCGAGCAACTGGTCGTCGATGGCCAGCTGACTGCGGTCAAGCATATCGAGGGCCTGCAGGTGGGCGATGTGCTGCGCATGGTGTTCAGCCTGTCGGAACGCGACGAGACGCTGGGCGGCAACGTGCAGGACGGGCTGCTGCTGCTGCCTGCGCCGGTGCAGATCGGTTATGGCCGCGCGCGGCTGGTCTGGCCCACCGACCGCGCGATCCAGTGGAAGGCGATGCTGCCGGGCATCACCGCGGTGCCGCACCCCATCGACGCGAAATGGACCGAGCTGGTGGTGTCCCTGCCCACGCCCAAGCTGCCCGAAATGCCCAAGAACAGCCCGTCGCGGTTTGGTCCGGTGCCGATGATCATCTTTTCAAGCTTTGCCGATTGGGGCGCTGTCGCCAAGGCGATGGCGCCGCTTTACGGGGTCAAGGGAACGATCGCGCCAGGATCGGACCTCGCGGCCAAAGTGGACGCCATCGCCGCCCGGTCGACCGATCCGTTGCAGCGGATGGCCGATGCGCTCCGTCTCGTGCAGGACGATGTGCGGTATCAGCTGATCGCGCTCGGCACCGGCAACTACGTGCCGCAGGCGCCGGCGGATACCTGGGCCAAGCGGTATGGCGATTGCAAGGCCAAGTCGCGCCTGCTGCTGGCCATTCTCGACCGGCTGGGGATCGCGGCCGAGCCGGTGCTCGCGAATTCGAAACGCGGTGACGCGGTCGCACAGTCCGTCCCCGCCGCCATGGCATTCGACCATGTGATCGTCCGCGCGCGCGTGGGTGGCGAAAGCTACTGGCTCGACGGCACCTCGCTGGGTTCGCGGCTGGCCGACATCCACGACGTGCCACGATTTGGTACGGTGTTGCCGGTGTTCGCGCCGGAAGGCAGGCTGGTGGATCTGCCGCGCCGTGCGCATGCCCGGCCCGACCTCGACATCGACGTCGCCTACGACATGACCAGCGGGCCGCACTTGCCCGCGCCGTTCCGCATGACGCTGCGCTATGCCGGGCTTTATGGCGTTTCCAACCGGGTGGAACCGGGCGCGGATTACGACGAAAAGCTGACCGCCTTTGCCGAGAAGGCCGCGAAAGCCTGGACCGGCAGCGACACGATCGCCAAACCGCAAGCGACCTACGACCCCGTTCTGGCGGTGTGGACGCTGGCCGTCGATGGCGTAGCCTACCCGGATTGGAAATATCGCGACGGCCATTATGGCTTGGCGGTGGCGCCGACCTTGCGCGTGGTGTTCGATGCGGCGCGCGACCGGGCGAGCTGGCGGTCGATTCCCGCCGTGATCGACCAGCCGTGGACGGCGCACAGTCATATCGTCACCCTGCTGCCCGATGGCGGCAAGGGCATGACGGTGTCCGGCAACGAGCCCGCGCGGTTCACGCTCCCCGCCGTCGATTGGCAGCGCTCGGTCCAATTCGGCGGTGCGCAACTGGTCGAGGAGATCACCACGCGCGAGAGCGGCGTTGAAATCCCGCCCGACAGCATCAGCACGACCGGCAGGACCATCGCCGATGCGATGGGCAAGACGACCCACGTCGATCTGGCCCGCAGCTATCCCCAACACTGGGACGACGTGTCGCGCATGCGCACGTCCGCTGCGCTGGCCCGGGTGCGCGCGGTGTTCGACCAGCGCGTCGCCGAAAAGCCCGACGATGCCGGCCGCCTGGCCGATCGCGCGTGGTTCGAGGAACGGCTGTTCGATCGGGCCAGGGCCGAAACGGACTATGGCAAGGCCATCGCGATCGACGCATCGGCCGCGCGCTATCTCGCCCGGTCCCGGCTGCGGGCCGAGCGCGGCGATCATCCCGGCGCGCTCAAGGATGCGCAAGCCGCGTACGATCTGGAGCAGGGCAATGACGAGGCCCGCAATCGGCTGGCCATCGAACTGGCCGATGCCGGCAAGACCGACGACGGCCTCGCGCTGCTTAAGTCCGATCCGGACGTCACCACCGACGATGGCCTGTCCGCGTTCCTGATGCGGATCGACGTGCTGGAAACCGGCAACCGCCATGACGATGCGATCGCGCTGCTGGACGGCGCGCTTGAAAAGCGGGGCAGTTCGGCCGAACTGCGCAACGCCCGCTGCTGGTACGAAGGACTTCGCAACAGCCACCTCGATGCTGCCTTGTCCGATTGCAACCGCGCCATCGAGCTCGCCTCCAATCCCGCCGCCTATCTCGACAGCCGGGCCATGGTCCATTTCCGGGCCGGCCAACTCGATCTCGCACGCGCCGATTACGAAGCCGCGCTCGCCTCGTCGCCCGAACAGTCCAGTTCGCTGTTCATGTCGGGGATCGTGCACACCGCGCTGGGCGACAAGGGCAGGGCCGCGATCGAGGAAAGCGCGGCCCGCACCGTTTTCCCCGACATCGATCACTTCTACCAGCGCTACGGGATCAAACCCTGAGGGCGCCGGTGCAGTACGCCCTGAGGGCGTCGGTGTCGTCCGGCGATTGCTGGCCAGCCCGGCGCAGGCCCACATGGCGAGCACGCGATGGCGATGTTGATCCGGGCGGGCATTGGCGGCGGACGGACAGCCGCGTCAGGCATGACCGCTGAGGACGAGAGCATGTGCCATCTCCGCCAGATCGAGCACGCAGCAAGTGCTGCCATTGTCGATCCGGATCGTGCGTTCCATCATGTTGTGCGGAGTGCGGCGATCCGCCTTGTCACGCGACAACGGCTTGAGCCGCTGCACTACCGCGCGTTCGACCGAGCGCAGCGCATCGACGCGAAATCCCGCGCGCAAGATCTCGGCACCGCGCATGAACCGTGCGACCACGACGAAACGACCTTCGGCCGCGCCGGGAATGTGCAGATGGCTGCCCAGGTCGATCAGCGGAACCGCTAGCCCGCGGCGCGAAAACAGGCCGATCATGCCCGTGCCGCCATCGGGCAGCGGGACGACATCGAGCGAGGCGGGCAGTATCTCGTCGACGATGTCGAGCGGCACCGAAAAATCGCAATCGCCCAGCCCGAACACAAGATAGGGTTTGCGCGCGTCCGCACCCTCAGCGCCCTCGGCAGGCTCGGCGGTTGTCGTAACCTTGGTGCATTGCGCGCTGACGCTTGCCGCGCTCAAGGCACCTTTGCTGGCGCCGGTACCGGGTCTTTGCTCGATCGTTCCGAGCTGGCAAAGCCGTGCATCCTGCTTGAGCCGCTCGGCGTCGAGCAGCAAACACGAACCTTCGCCGCGCTGGACCAGGCCGCGCGCAAACCGGGTGCCCGGCGTGCCTTGTGGCAGCAGCGTGACCGCGTCGGCATCGAAACGCACGATATCGTCGACCGAATCGATCAGCAGCGCGACCAAGCCGAATCCGGGGCCAGCACCGGTGGATTCAGACGCTTGCGGTGGTGTGGTCCGCAGGACAATCGCGGCGCCGCGACGCCGGCCCGGTTCCATCGCGCCGTGGCCGAGCAGCGCCACGGTATCGACCACCGGGATATCGGCGCCCTTGTAGGGCAGCATGGCGATCCACAGCGAATCCTCGACCGGCGCCGGGACCAGGTCCTGCCACGGCAGCGTGGCGTCGACGCAGCCGGTCGGCAAGGCGCAGCGCAAGTCGTTCAGCGTGAACACCAGCGTGGGTTCATCGACCATTCGCGCGCGGTTATGCTGCCCCGCCCGATCGTCAGAACGCGGCAAGCCGGGCAGGCCACAGACCGCGTCGAGACCGAGCAGCATCCCGCGCCGATCGCCCTGATGGAAGGTGGACGACACCAGCGGGCGCGCGGTCGTGTTCTCGCAGGATAATGCCGCGCCGATCGAAAGCGCGCCGATCGCGCTGTCATCGATCAGGCTGACGCCTTCGATTCCTTCGGCCAGCACGCCGAACACCTTGCCCTCGTGCCGCAGGATCACCGCAATCGGTGCTGCCGCGTCAACGGTAACCGCCGTGCTGGCGGCCAGCGCGCGGGTCAGGTCGAGCACCGGGATCAGTTGCCCGCGCAAGTCGATCGCGCCGACCACGTCGGGCCGCGTGGCCGGGAAGCGATCGAGCGTGGCGGGGCAGGGCACCACCTCGCGGATCGCGATGGCCGGGATGGCGACACACAGCCCCGCGAGGCGGATCAGGCCGAACAGGCCGCGCGCCGGGTCGGTGGCATCGGCGTTCATCGTCGGGGCTTCGTCGGTCCCGAACGGGGTATCGCCGTCCGCTGCCTCAAGCATTGCCTTTGGTCGCGGCCACGAGTTGCGAGACCAGATCGACCACTTCGCCCGAGACCACTTCCTGCGCGGCGGCGAGACCATTGATCGCCTCGATCGCATCGCTGGTCTGGTGGACACTGGTGACGATGTGCGCGAAGGCATCGCGGGCATGGCGCGAACGCCCCGTGCCTTCGACGACCCGCGTGTTCGATTCCTCGATCAGCCGCGAAATGTCGCGCGCCGCGGTCGAACTGCGCTCGGCCAGCTTGCGCACTTCGCCCGCGACCACCGAGAAGCCCACGCCGTGTTCACCGGCGCGGGCGGCCTCGATTTCGGCATTGAAGGCCAGCAGGTTGGTCTGGCCCGAAATCTCGCTGATGATCCGCACGATCTCGGCGATTGCGGCGGCCGATTTCTGGATCAGTTCGATCGCTTCGATGGCGGCGCCGAGCGTTTCCTGGCCCTGTTCGGCATTGACCTTGGTCTGCAACGACAGGCTGCGCGCCAGCCCGGTCGATGCGGTGATCTCGTGGATGGAATGCGACAGCCGGTCCGAAAGTCCGTCCATCTGTGCCGCGCGCTGGGTGATCGCCTGCTCCATCTTGACCTGTTCGGTGACGTCGAAGGCATATTTGACGATCCGGCTGGGCTGGCCCTGCAGGTCCATGATGGGATTGTAGGTCGCCTGGATCCAGATATCGCGATCGTACTTGCCCACCCGGTGGAAGCGCCCGGCGTGAAATTCACCGGCGTTCAGTTTCAGCCAGAAGTCGCGGTAGTCCTGGCTGCGGATATAGTCGGGCGAACAGAACATCGAATGGTGCTGCCCGATGATCTCGCGCAGCGAATAGCCCAGGGTGCGCAGAAAATTGTCGTTGGCGCTGACCACCTTGCCGTCAAGATCGAACTCGATCACGGCAAGGCTGCGGCCGATGGCATCGACCTTGGCGACGAATTCGTTGTTGCGGACCTTTTCGCAAGTCACGTCGGTAGCGAATTTGACCACCTTCACCGGCTTGCCGTTGGCGTCGAAGATCGGGTTGTAACTCGCCTGGATCCACACTTCGTGGCCATCCTTGCGCAGCCGCTTGTATTCGCCGGCATCGAATTCGCCGCGCGCCAGCTTGTCCCAGAACGCCAGGTAGGCTTCGCCTTGCGTGGTTGCCGGGTCGCAGAAGATGCGGTGGTGGCGCCCGATCACCTCATCGAAGGTGTAGCCCGTCAGGTTGAGGAAATTCGGGTTCGCAGCCAGCACGTTGCCCGCAAGATCGAACT
The DNA here is from genome assembly GCF_001590965.1 of Novosphingobium lentum NBRC 107847. Taxonomy (GTDB): domain Bacteria; phylum Pseudomonadota; class Alphaproteobacteria; order Sphingomonadales; family Sphingomonadaceae; genus Novosphingobium; species Novosphingobium lentum. Next base: position 193,982 of record NZ_BCTW01000007.1, read on the forward strand.
CGATGATCGCCTGCGCCCGGTCGATCGCGCGGACCTTGCCTTCGTGTTCGGCATCGATGCGCCGCTGGTCGGTGATGTCGTGTGCGAACTGCACGATCCGGCGCGGCTTGCCGTTGAGATCGAGGATCGGGCTGTAGACCGCGCGGATCCACACTTCGCGCCCGTCGGTCGCGCGCCGCTTGAACACGCCCGAGACGAAGTTGCCCTTGGTCAGCGTGCTCCAGAATGCGGTGTAGTCATCGCACTCGGCATAAGCCCGATCGCACAAGTCCTTGTGCGTCATGGTGTGCTCGGTGCCGGGCTCGATGCCCTTCATCTCAAGGAACAGCGCGTTGGCCGCCACGATCCGGCCCGACAGGTCGAATTCGACCACAGCCTGCGACTTCTCGACCGCATCGATCTTGCCGATCGCGGCCAGCGCTTCGATCTGGCGCTGGGTGACATCCATCGCCACCTTGACGATCTTGACGGGGTTGCCCGCCTCGTCGAGCACCGGGTTGTAGCTGGCCTGAAGCCAGATTTCGCTGCCGTCCTTGCGCAGTCGGCAGAATTCACCCTGCTGGTTGCGGCCTTCGCCCAACTGCTGCCAGAACTGGTGGTAGCCGGCCGACGCGGCAAAAGCCTTGGTGCAGAACAAGCGGTGGCTCTTGCCGACCAGTTCCTGCGCTTCGTAGCCCAGCGCATTCAGAAAATTGGCGTTGGCGCGCAGGATGGTGCCCGCAAGATCGAATTCGATCACCGCGAACGCGCGCTCGATCGCCGCCAGCGTATCGTCGTCGCCGTGCGCTATTGGCCCCAGGATCGGGGTCGCATCCTCGGTGTCGATCTTTTCAATTTTCATGTGCGGGCTGCCCGTGTCGATGGTGGTCTGCGGCCCGTTTACCAACTTCCCCATCACAACGCTTTAAAGTGCCACTCAGCAGACTACTTAGCTGGACCATCAGTATTCTGTTTTAACACGATATTGTTCTGTTCCTGGCCGGGGCCAGGCCCATCTTCGGCCAGGCCGTCATGGTGAACGCGCGCGGCGTCAGGAAGCGTGCAATCGGTATCGCCGCGTTGGTCGAGCATGTTCAGGATCGCGACGGCGCGGGTCCAACCCGCCGAGGCATCGCGAATTTTGACGGGGAAACAGGATATCGTGAAGCCGCTGGGGGGCAAGGCCTCGAGATTGTGCAGCTTTTCGAGGTGGCAGTAGCCGATGTCGCGGCCGGCCTTGTGGCCTTCCCAGATCAGGCCCGCGTTGCCCGTCGCCTCATAGCGTTCCTTGGTGTGGACAAACGGTGCGTCCCAGCTCCAGCCGTCGGTGCCAGTCAGCCTCACGCCGCGTTCGAGCAGGTACATCGTCGCTTCGTAGCCCATGCCGCAGCCGGCGGTGACGTAGTCGTCATGGCCGTAGCGCAAGCCGGCCGAGGTGTTGACGACGACGATCTCGAGCGGTGCCAACGTGTGGCCGATGCGCGCCAGTTCCGCCTCCACGTCGGCGGCGGTGACGACGTAACCATCGGGAAAATGCCGGAAGTCCAGCTTGACGCCGGGTTGCAGGCACCAGTCGAGCGGAACCTCGTCGATCGTGATCGCACGTTCGCCACGGTTCATCGTCGAGGCGAAGTGGTAGGGTGCATCAAGGTGCGTGCCGTTGTGCGTGATCAGCTCGATCCGCTCGATCGCCCAGGCCTCGCCATCGGGCAAGTCGGCGGCCTCAAGCCCGGGGAAGAACTGGGTCAGTTCGGGGACCGAGGTCTTGTGGTCGATGTAGTGGATTTTCGGCCGGTAGGGCGGCGGGTCCGAGACCACGTCGTTTTCGAGGTAGATCGACAAGTCGATGATGGTGCGTGCCATGCCCTAGAACTCCACCCGATCGCCGCCCTTGAGCCTCAGCATTGCGCGCGCTTCGACCGGGGTGGCAGGTTCATGGCCCATTTCCCGCAGGATGCGCACGATCTTGGCAACTTGCTGGGCGTTGGACGTTGCGAGCACGCCGCGTTCGATGAACAGGCTGTCTTCCAGACCCACCCGCACGTGACCGCCGAGCAGCGCGGCCTGCGTCAGGAACGGCATCTGGTGGCGTCCGGCGGCGAGCACGGACCACTGGAAGCTGTCGCGGCCGAACAGCCGGTCGGCGGTCGATTTCATGAACATCAGGTTTTCAAGATCGGGGCCGACACCGCCGAGGATCCCGAAGATCATCTGGATGAAGAACGGCGGCTTGACCAACCCGCGATCGACGAAGTGCGCCAGGTTGTAGAGGTGGCTCAGATCATAGCATTCGTGTTCGAACCGGGTGCCCGCGTCGCTCAGGCTTTCCATGATGAAGGCGATGTCGCGGAAGGTGTTGCGGAAGATGTAGTCGTCCGAATTGACGACATAATCGCGTTCCCAATCATGCTTCCAGCGATCGATCCGCGCGGCTGCGGGGAAGAACGCGAAGTTCATGCTGCCCATGTTGAGCGAACACATCTCCGGCTTGAACGCCATGGCGGCTTTCAGCCGATCCTGCACTGCCATCGTTGCGGAGCCGCCGGTGGTGATGTTGACCACGGCATCGGTGCGCTGGCGGATCGCGCCCAGAAACTGCGAATAGACCGCCGGTTCGCCGGTGGGTGCACCCGTGGCGGGATCGCGCGCGTGGAGGTGGAGGATGGCAGCCCCGGATTCGGCCGCCGCGATCGACTGTTCGGCGATCTCCTGCGGTGTCACCGGCAGGGCATCGGACATCGTCGGGGTGTGGGCGCCGCCGGTGACCGCACAAGTGACGATGATCTTGGCCATGGTGCTCTCGCTCTCAGCGTCGCGATTGGTCGAGGAGATGGCGATGCAAGCCCAGCCGGTCGGCGGAAACCTGCACGCGCGTCACGTCGCCTGATGGATCAAGCGTCATCATTCCGGCCATCGGCAACGTCACCTCCCGCCCGGTCAAGCCTGCATCGACGTCGGCAAATCCGCCTGCGTAGCTGCCATGACACGTGACGTGAAAGCCCGCGCGGTTGCCGGCGGTGAACAGCATGTTGACCGTCAGGGCGGAAGGTACGATCAGCTGGCCCAACGCCGGGCCGCCCGCGCAGATCGTCTCGACATGGGGTCGCTCCAGCAGGGAGCCGGGCACCGCCAGAAACGCACGCGCGGCCGCTTCGGTGCTGGCGTCCGGTGCCAGAGCCGGCTCATCCCACGGGGCCTGATGTGGCGGCAAAACCTGATCGCAGACGCCCGACTTCAACTGCCGCTTGCGCGCGAAGTAGTCTTCCTCCGCCCAGCCGTGCCGAAGTCGGCCCGCGCTGGTGGTGAACAGCGTAATGCCGCCCCACGCGGCGGCATGGCCGGGCGAGCGGATCGAAACGCCGTGCTCGGTAAAGCGCATCGCCATCGCGTCTTCACCGATGATGACATCGTGCACGGTGACGCACAGGCCCGGAAACTGCTCCAGCTGGGCCAGCGTGGCCGGAAGGTAGGAACCGTCGCGCCCGTCGAACAGATGGCCGCCGATCGACAGGCGATAGCCGGGATCCATGATCCGTTGCGCGGCGGCAGCGTTGTGTGCGGTCAGGAAATCGACCGCGAAGCCGCGCAGCAGGCAGGCGGCAGGATCGATCGTACCGGTCATGATGCGCGCTTCATCCATCGGTTTGAGCCGGGCCGTCGCCCGACTGGTCGATCAGGCGCAAATCGCGTTTGAGCAGCTTGCCCGATGCGTTGCGCGGCAAGGCAGCAACGAACACCACCGAAGTCGGGCATTTGTAGCGCGCCAGCCGCTCGCGGGTAAACGCGATCACGTCTGCTTCGCTGGGCGACTGACCGCCGCTTCGGGTGACGACATACGCGCGGGGTGTTTCGCCCCAGTGCGCGTGCGGTGTGCCGATCACGCCGACTTCGGCGATCTGCGGATGGGCCAGCAGGACGTTTTCGAGTTCGGCCGGATAGATGTTCTCCCCGCCCGACACGATCATGTCCTTGTACCGGTCGTGGATGTACAGATAGCCATCGGCGTCCTGCCAGGCCGCATCCCCGGTGCACAGCCAGCCGCCGGGATCGACCGTCGCCGATGTTTCGGCGGGCTTGTGCCAGTACCCGGCCATGTTCATCGCCGACCTGATCCGGATTTCGCCGACATTCCCTGCGGCAGCGCGCTCACCCGTAGCCGGATCGACGATGATCACGTCCACCCACGGAAAGGGTTTGCCGCACGAGCGCAGGCGCTCGGGGTGCGGCCCGTCGGGGTCGTGATCCTGCGGTGCCAGCGATACTACCGTTCCGCTCGTCTCGGTCATGCCATAAGCGTGGGTGAAACGGCACCCGAACGCCGCCATGGCGCGCCGGAGCACACTTTCGCCGATGGGTGAGGCGCCGTAGATCATGCGTTCCAGGCCGGCCGGGGCCGCGCCGCCCTGCTCGGCATGGTCTACCAGGCGCTGGATCACGGTCGGGACGAAGAAGGCATGCGTCACGCGATGGCGCGCGATCAGGTCCATCACCGCGGCGGCGTCGGGTTGCTGCATCAGCACGGTGTGGCCGCCCTGGCTGAGCGCCATCATGCCGTAACCGATGCCCCCGATGTGAAACAGCGGCATGGCAACAAGGTTCACGCTATCGGCAGTGAATTCCCACGCCTCGGCGGCGATGCGGCCGTTGTAGGCGTGGCTCTCGTGGGTGAGCATGACCCCTTTGGGCACGCCGGTGGTCCCGGATGTGTATAGCAGCAACAGCGCATCGTCGGGCGCGTGCGGCACGGCGGGATCGGTATCGCCCCCCGCATCGCGCCACGCCGCCCAGTCCGCGCCGAGTTCGATCTGGCAGGGCAGCGCCGGTGCATCGCGCAGCAGCGGCACGAGGTCGGGCGCGACCAGCATCAGCGACGGCGTGCCATCGGCGAGGATGCCGGCGATTTCGGGTGCCGACAGCCGCCAGTTCAGCGGCATCATGATAGCGCCGATCTTGGCGCAGGCGAAGAACAGTTCGTAAGTCGCCGTTGCGGTGCGATCGAGGATCGCCACGCGGTCACCGGCCCCGACGCCTTCAGCGGCGAGCGCATTGGCCAGCCGGCTGCTGCGCTGATGCAGGTTCGCATAGCTCAACAACTCGTCCTCGTGCGCAAGGCACCGCGCGTCGGGCGTTTCCGAAGCGAAGTGCCGCAAAAGATCGACGAGGTGCGGGGTCATGGTCAGTAGCTCTTGGGCAGGCCCAGACTATGCTGCGCTACGTAATTCAGGATCATCTCGCGGCTGACCGGCGCAGTCTTGTGCAGTCGGGCGATGAACCACAAGTCGGCCAATCCGTACTCGAACGACAAGCCGTTGCCGCCGTGGACCTGGATCGCCTGGTCCAGCGCCTTGAGCGAGGATTCGGCCGCCAAAAACTTGGCCATGTTGGCCGCTTCCGCCGCATCTTCGCCCTGATCGTAAAGATCGGCAGCGCGGGCCGCCAGCAGGCGCGCAGCCTGCACCCCGATGTAGGCTTCGGCCAGCGGATGCGCGACGCCCTGATGCGCGCCGATCGGCGTTTTCCACACGCTGCGGTCGCGCGCGTATTGTGCCGCCTGTGCCAGCGCAAAGCGCGAGATGCCGTTGTTGATCGCGGCGGCGGAAACGCGTTCGGGGTTCAACCCGACGAACACCTGCTTGAGCCCGGCGCCGCGCTCTCCCACCAGCGCCTCGGGCGCGAGTTCGACATTGTCGAAGAACACGAAAAACTGGCGCTCGGTGGTCCGCACCGCAGCGTCGATCTGCTGCAGGGTGATGCCCGGTGTATCGGTCGGCACGACGAACAGCGACAGCGCCGAACGCCCTTCCTCGACCGGGATATCGCCATCGCGCGCAACGACCATCACCGCTTCGGATTCATCGATGCCCGACGTCCAGTACTTCGCGCCGTTGAGCACCCACCCCTTGTCGGTCCTGTGTGCGGTCGTGGATACTTTGTGGGTGTTTGAGCCGGCATCGGGTTCGGTAATGCCGAACGCCATCTTCAGCGTCCCGCTGGCAAGGCCCGGCAGCCACTTGTTCTTCAGGTCTTTCGATCCGAACCCGGCGATGATCGGCGCGCAGATCGATGCGATCACCAGCGACAGCATCGGGCAGCCCTGCGCCGCGCATTCCTCGATCACGATGTACAGTTCGGCCAGCCCGCCGCCCGTGCCACCGTACGCTTCGGGGATGTGAACGCCCAGGAACCCGGCTTCGCCCAGTTCCTTCCACAGTGCGTCGGGCTGGGTGCCTTTCGCGACCATGTCCTGGAAATACTTACGCCCGTACTTGCCCACCAGCTTGCCCACGCTTTCGCGCAAGGCACGGTGGTGGTCGGCCGTATCCACGAGCGGCGAAAAGAACATCGGTACAGCGGACATCTCGGGACTTCCTCTTCTCAAATCGGTTCAGGCGGGCCAGGCGAAAAAGCCCTGGCCCGATTTTGCGCCCAGCTTTCCTTCAGCGACCATGCGGGTCAGCAGAGCAGGCGGGGCAAACCGGTCGCCGTGCGCGGCTTGCAGCGTGCGCGCGATGTCCAGCCGGACATCGAGCCCGACGATGTCGCTCAGCCGCAGCGGACCGACCGGGTGACGATAGGCGAGTACGGCGGCGCGATCGATGTCCTCGGCACTGGCAACCCCGCTTTCGAGCATGCGCATGGCTTCGAGCGAGGCGATCAGATCGAGGCGGCTGGTGGCAAAGCCCGGCACGTTGCGCACCGTCAGCGATTCCTTGCCCAGCCGGGTGACGAACGCGCGCGCCTGTTCCAGCGCGACTTCGGACGTGGCATCGCCGCGAACCAGTTCGACCAGCTTGATCGACCACACCGGGTTGAAGAAATGCATGCCGAGAAACGCCTGGCGATCGGTTACCGCCTCGGCCAGCCGGTCGATCGATAGCGCGCTGGTGTTGCTGGCGAGCAGGCGGGGATTGCGCGCTGCCGAACGCGCCAGCACATCGAGCTTGAGGTCTAGCCGTTCGGGCACCGATTCCACGATGAGGTCGAGCCCATCGGGCAGCGCTTCGATCGAAGCGACGCGGTCGATGCGGCCGATCAGCGCCTCACCTTGCGCGGCGTCCAGCTTGCCGCGACCGATGGCCGAGGCGACCGCATCGCGGATGGTCGCCCGCAGCGTATTGACCCGGCGATCGTCGGGTTCGACCAGCAGCACGTCATAGCCTGCCTGCGCCGCGACATAGGCGATGCCGACACCCATCGTGCCACCCCCCAGGACCGCCATCCGATCCGCCATGCCGCGTTCCCGTTCCAGAGTGTTGTCCGCCATCGCTTCGCTACCGCCCTGTCCATACGGGCGCGCGCTTTTCGGCAAAGGCACGGGCGCCCTCCTGCGCGTCGTCCGATCCGATGACCGCTTCGGCGAGCGGCCGCTGGCGGTCCCAGACGCCGTCCATCGGCCAGTCAGCGGATTCGCTGACGATGCGCTTGGTCATTGCCACCGACAGCGGGGCGTTGGCGGCGATCTGCGTGGCCAGACGCAGCGCCTCTGCCAGCGCGCCGCCCGATGGCACCAGCCGGTTCACCAGCCCCCAATTGTGCGCCACCGGCGCCGCCATCCGCTCGCCGGTCAGCGCATATTCGAGCGCGATCGCGGGCGGGATGCGCCGGGGCAATCGCACCAGCCCGCCCGACCCGGCGACAAGGCCGCGCGCCACTTCGGGCAAGCCGAACCACGCATCTTCGCCGGCGACGATCAGGTCGCAGGCCAGCGCCAGCTCGCAGCCCCCGGCCAGCGCAAAACCCTCGACTGCGGCGATCAGCGGCTTGGCCGGTGATCGCTCGGTCAGGCCGCCGAACCCGCGACCCTCCAGTTCGGGCCGTTCGCCGTCGACGAACGCTTTCAGGTCCATGCCCGAACAGAAGTTGCCGTCCTGCCCGGTCAGGATCCCGACACGAAGCTCGGCGCTGGCATCGAGCGTGTCCAGCGCCGCCGCAATCGCCTCCGACACCGCGCGGTTGACCGCGTTGCGCTGGCGCGGGCGATTGATCGCAATGACCAGCACCGCGCCGTGCCGTTCGATCAGGACGGGATCGGTCATCGGCGCCTATCCCGCCTTGGCCGCAGGCGCGGCGTTGGCGCGGAGCGGCGTGCAGATGTAGTCGGACAGATCGGCGGTTTCGGTCATCCCCCACACGTCGATGATGCGGAACGGGTTGTTTACGACGATGCGGCCCTTGGAATTCTGGCAGTAGTTTTCGACGCCGGGATACGTCCAGATCATCCGCGAATGGATGCTGTCGACCTGCTCATTATAGGCATCGTGCACGTCCTGGCGGACATCGACGGTGGCGATCCCGTTTGCGAATATCTGCTCCAGCAGCGACATCACGTAATGCATCTGCCGTTCCAGAACGGTGATCAGGCTGCCGCCGTGGCCGAACTGGGTGTTGGGGCCGTAAAGGCAGAACAGGTTGGGATAGCCCGGAACCACCGTGCCGAGGTAGGCGCGCGCATCGTCGCCATCCCAGTCATCGTGAATGTCGCGGCCGCCGATACCGGTGATCTTCATCGGCGCCAGCAGGTTGACCACGTCGAACCCGGTAGCCCAGATGATCACGTCCGCCGGGCGCTCCACGCCATCGCTGGTGATCACGCTGTGCGGCCGGACTTCGACCACCGACCCGTTGACGTGGTCGACGTGGCTGCGAGTGAGCGCGCGGAACCAGCCGTTGTCGAGCAGCATCCGTTTCCCGAACGGCGGATACTGCGGCAGCACGTCGGGCAGCAGGTCCTGCCGGTCGCCCAGTTCCGCCGTCATGTACGAGGTCAGGTGGCGGCGATGGGCTTCGTTGATAGGGTTGATCGAACGGCCCTGGCCCTGCCATGCCGGATCCTGCTGCAGGGCATCGTACAGCTTGTCGTTGAACGCCCAGCTCAGCCGCAGGCGATACCACAGACGGTAGAGCGGGACTTGCCGGAGCAGATCCTGCAGCGGGCCGGGAATCGGCTGCTTGAACTTGGGAAACGGCGCAACCCATTGGGGCGTGCGCTGCACGACGGTGAGCGAGCCGACCTCGTCGACTATCGCCGGGGCGACCTGCATCGCGCTGGCGCCGTTGCCCACCAGCACGACGTTGCGCCCGCCAAGGTCCAGCCCGGCATCGGGATAGCGCGCGGTGTGGACACTCGGCCCGTCGAACAGGGCAAGTCCCGGGACATCGGGAATGCGCGGCTTGTTGAACGCGCCGACGCCGCTGATCACGATGTTGGCGTGCAGCGTTTCACGCTGCCCGCCCTTGGTCTGCACGTCGGCCTGCCATGTGCCGCTGCCCTCATCGAACCGGGCTTCGATCACCTCCACGCCGAAGCGAATGTGGCGGCGCACGTCGAATTCGTCCGCGACATGTTCGAGGTACTGATGGATTTCGCGGCTGCCCGCAAAATAGCGCGACCACGGGTAGGGCGCGAACGAAAACGAATAGAGATGGCTCGGCACGTCACAAGCCGCGCCGGGATAGCGGTTGTCGAACCACACCCCGCCCAACTCCTCGCGCCGCTCGACGATCATGTAGGGCACGTTGGCGGCGGCGAGCTGGACGGCTGCGCAAAGCCCGGAAATCCCGGCGCCGATGATCAGTGCGCTGAACCCCGGCGGTGGCGAGGCCAAGTCCTCCGGCAAGGGTGACAGGCGCAACTCGTGCCGGATGATCGATGCGTATTCCGACGGGATCGTCTCGCCCAGCGTCACGCTCATCATCTCGAGCAGCAGATCGTCGGACGGGTTCGGCATCGCCAGCGGGCGGCCGTTGAACCACGCGGTCAGCGCATCGAACGCGGCGTCCTTGATCTCCTGCTGGACTGTCTCAGGCAGGCCGCCGTCGTCGTTGTCCTCAAGCCCGCGCGTGCGGGTGGGGACATAGTTTCCCTCGATCCAACGCCGATCGCCGGTCAGCTGCACCAGGATGCAGGCCAGCGTCGGGACATTGGCAGTGGCGATGGCGGCCTGCAGCCACGCGCTGTCTGGAACTGAAGGGGTGCTGCCTGCTGTCACGACTGTCGTCTCGATTCGAAAAGGTGGGAGCAGCCGGGACGGTCCGGCATGGCGAACCCCGCCTGCCGGTCCGCCGGGGATGCCGAAGTTCGCCGGGCGACGCGTCAGCCGCGCTTGGGCAGCGCGGCGATGAGGTCCGGGCTGATGTTTTTGGTGCCCTGTTCATCGATGTGCTGCTGGATGCGCGCCTGGATCGCGGCACCGATCTGTCCGGCCAGTTCGGGGCGGGCAGCGCGGCACTCGGCCTCGGACACGACGCGGTTGTCGACCATGTCGTCGATCTGCGGCATGACGAAGCGCGCGAACATTTCGTAGGATCGCTTGGTGTGCGCCCAGTCGGCCCAGTTGTGCGCGAACAGCACCAGCGTGCCGAACCCGCCCGACTGCTTTTGCAGGCGGCGGATCTGCGCCACCGCATCGTCGGGCGTGCCGATCACCGCCATGTTCGAGCTGAGCAGCGCATCGATCACATCGCCGCCACCCGGAGCGATCGGCAGCGCGGCCACTTCCCGCAAGTAGTCGGCCCAGCCATCGATGCCGAACTTCACCTCTTCGCGCGCCTGTTCGCGCGTCGGGGCGATGTGCATCGGGGCGACGAGCCGCCAGTTCTTGCGATCGACGGTCTGGCCATTGGCTGCAGCGACTTCCTCGGCAATCGACCAGTTTGCCGCCAGCGCATCGAACGCGCCGCCCGATGTGGCGCCGAATGACAGCATGCCGATGCCGTTGCGCCCCGCCGCGCGCGATCCGGTGGGCGAGACCGTGCTGGCGGCGATCATTTCGATGCGCGGCCGGGTGTACGGGGTCATGTGGATGCGCGCATTGTCGAGCGTGAACCATTCGGTCTTGGCGGTCACCGTCTCGCCGCGCATCAGGCGGGCCAGCACGTCGATCGCCTCGTCCATCATGTCGCGCTGCTTGGCCACCGAGATGCCCATCATCTTGGCGTCGGACGCCAGCGACCCAGGCCCCATGCCCAGCATGACACGGCCACGGGTCATGTGATCTAGCTGGCTGTAGCGTTCGGCGGTCATCAGCGGATGGTGATACGGAACCGACGTCACCGCCGACCCGAGCATGATCCGCTTGGTGCGCTGCGCCGCCGCCGCGATCATGATTTCGGGGCTGGCGATAAGCTCCCAGCCGGCGGAATGGTGTTCACCGTACCACAGTTCGTCGAAGCCCAGATCGTCGAGGTGCTCGGCCAGTTCGAGATCGCGCTGCAAGGCGAGCGTGGGGTTCTCGTTCAACGGATGATGCGGACCGCAAAACGCGCCGAACCGAAGTTTTCCAGACATCCGAGTGCTCCTTGTTATCACCCTTGCGGGTGGTTGATCGATCGTGGCCGGCATTGCGCGCGCGCAACGCAGCGAAAACTGCGACTGCTCAGGCCACGGTGGCCTGCAAGTTGAAGTCCATCATCTGCGGCCGCGTTGCCGCGAACGAAGGCCGGGCATCGAGCGCCGCCGTCGCGCCGTCGAGAGCAGGATGCGCCGTCCGCCAACGAAGCACGGCGATATCGGGACTCAACCCTGACGTGAGTGCGAATTCGATACCCAGCAACGTGGTGGCAACGGCAATGTCGCCAAGGTCGAGCGGCGACGCCGCGTCCTGTGCTCGCACGCTGTAAAGGCGCTCCAGTTCGTTGAGGACACCCGTGACCTTGCGGGTCTGGCGATCGGCCCACGGCGCGCTGGGGTCGGGGCGGACCAGCTCGAAGATGAGCGCCTGCGCCACCTCCATCAGCCGTTCGCCCAGCATGCGCCGCTTCATGGCATCCAGTCGGGCGTCGATTTGCATCGGCATGAGCGCGGGTTCGGGGAAACGGGCTTCCAGCCAATCGAGGATATGCGCGGAATCGTAGACCGTCTCGTGATCGGTGATCAGGATCGGCAACTGCTCGAGCGGGCTGTAGTCGGGCGTACACGTCAGATCGCCCCAGGGGACATCGTATTGCACATCGTAGGCAATGCCCTTTTCGATCAGCGCGATCGCCACTTTGCGGCCGAAAGGACTGGGCCGGGCATTGATCAGCGTGAATGCCATTTCAATTCTCCTGCCGTGCCGGACATGGCGCCTCGTCCATGCAGAGGCCACTTCTGCGGGGGCCGGTCGGACGGAGAGGGACCCGTCCGACCGGCAGTCAGCCTTGCGATCCGGTGCTCAGAATTTGTAGCGCACCTCGGCCATGAATGTCCGTGGCGATCCGGGGACCACGGTGTTGAACTGGAACAGCTCGCCCGTCGCGATGCCGCCAACGTAATACACGCGGTTGAAGGCGTTCTTGAGGTTGGCCGAGAGCGACCAGCCCGCATCGCTATCGGCCAGGCCGGCGCGGAAGTTGACCAGTGTGTACCCCTCGATCCGTGCGCCGGGGCTGCGGTTGCCGGTCGAAGCAAACCAGAAGAACGACTGCGAGTAGAGATCGGACCGCAAGCTGGCCGTGATCGAATTGCGAACCGGCACCTCGATTTCACCGAACACCGATCCCGACCATTTCGGGGTGTCGGGATAGGTGCCGAACAGCACCGGCGGGGCACCGCCGATCGAGACGAAGCTGTCGGTGAAGCGCGCGTCGGTATAATTCAGCGAACCGCCCAGCGTGAACCACGACGAAGGACGGATCGTTCCGTCGAACTCGAAGCCGGTAACCTTGGAGCGCGGAACGTTCACGGTCACCGCAGCCGGGGTCGATCCCAGCAGGGTGTACGCGACGCGCTGCCCGTCCTTGATCCAGTCCTGATACCCGGCGATCGTGAACTGGGTCGGGACACTGCCGATGTTGCCGCGATATTTGAGCCCAATTTCGGCATCGGTAACCGTTTCCAGCCCGTAACCGTCGCCGCCGTTCGGTCCCAGTCCCGGAACGGGGTTCTGGATGCCGTTGTAGCCGCCGTTCTTGTAGCTCCGGCGCGAGGCGATGTAGATCAGCAGGTTGGGATTGACCTGTTCCTGGATGCCCAGCGTCCAGCTGACGTTGCCGTAAGATTTCTTCTGGTGGAAATCGTACGTCGCCAGTTGCGCGGGGGCCGCAAGGTAGGCGGTATCGGATGGAAGCACGTCGAACTTGATCTTCTCGTGCGTGTAGCGTGCGCCGATGGTGATGCCGAGACCCTCGATGCCCGTCGCCTCGCTCAGGTTGTAGGTGCCCTGGCCGTATCCGGCATACATGTCGCGTGTGGTCAGCTTGTTGTAGACCGTCGTGCCCGTCAGCGGCGGGAACTGCAGCAGCAGGCTGGTGGTCAGGTCGACGTTGGTTTCGTGCGAGTAGAACCCGCCGATGACGTAGTCGAGGTTTCCGCCAAGCGCCTTGCCGACCAGCTGGAGCTCCTCGGAATACTGTTTCGTGTCGTCGTTCTTGCCGCCGTTGCCATTGTCGTCGATGCCGTAAGGCGTGCCGTCGATGTCACCGGCGATACCGTTTTTCAGGTACGTGTAGCCGAAGATGTTGCGGATCTTGGTGTCGGGTGCGACCTCGAACGAGGTGATGTTGGAGACGATGATGTTGCGCCCGCGATATTTTGCCGGCCCGTCGGATTCGATCTGGTAGGGACCGCGCGCCTTTTGCGTCGCCAGGTAGGAGGCGAGGCCGCCCGGATCGAGCTTGGGATGGGCGGCGGCATAGGCTGCGGCGCAGTTGTTGGTGGTGGCGTTGCAGCCGGCCGCGCCGCCGGTGAAGGCGTTGATCAGGAAATTGTACTGGGCCTGGTTGCCGAAATTGGTCAGCGCGATCAACGGCACGAGCCCGGTCGGTTCGAGGCTGTCGATCAGGCCGCTCAGGCTGTTGCCGCCCGAGTGCAGGTAATCGACCACCAGTTCGTTCTTGATCGTGTCGGTCAGGTTGATCGTCAGGCTTCCGCGCAGGCCATAGCGATCGACATTGCCGGCGCGCGTGTTGTTGAACAGGTTCTGCTGATAGCCGTCGCGCTTTTCATAGAAGCCGGCGACGCGCGCCATGACCTTGTCGCCCGCCAACGGCACGTTGACCGCACCTTCAAGCTGGTAGGCATGATAGTTGCCGACGCGGCCGCTGACGTAGCCGCCGAAGGTGTCGGTCGGTCGGGCGGACGTGAACAGCACCGCGCCGCCAGTCGAGTTGCGGCCGAACAGCGTGCCCTGCGGACCTTTGAGGACCTGCACCGATTGCAAGTCATAGAACGCGGACGATCCGCCGCCCACGCCGTCGAGCTGGATTTCGTCGAAATAGGGCAGCACGCCCGGGCGCGTATCGCTGAACGCGTCGAGCGACTGGCCGCGCAACGAATAATTGAGCTGGTTTGAGTTCTGGCCGGCGCGGATGGTCAGGCCGGGGGTTGCCGCCTGCAGATCGGATTCGGTCACGATCGCCTGCTTGACCAGTGTATCGGCACTGAGCACCGACACCGCGACCGGGGTGCGCTCCAGCGTTTCGGAACGACGCTGCGCGGTTACGATGATGTCGCTACCGGTGCCTGCCGACGGCCCATCCTGCGCCGCTTGCGCCTGTGCGGCCTGCGCCAAGGCTGCGGACGCATCCAGCAACGCCAGCACTGTCACTGCGGACGCGAAGCCAACTTTCAGCCTGGACATCTCATTTTCTCCCAAGGTTATTGTTTTCGAATATTTTCATTCGCACCCGGGCGAGCCTTGGATTGGCCCTGACCGGCGCTTGCCCCAGTGATCGACATCGGGCCGTTCGCGGCTGCATCTTTGCGAAGGCTTGGGGTGCCGACCCCGATTCAAGTTGAGAATGGAATTATAACGCGTGCGTTGACGCGTCAACGCCTAAGTTGACAAGGGCAGTGGCGATGCATTGCGTGGTGCAGTGAGGTGAGGTTAAATGCTTGAACAAGCGCACAGAATTGCGCCCGAAGTTTTGCGCACAGCGGATCTGGCCGATGTCCGGCGGGGATGCCCGTGGCAAAAACTCCATAGGGCGAGCGCCATCCTGGCCGGAGCCGGCCGTTGCAAATTCATGCTGAAATGTCTCGATATTATGGGATGGACTTCAAGCCGCGACGGGATTGCCCGCGAGCAGTTCCACGCGGCATGGCCAATCTCATAGTCTAGGCGAGTCGACAGGGCTGGAATGCGGGAATTTCAGCGCTTTGGTGCGGGATGGCTGCGACGGAGCAACGTGGGCGTAAAATCCGGTCAGTAGGGCGATTCGATTCCCGCCAAAATCATCTCTGCGTAGATCTTGCCGATTTCCTCGGCGCTGACGTCGCTCTGGCCCGGGCGATACCAGCGATGCGTCCACCCCACCACGCCCAGCACGCCATAGGCCACCACCCGCGCCGATCCGACGTTGCGAAAACTCTTGTCGGCATAGCCCTGCTCGATGATCGAGATAACCGCCTCGGTCGTCTGACGGTTCAGATCGCGCATTTCTCTTGACCAGGCAGACCGCGTCTCGTCGACATGGCTCAGATTTTCACGAATATAAATGTAGAAAATCGGATAGTGTTCACCGTACGAAGTCATCAAGGTGCAAATAAGATCGCGCAACTTTCGGCGGGGGCTTAAATCGCTTGCACAAATTTTATTTGTAATTTCAAGATTGTTTTCAACAACAGTCTTCACGACTTCGTCGAAGAGCGCCTCTTTCGAGGTGACATAATAGTATAGAGATGCGCGATCGACACCCATCTCATCGGCAACAGCTTTGAGCGTGGCGCGCTGCAGGCCGACGCGATTGAACACCCGGACGGCGGCTTTGGCGATTTCCCCGCGGCGCACCTTGTAGGCGTCGCTGGATTCTTCTTCTGCGGCAACCCGCCTCCGGCCGATGCCACTTACCTTCGTCATATCCACACTGTCTTTCAAAGCCATTCTTGGAGGGGACGATTAACGCGATATCGAAGCCGATCAATCGCCATTTTGACGAGGTCGAGCCGATCAATCAACGGCAATGTTGACATTTTTGGCCGGCAGTCGATAAGCGAGGCGCAGATGGACGAGACGCGCAGATCTCGCACGCGTTGGCTATCCGGGCGGAATGCCGGGATCAGGCATGGAGAGATGTCATGGGACGATTGGCCGGCAAGGTCGCGGTGATCACGGGCGCGTCGCAAGGCATGGGCGCGGCGCACGCCGTGGCGTTCGTGGCCGAGGGTGCGAAAGTCATCCTCACCGATATCAACGAGGTGGCGGGGCGGGCCGTGGCGGAATCGCTGGGGGGCGACGCGATGTTCATCCGCCATGATGTGGCCAGCGCGTCGGGCTGGGCGCAAGTCGTGGCCGACGGGGAAGCACGGTTCGGGCCGATCAACGTCCTGGTCAACAATGCCGGAATTATCGGTCCGGTCGCCAGAACCGCCGAAATCGCCGAAGCCGATTATGCGCATGTCTGCGCGGTGAATCAGACCGGCGTGTTCCTCGGGATGCAGGCCGTGTTGCTTTCGATGCTGGCCTTGGGCGGGGGCTCGATCATCAATGTCTCATCGACGTCGGGTATGGTCGCCAACGTCGGCACGCCCAACCTGGCTTATGCCGGCAGCAAGTTCGCGGTGCGCGGTATGACCAAACAGGTGGCGGTCGAATACGGTGCCGACAACATCCGCGCCAATTCGGTCCATCCGGGTTACGTCAACACACCGATGATGGTGGCGGCCACGGACGAAGACGGCGGCGGGGCCGCGTCGGCGATACCGCTCGGACGGTTTGCCGAGGCGCAGGAAATTTCGCCTCTCGTCGTGTTCCTCGCATCGGATGAGTCTTCGTTCATCACCGGCATGGAGCACGTCATCGACGGCGGCATGACCGCGTCGTGAGCAGGCTGGAGCAGGAGTAGCAACGATGATCACCGCAGCCGATTTCGCATTCCATCCCTGTGACCCGGCCGACAAGCTGTGGACCGAAACGCTGTTCCTGATCTTCTCGGTGGCCGAGGCCGGGATCAGCGGCAATCTCTATACGCTCGCCAGACCCAATCTGGGCATCTGCCACAGCTCGATCGAGATCCACACCGGCATGAGCCTGCATCCGTGGCAGATCGACCACAACGATGCGCAAATGCATTTGCCTTGCCCGGAACGCTTTGACGATTTCACTTTGGATAACGGCCTGTCGTTCAAGGCGCACAGCGCGCGCGAGTGCGAGTTCCGGTATCGCTCGCTCGACGGCAACTGCTCGCTCGACCTGGCGTTCAAGGCGGTATGCGATCCCTTCGATCCGCACGATGCGAACGAGAATCCGCTGATCGGTTCGGCCAAGGTCCAGGGCTACGACGGCTGGAACACCGGGCACATGGAGAGCAAGGGCCGGGTGACGGGAACGCTTTCGCTCCACGGTCGCGATTACCGGGTCGATTGCATCGACGGCATGGACAAGAGCTGGGGCCCGCGCAAGGACTGGGGCAGCAAGGGTGCGACGTGGGTTCATGTAAACCTTGGCGACAACCTGGGCGCGTTCCTGGTTCTGGGGCTGGCTTTCGACAACAAGGAGGTGGTCTATGGCCCCTTCAACTTCGGGTTCGTGGCCATCGACGGGGAACGCCGCGCCATCGTCCGCGCCGCGATGCGTGCGCAGCGGTTCGACATGCTGGTGACGCGCGCGGTGGTCGAATTCGAGGACGATCGCGGCAACTGCTACGAAGCGGTCGGCACGACCGTGGCTGCAGCGCCGTGGTACAATTTCAATCCGTCGAGTGCGGCCTTCCAGACGCTGATGCGGTGGGAGAGCGGATCGCGCGTCGGCTACAGTCACATCGCCGATTTTGCCGGCCTGGCGTATCTGTCGCGGGGCATGGCCGACCGGCACGACAATTGATCGACAGCTTAACGGGATGACGGGATCACCATGACCGACGACGACATCAGGCGGCACCCCAGCGATGCCTTTATCGCCGAGGTGCGCGCCCGCTTTCCGACCGAGCGCGAAGTGGACACGGTGCTCACGCGCAAGATGCGTCGCCGCAACGGACCATCGTTCCGGGCGGTTGCACTCGAAACGCTGGTCAGCGGGGTCGAGCGGCTGATTGCCAAAAGGCTGGGCTATGAAATCAGCGTCGAGGACGCCCGCTGGCTATCGGGCGGGGCGTCGAAACTGCAGATGCGGTTCGATCTGCACTGGCGTGGCGAGGATGGCGCAGCGGACGCACACGTGGTGACGCCGCTCGTGGTGCGGATGGAACCGGCCGCGTCGGTCACCGAATCGAGCCGCCGCCGGGAATTCGAAGTCATCAGGGCGGCCGAGGGCACCGTGCCGGTTCCACACGCCTACTGGATGGACCCCGACGCCGAGTTCCTGCCCTATCCGGCGATGGTTTACGGTTTCGCCACCGGATCGGCGAAGCCGTCACAGGATGCCGCCAAGGTGACCGGGCTGGGCCAGAATTATGGTCCCGCTTTGCGGGCGCGGCTGGCGCCGCAGTTTGTCGATTATCTTGCAAGAATCCACAACATCCCGATCGGCGCGCCGCCGGTCCTTGCCAGCTTCGACCGACCCGAAGTCGGCTCGAACGCGTCCATCATCAAGCAAGTGAACGCCGCCCGGCGGATCTGGGAGGAAGATCGCATCGAAGACGAGCCGGTCATGGCGGTCGTCTACAAATGGCTGATCCGCAACGCACCGCCGATCGATCACGTATCGATCGTCCACGGCGATTATCGCAGCGGCAATTTCCTGTTCGATGAGCAGCCCGGCGAGATCACGGCATGGCTCGACTGGGAAGGGGCGGTGCTGGGGGATCGCCATCAGGACCTGACGTATGCGGCGCTTCCGATTTTTCAGCACTATGCCGAGGATGGCGAGACGATCCTGGTTTCGGGGATGATGCCCGAGGCCGAACTGTTCGCCGCTTACGAACAGGCATCGGGCCTTCCGGTCGATCCGAAGCGTCTCGGTTATTTCGGCGTGTTCAACCGCTACCTGGTTTCGGTGCTGCTGCTGGCGGCGTCCAGCCGGGCAGCGCGCTGTGCGGCGACCCACCAGGACGTGCTGCTCAACCACGTATCGGGCATGGGCTATCTCGCGCTGTCGGACCTGCGTGACTATTTCCGGAGCGTGACGGCATGAACCAGGAGTTCGAAACCCAACTGCAGGTGGTCCAGCGCGCGCTTGGCGAAGTCGTCCTGCCGGCGCTGGGGGGCGCCGAGGGGCACGTGATCGAGCAACTGCACCTGTCGATCGCCGCCCTGGCCTTCATGCAGCAGAGACTGTCCCGTTCGCGGCACTTTCATCGAGAAACCGTATCGAGTTATGTTGCTATGGCGGAGGCCATCATCGCGCTTTTGTCCGGTTACGCGGGTGCCGAAAGCGGCGGGCTGGCGGTGTTGGTCACCGAGGGTCGCAGCCTGCTGCAGGCGCCTGCAGCCGATGATGCCCACTACATCGGGTTTACCCGTCAATTGCGTGCGCGCATCGCGGCCGTGGCCGCAGATGCCCCCGAATCAGCTTATGAAGGGGCGCTGGATGCGCTGATTCTGGATCTGAGTGGACCGATCCTGCTGCGCGACCGGGTATGGTGCATTCCGCTGGGGTTTGAGCTTCGCCCTGAGGATTTGCCGGATATTGAGAAGGATCAGGTGGGCTGACGATAATGTTATGCGGAGCGACGGATACTGCTCCGCAGCCGAACGATATAACACACCGAAAAAATAGGACAAAAGCATTCCGTAGTGGAGCCTGGCCGTTGGGTTGGAACCAGGTTCGGCCTCGCTTCTTGCTTCATTCGGCCACGAAAACCCGATTCATCGGAACTTCGACCGAGCCAAGCATGATGCGGCGCGCCGTGCGCAGCAGGTCAGACGTATGGGACGCGGCCAGCTTCATTCAGGCGGTGAAAAAGCTGATCGAAACGCCGGTGCTGCTGCTGGCGGACAATTTGTAGTTCAACAGCAGCAACGGTTCGTATGGATAATCGTCAGCCCATGCGACCCGCCACCAGATGA
>NZ_BCTW01000008.1:0-102500 GCF_001590965.1 Novosphingobium lentum NBRC 107847
GTATGATGGTTCGAGACGGGACTTCGACAAGCTCAGTCCCTCCTCACCATGAGCGGTTCAGTTGTTGGCCAACAGGCCCTAAACCGCCACCCGCGCCAGTTCGGTGCCGCCCAGCGAGTTCGGCCCCGCCAGCGTGATCTCCACCTCAAGCAGGTCGCCGATCGTCGCGTCGGTCATCAGGTGGACCGATTGCAGCCACGCCGATTTGCCCAGCATCTGGCCGCGCAGCTTGCCCTTGCGCTCGATCAGCACCGAACAGCGCCGGCCCATGCTGGCGAGGTTGAACGCGTGCTGGTCGCGGTTGATCGCGGCCTGCAGGTCTTGCAGGCGCCGGTCCATCACATCGGCGGCGATCTGCCCGTCCATCGTCGCGGCGGGCGTGCCGGGGCGCGGGCTGTACTTGAAGCTGAACGCCTGCGCGTAGCCGACCGCGTCGATCAGCCGCAGCGTCTGGGCGAAATCGTCTTCGGTCTCGCCGGGGAAGCCGACGATGAAATCGCCCGACAACGCGATGTCGGGGCGCACCGCGCGTACCCGGTCGAGCAGCTTGCGGTAGCTCTCCACGGTGTGGCTGCGGTTCATCGCCTTCAGGATGCGGTCGCTGCCCGATTGCACCGGCAAGTGCAGGAACGGCATCAGCTTGGGGTTGTCGGCATGCGCCGCGATCAGCGCATCGTCCATGTCGGTCGGGTGGCTGGTGGTGTAGCGGATGCGGGCCAGCGCGGGGATGTCCGCCAGTGTTTCGGCCAGCCCCGCCAGCCCGACCTTGCGGCCCTTGTCGTCCTCGCCGCTCCAGGCGTTGACGTTCTGCCCCAGCAGCGTGATCTCGCGCGCGCCCGCCTCGACCAGCGCCTTGGCCTCATCGACCAGCGCGGCGAACGGCCGGCTGATCTCGGTGCCGCGGGTATAGGGCACCACGCAATACGTGCAGAACTTGTCGCAGCCTTCCTGCACCGTCAGGAACGCGGTCGGCCCGCTCTTGCGGCGGCGCGGGAGCGCGTCGAACTTGGTTTCGGCGGGCATGTCGGTATCGGTGGCGCGGCGGCCGGCGGCGGCTTCGGCGATCATCGCGGGCAGGCGGTGATAGGCTTGCGGGCCGACGACCATCTTCACCGACGGCGCGCGCGCCATGATTTCCTCGCCCTCGGCCTGCGCAACGCAACCGGCCACCGCGATCAGCGGCACGGTGCCGTCCTCGCGCCGCAACCGGCCGATGTCCGAATAGACCTTGTCGACCGCCCGCTCGCGGATGTGGCAGGTGTTGAGCACGATCAGGTCAGCCTCGGCGCGGCCATCGCTGGCGGTCATGCCCTGCGCAGTGAGCAGTTCGGCCATGCGCTCGCCGTCATAGACGTTCATCTGGCAGCCGAAGCTCTTGATGGCGAACGTCTGGGGCAGGGCGGCATCGCGCAGGTTCGAGGTATCGGGCATGGCGCGCCGATAGGCCAATCGTGGCGCTTTGTAAAAGGTCAGCGCGCCGGAGCGGAGGCGGGGGGAGAAAGCCGCTCGGCCATCAGTCGCTGGGCCAGCGCGGCAATCGCCTTGCGCGATCCTGCGGCGCCCGGCTCGAACGGTTCGAGCACGTGCAGCGTCACCGCCACGCGGTCGCGCTGCGCGAGAATCCGCAGGAAGTTGTGCAGCCCGTGTTCCTCGCCCACCCAGGCGATGCGCGGAGCCCCGGCGCCGTAATCGAGCACCACCGGCTGCACCATGATCCCGGGCGGCGCCGGATCGAGCGCGGACAGCAGCGACGACTTGAACGGCAGCAGCCCGGTGCCGTCGCTGGTGGTGCCTTCGGGAAAGATCGCCAGCGCGCCGGTCTCGCTCAAGGCCGCGCGGACCAGCGCGACCTGGTCGTGCACCCCGGCGCGATCGTTGCGCGCGATGAACACGGTGTCGTTCATCTCGCACAGCCATTTCAACAGCGCGCTTTCGGCCAGCCCGTC
The DNA here is from genome assembly GCF_001590965.1 of Novosphingobium lentum NBRC 107847. Classification (GTDB taxonomy): domain Bacteria; phylum Pseudomonadota; class Alphaproteobacteria; order Sphingomonadales; family Sphingomonadaceae; genus Novosphingobium; species Novosphingobium lentum. The sequence continues at coordinate 1,947 of NZ_BCTW01000008.1, forward strand.
ATGCGCGACGAACGCGGTGCCGGTCGCGCCGGCGATGATCGGGATGTCCATCCAGCTGACATGGTTGGCCAGCAGGAACGCGCCGCGCCGCAGCGGCGCGCCATCGACCCGCACGCGCGCGCCCACGATCCACGCGATCGCGCCTAGGAACCGGCGGGGCCACGGGTTGGGCAGGCGCACGATGCGCCACAGGTAATACAGCGGCAGGCTGACCAGCAGCGCCAGCAGCATTGCGTTCAGCCGGGCGACGATGCGCAGTCGGTCGCCCAGTGACAGCGCTGCACCGTCGTCCGGGCTACTCGCCGCGATCAAGCCGGACTCCGTAGAGTTCCATGCGATGGTCGACCAGCCGATAGCCCAGCTTTTCGGCGATCTGGCGTTGCAGCGCTTCCAGTTCGGGATCGACGAATTCGATCACCCGGCCGGTTTCGACGTCGATCAGGTGATCGTGGTGCGCTTCGGGCGCGGCTTCATAACGGGCGCGGCCGTCGCCGAAATCGTGGCGGTCGAGGATGCCGGCTTCCTCGAACAGGCGCACCGTGCGGTACACCGTGGCGATCGAGATGCGCGGGTCCTGCGCCACCGCGCGTTCGTGCAGTTTCTCGACGTCGGGATGGTCGGTGCTGTCCGACAGCACGCGCGCGATCACGCGCCGCTGATCGGTGATGCGCAGTCCCCGTTCGGCGCAGAGCGCCTCGATGTCGATAGCCTGGTGCAAGGTGGGTTCCGCTAGAATGACAAGACCCGCCGATCATAGACCGGCGGGTCGAATCTACAACCGGGCAGTGACCCGGCGTTCGATGACCGGGCCGTGTGACCCGGTGTCGTGCGCGATCAGGCCGCGACGGGCGGGCGGCCGCGCGGCTTCTTGGTGACGGCGGCCACCGCAGGCTTGCGGCCAAGGCCGATCTTCTTGGCCAGTTCGCGGCGCTTTTCGGCATAAGCGGGCGCGACCATCGGATAGTCGGCGGGAAGATTCCAGCGCTGGCGATACTGGTCGGGCGTCAAGTTGTAACGCGTGGCCAGATGCCGCTTGAGCATCTTCAGCTTCTTGCCGTCTTCGAGGCAGACGATGTGGTCGTTCTTGACCGAAGACCGGACCGAAACGGCCGGTTCGGGCGCCGGCGCGGCGGCCGGTTCACTCGGCGAAAGTCCCGCCAGTGCGGTGTAAACGTTGGTGATCAGCGTCGGAATATCGCTTACTGCGACGCTGTTGTTGCTGACGTGCGCCGCGACGATATCGGATGTTAGCGTGATCAGCGTTTCGCGAATGTCGTTTTCGATCTCGGTCATTGTGTTCTTGCCTTTGCTTGATGGTCTGCCGTCGTGCGCATCGCCCAACGGACTATGCGTCCCCGCCAGCTATTCCTATACGCAATGGTGTCATTGATACAACCGTTGTGGAGTTTTTAATACCTAAGAATGACCGAAATTTCATAAACGCATAGCAATGTTGATATTTTTAATTCAACACCAGTTCCTGACTCACCGCATCGAGCCTAATCCCGGACGGTGTTCGATAATAGGCAGGCCGAATACCTACCGGACGAAACCCGTGGCGGTAGTAAAGCTGGCCGGCGGGATTGTCCTTGCGCATTTCCAGGAACAATCGCTGCATGCCCCGGTCGCGCGCCTGCGCGATGAAATGGTCGAGCAGGCGATGGCCAAGTCCGCGATGGCGGAACGGCGGGGCAATCGCGAACAGCAGCAGTTCCTCTTCGTCCAGCACCGCGCGCGACAGGAAAAAGCCGGCGACGTCGTCGGCATCGTCCGCGCCGATACTGCCGTCGCCGAAGATCAGTCCGTAATGGGTGGCGGGCAGGATCAGTGCATCACCGATCTGGCGCCGGTTCCACGCCTCGCCGAACGCGGGATCGAACGCATCGGTCATCACGTGCATGATGCGGTCGATGTCGTCCTGCACGGTCATCGCGCCACGCGCTCCTCAGCCGGCCGCCGGAACGGCCGCATCGGGCAGGATGCCGCCCGGCAGGCGCGCATCGGGTGCGCGGCCGTAATGCGGGTGCGGATCGGGATGCAGTGCGTTCGCCGTCAGATCCCCCGCGCGCTGCGCATCGGGCCATAGCGGCACCGCGTGCGTGCCGGGGCGCTGGCGGCACAGCGCTTCGGCCTGGCTGCCCGCGACGATGCTGGCGCGCGACCGCGCCACGGCGGCATCGGGCGTCAGCGATTCGATCGGGGACAGCGCGACACCGCACGCATCGAACGCCTGGAAAAACCATTCACCGTGCCCGCCGGTCAGCGCCACGTCGATCGGCTGGCCGGGGTGATCGGCGCGCGCCATCGCCGCGACCAGCGCCAGGCTGTGATAGCCCTCGATCCGCGCATTCCATGCCAGCGCCAGCGCCTTGGCGGCGGCCAGTCCCACGCGGATGCCGGTGAAGCTGCCCGGGCCGACATCGACGGCGATGCTATCGGCGCGCCCGCGACCGGGCAACGTCGCGATCATCGGCACCAGCCGCTCGGCATGGCCGCGACCCAGCATCAGCATATTCCCGGCGACCATCAGGCCGCCTTCGAACAGCGCGACCGAACAGGCTTCGGTTGCACAGTCGATCACCAGACGTCGCATCCCGGCTTCCCGCCGCCGACCCGTCGCGTCAGTCGATGCGGTTGAAGGTTTCGAAGCCGGGGCGCGGGCTGCGATCGAACACCGTGGCCGGATCGCCATAGCCCAGCGTCGAGATGAAGTTGGAGCGCACGCGCGGCTGGTCGGCAAAGAACGCCGCGTCCACGCCCGCGTTGTCGAACCCCGACATCGGCCCGGTATCGAGCCCCAGCGCGCGCGCCGCCAGCAGGAAATAGGCGCCCTGCAGCGAGGAGTTGCGCATCGCCGAAATCTCGCGCAGCGGCTCGTTGCCGTCGAACCACGCCTTGGCATCGGCGTGCGGGAACAGCCACGGCAGCTGTTCGTGGAAATCGAGGTCCATGCCGATGATCACGGTGACCGGCGCCTTGCGGATCTTGTCGGGATTGGTCCCGCCCGCCAGCGCGGCCAGCTTGTCCTTGGCGTCCTGGCTGACGCACCACACCAACCGCGCGGGCAGGATATTGGCAGACGTCGGCCCCATCTTCATCAGGTCCCAGATGCCGTGCAGCTGCGCTTCGCTCACCGGCTGGTCGAGATAGCCGTTGTAGGTGCGCGCGGTGCGGAACAGCTGGTCGAGCGCGGCATCGGAAAGCGGCTGGGACATGGGGGCTCCTCGGGGATTACGGTCGGAATGCTTGCGGCAATACGGGCCGTCGCCAGATCAGGCGGCGCGCACTTCGTGCACTTCGGGGACGTAGTGCTTCAGCAGACTCTCGATCCCGTTCTTCAGCGTCGCGGAGGATGACGGGCAGCCCGAACAGGCGCCCTGCATCTTCAGGTAGACCACGCCGTCGCGGAACCCGCGATAGGTGATGTCGCCGCCGTCGTTGGCCACCGCCGGGCGCACGCGCGTTTCGATCAGGTCCTTGATCTGCGCGACCACTTCGGCATCGGCCGGATCGTCGCCCACCGTGGCGTCGTCGGCATCGTCCAGCGGCACCGTGATCTCGCCCGCGCTGCCGGCCAAGAACAGCGGCGCCTGCGACACGAAATGGTCGAGCAGCAGGGAAACCACCTGCGGTTTCAGGTCGCTCCACGCCACGCCGGGCGCGGCGGTCACCGCCACGAATTCGCGGCCGAACAATACCCCGGTCACTTCGCCCAGATCGAACAGCGCCTCGGCCAGCGGCGATGCGGCGGCGTCTTCGGGCGTGGTGAATTCGCGCGTGCCCGCCGGCATCACCTGCTCTCCGGGCAGGAACTTGAGCGTGGCGGGGTTGGGCGTGGTTTCGGTTTCTATGAACATGCACCGCATGTAGGCGCGCGCGGGGGCGGGTCAAGGGTCCGCCGGGTCGCAAGGCGCATGATTTCAGCCGTCAGGCGGCAATATCGACCAGCCGTGGCGCCGCCGCCTGCCCGGCATAGGCCGCCGCCACGGGCGAGGTCTGCGCCGTGTTGCGCGCCCGGTGCAGCGCATCGAGCGTGTCGCGGTGGCGCGCTTCGGGCGAGAACTGGTTCGTCTGCGGCTTTTTTGGATCGTTGACGCCGAACGGACCGGCCAGCGGATCGGCCGGATCGATGTTCTTCTGCGCCTGGTCCACCTCGGAACAGTTGCGGCACGAAAAGCCGTTCACGATCACCGGGAGAGGATAGTTGGTGCTGATTGCCACGCGCTGGTTCCGGCATTGAACGGGCCACGACAATGCCACGCACAGCATTGCGATGGGGTTAGTGGGGGGTACGGGGGAATGCGTGGGGGCGCTCTGTGGGCGAGGCGGGTAAGTTCGCGTGGTCGATCGACTATCCGAATTTTTTATCTCGCCGCCATCGGTTGATCAGGTGCACCGACGAAAATCCGGCAATAAACGCGAGAGGCCCTAACGTCGCGTTGATCGGAAAATGCTTCGAAATCGACATCGAAGCAAACAGCAAAACACCGAACAAGCATATGGAGGATACAGACCAAAAAATCGCAATTATAACTGCGCGATTCGTGAACCTACAGCAGAAATATTCGATAGAAATCGAGATGGTTTGACAAATCGCTCCCAATAAAAAGCTGATGATAAGTGGCAATATATAGTGCACAAAAAATCTCTCTAACGGATTTCATTGTATCCATCTAATCTGAATGCAAATCTAAAATTTTCGGTATATGACAAATGCAGATGGTCGCTTCCCCCGACATTCCCGCCATTCAAACCCGGCAGCAAAGCCCTCAGCCGCAGCCCGCCCCCATCCCCGTCGCCCCGTGCTTGACACGGGGCATGGCTTGAACATCAGCCGGAAACGGCGTGGCGCGTGCCGCCGGAGCCGGAACGGGAGCCAAGCCCCGCGTCAAGCGCGGGGCGCCGCGTGGGAATGTCCGAAGGCTGTCGTTGGTTCACCGACCGCCAAACGTCCGCCATCCGCATTTCCACGCCGAAAGCGGACTTTCCGGACACGACCACATTGCGGACGGTCTGCACTGTGCTAATCGATCCCGAATGAAGCAGGCGATCTGGCGCTGGACGAGGCGATGCTTTTACGGGATCGCGGGGTTGTTGGCGTTTTCGGCAGTCAGCTTGGGCCTGTTCCTTGCGTGGGAAAGGCACCGGCTAGCTGAATTCAACCGAACGAATGACCGCCCTTTGTTGATTGATTCTAACAATCCAGTGTTGGCTGATGCTCATGCTATGATGGCCGGATTGATACCGTCCGACGGAAGCGATGGTCTCCGTTTTGCTGTGATGCCATCGTTCGGGAAAAGGTGGTTTGCAATGTCTGTCGCCTCCAGAAACGGGCGAGGGGATGGCGAAGTGATCGTCACGACACCATCTGGAGAGCTGCTGCGACATCAGAAGTTCGACATTCCGAAGCCCGATTTAGAACTATTCCTGCGACAGTGGGATGAGATTACCGACGACTATTCGGGCGAGGGGCGCAGTCTCACTGATGGTAATCCTCTTGCCTTTGAGCGGCGACGAGGTTTGCGAATTACGTCCGGTGAAGGGAACTCGCCCTGCCATTACGATGTCTTGGGCGATTTAGCTGCCCAAGCTTTCGGCCCCTACGTTTCCGAACTTCAGGATTTGCGCGATCCCACGCTCCCCGCGAGGCTGAAAGGTAAATTCTGCAACCCTTCCTTTTTCGCGCTGCGATAGCGTCCGCGCCCCCCAACTTTTCCGCCAAGCAGCGCCTGACTCGCGCTCCCCGGAAGCGGCCCTTCATTCAGCGTCGGGGTTGTCCGCACCTCCCTATAGCCACGCACTTTCCCCAAACGCCGAGCACGGCGGGGGGCTGGTCGTTGCGGCCCGGACTGATTATAGCGCGACCATGACCTTGCCGTTCCGCGCGCCGCGCCGCTTCGCCCTTGTGCTCCCGCTGATCGCGGTGCTCCCGCTGATCGCGGTGGCGGTCCCGCTGGCGCAGGCGGCGGTGCACAAGGCGGCTCCCAAAGCGGCACCGGCCTCGACCCCCGCCGCCGCCATCGCGAAGATCCTGCCGGTGCCGTTGCAGCCGGTCGTGCCGCCGACGTTGCGCGCGTGCACGGGCAAGACCGCGTCGGGGCTGGGCTTTACCCAGCTGCGCGCCGGGGCCGGGGCCAAACCGGCGGCGAGCGATTATGTGCTGGTCAGCTATATCGGCTTCCTGGCCGCCAGCGGCGCGGTGTTCGACCAGAACGCCTCGACCCCGTTCCCCGCCAACGGCGTGATCCCCGGCTTTTCCGAAGGGCTGCAGATGATGCCCAAGGGCAGCGTCTATCGCTTCTGCATCCCCAGCAAGCTGGGCTATGGCGCGGCGGGCACCGGGCCGATCCCGGCCAACGCCGATCTGGTGTTCCAGGTCGAACTGCTCGACTTGCGCTCGGCCGCCGACGTCGAGGCGATGCGCAAGGCGCAGGACAACCACCCCGACGCGCCGGTGAAGAACGAGCCGGCCAAGCCTTGAGGTTACACGTCGTCCCGGACCCGATCCGGGACCGCCGGCGTTCCTGTGCCTGACCGCCAGCGGTCCCGGGTCGAGCCCGGGACGACGCGCGGACCAGCCCGCGCTGTCATCGACTTGCGCAAAAAAACGCAGGTTCTATTCACTGGTCCTTCAGCCATCCGCTTCCTATACCCGTCACCATGAAGCCGATGTCTCGCGCCGCCCGGCGCCTTCTTTGCGCCCTGCCGCCGCTCGTGCTGGCAACGCTCCCCGTCCTCGCCAGCCAGGCTGCCGCCCGCACCGCGGCCCACATTGCGGCGGTCCCCGCGGTCCACAGCCCGCGCGCGGCCAGCGCCAAGGGCGGCCCGTGGCTCTATCGCGGCAGCGACGTGCCGCAGGACAAGGAATGGACGTTCGGCGAACTGCCCAATGGCTTGCGCTATGCCGTGCGCCACAACGGGGTGCCGCCGGGGCAGGTTTCGGTGCGCGTGCTGGTCGATGCCGGATCGCTCTACGAGACCGAGCCCGAGCGCGGCTTTGCCCACCTGATCGAGCACTTGTCGTTCCGCGAATCGAAGTACCTCAAGGAAGGGCAGGCGATCCCCACCTGGCAGCGGCTGGGCGCCACGTTCGGCAGCGACACCAACGCCGAAACCAGCGGCACGCAGACGGTCTACAAGCTCGACCTGCCCAACGCGACGCCGCCCGCGCTCGACGAAACGTTCATGCTGCTGTCGGGGATGATCGCCGCGCCGATCTTCACGCCCCACGGGGTGAAAACCGAAGTGCCGATCGTGCTCGCCGAAATGCGCGAGCGCGGCGGGCCGCAGACGCGCGCGCTCGACGCCACGCGCTCGGTGTTCTTCGCCGGGCAGCCGTTCGCCACGCGTTCACCCATCGGCACCATCGAAACGCTCGAGGCGGCGACCGACGGCACCGTCCGCGCGTTCCATGACAAGTGGTATCGCCCTGACAACACCGTGATCGTCGTCGCCGGCGATACCGATCAGGCCGCGATGATCGCCGAGATCACCAAGTGGTTCGGCGACTGGAAGACCGGCGGCAAGAAGCCCGAACAGCCCAGCTTCGGCGTGCCCATGGCCCCCACCGGATCGGCCGAGCCGAGCCCTGCCGGACAGGTGCCGGTGGGCGAAACCCGCGTGCTGGTCGAACCGCAGCTGCCGCGCATCTTCAACTTCGGCGTCGTGCGCCCGTGGCACAAGAAGAACGACACGATCGTCTACAACCAGGGCCTGATGGTCGATCGGCTGGCGCTGGCGCTGATCAACCGGCGGCTGGAAGCGCGCGCCCGCGCCGGGGGCAGCTTCCTGCTCGCGGGCGTGGAGCAGCAGGACGTGAGCCGCACCGCCAACACCACCACCGTCACCGTCACGCCGTTGGGCGAGGACTGGAAGGCGGCGGTCCACGACGTGCGCGGGGTGATCTCCGACGCGCTCGCCACCCCGCCCAGCGAGGAGGAAATCGCGCGCGAGGTGTCCGAATTCGACGTGGCGTTCAAGGTGCCGGTCGAAACGCAGGAAACGCTCGCCGGATCGAAAGTGGCCGATGACATCGTCAACGCGGTCGATATCCGCGAGACGGTCGCCTCGCCCGAAGTGGTCTATGACATCTTCAGGAAGTCGATCCCGCTGTTCACCCCGCAGGCGGTGCTGGAGCACACCCGCGCGCTGTTCCAGGGCACGGTCGAGCGCGCTCTGTACGTCACGCCCAAGGCGGGCGAGGCCGATGCCGCCGCGATGCGCGCCGCGCTGACCGCGCCGGTCGATGCCGCATCGGGCAGCCGCCTCGCCGCCAGCACGATCAAGTTTTCCGACCTGCCGCCGATCGGCACGCCCGGTACCGTGGTGGCCGACAAGCCGGTCGGCCTGCTCGGCATCGAACAGGTCGAACTGTCCAACGGCGTGCGCGCGATGCTGTGGTCCAACGATGCCGAACCGGGGCGGATCATCATCAAGGTGCGCTTCGGCGGTGGCCGCGCCGTGGTCGATCCCCGGGACGCGGTGTACCTGCCGCTGGGCGACGCGGCGCTGATCGACAGCGGCATCGGCACGCTGGGCCGCGAACAGCTCGACCGGCTGTCCACCGGGCGCAAGCTGACGCTGGACCTGGGCGTCGATGACAACAACTTCGCGATTTCGGCCGATACCCGCCCTGCCGACATGGTCGACCAGCTGTATCTGATCGCCGCCAAGCTGGCGATGCCGCGCTGGGATCCCAACCCGCTGCTGCGCGCCAAGGCCGCCGCGAAACTGCAGTACCAGACCTACGGCGCCTCGCCGCAGACGGTGCTCGACCGCGATCTCGGCTGGCTGCTCAAGAACGCCGATCCGCGCTATGCCACGCCCAACCCGGCCGAGCTCGACAAGGCGACGCCCGAAGGCTTCCGCCGGGTGTGGGAACCGCTGCTGAAACAGGGCCCGATCGAGGTCGACATGTTCGGCAACTTCGATCGCGCCACTGCGATCACCGCACTGCAGAACACCTTCGGCGCACTGCCGCCGCGCACCCCGCTGCCGCTCTCGACGCTCGCGCCCACGATCCCGGCGCACAACACCGATCCGCTGGTGCTGACCCACAGCGGCGATCCGAACACCGCGGCGGCGGTCATCGCCTGGCCCACCGGCGGCGGCCGCGCGGGCGTGCACGAGGCGCGCCAGCTCGAACTGCTGGCGCAGATCATCAACATCCGCCTGTTCGATGAAATGCGCGAGAAGATCGGCGCCAGCTATGCCCCGCAGGTCAGCAGCACCTGGCCGCTCGACCTGCCGAGCGGCGGCTTCATCGCCGCCACGGTGCAGCTGCGCCCCGGCGACATGCCCGCGTTCTTCGCCGCCGCCACCAAGATCGCGGGAGACCTTCAGGCCACCCCGCCGACCGCCGACGAAATCGCGCGCGTGACCGAACCGATGAAGCAGTTGATCACCCGCGCCAGCACCGGCAACGGCTTCTACCTCTATCAGCTGGAAGGCGCGGCCTACGAACCCGACAAGCTGACCGACATCCGCTCGATCCTCAACGACTACAGCCAGACCACGCCCGAACGCATGCAGGCCATGGCGCTGCGCTATCTGAAGACGGACAAAAGCTGGAAACTGGAAGTGCTGCCCGAGGGGAAGGCGAAGTAGGGCACGTCGCTGGATTGGTGGATCGGATGGGGACACGCAGATACCGTGTCCCCGTAGGTTGACAATGAAGGTCGGCTCCCGCCGATGCACAGCCTCGCGCCCATACCCCGTCCGTCCTGAGCCCGTCGAAGGACTGCTTTTTGTTGTCCGACAGGCAAGCAGCGACGGACGGCCCTTCAACAAGCTCAGGACGAACGGGATGGGGGGAGCGGGAGTGGAGCAAGGATGGCCCCCATCCAGCCCCGCTCATCCTGAGCCTGTCGAAGGATGCACGCCAACGCATCGATGTGCTTCAAGTTAAGCGGTCAGGCGGCGGAGCCAAAATTGCCGGGGTTTTGGCAATTTAGTGTATTGTCACCGTAACCCGTCATCGTAATCCAAGGCCGGATCGCCCGTGCAGCTTAGCATAATGATGTTGCCAGCTTTTGTGAAATACTGAACATTTGAAGCTGGGATTGAATTGCTAAGGAGGAGCCTGGTGCGGCTGTTCGGTAGGGGTGGCGCAGCGGTGATGGCGTTGCTTGTCGCGGTGCCCGCCAGTGCCGCGACCGATCTGCGCTGCATCACCGTTAGCGACGTGGTGATACTCGCCGGGTCGGAGGCGATGGCGAACAAGCGCCTGTGCAAGTCGCCCGGTTCTGCACGGTACGATGTGGTTGAGGTGGCAGCGGCAGTCTATGGCGCAGCGACGACACAAGCGGCCTTCGAAAAATTCGCTAACCCTGACCTGCTGACGCAGCGTGAGAATATCGATACGTTGCGCGCGCAGATGCTTGCGGGCCGGGGCGAAGCCGAAGCATCGCAGCTGACGCTGTTGCTTGCACAGCAGAAATTCGTCACAGATCTGGCAGCGAAAGACCGAGCGTATGCCGGGGCAATTGCGCAGTTTCGTAACTCGGTGGTCGATATTGCTGGCACGCCCGAAGGGCTGGCAGCGCTAGCGCAGTATAACGCTGGCGATGAAGCGGGAGCGCTGGACATTCTCGATCGGCTGCGCGCTGCCAATGACTTGGCCCGCAAGATGCAATCAAATCTGGCCAGTGCGGTGGAAGGTCGCCGAATTGCTGGTTTGGCGCTCGATGCGCAGCGCAAAGGGAAAGTTGCGACCGCTGCTGTTATCGCGCGCTACGAAGACGTTACCCGCGTTGATCCGGGCTTGTTCGATGATTGGGAGGCACTCTTCTCGCTTTACGTTGCTGCGGGCAGGCTTCCCGAGGCCGCTCGCGCAAACGAGAATGAGCGCAAGCTGGCGCGAAGCGACCGCGACAGGAGTGTCGCCCTCAGTGATCGCGGCGCCATTCTGCGAATACGACGCGATCTTAACTCTGCGGCCGAGGCCTATAGTGAGAGTTTGGCCATTCGGCGCAAGCTCGCCGTTGTCAGCCCGGGCGACTTCGCTGCGCAACGTGATTTGTGGGTTGGCGTCCAAAATATTGGCTTTGGGTATTTGATCAATGACGACCTTGGCGGTTCGCAAAAGGCTTTTGATGAAAGTCTTGCCATCGCCCGCAAGCTCGCCGCCGCCGATCCCGGCAATGCTAAGGCGGAGAGTGCTGTCGTATGGAGTCTGTTGTCGACCGGCCAAGTGCGGATCGAGCAAAACGATCTCGCCGGAGCGGACAACGCTTATGCTGAGAGCCTCGCCATTGCGCGCAAGCTCGCCGCCGCTGATCCCGGCAACCTAAATCTACAGACCGATCTTCTGATCGGCCTTGAACTCGTCGGTCACTTGCGGATCAAGCAAAACGACCTCATCGGAGCGGACAAGTCATATGGTGAAGAACTGGCTATTGCCCGCAAGCTTGCCGCTGCCGATTCCGGGAGCGCGGCGGCGGAGAGTGATGTCTTCTGGAGCCTCGCGTTCATCGGCGACGTGCGGATCAAGCAAGGCGATCTCATCGGAGCGGACAAAGCTTATGGTGAGAGCCTCGCCATCGCCCGCAAGCTCGCTGCCGATCCGGATGATCTCGAAGCGCAGGCCCAGTTGGCCGAAATCCTGGAAAGAGTCGGCGATGTGCGGATCAAGCAAAACGATCTCGCTGGAGCGGGCGTGGCATATGGTGAAGAACTGGCCATCGCCCGCCTGTGCAACTGTGGTCTGGCAGGTAGCCTCGAAAAGATTGGCGATTTGCGGATGGTGCAGCATGATGTTGAAGCGGCAAGCAAGGCTTATGGCGAAAGCCTGACCATCCGCCGCAAGGTGGCCACCCAGCATCCTGACAATGCTGAAGTGCAATACGAACTTGCCATTTCGCTCGCAAAGCTAGCGCAGATAGCAAACTCGGGTATTCATTGGCGCGATGTCGTGGCGCAATGGGAGGCAATGGCGGTGAAGGGTTTTCTTGGTCCAGCCGACCGATCCGGTCTGGAATCGGCACGAGAGAAGGCCGCGATCGAGACCACGCGATTGGCTAGGCCAACAAGCAAAAACGATCGTTCGAAACAATAATCCGACTGTGGCGTCGAATTGATATGCTGGAAATACGGCGACATGTCCTTTTTTGGAGGTCCCCGCATTGCTCGTATAGTACGGGGTTTATAAGGCGGATGAATTTATTGCACTGTTACTGTGGCTCTCAGTGATCCCGTAGCCATTCCCCGTCGCTACTGCGCAGGCAGGAGCCGATCGGGTCCCTCGTTGATGCGCGGCAGGTGACAAACGGCGAGGGCGGTTAGGCTCCTGCCTGCGCAGGAGCGACGGGCGTGGTTGCCGCGCAATCCTCCACCCCCAAATACCCTTTCCTACACACCCCAAAATCGCGATGACGTCCGCCTTCCCGTCCAAGGCCACCCGCGATGTTCGTTCGATCCTACAACCATCTGAAACGCAACCATATTTCCCGAGTACCCACGACTCGCCCCTCGCAACATTCGGGCGTTTATACGGGCAAACATAGAGAAGTTGGCGAAGCTTGGGCCGACGCCTCCGGCCCGGCCGCCGCCGCATCGTTCGCCTTGTAACCTTTGCATTTGCGCCGCTTGCGGCGTATGCGCGCGCCTCTTGAAAGGAAGCGATCGTGGCGAGCAACTGGACTTCGGATAGCTGGCGCGGGGCGGAAGCACGGCACTTGCCGGTGTATCCCGATGCGGCGAAACTGGCGGATGTCGAACAGACGCTGTCGAATTATCCGCCGCTGGTGTTCGCCGGTGAAGCGCGCGCGCTGAAGGACGATCTGGCCCAAGTCGCGGCGGGCAAGGGCTTTCTGCTGCAGGGCGGCGATTGCGCCGAAAGCTTTGCCGAGTTCCATCCCAACAACATCCGCGACACCTTCCGCGTGCTGCTGCAGATGGCGGTGGTGCTGACGTTTGCCAGCAAGCAGCCGGTGGTCAAGGTGGGCCGCATGGCAGGCCAGTTCGCCAAGCCGCGCTCCTCGCCGGTCGAAGTGCAGGACGGGGTCGAGCTGCCAAGCTATCTGGGCGACAACATCAACGGCATGGAGTTCACCCCCGCGTCGCGGATCCCCGATCCCGAACGGATGGTGAAAGCCTATAGCCAGGCGGCCTCCACGCTGAACCTGCTGCGCGCGTTCGCGGGCGGCGGCTATGCCAACTTGCGCCAGGTCCACCAGTGGACGCTCGACCATATCGGCCGCAGCCCGTGGGCGGCGAAGTTTTCCGAAATGGCCGACCGCATCGGCGAGGCGCTCGATTTCATGGAAGCCTGCGGGGTCGATCCGCGCACCGTGCCGCAGTTGCAGGGCACCAGCTTCTACACCAGCCACGAGGCGCTGCTGCTGCCGTACGAGCAGGCGATGACACGGCAGGATTCGCTGACCGGCGGGTGGTACGATTGTTCGGCGCACATGCTGTGGATCGGCGATCGCACGCGGTTCGAAGGATCGGCGCATGTCGAATACCTGCGCGGCGTGGGCAACCCGATCGGGATGAAGTGCGGGCCGAGCCTCACGCCCGACGCGCTGCTCAAGCTGCTCGATACGCTGAATCCGGGCCGCGAGGCGGGGCGGATGACGCTGATCAGCCGCTTCGGCGATGACAAGGTGGAAGCCGGTCTGACGCCGCTGGTGCGCGCGGTGAAGCGCGAAGGGCACCCGGTGGTGTGGAGCTGCGATCCGATGCACGGCAACGTGATCAAGGCCAACAGCGGCTACAAGACGCGGCCGTTCGACCGCATCCTGGGCGAAGTGAAGGGCTTTTTCGCGGTGCACCGCGCCGAAGGCACCCATGCCGGCGGCATCCACATCGAGATGACCGGGCAGGACGTGACCGAATGCGTCGGCGGCGCGGTGGCGATCACGCACGAAGCACTGGCCGATCGCTACCACACGCATTGCGACCCGCGCCTGAATGCGGCACAGTCGATCGAACTGGCGTTCCTGCTGGCCGAAATGCTCAATCTCGAGCGGGCGGCCGGCAAGAAATCCGAAGCGGCCTGAGGGGGAGGCCTGTTGCGGTTGGACGGGCAACTGCGGTGATGCGGTTCTGGCGTCGTCAGACGTTTCAGGGCCATCAAGTGCTTAAAAGGATTGTGGTTTGAGCGTTTCGGTAATGACCACGGTTCTGATGCTGTCTGCAGCGCCGCTTGCTCCGGGTGCGGTTGACGTGGGCGGGGCCGGGATGGCGGATCCTGCGCTGGCGACCCCGCCGGTGGCGCCAGCTGCAGCGGGTTCCGCGGCTGCCGGGCAGGGCACATCGCCAGCGGTGCCGCCGGTCGTGTTCGCCCAGCTGCCGGATTTTGCCGACGCCGGGGCGCCGCCACCCGATGCGACGACGCCCGCTGCCGACGCCCCGCCGGCGGGCGCGGGATCGGGCCAGCCCGACAACGTGATCGTGGTGCAGGCCCGCTCCGCCCCGCCGCCGGGCGATCCGATGCAGGCGGTCAACGCCCAGTCGTATGCGGTGACGCAGGATGTGGACAAGGCGTTCGTCGCGCCCGCCGCCAACGTCTACAAAAGCGTGCTGCCCAGGCCGGTGCGCAAGGGGCTGCACAACTTCCTGCTCAACCTCGACCAGCCGGTGGTGATCATCAGCTACCTGCTGGAACTGAAGCCGGGCAAGGCGGTGGAATCGCTCGCACGGTTCGCGGTCAACTCCACGGTGGGCATCGCCGGGGTGATGGACGTGGCCAAGAACCACCCGTTCAACCTGCCCTACCGCCCGAACGACATCGCGGATGTCATGGGCTTTTACGGCGTGGGGCCGGGGCCGTTCCTGTTCGTGCCGCTGATCGGGCCGACCAACTTGCGCGATCTGGTCGGGCTCAGCATCGACCGGCTGGTGGTGCCGACGTTCTTCGGCACGCCGTTCAGCAAGCCGTACTACACGCTGCCTGTCGGCGTGGTTCGTTCGCTCGACTACCGGGTAAACTTCGATGCAGAACTGCAGCGCCAGCAGGACACGCCCGATCCGTATGCCAGCTCGCGCCAGTACTACCAGGAAATGCGCAAGGTCGAGATCGAGGCGCTGCATGGGCGGGTGTACAAGCCCGTGCTGTCGCCGGAGAAGGCACGCCATGGCGCAAGCGCCGAGCCTGCGCCGGCAGCGGGCGTGGCGCCGGTGGTGGCGCCGGTGACGCTGAACCTTCCGGCGACACCTGCTGCGCCCGCTGCTCCGCCGGTTCCCGCTCCCAACCCTGCGCCCGGCGCGATGCCGGCGACTGTGCCGGTGGTCCCGCCCCGGCGCTGAGCCGGTTCAGGCGCCGGCCTTGCGCGCGAACGCCCACGCCGTTTCGGCCAGCGGCGCGACCCGCTCGGACATCGCCCGGGCCTGCGCGGATGAGGCGGTGCCGTCGATCACGCGCTTCTTGATGCCCTGGATGATCCCGGCGAGGCGGAAGAAGTTGTAGGCGAAATACCAGTTCATGTCGGGCACGCCATCGCGGCCGGTGGCGGCGCAATAGCGTTCGATCACCTCGCCAAGTTCCGGAATGCCGAGCGCCTTGCGATCGAGGTCGGCGACGCCCGATCGCCCTTCGTTGTCGGTCACCCACGCCATGCAGAAATAGGTGAAGTCGGCCAGCGGATCGCCCAGCGTCGACAGCTCCCAGTCGAGCACCGCAAGCACTTGGGGCCGGTCGGCGGCGAAGATCATGTTGTCGATGCGGAAGTCGCCATGGACCACGCTGGTCCGCGTCTGCTCGGGCAGGGTGCGCGGCAGGAATTCGATGAGCCGCTCGATCGGCTCCATCCGCTCTGTTTCGGCCAGGCGGTACTGGCGGGTCCAGCGTTCGACCTGCCGCCCGAAATAGTTGCCCGGCTTGCCGTACTCCGAAAGCCCCGCTGCCGCGATGTCCACCTTGTGCAGCGCGGCGAGCGTATCGACCAGCGCGAAGTAGGTGGCGCGTCGGACGGCAGGATCGGCGCCGGGCATCGCTCCGTCCCAGATCGTGCGGCCGTCGATCATGCCCATGACATAGAACCACGAACCGACCACAGTATCGTCGGTGCACAGCCCGTATTGCGGTGCGACCGGAAAGCCGACGGCATGCAGCCCGGCCTGAACCCGATACTCGCGATCGACCGCATGCGCCGACGGCAGCAGCGGACCGAACGGCTTGCGTCGCAGCACATAACGGCCCGATGGCGAGACGATCCGGTAGGTCGGGTTCGATTGCCCGCCCTTGAACTTGGTCAGTTCGATCGGCCCGCGAAATCCGGCGACGTTGGTTTCCAGCCATGCGGTGAGCCGGGCTTCATCGAGACGGTCGGCACCTTCGGGAACGATGGTGCCGACGAATTCGACCTCGGCGTCGATAGGTGTGGCGGTGGTCATTGGTCGAACACGATGACCGAGCGCGCCGAATGGCCCTGCTTCATCTTCTCGAAGCCCTGGTTGACCTGTTCCAGCGGAATCCGCTCGGCGATGATGCTGTCGAGATCGAGCAGCCCGCGCAGGTAGAAATCGACCAGCCGCGGCAGGTCCACGGGAAAGCGGTTGGCGCCCATCAGCGCACCTTGCAGCTTCTTGCCGCCGAGCAGGTCCATCGCGCCGAGCCCGACTTTCTGGTCGAGCGGCATCATGCCCAGGATCGTCGCCATGCCGCCGCGTCGCAGCACCTTGACCGCCAACTCCGCCGACGCCGGTCGCCCGACCGCCTCGATCGCATGATCGACCCCGCCCTTGGTCAGTTCGATGATCTGCGCGGCGGCGGTGGGATCGGTCGCGTCGATCGCGTCGGTCGCGCCCAGTTTCATCGCCAGTGCGCGCTTTTCGGGCATCGGGTCGGCGGCGATGATCCGGCCCGCACCTGCGATCTTCGCGGCGTTGATCGTGGCCAGCCCCACGCCGCCGCAGCCGACAACGGCGACGGTCTCGCCCGGCGTGACCTTGCAGGCGTTGAAGATCGCGCCCGCACCCGTCGTCACCGCACACCCGATCACCGCCGCCCGATCGAGCGGCATGTCGGGATTGATCGCGACGCAGGCGTGTTCGTGAACCAGCAGCATCTCGGCGAAGGCGGAGAGGTTGAGCATCTGGTTGATCGCGCTGCCGTCGCTCGATCGGGTCAGGCGTGGCGCGGCGCCGATGGCACGACGGGTGTCGGCACCCTGGCACAGCGCCATGCGGCCGGTCACGCAGAACTCGCAATGCCCGCAGAACGCCGACAGGCAGGTGACCACCGCATCGCCGACTTTGACGGTGCGCACTTCGCTGCCCACCGCCTCGACGATGCCGGCGGCCTCATGCCCCGGCACCGCCGGAAGCGGATGCGGGTATGTGCCCTCGATGAAGTGGAGGTCGGAATGGCACAGCCCGCACGCCGCCGTGCGGATCAGCACTTCGTGCGGGCCGGGCTTGTCGATCGTCAACTGGTCGATGACGAGCGGCTGGCCGGGCGCTTCGAGGATGGCGGCTTTCATTGGACCCAGTTCTCCATGTTCGTCGTCCCGGACTTGATCCGGGACCGCTGGCCGCATCGCCGCAGCCTTGCGTGTATCGGCCAGCGGTCCCGGGTCGAGCCCGGGACGACGTGATTCTAACGCGCCACGCCGACATCGCCCGAACTGAACCCCGGGTCCGTGCCGGGCATCGGCGTGTGGCGGGCGAACTCGATACGGGCGATGGCGCGGTTGTGCACTTCGTCAGGGCCGTCGGCGAGCCGCAGCGTGCGCTGGTGTGCCCAGCTTTCGGCCAGCCCGAAATCGTCGGACACGCCGCCGCCGCCATGCGCCTGGATGGCATCGTCGATGATCCGCAGCGCCATGTTGGGCGCCTGCACCTTGATC
Organism: Novosphingobium lentum NBRC 107847; assembly: GCF_001590965.1. Classification (GTDB taxonomy): domain Bacteria; phylum Pseudomonadota; class Alphaproteobacteria; order Sphingomonadales; family Sphingomonadaceae; genus Novosphingobium; species Novosphingobium lentum. The sequence goes on from NZ_BCTW01000008.1 coordinate 19,736, forward strand.
ATCGCGATTTCCGCCGCGGCCGACTTGTTGCCGACTTTGTCCATCATGTCGGCGGCCTTGAGGCACAGCAGCCGCGTCATTTCGATGTCGATGCGCGCGCGCGCAATGCGTTCGTGCCACACCGTCTGGTCGGCCACCGCCTTGCCGAAGGCGACGCGCGATTGCAGCCGCCGGGCCATCTTTCCGATGGCTTCCTCGGCCACGCCGATCGTGCGCATGCAGTGGTGGATGCGGCCCGGTCCGAGCCGCCCTTGCGCGATTTCGAACCCGCGCCCTTCGCCCAGCAGCATGTTGGCAGCGGGAATGCGCACGTCCTTGAGCAGGATTTCCATGTGGCCGTGCGGGGCGTCGTCGTACCCGAACACCGGCAGGTGGCGCTCGATGATCACGCCGGGCGCATCAAGCTCCATCAGCACCATCGATTGCTGGGCGTGGCGCTTCGCCTCGAAATCGGTCTTGCCCATGACGATGGCGATCTTGCAGCGCGGATCGCCCGCGCCCGACGACCACCACTTGCGCCCGTTGATGACGTATTCGTCGCCCTCCCGCCGGATCGAGCATTCGATGTTGGTCGCGTCCGACGATGCCACCGCAGGCTCGGTCATCAGGAAGGCCGAGCGGATATCGCCGTCCATCAGCGGCTTCAGCCAGCGCTGCTTCTGTTCGGCCGTGCCATAGCGATAGAGCACTTCCATGTTGCCGGTGTCGGGTGCGGAGCAGTTGAACGTTTCGCTGGCGAAACCGACGCGGCCCATTTCCTCGGCACACAGCGCGTATTCGAGGTTGGTGAGGCCGGGGCCGTCGAATTCGAACGTGTCGTCCACATGTGCGCGGCCCGATCGTGGCGGCATGAACAGGTTCCAGATGCCCTGCGCCTTGGCGCGGGCTTTCTCCTCTTCGACCACCAGCAGCACTTTCCAGCGCTCGCCTGCCGCTTTCTCGGCGACGTAGTCCTTGGTGCGCGGGCGGACGTGGTTCTCGATGAACTGGCGGACGCGGTCGCGCCAATGCTTCTGGCGGTCGGTGGGATCGAAATCCATGGCGCGTCCTTCCCAAGTCGTGTCGCTGTGAGTCTGTGGCTGTTTGAAAGTGGCAGAGCCGCAGGCGCCCGCCAACCCTCGATTTAATCGATCAGTTAAACGGGTGCCTGGCTATCGGCCAGTTCGCGCAACGCGCCCAGCATGTTGGGTGCCTCGGGATCCCAGCTATGGCGAGGGCCCACGGTCAGCCCGCCATCGACCAGCAGCGTGGTGCCCGTCACGAACGCGGCGTCGTCGCTGGCCAGGAACGCCACCGCGCGGGCGATGTCCTCGGCCTGTCCGGCGCGGGCGACCGGCTGCGCGTGCTCGCCCATGGTCGCGAGCATCGCCTTGGCGGTGGCCTTGGTCTCGGCGGTCATGTCCATGCTGGCGGTGAAGATGTTGGTCTGGATGAAGCCCGGCTGCACCGCATTGACGCGAATATTGTGGCGGGCCAGATCGGTCGCGGCGCACTTGGTCAGGTGCAGCACGCCTGCCTTGGCCACGGCATAAGCGGTGGGGGCATAGCCGGGGCCGACCGCCGCCACGCTGGAGGTGTTGACGATCGCGGCGCCCTTGCGGCCGATCATGTGCGGCACCGCGTGGCGGATGCCGAACGCGACCGAGCGCAGCAGCAGGTCCATCGTGCGATCCCAGCCCTCGGGCTCGATGGTGTCGATCGCCGCCGGGTCGCCGCCCGCGCCGGCGTTGTTGAACACCACGTCGATCCCGCCGGTCTCGGCAGCGGCACGGTCCATCAGCGCGCGGATCGCTTCGGTCGAGGTCACTTCGCAGTGCTGGAAGCGGATCGCGCCGTTCGAGGACTGCGCCAGCGCCTCGCCGCCTGCGGCATCGATGTCCGCAGCATACACGGTCGCGCCTTCGCCCGCGAACAGCAGCACGGCGGCGCGGCCGATGCCCGATGCGGCGCCTGTGATCACGACGGTTTTTCCAGAGAATCGCATTTTTCCGGCTCTCCCAAGCCCTGTTCTGGGCCTTGATGCATAGGCGGCGGGCGGGGCGCGTCAACGACCTCGTGCCTGACGCTACGGCATCCTTGGGCCGCGCCGTGGCGCTTGCAACGAACCGCGAATCGGACCTAGGCTGGCGTCGAGAGGAGCATCCCGAGATGTCTGAGATCGAACAGTTCCGGGCCGGGATTCGCGCCTGGCTCGAGGCGAACTGCCCGGCCGAGATGCGCGAACCGGTCAAGGACGAGAACGACGTGTGCTGGGGCGGCCGGCACTTCGTGTTCAAGAGCCTGGCGCAGAAGGCCTGGCTCGAAGCGTGCGCGGCCAAGGGCTATACCGTGCCCGACTGGCCCGAGGCCTATGGCGGCGCGGGGATGAGTCCCGCCCAAGCGAAAGTCTGGCGCGAGGAGATGGGCCGCATCGGCGCGCGCATGCCGCTGTCGAGCTTCGGCATCTGGATGCTCGGCCCCGCGCTGCTCAAGTTCGGAACCGAGGAGCAGAAAGTTCATTACCTCAACCCGATCGCGCGCGGCGAAATCCGCTGGTGCCAGGGTTATTCGGAACCGGGTTCGGGATCGGATCTCGTCTCGTTGCAAACCTTTGGCGAGGACATGGGCGACCACTGGTCGGTGAGCGGCCAGAAGGTCTGGACCAGCTATGCCGACAAGGCCGACTGGATTTTCTGCCTGGTGCGCACCGACAAGGCCAACAAGTACCAGGGCATCTCGTTCCTGCTGTTCGACATGGAAACCCCCGGCGTCACCACCAGGCCGATCAAGCTGATCAGCGGCAATTCGCCGTTTTGCGAGACGTTCTTCGACAACGTCGCGGTGCCCAAGCACCAGATCGTCGGCGCGCTCAATCGCGGCTGGGATGTGGCCAAGTACCTGCTGGGGCATGAGCGCGAGATGATCTCGGGCGCGGGCAACGCCGACCGGCTGACCACCATCGGCGCGACCATGGCGCGCACCGTGGGGCTGGACGACCCGCTGCTGCGCGCCGACCTCGCCCTGTTCGATGTCGATGCGCTGGCGTTCTCCGCGATGGGCGAGAAGTTCCTCGACGAGGTCAAGGTCGGGCGCGGCAACCCGGCGCAGCCCAACATGATGAAGTACGCCGGCACCGAACTCAACAAGCGCCGCCACGAGCTGCTGATGGCGGCGGGCGGCAGCCGCGCGCTGGAATGGGACAGCGAGGAAACCGCAGGCGGCGCGGCCGCGCGCGGGTGGCTGCGGACCAAGGCCAACTCGATCGAGGGCGGCACCAGCGAGGTGATGCTCAACGTCATCGCCAAGCGCATCCTCGATTTGCCGGGGGCGTAAATTTTTGGCGTCGCCCCGGACTTGATCCGGGACCGCTGGCCGCCGGGCTCGACCATTCAGGCCCGCGGTCCCGGATCAAGTCCGGGACGACGATTGGAGACAACCATGCCGCTCTATCATACCGACGACCAGGCGATGCTGGCCGATACCGTCACCGGGTTCATGGCTAGCGAGGGCGCGATCAAGCCGCAGCTGCGGCACTGGCGCGACATCGGGTGCCCGGATGGCTTCGGCCACGCGCTGTGGAAGCAGTTTGCCGAAATGGGGCTGACCGGGATGCTGGCGGGCGAGGCCGACGGCGGGCTGGGCATGGGGCATGTCGAGGCCGGGATCGTGCTGGCCGAGATCGGTCGCAACCTGACGCCGTCGCCGTTCCTGACCACCGCCGTGATGGGCGTGACCGCACTGTCGGGCGGGTCCGACGACCTCAAGGGCCGCTACCTGCCGGGGATCATCGCGGGCGAAACCGTGCTCGCCATGGCGATCGACGAAGGCGGCAAGCACCGCCCGGAACGCATTGCGCTGAAGGCCGAGAAGGCCGGCAACGGCTTCCGGTTGTCGGGGGCCAAGGACTTCGTGGTTTACGGCGCGTCCGCCGATGCGCTGATCGTGGCCGCGCGCACGTCTGGCAGCGACAGCGATGCCGACGGTATCACGCTGTTCGCCGTGCCCAGGGGCGCTGGCGGGCTCAGTCATGACAGCCAGCGGCTGGTCGATTCGAGCATGGCCAGCCATGTCCACTTCGACGGGGTGGAGCTTGATGGCGATGCCGTGATCGGCGATATCGACGACGGCCGCGCGCTGCTGCAAAAAGTGCTGCTGGCGGGCCGGGCCGGGGCCGCTGCCGAGTTGACCGGCGTCGCCGCGGGCGCATTCGACATGACAACGGCGTACCTGAAAACGCGCAAGCAGTTCGGCAAGCTGATCGGCGAGTTCCAGGCGCTGCAGCACCGCGCGGCGCATCTCTATTCCGAGATCGAGATCGCCACCGCCGCCGCGATCAAGGCGCAGCAACTGCTCGATGGCGGCTCTGACAAGGCCGACCTGATGGTGTCGGTGGCGAAAGCCAAGGCGGGCCGCGCCTGCAACCTGGCGGTGCGCGAAGGCGTGCAGATGCACGGCGGCGTGGGCATGACCGATGAATACGACATCGGCCTGTACATGAAGCGCGACCGCGCTCTGGCCGAATTCATGGGCGATCCCTACTACCACGCCGAACGCGTCGCCCGGCTGAGCGGATACTGAGGAACCCATGATGGATTTTGCCAAGCTGTTCAGTCTCGAAGGCCGGGTCGCGGTGGTCACCGGCGGTTCGCGCGGGATCGGGCGGATGATTGCCGAAGGCTTCGTCGCCGCCGGTTGTGCCCGCGTCTACATCACCGCGCGGAAAGCCGCCGTGGTCGAACAGACCGCGCACGAACTGGGCGAGGCTTGCGTGCCGTTGCCGGGCGACATCTCCACGCTCGACGGCATCCAGGCGCTCGCCGATGAACTGGCGAAGCGCGAGACGGGCCTCGACATCCTCGTCAACAACGCTGGCGTGGCTTGGGGCGCGACGTTCGAGACGTTCCCCGAACAGGGCTGGGACAAAGTCATGGACCTCAACGTCAAGACCCCGTTCTTCCTGACCCAACGGCTGCACGGGCTGCTGAAAGCCGCCGCGACCGATCACCCGGCCAAGGTCATCAATGTCTCGTCGATCGACGGGATGAAGAACAACCCGTGGGACACTTACAGCTACCACGCCTCCAAGGCGGCGCTGGTGCACCTCACCCGGCGGATGGCGGCGGAACTGGTCAAGGACAACATCGTGGTCAGCGGCATCGCGCCGGGCGCGTTTCCGTCGGAAATGAACAAGGCGGCCAAGAACGCGGGCGATCTGGTGGCCAAGGGCATTCCGGTCAAGCGCATCGGCGATACGCTGGACATGGCCGGTGGCGCGATCTTCCTGGCCAGTCGCGCGGGCGATTACGTGGTGGGCACGACGCTGCCAATCGACGGCGGGATCGTCAACGGCTCGATGCGCGAGCGCGGCGTCGATCCGCTGGGGAACGCGTTGTAGGTTTGATCGTCGGACTGACCGAAGAACCGTCCGTCCTGAGCTTGTCGAAGGATTGCCCTTTTCTTCGTGCCGTTCGCGCAACTTGCTGAAGAAAAAGCACTCCTTCGACAAGCTCAGGATGGACGGGTTTGGGGTTGGGTACCCCCGCAATCCCAGAGGTTTACCCCAATCAGTCCCGAATCCCTGCATCTCGGATCAAGTCCGGGACGACGCCAGCCCTCTACCCCCGCGTCAGTTCGCGCACGAAGTCCACGATCCCGGTCTGGCGGGCGCGGCGCATGCGTTCGGCGGCGAGGATCTGGCTGACTTTGGCGAAGCACTCGTTCACGTCGTCGTTGATCACGACATAGTCATAGCCGTCCCAGTGGCTGATTTCCGCCTGCGCGCGGGCCATGCGCGCGGCGATGACTTCGGCGCTGTCAGTGCCGCGCCCGGTCAGCCGGCGGTTGAGCTCGCCCAGGCTGGGCGGCAGGATGAACACCCGCACCACGTCGGTTTCGGCGCGCTGGTACAACTGCTGGGTGCCTTGCCAGTCGATGTCGAACAGGAAATCGTGGCCTGCTTTCAGCCCCGCGCGGATCTGCGCCTTGGGCGTGCCGTAGCTGTACCCGAACACGTGCGCCCATTCATAGAACAGCCCGTCCTCGACCATGCGGTCGAACGTGGGCTGATCGACGAAATGATAGTCGTGCCCGTCCACCTCGCCGGGGCGCATCGGGCGGGTGGTGGCCGAAACCGACATGGCGATCTCGTCGTCATGGTCGAGCAGCATCCGCGCGATGGTGGTCTTGCCCGCGCCCGAGGGCGACGAGAGGATGAACATCAAGCCGCGGCGATGCAGCGTATCGCCCATTTGCGGATCGGTGGAGGTGTCGGAATTGTCGGAGGCCATGCCCGCTAGTGGCGCAAGGCCATGGCGGCGGTCAAGCGGGCGGTGCGTCAAGGTGGATGCGAGGCGACCGCGCGAGCGTCAAGCCGCTCACGGGGTCGAGGCTATTCCTTGGCGGTGCCCTTGTCGGCCTGCTCGGTCACTTTCGCGGCGCCCTCGGCATGGGCGACCTTATCGCCGCGCGCCCGGTCGTACAGCGACTTGGCCAATAGACCGCCACCCACGACGATCGCGCCCGGCACCGAACGCGTCGCCATGCGGGCGACGGCCGTTCCGATCAGCGTCTGGCCCATGCTGCGGCCCTTGATGATGCCCTTGGCCTTTTTCGCGTCGTACTTGGTGCGCAGCACCCCGCGTTCGACCGCATGGCGCAAAAGCTGCCCACCCACGCGCAAGGCGATGTCGGCGATGATCAGGTTGGTGACGGGATTGGGCGATGCCGGCGGGACTTTGTCGAGTTTGCCCTTGGCACGCTTCAGCGCCGTCTGCACTTTGCCACGCTTGCGGCCGAATATCGCCATGAAGCTGCCTTTGCCGTTGCGGCGCGATTCCCGTCATCAGGCCCCGACGAACGGGGGACGGGCACCGCCGCCTACTTCTTGCGGCCGAAATCGACCGTGACGACGTTGGATCCGTCATCGGCTTTGTCAACGTCGGCCGCCGCGCTCTGTTCCGAGTCCTGCTCGGGCGAATCGTTTTCGGCGTCCTCGTGCGGTTCGGGCGTTTCGCTTTCGGCCATCGCCTGGAACTGCAGCCCGAAATCGACGGCGGGATCGACGAACGCGGTGATCGCGGAGAACGGGATCACCAGCTTCGACGGGATCTGGTTGAAGCTGAGGCCCACGCTGAACCCGTCTTCATCGACGCGCAGATCCCAGAACTTGTTCTGCAGCACGATCGTCATCTCGTCGGGAAACCGTTCGCGCAGGCGGGTCGGGATATCGACGCCGGGCGCGGTGGTCTTGAACGTGATGTAGAAGTGGTGGCTGCCCGGCAGCGTGCCGCCGGTCGCTTCCACCTGGCCCAGCACGCGGCCGACGACGGCACGCAGGGCTTCCTGCACGATCTCGTCGTAAGGGATCAGGCTGTCGGGCGCGCTGTCGTTCATTCTGCGGACAAGTGGCCGTGGTTGACGCGACGGTCAAGGGGGAGATGGTTGATTCCGTTTCGCCGCAGCTTATAGGCAACGCCATGCGCACCGGCTCGATCACCCGCAAGACCGAGGAGACCGACATCGCCGTGGCGGTGAACCTCGATGGCACCGGCACGTATGCGGTTTCGACCGGGATCGGGTTTCTCGATCACATGATCGAACAGTTCAGCCGCCATTCGCTGATCGACATCGAGTGTCGGGTGCGTGGCGACCTGCACGTCGACCAGCATCACACGACCGAGGACAGCGCCATCGCCATCGGCCAGGCCATCAGCCAGGCGTTGGGCGACAAGCGCGGGATCACCCGCTACGGCAGCGCCTATTCGCCGATGGACGAAGCGTTGAGCCGCGTCGCGCTCGACATTTCGGGGCGGCCGGTGCTGATCTGGAAGGTCGGCTTCACCCAGCCCCGGCTAGGCGAAATGGACACCGAGCTGTTCGAGCACTGGTTCCACTCGATCGCGCAGGCGGCGGGCATCACGCTGCACGTCGAATCGCTGTACGGCCAGAACAACCACCACATCATCGAAGGCGTGTTCAAAGGCTTTGCCCGCGCCATGCGCAGCGCGGTGGCGATCGACCCGCGCAAGGCCGATGCCGTGCCCTCGACCAAGGGCATCCTTGGCGCAGGCTCGCTCGAAAGCTGAACGGCAGCATGGCCGAGGTCATTGCCCTGATCGACTATGGCGCGGGCAACTTGCGCTCGGTGGCCAACGCGCTGAAGGCGGCGGGCGCAGAGGGCGTGCAGGTTACGGCGGACCCCAACGTGGTGCGCGCGGCCGATCGCATCGTGCTTCCCGGCGTGGGCGCGTTCAAGGCCTGTGCCGATGCGTTGCGGGGCGTGCCCCACCTGGTCGATGCTATGGAAGAACGCGTGCTGATCGGCGCCGCGCCGTTTCTGGGCATCTGCGTGGGCATGCAGCTGCTCGCCTCGCGCGGAGTAGAACACGGCGTCACCCTCGGGCTCGACTGGATCGCGGGCGAAGTGCGCGCGATCGAGGTCACCGATCCGGCGATCAAGGTGCCGCACATGGGCTGGAACGACGTCGCGCCGCTGGGCCACGACGACGGATCGCAACTGCTGCGCGGCGGCGAGGCCTATTTCCTCCACTCCTACCACTTCGTGCCCGAGGACGGCGCCCGGATCGCGGCGATGACCGACCACGGCGGCGGGCTGGTCGCGGCAGTGGCGCGCGACAATATCCTGGGCGTGCAGTTCCATCCCGAAAAGAGCCAGGCCTACGGGCTGGAACTGCTGGCGCGCTTTCTCGACTGGCGGCCGTAGGAGCGAAGACGTTACGCTCACCCGCTCGTGTCGAGCGAAACCCTCACCCACTCATGTCGAGCGAAGTCGAGACACGTCGCGCTACTTTGAACGTCGTGCAGCGTCCCTCGACTTCACGCGGGATCAACGGGGTGGGAACAGATCCCTGACGACTCCATCCATCGTCCGGGGAACCAACGCTCCGCCCGCTCCTTCCATCATCCGAAGGAGCCTTGCATGGACCGCCTGGTGTTTACCCCTGACGAAGTCGACCTGTCGCGTTCGCCGCTGGCCGGGCAGCTGGGCGTCGAAACGTTCGTGCTCGGAGCGTTCAATCCGGGGCTGACGCGGCTGGACAGCGGCAACCTTATGATGATGGTGCGCGTGGCCGAAGCGCTGCGCCAACCGATCCGCGATGGCCAGATCCACGCGATCCGCTGGCACGACGGAACCTATGTGCTGGACGCCTGGCCGCTCGACTGGGTCGATACCTCGGACCCGCGCACGTTCACCGTTCATGATCCGGCGGGCTGGAAAGTGCTGGGGCTGACCTCGCTGTCATGGCTGCTGCCGGTCGAACTGTCGGCGGACGGCGGCCGTGTCATCGCGGTGCATTATGATCGCGTGATCGCGCCGCACGCCAGCCTCCAGTGCTACGGCATCGAAGATGCGCGGATCAGTTGCATCGACGGATCGTACCTGATGACCACCTGCTCGGTCAGCCCCGAGCGCCATTCCACCACGCTCTACAGTTCGGCCGACGCGCTCGACTGGACGTTCGAGGGGATCGTGCTGGATCACCAGAACAAGGACATGCTGATCTTCGAAGGGCTGATCCGGGGCCAGTACTGGGCGCAGACGCGGCCTTTGGGCGATCTCTATTTCGCCTATCCGCCGGGCAGCGAATGGCGCGCCGGTCCGTCGATCAACCTGGCGACGTCGCCCGATGCGCTGCACTGGCGGCCGCACATAAGGCCGGGCCTGCGCCCGCACGCCGATACGGTGGCGACCGCGCGGATGGGCGGGGGTGCGCCACCGATCCTGACCGAGATCGCCGGGCAGCGCGGCTGGCTGTCGCTGTGGCACGGCGTGGAACCCAACGCCGGGGTGGGGACCTATCGCACCTACTGGACCCTGCTCGATCCCACCGACCCGAGCCGGGTGATCGCCACCAGCCACCAACCGCTGATCGAACCCGATGCCGGCCTGACCGCGCGGCTCGCCCACCAGCTCTATCTCGACAGCGTGGTGTTCACGACAGGGATCGTGGACGCGGGCGATCACTTCATCGTCGCGTCGGGCGAGGCCGATCTGGCGTGCCGCATCACCCATGTGCCCAAAGGAAGCTTTCGCCCCGCCTGAACCGCTGCTAGGCGCGCGCACATCATGATTGTCTTTCCCGCTATCGATCTCAAGTCCGGGCAGGTCGTGCGCCTTGCCGAAGGCGACATGGACCGCGCCACCGTCTATGGCGACGATCCTGCCGCGCAGGCCACGCTGTTCGCCGATGCGGGCGCGATGCACCTCCACGTGGTCGATCTCGACGGTGCGTTCGCGGGCGAGGCGCGCAATGCAGGGGCGGTGCGTGCGATCCTCGATGCGTTTCCCGGCCACGTCCAGCTGGGCGGCGGCATCCGCAACCCGGTGGCGGTGGATGGCTGGTTCGATCTGGGGGTGAGCCGCGTGGTGATCGGCACCGCCGCGTTGAAGGACCCCGATTTCGTGCGCGACATGGCACGCGCCTATCCCGGCGGGATCGTGGTGGCGGTCGATGCGCGCGATGGTTTCGTCGCCACCGCCGGCTGGGCCGATGTGTCCGATGTTCCCATCGCCGACATGGCCCGCCGGTTCGAGGATGCAGGCGTCGCCTCGATCCTGTTCACCGACGTCGGTCGCGACGGGCTGCTCAAGGGTTGTAACATCGAGGCAACGCTCGACCTCGCGCGCGCCACCCGCCTGCCGGTGATCGCCAGCGGCGGGGTCAAGGGGCTCGACGATATCCGCATGCTGGCGCTTCATGCCAATGACGGGATCGAGGGCGTGATTACCGGCCGCGCATTGTACGACGGGCGGCTCGATCTGGCGGCGGCGCTGGCGATGGCGGCAGAGGCATGATGCCTCAACAAATCATGGCAGTGTTTGGGCTGGCATATTTGTCATGGCGCGCATTTATCGCAGTCCGTGAATTTCGAGCCGGCTACGTGACGGTGAAGATGCGCTACGCTGGCAAAAGCCTGCGATATGAAAGAGCAACTGATCAGCGTGCTTTTTGGGGTACAACGCTCTTTCAAGGCGGAATTATCATTTTTCTGACCTGCGTTTTCCTTGGGTTGCTGTTGATCCCATGACCGTCCGCGTCCGCGTCATTCCCTGCCTTGATGTGCGCGATGGCCGCGTGGTCAAGGGCGTGAACTTCGTCGACTTGCGCGATGCGGGCGATCCGGTCGAGCAGGCGCGCGCGTATGACGCTGCCGGCGCCGATGAGCTGTGCTTCCTCGACATTTCCGCCAGTCACGAAGGGCGCGGCACGCTGCTCGGCGTGGTGTCGCGCACCGCCGAGGTGTGTTTCATGCCGCTGACGGTGGGCGGCGGCGTGCGCGGGGTCGAGGATGCGCGCGCGCTGCTGCTGGCGGGCGCGGACAAGGTCGCGGTCAATTCTGCTGCCGTCTCCCGGCCGGAACTGGTGGGCGAGATCGCCGCGCGGTTCGGCAGCCAGTGCGTGGTCGGATCGGTCGATGCGCGGCGCGTTGCGCCCGGACGTTGGGAAATCTTCACCCACGGCGGCCGCAAGGCCACCGGGCTCGATGCGCTGGAGCATGCGCTCAACCTGGCCCGGCTCGGCGCGGGCGAACTGCTGGTCACCTCGATGGACGGCGACGGCACCAAAGCCGGTTACGATCTGGAACTGACCCGCGCGATTGCCGACGCGGTGCCGGTGCCGGTGATCGCCAGCGGCGGCGTGGGCACGCTCGATCACCTTGTCGCGGGGGTCACCCAAGGCCACGCCAGCGCGGTGCTGGCTGCCTCGATCTTCCACTTCGGCACGCATTCGATCGGCGAGGCGCACGCGGCGTTGCGCGCGGCGGGCCTACCCGCGCGCGGCTGACGCTCGCCACCGTTACAGCCCAACTGTCGGATTTCCATACACTTCGTGCGAGCGGTCGCGAACCGTTAACCAACGTTATCCCGCACCTGCGCGATTCCCGCAGTCGTGGCACAAGGCTTGCTTAACCTTGGTGCAGGCTTGGGGTTTTGATTCATCGTGCGAAGTCTCGTCCATTCGGCCATTGCCACCGCCATCATCGCCGCACTGGTCGCTTCGCCCGCGATGGCGCAGGCCGTGGGAACCAAAGTGCCCGAACCCACCGATCTCGCGCTGTTCGCGATGGGTGTGATCGGGCTGGTGATCGGCCGACGCGGCGCGCGGCGGCGCGATCGCGACGAGGATTGATCCGGCGGTCTACGCGGTCCAGTCGCCCAGCGCTTGACCCGCGTCCCGCCGCGCGCCATGCCGCGCCGATGGACCACGCAGCGATCCTTTCCCGGCTCGAAGCCACGATTGCCGAACGGCTGACCGGCGATCCCGCATCAAGCTACGTCGCCAAGCTCAACGCGCGCGGCGTCGGCAAGATCGCGCAGAAAGTGGGCGAGGAAGCGGTCGAAACGGTGATCGCGGCGCTGTCCGGCAACGATGCGGAACTGGTCGGCGAAGCGGCGGATCTGCTGTTCCACCTCATCGTGCTGCTGGCCGCCAAAGGCGTGCCGCTTGCCGATGTGCTGGCCGAACTGCAGCGCCGCGAAGGCACGTCGGGCATTGCCGAAAAGGCCGCGCGTCCAACCACCTAGCGTACTATGCCGAGGAGCACGCGATGAGCGTCGATGCCACCCAGCCTTATGACGACCGGAACATCTTCGCGAAGATCCTGCGCGGTGAAATTCCATGCCGCAAGGTCTATGAGGATGACTTCGCGCTCGCCTTCCACGACATCAACCCGCAAGCGCCGATGCATGTGCTGGTCATCCCCAAAGGTGCGTTCGTGAGCTGGGACGACTTTTCGGCCAAAGGCACCGAGGCGGAGATCGCCGGGTTCGTGCGCGCGGTGGGCACGGTGGCGCGCGATGCCAGGCTGGTTGCGCCGGGGTATCGCCTGTTGGCCAACGCGGGAACCGACAGCCACCAGGAAGTGCCGCACCTGCATGTTCACCTGTTTGCCGGGCGTCCGCTGGGGCCGATGCTGGTGCGCTGAGCGCCTTTGGGCACGACAGAATGAGTCCTGCGGGCGAGGAATGGTTAACGCGGCCTTGCCCTCGGTTCGCTCCGGCGGCTAGAACGCGGGCTTCATGCCGTTTCCCGAACCCCAGACCGGCCGCTTCGACGGCGCGACCCACCTGTTCCCGGTGCGCGTCTATTTCGAGGACACCGATCTTTCGGGCGTGGTCTACCATGCCAACTACTTGCGCTGGTTCGAACGCGCGCGGTCCGACATGCTCCGCGTGCTGGGGGTCAACCAGCGTGCGGCGCACGAAGCGGGCGAGGGCGCCTATGCCGTGAGCGAACTGGCCATCCGCTACTTGCGACCGGCGCGGCTCGACGACGCCGTGCTGGTGCGCAGCGAGACTGTCGAGGTTGCCGCCTCCAGCTGCCGCATTGCGCAAGCGGCATGGCGCGGCGATGTGCTGCTGGCCAGCGCGACCGTCCGCGCCGCTTTCGTCAGCCCCCAGGGCCGCCCCCGGCGCCAGCCGCGCGACTGGGTGGCCGCCTTCCAATCCGTGCTTCGGCCCGCGACTGCAGAAAGTCCTTAATCCGCATGATGGTGTTATCTCTCCTGGCCTCCGCCGCCGGTTCCGGCCTCGCCTCACCCAGCAGGCTCGATCCGGTGCGCCTGTTCCTTGATGCCGATATCGTGGTGCAGGCGGTGATGGCCGGGCTGATCCTGGCCAGCGTGTGGACGTGGACGATCATCGTCGGCTTCTCGCTGCGGATCGGGCGGCTGCAGCGCCGCTGCGATACCTATGAAGGCGAATTCTGGCAGGCGCGCGACATCGACGCGTTCCAGAAGGAAAACGCCAAGCGCGACATTCCGTCGGCGCGCGTGGTCAACGCCGCGCTGGGGGAATGGCGGCGATCGACCGCCGGCAGCAACGTGGACCGCGAAGGCACGCGCCAGCGGCTGGGCAGTGCGCTCGACGGCGCCGTCACGCAGGAGAGCGACCGGCTGGCCAACCGGCTGAACTTCCTCGCCACGGTGGGTTCTGTGGCGCCGTTCATCGGGCTGTTCGGCACGGTGTGGGGCATCATGGACAGCTTCTTCAGCATCGGCGCGCAGCAGAATTCCTCGCTCGCGGTGGTGGCACCGGGCATTTCGCAGGCGCTGTTCGCCACCGCCATCGGCCTGTTCGCGGCGATCCCGGCGGTGATCGGCTACAACCGCTTCTCGCATCGCGTGAACCGGTTCGAGACGCGGCTCTACCGCTTTGCCGACCGCTTCCACGCCTCGCTCAGCCGCGAGCTGGAGCAATAACGCGATGGCAATGAACCTTTCATCGGGCACATCGGGGCGTGGCCGGCGCGGGCGCGGCGGGCGGGCGCCGATGGCCGAGATCAACGTAACTCCGCTGGTCGATGTGATGCTGGTGTTGCTGATCATCTTCATGGTCACCGCGCCGTTGCTGGTTGCCGGGGTGCCGATCGAATTGCCCGACAGCCGGGCCAAGGCGCTGAGCCCCGATCCCGACCAGCTGACGTTGAGCATCGATGCATCGGGCAAGGTGTTTCTCGACGATCAGCCGCTGGCGCCGGGCGAACTGGCCGATCGGCTGTCGCGCTGCGCCAGCGCCGCGAAACCGCCGCTGATCACACTGCGCGCCGACCGGGGGCTGGATTACGGCCGGGTGATGGCGGTGATGGGTGAGTTGAATGCCGCGGGCTGCAACAGCGTCTCGCTGGTCACCAACAGTTCATCGCAGGCGCCATAGCGGTTCGTCGATGCGCGCCTTACTCTCTCCCGCCGGGCAGACGCCCGCAGGCTCCGGATTTTCCGAGCCCCGCACTGCCGGCCTGACCCGGGAAGAGCGGATCGCGCTGGTCGTGGCCATTGCGGCGCATGTCGCGCTGGCCGTAGCCCTGACGATGGGCGCGCCGGGCCGCAAGCCGGTGCCGCTGCCCGAGCGGATGACGGTGACGTTTTCCGATCAGGTCGCGCTGCAATCGACCTCACCCGAACCGCAGGCGCAAGCCGCGCCCGAGGTCGCACCCGATCGCGGGGAGGCCCAATCCGCGCCACAGCCCGAACCGTTGCCCGTGGTGCAGCCGCAGCCTCAACCCCCACCTCAGCCCATGCCGCAGCCTGCGCCGCGCGTGGAACCGGCACCGGTGCCGCAGCCGCGGCCGATTGCCCGACCCGCGCCCAGGGCCGTCGCGCGTCCGGTGGAGCGACCCGCCCCGCCCGTTGCTGCGCCGCGTCCACAGCCGCATCCTGCGGCCAAGCCGGCACCGGCCAAGCCCGCTGCGCGCCCGTCGGACGATCGCCCGCGCCGCCGCCCCGATGCCCCCGAAGGTGCGAGCCGCGTCGGCAACGATTTTCTCAAGGGCATTCCCGGCTCGCAGGCCGCCGGCGCCAGCAGGAACCCGCCCGCCGCCACGATCGGTCCGCAAGTCGCCGCCTCGCTGCGCGGCGCGGTGTCGCGCCAGCTCAAGCCGCACTGGGTCGCGCCGCAGGGCGTCGATGCCGACAAGCTGGTGACCGTGCTGGCGTGGGATCTCAACCCCGACGGCAGCCTGGCCGGTCGTCCGCGCGTGGTCAGCCAGGACGGCATCAACGATGCCAACCGCCCGCAGGCCGCTCGCCACGCCGAACAGGCGATCCGCGCGGTGCAGCTTGCCGCGCCGTTCGATTTGCCGGCAGAATTCTACAGCGGCTGGAAACACGTCGCCGCGTTCCGTTTCGACAGGAAATTGTCCCAATGATCTCGCCATCCTTCCCGACCTCCCGTTCGCTTGCCGGATCGCTGGCCTTGGCGTTTGCGCTGCTCGCCGGCCCGGCCATCGCGCAGAAGGCGTCGCTGCCGGTGTCGAGTGCGCCGACCGCAGCCGCGACCGATGCAGCTGCCGACACGGGCGGACTGACCGGGTCCGTGTCCGACGAATCGACTTGGCAGGACCTCGGCATCGCCATCCCGGCGTTTGCCACCGACAGCGAAGTGCCGACCGCGGCCGAAGGCGGCAATACCGCTGCATTGGGGCGCAACCTGGCGGGAGTGATCACTGCCGATCTGAAGAACAACGGCCTGTTCAAGCCGACCGGGCCCGATGCCTTGCCCGGCATCGCCTATCCCGAAGTCGCCGCGCCGCTATTCCCGACGTGGCGCTCGCGCGGCAGCGAGATGCTGGTGCAGGGTTTCGTCAAGGGCGCGGCGGATGGCAGGCTGACGGTCGGCTGCTATCTTTACGACGTGGCGCTGGGCACCGAACTGGCGCGGCAGGGCTATGTCGTGCAGCCGGGCGAATGGCGCCGCGCCGCGCACAAATGCGCCGACATGGTCTATTCGCGGCTCTCGGGCGAAAGCCCGTTCTTCGACAGCCGCATCGCCTATATCGCGGAGACCGGGCCCAAGAACCACCGGGTCAAGCGGCTGGCGATCATGGATTCGGACGGCGCCAACCACCGCTTCATCACCAACGGGCAGGCCACCGCGCTGACCCCGCGCTATTCGCCCGACTACAAGTCGATCGTGTACCTGTCGTACCTCAACGGCTTTCCGCGCATCTTCGTCTACGATATCGGCAGCGGCCACCAGCGGCTGGTGACGCAAAGCACCAACGCCACGTTCGCGCCACGCTGGTCGCCCGATGGCAAGACGATCCTCTATTCGATGGCCGTGGCCGGCAACACCGACATCTATCGCGTATCGGCGCAAGGCGGTCCCTCGACCCGGCTGACCGATTCGCCGGGGATCGACGTCGGCGGCAGCTACTCGCCCGATGGCAGCAAGATCGTGTTCGAAAGCGACCGGTCGGGCAGCCAGCAAGTCTATGTGATGAACGCCGATGGATCGGACCAGCGCCGCATCAGCTTTGGCGGTGGCCGCGCGGCGACGCCCGAATGGAGCCCGCGCGGCGACCAGATCGCGTTCACCTCGATCGCCGGAAACTTCCGCATCGCGGTGATGAGCCCGGCGGGCGGATCGGTCCGGACGCTCACCGACAGCTGGCAGGACGAAGCGCCGACCTGGTCGCCCAACGGCCGCATCATCCAGTTTTTCCGCACCGCCAAGGGTTCGGGCAAGGGTTCGCTGTGGCAGGTCGATCTGACCGGCAGCAACGAACGCCGCCTCAACACCCCGGTCGATGCGTCCGACCCCGCCTGGGGACCCGTTCTGCCTTGAGCGGGTTTTTGAATCAGCCGATACGGGTCGCACCGTTGACGAGCGAAGGAGACTAGCCATGCCCCGTCTACTTTTTGGATCGCGCCCCATTTTCGCGGCGACAGTGATCGCCGGCAGCCTTGCGCTGGCCGCGTGTGGCGCCAAGGCGCCCAAGCAACTGCCGCCCGAACCGGGCACCGGATCGACCACCACGACCATGCCGCCGGCCGGTCCGACCGCGCCGGTGCCGGGCAGCCAGGCCGATTTCGTCGCCTCGGTTGCGTCCGATACGATCCATTTCGACACCGACCGGTTCAACATCGACACCGCATCGATGGCGACCTTGCAGAGCCAGGCGCAGTGGCTGGGGCGCTATCCCGCCAAGCGCGTGACGCTGGAAGGGCATTGCGACGAACGCGGCACGCGCGATTACAACATCGCGCTGGGTGAGCGCCGCGCCAACTCGGCCAAGAACTATCTCGTCAGCCTGGGCGTCGACGCCGCGCGCATCACCACGGTCAGCTACGGCAAGGAACGCCCCATTGCGCTGGGTTCCGATGAAGCGAGCTGGGCACAGAACCGGCGCGCAGTCACCGTCACCGTTCAGTAGCGTCGGTTCCGCCAATCCGGCGTAATCCCGGTGCTTGCGCAAAAAGGGACTTTCCACCCGCGCCATCCCGTCGCAAAGGCGGGGATTCATAGCGCGGGCGACTCCCGGGCTGGCTTATACCGATCGAGGCGTAGCGATGGCCCGGCATGGACGATCCACCGACTGGGGCTTTCCCCGATGGCGCGGCTATAGCGGCGGCCGCGAAGCCGCGCCCGTGCGGTTGTGCGATCGCTCGGGCTGCGATGACCGGGGCGATTGCCCCGCGCCCAAATCGCCCAACAGCCCCGAACGCTGGTACTTCTGCGAGAAGCACGCAGCCGAATACAACTCGGGCTGGAACTATTTCGAAGGGCTGAGCAAGGAAGAAGCCGCCGCGCGCGAAAGCGACGAGCGGCGCGATGCCGGCGGCTACAGCGAGGCGGCGCACTATGCCTGGGCCGGATCGGGCGATGGCAGCCGCACCCGCGATGAAATGCGCGCGCTCGACCTGCTGGGGCTGGAGCCCGATGCCGATTTCGAGGCGGTCAAGAAGGCGTGGCGGTCCAAGGCCAAGGAAGTCCACCCCGACGTCCGTCCGGGCGATGCCGATGCCGCGAAAGCGTTCCAGGCGCTGCAACTGGCCTACGAAGTGCTCCGCGCGGGCGAGGAGCGCCGCGAATGGAAGGGCTGACCGGGCCGAACGACTGCATCAATGCCAACCCCGTTCGTGTCGAGCGTAGTCGAGACATGTCGCGCGGTGTCTCGACTACGCTCGACACGAACGGGCGGCGCGTTTTGAACCGGAAGATTTAGGCAGCGTTGCCCTGCAACGTCGCCTCCAGCAATTCCGCCACGCGGGCTGCATCGGGAAAGCCTTCTGCCACCCACCGCGCCTCGACCGTCTGGAGGATTCGCGCCACCTCCGGGCCGGGACCGATGCCGCGCGCGACGATGTCGCCGCCCTTGATCGGTAGCCGCGGCTTTTCCCAGCCAGCGAGCGGCGCAACCGACTGTCCCGCGATCAGCAACCGGTCGATCGCCGCATCGCGGCCGATCCGATAGGCCAGCGCGCGCGGATCGCCGGTGGACGAGGCATCGTCGCCGCGGGCCACCACCGACAGGCGCTTGCGCTGCGCGATCGACAGCCGCAGCCGCGCGGCCAGCTGCTCCGCCAGCGCGGGCTCAGGCGGCAGCAGCGCCGCCAGCCGCCGCAATCCGTCGCGCGCAACGCCTTGTGACCGTTCCTCCATCACGAGTGCGGCAAGCGCCTGCGGGCCGGCCTCGCGCACTTCGGGCAGGACTTCGCGCAGCACACCCAGTTCGGCCATTCGCGCGACGGTCGGCGCTGGATCGGGCAACGCCAGCAGGTTGAGGAGTTCCCAGCCCACCCGTTCGCGCGACAGCGCCTTCATCCCGGGCGCGAGTCGGGCGCAGGCGCTTTCGGCCTCCGTATCGGCAGGCAGCGAGCCGAACCGCGCCTGGAAGCGGAAATAGCGCAGGATGCGCAAGTAATCCTCACGGATGCGCTGCTCGGGATCGCCGATGAAGCGCACCCGCCGCGCCGCCAGATCGTCCAGCCCGCCGAAATAGTCGGCCACCGTCAGCTCGTGCGGATCGGCGTAAAGCGCGTTGATGGTGAAATCGCGCCGCGCCGCGTCGTCGCGCCAGTCGGACGAAAACGCCACGGTGGCGCGGCGGCCGTCGGTCGAGACATCGCGGCGCAGCGTGGTGATCTCGACGTTGCCGTGCTCGCGGATCGCCGTGACGGTGCCGTGGGCCAGCCCCGTGGGTACGCTGCGGATGCCCGCGGCGTCGAGCCGGGCGATCACCTCGACCGGTTCGAGCGTGGTCGCCACGTCGATGTCGGCCACCTCCTGCCCCAGCAGCGTATCGCGCACCGCGCCGCCGACAAACCGGCAGGCTTCGCCGGCGGGATCGAGCGCGGTGAGCAGTTCGGCCAGGTCCGCGCGCTGCGTCCATGGCGCGGGCGGCAGGCGAGTGATGGGTCCGCCTTCAGCCATGCCAGGCGATCCTGCGCGCAAGGTTGGCGATCATTCCGGCGGTCACGCCCCAGATGCGATGGCCATTCCACAAGATTTCGAGATAATCGCGCGTCACGCCGTTCCAGGTGCCCGTTTTGACCTGGTGGTTCGCCGAATCGAGGATATAGCCGAACGGCGGTTCGAACCAGTCGGCCACTTCGTGCGGGTTGGGATGGATCGGCAGGTCGGCCGGTATCACCGCCAGCACCGGGGTAATGACATAGCCCGAGCCGGTGCTGTAGCGGTCGCTCGCGCCGATCACGGTGACATCGGCGGCGCGGATGCCCAGCTCTTCCTCGGCCTCACGCAACGCGGCTTCGATCGCGGATTCGCCGGGATCGATCTTGCCGCCGGGAAACGCCGCCTGGCCGGGGTGCGAGCGCATGTTGGTGGGGCGATGGATGACCAGCACCCCGGGTTCCGCCCGGTCGGTGACGGCCACCAGCACCGCAGCTTCGCGAAGATCCTCGCGTCCGGAAAAGCGCGAATCGTCGCGCAGTCCTTCCACCGGCTCGGCATGCCCGGCGCCATACAGCGATTGCAGCCGGTCGATCAGCGGCGCGGTCATGGCGCGGGCGCCAGCACGAACGTCGCGCCGTTGCTTGCCACCGCCAAATCGCCGCCATCGGCCCTATCGAGCGCGTGATCGACCAGCTGGCCATACGTGCTGCGGTTCAGCCGCGCCTCGGTGCCGTATCGCACCGCGAGGTAGATCGCGGGAACATCGGCGCTGCCCGCGATCCGCAACGGATGATCCGGCCCGGCGATCACGATGTCGTCGCTGTTGAGCCGGAACGCCAGCACCGGGCGGCCTGTGGCATCCTGCCGCACTTCGACATCGGTGGCGAGGAAGGCGGCATCGTCCACCGCGATGGCCAGGCGCTCGAACGGAGTCATCAGCCAGTGCTGGCCATCACCATCGCGCGCGAGCAGGCTTGAAAACGCGCGGACCATGGCCGGACGGGTGATCGCGCCGCCCTGGTGAAACCACGTGCCGTCACGCGCGATGCGCATCTCGCTGTCGCCGGTCCGCTCGGGCGTCCACTGGTCCAGCGGGGGTAGGCGGCGCGCGTTCGCGGCCTCGGCCAGTTCGGCCAGCGACAGCGCGGCAAGTTCGGGAGGGGGGACATAGGGCATCGTTGCAACCGCCGATGCCAGATCAGCCTACCCGCGCCAAGGCCCCAGCAGCCCTTCGGCCGGCAGGACGGCGGGATTGGCGCTGCGGCACAGCAGGCGGCGCTGGTCGAACGGGCCGGGCAGGCGCCATCCACCGGTGTGCGCGTTGGTGAAGCCGAAGAAGCGTTCGTAGTATTCCGGATCGCCGATCATCACTTGCGGCAACGGCGCGCGCGGATCGATCGCGGCGATGCTCGCCAGCACCAGCGCCTTGCCATAACCCTCGCCCTGCAGCGCGGGAAGCACGGCCACGGGGCCGACCATGATCATCGGATGACGCCGCTTGTCGGGATCGGTCAGCGCCACCGGCCAGCACTGGATCGTGCCCGCCAGCATGTCGTCTTCATCCAGCGCGGCAAAGCTCAGCGCGGGCAGCCATTCGGTGCCCTCGCGCACCTTGTAGGCAACGCGCGCCCGGCGCTCCGGCTCGAACGCGGCGTCGAGCAAGTCCTCGACCAGAGCGCCATCGACATCGGCAAGGGGAATGATATTGGCCAAGCGGCTGGTCCGTTCGGGAGATTGCGCGGGAGCGGCGCCGATAGACGCGCGTGCGGCTGGTCGCAAGCGCGGGAACGCGCTAGGCCGGTGGGCGTTAGTGCCGTCGAGTGACAGGGGACCTCCGCCATCGCTTCGCGAACGCAGCCTTTAGAGCATCAGCAACCCGACGCGCGACCGGCTCTGGCCGATCGCTATCGCGCCTTGCGTGCGCTGACCACGGCGCTGGCCGCGCCGCTGTCGGACGCCGACGCGACGATCCAGTCCATGGACGATGCCTCGCCTACCAAATGGCATCTGGCGCACGTCACGTGGTTTTTCGAGACATTCCTGCTGCGCGACCGTGTGCCGGGCTATCGTCTGTTCGACGATCGCTTTCCGTTCCTGTTCAACAGCTATTATGAGGCCGAAGGCGCACGCATCGGGCGGTTTGCGCGCGGGATGCTGTCGCGCCCGGCGCTGGCCGAAATCGTGGCCTGGCGTGCGCATGTCGATGATGCGATGATGCGCCTGCTGGAACGCGATGACAGCGTAGCGGCGCTGATCGAACTGGGCCTGGCGCACGAACAACAGCATCAGGAACTGCTGCAGACCGACATCAAGCATGCGCTGTTCCAGAACCCGCTGGGTCCGGCGCTGTGGGATCAGCCATCGCCACCGGAATTGCATCCCCGCGGAGGCGGGGACCTCGGGCCTGCGCAGCGCGGGTTTGCTCCTGCGCGAGGTCCCCGCCGTCGCGGGGACGCAGGACATGGCGGGGATGCTGGCGAAGCGCCATGGCTAACCCATCCCGGCGGTATCGTGCGGATCGGGCACGATGGCACCCACTTCGCCTTCGATTGCGAAGGGCCGCGCCACGACGTGCTGCTGCAACCGTTCGCGCTGTCGCGCGCGCTGGTCTCCAACGCCGACTGGCTGCAGTTCATCGCCCACGGCGGCTACCGCACCGCTGCGCTGTGGCTGTCCGACGGCTGGACCTGGGTGCAGCGCGAAGGCATCGCCGCGCCGTTGTACTGGCGGCAGGATGACGGCGGATGGCAGCGCTTCACGCTCACCGGCTGGCAACCGGTCGATCCGCAGGCTCCGGTCACGCACATCTCGCAGTATGAAGCGGATGCCTTTGCTGCATGGGCGGGCGCGCGGCTGCCGCTCGAAGCCGAATGGGAAGCGCTTGCCGCCAGCCACGATAACGGCGGTGGCGTCCAGCTCGACTTGGCAGGCCCGGTCGACCCCCGCGCCGAACTGCAACCGTCGCTCCACGGCAATTGCTGGCAGTGGACGCGATCGGCGTACCTGCCCTACCCGCGTTTCCGCGTCGCCGATGGGGCAGTGGGCGAATACAACGGCAAGTTCATGAGCGGGCAGGCGGTGCTGCGCGGCAGCAGTTGCGCGACCCCGCGCGGGCACAGTCGCGAAACCTACCGAAACTTCTTCTACCCCCACCAGCGCTGGCAGTTCACCGGGCTGCGACTCGCGAAGGACCAGTAAATGGCCGAGCCTCACCTGAAGCCCACGCTGCGCATCGTCGATGAAGGCGCGGACGGCGTGGATCGCGCCTTCCGTGCCGATGTGCTCGCCGGCCTGTCGCAGCGCCAGAAAGCCGTGCCGGCGCGCTGGTTCTACGACGAGCGCGGATCGCAGTTGTTCGAGGACATCACCCGGCTCGCCGAATATTACCCCACGCGCGCCGAAACCCAGATCCTCGCCGCGCGCGGTGCAGAATTCGCCGCGCTCACGGGCAAGGGCCGCGCCGTGGTGGAGTTCGGATCGGGCAGCAGCGTGAAGACGCCGCACCTGCTGCGCGCGATCGCGCCTGCCGCCTATGTCCCGATCGACATCTCGGGCGATTTCCTGCGCGAATCGGCGGCGTCGCTCGCGGCCGATTTCCCGGGCCTGCCGGTGCTTCCGGTCGAGGCAGACTTCACCAAGAAAGTCGCGCTGCCATCGCAGCTGGCCGGATCGCCGATGCTGGGGTTCTTTCCCGGATCGACCATCGGCAATCTGGTGCCGTCGAGCGCGGTCGATCTGTTGCGGTCGATGCGCGAGACGCTGGGCGAGGGTTCGCAGCTGCTGATCGGGATGGACCGGATCAAGGATCCCGCGATCCTGATCGCCGCCTATGATGACCCGGAAGGCGTGACCGCCGCGTTCAACCTCAATCTGCTGTCGCGCATCAACCGCGAACTAGATGGCGACATTCCGGTGGAGCAATTCGCCCACCACGCGCTGTGGAACGATCAGCTGGCGCGGATCGAGATGCATCTGGTGGCGCAACGCAACGTGGCGTTCGAGGTCGCCGGGCAGCGGTTTGCAATGCGCAGCGGCCAGACGATCCACACCGAAAACAGCCACAAGTACGACCCGCGCAGCGCGACCATGCTGCTGGTCGCGAGCGGCTGGACGCCGCTGGCCGAGTGGCAGGACGACGACGCGCGGTTTGGCCTGGTGCTGGCCGAAGCGAGCGAACCGAGATCTGCGCCGTAGCATCGCGATTGCGCGTGGTGCACACCACATCACGACATTTGCATTCGTGAGCTTGGTGCAGAAGGCGTAGAGGGCAGGCGCGGCCCATATCACTGTGCCGCGACAGGGGAGAACGGGTCGTGTTCGCAGGGTTCGATGCAACGGAACTGGCGCGGATGCAGTTCGCGTTCACCGTGAGTTTCCACTTCATCTTTCCGTCGTTCTCGATCGGGCTGGCCAGCTTCCTCGCCGTGCTTGAGGCGCGCTGGCTGATGACCGGCAAAGACCTTTATCTCGATCTGTTCCGCTACTGGCTGAAGATATTCGCGGTGGCGTTCGCCATGGGCGTCGTTTCCGGGCTGGTGATGTCCTACCAGTTCGGTACCAACTGGTCGGTGTTCTCCGATCGCGTCGGCCCGGTGGTCGGCCCGCTGATGGCCTATGAAGTGCTCACCGCGTTTTTCCTCGAAGCCGGGTTCCTTGGGGTGATGCTGTTCGGGATGGAGCGGGTGGGGCGCAAGCTGCACTTCGCCGCCACGCTGATGGTCGCGCTGGGCACATTCGTTTCGGCGTTCTGGATCATCTCGGTCAACAGCTGGATGCAGACGCCCACGGGTTACGAGATCGGCGCCAACGGCCAGTTCCTGCCCGGCCCAAGCTGGCTGGCGATCATCTTCAACCCCAGTTTTCCCTACCGGTTGGTCCACACCGTGATCGCCGCGTACCTCACCACCGCGTTCGCGGTTGGCGCGGTTGGCGGCTGGCACCTGCTGCGCGACCGCGGCAACGCCCACGCGCGCAAGATGTTCTCGATGGCGATGTGGATGGCCGCGCTGGTCGCGCCGGTCCAGATCCTGGCGGGCGACCAGCACGGGCTCAACACGCTGCAATACCAGCCGGCCAAGGTCATGGCGATGGAAGGGCACTTCGAAAGCCACCCCCACGGCGCGCCGCTTTACCTGTTCGGCCTGCCCAACGACCGCACCCAGCACCTCGACTATGCCATTGGCATCCCCAAGGCATCGTCGCTGATCCTCAAGCACGATCTCAATGCGCCGCTTGCCGGGCTGGACACCATCGCGCCCGCCAAGCGCCCGCCGGTGTGGATAGTGTTCTGGAGCTTCCGGGTGATGGTCGGACTGGGCTTCGCCATGCTCGGGATCGGGCTGTGGAGCCTGCTGGCGCGCGCGCGGGGCAAGCTTTACGACTGGCCCTGGCTGCACCGCGCGGCGCTGGCGATGGGGCCGTCGGGCTTTGTGGCGGTGATCGCCGGCTGGGTCACGACCGAGGTCGGTCGTCAGCCGTTCACGGTCTACAACCTCCTGACCACAGCCGAAAGCCGCAGCCCGATCGCGGCGCCTGCCGTGGCGGCGTCGCTCGCCGCGTTTGCGGTGGTGTACTTCGCGGCGTTCGGCATCGGCGTGTGGTACATCCTCAAGCTGATGGCGGATCCGCCGCATGCGCATGAACCGCCGCTCGAGGAAGAGGAAGCAGGGCCTGTGCGCACCGCCGGGATCACGCCCGGCCCGGCCCGGCCAGCGGCGGGAGGTGCGGCATGAGCGCGTTCGACCTGACCTCGATCTGGGCGTTCGTGATCGCGTTTGCCGTGCTGATGTACGTGGTGATGGACGGGTTCGATCTGGGCATCGGCATCCTCTTCCCGTTCTTCAGCGTGGGCGAGGAGCGCGATCAGGCGATGAACGCGATCGCGCCGGTGTGGGATGGCAACGAGACCTGGCTGGTGCTGGGCGGTGGCGGCCTGTTCGCGGCGTTTCCGCTGGCCTATGCGATCATCCTGCCCGCGACCTATCCGCTGATCATCGCGATGCTGCTGGGGCTGGTGTTTCGCGGCGTGGCCTTCGAATTCCGCTGGCGCGATCCACGCCATCGCGCGTTCTGGGACATGGCGTTCACTGCCGGATCGGTCGTGGCCGCGCTGGCGCAAGGGATCACGCTGGGCGCGCTGCTGCAAGGCGTGCACGTCGAAGGGCGCGCCTATGCCGGAGGCTGGCTCGACTGGTTGTCGCCGTACTCGGTGCTGACCGGGCTGGGGGTGGTGGCCGGTTATGCGCTGCTCGGCGCGTGTTTCCTGGTGATGAAGGTGGAAGGCCGCGCCGAAGACCATGCGTTTCGCCTTGCGCGCATCGCCGCCTTCGCCACGCTGGCGCTGATGGGCGCGGTGAGCGTGGCCACCCCGTTCCTGTCCGAAGGCTACCGCGAACGCTGGTTCACGATGCCCGCGCTGCTGTTCGTGGCGCCGGTGCCGATCGTGACCGCCGCGCTCGCGCTGGGGCTGCTGCGCGGACTGGCGAAGCGCCAGACGTACGCGCCGTTCCTGTGCGCGCTGGGCATCTTCGTGCTGGGCATGGCGGGGCTGGGGGTGTCGATGTGGCCCTACGCGGTCCCACAGTCGGTCACCATCTGGCAAGCCGCCGCGCCGGAACGCAGCCAGGTGTTCATGCTGGTCGGCGTGGCGATCATCATGCCCATGATCCTGGCCTACACCGCGTGGGCTTATTGGGTGTTCCGCGGCAAGGTGGGCACGCATGGCTATCATTGACCCCCGGCTCGACAGGGCGCGGCGCGGCGATGCCCGCCCGCTGCGCCAGCGGATCGGCTGGATGGCGGCGATCTGGCTGGGCAGCGTCCTTGCGCTCGGGCTGGTGGCGATGACCTTGCGCTGGCTGCTGCACGCCTGAGCATTCTTTCATCGCCCTGATCCGGCACCACCGCGCCCTTCGCGCGTTGTCGAGCCGGGATCATTGCGGCCCTTGCGGGCCAGCGACGGAAGGCGTTCGAACCATGGCCGATAGCGAAGACCTGCCGCATTCCCCCGGCCCCGCTGGTGGGTGGGGATCGATGAAAGGCATTGCCGAGATTTTCGGCGAGACGTGGTCCACGCCCGGCTCGCTCGCCAGCTTGCGCAAGCTCAACAAGCCCAAGGGCGTGATGTGCGTGTCGTGCGCCTGGCCCAAGCCCGCCAACTATTCGGCGTTCGAATTCTGCGAGAACGGCGCGAAGGCGACACTGTGGGAATCGACTTCGCAACGTTGCACGCCCGCGTTCTGGGACGATGACGGTCACACCGTGACCGCCTTACGTGAATGGCGCGACCACGATCTGGAAATGGCCGGGCGCCTGACGCATCCGCTGCGCTTCAATCCCGCGACCGACCGCTACGAAGCGGTCGGCTGGGACGAGGCGCTGGCCGACATCGGCGCCAAGCTGAAGCCGATGGAGCCCGACAGCGTGGTGTTCTACGCCTCGGGCCATGCAGGGCTGGAAGCGTCGTATCTTTACGCGCTGCTGGCGCGGGCGTTCGGCACCAACAACCTGCCGCAAAGCTCCAACATGTGCCACGAGACGACCTCGGTCGGGCTGACCAAGGTGATCGGATCGCCGGTCGGCACGGTGGTGTGGGACGATCTGGAACAGGCCGACGCGTTCTTCTTCTTCGGCCAGAACCCCGGCACCAACAGCCCGCGGTTCCTCCATCCGCTCAAAGCCTGCAAGGATCGCGGCGGCAAGATCGTCACGTTCAACCCGGTGATCGAGCAGGGCCTCGTCTCGTTCATCGACCCGCAAAGCCCCACCGCGATGCTGACCGGCAAGGAGACCAAAATTTCCGACCACTACCTGCAGGTCAAGGCGGGCGGAGATATCGCCGCGATCCTGGGCTTGTGCAAATGCGTGGTCGAGGCGGACGATGCGGCGAAGGCGGCGGGCAAGGCCGAGGTGATCGACCACTTGTTCATCCAGCAGCACACCACCGGGTACGACACCTTTATCGCCCGCTGCCGCGCGGTGCCATGGGCGGAAATCGAGCAGGAAAGCGGGCTGGCCGAAGAAGCGCTGCGCGAGGCGGCGCAAGTCTATATCGCCGCCGAACGCGTGATCGGCGTCTATGGCATGGGGCTGACCCAGCACATCCACGGCGCGACCAACATCGCCATGCTGGTCAACCTGCTGCTGCTGCGCGGCAACATCGGGCGGGCGGGGGCAGGGTGCTGCCCGGTGCGCGGGCACAGCAACGTGCAAGGCCAGCGCACCGTGGGCATCGCCGAAAAGGTTCACCTGATCCCGGTCGACAGGATCAAGGCGCTGTTCGACGTCGACACGCCGAAGCAGGACGGCATGGCCATCGTCGATGCGGTCGAAGCGCTGATCGCGGGCAAAGTGCGCGCGTTCGTGTCGCTCGGCGGCAACCTGCTGCGCGCGGTGCCCGACCAGAAGCTGATGGAAGCCGCGTGGGCGGCGCAGGACCTGACCGTGATGATCTCGACCAAGCTCAACCGCAGCCACCTGTTCCCGGGCAGGACCGCCTATATCCTGCCCTGCCTCAGCCGGATGGAGGAAGATGTGCAGGCGGGCGGCGTGCAGGCGATCACCACCGAGGACAGCTTCTCGATGATCAACGGCTCGATCGGGCACCGCAAGCCCGCGTCGGAGCACTTGCGCAGCGAACTGGCGATCGTCACCGGCATCGCCAAGGCGGCGCTGCCGCCGTCGGACAAGCTGAAGTGGGACGAATGGACCGGCGACTACGCGCTGGTGCGCGACCTGGTCGAGCAGACCTACCCCAAGGATTTTCGCGACTACAACGCGCGGATGTTCGAGCCCGGCGGGTTCTATCGCGGCAACGCGGCGCACGAGCGGGTGTGGAAGACCGACAGCGGCCGTGCGGTGTTCACCACCCCGGGCGAGCTCAATTCGCTGGGCTTCACCGATGCGCCGGGCCGCTTCCGCCTGATCACGATGCGATCGAACGATCAGTTCAACACCACGATCTACGGCTATTCCGACAGGTTTCGCGGCATCGAGGGCACGCGCGACGTGCTGCTGATGAACCCCGATGACATCGCCGAGGCCGGGCTGGTCGATGGGCAGCAGGTGCGCATGGTCACCGACGTGGACGACGGCACCGATCGGCGGCTGGGCGGGCTAAAACTCACCGCCTACAAGCTGCCGCGCGGGACGGTCGCGGGGTACTATCCAGAATGCAACGTGCTGGTGCCGCTGTCGTACCACGACGAACTGTCGAAGACGCCCGCGTCCAAGTCGATCCCGGTGCGGATCGAGGCTGATCCCGTAGAGGTCGTCGCCGCCTGACCAGCGACGGCTCAGGCCAGTCCCGGCAGCTTTCGCGCCACGATCGGTATCGTCAGCATCGTGCTGCCCACCGCCATCAGCAGCAGCGCGGTGAACGTCTCGCTGGTGATCACCCCGCGATCGAGCAGGATGTTGGCGAAGATGATCATGATCAGCGCCTTGGTCTGCAGCAGCCAGCCGATGACCGACGCCTCGCCCTTGTCCCAGCGCAGGAGGCGACCCGCCAGATGGACGCCCGCCAGCTTGCCGGCGACCGAGGCGACCAGCAGCAGCGCGGCGGCGGCGAACACTTGCGCGCCGCCCACACCCCAGCTGGTGCGCAGTCCGGTGCTGAGGAAGAACACCGGCATCACCGCCAGCAGGATGTTGTCGCGAAACGCATCGAGGCGCGGTTCGTCGAACCACTGCTTGTCCATCACCGCGCCGGCGATGAACGCGCCGACCATGAAGTGCAGCCCCGACCAGTCGGCCGCAAAGCCGCAGGCGGCCAGCCAAACCAGCCCCACATACCAGCGGTCGTTGGCGGGGATGGCGCGTACCAGCTTGCGCACCAGCACGGCGGCAATCGCGAACGCGGCCAGAAACGCCGCCTGCCGCCCCACGCGCTGCCAGTCGAGCAGGATCAGCGCCAGCACGCCCCAGATCGCCACGTCGTCGAGGCTGGCATAGCGCAGGATGCGCTGGCCCAGCGGCTGTCGCAGGATGGCGAGCTTTTCGAGGAACAGGACCAGAATCGGCAGCGCGGTCACCGCGCAGGCCATGCCGATGCCCAGCACCACCTGCCAGCGCGTGCCCGAAGGACCAATCCAGCCGGGCCACTGCAGCATCACCAGTGCCGCGCCCGCACCGAACAGCAACGGCACCGCCAGCGCGAGGCCTGAGGTCAGACCGGTCTCGCGGCGGCGCTGCCACGCCTCGCCCAGATCGAGTTCGATACCCGCCACGAACACGAACAGCATCACCGCCCACCACGCGATGCCGTTGAGCGCGCCCACCACCTGCGGGTTGAACACATAGGCGTAATAGGCCGGAAACGCCGCGCCCAGCACGCCGGGGCCGAGCAGGATGCCGCCGATGATCTGCACCACCACCAGCGGTGCATAGTGATCGGTCCGCGCCAGCCGCCACACGAGGTAGGGCGCGGCAAAGATGATCAGCAGCGCGATCAGGAACACTTCGGTGGTGTTGTGCATCGCCGCTCCCCCCAGAGCCCGTCCGGTCATCATCCGCGCCGGGGATGATCCCTACGCTGCCGGGCCGGATCGGGGAACGCTGGCTGGGGCGGCAGGATTCGAACCTGCGGATGCCGGTACCAAAAACCGGTGCCTTACCACTTGGCGACGCCCCATCAGCGAGGCGCGCTTATAGCGCCGCCGATGCGGAGCGCCAGCCCCCCAACATCAAGCCCCGAACATCAGGTCTTCAGCATCAGCCTTTGCTCAACTCTCGGCGGGTTCGAGCTTGTCCTGCGTGCGCAGATCGAAATCGGAAGCGTCGTGGCGTTCGCGCAGCTGCTGGTCGAGCGGCCCTTGTCCGCGGTTGACCATGCGCCCGCGCTGCACCGCCTTGCGCGCGTCGATCTCTGCCACCCAGCGGCCGACGTTCGCGTACTCGTGCAGCGACAGGAACGTCGCGGCATCGCCATAGGCTTCGCCGCGATAGAGGTTGCCCAGCCACACGTACGCCGCGATGTCGGCGATGGAGTAGTCGTCGCCCGCCAGGAATCGCGCTTCGCCCAGCCGGCGGTCGGCGACCGAGAACAGGCGCTTGGTTTCCATCGCGTAACGGTCGATCGCGTATTCGATCTTGAACGGCGCGTAGTGATAGAAATGCCCGAAGCCGCCGCCCATGAACGGCGCCGAGCCCATCTGCCACATCAGCCAAGACAGGCATTCGGCGCGGCCCTTGGCCTCGGTGGGGATGAACGCGCCGAACTTTTCGGCCAGATGCAGCAGGATCGCGCCCGATTCGAACACGCGGATCGGCTCGGGGCCGCTGCGGTCGAGCAGCGCGGGAATCTTCGAATTGGGATTGATCGCGACGAAGCCGCTGGAAAACTGGTCGCCCTGCCCGATGTTGATCAGCCACGCGTCGTACTCCGCGCCCGCGTGCCCCGCGCCAAGCAGTTCCTCGAACAGGATCGTGGCCTTCTGGCCATTGGGCGTGGCGAGCGAATAAAGCTGGAACGGATGCTTGCCGACGGGCAGCTCCTTGTCGTGCGTCGGGCCGGCGATCGGGCGGTTGATACTGGCGAACTGGCCGCCGTTGGCCTTGTCCCAGGTCCAGACTGCGGGGGGGACGTATTCGGCTTCGCTCATCGCAACGCTCCTGTGGATCGTATGTGTTGCCGCCTAGATGCGGTCGCCCCGGCGGAACCGCAAGGGTCATCCGTTCGTTCGCCGAACATGGACAAACCCATACCCCCCGCTTCGACCCGCGCCGGCAAGCACCGGCTGGTGTTTGTCGACGATTCGTTGCCCGGCCTGACTCGGCGCAAGGCGGGGCGGGGCTGGGGATACTGGGACGCGACCGGCAAGCGCGTGACCGATCGTGACGAGATCGACCGCCTGAACGCGATCGGCCTGCCGCCCGCCTATGTCGACACATGGTTCTGCCCGGCGGGCAACGGGCATATCCTGGCGACGGGGATCGATGCCAAAGGGCGCAAGCAGTATCGCTACAACCCCGAATTCCGCGCCGCCAAAGAGGGCGAGAAGTTCGATGGCTGCGCGCGCTTCGGCCGCCTGTTGCCGCTGGTGCGCAAGCGCGTGGATGACGATCTGAAAGCCCCGGGGCTGACGCGCGAACGCGCCATCGCCTCGATCATGCGGCTGCTCGATACCGGCGGGATTCGCATCGGCAACGAAGCGTATGCCAAGGCCAATGCCAGCTTCGGCGCGACCACGCTGCGCATGCGGCATGCGGCGATCAAGGGCAGCACGCTGCGGCTGCGGTTCAAGGCCAAGAGCGGCAAGGACCGCGAGATGCGCATCACCGACAAAAGCCTGGTGCGGTTCGTGCGCCGGATGCAGGATCTGCCGGGCCAGAACCTGTTCCAGTATCTCGATGATGACGGCGTGGCCTGCCCGGTCGGCTCGACCGACGTGAACGATTACTTGTGCGAGACGATGGGCGAGCATTTCACCGCCAAGAATTTCCGCACCTGGACCGCCAGCGCGCTGGCGCTGGAACTGCTGGCGGGTGCCACGGCGCCGCTGTCGCTCAAGGACCTGCTGGCGGATGTTTCAGACCGGCTGGGCAACACCCCCGCCATCGCGCGCAAGAGCTATGTCCATCCCGCCGTGCTGGCGCTGGTCGACAGCCAGGAGAAGTGGCGCAAGTCGCTCAAGCTGCCGCGTGGCACGCAATGGCTGACCCGCCATGAGCGCGCGCTGATCGCGCTGCTGGAGAACGGGCCCGCCGCCGCCAAACTGCTGGCGGCTGCGTAAACGCTGCCGTTCAGTCGAGCCGCATCACCCAGCCTTGCGGATCGGGTGCTTCGCCGCGCTGGATCGACACCAGCCGGTTGCGCAGCTTCTGCGTGAGCTGGCCCGGTCCGCCCGATCCGATGGTGAATTCGCCATGCTTGCCGGCCACCGTGCCGACGGCGGTGACCACGGCGGCGGTGCCGCAGGCGAATGTCTCGATCAGCCGGCCCGATGCGGCATCGGCGCGCCACTGTTCGAAGGCATAGCGCTCCTCGCGCACGGTCAGCCCTTCCTCGCGGGCGAGCGCGATGATGCTGTCACGGGTGATGCCGGGCAGGATCGTGCCGCCCAGCGGCGGGGTGAGCAGGCTGCCGTCGTCGAACACGAAGAACAGGTTCATCCCACCCAGTTCCTCGATCCACTTGCGTTCGGCGGCATCGAGGAACACCACCTGGTCGTGCCCGCGCGCGATCGCTTCGGCTTGCGGCACCAGGCTGGCGGCATAGTTGCCGCCGCACTTGGCCGCGCCGGTGCCGCCGGGCGCGGCGCGGGTATAGTCCTCGCTCACCCAGATCGACACTGCCGGTGCGCCGGACTTGAAGTAATTGCCTGCCGGGCTGGCGATCACCAGGAAGCGGTACTGCTGCGCGGGGCGCACGCCGAGGAACGCTTCGGATGCGAACATGAACGGGCGCAAGTACAGCGATCCGCCGTCGATCGGGGGAAACCAGTCACGGTCGGCGGCGACGATCTGGCGCACCGCTTCGACGAACGTTTCCTCGGGCAGTTCGGGCATCGCCAGTCGGCGGGCCGAGGCGTTGAAGCGCGCTGCGTTGGCATGCGGGCGGAACAGCGCGGTGCCGCCATCGGCGAGGCGGTAGGCCTTCAGCCCTTCGAAGATTTCCTGCGCGTAGTGGAGCACCGCCGTGGCCGGATCCATGCTGATCGGGCCGCGCGGACCGATGGTGGCATCATGCCAGCCACGATCGATGTCCCACTCGATCGAGACCATGTGGTCGGAGAACACTTTGCCGAAGCCGGGATCCTGCAAGGCCAGCGCGCGCGTCGCGCCGGGCACGGGCGAGGGATGCGGCAGCCGCGAAAATGTAAGGGCAGGGTCGGCGAGCGTCGCCATCGTTCGGAATCCTTCTGAGCGCGTCGGTAAGCCCAGTCGCCGTGAACGATTGTTGCGTGAAAAGCAAGCTTATCGAAATAAATGTGAAGGGCCGCCCCGGCAAACCGGAGACGGCCCTTCGCATGGTCAGCGGCCGGAAGTGCCGCCCACGAAGCCTTTATCGCTTACCTTGCGGAACTCAGCGATAATGCTCCGTCGTGGACTGCTCCGACCTCTGTGCTGAACCATGAGACATCGGATCACCTCCTTTCGCGCTGTTGAGCCAAAGTACCGCGTTGCTGCGGCTCGGCCGATCAGGGCGGGGCCCTGCGTCGACCTTGTGCAATATGTGAATCATCGCGCGCACAACAACAAGTCTTGCAAAGAAATATATTGTCGTCAGTATCGGGCTTTCGCGCTCCTCGCAGCCGGGCTTCGGGTCACCAGGGATCACCGGCACCGCAAGGTTCAGCGGCAATCCTCCACCACCCGGGCCGGTTCGCTCCATGCGGGCACGTACAGCGTCTGCAATCCGCTGGCCTGCACGGCAATCCGCCCACGGCTGAACGCGATGGCATCGAGCAGCGGATCGCGCGCGGGCAGGGTGACGGCCAGCATGCCCGCCGTGCCGCCCGCCGCGACAGGATCACCCTGAAAGGCGCGCCCGCCTGACGTCGTCTGCACCGTGACAGGGACCGGACCCGCGGCGGACCCGCGGCGCAGCAGCGTGACCGTGGCGCGCGTGCGATCGCAGCGCAGCGCCATCAGCGGGGCTTCGGTCCCTTGGGCGAACGCGGCGATCGAACCGTTGGTTTCCGGGCGCCAGCTCCAGTCGCCCGCCGTGATCGGAGCATCGCGCCAGTCTGCCGGCGGTGGCGGTGCCGGGCGCGCGGGGACCGGGCGGGGAGCCTGGGTCGGGGCCGGGCGCGGCGCCTGACGCGGTTCCCCGACGCAACTGCCCAGCATGGCAATTCCGGCAAACGACAGGATCAGGCGGTTGATCTTCATGCCCCGGGTATGGGATCAACCGCGCGTGACCTCAACCCCGCGCCCGCAAAAGAAGATCCGTGCCGACCAGTTGCTGGTCGAGCGCGGCCTGGTCGAAAGCCGCACCCGCGCGCAGGCGCTGATCCTTGCCGGGCTGGTGTTCAGCGGCGAAACCAAGCTGGCCAAGGCGGGCCAGCCGATGGCCGCCGATGCCGCGATCGACGTGCGCGGACGCGACCATCCGTGGGTTTCGCGCGGCGGGATCAAGCTGGCCCACGCGATCGCACACTTCGCGCTCGATCCCGCCGGGGTCACCGCGATGGACATCGGCAGTTCGACCGGCGGGTTCACCGACGTCCTGTTGCAGGGGGGCGCAGTCCACGTGTTCGCGGTTGATTCGGGAACGAACCAGCTGGCGTGGAAGCTGCGCCAGGACCCGCGCGTGACCGTGCTGGAGCAGACCAGCGCGCGGCTGCTGACCCCGGCACAGATCACCGCCCCGGCCCATTGGGTGGTGTGCGACGCCAGCTTCATCGCGCTGGCCAAAGTGCTGGAAGTGCCGCTGGCGCTGGCGGCGCGGCCCACGCGGCTGGTGGCGCTGATCAAGCCGCAGTTCGAAGTAGGGCGCGGCGAAGTGGGCAAGGGCGGGGTCGTGCGCGATCCCGCGCTGCATGTCCGGGTTTGCGACAGTGTGCGCGAATGGCTTGAGGCGGGCGGCTGGCAGGTGCAAGGGGTGGTGGAAAGCCCGATCACCGGGCCTGAGGGCAACGTGGAATTCCTGATCTCGGCATTTCACGCGTGACGCTGCATCGGTTCGGTTGCCGTCCGCCGTCTGCCGGCAGATTGCGCGGATGCGGTGCGATCGGTTGCCAGCATGGCTGGGGCCAGCCAATATCCGTTGCGAATCAAACAAGGGCGCGTCCGTCAGGTCCAGCATGCGATATCTAGCTTCCCCTGCGCAATTGCGCGCCAGCCTGCTGCGATGGTCGTTGTTCACGGTCCCCGTGGTGGTGGCGGCGGGATTCCTGTCGGGCCGCGCTGCCGGCAGTGGCCCCGGCAATGTCTGGTTCGATGCGCTGCACAAGCCGGCGATCTATCCGCCGCCCGCCGCGTTCGGCATCGTCTGGACCGTGCTGTACGTGATGATCGGCATATCGCTGGCGGTGATCGCTTCGGCGCGCGGCGCGTCCGGGCGCGGGTGGGCGATCCTGGCGTTCGCGATCCAGCTGGCGCTGAACCTGGCGTGGAGCCCGCTGTTCTTTTCGGCCCACCAGGTGACCTGGGCCATGTACCTGCTGATTGCGCTCGACGTGATGGTGCTGGTCACGATCGTGCTGTTCGCGCGCATCCGGCCGCTCGCGGCATGGCTGCTGGTGCCGTATTTCGGCTGGGTGCTGTTTGCCACCGTGCTCAACTGGCAGTTCCACGTCGCCAATCCCGATGCCGAAACGCTCGGCAATTCGGGCGCGGCGGTGCGCGTCGAGCTTTGAAGCCCTTGCGGCCCGCGCCGCACCGCCCCATCTAGCGGCGGTTCCACAGCGCGCCCGCCCCGACCGGAAGTGGGGTTGGCGGCGCACCAGCAGAAGGCCCCGACATGCAGAGCGAAAACCCGATATTTGCCGATTTCGCCAAGCTGCTAAACAGCGCAGCCGGGACCATCGCCGGCATGGGCCGCGAAGCGGGCGAAACGGCGCGCGAGAAAGTGCGCGAGGCGTTCGGCGGCATGGATTTCGTCAGCCGCGAGGAATTCGACGCAGTGAAGGACATGGCCGCTGCGGCGCGCGAGGAAGTGGAATCGCTCAAGGATCGCATCGCCGCGCTCGAAGCGGCGGCGGCGCCAAAGGCTGCGGGCGGGGCCAAGACCAGCGACTGAACGCAGCTTGACCCAGGTTCAGTCGATCGGCGGAACTCAAAGCGCGTTCAATGGGTTGCCTGTTTCAAGCGACGGTGTCCCGCCGATCGCGCCAAAGGCAGACCGACCCGTGTTCACCCAGCTCAACCCGACCATCCCGCTGCACGTTCTGGGCAAGGGCCACGGTTATGCCATCGGCATGATCGATTATGGCCAGGAACATAACCTCATCTGGGTCACCGCCATCGACGACACCGGCGAAATCTGGTGCGCGCCCAATGCCAAAGTCCGGCTGGGCAAGAACTGGACGATGGGCCGCGCCGAAAGCCAGCTGATCGCGCAGGACAAGGCCGATGGCCGGATCGATGCCCAAACCGGCGCCGATGCGAATGCCACAGGCGATCTGTGCGAAGATTGCGCCGACAGGGTGCCAGGTTAGCCAGTCCTGACCGAACCGCGCAATCGGGCGTCAGGCCAGTTCGCGCGCCGCCTGTGCCGAACAGGACAGCCGCCAGACCAGACCCTGGGGATCGTAGTCGAGCGAGACATCGGCTTCGAGCGATCGGGCCGGAATGTCGCGGATCAGGGTCGTGCCGAACCCGCTGCGGTCTGGCGCCTGCACGGTCGGCCCGCCGCTTTCGCGCCAGACGATTTCGAACGCATCGTCTGCGGTTTCCTGCCATTCGATCACCACGCGACCGCAGCCCTGCGACAGCGCCCCGAACTTGAGCGCATTGGTCGCCAGTTCGTGCAGCGCCATGCCGATGATTTCGGCGGTGCGCGGGCTGAGATCGAAAGCGTGGCCCGACAGGTTGATCTGGTTGCCCGCGTCGCTGCCGAGCACGGACAACTGCGCCTCGGCCAGCTCGCGCACCGGGATGTTCGACCAGCCCCGGTTCACCAGCAGGTTCTGGTTTGCGGCAAGGCTGGAGAGGCGGCTTTCGAACCGGGCGACGATATCGGGATGTTCGCGCGCCGACCGGCGAGCCAGCGCCTGCACCACCGCGAGCATGTTCTTCGAGCGGTGATTGACCTCGAGCAACAGGATGCGGACCTGTTCCTCCTTGTCGAGCAGTTCGGTCACGTCGGTGTTGGTGCCGAACCAGCTGGTCACCGTTCCGGCATCGTCGCGGATCGGTTGGGCGCGCGACAGGAACCAGCGATACGTGCCGTCCTTGCCGCGCAGCGGGAACGTGTCTTCCCAGACCGCGCCCGATTCGAAACTGCGTTTGAGCCGCAAGACGACCTGTTCGACATGGTCGGGATGATGGACCGATTGCCATCCCCATCCCTGCATGTCTTCGAAATTGGTGCCGGTGTAATCATACCAGCGCTTGTTGTACCATGTGATCGCGCCGTCCGGTGCAGCGATCCACGCCAGTTGCGCCATGTTGTCGGCCAGCATCTGAAACCGGTTCTTGGCCTCCAGCGCCTGGGTCTGCGCATCGAGGTAGGGCCCCGCGTCGCGAACGCTGGCGCTGGCCGCGACGATGGCCCCGCCGGCATCACGGATCGGGGAGACCGTGATCGAAACGCGCACCGATGTGCCGTCCCGGCGAGTACGCTCGGTAAAGAACGCTGTAACGAGTTCGCCGCGGAACACTTTTGCGAGGATTTCGTCCTCTTCCGCCTGCCGGTCTGCGGGAATCAGCAGGCGTACGGACTGGCCGATCATATCGGCCGCCGGATAGCCGAACAGGCGCTCAGCAGCTCGGTTCCAGCTGAGGATATGGCCGTCGAGCGTCTTGCTGAAGATCGCATCGTCCGATCCCTCGACGATTGCGGCAAGGTGGGCGGCGGCTTCGATCGATGGCGCGCTGTTGATCATTCTGGCCAGTATGGCCGCGAAGTATCTGACAGGAAAGGGGGCCCGCCCGCTATTTTGGGTCCGCTACTTTGACTACGTCATCGAACAGGCCATCACAGCCCGGCCGCCGTCAGTGCGCGGTCGAGATCCTCGATCAGGTCGTCGGCATCTTCCAGCCCCACGTTGAGTCGCAGCATGCCTTCGGACACGCCCATGTCCTCGCGCGCTTCGGGTCCGACGCCGTGGTGCGTGGTCGATGCCGGGTGACACATCAGCGAACGCGAGTCGCCGATGTTGTTCGAGATGTCGATCAGTTCCAGCGCGTCGAGCAGCTTGTACGCCTGCGCGCGTCCGCCATCGAGCACGATCGAGAAGATCGCGCCGCAATCGTCCATCTGCTGCGCGGCCAGGTTGTGTTGCGGGTGGCTGGCCAGCCCCGGATGCAGGATGCGCGGCACGCGGCCTTCCACGAACTGGCCGACCTTGCGCGCGTTGGCGCTTTGCTGCGCCACGCGCAGTGACAGCGTTTCGAGACCCTTCAGCACCACCCAGGCGTTGAATGGCGAAAGGTTGGGGCCGGTGTTGCGCTGGAACGGCAGCAGCTTGTCGTTGATGAATTCCTCGCTGCCACACACCGCACCGGCCAGCACGCGGCCCTGGCCGTCCATCAGCTTGGTGGCGGAATAGGCGACGACGTCGGCGCCGAATTCCAGCGGGCGCTGCAAGGCGGCGGTGCAGAACGCGTTGTCGACCACGCTGGTGATCCCGTGCGCGCGCGCCAGCCCGCACACAAACGCCAGATCGACGATGTCCATCGTCGGGTTGGCCGGGGTTTCGAAGAAGAACACTTTGGTGTTGGGCCGGATCGCGGTTTCCCACGCGGCATTGTCGCGCGCATCGATCACGGTGGTCTCGATCCCAAAGCGCGGGCACAGGCTGTCGATCAGCCAGCGGCATGATCCGAACGCGGCCTTGGCAGCCACGACATGATCGCCCGCCGAAAGCTGGCACAGCAGCGCCGCGGTCATTGCCGCCATGCCGGTCGCCTGCGCGCGACACGCCTCGGCGCCTTCGAGCAGCGCGATGCGTTCTTCCAGCATCTGCACCGTCGGGTTCTGCAGCCGCGAATAGGTCATGCCCTCGGCCTCACCGGCAAAGCGCGCAGCAACCGTGGCGGCATCGTCGTAACAATAGCCCGAGGTGAGGAACAACGCTTCGGACGTCTCGCCCATTTCCGAACGCCACGTGCCGCCGCGGATCGCGCGGGTTGCGGGGCGCCATTTGGCGGTGATCGAACGGTCCTGGCCTGCGGTGCGTTTCATGGTTGTCGCCTCTATTGCGCAGCGCAGGCTTGCGCAAGCTGGAGGGCGTGAGTTGGGGCGCTCAAGCCAGAGGGTGGAGCGCGCGCAGCGCGGCGTTGCGCGCCAGCTGTCAAAACCCTATGGCCGCGCCTGCCCATGACCGTGCGACCTTTCACCATCGAACCGTCCCGCGATCCGCTGCGCTGGTGCGCAGGCCTGACGGCGGTGTTCCTGATCATCGTGCTGCACCGGCTGGGCCTGCCGTCCAAGCCGATGTTCGACGAGATTCACTACCTGCCCGCCGCGCGCAACATGCTGGCGCTGTCGAGCCGGCTCAACCCCGAACACCCGCTGCTGGGCAAGGAGATGATCGCAACCGGCATGGGGCTGGTCGGCGACAACGCGTGGGGCTGGCGGCTGCCGTCGGCGCTGCTCGGCACGCTGGGCCTGTTCGCGGCGATGCGGGCGCTGTGGTGGGCCAGCCTTTCGCGCCAGGCGACGCTGCTGTTCGGGGTGTTCCTGGCGACCGACTTCGTGTGGTTCATGATCTCGCGCATCGCGATGCTCGACATGGCGATGGCGGCGATGCTGGCGGTGGCGTTCTGGCAATGGGCGCTGGCGTGGCGCATCGGTGCGGACAGGCCTGCGCGCGCCCGCCTGCACCTGGCGCTCGCCGGGGTGTTCCTGGGCCTGTCGCTGTCGGCCAAGTGGAACGGCATTCCCCTGGTGGTGACGCCCGGCTTGCTGTTCGCAGCGCAACGCTGGATCGCGCTCAAGGGCCGCAGGGCGCAGCTGCTGACTGCGCGCGATGCCGGGCCGGTGCCGGGGGTATCGCTGCTGGAGGCGGCGTTCTGGCTCGGGTCGGTGCCGCTGCTGGTGTACTTCGCCAGCTTCGCGCCGATGTTCTTCTACAAGGTCCAGCCGATGACGCTGGGCGGCATGCTCGAATTCCAGCGCTACATGCTCCAGTTGCAGGACAGCGTGGTCAAACCGCACCACTACATGAGTCAGTGGTGGCAGTGGGTGTTCAACTTGCGCCCGATCTGGTTCTTTTATGAGCAGTCGGACGGGGCGCAGCGCGGCGTGCTGATGCTGGGCAATCCGTTCTCGATGCTCGCGGCGCTGCCGGCCGTCCTGCTGTGCCTGTGGGACGGCATCCGCCGCAACGGATCGCTGTGGCAACTGCGCGGTGGCGTGGCGCTGTTCTATGCGCTGTCGCTGGTGTTCTGGGCGCTGAACGGCAAGCCGGTGCAGTTCTATTACCACTACATGCTCGCCAGCACTTTCGCGATGGCCGCTCTGGCGCTGGTGCTGGGCGAGTGGTGGGACCTGGCGATCCGCTGGCCGGGCAAGATCGCGCTGGCGATGAGCGTGGGGATGTTCGTGTGGTTCTACCCGATCATCTCGGCCGCCATCCTGCACGACGGCCGCAATTCGTTCGAGACGTACACGTGGCTGGACAGCTGGCGATAGCGAACGCCCGCGTGGGTGTGGTTCAGGTAGGCCTGGATGTCGTTCAGGTAGGGCCCGGCGCCCGCTAGTACCGGCCCCACACGAACCGCGACGAGAGCGCGTAATTCCACACCGAACCGATCACGATGCCCACGATCGCGGCGGGATATTCGTGCATGCCCATTCGCACCAGCGCGGCGGCGGCGCCGACGTTGGCGAGCAGCCCGACCGAGCAGGTCAGCGCGAATCTGGCCCAGCCTTTCAGCAACGGCAGCGTGCCGCGCAGGCGTTTGTCCGAATAGGTCAGCTCGTTGTTGAGCACGAAGTTGAAGGTCATCGCGACCATCGCCGCGCTGGTCTGGCCGATGACGAAGGCGACTTCCTTCGAATAGCGGTTGAACGCAAAATCGGCGCCCAGAATGTGCAGCACCGTGGCCAGCACGATCATGTGCACCACCACGCCGATCGCGCCGATCGTGCCGAACAGCGCGAACCGGGTCGGGATGATCCGGCCCAGCCACTTGTCGTACAGTCCGACCAGGAATTCGAACGCGATCGTCTGGTCGAGCTTGCTTTCGCCCTCGGTGCGCGCGGCGAACGCCAGCGGGAATTCCTTGACCCTGAGCGGCGCGTCGACCGTGGCCATGATGTCGAGCAGGATCTTGAAGCCCACGCCCGACAGGCGCGGCGCATCGGCGCGCAGGGTTTCGGTGCGCAGCAGGAAGAACCCGCTCATCGGATCGGTCAGTTCGACGCCGGTGACCTTGCGCGCCAGCGCATTGGCAAAGCCCGAGGCCTTTTCCCGCTGCGGCTGGTTCCAGTCGACCATGCTGGCGCCTTCGGCAAAACGCGAGGCGACCGCGATGTCGAATTCGCCGCCCGCAACGGCGGCGTACATTTCGGGAATCAGCGCCGGATCGTGCTGCAGATCGGCGTCCATCACCGCGACCAGCGGCGCGGCGGTGGCCAGCATCCCCTCGATCGCGGCGGAGGCAAGACCGCGCCGGCCGATCCGCTGGATCACGCGGATGCGCGGATCGTCCTGCGATACGCGGCGGATTTCGTCGGCGGTGCCATCCTGGCTGTTGTCGTCGACGAAGATGGCTTCCCACGCGAGGCCGGCCAGCGCGGCATCGAGCCGCGCCACGACCGGGACGATGTTCGCGCGCTCGTTGAGCGTGGGGAGGATGACGGCAAGCTGGATCATGAAGGGCGCGCCCTTACAGTCTTGCGAGCACCGCGTCACCTATTTCCGCCGTGCCATGCTGCCCGCCAAGGTCGCCGCCGCGGATTCCGTCGGCCAACGCCCGCCCGACCGCCGCTTCGATCCGCGCCGCCTGTCCCTCCAGCCCGAGCGAATGGCGCAGCAGCATTGCCGCCGACAGGATCGTCGCCATCGGGTTGGCCAGCCCCTTGCCGGCGATGTCCGGCGCGCTGCCGTGGATCGGTTCGTACAGCCCGAACGTGCCGAACGCGGTCTGCCGCTCGCCCAGCGAGGCGGACGCGAGCATCCCGATCGAACCGACGCACATGCTCGCCTGATCCGACAGGATATCGCCGAACAGGTTGCCGGTGACGACCACGTCGAACTGGCCGGGATTGCGCACCAGCTGCATTGCGGCGTTGTCCACGTACATATGCTCCAGCGCCACGTCGGGGTATTCGCGCGCGGTCTCGATCACCACGTCGCGCCACAGCTGCGAGGTTTCCAGCACGTTGGCCTTGTCGACCGAACACACGCGCTTGGCCCGGCCCTGCGCCGCGCGGAAGGCGACGTGCGCGATTCGGCGCACCTCGTCTTCAGCGTACGACATCACGTCATAGCCTTCGCGGCGGCCATCGGCGGTGGTGCGCATGCCCTTTTCGCCGAAATAGACGTCGCCGTTGAGTTCGCGCACGATGACCAGGTCGATCGCGCGCGCGATTTCGGGCTTGAGCCCGGAAGCATCCTCCAGCCCTGCGAACATCCTGGCCGGGCGCAAGTTGGCGAACAGCGTCAGTTCGCGGCGCAAGCCCAGGATCGCCTGTTCGGGGCGCAGCGCGCGTTCCAGCGAATCGCAATCGGGATCGCCGACTGCGCCGAACAGGATCGCGTCTGAACCGCGCGCGAGGTCGAGCGTGGCGGCGGGAAGCGGATGGCCGTGCTGCTTGTAGGCGGCACCGCCGACCGGTGCGTCCGCCATTTCAAGTCCGGGCAGGTGCAGCGCCTCGATCACGCGAACCGCTTCGCGCGTCACTTCGGGGCCGATGCCGTCGCCCGGTAGAACCGCAATCTTCATGTCCGTCTCATTCCCCGGAAATTCGCCTGAGCCGATCCATCAGGATCGCGCGCGCCGCCATAACATCGCGCTGGCGATCGGCAAGCAGGTGGGTGCTGATCGCGATGCCCTGCCGGTCGAGCCGTGCCAGCAGCAGCGGCCAGTCCTCGCCCGGCGGTGGGGCGGCGGACGCGCGCGAATAGCCCAGTTCGCGCAGCAGCAGCGCCTCGTAGGCGACCAGCGCGCCTGCCCAGCCGCGTGCCGATGGCGCATGGCAGATCGCGTCGAGCAGCGCGCCGAGCGCGGAGTGGAGCGCGGGGTAGGGATGGCCCTCGGGCAGCGTCGATGCGGTCAGCGCGCTCGACCAGCCGATCGCGGCATTGGCCAGCGGTTCGCCCAGCCAGGGCCCGCGGCTTTGTTCCAGTTCGACTCGGGCGGACGGCAGCTGGTGATCGCTGCGCACATGGATTTCCGCCGCCAGAATGTTGCCGGGGACCAGCACGGGGCGCAATTGGCGGCCACGCGCGCCAGCAACATAGGCGGCGACCAGGCCGTGTCCCGCAGTCAGCATGCGCACCACCGCGCCGTGTTCGCCATGCGCGCGAACGGCGCAGAGGATCGCGGGTTCGCGGATGTGCATGGCGGCGATGTGGGACGACGGCACAGCCACGGCAAGCACCGAAATCGGCGACCGGTTCGGCAAATGATCGATTCTGCCATTGGAACGGGCACCGTTTCGCGGTAACTTCATCATCATGAAAGCGCTTTTCCAGCATGCCGCCATCACGGACGGCGTCACCGTGCGCGTTGCGGTCAACTATCTGCCCGAACAATCGCGGGTGGATGCGGGCAAGTGGTTCTGGGTCTATCACATCCGGATCGAGAACGGATCGGATCAGCCGGTGCAGCTGATCACGCGGCACTGGCGGATCACCG
Organism: Novosphingobium lentum NBRC 107847; assembly: GCF_001590965.1. Taxonomy (GTDB): domain Bacteria; phylum Pseudomonadota; class Alphaproteobacteria; order Sphingomonadales; family Sphingomonadaceae; genus Novosphingobium; species Novosphingobium lentum. Next base: position 63,789 of record NZ_BCTW01000008.1, read on the forward strand.
ATGGCCGCGGAATGGTCAACTTCGTCGATGGCGACGGCGTGGTCGGCGAACAGCCGCTGCTGCGCCCGGGCGAAGCACACGATTACGTATCGGGTTGTCCGCTCGGCACACCGCACGGCAGCATGGAAGGGCACTACACCATGCAACGCGCCGACGGTTCGCTGTTCGAGGTTTCGATACCGTTCTTCCCGCTCGCCGCACCCGCCACCGCCGACTGAGCGCGAGGGACCTGACCACATGAAGCGGACCCACCTGCCGCTCAATGGCTTGCGCGTGCTCGATGCAGCGGCGCGGCACTTGTCCTTCACCCGCGCGGCCGACGAACTGGCCGTGACCCCGGCGGCCGTCGGCCAGCAGATCCGCGCGCTGGAAGACCTGCTGGGCGTGGTTCTGTTCCGCCGCACGCCCAAAGGGCTGGAACTCACCGACGAAGCCAGCAGCGGGCTCGACGCGGTGCGCGAAGGGTTCCTGCGCTTCGAGGAAGGCGTGCAGGCGATCCAGGCGGGGCAGTCGAGCCATGTCTATACCATCGCCTGCCCGCGAGATTTCTTCGCGGCGTGGCTGTCGCCGCGCCTTGCCGCGTTCCGGGCCGGCAACGAGCACATGCGCTTCGCACTCGTCGGCGGCGACGGCGATGCCGATTTCACCGAAGCCAACCTCGATCTGGCGGTGCGCTGGGCCGAGGGACCGGGCGAACTGGAAGGCCTGCCGCTGGGCACCACCGATCTGGTTACCGTGGCGGCCCCGGGCGCGGGCGAGGATGCGCCGTGGATCGGCTGGCCGGGGGATTCCTGTCCCGACGGGCAGGGCGTGGAAGCCGGCTTTTCGGTCGGCGACGCCGGGACCGCGATCAGCGCGGCGGTGGCGGGCCTGGGCAAGGCGCGCGTGCCCGCGCTGTTGGCGCAAGCCAGCCTGGCGAACGGGTCGGTCATCGCGGTCGGAACGGGCTGTGCCGGCCGTCGCAGCTACTGGCTGGTCGCGCCTTTGCCACAGTGGCGTCAGAAGAAGGTCAAGCTGCTGGTGGCGGCCCTTACAGAATAGTCAGGTACGCAAAGACAACCCCGTGTAATTTTTGAAGTTTTGACACCTGCGCTTAACGCCCGGTTTACCGCGACCGGCTAACCCGGGGCGCATGGGGATCGAGACTGCATCGGCTGTCGGACGCAAACCGGGCAGGAACCGGCCATACCGGCCTGCCTGGCATCGTCTCGTCCGTCGCCTGGCACCCAAGTGGGACGATGCACTGACCGATGCTTTCGCGGGCCTGCTGTCGCACCGCCTGCCCTTGGTCTACGGCGTGGTCCTGTTCAACATCGGCATCCTGTCTGGCCGGTTTTCGGGCGTTGCGCCTCGTTTCCTGACCGTGACCGCCCCGCTGATGCTGACGATGGTGATCATGCAGCGGCTGCTCTACTGGCTGCCGGTGTTCGTGCGCCATCGGCCGCGGGAGCGGGTGGTCAGGGACCTGCAGATGCTGAGCATGGTCGGTGCCGGGATGGCGCTGCTGCTCGTGAGTTGGGTGATGGCGCTGTATCCCTACGGCGGCGAATCCCACAAAAGCCTGGTCCACTACATCGTGGCCATCACTTGCTGCATCAGCATCCTGGGTATCGGCCAGTCGCCGTTCACATCGCTGGCGATCGGCGCGGCGGTGATTGTGCCGACCAGCTGGACGTTCCTCACCCACGGCCATTCCAACGCGGTGCAGGTGGTGCTGGTCCAGTTCGTGATGACGTTCCTGCTGGTGGCGATCACCGATGGTCACCATCGCGATTTCATCCGGCTGGAGCGCGCCAAGCACAAGCTGGAACGCCGCACGGCCAAGGCGGCGCGAATGTCGGAGGCCAACCGCCTGCTGGCCACGATCGATCCGCTGACCGGGGCGCTCAACCGCCGCGCGATCCTGGCGCAGCTCGAAAACGCGGTGAGCCAGAGTGCAGCGCGATCGCCATGGCTGGTGTTGCTCGATCTCGACGGGTTCAAGCACATCAACGACACGTACGGCCATGCCGCCGGCGACACCGTGCTGAAAGCGGTCGCCACGCGGCTCAGCGGCGATCCCGCGATCAGCACGTTCGGCCGCCTTGGCGGCGACGAGTTCGCGCTGTTGCTGGACGGCAAGCACGACCTGGATGCAGCCCGGGCGATTCTGGCCCAGGTTTCAGACAAGATGCGCGAGCCGATCGACCACAAGGGCGTCAACTTGCGCCTGACCGCCTCGACCGGGCTTGGCATGACCAAGGGCCTCAACGTGAGCGAGTGCCTCGAACGGGCCGACGCTGCGCTGTACAAGGCCAAGGACCTCGGCGACGGCGCCAGTGCGATCTTTACCGCGGCCGACGAACGCGCGCTGGAAGAACGGACCGCGATCACCCGCCAGTTCCACGACTGCGAGCTCGAGCGGCGCGTGCGCCTGCTCTACCAGCCGATCATCGATACCGACGGCGAAGGCACGATCGTCGGCTTCGAAGCCTTTGCCCGCTGGTCGCCCGATGGCCGCCGCTGGCTGGCGCCGGGCCGCTTCATGGAACTGGCCGAGGCGACCGGGCGCACCGGCGAACTGACGCGGATCGTGCTGGCCCGCGCGCTGGATGAATGCCGTGCCTGGGAACACGGTCGCACGCTGGCGATCAATCTGGCCCCGCGCGATGTGTTGCGCGAAGGCACGGTCGATGTCCTGGCCCAGATCGTCGCCGACGCGGGCGCGCCGACCCAGTCGATCGTGCTGGAAGTGACCGAAAGCGCGCTGCTGATCGATCCCGCGCGGACGACCGAACAGCTGGCCGCCTTCCGCGCCGCCGGTTTCCGCATTGCGCTCGACGATTTCGGGGCGGGCTGGGCCAGCCTTGCCCACATCCACAAGCTGCCGCTCGACATGCTCAAGATCGACCAGGGCCTGTCGCGCGCGATGGCCACCGATCCCGGCGCGCGCGCCATTGCCGGAACGATCCTCAACCTGGCGTGGCAGCTTGGGCTCGATTGTACGATCGAAGGGATCGAGAACGAGGCGCAGGCCGCTACCGCGCGGGCGTTGGGGGTCCGGCTGATGCAGGGCTACCACTTCGGCCGGCCGCAACCGGCACATCGCGTGCTGGCGTCCCTTTCCCGCGCCGCCTGAGCTGCTGCGCTTGATTCAGGCAGCGGGACGCGCAGCGCCGGGCGGATAGAGCCTGCGGAACAATACGCCGTGTTCGCTGAACAGCACCAGCAGCAGGGTGACGATGCCGCAGCCCAGCAGCGCCAGAGCCAGCGGGCGCGCGGTGCCGTCGAACGACTGGCCGACGATGATGCCAAGCCCCGCGCCGATCACCATGCGCAGGAACGCCTGGACCGACGCCGCCGCCCCGGCGATTCGCGCGAACGGCTGCAGCGAGATCGAGCCGAAGTTGGCCCCGACGAAACCGATCAGGCACATCGAGCCGCCCATCACCGGCATGAACTGCCACAGCGTCTGGTGCGGACGCGTGGCGAGGAACAGCTGGAGCGCGCTCAACCCGATGAACCCCAGCAGCGCGCTGTGCGACACGCGCCGCGCGCCGAACCGTTCGACGATGCGTGAATTGAGGAAGCTGGCCAGCGCCATCGACAGGGCCGTTGCGCCGAACAGCAGCGGAAACATCGTGCCCGCGCCGAAATGTTCGGCAACCAGCTGCTGCGAACTGTTGATATAACCGAACATCCCCCCGAACACGAGCGCACCGCCGATCACGTAGCCGAACGCGGCGCGGTTGGTCGCGGCGGCCAGCATGTTGCCGAAGATCGCCTTTGGCTCGATCGGCTGGCGGTATTCGGGGTGCAGCGTTTCATCCAGCCGGTGCCAGGTCCACACGCCCACGACCGATGCCAGCCCCGCCAGCATCACGAAAATCCAGCGCCATCCGGCAAACAGCAGGACCAGCTGGCCCAGGCTTGGCGCGATCATCGGCACGAACATGAACACGACCGAGATGGTCGACAGCGTCCGCGCCATGCGATCACCCGCGAACCGGTCGCGGATGATCGCCGACGGCAGCACCGACAGCCCCGCGCTGCTGATCGCCTGCGCCGCGCGCAGCTCCAGCAAAGCGGTGAAATCGCGGGCCAGCGCGCAGCCGATCGACAGCACGACGTACAGGCCCAGGCTGCACAACAGCACCGGACGGCGCCCGTAACGGTCGGCCAGTGAGCCGGGCACGAGCGCGCCGATGCCTGCGCAGAACAGGAACACGCCCACCACCAGTTGCCGCCGGTTGGGATCGGACACGCCCAGATCGTGCGCAATCTGGCCCAGCGCTGGCAGCATCGCGTCGATCGCCAGCGCCTGCAGCGCCATCAGCATCGCCATCATCGCCACGAACTCGGCCGTGCCGACGTTGCGCGCCGAGGGCGCGGGAGGGTTCATGGTGGTCATGGATCGCCTTAGAATCGGCCGGAACGGGATTCACGGCCATTTCTGCTGCAATGCAAAATAGGCTAGCACTTGTCCATGGATGCGACACCCGATGATAGCGGAGAGGACGACAGCGGCACCGGCACCGGCACCGGCATCCGCAAGATCATCCATGTCGACATGGATGCGTTCTACGCCAGCGTGGAGCAGCGCGACGATCCGTCGCTGCGCGGGCGGCCGGTGGCGGTGGGCGGTTCGAGCGATCGCGGGGTGGTGGCGGCGGCCAGCTATGAGGCGCGGGTGTTCGGCGTCCGCTCCGCCATGGCATCGGCCAAGGCGATCCGGCTGTGCCCGGCGCTGGTGTTCTGCAAGCCGCGCTTCGATGTGTACAAGCACGTCTCGGGTCAGATCCGCGCGATCTTCCACGACTACACGCCGCATGTGGAGCCGCTGTCGCTCGACGAGGCTTATCTCGACGTCACCGACGACATCCTCGGCATCGGGTCCGCCACGCGCATCGCCGAACTGATCCGCGCCCGGATCAGGGCGGACACCGGGCTGACCGCCAGCGCGGGCGTATCGTACAACAAGTTCCTCGCCAAGCTGGCCAGCGACCAGAACAAGCCCGATGGCCTGTGCATCATCCGCCCGGGAGAGGGCGCAGCGTTCGTGGCGCAACTGCCGGTACGACGGTTCCACGGGATCGGCCCGCGCGGGGCGGAACGCATGGCCGCGCTCGGCATCGAGACCGGCGCGGACCTGGCGCTGAAGGACCTGCCGTTCCTGCAAGCGCACTTCGGCAGCATGGCGGAATACCTCTATCGCGCGGCGCGCGGGATCGATTTGCGCCGGGTCCGTGCCGACCGGCCGCGCAAGTCGGTGGGTGGCGAGCGCACGTTCGATCGCGATCTGTCGACCGGCCCCGCGCTGCGCGAGGCGCTCGAACGGATCATCGACATTGTCTGGGACCGGATCGAACGCAGCGAGGCGCATGGCCGCACGGTGACGCTCAAGCTCAAATACATCGATTTCTCGCCAATGAGCCGTGCCCGCTCGGCGGTGCGGCCGATCACGTCGAAAGACGAATTCGCCGCGATGTCGCGCGAGCTGCTCGATGCCGTGCTGCCCTTGCCGCAACCGGTTCGGCTGATGGGGCTGACGCTGTCCGCGCTCGACGAAGGCGACCTGCCTGACGACGAAACACCCCCCGCCGGGCAGCCGGAATTGCCGCTGTGACCCGGCCTCCTGCCAGCGTCTCAGCAGCGCGCGGCGCCAGAAAGCGATGGACAGCGGCGGCCTTTTCATCGACGCTTGGGCAGGGATCGACCGGGCAATGTACTCGGCAGTATTGGCGCGGAGGCTATCCGCAACTGCAGACGCGTTAGTTCGGGGGGTACATTTGCCATGAAGTTTCAACGATCGATGCTTGTCGCCGCCGCGATGTTGCTGGCGCAGGCGACGTTCGCGATACCGGCGCAAGCGGCCGATGCGCCGGGCTTCACCTATCGCGACCTCACGCATTGCGCGGCGTTCAACCTGCTGGTCTCGCAAGTGATGGGCGTGGGCGACGATGCCGCCGCGCACAAGGCGGACGCCGATGCCTTTTCGGATCGCGCATCGTCGCTGATGGTCGTCGCCACGCTAGAGGGCGACGGCAATATCGAAAAAGTGAAGCAGGACGTCACCGACCTGATGGGCGTGTTCACCAAGACGATCACCGGCGACGACAAAGCCGCAACCAACAGCTTCATCAAGGACAACATGGCCACCTGCACGGCGATGGGGCAGGCGGCCAAGGAAGCGCTGGACGAACATACCAAAAAGGATTGATCGCATACGCACTGGCGCGGTGCGGCAATTGTTTGAACAGCCTAACCCATTTGAAACGCACGGCCCTTTTGTAAGACCAGAGTCTTCTGCAAGACAGGTGCAACCGCTATGGCAGGGCAACGAGGAGGACGCGCGCGAGTGCGATTCGAGCGGCAGCGTTTGATGATACCCGGCAACCGCCTGGCGTTGCCCACCCTGCATGACGTGCTGTGGTGGACGCTGGCCGCCGCGATCGCCGTGCTGGCGGCTGCGCTGGTCTGGGCGGTGCTGACCCCGTTGGCGCCGCTCGGTGCGTGGCATCCGTCGTCGGCGCGCACGATGGCGCCCGCGCTGCGGTCGGCGCTGTTCGCGGGGTTCGATCCGTTCAACCGCGATCATCCGGTGGTGGCGCAGGCATCGTCGGGCACAGTGACGTCGCTTGCGGTCACATTGTTCGGCACGCGCAGCACGCCCGGCGGTGGCGGCAGCGCGATCATCGCCGGGGCGGACGGCGTGCAGAAAGTCTATCGCGTCGGGTCCGAAGTGATGCCCGGGGTGCTCCTCAGCGGCGTCGCATTCGATCACGTGGCTTTCACCCGCAACGGGGCGAGCGAACTGCTTTATCTCGACCAGTCCAAGAACGTGCCCAGCGCGCAGTCGGTCGTCGCGGCCAATCCGGTGGCGAACCCGGTTGCCGGAGCGGGCGGACTTTCTCCGCCTTCCGCCGGAGCATCTGGCGGCCTGACCGTCGATGCGGCGCGGCAGGGCATCAACTTCGGGCCGCATGCCGAAGGCGGCAAAGTGGTCGGGCTGGAAGTGCAGCCCGGCGCCGATGGCTCCGCCTTTCGCGCGGCGGGTTTCCAGCCGGGTGACATCATTACCAACGTCAACGGCAAATCGGTGACCGGCGCGGGCGACAGCGCTACGCTGGCAGCCGCGCTGCGCCCCGGCAGCGCCGTTTCGGTGACCGTTCGCCGTGGCGACCAGCAGCTTCCTCTTGCGATAACATTGGCCCCATGATCCTGCGACGAACCCCTTTTGCCTCGACCTTCGCGCTCGCTGCGGTGCTGGCGCTTGCCGTGCCACAGGTGGCGCACGCGCAATACACGCTGAACGCGCGCGAGGCGGATGTCCGCGCGTTCGTGGAGGATGCCGCCGAAGTCACCGGGCGCACTTTCATCGTCGATGGGCGGGTGCAGGGCAAAGTCAGCGTCGTCAGCGACCGTCCGCTGACCCGCTCGGAATATTTCGAGGTGTTCCTCTCGACCTTGCGCGCCAACGGGCTGGTCGCGGTCCCCACCGGCAACGGCGCGTTCCGCATCCAGCCGGCCGAAGGCGCGGCAACGCAGCCCACGCGCGTCGGCAGCCGGGGTGCCGCCCGCAACCAGATGGTGACCGAAGTCGTGCGCCTCCATGCGATCGACGCAACGCAGGCGGTGGATACGCTGCGCCCGCTGATCAGCAAGGAAGGCGCGATCACCGCCAACAAGGCGGGCAATTCGCTGGTCATCGTCGATTACGCCGACAATTTGCGCCGGATACGGCAGCTGCTGGCGCAGATCGACGGCGCGGGTTCGGCCGCCTCGACCCAGACCGTGCTGCTCAGCCATGCCGGCGCGCGCGAGATCGCCACCGCCTTGTCGCAACTGGTTCCTGCCGGGGCAGACGGCGGGCGCACGCTGGCGACGGTGGTCGCGGTGGACAGCTCTAACGCGATCCTGCTGCGCGGCGAACCGGCCACGCTGGCGCGCCTGGCCGCCATCGCGCGCGAACTCGATGCCCGCGCGGCGACAGGCGGCGAGATCAAGGTCGTGTGGCTCGACTATGCCGATGCCGCGGTGCTCGTGCCCGTGCTGGAACGGCTGGTCGGCGGGCAGGGCGGCAGCGAAGTCGCCTCGGGCTCGCCCGCACCGGTGTCGCTTGGCGGGGTCGGCGGCAGCAGTGGCGGGAACGGGCAGGGCGGCACGTCCACGTCGAGCGGCTCGACCGTTACCGCCACGACCGGCGGCGGGGCCAGCGCGGGCGGCAGCGGCGGGTTGGGCAGCGGCGCGATCCAGCTTTCGGGCGGGCGCGGCACCGCCACGATCACGCGCTATCCCGGCGCGAACGCGGTGATCATCGCCGCCCCGGCCGATGAACAGCGGCGCCTGACCGAACTGATCCGCCAGCTCGACTTGCGCCAGGATCAGGTGCTGGTCGAAGCGATCATCGTCGAGATTTCCGACAACGTCGCGCGGTCGCTCGGCGTGCAGTTCCTGCTCGGCGGCAAGAACGTGCCGTTCCTCGCCACCAATTTCTCCAACGCATCGCCCAACATCGTCGATGTGGCGGGCGGCGTGCTGGCCAACAGGCTGGACCAGACCACCACCGTCATCAACGGCGCCACCGTCACCACATCGACCAACAGCGCCACCGGTGATTTGCTGCGCCAGAACGCGGTCAGCGCGATTCAGGGCGCGCGCGGGGCGTTCACCGGGTTCGCCACCTCGCTGGGCGGCAATGCGGTGCTGGGCGCGATCATCAACGCGGTGCAGTCGGACAGCAATTCCAACATCCTGTCCACGCCGCACATCACCACCAACAACAACGTGCCGGCCTCGATCCTGTTCGGGCAGGAGATCCCGGTGTCGACCGGCGAGGCGCTGTCGAACAACTTCCAGAACACCTTCCGCACCATCCAGCGCCAGAACGTGGGCATCGAGCTGGATGTGACGCCGCAGATCAACGCGGGCAACGAAGTGCGGCTGGATTTGCGCCAGGAAGTCAGCTCGATCGCCGGGCCGGTGTCGAACAATTTCAGCGAACTGATCATCAACAAGCGCGAGATCAAGACCACGGTGACCGTGGGCGACGGCGAGATCGTGGTGCTGGGCGGGTTGCTTGATGACAACGAGCGGCGGACGATCGAGAAAGTGCCGCTGCTGGGCGATATTCCGGTGCTGGGCGAACTGTTCAAGTCGCGCGGGAAAAGCCGGGTGAAGACCAACCTGATGGTGTTTATCCGCCCCACCATTTTGCGCAGCGCTGCCGATCGCGAGGCGCTGACCGCGCGGCGCTATGGTGTGATCCGCAACGCGCAAGTCGGTTATGATCCCAAGCAGGAGCCGACCATCGACGACCTGATCGTCGATTACATGGGCGCCGCGCTGCCGCAGGCGCCCGCCGCCGCGACGACCGATACAGTCATCGCGCCGCACGCCGCGCCGTCGCAGCTCGATCTTGCGCCGCTCGATACCGCTTCCCCGCCGCCCTCGCCCGGCGCGGCACCGAAGCCCTGATCCGATGCCGCTGCGCCGCGATCAGGCCGGGGCCGATTTGCCGCTGGCGGTGGCAAGCGACCGGCCGGCGCCGCACGCGGTGAGCCTGACGCCCGACGTCGTGCTGGCGGATGCCCTGAGCGTGGCATCGCCCGCTGCTCTCGTGTCGGTCCCGACGATCCCCTACCTGTTCGCGCGCGATGCGGGGTTCCTGCTGCTCGATGCCGAGAGCGGCGATGCGGCCCAACCGGCGCGCCTGGCGATGCGCGACGGGGCCGATCCGCTGGAACTGCTCGAATTGCGCCGCCGCATCGGCCGCCCGCTTGCGATTGAACGCGTCGATGCCCCCGCGTTCGAGCGGCTGCTGGGCGAAATCTATTCGGTCGATGGCGCCGCCGCCGCCGTCGCAGGCGACATGGGTATCGCGGGCGACGGGCTCGATCCGCTGGCGCTCGGCCTGCCCACTGCCGAAGACTTGCTCGACAGTGCCGACGATGCCCCGGCGATCCGCCTGATCAACGGGCTGATCGCCGAAAGCCTGCGCCAAGGCGTGTCCGACATCCACATCGAGCCGTACGAACAGGCGCTGGTGGTGCGGATGCGGATCGACGGGGTGCTGTCGGAAAAGCTGCGGATGCCGCCGCATGTCGCGCCCGTTCTGGTCAGCCGGATCAAGGTGATGGCGCGGCTCGACATTGCCGAGCGGCGCGTGCCGCAGGACGGGCGCATCGGGCTGAGCCTGGGCGGCAAGCTGGTCGATGTGCGCGTCTCCACGCTACCCAGCCGCGCGGGCGAGCGCGTGGTGATGCGCCTGCTCGACAAGGAGAACGCCGGGCTGGATCTGGCGCATCTCGGGCTCGACGGCCGCACCGAGGCGGTTCTGCAACGCGCCCTGGCGGAACCCAACGGTATCGTGCTGGTCACCGGACCGACCGGATCGGGCAAGACCACCACGCTCTATGCCGCGCTGCGCCAGCTCAACGATGGCGCGCGCAATATCCTCACGGTGGAAGACCCGGTCGAATATGCCGTGGACGGGATCGGGCAGACGCAGGTCAATCCCAAGGTCGGCTTAAGCTTCGCCGCCGGGCTTCGCGCGATCCTGCGGCAGGATCCCGACGTGGTGATGGTCGGCGAAATCCGCGACCGCGAAACCGCCGAGATCGCGGTGCAGGCGTCGCTCACCGGGCACCTCGTGCTGTCCACCGTGCACACCAACGATGCCGCCGGTGCGATCACCCGGATGCGCGACATGGGGGTGGAACCGTTCCTGCTCGCCTCGACCTTGCGCGCGGTGATCGCGCAGCGGCTGGTCCGGCGGCTGTGCCGGTCCTGTCGCGAGGCGCGTCCGATCGAGGCGGCAGCGGCCGAAATGCTCGGCATCGCGCCGGGCACCGTGGTGCAGGCGGTGCGCGGCTGTGGGGTATGCTCGCAAACCGGCTATGCCGGCCGCATCGGCGTGTTCGAGGCGCTGCGCGTGGACGACAAGATCCGCGCGATGATTCATGACAACGCCAACGAGGCGGACATGGCCGCGCACGCCTTCCGCGATGCGCCCAGCCTGGCGCAAGCGGCGCGGGAACTGGTGCTGGCGGGCGAAACCACGCCCGAGGAAGCGGTGCGCATCACCCGCCGCGAGGACCGCACTGCGGACGAATTCCCCGGTGGGCAGGTCGGCTGATGGCGCGGTTTTCCTACCTTGCCATCGATCCCAAGGGCAACGAGCGGCGCGGCGCGATCGAAGCACCGGGCGAGCGGCAGGCGTCGGAACGGCTCGCCGCGCGCGAATGGCACGTCGTGCGGATCGCGCCCGACGCTGCGACATCGGCGCGCAGGGCCTCGGTCTCGACCAGCGGGATCGCGCTGTTCGCGCCGCGCCTGTCGTCCAAGCAGCTGGCGCTGTTCACCCGCCAGCTGGCCTCGCTGATGGTCGTCAGCCCGCTGGAAGAAACGCTGCGCACGATTTCGCGCCAGACCGAAAAGCCGCGCGCGCGGGCGATCCTGGCCAATGTCCATGCCGGGATCGTCGAAGGCCTGCCGCTGGCCGAGGCGATGCGGCGCGAGGAGCCGAGTTTTCCGCCGATCTTCCGTGCGATGATCGCCGCCGGGGAGAATTCGGGCAGCCTGCCGACCATCGCCAACCGGCTGGCCGACCTGCTGGAGCGACAGGCGCAAGTGCGCGGCAAGATCATCGCCGCGCTCGCCTATCCGATCGTGCTCAGCTTCGTCGCCATCGCGGTGGTCACCGGGCTGATGGTCTCGGTCGTGCCGCGCGTGGTCGAACAGTTCGACAACGCCAGCCGGCAACTGCCCTTGCTGACGCGGGTGGTGATCGCGCTGTCGCAGTTTCTCGCGCAGTGGTGGTGGGCGGTTCTGCTGTTGCTCGCGCTGGGCATCCTGCTGTTCGTGCGCGCATTGTCCCATTCCGCCTTCCGCCTGCGGTTCGACGCCCTGCTGCTGCGGGTGCCGTTCATCGGCCGGCTGATCCGCGATATCCACGCCGCCAGTCTGGCGCGGACGCTGGCGACGATGATCGAGGCGCGCCTGCCGCTGGTCGATGGCTTGCGACTGGCGACGCGGACGGTGTCCAACACCGTGCAGCGCGCCGCGCTTCAGGTGGTGTCGGAGAAAGTCCGCGCGGGCGGATCACTGTCGACCGCGCTGCGCGAGGCGGAAAGCTTCCCGCCGCTGCTGGTGTACCTGTCCGCCAGCGGCGAGGCGGCGGGACAGCTCGGCACCATGCTCGAACGCGCCGCCGACTATCTCGAGCGCGAGTTCGAAAGCTTCACCACCGCCGCGATGGCGCTGCTCGAGCCCGCGATCATCATCGTCATGGGCACGATGGTTGCGCTGATCATCCTTGCGATCCTGCTGCCCATCCTGCAGCTTCAGAACCTGGTTGGACTGTAACCGATGACCCGCAATGCCAAACGTCCCGTGCCCCGCCCAGCCAACGGTTTCTCGCTGGTGGAACTGATGGTGGTGCTGTTCATCATCGGTCTGCTCGCCACCGTGGTCGCGCTCAACGTGATCCCGGCAGGCGACAAGGCGCGCGTGGTCAAGGCGCGTACCGACATTGCCAGCCTGGAAAGCGCGATGGAAACCTACCGGCTCGATATCGGCACGTATCCCGGACAAGGCGAGGGGTTGGGCGCGCTGAAATCGCCACCCGCCAACCTGCCGGTGCCAGAAAGCTATCGCGCCGGGGGTTATGTGAAAGACATTCCCAACGATCCCTGGGGCCACCCGTACCAGTATGCGGTGCCGGGCCGGTCGAACCGTCCGTTCGAGGTGTTCTCGCTCGGCGCGGATGGCAAGCCCGGCGGCAGCGACCTTGACGCCGATATCTACGCGCAGAAGAACTGATCCCAGACCGTGCCCGCCGTTCCCGATCCCTTGCGCGACAATGGCCTGCTGGTTTCGCTGCCCGCGATCCCCGGCGGCGTCTGGATCTGCCGGAACGTGGACAACGGGGCGCTGGGAGCGCCGTGGAGGTTCGATCCGGCGGACGATCGCGACCTGCTGCCGGGCGATGCCGGGCGCGTCACCTGCCTGGTGCCCGCTGCCCTTGCGCCGGTGCGCGACCGGGCGATGTCCGCCATGCCCCCGGCGCAGGCGATGGCGGCTGAACGGCTGACGTTGACGGGAGAGGGAGCCGCCGCCCAGTCGCGCCATGTCGCCGTGGCTGCGGCAGAGGGCGGTACGCGGCTGCTGTCGAGCGTGGTGGCCAAGGCCGACATGGACGCCTGGCTGGCGTCGCTCGCCGCCGCCGGGATCGATCCGGCGGCGCTGGTTCCCGCTGCGCTGGCGCTGCCCCCGTCGGCCGACGGGGTGGTGACCGGCGAACTCGACGGCTACGTGCTGGCCCGCACCCGCGACGCCGCGTTTGCCGGCGAGCCGGCGCTGGTCGAGGCGATTGCCGGCGACATGCCTGCGCGCGAAATCGGCGAAGGCGAACTGGCGCACGCGCTGCTGGCGCTGCACCGCGCGCCGCCGCTGGACTTGCGGCAGGGACCGTATGCCCCGCGCCGCGTTTCATACTTTCGCACGGCGGACTGGGGCCAGCTGGCGCGCATGACGGCGATCGCCGCGTTGCTCGCGCTGACGCTGATGCTGGTGTGGATCATCCGCTGGAACGCCGACTCCTCCTCGCGCGAGGCAGCGGCGCTGGCGGCGGCGCAGCAGCGCTTTCCTGCCGCGACCGACCTGGCTTCGGCCGAGCAGATGGCCTCGGCGCAACTGGCGCGGCGCGGCGACGATGGCGCCGGCTTCGCGTCGCCCGCTGCCGCGCTGCTGGCGGCGATGCGGCCGGTGCCCTCGATCCGCCTGCGCGACATGGGCTATACCAGCGACGGCACATTGCGGTTCACCGCCGCTGCGCCGCGCGCCGATGATGTCAACGCGCTGCTGATCGCGTTGCAGCACGATGGCTGGCAGGTGACCGTACCGCCCGAACTCGCGCCCGACCCGACCGGCGCCACGGTCGCAGCCATCACCTTGCGCGCGCCATGATCGCGCGGTTGGCCCTGTGGTTTCGCGCGCTATCGGAGCGTGAGCGGTGGCTGGTTGGCGTGGCCGGCTTGCTGACGGCGGCGGTGGTGCTCGTCTACGGTATCGTGCTGCCGGTCGGCGGGGCCTATGATGCAGCGGCAGATCGGCATGCCGATACGGCAGAGGGCAGCGCTCGGCTGCTGGCCCAGCTCGATGCGCTCAAGGCGCCCGCGCGCAAGGCGGTGCAGGCGCGCGGCCCGGTCGATCAGCAGGTTGCCGCCAGCGCGGAAGCGGCGGGCTTCGTGCTCCAGTCGAACCAGCCGCGTGGCAACGATCAGACGCTGGTGGTCGTGCCCGTGGCGCGGCCGAACGCGGCGCTGGCCTGGCTGGATGCGCTCGGAAATCAGGGCATTGTGCTCGACAGCCTGGCGATGACCCCGGCGGCGGATGGCTCGGTTGCGGTCAACGCCACGTTGCGCCGGGCTGGCCAGTGATGGAGCGTTCCGTGATCGAGCGCTGGATATTCCTGCGCGACGCGCGGCTGTCCGGGCGGACCCGGCTGGCGATCGCGGCGCTGGTGCTTTTGTCGCTGGTGGTGCTGTTCCCGCTGCGCGTTGCGCTGGGCTGGGCGGCGGCAGGTGGTGCCGAAATCTCCGCGCGCGCTGCAGAGGGCACCGTGTGGTCGGGACGGATCGTCGATGCGCGCGCTGGCTCATTGCCGATCGGCACGCTGGACGCGGGGTTGCGTCCGCTGCCGCTGCTGATCGGCCGAAGCGAGCTGTGGCTCCGCCGTCCGGCCAGTGCGGGCGATCCGTTCAGCGCGCGGCTTTCCGGTGGATCTGGCTGGCTACGGCTGCGCGAGGTCAACGGCACCTTGCCGCTCGGCGATGCGGCAGGCGGCCTGCCGCTCACGTCCATCGGGTTTGCCGATTTCCGGCTGGATCAGGATGGCGGGCGCTGCAGCGCCGCCGATGGCCTGGTCACGCTCACGCTCGCCTCGATCAGCCCGCTCATGCCGGCCAACGTGGCGATGACGGGCAAGGCGCGCTGCGACAAAGGCGCGCTGTACGTGCCGATGACCGGGCCGTCGGGTATGGAGCGCCTGTTCCTGCGCATCGAGGGCGACGGCCGCTACACCGCCGAACTCGTGCTGTCGGGCTTGCCGGTGGAAGTCAGCACGCCGTTGCTCGACATGGGATTTTCCGCCCGCCCCGGCGGCATCGGCCTCAAGGCGAGCGGAACGTTGTAGGTCCGGCGTTACAGCAGGATCTGCGAGAGGAACCACACGCGGCGTTCGGCCTGGTCGGTCCAGTCGTCGGCCATGCCCTCGGTGGCGTTGTCGCCCGCTGCGGTCGCTGCCGCCTTGACCGTGCGGGTCGCCTCGACCAGCGTCGCGTTGTCGTCGTGCAGGGCCTTGACCATCTTCGTCGCGTCGAGCCCACGGCGATCGTCGTCCTTGATCGTGCTTTTGGCGCCCACTGCGCCGATCGAGGTCAGCGTATCGCCGCCGTTCTTGCGCACGCGTTCGGCCAAGATGTCGGTCAGCGCGAAAATCTCGGTGGCCTGCTCGTCGAACAGCAGGTGCAGGTCGTGGAACTGCGGCCCGCGCACGTGCCAGTGAAAGTTCTTGGTCTTGAGATACAGCGCGAAATGATCGGCCAGCAGGCCGTTGAGGCTGTCGATCAGGGCGGTCTTGGAATTGTCGCCGGACATGGTTGGGCTCCCTCGCTCAGGTGAATGTGCGGCAAATACGCCTGACAGCGGCACTTGTTTCGCGCAATTTGCGGGACTGACTGTTCGGATTCATCGATCAATCGCGCTTGGTTGCATCGATATCGAGATTAATCAGTTGCTTGGGCGGCGGGGCGAGAACCGCAACACGCCAAAGCCCAGGATCGCCGAAATCAGCGATCCGGCCACGATGCCGATCTTGGCTTCCTCGGCCAGCTGGGGCGCTCCGGGAAACGCCAGTCCGCCGATGAACAGGCTCATGGTGAAGCCGATGCCGCACAGCAGCGCCATGCCCCACAGCTGCAGCCAGGTAGTTCCCGCCGGGCGCGGGGCGATGCCGAACCGTTCCGCCACGAAGATGCTGGCGATGATGCCCGCCTGCTTGCCCACGACCAAGCCCGCCGCAACCGCCACCGGCAGCACCGCTGCGGCACCCGCTGCGCCGCTGCCCAGCGCAACGCCGGCATTGGCAAAGCCGAACACGGGCACGATGACGAACGCGCTCGGCCCGGTCAGCGCATGTTCCAGCCGCAGCAGCGGGCTGTTGCCCCGGTTATCGAGCTTCATCGGGATGGTCAGCGCCGCCAGCACACCCGCCACCGTGGCGTGGACCCCCGAGTGGAGCACGGCCAGCCATAGCATGGCGGCCAGCAGCAGATACGGCCAGCGCCGCCGCACGCCGCAGCAGTTCAGCGCGATCATCGCGCCGAGGATCACGCCCGCTGCGATCAGCCAGGGCAGGTGCAACGCGGCGGTATAGAACACCGCGATCACCGTAACCGCGCCCAGATCGTCGACGATCGCCAGCGTCAGCAGGAACAGCCGCAGCGACGGCGGCAGATGGCGCCCGGCCAGCGCCAGCACCCCGGTGGCAAAGGCGATGTCGGTCGCCACGGGGATCGCCCAGCCGCGCAGCAGTTCCGGTTGCCCGCCGGCGATGGCGATGTAGAGCGCGGCAGGACCGATCATGCCGGCCACAGCGGCGATCACCGGCATCCGGCGCCCGGCCGGATCGGACAGATTGCCGGCGATGACCTCGCGCTTGATCTCGAGCCCGACGACGAAGAAGAACACCGCCATCAGGCCGTCGTTGATCCACAGGTGCAGGCTGTCGAGCTTGGCCACGGGTGTCCGTGGCAGCGGATCGTGCAGCGCGTGATGGTACGCTGCCGCCCATGGCGAGTTGGCCAGCACCATGGCCAGCGCCGCGCACAGCATGAGGATGACGCCGGGCACGGCTTCATCGTGCAGCAGGGATCGCAGCCTGCCTTTGCCACCCGGTGTTCTCGCCATATCCGAGCCATCACCGAATTGCCGAGATGATGCAACAGGCCTTTACTACCCAAGGATTTTTGACCTTTCCCGGCGCGGGTTCGGTCATGACGGGAACAGAGGTTCAACTTGGAAATGAAGGCGTCCGTCTTGACGCTGCAGTGGCTCGATGTTGTCGAGGGTGAGTTGTTGTTGTTCGCCGCGGTTTGGTTCGCGATCGGCGCGCTGGACGAATTGATCATCGATATACTATGGCTGTGGCTGCGCTTGACGGGCCGTGCCGGATCGCAATTGCTCGATCTCGATCCCGCCTCTGCGTTGCGCGGCGTGGCAGCCGTGCTGGTTCCGGCATGGCAGGAATCGGCGGTGGTGGGCGCGATGCTCGACCATGCCCTGCGCAGCTGGCCGCAGGACCGCTTGCGCATCTACGCAGGGTGTTATCGCAACGATCCCGCCACGCTTGAGGCGATGATCGCGGTGGCGCGCGACCGCCGGCTGCGCATCGTGATCCACGATTGCGACGGGCCCACGACCAAGGCCGACTGCCTCAACCGGCTGTACGCGGCGCTGTGCGAGGATGAACGCCGCTCGGGCTTCCGCGCCCGCTGCGTGATCCTGCAGGACGCGGAAGACATGGTTCACCCCGCCGCGCTCGCGGTGATGGATCGCGGACTGGACGGCGCCGATTTCGTGCAGTTGCCGGTCTGCCCCGAACCGCAGGCCCGATCGCGCTGGATCGCAGGGCACTATGCCGACGAATTTGCCGAGGCGCACGCCAAGGCGATGGTCGTGCGTGACTGGCTGGGCGCGGGCTTGCCCGCCGCCGGGGTCGGCTGCGCCTTTTCGCGCGCCGCGATCGAGCAGATCGCCGCACGACGGGGTAGCGATCAGCCGTTTGCCGCCGATTGCCTGACCGAAGATTACGAATGCGGCCTGCTGATCGGCGAAATCGGCGGAGCGTCGCGGTTCGTGCGGTTGCGCGATGCGTCGGGCGCATTGGTCGGAACGCGCGAGTTCTTCCCCGGCGACCTGGCCGCGTCGGTGCGCCAGAAAACGCGCTGGATGCACGGCATCGCGTTCCAGGGGTGGGACCATCTCGGCTGGCATGGCCGCCCGGTCGACTTGTGGATGCGGATGCGCGACCGGCGCGGACCGTTGACCGCGATCGTTCTGACGGTCGGTTACGTGCTGGTCGTGCTGTGGCCGCTGCTCGCGCTGGCCCAGTGGCTCGGCTGGTACGAGCCGCGCCTGCTCTCGCCGGGATTGCGCGCGCTGCTGGCGTTCAATTTCGCGACGCTGCTGTGGCGGATGGCCATGCGGTTCAGCTTCACCACGCGCGAGTACGGCTGGCGCGAAGGGCTGCGGTCGGTGCCGCGCGTGCCGATCGGCAACGCGATCGCGATCATCGCGGGTCGGCGCGCGGTCTGGGCCTATCTCGCCGCGATCCGCAGCGGCAGCGTGCGGTGGGACAAGACCGCGCACGGGGTGCATCCTTCTCTAGCAAGTGCAGCTGCGTGATCGCCCCGCCTCTGTCGCAACGGCAGGGGCAACCACTGGTCGCATTGGCAGCCGTACTGGGCGGATGGGTCGCGTTGCGCATCCTCATCTGGCAAGTGCCGCTTGCTGACGTCATGGTGGCCCAGCGTTTCGCCGATGTCGCATCGCGCGCTGCTGGCGAAGTTCACCGGATGCCCGAACAGGCCGGCATCGGGCGCCGGGCAGCAGAAGCGACGCCCCAACGGCCCTTGCCGATGATGAAGGACCCGCCGGGCGCGCTGACAGGCCGCGATCGGCTTGATCTGCCTGCATTCGACGCGCCACGGTGCAAAGATCATCCAAAGCAGGGACGGGCCGGACCCCCTCAGGTCGAACTGGCCGTCGCTGGCCCCGGCCTTCGATCACCGGACTGGCCGCGCTTCCGGCTATCGACCGCTGCTGCGCCGCAGGCCGCAGCGCCGATACCTGCGGGCAATGCGCCAATGGCGGCCTGGGCCACATCCCAGGCGGCGACCGACCGCCATTTGGCGGAGAGCAGGCGATGGTCCGGCGATGGCTGGGTGCTGATCCGCCCGCAGACGGGCGATGCGGCGATCGCCGGCGGTTCGTTCGGGCTTGGGGCGGCGGCCAGTCCCAGCATCGGCCCCAGCTATGGCGGCAGCCAGGCCGGCGCCGTCTTGCGCTATGCACTGGCGCCCGGGAGCACCATGCGACCACAGGCCTATCTGCGCGTGTCGAGCGCGATCGCAGCGGCCTTTACCGATCGCGAGGCGACGCTGGGCCTGTCGGTGCGGCCGCTGTCCGGCGTTCCGGTCGTGATGCTGGGGGAGGCGCGGGTTACGCGCAGCGGATCGTCCACGCTGGTGCGCCCAGCGGTCGCGCTCGTCACCGCGTTGCCGCCCCGGCCGTTGCCGCTGGGCATCGAAGGCGAGGTCTATGCCCAGGGCGGCTACGTCGGCGGACGGGGTGCGACTCCGTTCTTCGACGCGCAGCTGGCGGCGGACCGGCAAGTGGCGCTCCTCGCCCGGTCGGCCCAGTTGCGCATAGGCGGCGGCATGTGGACCGGCGGCCAGCGCGACGCAGCCCGGCTGGACGTGGGACCACGGGCTGCGCTGCGCCTCGCAGGGCCGGGCTTTTCCACGCGGATCGCGGTCGACTGGCGGTTTCGCGTCGCCGGGCGGGCCGAGCCCGGCTCGGGCCCGGCATTGACACTGTCCGCAGGTTTTTAACCGCGAAACCGCCGCATCGCCGTTCCCATCCGGCGGCGCCTGCGCTAGCGTTTGCGCATGGATGTTTACCTCCCGATAGCGAACCTGTCGGTCAACGGGCTGGTCATCGTGGGGCTTGGGGCGTTGACCGGGCTGCTGTCAGGCATGTTCGGGGTCGGGGGCGGGTTTCTGACCACGCCGTTGCTGATCTTCTACGGCGTTCCGCCGACCGTCGCGGCCGCCTCCGCCGCGAGCCAGGTTACCGGCGCGAGCGTTTCGGGCGCGTTTGCCCATGCCCGCCGCAACGGCATCGATTACCACATCGGCGCGGTGCTGGTGTTCGGCGGGATCATCGGCACGGGCATCGGCGCGCTGCTGTTCCGCGTGCTGCAGTCGCTGGGCCAGATCGATACCGTGATCAATATACTCTACGTGCTGCTGCTGGGCGGGATCGGCGGGCTGATGGCGCACGAGAGCATCACGACACTGAAGGCGCAACGTTCGGGCGCGCCGCTGCCCGCGCGCAAGCGGCGCCATCACCCGCTCGTCGCCAGCCTGCCACTGCGCTGGCGGTTCTATCGTTCGGGCCTGTACATTTCACCGCTGGCGCCACTCCTGCTGGGCATCTTCACCGGCGTGCTGACCATGCTGATGGGCATCGGCGGCGGCTTCATCCTCGTGCCGGCGATGCTGTATATCCTCGGCATGGGGGTCAACGTGGTGGTCGGAACCTCGCTGTTCCAGATTCTGTTCGTGACGATGGCCACCACGATGATGCACGCGCTGACCACCAAGGCGGTGGACATCGTGCTGGCGGTCCTGCTGCTGATCGGCTCTGTCTCGGGCGCGCAAGTGGGAGCGAAATTCGCGCAGAAGGTGAAGCCCGAACAGTTGCGCCTGATCCTTGCGGTGGTGGTGCTGCTGGTGGCGATGCGGATGGCGCTGGGGCTGGGGTATCGGCCCGACGAAATCTACACGGTGGTTCCCCTGTGAGCGCCTTTGCCACGGGCGGCGTGCTGCGCTGGATGCTTGAGGGCCTGCTGGGCGGGCTTGCGCTCATGCTGCTGACCGGCGCGCGCGATCCGATCTTGGTGCCCGAAATCTCGCAGCACCAGATCGAGGTGCGGCAGGGGTTCACCGGCGCGGACTTGCTGCTGTTCGGCGCGATCCTGACGCCGGAGGGTGCCCGCGCGGCACAGGATTACGACATCGTGGTGGTGCTCGAAGGACCGCTCAAATCGATCGTGCTGCGCGAAAAGAAGAAAGTCGCGGGCATGTGGATCAATGCCGACAGCACCGAATTCCGCTCGGCACCATCGTTCTTCGCGATCGCATCGTCCCGACCCATCGACAAGATGGTCGATGACAAGACCGCCGCGATCTACGAACTGGGCCTGAAGTGGCTGCAACTTTCGCCGATCGGGGTGATCGATCCCAAGGCGCAGACCCGGTTTTCGTCCGGGCTGGTCGACCTCATGCACCGGCAGGGCATGTATCAGCAGAACGACGGGGCGGTAACGATCAGCGGGCAAGTGCTGTACCAGGCCCGTTTCGAACTGCCCTCCAGCGTCCAGACCGGCCGCTATACCGCTGAAACCTTTGCCATCCACGACGGCAAGGTGGTGGCATCGGCGATGACGCGGGTGGATGTGACCAAGCAGGGGTTCGAGCGTTTCGTGGCGCTGGCGGCGCAGACGCGGTCGTTGCTCTACGGACTGTTCGCGGTGGTCATGTCGGTGGCTATGGGCTGGCTGGCTGGCCGCCTGTTCGCGCTCGTTTAAACTGCAAATCCAACGGCCTGCGGGTTGATCATTCCGGTTGCCAGCAAAAGATCGTTAGCGGCTTTTTAACGCTGTGCGCCTACGCAACACCTCTATGCCGTCAAACGGTAACGGGGGTTCGCGCGTGATGTCGGAAATGAGCATGCAGGGTTTTGGCGGGGCCAAACCGGCCAGCGACGCCGAAGTGCCTGCCTTTGGCGCGCCGATGCCGATGGACAACGATCGGCGGCCGATCGGCTTCATCCTCGACATCGCCGGCTCCAGCAGCCAGATCGCGCTCGATCTCAAGCGGCTCGAGGAATGCATGCGCGATGGCGATCCGTCGGTCGCGCTGGCCGGGCAAGTGGGCAGCCAGGTCAAGATCCGTGTCGGCAACAGCTGGCTGCTCGCCAGCGTGCGCACGCAGCGCCAGGATTCGCGCATCGAGGGCGGGATCATCGCCGCGATCGACTTTCTGGGCGAGGGCGACGAGGAGCGACTGACCGGCAAGATCTACAGCTTCCGTCGCGGCGTCACGCGTTATCCGATTCCCGGCGCCACGGTCTATCCGGCCACCAGCGCGGACTTGCGCCAGATCTATTCCAGCGACGGCCGCGCCAGCATCAAGATCGGCACGGTGTTTCCCACGCGCGACATTCGCGCCGGGCTTTACGTCGATGCGCTGCTGGGCAAGCACTTCGCGCTGCTGGGTTCGACCGGCACCGGCAAGTCGACCGCCGCCGCGCTGATCCTGCACCGCATCTGCGAACTGGCCCCCGAGGGCCATATCGTGATGATCGATCCGCACGGCGAATACATGCAGGCGTTCAAGCATACCGGGCAACTGCTCGACGCCGGCAACCTGCAGATGCCGTACTGGCTGATGAACTTCGAGGAACACTGCGAGGTGTTCGTCACCACCACCGGGCACGAACGCCAGATGGATTGCGAAATCCTGGCCCGCTGCCTGTTGCAGGCACGATCGCGCAGCCGGCTGGCAGAGCAAATCGGAAAGATCACGGTCGATTCGCCGATCCCCTATCTCTTGTCCGACCTCACGACGATCCTGGCCAACGAGATGGGCAAGCTCGACAAGGCCAGCACGTCCGTGCCCTTCATGCGCATCCGTTCGAAGATCGACGAGCTGAAGTCCGATCCGCGCTACCAGTTCATGTTCTCGGGCATGCTGGTTGGTGACACGATGGTGGATTTCATCAGCAAGGTGTTCCGCCTGCCTGCCAACGGCAAGCCGATCACGATCATCGATGTGTCGGGCGTACCGTCGGAAATCACCTCGACCGTGGTTGCGGTGCTGAGCCGGCTGGTGTTCGACTATGCGATCTGGTCGCGCGACGACCAGACGCGGCCGCTGCTGCTGGTGTGCGAGGAAGCGCACCGTTACGTGCCCAACGAGAAGAATTCGGACGGGTCGTCGGTCGGCCGCATCCTGTCGCGCATCGCCAAGGAAGGCCGCAAGTACGGCGTGTCGCTCGGGCTGATCACGCAGCGCCCGTCCGATCTGGCCGAAGGCGTGCTGTCGCAGTGCGGCACGATCATCTCGATGCGATTGAACAACGATCGCGACCAGGCCTTCGTCAAGGCGGCGATGCCCGAAGGCGCGCGCGGGTTCCTCGATTCGATCCCGGCGCTGCGCAACCGCGAATGCATCATCTGCGGCGAGGGCGTGTCGATCCCGATCCGCGTGGCATTCGACGATCTGGAACCGCACAAGCGCCCGGCGTCCGCCGACCCCTCGTTCACCGAACTGTGGAGCCAGTCGGGCGGCGAGGAGCAGGAAGTGCTGCGCACCGTCCAGCGCTGGCGCGCCCAGACGCGTTAGGGTCTGTTTCAGCGAGGCTTAGACAGGGCGCCGCGTAAGCCTCGATCACCTATCAAAGCGCGGGCTGCATCCGGCCCGACAGTTCGCCGTCGACATGCGTGCCTTCGGCGCATTCCTCCGACGCCACGGCATGGGCGGCCATGCGCCAGCCCGGGCGGCGATAGGCGACGATGGCCAGTGCCAGCGCCGCGACCGACCCTACCGGGAACGCATACCACAGCGCGTCGCTGCCCAGCACCGGATAGGCCAGCACGTAAAATCCCAGCCGCACCGGGTACATCGAGATACCCAGCACGATCAGCGGCGCCCACACGACGCCGCCCGCGCGCATCGTGCCGAACAATACGATGGTCACGCCGAACAGGATGAAGCTCCAACTCGCCAGCAGCTGGATGTGCCGGGCCAGCGGCACCGCCGGGCTGTCCGGCCCCAGGAACAACACCAGCGCCGAGCGGTCGAACAGCATCAGCAGCGCGGTCAGCGCGCCGGTCATCGCGATGTTGGCGATCACCCCGGCACGCGTGATCCGGCCGAGCCGGTGGGGCAGCCGCGCGCCAATCGCCTGCGCGGCCATGGCGCTCACCGCCGCGCCGATCGCCATCGCCGGCATCTGCAGGTACGTCCACAGCTGCAGCGAGGCTCCGTAAGCGGCGCTGGACAGCAGGCCCTCGCGGTTGACCAGCCCGACCATCACGATCCCGGCAGCCGAGATGACCAGCATCTGCGCGCCCATCGGCAGGCCTTTGGTGACGATGTAGCGCAGTTCATCGCGGCGGGGGATGAGGTAGGCCAGTTCCGCTCCGCGCAAGCGCAGCGGCAGATCTTTGGCATAGACCCACGCGACCATGCCGACCAACCCGAGGATGCTGGCCACTGCGGTCGATAACGCGGAGCCGGCAATCCCCAGCTTCGGAAACGGCCCGATCCCCCGGATCAGCAGCGGGTTGAACACGATGTCGAGCGCCACGGTCAGGATCATGAAGCGCAGCGGCGTGGCGGCATCGCCCGATCCGCGCAGGCCCATCGCCAGCATGACCGACAGCATCGAGGCGGGCATCGCCACGAAGATCACGCGCAGATACGCCAGCGCCAGCGCGAACGAATCGCCCGGCGTCGCCAGCGCGCGCAGCAGTGCGGGCGCCAGCAGCCAGCCACCTATCGCCACGATGATCGCCAGTACGCCGCAAAAGCCGATGGCGGTGCCGAACGTGCGCCGCGCCGCATCGATGTCACGCGCGCCGAAATGCTGTCCGACCTTGACCGTCGCGGCCATGCCGAAACCGAACACCGAGGCGAACACCAGGAACATCACCACGTTGGAATTGGCGGTCGCCGCCAGCGCGCTTTCGCCCAGCATCCGGCCGACCCAGATCGAATTGACCGATCCGTTCAGCGACTGCAGCATGTTGGACAGCAGCGTCGGTGCCGCAAACGCGAGCAGCGTCTTCGTGATCGGTCCGCTGGTCAGGTCGCCGCGGGGTCTGTCGTCGGATCGTGCCACGAAGTGCCTCGTTCGCTGTGCCATTGCGCTGCCAACGCTCGGGCGGCTTCAACTATCCCGTATCAGGAATCGGTGGCGGTATCGCGCTTCAACGCGGCCAGTGCGGCAAACGGTCCCGATGTGGCAACGGTGCCCAGTCCGTGCGCCTTGCGAAAGGCATCGGCCTGCGGTCCTTCGGCGAACGGATCGATCGCCATCGCCAACGTCTGCGCCAGTTCCTCGCCCAGATCGACGGTGGAGCCATCATACTCGATTTCGTCGCAGTCATTCGCATCGAGTTCGATCTCCTCGCCTGGACGATGCCGGGTCGTGGCTGGCACGAACCGCAACGTCACCGGCTGGTCGATCGAAACCGCGAAATCCTCGCCCGAAATCGCGCAAGGCTGGACCACGTCGGCGATGAGGCGACCCGTGGCCAGCAGCGCGGTGCCATCCCGGTCGAGCTGCAGGTCGGCGACCATCCGCACGATGGCGGAAAGGCCGAACCGTGCCGCCAGCCGCCGGCGCTGCGCCTCGTCCGGCTCGAGGTGGACCGGCCGTTCGGGAATGTGCCGGGCATCGACCACCAGCGAATATTCAGGCGGCGGGGTGCTGGTCATCGCGTTATGTTCCCGGCCAGCAGGTCGCTTGTCGGCAGGTCGGCCAGCTGCGCTGCCAGCAAGCGCATCTCTGCGGCAATGCGATCCGCGTCACCATCAGGCCCCAGCGTGACATTGCGCGCCACCGCGTCCGCCAGTGCCGGGCCGTCGCTGGCCAGTGCGGTGCGATAGGCGCCCAGCCTTCCGCCGAGCACGCCCATCAGCTTGCCCATGTGCTTGCCCACCGCCAGATCGCCGACGCCGCTTTCGCGCAGCTGGCCGTCCATATCCTCGACGAAAATCTCGGTCAGCCGCACCGACGGCTCGATCAGCGTCGGCTCGCGCTCCATCCGCAACAGCACCAGGCTGAGCACCAGCGTGATCGCGTCGAACCGGCCGGGCACGGTGTCGGCGATGCCGGCGGCCTTGTACCACGGCTTTTCGCGCGCGATCTCGATCGTGCGGTGCCACAGCGGCCGCACGTCGGTGACGGCAGCGCGCGGGCCGAACAGGCGGGTTATCAGTGACACAGGCAGCTCCGTTTCATCGAATGACCCAGCTTTCCATCATCGGCGCCCTGTGCGGGCCTCGCAATCGGGCGTCGTTCCTGACGCTTCGTTCAGCCGCGATTAAATCCGCGCGGGCAATAGGCACGGCCCTGGCGGCGCCTGCCCGCCCATTGCGGACTTCGGTATTGGGCCCTAAGGGTCCGCCGATATAAGGTGCGTGGGGCGTAAGGCAATCTGCCCCTTGGGTATCGATCGGAGCGAATGAATGCGGGATAGTCGGCAGATGCTGCGCAGCGGATGCGCCTTGGCGCTGGTGGTGCTCGCCGGCGGTTGCGCCAGCATCCGCGATCATCGCGGCTACACCGTCGATTCGGCGCTGGTGGATTCGGTTCAGCCGGGCGTCGACAACCGCCTGTCGGTGGAACGTTCGCTGGGCCGGCCCACGTTTGCCAGCCAGTTCGGCACGCCGACGTGGTATTATGTCTCGCTCAATTCCAAGCAGGCGCCGTTCACCCGTCCGCGCACGGATGCCGAATTCCTGCTCAAGGTGAATTTCGACCAGTCGGGCAATGTGTCCAGCGTGACGCGTGGCGGCATGGACAAGGTCGTGCGGCTCAATCCCGATGGCCACAAGACGCCGACGCTGGGCCGCGATCGCAGCTTCTTCGAAGACCTGTTCGGCAACATCGGCGCGGTTGGCGCGCTGCCTGGCTCTGGCGGCACCCAGGGCGGCACGACCGGGCCGGGTCGCGGACCGAACGGCAGCTGATCGGCATCCGCGCTGCTTGAACGCCGGTTCGGGCAACCCATATCGCGGTTCATGGACGATAACAGAGCTGGCCACGGGCTGATCCAGTGGCACGGCACCACCATCATCGGCGTGAAGAAGGACGGCAGGACCGTCATCGCCGGCGATGGTCAGGTGTCGATGGGCAACACCGTGATGAAGCCCAACGCGCGCAAGGTGCGCCGGCTGGGTGAAGCGGGCAAAGTGATCGCCGGGTTTGCCGGTGCCACCGCCGACGCCTTTACCCTGTTCGAACGGCTGGAGCGCAAGCTGGAACAGCATCGCGGCCAGCTGATGCGCGCCGCGGTCGAACTCGCCAAGGACTGGCGCACTGACAAATATTTGCGCAACCTCGAAGCGCTGATGATCGTGGCCGATGCCGACGTCCTGCTGATCCTGACCGGCAATGGCGATGTGCTGGAACCCGAAGGCGGGCCGCAAGGCGCGGTGTGCGCGATCGGATCGGGCGGCAATTATGCGCTGTCCGCCGCCAAGGCGCTGCTGGACTACGAAACCGATCCCGAAAAGATCGCCCGCCGCGCGATGGCGGTGGCGGCGGAAGTCTGCGTGTTCACCAACGACCGGGTGACGGTCGAGACGGTATAAGCCCTCACTCCTTCAGGGGAGAGGGTTGGGAGAGGGGGATGTGGCACACCGCCCCTCTCAACTTCGACTAGCCCGCTACGCAGCCAAGTCTCCGTATCTCTCCCCGGTCGGGGAGAGAGTTTGAGGACCGAAATGAAAGACAATCTTACCCCCAAGGCGATCGTCGCCGCGCTGGACGAGCACATAGTCGGGCAGGCCGATGCCAAGCGCGCGGTTGCCGTCGCGTTGCGCAACCGCTGGCGGCGGCAGCGGCTCAGCCCCGAACTGCGCGACGAGGTCACGCCCAAGAACATCCTGATGATCGGGCCGACGGGCTGCGGCAAGACCGAGATCAGCCGTCGGCTGGCCAAGCTGGCCGAGGCGCCGTTCGTCAAGGTCGAGGCGACCAAGTTCACCGAAGTCGGCTATGTCGGCCGCGATGTCGAACAGATCGCGCGCGACCTCGCCGAAGAAGCGATCCGGCTGGAAAAGGATCGCCGCCGCGACGCGGTGCGCGAAGCCGCATCGAAAGCGGCGATGGACCGGCTGCTGAAGGCGCTGGTCGGTGAAAGCGCGTCCGAGGCGACGCGCGAAAGTTTTCGCCAGCGGGTAACCGAAGGCGCGATGAATGATGTCGAGGTCGAGATCGAGCTGGAGGATTCGCCCGCCGCGCCGATGGAGATTCCCGGCATGGGCGGCGGCGTGGGCATGATCAACTTGTCCGAGATGATGGGCAAGGCGTTCGGCAAGCAGAACCTGAAGCGCCGCAAGCTGCGCGTCGCCGATGCCTGGGACAAGCTGGTCGACGAGGAATCGGAAAAGCGCATGGACCAGGACGATGTCGCCCGCGTCGCGCTGCAGAACGCGGAAACCAACGGCATCGTGTTCCTGGATGAGATCGACAAGATCGCGGTTTCAGACGTGCGCGGTGGATCGGTCAGCCGCGAAGGCGTGCAGCGAGATCTGCTGCCGCTGATCGAGGGCACCACCGTGGCCACCAAATACGGGCCGATGAAGACCGACCATGTGCTGTTCATCGCCAGCGGCGCGTTCCACATCGCCAAGCCCAGTGACATGCTGCCCGAACTGCAGGGCCGCCTGCCGATCCGGGTGGAGCTGAAGGCGCTGACCGAGGCGGATTTTGTCCGCATCCTCAGCGAAACGCGCGCCAACCTGGTCGAACAGTACCGCGCGCTGCTCGGCACCGAGAAAGTGACGCTGGATTTCACCCCCGGCGCGATCGCGGCGATTGCCCGCATCGCCGCGCAAGTGAACGAAAGCGTCGAGAACATCGGCGCGCGGCGGTTGCAGACGGTGATGGAAAAGCTGCTCGAGGAAGTCAGCTTCGAGGCCGAGGATCGCGCCGACACCACCGTGACGATCGACGAAGCCTATGTCGCCGACAAGCTGGGCAACCTCGCGCGCGACAGCGATCTGTCGAAGTATATTCTCTAGCCGCCCAGCAACCGCCCCACCGGCTTGCGCGCCAGCAGCAGGACGATCCCGGCCATCGCCACGATCCCGGCGTTGATCGCCCAGAACCGCGCCGGATCGACCGCTTCGTAAAGGCTGCCCATCCGTCCGCTGATGATGCTGCCGGCCGAAACCGCGAGCGAGGCCACGCCCAGCATCGTGCCGCGCAACCGGTCGGGCGCGGCGGCGGCGAACACCGAGGTTTCGACCGGCACGAAGTACAGCCAGCCCAAGTTCGAGGCGAAATGGAACGCGATCGGCCAGGCGAGGGCCATGCGCGCGGTGCCCGCGTGCAGCGATCCCAGCATCAGCAGCGCGACGGCGCCCGCGAACAGCAGGCAGCCGATGGCCAGCTTGGTCACGGGTGCCGGCTCGATCCCGCGCCGCGCCTGCGCCCGCCACAGCGCGATCACCAGCGGCGCGAACACGACCGGGGCGAGGCTGTCGAGCGACGCGAGCCACGGCACCGGCACGTCGAAGTCGCCCACGACCATCGCCACATGGTCACGCGCCCACAAGTTGTAGACGTTCCACACTTGCGACTGCGCGATCCAGAAGCACACCAGCAGCGGCCACAACGCGAACAGCCCGGCCAGCCGACGCCGCTCGGCAGGGTTGAGCGGTGTCCTGATCCGGGCCGTGCGGTCGCGGGGGCGGTCTTCCGGCAGGTTGCGGCTGCCCGCCAGATAGATCGCCAGTCCCACCAGCATGCCGATCCCGGCCGCCGCGAATCCGGCGTGCCAGCCATGCGCCTTGGCCAGCGCGCCGGTCAGCAAGGGCGCGACGAACCCGCCAAGGTTGACCGCGATCAGGTAGATCTGGAACGCATCGGCCTGTCGCCGGTCACCATCGGCATACAACGCCTTGACCTGCGCCGAGAGATTGCCGCGAAACAGCCCGACGCCGAGGATCAGCAGCAGCAGGGCGGGGAGGAATGCTGCATCGAACGCCAGCGCGAAATGCCCGGCGGTCATCAGCAGCGCACCCGCCGTCACCGCCTTGCGCCGCCCGGTCCAGCGATCGCCGATCAGGCCGCCGGCCAGCGGGGTGAGCGTGACCAGCGCGATGTACAGCCCGAACGTCTGCGTCGCCAGCGCCTCGGTCGAGAGCGGGCCGGTCAGCGCCTCGATCGCGCGGCGGTACGCGCCGAAGCCCGCCACGCGCCCGATCCGGTCCGGCTGGAGCAGATCGCCCGCCATGTAGAGCACGAGCATGGCCTGCATGCCCTTGAAAGATATGCGATCCCACAGCTCGGTGGCGGCCAGCACCCACAGCCCGCGCGGATGCCCGAACAGCGGAGGAGGGGAGGGGGTCGTGGCCATCGCAGGCCAGCGTGGCGCGCACGATATGGACTGGCAAGCCGACCGTGGCCAATTCGCAACAGAAATTGCGCAAATCTGCCCCCGAACTGTAAAATTGTTGTGCAGTGCACCATGCGCTGGTAGGCGAAATCACTCGAAGCGATCCGGCCCGGCATGAGGCAGGACGCGGAGGGTGCAGGAAGGGACCCCATCTTAACAAGGTAAAGGGTACCCCTTATGAATTTCAGGATCGTTTGCGCAGCCGCTGCTGTTGCTTTGAGCTTTGCCAGCGAAGCCGCTCTGGCCGATGATGCCCCGGCATCCGATATCACGATCACCGGTTCGGCCGCGATCGTTTCTCAGTATCGTTTCCGTGGTCTCGCCCAGTCGGACAACAAGCCTGTCGTGCAGGGTGCCATCACCGTCGCGCACAAGTCGGGCTTCTACATTTCCACCTGGGGTTCCAGCGCCTCGGCCGGCGCCAGCCCGATCAACATCGGTGGCACCGAAATCGATGTCTACGGCGGCTACACCCACACCTTTTCGGGTAGCGGCGTGACCATCGACGGCGGCGGTTACGGCTACATCTATCCCGGCGCGCCGAACGGCAACTACTACGAACTCTACGGCTCGCTCGCCAAGGCGTTCGGTCCGGCCACGGCCAAGGTCGGCGTGTACTATGCCCCCAGCCAGCGCGTGTTCAATTTCAACTTCACCTCGCCGACGCACCACAACGCCTATGTCTACGGCGAACTGGGCGGCAGCATCCCCAACACGCCGATCTCGATCCACACCCACCTCGGCCACACCGGCGGCGGGTTCGACTGGGGTAAGCCCTATCTCGATTACTCGGCCGGCGTCAGCTACAAGTACAAGGCGCTGACCTTCGACATGTCGATCGTCGGAACCAACGTCTCCAAGACCGACATCAACAACGGCTTCGGCTGCGGCGGCAGCGCCGTGTGCATCGATTCCTTCCACCGCATGTCAAAGACGGTCGGTGTCGGTTCGGTCACGGCCAGCTTCTAAGACGATCGTCGCGCTGCGCGAGCGCGACGGCGCCTTTTGAGGCAAAGATTTGGGGCGGTCCTTCGGGGCCGCCCTTTTTTTGTTGGGGGGAATGGATGTCTTGAAATCCGCGTCGTCCCGGACTTGATCCGGGACCGCTGGGGATGAGAAGCGGCGGTTCGTCGGTGGGCCACCGGTCCCGGGTCGAGCCCGGGACGACGTTGAATTTCTTGCGTGGGATCGCCAGCGGTCCCCGATCACGTCCGGGACGACGTTACTCCGCCACTTCCTCTGGCTCGTTGCTCTCGGCGGCCTGGCGCGCCCACATCTCGGCATAGAGCCCGTCGCGCTTGAGCAGTTCGAGATGCGATCCGGCCTCGGCCAGCACGCCCTGATCGAGCACGAGGATGCGATCCGAATCGACGATGGTCGACAACCGGTGCGCGATCGACAGCGTGGTGCGGTCCTGCGCCACGTTGCGCATCGTGCCCAGGATCTCCTGTTCGGTGCGGCTGTCGAGCGCGCTCGTCGCTTCGTCGAACAGCAGGATCGGCGGGTTCTTCACCAGCGTGCGGGCAATCGCGACGCGCTGCTTCTCGCCGCCCGAAAGCTTCAACCCGCGCTCGCCCACTTCGGTATCGAAGCCATGCGGCAGGCGGTTGATGAATTCGCTGATCGCGGCACCGCGCGATGCGGCCTCCACGTCGAGCATCGTCGCGCCGTTGCGGCCGTAGGCGATGTTGTAGCCGATGGTGTCGTTGAACAGCACGCTGTCCTGCGGGACGATGCCGATCGCGGCGCGCAAGGAAGCCTGCGTCACCCCGGCAATGTCCTGCCCGTCGATCAGGATGCGCCCGCGCCACGGATCGTAGAACCGGAACAGCAGCCGCGCGATGGTCGATTTGCCTGCGCCCGACGGCCCGACCAGCGCCACGCGGGTGCCGGCGGCCACTTCGAACGACAGGCCGTGCAGGATGGTGCGGTCCTCGTCATAGCCGAACCACACGTCCTCGAACACGATGCCCGGGCGGCCGATAATCAGCGCCGGGGCGCCCGGCTTGTCCGATACTTCGACCGACTGGTCCATCAGCGCGAACATCGCCGCCATGTCGATCAGCCCCTGGCGGATCGTGCGATAGACCATGCCCAGCATGTCGAGCGGGCGGAACAGCTGGGTGAGGTAGGTGTTCACGAACACCAGATCGCCCACGGTCAGCTTGCCCTGCGACCAGCCCCACACCGTATAGGCCATCGCCCCGCCCATCAGCAGGTTGACGATCAGCGCCTGCACGATGTTGAGCAGGCCGAGGCTGTTCTCGCTTTTGACCGCGGCTTCGGCATAAGCGCCGGTGGCCATGGCATAGCGTTTCTGCTCGCGTTCCTCGGCGCCGAAGTACTTCACCGTCTCGTAATTGAGCAGCGAGTCGACCGCGCGCGACAGCGCCTGCCCATCCAGCCGGTTCATCTTCTCACGCAAGTGCGAGCGCCATTCGGTGATGATGCGCGTGGCCACGACATAGGCGATCACCGCCGCCATCGTCGCGCCGACCAGCCCCCACCCGAAATGGGTGTAGAAGATGATCGTCACCGCGGTCAGCTCGATCACCGTGGGCGCTATATTGAACAGCAGGAAATAGAGCATCGTGTCGATGCTCTTGGTTCCGCGCTCGATAACCTTGGTCACCTCGCCGGTGCGGCGGGCGAGGTGGAAGCGCAAGCTGAGGCGGTGCAGCCGCGCGAACACGCCTTCGGCCAGCGCGCGGGTGGCGTCTTGGCCGACGCGTTCGAACACGATGTTGCGGAAGTTGTCGAACGCCACGCCGGTGAAGCGGCCCAGCGCATAGGCCAGCACGAACATCAGCGCGACGCCCAGCGCCGCGTTGTTGGCAGCGGGGCTGGCGGCAATGGGGCCGATCGTCGTCTGCGCGGCCGACCCCGTCGCCGGGATCGTCATCGCGTCGATCGCGCGCTTGTAGGCATAAGGCAGGGCCAGCGTGACCGCCTTGCCTGCCAGCACCAGCATCAAGGCGACGACGATCCGCCAGCGAAGTGCCGGATTATCGCGCGGCCACAGATAGGGCAGGAAGCGGCGGAGCGTGCGCCAGCCGTCGTGGCGCGCGTTGGGATCGGTGGCTGTATCGGGTGGCATCGCAGCCGGAGATAGGGACTGCGCCCGCTCCCCGCCAATTAAAAAGGCGGGCAATCCGGCGTCCCCGCGAAGGCGGGGATCTCAGGCGTCGAAGCTCGATCCGAAATTCTCCCGAGGCCCTCGCCTGCGCGGGGGATCAGCGCCCCGGGCTGACGCTGATTGCGCCCGGCATCGGCATGATCCCGTCGGGCAGGTCGAACAGCACCTTGCGCGTGGCAAAGTCGATCGCCACGCGGTGGAACAGGCGCAGCTGGGTCATGCCAAGCAGGATGGCGGGGCGCGCGCTCAGCTGCAGGCTTTCGAACGGCGGCGCATCGGCAAACGCCAGTTCGGTGTTGGCCAGCGTGATGCCGCCGAAATCGATCCGCCGGGCATAGCCGATGTCGGCGGTGATCGACTGGCCGGTGACCGACATCAGCTGGGTCTGTTCGGTCTTGCGCCGTTTCGACAGCGCGACCTGCAGCGCACGGTTGGCGATGGTCGTTTCGGCGCCGGTATCGATCACGATGTCGGTGCGGATGCCATCGACCAGCGCATCGGTCATGATAAGCTGGCCCGATTTGCGCCGGGCACGCACCACGATTTCGAAGCCGCCGTTGCCGCCCAGCGACTTGGCATCGCCGATTGCCATGCGGTTGTGGTCGAAATCGATCAGCACGCGCTGGTCCTGCAGGCTGTCCAGCCCGATGATCCCGTCTGCGCCGATGAACTGCGCATCGAGCAGCGGCGCGATCAGCCCGTAATAGCTGCGGCGCCCCAGGTTGATCTCCTCGACATCGACCAGGTCCACCGGCAGCGAACCGGCCACACCCATCAACACGCCCCGGCTCGTCGCGGCAAGACCCAGGTTGGTGGCCAGCGTGCGCGACAGCACGGTCCGCTCCGCGCCGGTATCGATGATGAAGTCGTAAGGGCCTTTCTGGCCGATGCTCACCGGCACCGTCAGCCGTTGGTTGCGATCGTGCGTGCCGTTGACCACCTCGATATCGGCGGCCGGCTGGCTCGCGCCCTGCCACGCAGCGATCGGATACGCGCCGATCAGGGGCAGCAAGCCACCCGACAGCAAGGCCAGCGGCAACAGCGGTATCGGCATGGCGACATCTCCCGATGCCGATACTACGCCTGTTTTGGGGGCAGCGCCATGTCGTCTGTCGTGCGGAAACGTCGCCTATCTGGGAAGCGCGCGCACCTTGGGACGCGCCAGCGTTTCGCGCAGTTCGCCCAGCATGCCCAGCAGTTCGGCAAACAGCGGATGGCGCAGCGACCAGATCGCGACGAGCCACAGCACCATGCCCGCCAGCGTCCCGCCCGCCACTTGCGCCAGCCCTGCCTGCGCCGGGCCGTGCCACAACACATAGCTCGCCAGCAGCGGCGCGACGGCGGCGGCGGTCGCGGCCAGGCTCTTGGCCTGCACGCGCAGCAGGTCGGACCAGCTGAAGCCCAGCATCTCGCGCATGAACGGCGCGTAGATCGCGATCCAGATCAGGCCATGGACGAACCGCGAGACCGCCACCCACAGCAGTCCGAACGGCGCGGCGATTGCGATGAGCAGGACCGAAGCGATCGTCTCGATCACATTGCGCCGGATCAGCCCGGTCATCCGGTCGAGCAGCAGCGGCAGGTCGGCGTTGAGCGGCAGCGACACATAGCAAAGCTGTGACAGCGCGATCCAGCCCAGCAGCGGCGCGGCGGCGACCCACTTGTCGCCATACAGCAGTTGCACCAGCGGCTGCGACAGCACCGCGATCCCCGCCATCGCCGGCCAGACCACGCCGGTATAGGCGGCGACCACGCGGATATAGGGTGGGCCTAGCGGGGCGCCGCTGTCGCGCACTTGGCGGAACGCCGGATAGAACACGCCGGTCACCGCGCCCGCCAGCAGCAGCCGCAATTGCAGCGCGAGGCCGGATGCGCGCGCGAACAGGCCGACCGCCGCCTTGTCGATCAGACGGCCGATCACCAGTTCCGGCGCGCGGGCGGTAATCGAATAACAGGTCGACAGCACCGAATTGGTGCCGCCCAGCCGCAGCACGGGCCGCGCGCCGTGGATACGCAGCGGCCACGGCAGCATTCCACCCGCGCGCCACTGGCTTACCGCCAGCCGCGCTGCCTGCTGCGCGAACGCGCCCCACGCCAGGGCCAGCGCGCCGTGCCCCATCACCGCCAGCGTCACGGCGGTGGAGGCATTCGCGATCGAGGCGCCGACCTCGATCATGGTGTTGGACTTGTAGTCCATCCGGCGCTGGCAGGTCGCCTGCGGCACGATCGCCAACGGCACCAGCAGATAGGACGCGGCGATCACGCGGGTGATCGGCAGCAGTTGCGGATCGCCATAGAACGCTGCGATCGGGCCCGCCGCCAGCAGCGCCAGCACGGCGATGCCCCACGCGAACGCCACAGAGACGGTGAAAGCGGTGTGCAGCTTGTCGGGCGTCAGCTCACGCTCGCCGTTGATATAGCGGGTGACGCCGAAGTCCTGCAGGAACGCGACCAGCGACACCGCCGCGAACGAGATCGAGAACAGTCCCAGCTCGGACGGGTTGATGAACCACCGCGCCAGCACCACGCTGGTCGCGAACTGGATGGTGAACGAGGTGTATTGCGAAACCAGCGCCCAGGCGGCGGCGGTGCGCACCGACATCGTGGTCATAGCTGCGCCTCGGCCGATGCGGCGAACATCACCACCTGGCGGGCGCCGCGGCTGTGCGCGCGCCGCCGCCAGCGCAGCATCGGGCGGGCCAACGCGGGGAACACCTGCCAGGTCGCGAATGCGAACGTCCACACCGGTCCGGTCACTTGGCCGCTGACCGCGCGCAGATCGGCGATCCCGCGTACGGTGTCGCCGTCGATCACGCGGTCGATGGCATGCTCGAACGCCAGCGCCTCGCGGCTCTCGTGCAGCAGGCGGTCGAGCAGATCGGTTTCGGGCCGTGTGGGGTCGAGCGCCGCGCGCGCCTTTTCATAGACGCGGATGTTGCCCATCAGCATGCGTTCGGCGTTGGAAGAGGCAGAGCCGGGGCGCACGCGATATTCGCCCATCACCGCGTCGACATAATACGCATACCCGCCGCGCAGCAGCAGGCGCACCCACAAGTCGAAATCTTCCGACTGCGCCATCGTTTCGTCGAACCCGCCGATCGCCTCGAAATCGGCGCGGCGGAACGTGGTCCCTATATAGACGCCGAAACTGCGATCGAGCACATCAGCCAGCGAACCGTGCGCGCCATCGCCGGTGCCCTGCTTGCCGTCGAAGCAGTTCCGCTCCTTGGCCACCGCGCCGAAGATACGCGCGTTGCACGTGGCCAGCCGGATGTCGGCGTCCTGTTCCAGCAGGCCGACCATTGTCGCGAGGTATTCGGGACGGAACAGGTCGTCGCCGTCGAGCAGCGCAATCAACGGCGCGCGCGCTGCCCGGATTGCGATGTTGCGGGCCCCCGACACGCCGTTGTTGGCCGTGGACAGGAACCGGATGCGCGCATCCTCGAGAAAGGGCGCCACGGCGCCTGCCACGTCATCGGGCGCACCGTCGTCGATCACCAGGCATTCCCAGTCGGCAAAAGTCTGGCGCTGGAGAGAGTGCAATGCCTCGCCCAGCAGGTGTGCCACGCCATAGGCAGGGACGATCACGGCAACGCGTGGGACGCCTGGGGCATGATTCCCGTGGGGGATCGTCGTGTCGATCATGTGTGCGGCATACGATGAGGCCGTAAACATAGGCTTACAGGGTCATTTCGGACCTTGTTCGGCGATCAAGGCCCATGATTCGGGGCGTCGTTCGATACTCAAACCAGAGCGGGGTTTCGGAAGGTCAAAAATTAAACCGTATAATC
This sequence comes from Novosphingobium lentum NBRC 107847, assembly GCF_001590965.1. Taxonomy (GTDB): domain Bacteria; phylum Pseudomonadota; class Alphaproteobacteria; order Sphingomonadales; family Sphingomonadaceae; genus Novosphingobium; species Novosphingobium lentum. The sequence continues at coordinate 100,744 of NZ_BCTW01000008.1, forward strand.
AACATGTTATGACAACATGACATTTAAAATTCAGATTGCCGTTGACCGACTCAAAAGTCGCCCATATAGGCCAGTCCACCGCAGCGGAGCGGCCGGCTCAACCGGCTCCAACCGCTACGGTCGCCAACATAGACGGACACCATGTCCCCGGTATGAAAATACGGGAGCATCGGTTGTCCGCCTCTTCTGTTGGTCGGCTCTTTGACATTGTTGGTTTAGATGAAGGGACATGTGGGCGACGGCGTCTGCTCCCGGGGCTTCAGGGCTCGGGGTGGTAGTTTAAAATAGTCGTTACCCGATAGTCACCGGCGGAGTTTTGCCCAAAAGGCTTAGCTCATTCGGATAATGGCTTTACATGTCCTAACGTAACCATACGTTTTGACAAGTGCAGGGTAATTGACCCCTGAATTCATTTAAGTCAGTTAGCGGACTTCGGTCCGTGCTGGTCTGAATGGGACACAAACTTGAGAGTTTGATCCTGGCTCAGAACGAACGCTGGCGGCATGCCTAACACATGCAAGTCGAACGAAGCCTTCGGGCTTAGTGGCGCACGGGTGCGTAACGCGTGGGAATCTGCCCCTCGGTTCGGAATAACAGTTAGAAATGACTGCTAATACCGGATGATGACGAAAGTCCAAAGATTTATCGCCGAGGGATGAGCCCGCGTAGGATTAGCTAGTTGGTGAGGTAAAGGCTCACCAAGGCGACGATCCTTAGCTGGTCTGAGAGGATGATCAGCCACACTGGGACTGAGACACGGCCCAGACTCCTACGGGAGGCAGCAGTGGGGAATATTGGACAATGGGCGAAAGCCTGATCCAGCAATGCCGCGTGAGTGATGAAGGCCTTAGGGTCGTAAAGCTCTTTTACCAGGGATGATAATGACAGTACCTGGAGAATAAGCTCCGGCTAACTCCGTGCCAGCAGCCGCGGTAATACGGAGGGAGCTAGCGTTGTTCGGAATTACTGGGCGTAAAGCGTACGTAGGCGGTTATTCAAGTCAGAGGTGAAAGCCCGGGGCTCAACCCCGGAACTGCCTTTGAAACTAGGTAACTAGAATCTTGGAGAGGTCAGTGGAATTCCGAGTGTAGAGGTGAAATTCGTAGATATTCGGAAGAACACCAGTGGCGAAGGCGACTGACTGGACAAGTATTGACGCTGAGGTACGAAAGCGTGGGGAGCAAACAGGATTAGATACCCTGGTAGTCCACGCCGTAAACGATGATAACTAGCTGTCCGGGCACTTGGTGCCTGGGTGGCGCAGCTAACGCATTAAGTTATCCGCCTGGGGAGTACGGTCGCAAGATTAAAACTCAAAGGAATTGACGGGGGCCTGCACAAGCGGTGGAGCATGTGGTTTAATTCGAAGCAACGCGCAGAACCTTACCAGCGTTTGACATCCCGCGCTATCCAGAGAGATCTGGGGTTCCCTTCGGGGACGCGGTGACAGGTGCTGCATGGCTGTCGTCAGCTCGTGTCGTGAGATGTTGGGTTAAGTCCCGCAACGAGCGCAACCCTCGTCCTTAGTTGCCATCATTTAGTTGGGCACTCTAAGGAAACCGCCGGTGATAAGCCGGAGGAAGGTGGGGATGACGTCAAGTCCTCATGGCCCTTACACGCTGGGCTACACACGTGCTACAATGGCGGTGACAGTGGGCAGCAAACTCGCAAGGGTGAGCTAATCTCCAAAAGCCGTCTCAGTTCGGATTGTTCTCTGCAACTCGAGAGCATGAAGGCGGAATCGCTAGTAATCGCGG
>NZ_BCTW01000008.1:107500-210624 GCF_001590965.1 Novosphingobium lentum NBRC 107847
ACGATGTCCTGCCGTACTTTCGCCAGTCGGAAGACCACTTTGCGGGCGCGGATGAATTTCACGGCGCCGGTGGCGAGTGGCGGGTGGAGGAGCAGCGGCTGCGCTGGGACATCCTCGATGCGTTTCGCGATGCGGCGGTGGCTGCCGGGATCCCGCCGAGCGACGACTTCAACCGCGGCGACAACAGTGGCGTCGGCTACTTCAAGGTCAACCAGCGCGGCGGATGGCGCTGGCACGCGGGCAAGGCGTTCCTGCGGCCGGTACGCCAGCGTCCGAACTTGTGCATCATCACCGGGGCGACGGTGGAGGCGGTAACTCTCGACGGTCGCCGCGCCACCGGCGTGCGGTATCGCCACAATGGGCAGCAGCGTGCGGTGCTGGCGGGCGAGGTCGTGCTGTCCGCCGGTGCGGTGGCCAGCCCGGTGCTGCTCGAACGGTCGGGCATCGGCGATGCGGCGGTGCTGGGTGAGCACGGCATTGCGGTGGCCCATCACTTGCCCGGGGTCGGCGCCAACCTGCAGGACCACCTGCAATTGCGCTGTGTCTGGCAGGTCGAGAATGGTGGCACGCTCAACACGCGCTATCGCAGCCTGTTTAAGCGCATGGCGATGGGCCTGGAATATGTGGTGCGCCGCACCGGCCCGCTGTCGATGGCGCCGAGCCAGCTTGGCGCATTTGCGCGCTCACGGGCTGATCTGGCGACGCCCGACTTGCAGTATCACGTGCAGCCGTTGAGCCTCGATCACTTCGGCGAGCCCTTGCATCCGTTCGATGCCTTCACCGCCTCTGTCTGCCAGTTGCGTCCCGAGAGCCGGGGTTCGGTGCATTTGTCCTCGCCCGACCCGGCAGGTGCCCCGCTGATCCGCCCGAACTATCTGACGACCGAAGGTGACCGCCAAGCCGCCGCCGAGGCGATCCGGCTCACCCGCCGCATTGTCGCGCAGGCGCCGCTGGCGCGTTACCGTCCGGTGGAAATCAAGCCGGGCCCGGAATTCGCAACACAAGCCGATCTGGTTCGCGCGGCGGGTGCGATCGGGACGACCATCTTCCACCCGGTCGGCACCGCCGCGATGGGCAGCGGGCCGCAGGCGGTGGTCGATGCGCAACTGCGCGTCCACGGGATCGAGCGGCTGCGCGTGATCGATGCCTCGGTGATGCCGACGATCACGTCGGGCAACACCAATTCGCCCACGATCATGATTGCCGAAAAAGGCGCGGCGATGTTGCTGGGCGCGGGTTGAGCGACGCCGCCGACCGTGGATCGGGCAGCGTGAACCTCGGCCGTGCGACCGGTCGGAACAAGTCGCCGCCCGCCAGCAGCATGGCCAGCGCCAGATGCGCGACCGGCACGGCGACCGCCGCCATGGCGAACTCTACCGCCGTCAGCGGATGCGGCGCCGGCGATTGCAGCAGATAATACAGTTGGGCGATCACGCCGGCAGCCGCCAGCATCAACCCTGCACCCATGCCGCGCACGATGTGGTTCGCACCGATCCGGTTCGCCATGTTCGCTTGCTGGTTGTTCGACATGCGCGTTGCTCCTGTCGCCTCGTCAGGATCGATATGGTGCTGGCGGGCGTTACAGCGCGATGGGGAACAGCACCGACCGGCATAAGGAATGCGTAAAGGACTGCGTCGGTGGGTGTGAAAACGAGCCTGTGACGCAGGCGGCCTTGGCGCTATGATCGGTGCGATGGGTCCTTCGATCGAGCTGCGCGGGGTGACCCGCCGATTTGGCGATACGCTGGCGGTGGCGGGCGTGGACCTGGCCATCGCGGCGGGCAGCTTTGTCGGGCTGGTCGGCACATCGGGATCGGGCAAAAGCACGCTGTTGCGCACGATCAACCGCCTCGATGGTGCCGCCACGGGCGCGGGCACGGTGGCGATCGGCGGCGTGCCGGTCGACCGCCAGCCGCTTACTGCACTGCGGCGCGGGATCGGTTATGCCTTCCAGAACGTCGGCCTGCTGCCGCACTGGACGGTGGCTGAAAACATCGCGACTGCGTGGCGGATCGCTGGCCGGCCGACCGATTCGGTGCGGGTCACGGCGTTGCTCGAACGCGTCGGACTGGCACCTGATCTCGCGTCGCGGCGCCCGGCGGACTTGTCCGGCGGCCAGCGCCAGCGGGTGGGGCTGGCGCGGGCGCTGGCGGGCGAGCCGGCCATCCTGCTGCTCGATGAGCCGACCGGGGCGCTCGATCCGGTGACCCGCGCTGCATTGGGCGAGACGCTGCGTGCGCTGCACGATCGGCTGTCGCTGACCACGCTGATGGTCACGCATGACATCAGCGAGGCGCTGCTGCTGGCCGATCGCGTGGTGGTGATGGAAGTCGGGCGTGTCGTCGCCGATGCCACCCCGGCGCAATTGCTGGCGGGTGAGGGTGGCGATCGTGCGCAGGCGCTCGTCGCGGTCCCGCGCGAGCAGGCGCGACGGCTCGCGGGGATGGTACGATGACCGGCGCGCTGCTGGCCGCGCTGTCGCACATGGGTGCGCCAATCGCGGCACATCTGGTGCTGTCGGTGTCGGCGCTGGCGCTGGGCATCGCGGTCGCGGTCCCGCTGGTGCTGCTGTCGGCGCGCAGCCCCCGGTTCGCGCGCGTCGCGCTGGGCGTGGCGAGCCTGGTCCAGACCATTCCCGCGCTGGCGCTGCTGGCGCTGTTCTATCCGCTGCTGCTGTCGCTGTCCGCGCTGCTGGGCGGAGGCATCCCCGCGCTGGGCTTTCTGCCTGCGCTGCTCGCGCTGGCGCTTTACGCGGTGCTGCCGATCCTGCGCAACGGCGTGACCGGGCTGGCGCAACTCGATCCGGCGGTGCGCGATGCGGCCGATGCGATGGGGATGACGCTTGCGCAGAAGCTGCGCTGGGTCGAGGCACCGCTGGCCGCACCGTTCGTGATGGCGGGTATCCGCACCGCCGCCGTGTGGACGATCGGCGCGGCGACGCTGGCCACCACCGTCGGCGCGACCAGCCTGGGCGATCCGATCTTCGCCGGGCTGCAGACGCAGGACTGGGCGCTGGTGCTGGCGGGATGCCTTGCCGCCGCCGCGCTGGCGATGGCGGCGGACGCGCTGCTCGGCATGATCGAGCACGGCATCGCCAGCCGGCAGCCGAAGCTGGCGTGGACCGGGCTGGCGCTGGCCGGTGCCGGGCTGGCCCTCGCGCTGGTGCCGTTTGGACCCGCCGCCAAGCGCCCAGTGATCACCGTGGGCGCCAAGAATTTTTCCGAACAATACATCCTCGCCCGCCTGATCGGCGCGCGGCTCGAACGCGCCGGATACGCGGTGCGCTATCGCGAAGGGCTGGGCTCGGCGGTGGTGTTCAAGGCGCTCGAGCGCGGCGATATCGACGTTTATGTCGATTACGCGGGTACGCTGTGGACCGCCGAGATGCAGCGCAAGGACACGCCGCCGCGCGCCGCGATGATCGCCGGGATCGGGCAGTGGCTGAACCGGCCCGGCGGCGCGCGGCTGATCGGCGCGCTCGGGTTCGAGAACGCTTATGTCTTTGCGATGCAAGGCGACAAGGCGCGCGCGGCGCACATCGCCACGCTGGACGATCTGGCGGCGGCGTCGCCACGACTGGCGCTGGGCACCGACCTGGAGTTTCTCGACCGGCCCGAATGGGCGGCGGTGGCGCGCGCCTATCCTTTCGCGTTTCGCGAACAGCATCGCTACAGCCCCACGTTCATGTACCGTGCGCTGGAAAGCGGCGCAGCCGATGCGATCACCGCGTTTTCCTCCGACGGCCGGATCGCAGCGGACCATCTCGTCGTGCTCGCTGATCCCAAAGGCGCGGTGCCGAGCTACGATGCGCTGCTGCTCGCCTCGTCGCGCTGTTCCGGCGATCCGCGATGCCGGGGCGCGATCGCGCCACTGGCGGGCCGGATCGACGTCGAGACGATGCGCGAGGCGAACTACCGGGTAGACCGCGATGCCGACAAGCAATCGCCCGACGCGGCGGCGGCATGGCTGGCGCAACACTTGCGCGGGGAGTAGTCGCCGGTCGTCCGCATGATGCGGCCGGAGGGGTTTGCAGTTGGTGAGCGGCGTGGTTCCAGCATCCCTGACCGGACTGATCGCCGCGCTGCTCGGCGGCCTGATCGTGGGGCTGGAACGCGGCTGGCGCCAGCGCGACGCGCGCGACGGCACCCGGGTCAGCGGTGTGCGCAGTTTCGGCCTGCTCGGCCTGGCAGGCGGCATTGCCGGCCTGCTGCCCAATGTCGTGGCCGCGGCGCTGGTGCTGGGCGTGGCCGCTCTGCTGGCCGTAGGCTACCGCCTGTCGGCGCGCAGCGATGCCCTTTCGGCGACGACCGCGATTGCCGGCATCCTGACCGTCGCCATCGGGCTGGTCGCGGTGCGCCAGTCGGCCACGGTGGCGCTCGGCGCGGCGGGGGCATGCTTCATCCTGCTCAGCGCGCGCCGGTCGCTGCACGGATTGCTCAAGGGCCTGACCGAGACCGAGATCGAGGCGGTGGCGCGGTTCCTGCTGGTGGCACTGGTGGTGTTGCCGTTGCTGCCCGACGCCCAGTTCGGCCCTTACGACGCATGGAATCCGCGCAAGATCTGGATGGTGGTGGTGCTGGTCGCGGCGCTGTCGTTTGCCGGATACGTCGCCGCGCGGCGGATGGGGAGCGAGCGGGGAACGCTGGTGGTCGCGCTCGCCGGTGCGATCGTGTCATCGACGGCAGTGACGGCGGACCTGGCGCGCCGCCTGCGGTCGGAATCCGAAACGCGCGGGGCGCTCAGCGCCGGGATCGCGCTGGCCTCGATCGTGATGTTCGTGCGCGTGCAGGTGCTGGCGGCGCTGCTGGTGCCGCGGGCGCTGCCCTCGCTGATGCTGGCGATGGCACCGGCGACGCTGGTTGCCGGCGGGCTGGCGCTGCTGGGCTGGTGGCGGCAGCGCGATGATCGGGCGGCACCCACGCGCATTGGCAACCCCTTCGATTTCGGCCCGGCGCTGCTGCTGGCGCTGTCTGTGGCGGTGCTCTCGCTGGTGGCGCGGTGGGCGCTGGCGCGCTTCGGTGACGGCGGCATCGCGGTCGTGCTGGGGCTGACCGGGATGATGGACGTCGATGCCGCGGTGATCACGCTGTCGGGCATGCCGCAAACCAGCCTTGGCGGCGTGCAGGCGGGGCTGGTGCTCAGCGTGCCGGTTCTGGCCAACACCGCGATCAAGGCCGGGATGACCATGGTGATCGCGCCGGGACGCGCCGGACTGGCCGCCGCCATCCCCCTGCTGGCCGCGCTGGCCGCCTCACTCGCCGGTCTCGCGCTGTGGTACTGGGGGATCGTCGCGATCTAGGGGACCAGACGCTACAGCAGCGGGCTCATGATCCGGGCCAGGCTTTCGGGCAGGCGGCGCAGAGGATGGCGCGCGCGCCAGGTGGCGAGGTCGAGCCGGTCGCTGGCGGCGAGATAGCCTGCCTGAATGTGCAGCAGCCGGGCGATCGACGCATCGTCGTACAGCAGCAGGCTGGCTTCCTCGTTGAGCTGGAACGAGCGCACGTCGACGTTGCTCGAACCCACCACGCCGAGCGTGCGATCGATGCTGGCGCTTTTGGCGTGGAGCAGGAAGTCGCGGTACTGGTGGATGCGGATGCCCGCTGCGAGCAATTGCTCGAAGTACGAACACTGGGCGAGATGGACGATCCGCTGGTCGACCACCGCCGAGACCACCAGATCGATCGTCACCTCGCGCGCGGCGGCGCTGCACATCGCGCCGATCACACTCTCGTCGGGGACGAAATAGGGCGTCACCAGCACCACGCGTTCGCACGCGCGGTGGATCTGCCACACCAGCATGGTCTCGAACCCCTCCAGCCGGTAGTCCGCGCCGCTGGGCAGCAGCTGGACGCAGGCATCGCCCGCCGGGTCCGGGATCGCCACCGGCGATGGTGCGGGCGGCTCCTCGCCCTCGATCGCCCAGTCGCCTGCGACCACGGCAGCCATCGCGGCCACGGCGGGACCGGTCACCCGCGCCACGAGTTCGTGGTTGACGATCTTCGGCTTGAAATCCTTGCGCACGATGTTCTGCGATCCGGCATAACCGATGGTGCCGTCGATCACGAACAGCTTGCGGTGATTGCGCATGTCGGCGCGGCTGCGGCGCCACAGCAGTCGCACGGGCAACGCCTCGCGCACTTCGACACCGCTCTGGCGCAGCATACGCCAGGTGCCGCGCCGCCATGTATGCGAGCCAACGGGATCGAACATCACCCGGCAACGCACGCCGCGCCGCACCGCCCCGGCCAGCGCCGTGGCAATCCGGTGGCCGACGGCATCGTTGGCGAAAATGTAGACCAGCAGATCGACGTGGCTTTGTGCGGCCTCGATATCCGCCACGAGCCGATCGAACACGCCGTCATAGTCGTCGATCAGTTCAACCGTGTTGCCGCCCGCGCTCGGCATGCGGCCAAGGTCGCGGGCGAACCGTCCGGCCTCGCCCGCATCGCAGCCTGCCGCGCGGTCGAGGCGGTCCGCGACGTCGAGATAGAACGGCCGCAGCGCCTGCGAGCGGCGATCCCGGGCGGCGGGGAAGCGCGGTCGGCCGATGAACAGGAACAGCAGCAGGCCCGGTCCGGGCAGGAAGAAGATCAGCAGCAGCCAGCTGGTCGTGGCGGCGGGCGAGCGCCGGAACGGCACGATGCCCAGAGCGCCCAGCCGGATGATCCATTCGGCGACATACCAGACGAGACGCAAGTCGGGATGGGACGGCAACATGCTGCCTTGTAACGCGAAAATGCCCCGATGCGAGCCGCCTGACAGCCGCCGCGCCGATCAGTCGGCGTCGGCGCCGCTCCAGCCGGGCAAGTGCCGGGCACTCGGGCTGCGCGCCAGCGTCACGGCATCCGCGACGGTTGCCGGTTCGAGCATGGCGGCCCGCTTGTGCGAAACGCGGTGGCGGAAGAAATCGGCCCACAGGAACTCGCTGTAGGGCGTCAGGTTCTTGGCATAGCCGCCGGCCCGCCGCACTTCGCCCGCCAGCGAGCGATAGGGATCGTCGCCCAGCCCGGTCAGCTTGCGCGGCAGCGCGCCATACTCGCGCCGTTCGCCGCTGGCATCGAACGTGTGCAGCCAGTTGCAGTTGTCCATGAACGTCAGAAACTGCGGCTTCTTGAGGTGATCGAGCCGCGCCACCACGCTGATCAGCACGTGTTCGACCCCTTCGTGGTGCAGCGCGAGCGCGAGATGGTGATGGTCGATCAGCCAGGGCCGCTTCCGGGGACCGATGACGACGGGGATCATGTGCTCGCCCAGGAACAGGCCGCCGTCGGTCTTGGCATGCGCGGTCCACTGGCTGCGCTTGCGGGCGACTTCGGCCATGCCGACGGTCATCTGCGTGGGTCGCAGGTCCATCAGCCGGGCAGGGTGGAGTTGCGGCTCGACGTTAGGTCGCATGGTCATTGGTCTTCTCCCGATCGAAGGCATCTACGGCATCGGCCACGCTGAAGCCGGCGCCGGCAAACAGGCGGTCGAGGCCAGCGCGCGCCAGTATCGCGCGAACGTTGTCGTGCGCCCGGGCAAGGTGCAGCGTCTGGCCGTTGGCGTGCAGGCTGGTGTCGAGTTCGGCCAGCGCATCGACCGCGCTGCTGTCGAGATCGTCGCTTTGCTCGAGGCTGAGCACGATCGCGATCCCAGCGGGCAGGGCAGCGGCGGCCTTGGTCACCGCGCCCACGCATACGTCGGCATTGGCGAAGAACAGCGGCGCGCCGGGACGGAACACGGCTACCCCGGCGATCCGGCGGGCATCGGTGTGCGTCGCCAGGCTGACGAAATCGTGGCTTTGGCCAACCCGGCCGAGCTCGTCGATCCGTACGCCGGCCAGCCTGCGCAGCAGCGCCGCCAGCGACAGCGCGATGGCCAGCAGCATACCGTTGAGCACGCCCAGCAGCATCACCGCGACCGCCGCGCCGAGCGCCACCCAGCCGTCGCGGCCCAGTTCGAACAGCCGGCGCAGCGGGCGCGGCGCCAGCGAATGGGACAGCGCCGCGATCACGATCGCCGCCAGCAGCGGTTCGGGGATGCGCGCGACCAGCCCGCTCGCCGTCAGCACGAGCACCAGCAGCGCGATCGCGGCGACGCACGCGGTCAGGCGGGTGGTGGCACCGGCGGCCTCGCTGGCCGATCCGGCGGAAAATCCCGCGCCCACCGGCATGCCCTGGATAAGTGCCGAGGCCATGTTGGCCAGCCCGATCGCGCCCAGTTCGCGGTTGGCATCGACCGTATCGCCGTTGCGCAAGGCGAGCGAGCGGATCGTGCCCCAGCTTTCGGCAAACAGGATCAGCGCGAGCGGCAGCGCCAGCTGCGCCAGCCGCGACCACACCGCAAAGCTGAACGTTGGCCATTGCGGCAGCTCGATCGCGATGGCCACCGGCCCGACCAGCCGCACGCCCAGCTGCGGCAGGTCGGTTGCGAACGACAGCGCGATGCCGGCCAGCAGCACGATCGGCGCGGCGGGCAGCTTGGTGAACTGCCGCAGCATCAGCAGCAGCGCCAGCGCCGTCGCGCCGATGGCGACGCTGGCCGGATTGGCCGCGCCGATATGGGAGAGGATCGCGCCGGCCAGCGCGGGCAGCCCGCCGGCGTGGACATCCAGCCCCAGCAACGTCGGCAACTGGCGCACGATGATGGTGATCGCCAGCCCGAAGGCGAAGCCGCGCAGCACGGGCCGGGCGATGAACCCGGACAGACTGCCAAGCTTCATCGCGGCAGCGAGCAGGAACAGGACCGCGACCAGCGCCACGACCATCGTGGCCATCAGCCCCTTGTCGGCGGCGGTGCCGGGCAGCGCGGCCAGCGTCGCCGCCAGGATCGCCGCCGAGGACGACGTCGGCGCGACGATCGCGAACCGGCTGCGTCCAACGGCGGCATAAGCCAGCCCGCCGGCAATCGCGGCGAGGATCGCGCGCTCCGGCGCCAGCCCGGCGATCGCCGCATAAGCGACCGCCTCGGGCAGCATCAGCCCCGCGACCGAAATGCCCGCGACGGTATCGGCAATGCGCTGGGGACGGCCCGTGATCTTCGCTCCTTCGGCACCCCGTTTGCCGACAAGATGAAACGATCGCAATCGATGATCGTCGGGACAGCGGCCGCGGTCACGTCACGGCGCGCGCCGGTTGAGCCGGGCGGTCAAAATGTTAACCATACCGAATGTAACGACGCGGGCTGACACGGACATGGGAACCGCATGATGACTTCAGTCGCGCTGGATCGACCGGCATCGCCATCGCTGTTTGCCGGCGAGATTCCCCGCACTGCGCTGATCGCCGGATTCGTGCTGTTCCTCGTCAATATCCTGACCGCCGGCTTGCAGACGCCGCTGTGGCTGGACGAAAACTTCAGCGCAACGATCGCGGCGCAGCCCGATGTCCGGCATCTGGTCGACTGGTGCCTCAACGAACTCAGTGGGCCGTTGTACTATTCGGTGTTGTGGGCGTGGGAAAAGGTCGCCGGCGACGGCAACCTCGCGCTCAGGATTCCCAGCCTGCTGTTCTCGATCGCCGCGCCCGCAGTGCTGCTATGGAAGGGCCACGAGGACCGCACGACGCGGATCCTGTGGGCGTTCACCATCGCGCTGTGGGGCCCCGGGTTCGGCATTGCCACCGAAGCGCGCCCGTACACCCTGATGCTGTTGCTGGGCTGCGTGCAGGCGATCTGCTTTCTCAGCCTGCTGCGCGCACCGACCACGCGGCGCGCCGCGATCTGGGCAGGCGTATCGTCGCTCGCCGTGCTCACGCACTATCACGCCATCGTGATCTCGGGCGTGCAGGGCATCGCCTTTCTGCTGGTGTGGCGACAGACCGCGCTGCGGACGTGGCCGGCGTTGCTGGTGCTGGTCCCGATGGCGGCGTGGATGAGCGTGCACCTGCAGGTCGTGCTCCACTACGCCAATTCGGGGCAGACCTGGTATCAGGTCCTGCACTGGGAGCAGGCGCTGATCGTGCCGGTGTTCTTCTGCGGCTCGCTGGCGACCGCCGTGGCGCTCGCGATCCTGACGCCCGCCGCCATCCATGCCCGGTTCGCGCGGGCAAAGGCAGCGCGTGCGGGGCTGTTCCCGCTGTCGCCCGAAGTGGTGCTGATCGTGACCGGGCTGATCGCGACGCTGATCGTCGTCGGCATGGGGTTCGTGCGGCCCAGCTTCTCGATCCGCTACCTGCTGGCGTTTGTGGGCGCGGTGTCGCTGGCGATCCCGCTTGTGCTGCGCGAGGTGAAGCCGACGCTGCCGTTTGCGTCGATGCTGATCGTCATCCTGCTGATCGGCGCTGCGGTGCCACCGCTGATGAAGCATGTGACGGCGCCGCATGACGATCATCGCTACGATTTCAATTTCGAACAGCCTTCGGACTGGATCATGGCGCATCACGACGCGCGCAAGGTCGTGCTGCTGTGGGACAATCCGACCGCGCTGCTCGGCACGCCCGAGAAGATGGCCGACGTCGGCGGATTTTTCTTCCGCCGCGCCGGCCGCCCGGTCGAGGTGCTGATCCCGCACTACGCGCTGAACGCCGATCCTTATCCTGCGGTGCTCGCGCTCACGGGCGCACGCGCTGATACAGCGGTGATCTGGGCGTTCGACAAGAACGTGCCCAACACCAGCGCGTTGCTCCACGCACCGGGCGTGCTGCAGGATACGGCCCGCTGGACCTGCCGCGATTTCGGGGCGCACGACATCACCGTGCTGGCCTGCGTGCCGCGTGCGGACACCCATTCCTGAGCCCGCGCAACAGCGCCAAATCCGGCCGTTGCCGTACCTGTCGCATACCCCCCTTAGATTGCTGTTAACCTTAACGCTCCGTTAGGAAATAGCTGGGATAAACGCCTCGGACAGTCCGGAACGGTCCGCGATGCGCAGGCATGGCACGATCCCCGGATGCGCGAACGACGTCGCCGGGGGTGAAGTTGATGCAAGCAGTTATTCTTGCGGGTGGACTGGGTACGCGGCTGGGTGAGGAAACATCCATCCGCCCCAAGCCGATGGTCGAAATCGGCGGAATGCCGATCATCTGGCACATCATGAAGATCTATTCGAGCGCGGGGGTCAACGACTTCGTGATCTGCCTTGGTTACAAGGGCTACATGATCAAGGAGTACTTCGCGAACTACTTCCTGCACAACACCGACGTCACGATCGACCTGCAGCGGAACAGCGTCGAGATCCACCAGAACTGGAGCGAACCGTGGCGGATCACGCTGGTCGATACCGGCGCCGATACGCAGACGGGGGGACGGTTGAAGGCGGTCGCGAACCACCTCAAGCCAGGGACGCCGTTCTGCTTCACTTATGGTGATGGCGTGGCCGATATCGACGTGTCCAGCCTCATCGCGTTCCACCACGCGCAGGGCAAGCGCGCCACGATCACCGCGGTGTCTCCGCCCGGCCGGTTCGGCGCGATGGAGTTCGACGGCGATCTGGTGCGCAATTTCCGGGAAAAGCCGGCCGGTGACGGCGGGCTGATCAATGGCGGCTTCTTCGTGGCCGACCCGTCGGTGCTCGATCTGATCGACGGACCCGACACCATCTGGGAGCGCAGCCCGCTCGAACGTCTGGCTGCGGGCGGCGATCTGGCCGCCTATCGCCACGACGGGTTCTGGCAGCCGATGGATACGCTGCGCGACAAGCTTTATCTTGAATCGCTGTGGCAGCAGGGCGCGCCCTGGAAATCCTGGTGACGACCGATTTCTGGCAAGGCCGGCGCGTGCTGGTCACGGGCCACACCGGCTTCAAGGGCGGGTGGCTCAGCCTGTGGCTGCACCGGATGGGCGCACACGTCACCGGCCTGGCGCTGCCCGCGCCGACCGAGCCGAGCTTCTTCGCACAGACACGCCTTGCCGATCTGGTGGAACACCACGTGGGCGACGTGCGCGACATGCAGGTGGTCATGGATGCCATCGCCGCCGCGCGGCCCGAGATCGTGTTCCATCTCGCCGCTCAGCCGCTGGTCCGCTATTCGTACGACAACCCGGTCGAGACATACGCCACCAACGTGATGGGCACGGTGCACGTGCTCGAGGCCTGCCGCGCGGTCGACAGCGTGCGCGCGGTCGTCTGCGTGACGTCGGACAAATGCTACGAGAATCGCGAATGGATCTGGCCCTATCGGGAAAGCGATCCGATGGGCGGGCACGATCCCTACAGCAGCAGCAAGGGCGCGGCGGAAATCGCCATCGCATCGTGGCGCCATTCCTACCCCGATGGGCCGGCGATCGCATCGGTGCGGGCGGGCAATGTCATCGGCGGGGGCGACTGGGCGCAAGATCGGCTCGTGCCCGACATCGTCCGCGCGCTCATCGCCGATGTACCGGTAAGCGTCCGCAATCCGGCGTCGATCCGCCCGTGGCAGCATGTGCTGGAAGCCCTGTCGGGCTACCTCATGGTGGGCGAACGATTGCTCGAGGGGCGGCGGGATGCCGCGACCGCGTGGAACTTCGGCCCGTCCGAGGAAGACGCGCAGCCGGTGGGCTGGATCGTCGACCAGATGCTTGCCAGCTGGGGTTCTGCGACCGGCTGGGACCGGCCCAACGTGGCCGGCCCGCACGAGGCGGTGCTGTTGCGGCTCGATTCGAGCAAGGCGCGCAGCGAACTCGGCTGGAAGCCGAAGCTGCGTTTAAACGAAGCGTTAACCATAATCGTCGATTGGCATAAGGGCGTCGCGCAAAGCGGCGATGCCCGGGACATCAGCCTGCGGCAGATCGACCAGTTCGCCGGCCACGGCGCAGCCTGAAGTAGCGAGGATCCATGAGTGTGACCGAGATTTCGAACATTTCGCCATTGCAGGCCCTGGCCGGAGATACGGACGAAGGCGAACTGCGCCACCTGATCCTCGATCTGGTCGGCGAATATGCCCGCCGCCATCACGCCACCCCCGCGTTCTTGCCGGGGACCAGCCCGGTGCCCGTGTCGGGCAAGGTCTATGGCGCTTCGGACATGCAGTCGCTGGTCGATTCCGCGCTGGATTTCTGGCTGACCACGGGGCGCTTCAACGCCTCGTTCGAGGAACGGCTGGCCGCGCGCATCGGCATCCGCCACGTGCTGACGACCAATTCGGGATCATCCGCCAACCTGCTGGCGCTGTCGTCACTGTGCTCGCACTATCTGCGCGACGAGGCGCTCAAGCCCGGTGACGAGGTCATCACGGTGGCGACCGGCTTTCCGACCACGGTCAACCCCGTGCTGCAGTACGGCCTAGTCCCGGTGTTCGTCGATGTCGACATCCCGACCTACAATATCAAGCCCGACGCGATCGAGGCGGCGGTGTCCAGCCGGACGCGCGCGATCATGATCGCGCACGCGCTCGGCAATCCGTTCGATCTGGCCGAAGTGATGCGCGTCGCCAAGAAGTACAACCTGTGGGTCATCGAGGATTGCTGCGACGCGCTCGGCGCGACGTATGACGGGCGCCACGTCGGCACGTTCGGCGATATCGGCACGCTCAGCTTCTATCCGGCGCATCACATCACGATGGGCGAGGGCGGGGCGGTGTTCACCGAAAAGCCGCGGCTCAAGCGCGTGATTGAATCGATGCGCGACTGGGGTCGCGACTGCTGGTGCGCGCCGGGCATGGACAACACTTGCGGCAAGCGGTTCTGCCGCCAGCTTGGCGACCTGCCGATGGGCTATGACCATAAATACACTTACGGCCATGCCGGCTACAACCTGAAGATCACCGACATGCAGGCCGCCGTCGGCGTGGCCCAGCTCGATCGGCTGGACGGTTTCATCGCCGACCGCCGGCGCAATTTCGATATCCTGACGCAGCTGCTCAAGCCGTTCGAGGATGTGTTCATCCTGCCCGAGGCGACGCCCAACAGCGAGCCGTCGTGGTTCGGCTTCCCGATCACCATCCGCAAGGGTGCGCCGTTCACGCGCGAACAGCTGGTGCCGCACCTGGAAGCCCACAAGATCGGCACGCGGCTGTTGTTCGCGGGCAACCTGATCCGCCAGCCGTACATGCGCGGCCGCGACTACCGCGTGGTCGGTTCGCTGGAGAATTCGGACATCGTGACCGAGCGCACGTTCTGGATCGGGCTCTATCCCGGTCTGGGCGAGGATCATCTCGGTTATGTCGCCGGGGTCGTAAAGGATTTTTTAAGGAACTGCGTTAATAACTGAGCCTTAGCCGATGGGCAGTGGGGACCGCTCGAACAGGGGATATGTGGTGACCGAATCGATTTTCAATAACTTGTTCGTTCTCGAACTTGCCAACAACCACTGGGGTAATACCGAGCGGGGCCTTAAGATCATCCGCGACTTTGCGCGCGTGGTGAAGTTCAACAACGTGCGCGCTGCGATCAAGCTGCAGTTCCGCGACGTCGACAGCTTCATCCACCCCGATTTCCGCGACCGAGCGGATATCCGCTACATCAAGAAGACCCAGGACACCCACATGTCGTGGGACAACCTGCGCCTGATGGTCGAAACGGTGCGCGATTTCGGCATGGTCACGATGGTCACGCCGTTCGACGAAGTCTCGGTCGACAAGTGCGTCGAATTCGGCGTCGAGATCCTCAAGATCGCCAGTTCCGACATCCGCGACAAGACCCTGCTGCGCAAGATCGCATCGACCGGGCTGCCGGTGATCGCCTCGTCGGGCGGCGCGGACCTTGAACATGTCGACCAGCTCGTGACCTTCTTCACCTCGCGCAACATCCCCTTCTCGCTCAACCACTGCGTCTCGCTCTATCCGTCCGAGGACGGCGATCTCGAGCTCGACCAGATCGATTTCCTCAAGGCGCGCTATCCCGACATCACGATCGGCTTTTCGACCCACGAACACCGCGACTGGTGGGATTCGACGCTGATCGCCTACGGCAAGGGCGCCCGCACGTTCGAACGTCATATCGACATCGATTACGAAGGCGTTCCGGTCAGTTCGTACTGCACCAAGCCGCACCAGGCCGATACCTGGTTCCGCGCGATGAAGAAGGCACAGGAAATGTGCGGCAGCGGTTCGGCCCAGCGCCGCGTCGTGCCCGAGGGCGAACGCACCTACCTCGATGCGCTGGTGCGCGGTGTTTACGCCAGGCGCGACCTCGCCAAGGGCGAAGTGCTGACCGCCGATGACGTCTATTTCGCGGTGCCGTTGCTCAAGGGCCAGCTGTCCACGCGGGAATTCGCCGGCGGCGAATACCTCACCGGTCCGATCAAGGCGCATGCGCCGCTCGACATCTACACCGTCGATGGTCCGGGCCTCAAGAACCCGTCGCTGCTGCGGCTGATCAAGGATCGCGGGCACGATGCCACGCCCCCTCGCGCCGCGATGGTCTCCTGAGATGAACTTCGTGACCCAGACCGCCGAATTCGGCCTGACCAAAGAGCGGGCCAGCCCGGCGGTGAGCCGGATGCGGCTGGCGGACTTTGTCGCGCAGCGCATTGCCGAACACGGCGTGCGGCACGTGTTCATGCTGACCGGCGGCGGGGCGATGCATCTCAACGATGCGCTCGGTCGCACCGATGGCCTGCGCTATGTCTGCTTCCACCACGAGCAGGCAGCCGCGATGGCGGCGGAAAGCTATGCGCGCCTGTCGGGGCGAATGGCCGCGCTCAATGTCACCACGGGGCCCGGCGGCATCAACGCGCTCAACGGCGTCCATGGCGCGTTTACCGATTCCATCCCGATGCTGGTGCTGTCCGGACAGGTCAAGCGCGAGACGCTGCGCCACAATGCGCCGGTCGTCGTGCGGCAACTGGGGGACCAGGAAGCCGACATCACCGACATGGCGCGGTCGATCACCAAGTTCGCGGTCACCGTCACCAACCCGCACGACATCCGCTACTTGCTCGAAAAGGCGCTGTATCTGGCCGAAACCGGCCGGCCCGGCCCGGTGTGGCTCGACATTCCGATCGACGTCCAGTCCGCGCTGATCGACCCGTCGCAGATGCGCGGGTTCGATCCGATGGCCGAAGGCTATGGCCACGCGCACGCGATTCCGGGCGAATACGGCTGGCTGCGCGGCGATGACCTGCACCGCGTGGCGCAGGACGTGATCCGCGCCGTGCGGCAGTCCAAACGGCCCGTCCTGCTGCCCGGCACCGGCATCCGCATCGCCGGGGTTTATGATCAGTTCCTCGAACTGGCCGACAGGCTGGGCATCGCGGTCGCCCCGGCGTGGAATGCGCAGGATCTCGTGCCCGACGATCACCCGCTGTACGTGGGCCGGCCGGGAACCGTGGGCGATCGCTCGGGCAACTTCGCGGTGCAAAGCAGCGACCTGCTGCTGGTGCTGGGATGCCGCCTCAACATTCGCCAGATCAGCTACAACTATGCCGGCTTCGCGCCCGACGCGCAGAAGATCATGGTCGATGTCGATGCGGCCGAACTGTTCAAGCCGACGCTGTCGATCGACCTGCCGGTCCATGCCGACTTGCGCACGTTCGTGCCCGCGCTGATCGAGGCGCTGGACGGTTACGAGACGCCCGCCGCGCATCGCACGTATGTCGACTGGGCGATGGAGCGCCGGCAGCGCTACCCCACGGTCCTGCCGGAATACTGGCAGACGCAAGGCGTGGTGAACCCCTACTGCTTCACCGAAAAGCTGTTCGAGGCGCTGAAGGCGGACGAAGTGATCGTGATGGCCGATGCCACCGCGGCGGTCGTCACCGTGCAGGCGGCGAAGCTCAAGACCGGCCAGCGCCTGTATTCCAACTCGGGCGCGGCATCGATGGGTTATGACCTGCCCGCCACGATCGGCGCCTGGCACGCGATGCCCGCAGGCGCGGAGCGGATCATCTGCCTGGCCGGCGACGGCAGCATCATGCAGAACCTGCAGGAACTGCAGACGATCATCGGGCAGGGCATCCCGGCCAAGATCTTCCTCTACAACAATTCGGGCTATCACTCGATCCGCCAGACCCAGCAGGCCTATTTCGACGGCCACTCGGTGGGTTGCGGGCCGGATTCGGGCGTGACCTTTCCCGATTTCGGCAAAGTCGCGGCGGCGTTCGGGTTTGCCTATACGCGCACATCCGAACACGCCGACATGGTCCGGGCGATCGCCGATACGCTGTCCGCCCCCGGCGCGGCCATTTGCGAAATCTTCATCGACAAGGAGCAGAACTTCGCGCCGAAGGTGTCATCGCGACGCCTGGAGGATGGCAGCATGGTGACAGCGCCCCTGCACGATCTCGCGCCGTTTCTGCCACGCGACGAACTCGCCGAAGCGATGCGGGTGCCGGCATGACCGCCCCGGTCGCCAACATCGTCTTCGACCTCGATGGCACGCTGATCGACAGCGCCCCGGTGTTCGTCGAAGTGCTCAACGCGATGCTCGCCGATCGCGGCAGCGCCCGCCGCGTGACCCAGTCGGACATCCGCCCGTTCGCCAGTCTGGGCGGGCCCGCGCTCGTCAGCGGCGTGCTGGCGCAGGAATGCGGCGATCTGCGGCAGGAAGTCGACGATTTTCGCGCGCGCTACCGGCTGTATCCGACGCCGATCGAATCGCTTTACGACGGCGTGGCCGATGGCGTGAAGGCGCTGTCCGCGCACGGCTTCCGGTTGGCGATCTGTTCGAACAAGCCGCAGCAGCTGTGCGAAAAGGTGATCGCCGATGTCGGCCTGACCGAACATTTTCCGGTCATCGTCGGCAGTTCGCCCGATCGCATGGCCAAGCCCGCGCCCGATCTCATGGAACTGGTGATGGCGCAGCTCGGCACCACGGTGCACGATTGCCTTTACGTCGGCGACAGCGAGATCGACCAGGCGCTGGCCAAGGCGACCGGCGTGCGCTTCGCTTTCGTGACCTACGGCTATGCCACCGAACAGTTCACCGTGGGCCAGCAGGACGAGTTCAGCCGGTTTTCCGATCTGGTCCGGTGGGTCACGACGGAACGCGCGGCGATCCTGCCGGCGCGCGGCGCAGCATAGCGCGGCCGACGGCACCATGGCGCTCTCCGCTCACATCGCCGCCGCGTTGCGGCAGGGCCCACAGCGGATCGTCGTGACCGGCGCCAGCGGCTGGCTCGGCCGCGCCACGGTCGACCTGTTGCACGATGCGCTGGGCGATGCGTTTGCGCAGCGGGTGGTGTGTTTCGGATCGCGGCAGGCCGATGTGCGCCTGTCCGCCACGCGGGTCATCGCGCAACGGCCGCTGAGCGAGCTTGGCACGTTGCCGCGCCAGCCGACGCTGCTGCTGCATTTCGCGTTCCTGACCAAAGACCGTGCCGAGGCGATGCCCGAGGCGGACTATTGCGCCGCCAACCGCGCCATCCGGCAGACGGTGCTCGATGCGCTGAACCCGATCGGCGTGGAGGCGGTCTTCGTCGCCTCGTCGGGCGCCGCGCGCCACGCGGACGACGCAGCGGCTGCGCCCGCCATGCGGCTGTACGGCATGCTCAAGCGCGAGGACGAGGACGCTTTCGCCGACTGGGCGCAAACGCATGGCACCAGCGCGGCCATCGCCCGGATCTTCAACATCTCCGGCCCGCACATCAACAAGCTCAACAGCTATGCGCTGTCGTCGTTCGTGCTCGATGCGCTGGCGGGCAAGCCCGTGGTCGTCCGCGCGCGCCACGATGTGCGGCGCGGCTATGTCGCCATCCGCGAGCTGATGTCGCTGGCGTTCGCGCTGCTGCTCGAACGGCACAGCGGGGTCACGCGCTTCGACAGCGGTGGCCAGGACATCGAACTCGGCGCGCTGGCCGCGATGATCGCAGCGTCGACGGATGGCGTGATCGACCGCCCATCTGTCCGCGACGGGCTGGCCGACATCTACCTCGGTGACGACCGCTCCTACCGCCTGCTGCTCGACCGCCACTGCATCGAAACCGTGCCGCTTTCCGACCAGATCGGCGAGACGGCTGCCTTCCTGAAAAGCGGGTCTGCCTGCGATATGTCACAGGATATGTATGCTTAAGATCACCGACACCCCCGAAATCTCGGTCGTCATTCCCTGCCTCAACGAGGAAGAGAATGCCGAGGCGATCGCCACTGCCGTGATCGTCAATCTGGAAACGGTCACCGATGACTTCGAGATCATCTTCATCGACAACGGCTCGTCGGATCGCACCGCCGAGATCGTGCGCGGCCTGTGCCGGCGCGATGCGCGCATCCGGCTGATCGTCAACACGCGCAACTTCGGCCAGTATCGCTCGCCCGCGCATGCGCTGTACCAGGCGCGCGGCAAGGGCATCATCGGCATCGCCGCCGACTTTCAGGATCCGCCGGAACTGATCCCGGAGCTGGTCCGCCGCTGGCGCAACGGCGTCGACATCGTGCTGGGCGTGAGCGAGACCAAGGGCACGTCGCTGCTGTATGCCAGCCTGCGCAAGCTGTCGTACGACATGCAGCGCAAGTTCGGCGACTATCCGATCATCCCCAACGCCACCGGCTTCGGAATCTATGACAACAAGGCAATCCGCGCCATTGCCGACCTCAACGAGCCCGAGCCGTTCGTGCGCGGGATGCTGGTGGAAACCGGCTATGCGATCGAGACGATCCCGTTCAAGCGGCCGGAACGCGCGGCGGGAAAGTCCAAGAACGGCATCTTCACGCTGCTCGACTTCGCGCTGACGGGGCTGGCCTATTCGTCGAAAGGCCTGTTGCGCGCGCCGCTGTATTTCAGCTTCATCGCGATGGCGGCGGTGGTCGTCACCGTGCTCGGGGCCGCCTGGTCGATCTTCTTCGGCCAGAACGCCAGGATGTGGATGTTCGCCTCGCTGCTGGAACTCCAGTTCGGCCTGCTGTTCCTGTTCCTGGGCATCCTGGGCGTGCAGGTGCGGCTGATTTCGGACCGGACGCGCGGAACCCCGCTGGTGATCGAGCGCGAACGCGTCAACTTCGCCCCGGAGGATTGACGGCCCGTGCCGTTGTCCAGCGTACCCGTCGCGCAGCTGTGGCGCTTCCTCAAGATCGGGGCGGTCAACACGCTGTTCGGTTACGCGCTGTATGCCGTGCTGGTTGCGATCGGGCTGCAGATGTTCGTGGCCCAGATCGTCGGCACGATCATCGCCGTCGCGTTCAACTACTTCACTTACAGCCGCCTGGTGTTCGCCGGCGCACCCACGTCACGCCTGCGGTTCGGGCTGTCCTATGCGCTGAACTACCTCGTCAGCTTGGCCGCCCTCGCGCTGTCGGCGCTGATGTTGCGATCGCCCTATCTGGCCGGGCTGCTGGCCACGGTGGTCGCCGCCGCCATCAACTTCATCGTCCTGCGGCGATACGTGTTCGTATCCCGCCCCGATGCCCCGATCGTCGCCGCAATGCCGTTGCTGCGCCCGGTGTCAGCCAGTGAGAAAATGGATCATGCTTCCTGTGGTTAACCAGCCCGCCTCCGAAGGCCTTGTCGTCTATGGTCTGGGCAGCGTGGGGCAGGGCATCGTCGATGACCTGCTCGCCGGGGGGACAGCCGTCGACCTGATCCTCGATCGCGGCAAGCGCGGGCAAAGCTATCGCGACATCCCCGTGCTGTCGCTCGACGATGCGGCGGATGGGCGGCTGGCGGACAGGACCGTGCTGATCGGCCTCCACAACCACTACGTCGATATCAAGCAGATCCACGGCGAACTGGTCGAAGCGGGCGCCGCGCGCGTGCTGACGCCGGTCAACCTGCCCGATCTGGCCCCCGACGCGCTGACGCGCCCGGGGTACTGGCTCGACAAGGATTTCGACTACGCCGCGCACAAACCCGATTTCGCCCGTGTGCGTGCCTTGCTGGCGGATGAGGTGAGCCGCGCGCTGTTCGACGCCATCGTGGCCTATCGCCAGAGCGGCGACGTCGCCGATTGCCCGGCGCCCAGCCTAGAGGACGAGTACACCCCCGCCGACCTGCCGCGCCTGGCCGAACCCTTACGCATCGTCGATTGCGGCGCGTTTACCGGCGTGGCGATCCACAAGTTCCTGAAGGCTGGCTACGCCATCGACAGCTTCGTCGCCTTCGAGCCCGACGCCGGCAATTTCGCGACGCTGGCCTCGCGCGATTTCAACATCGGGCGGCGGCTCTGCCTGCCGCTCGGCACGTGGTCATCCACCTGCCAGCTGCACTTTTCCAGCGACGGCTCGATGGCCAGCCGCCTGAGCGATGCCGGCGATACGGTGATCCAGTGCGTCGCGGTCGACGATGTGCTGCATGGCGAGCAGGTCAACGTCGTCAAGCTGGATGTCGAGGGCGCGGAGATCGAAACGCTCAAAGGCATGCGCAAGATCATCGCGGAGCAGAAGCCCGCGCTGCTGGTTTCTGCCTACCACCTTCCCGAACATCTCTACGAGATCGTCGACCTGATCGAATCGTGGAATCTGGGCTATCGCTTCCATTTGCGGACGCACGAGTTCAACACGTTCGGGACGGTCGTTTACGCGTTCCAGCCATAGTGGCCAGCTACAGCGGCCAGCCCCAGTGGCCAGCCCCAGTGGCATGATCGCGATCCTGCCGATCGCGGCACAGCCGATCCGCGACGTTCTATCGTCAATATTCCGTAAAGACGACGGTGGTAGGGACGTCGGGACCATGCGAATTGGGGAAGCAGATGACCATCACCGCCGATGAAACCAGCGCACCGGTTGCGCGCGAGCGGCTGGCCAGTTCCTGCGTGTGTTGCGGGTCCGCCGATCTGGCGTCCTCGCCCGCGATCCTGATGCCGTTCGTTGCCGATCGCGCGTTCGGCTGGGCCCCGGTCGAGATCGATGACAGCTGGGGGCTGCAGACCATCCGCAACGGCATGGCCTATACGATCTGCAAGACGCTGCGCTGCCGCCAGTGTTCGCATCTGTTCTGCGACATCCGGTTTTCCGACGCGGAAATGAACGCGCTTTACGCCGGCTATCGCGAGGAAGCCTACGTTGCCTTGCGCGACCATTACGAACCGGGATACCGCGCGCGCAACACCGGGCTGGTCGAAATCGTCACCTACAAGCCCGGGATCGAGGCGTTCCTCGATCCGTACTTGCGCGATCCGCTGACCATCCTCGACTGGGGCGGCGACACCGGATCGAACACGCCGTACGAACGGCGCCGGGTCAGCCTCGACATCTTCGACATCAGTGGCAAGGACGTGGTGCCGGGCGCGCGCGTCGTGACGCTGGAGCAGGCGACATCGGCGAAATATCGGCTGGTCATCTGCGGGCAACTGCTCGAGCATACGCCTTATCCCTCCGAGGTGCTGGCGCAGGTCCGCAAGGCGATGGACGCGGACTCCGTCCTCTACATCGAAGTCCCGTTCGAAACGGTCATGCGCCAGGACACCCCCGATCGCGAGACGATCAAGCGCCACTGGCACGAGCACGTGAATTTCTATTCGCAATCGTCGCTGACCGCGCTGCTGCGCACGTTCGGCTTCGACATCCTCGACCAGAACGTGCTGGCCATCAATGTGGCCGGCAGCGACGTACAGATCCTGCAGGCGGCGTGCCGGCTGGCCCGATAGCCCAGCGGCCCGTCCGTTCGCAGGTAGCGGCCGGTGCATACGGTTCGACAACATAAGCGGAAAAATGGTCGGGGAGACAGGATTCGAACCTGCGACATCCTGCTCCCAAAGCAGGCGCGCTACCGGACTGCGCCACTCCCCGTACCGCGCCGGGCCTTAGGTTTGCACGCCGCCGGGCGCAAGCCCTATCCGCGCCCGCGTAACCGGTCGCTCAACTCGTCGTGCCGCAATCGGTTGTGGCGAACGCCGGGTCTTGAGAATGGAATCCGCCATTGTAGAAGCGCCGGAACAAATCGCCCAGTGAGGCGATTGCATCAAAAAATACGGGTACGAGAATCACGTCGCATGGAACATCTGAATTATTCGCATCTGCGGGACGCAATCCGTGGCAGCTGCATCGCGCGACTGGCGCTGATCAAGGCTGAACTGGAAGACATCGGGCATATCGAGGCGGCGACGCTGGTCGATGCGGCGATGCTTGTATTGGGCGTGGTCGGCAGCGAGAACCTGGCACCGCTGTGAAGATCGGCGCGAATTAGGGCTCCACCCGTCTGCCGCGACTACACGTTGCCGCAACGACCCGTCGATCGGACGACATTGTCATGGGTCGGAACGCTTGCGCCGCCGCCGTTCTGAGCGCCGGCGCTTGGCACGCCTGCGCTTGCGTTCGCCCAGTCCGATCACCAGCACGATGGCGACCACCGCGGCAGCGAGCAATGCGTAAGCGATCATACTGCGCGACATAAGGTCAGGTTTCTGTCTTGATCATGGCCCTGGCGGATTGCGACCCAGGATCAGGAAATGGCGGCCGACGCGTGATGCGCGGATCGGCAGGGTGCTGGGCGGCGCTGGAGCATGTGGCGTGATACCGCCTTCGCGGTGGTGGAGCAATGGTGGGCCCGGCAGGACTTGAACCCGCGACCTAGCCGTTATGAGCGGCCAGCTCTAACCAACTGAGCTACAGGCCCATTGCGCCGCGCGGCGTACTCCATGGCAGTGGGTGATGGCAAGCGGGCAGGGCAGGCGGCTCGGCACGCGGGCTGGGCAAGCGAGCGGGGGGCAACCGCGCAGGCTTAAACCTCCACCGCGCCGATGATCTCGCGCACCGTGGTCGGCTTGACGCTGCGCTGCTCCAGGTAATCGAACACCGCGCGCCACCAGCCATAGAACCGGTCGAGGTCGTCCTCGTCGCGCACATACGGCGTGTGGCCGGGGCGCAGCGACGGGCTGTGGAACGAGAACACCAGGATCGGCAGCCCGTCGTCGATCGCGATGTCGATACCCTTGATCGCCTCGTCCTCGCTCACGCCCTCGGGGGTGAGCGGGATGCGTTCGAGCAGGCCCAGCCGGGCCAGCGCGCCGCGCAGGCTCGGCATCCGCCATAGCGCGGGGTACAGCAGTTCGCCCTGGCGGCGCAGCAGCCCCCAGAACACCGACGTCAGCGGCAGTTCCATCAGTCCGCCGCGCTGGTCGATCCAGTAGGGTTCGAGCGGGTGGCTGCGAAAATTGGGTCCGCCGCCGCTGGAATAGTCGAACCGCGCGCGGACCGAGGTGTCGATCGCGATCGCGCTGTCGCTGAGCAGCTGGGCGGTGGCGGGCCCCACGCCATAGCGCCCGGCGCGATAGATCATCGGCGGCGCGCCGAAGTTCTGCTCGATCGCGTCGCGCAGCTTGCGGAACTTGGCGCGTTCGAGGTCGGCCGGCAGGTTGCCGGCAAAGCTGTTGTGGACGTTGATGTCTTCGTCGTGTGGCGGGTTGACCCACGGGTGCAGCTGCACGCCGACTTCGGCCCGGCCTGCCGCGACTGCATCGGCCAGCACTTCGGCGGCGGCGGGATCGGTCGCGACCGGATAGTCGATCAGGTAGATCGGGCAGACCCCGCGCCCTTCGCAGAACTGCTGGAACTTGGCGAGCCGGGGCACATGGCCCAGGCCGTGGCCCGACCGGTCGAACGGCTTGGTCCAGTCGAATTCTTCCTCGGTGTCGACCGTCAGGATGAACCGCTGGCCGAAACCGGGCCGGAAGCGGACCACATCATCGGGGCCGGGAAGATCAAGGATGCTGGTCCTGCGCAACGCCGATTTACTCCGCAGGACGTGTGGCACTGGAGGAAGCCGTACCACGTCAGCGGTAAACAAGCCCTTGATCTTGGCTATGGTGCGCCGCACGCGCGGTCAAGCCCGGGAGAATGATAATCAGTCGCGAATCTGCGCGAAACAGGCGTCCGCCCGCCGCTTTGGCCTCGGCGGCGGCCAGGCGCAGGGCAAATCCGTTGCCGAGGATCGCCGAAGCCTGCACCGCCAAGCCGCGCCGGGCATCGGGCGCGAACAGCGCCGCATCGTCGAGCGCGGCGAGCGCGGCGGGCAGCGACAGCACGATCTGCGCGCCGGAGCCTTCAGCTGTGGCGTTCGGGGTGCCTTCGGGGGCAGCTTCCGGCCCGATCGCAAAGCGCAGCCGCTCGCCCGGCGCGACGGTGGAGGCGAACACCGCCAGCACGCGCCACAGCAGGCGCTCGGCCTCATCCTCGGCCAGCGCGACCATCACCGGTCCGGCGGCGGGTTCGAACGTCAGCCGCACCTCGCGCGCCGCCAGCGCGGGCTGCATCTGCGCGATCAGCCGGGCCAGCAGCGCGCCCGCGTCGGTCTCGCCCGCATCGGGCTGCACCTGCCCGGCTTCCAGCTTGACCAGCCGCTCCAGCTCCTCGAACCCGGCGAGCATCTGCGCGGCATCGGACGCGATGCTGGCGGCAAGGCTGCGGTACTGGTGCGGGGTCGGCCCGAAGATCTGCTGCTGGATCAGCTCGGCAAAGCCCTGGATCGCGTTGATCGGCGTGCGCAGTTCGTGGAGCAGCTGGCGCAGGCGGTCGCCCTCGGGCTCGGCCGGCATTGCGCTGGCGGGCACGGGGAGGTCGGCCGGTGCTGCCGGTGTCGGGCGGCGCAGCACGCCGTGGTAGCCGATGAAGCGTCCGCCCGCCTTGGCAAAACGCGGCACCGCGTCGATCCGCCAGGCCCCGGAAATCGCTGGCGCACCTTCCAGTTCGATCCGTCCGGCGGCGATCGGCTGGCGCTTGATCGCGGCGCGCGCGGTGGCGTCGTCGCACTGTGCGGGCGCGCCGGCCTGCCGGTCGAACGGGCGGTGGCCCACCAGCATCGCCGCCGCCGCGCCTTCGGCCGAGATGATCGTGCCCGTCGCATCGCTGCGGAACTGGAGGCGGTTGGCCGGTGGCGGCGGGGCCAGCGCCTCGTCGGCCAGCGGCAGCCGCGGATCGCCGGGATCGCCGGAAGCCAACGGGCCGGGCGGGGCCGCATTCTCGCGCTGGCGGCGGAACGCATCGATCCGGCGCACGATCGCGCCGATGCCGTTGCGACCGTCATCGGGATCGGCGGCGCGCAAGGGCACGGGCGGGGTGGCCTCCGCCGCCGGATTGGCCGTCGCATCGGGCACGGCCACCGGCTTGCGCACCGGGAACGGCAGCGGTGCGGGCGCGGCGCCCTCAACCACATTGGGTTCGAACCCGGCGGGCAGCGGCAGCGCGCGATCGCCGATGCCGAACCGTTCGAGCATCCGTTCCACGTCCGGCCCCAGCTCGCGGCGGTGGCGCAAGTAGCCGCGCGCGGCCAGCGGCAGGCGCGGGATCAGGTCGAGCCACTGCGCCTCGGTCAGCCGCGCGCCGCCGATCGCGCCGGCGGCGATGCGCGGCGACTGGTGTGCGAAGTGATCGACCAGCGCGGGCGAGCGGACTTGCGCCGACCGGACCAGCGCCGCGCGATCATCGTCGGGCAGCACTGCGGCCAGGGAATCGAGCCGGCCGATCGCGGCGAAGTGTTCGGTCGACCAGTCATGCTCGGGCACGCGACCGAGGATGTCGATGATCTGGCGGAACTGGGTGCGCGCCGCCGCCGGTCCGGCTGCGGCGGTCCGCAACACGGTGTCGAGGCGGTCGTCGAAGATCATGCGCGCTCCCGCCGTGCCACCACGCACCCACACGGCGCATTGTCTGGCAAGCAACGCGCGTCCTAGCAAATCCGCGCGGTTCTGACAGGGGCGAGATCGGTGCGTTGCAATGTGGGACGATTGCGATAAGACACAATAATATTATCCTGCACTCGATCATTCGGTGTGGAAAATTGCGCAGGATGGCGGCATGTCCTGTTGTGAACGACAATACCCGCCAATTGGCGAGCGAGGACTGGCAAGAAGGCAATGGCCACATTGGACGGCATCGATCGGCGCCTGCTCGCCGAATTGCAGGACGAAGGGCGTGTCACCAATGTGGAACTGGCCCAGCGGGTCGGGCTGACCGCACCGCCGTGCCTGCGCCGCGTGCGCGCGCTCGAGGAAGAAGGCGTGATTCGCGGCTACCATGCCGAACTCGATGCCTCCAAGCTGGGCTTCGCGATCACCGTGTTCGCGCTGGTCAGCCTGAAAAGCCAGGCCGAGGAAGCGTTGCGCCAGTTCGAGGATCACATGCGCGGGCTGCCCGAAGTGCGCGAATGCCACATGCTCAATGGCGAGATCGACTTCATCCTCAAGATCGTCAGCCGCGACTTGCAGAGCTTCCAGGAATTCCTCACCAGCAAGCTGACGCCCGCGCCCAACGTGGCGAGCGTGAAGACCTCGCTGACGATCCGCACCGCCAAGATGCTGCCCGGCGTTCCGCTGGAGGATTAGAGTCCGATGACGCTGGATTGACCCGCTCAGCCCCAGCGACGTCGAAGGATGCCAGACCAATTTCGTCTGTTGCGCATCGTGTCTCGATTACGCTCGACACGAACGGTGATGGGTTAATCCATAGCATGTTTCTGAAGCTTCACCCCCGCTTGATCGAACCCGGCACGAACAGCCGATAGATCGGGCGGATCAGCCAGTTGGGCAGCAGCGCGCGTTCTTCCTGCGCCACGCGCGCGCGCGGGTGGTCCATGAACCGGGGATACGGCTTGGGAAAGCGGTAGTGCGGCCCGGCATCGCGCCAGTATTCGAAGCCGAACAGGTGCTTCACGCTTTTGTAGCCATAGTGCGCCGGCGCCACCAGCCGCAACGGCCCGCCGTGCTCCAGCCCCAGCGGCTGTCCGTCGAGCGTGTCCGCCAGCATCACGTCGCCTGCCATGAGGTCGGCCAGCGGCAGCGAGCAGGCATACCCGTCGCTGCCCCGGAACACGACCGTCTCCGCCCCGGCGTCGGGCATCGCCGTCACCGCAGCGATGATCGCGTGCACATCGGCAAAGCGCCAGCCCGACCAGCGCACGCTGCGCACCGACCAGCCGGTCACGCAATGAAAGTCGCTGACCTGTTCGTGGCGGGGCAACACCGCCAGCCGTTCCCAGATGTCGAGCGAACGCGCCACGTCGCCGCCGATCGCCAGCTGGGGCGGGGCGCCCTGCGGCACGGGCATGGTGCGGAACTTGCCCAGACCGAAGCGCTGGAACCGGGCCGCCTCGAACTGGCCCGGGGGCAGCGGGCTGGCCATGTGGCGCCGGAGGGCCTTGGGTGGGGTCATGCGCGCGCTCCAACATAACGGTTCCGGCCAACACAGCGGTTCCGGCCAACTTGACGGTTGCGGCGATCGCCGCAGTGACCGGCAAGAAACCCGTCAGGCGACCGCACGGGACCATCCAATACGCCCAATATTCGCCAAAATCCCCGATAAGGCAAATCGTCCGTAGTTCAGCCGGATAGGTCCGGAACGGACAAGTCGCCCGCTAGTCGAAACAGCGGCGCGCCATGCGGGAAAGCATCGTGGGCACGACTATCGAGTTGTTAACTGTTTCGCGCGACAATCGGTTCATAACCACGATCTGTACTTATCCAGACAGGGCACGTCGCAGGAACCGCATCGATGACCAACACCATGCCTAGGCTCCAGTCCGCCAAGTCGGCTGCCGCCGCCGCCAAGCCTGCCGGCACGCGCAAGGTTTCGCGCCAGCCGGTCGCCGGATTGCGCAAGATCGAGATCGTCGCGGAGGCGACGCTGCCGGCCCGGCTGACCGACATCTCGACCCACGGCTGCAACGCATCGCTGGCCCACGGCACGCTGCGCCACGGCCAGTTCGTCAGCGTCCGTCTGTCGAAGGAGCACTGCATCAAGGCGATCGTGCGCTGGATCGACGGCGACATCTCCGGCCTGGAATTCCTGCGCCCGCTCACGCGCGACATCGTCGGGCAGTTCGCGCTGATCTGAAGCCCGTTCCCGCCGCACGTTCTGGCGGCCATGGCCCGCTCCTGCCGATTTTAGCGCGATCGGCGCGCGGATGGCCTTGCCTTGCGGCGTTGCTGCAGTGCACAAGACGCCATGCGCATTGCCATCATTGATGAAAGCGCAGCCCGCGCCTCGGTGATCCAGGAAGGGCTGGCGGCCGTCGCGGACTGCGAACTGTTCGTGGTCACCGAACGGCGCGGCCTGGTCGCGCGGATCGGCGAGATCGCGCCCGACATCGTGCTGATGGACCTCGGCAATCCCAGCCGCGACGTGCTGGAGGAATACTTCGCCGTCAGCCGCGCGGTGGCGCGCCCGATCGCGATGTTCGTCGACGAATCGGATGACGAATCGATCGCCGCCTCGATCGAGGCGGGGGTGTCGGCCTATGTCGTCGATGGCCTGGCCGCGCACCGCATCCGCCCGCTGCTCGATCTGGCGGTGCGCCGCTTCAACGCATTCTCGCGGCTGCAGACCGATCTGGCCGACGCGCGCGGCCGCTTGGCGGAGCGCGAGACGATCGACAAGGCCAAGCGCATCCTGATGAACACCCGCGGCTTGCCCGAACACGAAGCCTATGCCGAAATGCGCAACCACGCGATGCAGAGCGGCAAGCGCATCGCCGACATCGCCGAGGCGGTCGTCACCGCGCAATCGCTGCTGGGAGGAACACGATGAGCCAGGAACTGACGATCGGGTTCCTGCCGCTGGTCGATGCCTGCCTGCCGATCCTGGCGCGCGAACACGGCTTTGCCGAGGAAGAGGGCGTGTCGCTGCGGTTCGTGCGCGACATGACCTGGGCGACGGTGCTGGACCGGCTGCTGTACGGCTACAGCGATGCCGCCCACATGGTCGCGCCGCTGGCGATCGCCACCACGCTGGGGCGCGGGCGGCCGGCGCAACCGCTGTCGGTGCCGTTCGTGCTGGGGCTGAACGGCAACGCCATCACCATGGCCCCCGAACTGGCGGCGCGCGTGGCGGTGACGGGCGGATTGGGCGACCCGGCGGTGATCGGCGCGGCCTTGGCCATCGAGGCGCGGCGCCGGGCCGAAATCGGCCGCCCGCTGCGGTTCGGCGTGGTCCACCGCTATTCCAGCCACAGCTACGTCCTGCGCTACTGGCTGGCGTCGAGCGGCATCCGCCCCGACCGCGACGTGGAGATCACCACCGTGGCCCCGCCGTTCTGCGCCGATGCGCTGGAGACGGGTGAAGTCGATGCGATCTGCGTGGGCGAGCCGTGGAATTCGGTGGCCGTGGAGCGCGGCGCCGGGCAGATCGCGCTGGTCACCGCGCAGATCTGGCGACGCGGCGTGGAAAAGGTGCTGGCGCTGCGCGAGCCGGTGCTCAACGACCGGCGGGATGCGACAGAGGCGCTGATCCGGGCGATGCGCAAGGCCGGCGCACACTTTGTCGATCCGGCCAACTTGGAAACCAATGCGGCTATTCTGGCGCGCCCTGAGTACCTCGATGGTGATGCGCGCCTGATCCAGCGCGCGATTTCGGACCGCCTGCTGCTGTCGCGCGGCGGGCAGGTGGTGCACTATCCCGATTTCATGTTCCAGTACCGCGAGGCGGCGAACTTCCCGTGGGTGAGCCAGGCCGAATGGCTCTACACGCAGATGGTGCGGTGGGACGACGTCGTGTTCGATCCCGAAAACGCGCAGCGGGCCGCGCGCGTGTTCCGCCCCGACGTATACCGCAGTGCACTGTTGGGCACCGGCGATGTGCTGCCCGGCGCCAGTTCGAAAGTCGAAGGCAGCGTCGGCCAGCGCACCGCAGTGACCACCCAGCAGGGCAGCATGACATTGGAAAGCAATCGCTTTTTCGACGGGATGGTGTTCGATCCGACCGACCTGAGGGGCTATCTGGCGCGGCTGCCCTGAAGGAAATTTCGTGCTGCACTGCAAAAACCGCTTTACCCCGGACCTGCGAATCGCATAGAAGCAGGGCAACCGAGATGACGCCGTCCAACGCTGGACGATGATGCGCTCCTCGGTTGGTTCGAAACATTGCGTGGCAACGTCGCCGCCCGATCTGGTCCCATCCGGGATCAAGTCTGGGCGGTTTTTTGCGTTGTTCGCGCGCTTCAACAGGGAAAATGAGCGCATGACCAAGGTTCGGTTCGACAAACGCGGAATGATCGCGGCCCTGCTGATCGCCACGACGCTGTCGGGTGCGCTCGCCGGTTGCGGCAAAAGCGGCGCACCGGCTGCCGGGGGCGACATCGCCAAGCTCGCCGCCGCCAACGGCATCGAGAAATCCAACCTCAAGCTGGGCTTCATCAAGCTGACCGACATGGCGCCGCTCGCCATCGCCAAGGAGAAGGGCTTCTTCGCCGCCGAAGGGCTCAACGTCACGCTGGAACCGCAGGCCAACTGGAAGGTGCTGCTCGACGGTGTCGCCGGTGGCCAGCTCGATGGGGCGCACATGCTCGCCGGCCAGCCGATCGCCGCTGCCGCCGGGATCGGCGCCAAGGTCAAGCTGATCGCGCCGCTCAGCCTCGATCTCAACGGCAACGCCATCACCGTGTCGAACAAGGTGTGGGCTGAAATTTCCCCGTCGCTGCCCAAGGATGCCGACGGCAAGGTCAAGCATCCGATCCCGGCATCCGCGCTGAAGGCGGCGATGGCGGGCAAAAGCCTGAAGTTCGGCATGGTGTTCCCGTTCAGCCCGCACAACTACGAACTGCGCTACTGGCTGGCCGCCGGCGGCATTGCCCCGGGCTTCTACCTGCCGGGCGACCTGGCCGGCACGACCGGTGCGCAAGTGCAGATTTCGGTTACCCCGCCGCCGCAGATGCCCGCCACGCTCGAAGCCGGCACGATCGACGGCTATTCGGTGGGTGAGCCGTGGAACCAGGCGGCGGTGAAGAAGAAGATCGGCGTGCCGATCATCACCGACGACGAGATCTTCCACAACAATCCGGAAAAGGTGTTCGGCATGACCGACGCTTTCGCCGCGAAGAACCCCAAGACCACCCAGGCGATCCTGCGCGCGCTGATCAAGGCGCAGCAATGGCTCGATGCCGATGGTGGCAAGAACCGCGCAGAAGCGGTGAAGATCCTGGCGCAGCCCAACTACGTCGGCGCCGATCCCGAAGTGATCGCCGCATCGATGACCGGCAAGTTCACGTTCGCGCCGGGCGACACCCGCGATGCACCGGGCTTCAACATCTTCTTCGACCAGTTCGCGGGCTATCCGTTCTACTCCGACGCGATCTGGGATCTCACCCAGATGCGCCGCTGGGGCCAGATCGCCGACGACAAGTCCGACCAGTGGTACTTCGACACCGCCAAGGCCGTGTACCGGCCCGACCTGTACATGTCGGCCGCCAAAAGCCTGGTCGATGCAGGCGTGATCCCTGCCGGATCGGTGCCGGAAACCGACGGCTTCAAGGCGGCGGAATCGGGCTTCATCGATGGCGTCAGCTATGATGGCAAGCAGCCCAACGCCTACCTCGCCAAGTTCTCGATCGGCCTGAAGCAGGGCCAGCACGTAACGCCTGCGGGCGTGAAGTAAGGACAACCGACATGACCGTCGCATCGATCAGGAAAGACGATTTCGTTCGCGATCTCGAAGTTGCCACGCCTGAGGATGCGGCGGCACGGGAACCGGCCCATCTGCCGGTAAAGGACACGGCGGTGAAGAAGAACCGCCTGCTCGATCGCATCGCGCTGCCGCCGGGCCGCGTGATATTCGAGGCGGCGTGGCCGCCGGTGGTCGGCGTGCTGACGTTCCTGGGGATGTGGGCCGTGCTCGCGCCGCTGGTCAAGACCTCGCTCGGCACGCTGCCCGGGCCGGGCGACGTCTGGACCGCGTTCGGCGGACTGATGGACGAATATTCCGCCGCCCGCGCTGCCGCTGCCGTGGCCGAGGCTGCCGGGCAAAGCTATTCCGGGCCGCCCACGTTCATCGACCAGATCTTCACCTCGCTGAAGACCGTGGCGCTGGGCTTCGTGCTGTCCACGCTGGTGGCGGTGCCGCTGGGGCTGGTCGCGGGCATGTCGAAGCGGGTCAACGCCGCGATCAACCCGCTGGTGCAGATCCTCAAGCCGATCAGCCCGCTGGCCTGGCTGCCGATCGTGACGATGGTGGTGTCCGCCTCGATCACCAGCGAAGACCCGACGCTGGCGAAAAGCTTCGTGATTTCCGCCGTGGTGGTGATGCTGTGCTCGCTGTGGCCCACGCTGATCAACACCGCGATCGGCACCGCGTCGATCGACAAGGACTTGCTCGCGGTGGGCCGGGTGCTGCGGCTTGGCTGGTTTGCGCGGCTGACCAAGCTCGTGCTGCCGTCGTCGCTGCCCTACATCTTCACCGGCATGCGCCTGTCGCTGGGCGTGGGCTGGATGGTGCTGATCGCAGCGGAAATGCTCGCGCAGAACCCCGGCCTCGGCAAGTTCGTGTGGGACGAATTCCAGAACGGCAACGAAAAGTCGCTCGCCCGGATCATGGTGGCGGTGGTGGTGATCGGCCTGATCGGCTTCGCGCTCGACCGCATCATGATGGCGCTGCAGGCCGCCGTCAGCCGCAACCGCACCGTCTGACGAACCGCGAAAGGGCACGACACCATGGACCCGACCTCGATCCTCTCGCTGCGCAACGTGACCAAGCGTTACGCGGGCAAGTCCGGCGCCACCACGGAAGTGCTGGCCGGCATCGACCTTGAGGTCAGGGAAGGCGAATTCATCGCCATCCTGGGCTTTTCGGGCGCTGGCAAGACCACGCTGATCTCGTGCATCGCCGGACTGGTCGAGCCCGACGCGGGCGAGATCCTGCTGAAGGGCAAGGCGATCGACGGGCCGGGGCGCGACCGGGGGCTGGTGTTCCAGTCGTACTCGCTGCTGCCATGGCTCACGGTGGAAAAGAACGTCGCGCTGGCGGTCGATGCGGTCCACAAGGATCGTACCGCCGAAGAACGCAAAGCGCTGGTGCGCCAGAAGGTCGAGCTGGTCGGGCTGGGCCATGCGATGGACCGCAAGCCGGGGCAGCTTTCGGGCGGCATGCGCCAGCGCGTGGCCGTGGCCCGCGCGCTGGCAATGGAGCCCGAAATCCTCTTGCTCGACGAACCGCTGTCCGCGCTCGACGCGCTGACCCGCGCCAAGCTGCAGGACGAGATCGAGCGCATCCGCAAGCACGAAGGCCGCACCATCATCCTGGTGACCAACGATGTCGATGAAGCGCTGCTGCTGGCCGATCGCGTCGCGGTGCTGACCCCGGCGCCGGCCGCCACCATCGGGCGGATGTTCGACGTTGCGCTGCCCCGCCCGCGCGATCGCGAGGCGGTGAACGACGATCCGGCGTTCCAGGCCTTGCGCGGAGAGATCGTGTCGTACCTCGGCTCGCTGGTCGCGGGCCGCGTGCGCACCGTGGCCGATTACGGCAACCTGCCCAACGTGACGCCGCTCGACCTCGCGCCCCCGCCGCAGGCCTATCGCGATGCGGCGCGCGGCGGCACCGACCGGCGGTTCATGGAATTCTACAAGCTGCACAAGGTCTATCCCACGCCCAAGGGCCCGCTGACCGTGGTCGATGATTTCAACCTGCTGATGGACAAGGGTGAATTCGTCTCGCTGATCGGCCACTCGGGCTGCGGCAAGTCGACCGTGCTGACGATGGCGGCCGGGCTCAACGCGATCAGCAAGGGCTCGATCGTGCTCGACAACCGCGAGATCGACATTGCCGGGCCGGACAAGGCGGTGGTGTTCCAGGCGCCCAGCCTGATGCCATGGCTGACCGCGCGGCAGAACGTCGCGCTGGGGGTGGAGCGGGTCTATCCGCACGCCAGCAAGGCCGAACGCGGCGAGATCATCGACTATTACCTCGACCGCGTCGGGCTTTCCGATGCGCGCGACAAGCTGGCGGCGGAAATGTCGAACGGCATGCGCCAGCGGGTGGGCATCGCCCGCGCGTTTGCGCTGTCGCCCCGGCTGCTGCTGCTCGATGAACCGTTCGGGATGCTCGACAGCCTGACCCGCTGGGACTTGCAGGACGTGCTGGTCGAAGTGTGGAACCGCACCAAGGTGACCGCGATCATGGTCACGCACGACGTCGACGAGGCGATCCTGCTCGCCGATCGGGTGGTGATGATGACCAACGGCCCCAATGCCACGATCGGCAAAGTGCTCAAGATCGACCTGCCGCGCCCGCGCGATCGCAAGGCGTTGCTCCAGCACCCGGATTTCTACGCATACCGCCAGGAAGTGCTGCATTTCCTGGCCGAATACGATCACGGACCGCACGAGAAGGCGGCCTGACACGAAGGGCCAGGGAGGCCCGGTTCACAACCACTACGAGGGAAAATGACATGACCGTTCGTCTTGCTGTCGCGGCACTGGTTGCCGCGCCGATCGCGCTCGCCTCGGTTCCGGCCTGCGCCGCGCCGCCGCCCAAGCACCAGTTCGGTGATCCCGTGCCGATGGGCGACGGGCTGACCTTTGACCCGATGCTCGACCTGCGGCTGCGCTACGAACACGTCGATCAGCCCGCGACCGACGCCGATGCGGTGACCTTGCGCCTGCGCAGCGGGTTCGAGATCAAGCACGCACCGTCGCACCTGGCGTTCCTGGCCGAAGCCGAGGCCACGCTGGCGTTCGACAAGCATTACAACGCGTTCCCGTTCGCCATCGCCGACAGCCAGCGGCGGCTGGCCTATTCGGTGGTTGCCGATCCGCAGAACATCGAGCTCAACCGCCTGCAGTTGCAGTACAAGACCAAGGAGGCCACCGTCACGGTGGGTCGCCAGCGGATCAACCTCGATGATCAGCGCTGGGTCGGTTCGGTCGGCTGGCGCCAGAACGAACAGACGTTCGACGCGGTGCGCGGCGAAGCCAAGTTCGGCCCGGTCAGCGTCGATGCGACGTACTCGATCGCGCAGCGCACGATCTTCGGCCACGATGCCGGACCGCGCCGCTCGTACCAGGGTGATTTCGTGTTCCTGGGCGCGGGCGCGCAAGTCGGACCGATCCAGCTCAAGGGCTTTGCCTATCTGCTGGGCTACGACGCCAAGGAGCAGGCCGGCGCGCTGGCGATCGTCAATGCCGATACCCAGACGTACGGCGGCCGCGCCACCGGCCAGTTCGCGCTGAGCAAGCAGGTCAAGCTGGCGGTTGCGGCCAGCTATGCCCGCCAGTCGGGCTATCGCAACAACCCGCTGAGCTATGGCGCCAACTATGTCGCGGGCGAGGCGGGCCTGTCGTACGCGGGCTTCACCGTGACCGGCGGGTACGAACTGCTCGGCAGCAACAAGGGCCGCGCGCTGCAGACGCAGCTGGCGACGCTGCACAAGTTCAACGGCTGGGCCGATGTGTTCCTGACCACGCCCGCCGCGGGCCTGCAGGATCTGTACGGCGGCGTTTCGTACAAGTTCGCCAAGATCAAGGCGCTGCCGGGGCTGAATGCGGGCGTGACCTATCACCGCTTCGACAGCGACGTGGGCCATTTGCGCTATGGCGACGAATGGGACGCCAGCTTTGGCTTAAAGGTGAGCAAAGTGACGCTGCTGGCCAAGTACGCGCGCTACAACCAGATGGGCGCCAAGGACTTTGCGACCGACACTGACACCAAGAAGTTCTGGCTGCAGGCCGAATACAGCTTCTGACGGGCGAAAACGAACGAAGCCTTCTCTCCTTCGGGGGAGAGGGTTGGGAGAGGGGGCCGAGAGAGGGAATCGCATAACGAAACCCCTCTCAACTCCGGCCGGGCAGGCAAGCTGCCGGGCCTTCGCATTTCTCCCCTGCAGGGGAGCGAGCACATGGCGGAGTGGCGTTGTTGCTGCTCGGAACGACCGCAGCGGCTGCCCGATGCCGGGCGTCCGGCACAATTTTGCTGCACTGCAAAAAACAGCTTGTCCAGAGCGCCCCGAATCGGGTAAAAGGCGGGCAAGCGGAAAGCGCCGTCCAACGTTGGACGAACCAGCGCCCTGCACCAAACACCTTAAATCGCGTGGCAACGAAGCCGCCCGGTCTGATCCTTCCCAGGGTCGGTTCGTGGCGGCTTTTTTGCGTGCGCGCGTTGCGATGGAGATCGACGTGAACGCTCCGATGAGTATCCAGGATCGCGGCACACCGCGCGCGTTGCGCGAACGGCTGGTGGTGATCGGCAACGGCATGGCCGGGTGCCGCGCGGTGGAGGAAATCCTCGCCCGCGACCCCGATCGCTATGCCATCACCATTTTCGGGGCCGAACCCCGGGTCAACTACAACCGCATCATGCTGTCGCCGGTGCTGGCGGGCGAGAAGGCGTTCGACGACATCGTCATCAATGCCGCCGAATGGTACACCGACAACGCCATCACCCTGATCTCCGGCGATCCGGTGGCGCAGATCGATCGCGGCACGCAGACCGTGATCGGCAAGTCCGGCCGGGTCGAGCCGTATGACAAGCTGCTGATCGCGACGGGGTCGGACCCGTTCATCATCCCCGTTCCCGGCAAGGATCTGGCGGGCGTGGTCACGTTCCGCGATCTGGACGATGTCGACAAAATGCTGGCCGCAGCCGAGGCGGGCAAGGCCCATGGCGGCGGCACGGCGGTGGTCATCGGCGGCGGCCTGCTCGGGCTCGAAGCGGCGCACGGCCTCAGCCTGCGCGGCATGCAGGTCACCGTCATCCACCTGATGCCCACCCTGATGGAACGCCAGCTCGATGAAGCGGCGGGCTGGCTGTTGAAGGCCGAGCTGGAACGGCGCGGTCAGGTGATCCTGACGGGCGCCGACACCGCCGAGATCGTCGGCAAGGACGGCCACGTCAGCGCGGTCAAGCTGAAGGACGGGCGCGAGATCGCGGCGGACATCGTGGTCATGGCGGTGGGCATCCGCCCCGCGACGGGGCTGGCCAAGGCCGCCGGGATCGAGGTCGAGCGCGGCATCATGGTCGACGATCACATGGTCACGTCCGACCCGGCGATCCTGGCGGTGGGCGAATGCGTGCAGCACCGGGGCACCTGCTATGGCCTCGTCGCGCCGCTGTGGGACATGTGCCGCGCACTGGCCGACGCCGCCACCTGGAGCGGGGCGACCGACGCGCCGACCGGCTATGCCGGATCGGTCACCTCCACCAAGCTCAAGGTTTCGGGCATCGACCTGTTTTCGGGCGGGGACTTTTCGGGCGGGGATGGCGCGGAAGACATCGTCATGCGCGATGCCGCGCGCGGCATCTACAAGCGCGTGGTGGTCAAGGACAACCGCGTGGTCGGCGCGGTGCTGTATGGCGATACCGCCGACGGCAACTGGTATTTCGATCTGCTCAAGAAGGGCGACGACATCTCCGATATCCGGGAGGCGCTGATCTTCGGGCAGGCCTTCGCGTCCGGGGGGGCGCCGCTGGACCCTAACGCTGCCGTTGCTGCCCTCGCGAACGATGCCGAGATCTGTGGCTGCAACGGCGTTTCCAAGGGCCGCGTGGTCCAGTCGATCCTGGATGGCGCGTGCAGCCTCGATGCGGTGCGCGCCACCTGCAAGGCGTCGGCCAGCTGCGGATCGTGCACCGGGCTGGTCGAAAGCCTGCTGGCGATAACGCTGGGCGATGAATTCGCCGGCGAACGCGCGATCAAGACGGTGTGCAAATGCACCAGCTTCGGCCACGACGATGTCCGCCGCCTGATCGTGGAAAAGGGCCTGAAGGCGATCCCGCAAGTGATGCAGGAACTGCACTGGTCCACCCCCGATGGCTGCGCCTCATGCCGCCCCGCGCTCAACTACTACCTGCTGTGCGCCTGGCCGGGCGAATACGAGGACGACCAGAAGAGTCGCTTCGTCAACGAGCGGATGCACGCCAACATCCAGAAGGACGGCACCTATTCGGTGGTGCCGCGCATGTGGGGCGGGCTGACCAACCCGCGCGAGCTGCGCGCGATTGCCGACGTGGTCGATAAATTCAACGCGCCGATGGTCAAGGTTACCGGCGGTCAGCGTCTCGATATCTTCGGGATCAAGAAGGAAGACCTGCCTGCGGTGTGGGCCGATCTCAACGCCGCCGGGATGGTTTCGGGCCACGCCTATGGCAAGTCGCTGCGCACGGTGAAGACCTGCGTGGGGTCCGAATGGTGCCGCTTCGGCACGCAGGATTCGACCGGGCTGGGCGTGAAGCTCGAGCACCTGACCTGGGGCAGCTGGATGCCGCACAAGTTCAAGATCGCGGTCAGCGGCTGCCCGCGCAACTGCGCCGAGGCGACGATCAAGGACTTCGGCGTGATCTGCGTCGACAGCGGGTACGAACTGATGGTCGGCGGCAACGGCGGGATCAAGCTGCGCGGCACCGACCTGCTGTGCAAGGTGGCGACCGAGGCGGAGGCGATGCGCATCTGCGCCGCGTTCATCCAGCTCTATCGCGAACAGGCGCATTACCTGGAACGCACCGCACCGTGGATCGAACGCGTCGGGCTCGACCATGTGAAGGCCGGGCTGTTCGACGATCCCGAGGCGATCGAGCGGCTGGCCGCGCGGTTCCGCTATTCGCAGTCGTTCATGCAGGACGATCCGTGGGCAAAACGCGCCGCGGGCGAGGACAGCGAACTGCACCAGCATCTGGCCGAAGTGCGGCCGCTGATGCCCAGCGCGATCACCGTGGAGACCGTATCATGATCGGAGACTGGCTCGATATCGGCCCGGTGGGCCAGATCGCCCCCGGCAACGCGCGCACCTTGCCGGTGCGGGGCGGAGCGGAGATCGCGATCTTTCACACGCTCGACAACCAGTTCTATGCGCTGGTCAACAGCTGCCCGCACAAGCAGGGGCCGCTGTCGCAAGGCATCGTCCACGGCAATGTCGTGACCTGCCCGCTGCACAACTGGAACATCTCGCTCAAAAGCGGCGAGGCGTTGGGCGAGGACAAAGGGTGCGTGCCCACCATCCCGCTACGCGTCGATGCGGGGCGGATCTATCTGCTGCGCGAGGCGGTGGTCGGCGGCAATCCTTCGGCGCAGGCGGCCTGAGGCGCGTGAGCAAGGTCCGCACCACCTGCGCATATTGCGGGGTCGGCTGCGGCATCGTCGCCACGCCCATCGGTGAGCGCAGCGTCACCATCGCCGGGGACCGCGACCACCCCGCCAACTTCGGCAAGCTGTGCTCCAAGGGCACGCACCTGGGCGAGACGGTTGGGCTGGAGGGTCGGCTGCTGGTCCCGCACATCGGCGACCGCGCCGCTGGCTGGGACGAGGCGCTCGATCTGGTAGCCACGCGCATGCGCGACTGCATCGCCGAGCATGGCCCGGATAGCGTGGCGTTCTATGTCTCGGGCCAGCTGCTGACCGAGGATTACTACGTCGCCAACAAGCTGATGAAGGGCTTCGTCGGCAGCGGCAACATCGATACCAACAGCCGCCTGTGCATGGCGAGCGCGGTCGCCGCCCACGTCATGGCGTTCGGCGAGGATGTCGTGCCGTGCAATTACGACGATCTCGACGCCGCCGACCTGATCCTGCTGGTCGGTTCGAACACCGCGTGGTGCCATCCGGTGATCTGGCAGCGGATCGAAAAGGCGCGCGAGCGGCGCGGTACGCGGCTGGTGGTGATCGATCCGCGCCGCACCGAAACCGCCGAGCAGGCCGATCTGCACATTCCGATCGCGCCCGATGGCGACATCGCGCTGTTCAACGCGCTGCTGGCCGATATGCACCAGCGCGGACTGGTCGATCCGGCGGCGCTGGACCGCAGCGTCGCGGTGCCGGAAGGGTTCTGGGACGGGCTGGCCTGCGATCCGGGTATCGATGCCACGCTGTTCGCGCGGCTGGCCGACATGGTCGCCGCGCACCCGCGCACGATCACGCTGTTCAGCCAGGGCGCCAACCAGTCGGTCTGCGGCACCGACAAGGGGCTGGCGATCACCAACCTGCACCTGGCCACCGGTCGCATCAACCGCATCGGCGCCGGGCCGTTCAGCATCACCGGCCAGCCCAACGCGATGGGCGGGCGCGAAGTGGGCGGCATGGCCAACACGCTGGCCTGTCACCTCGGCTTTTCCGCAACCGAGCTGGCCGACGCCGGAACGTTCTGGAATGCCGGGCAGATGTGCACCGGGCCGGGACTGAAGGCGGTCGACATGTTCCGCGCGGTGCACGACGGGCGGATCAGGTTCCTGTGGGTGATGGCGACCAACCCCGCCGTGTCGATGCCCGACTCCACCTTCGTGCGCGCGGCGCTGGCCAAGTGCCCCACCGTGGTGGTGTCCGATGTGATGGCCGATACCGACACCGGCCGGTTCGCGCATATCCGCCTGCCCGCGCTGGCGTGGGGCGAGAAGGACGGCACGGTCACCAATTCCGAACGCCGCATCAGCCGCCAGCGCGCGCTGTTCGCCCCGCCGGGTGAAACGCGCGCCGACTGGCGGATCGTGTGCGACGTCGCGGCGCGGCTGGGCTGGGGCAGCGCGTTCGCGTTCGCATCGCCCGCTGCGGTGTTCCGCGAATATGCCGCGATGACCGC
This sequence comes from Novosphingobium lentum NBRC 107847, assembly GCF_001590965.1. Classification (GTDB taxonomy): domain Bacteria; phylum Pseudomonadota; class Alphaproteobacteria; order Sphingomonadales; family Sphingomonadaceae; genus Novosphingobium; species Novosphingobium lentum. The sequence goes on from NZ_BCTW01000008.1 coordinate 148,464, forward strand.
GCTGGCGATGCGCCATGGCAAGAAGCTCGACCTGACCGCGTGGGCGGACCTGACCGATCGCGCTTACGAAGTGCTCCAGCCGTTCCAGTGGGGCGGCGAGCATCCGCTGGCCAACGGTTATTCCACGCCCGATGGCAAGGCCCGGCTCGTGGCGGTCCAGCCGCCGCGGACCGAGGCCGATCCGGCCTATCCGCTGCGGCTCAACACCGGGCGCTATCGCGACCAGTGGCACACGATGACGCGCACAGCGCTGTCGCCCACGCTGTCGCAGCACCGGCGCGAGCCGCTGCTCGAGGTGAACCCCGCCGATGCGCTGGCGCAAGGGCTGTCGGACGGCGGGCTGGCGCGCGTGGTCACGCCGCACGGCCGGTCGATCTTCCGCGTCAGCGTCACCGCCGACCAGCGGCGCGGCGACATCTTCGTGCCGATGCACTGGACCGATACGATGGCCGGCGAAGGGCGCAGCAACCGCCTGCCGGGGCAGGGGGCGGACCCGCATTCGGGCCAGCCCGGCTTCAAGAACGGCCCCGCGCGGATCGAGCCGGTCACCCCCGAATGGCGCGGCTTCCTCGTCACCCGCGACGATCCGGTGCCGGTCGGCCTGCTCTACTGGACGCGGTCGCGCGTTGCAGGCAGCGGGGCGGGCAGCGGATCTGGCGGCTGGCTGTATGAACTGGCTGGCGACGGCGCGATCGACAGCGCCGCGCTGCTGCCCACCGGCGACGTGCTCGAAGCGGCCGACCCGGTGCGCGGCATGCGGCGCATCGCGGTGCGCGGGCCCGGCGGATCGCTCGCCGCCGCGCTGTTCGTCACCCGGTCGGGCACGTTGCCCCCGCGCGAATGGGTTGCCGACCAGCTTGGCAGCGACGACGCCTCGCCCGTTGAACTGCTGGCGGGCCGACCCAGCACGCCCGCGCCCGATCGCGGCGCGATCGTGTGCGTGTGCCACGGCGTGGGCGATCGCGCGATCACCGCCGCCGTCGATGCGGGCGCGGCCACGGTCGAGGCGATCGGTGCCGCCACTTGCGCCGGAACCAACTGCGGCAGCTGCCGCCCCGCCATCGCCCGGCTGCTCGAAGCCGCGATCGCCAAACCCACGGAGCAGGCGGCATGACCGATTTTCCCGCAGGCAGCATCTGGCTCGTCGGCGCCGGGCCGGGCGACCCGGACTTGCTGACGCGCAAGGCCGAACGGCTGATCCGCGCCGCCAGCGTGATCTTCCACGATGCGCTGGTCGGCCCCGGCGTGCTCGATCTCGCCGCGCCGGGCACGCGGCTGGTGCACGTCGGCAAGCGATCGGGCCGCCATTCGAAGGATCAGGCGACGATCGACAAGCTGATCGTCGAGGCGGCGCTGCAGGGGGACCGCGTCGTCCGCCTGAAGGGCGGCGATCCGGCGATCTTCGGCCGCGCGACCGAGGAGCTCGACGCCGCACGCGCCGCCGGGGTGCCCATCAGCGTGTGCCCCGGCATCACCGCCGCCAGCGCCGCCGCCGCCAGCCTGGGCACCTCGCTCACGCTGCGGGGCCTCGCGCGCAAGCTCACCTTCGTGACCGCCCATGCCCGCGCCGGCGAGCCGCTGGTGCTTGATTGGCAGGCGCTGGCCGATCCGCAGGCGACGCTGGCGGTCTACATGGGCAAGGCCGCCGCCGGGCTGCTGTCGCGCGAGCTGATCGCCGCCGGGCTGCCCGCGTCCACCCCCGTCGCCATGGTCGAGAACGCCAGCCTGCCCACCGAACGCACCTTGCGCACCCGGCTCGACCTGCTGCCGCTCGCCGCGCAAAGCGCGCTGGGCGATGGCCCGGCGGTGCTGCTGATCGGCGAAGGGCTGCGCGAGCGGGAGCAAAAAGCCCTCGCCTCTGTCGGCAAGGGATTCGCATACCAGCGCCCTGTCTCGTTATCGTCATCCTGAACTCGTTTCAGGATCCATCGGGCCGTTTGGTCGGCACCGGCGGAATTGGGTTAGACCGGGCCGAAAGGCCTCTCAAACCCATCCGCCGTGCAGGCGGAGGAATGGATCCTGAAACGAGTTCAGGATGACGATCAAAAAGGGTGGTTGGACGGATTATAGCTCGCCCACCCCCACCCTCAATCCACGAAATGGCTGCCGATCTTGCGCCCCGCGCGGCCGCTGTCGGGGGAGACCGGTTCGAACACCGACCAGCCGGTGCGCTGCACCAGCCGTTCCAGCGCCAGCGTGCCGAGGTGCGAATTGCCGCGCTCGTTCAGGCCGGGCGACCACACCGCGATCGAGGCGATGCCCGGCGCGATCGAGAGGATGCCGCCGCCCACGCCCGATTTGCCCGGCAGGCCCACGCGATAGGCGAACTCGCCCGATCCGTCGTAGTGGCCGCAGGTCAGCATCAGCGCCAGGATGCGCCGCGCGCGCTGGGGCGAAACCACCGATCGCCCGGTCTCGGGATTGCGCCCGCCGCACATCAGAAAGCGCCCGGCCAGCGCCAGCTGCCGGCAGTTCATCGCCAGCGCACACTGGTGGAAATAGATGCCCAGCGTCTTTTCGATCGGGTGCCGCACGTTGCCGAACGCGCGCATGTAACTGGCCAGCGCCGCGTTGCGGAATCCCGTCTGCTCCTCGCCGCGCGCGACGTGATCGTCGATCACGATGGTGTCGTCGCCCGCCAGCGCGCGCATGAAGCGCAGGAATTCGGCAATCGCCTCGCGCGGTTCGTACCGTGCCAGCAGGATGTCCGAGACCACGATCGCGCCGGCGTTGATGAACGGATTGCGCGGGATGCCCTTTTCGGTTTCCAGCTGGACGATCGAATTGAACGCGCTGCCCGAAGGCTCGCGCCCCACGCGGCTCCACAACGCATCGCCCACCGCGCCCAGCGCCATCGTCAGCCCGAACACCTTGGTGATCGACTGTACCGAAAACGCCTGCTCGGCATCGCCCGCGACATGCACCGACCCGTCGACCGACACGATTGCCATGCCGAAATGCGCGGGCGACACCGCCGCCAGGTTGGGAATGTAGTCCGCCACTTTCCCGCGCTCGACCGCCAGCGCCATTTCCTCGGCGATCTCGTCGACGATGATCTGCAGATGATCCATGATGCCTGTCCCCCGGCGCCCATCCGCCAGCGCACACAGCTTGCCGCGAGTTGCCCCGCGATGCCAGCGGGAAGAGGGGGGGGAGCCGTCAATTCCGCCCCCGCCGGGGGCGGGGGACCATCCGCAGGATGGTGGAGGGGTGAAGCGCTTGGCCACCTTTGGTCGTGATAGGTTGGTGTCCGATGCTTGCCTTTCAGAGCATCGGAGATGGTCCTAAACCAGTCATTCCCGCAAAGAGCGGCCAATTTATCGCGAAAAACCGGCATTGAGACTTCGCCGTCATTGAAGGCCATGGCGAAAAATGACCGTTGATGTCAGAAGCTGCCTTAGGCCGCACTCTGATCTGCGAGACCGGCGCCGCCTTGAGAGTTGACGTTTGGCGATACCATCGGCCATTGCCTTATGCAATATGCCCGGCCTGTTGCCGCAGTTGCGATGTATTCCGCGAGCCTTGTCTGCGAAGCTTGGGTTAGGCTTGGCCATTGCGACGTGGTAGGTACTCCACATCACCTGACCGCATATGCAGGCGTCCCGTGACAGTGGGACGATCGCGCCCTCGCCTGCAACGCGAGGGAAACGATGATAATGACGGTGACAAAAGCCGACGCACTGAACCGGCGGACCGTTTGAAATGTCAATCACGCTCCCGGTGCGGACGCTCGAAGAAGCGAACCTGCTGGCCCAGGCCATCGTCAATACCATCCCTGAACCTTTCCTGGTGCTCGATGCCGACTTGCGCGTGCTCGAAGCCAGCCGTTCGTTCTACGAGGTGTTCAAGGTCGAGCCGACGGCGACTCAAGGGCGGATGCTTTATGCGTTGGGCGACGGCCAATGGGACATTCCAGCGTTGCGGCTGCTGCTCGAAACGATCCTGCCCGAGCGCGTGGCGATGGACCACTTCGAGGTCGATCACGATTTCCCCGCAATCGGCTGGCGCGTGATGCTGCTCAACGCGCGGAAGGTGCTCTACGACGAGAGCGATACCATGGCGATCCTGCTGGCTTTTCGCGACGTGACAGAACGGCGCGCGATCGAGCGCGAAAAGGAAGCGCTGCTGGAGCGCTCGGAAGAACTCCGGCGGCAAAATGATGTGCTGCTGCAGGAAATGAAGCATCGCGTCGCCAACAGCCTGCAGATCATCGCGAGCATCCTGTTGCTCAAGGCGCGAACAGTGAATTCGGACGAAACGAGCTTTCACCTCAGAGACGCGCACCAACGGGTCATGTCGGTCGCCTCCGTCCAGCGCTATCTCGATATGACCAACGGAATCGACCAGATCGAAGTCGGCAATTACCTGACCAAGCTGTGTGATGGCTTGGGTTCGTCTATGATCAGTGCGGACCGACCGGTCGATATCAGCGTTGTGTCGGATGGCGCCATGATTCCTTCGTCAACAGCTGTCAGCCTAGGTTTGATCGTGACCGAACTGGTGATTAATGCGCTCAAATACGCCTTCCCTGACGCGCATCGTCTAAATCTGATCACGGTCAGTTACCACATCACAAACGACGTCTGGACTTTAGCCGTGGCGGATAACGGGGTCGGGAGGATAGCCGACGTACCGCCAAAGGCGAGCGGCGGCCTTGGCACAAACATTGTCGCTGCACTCGCCAACAGCTTGAATGCCGTGGTTGAGACGACCGGCGTCGGCCCCGGATTTTCTGTGACGATCAGCCAGCAGCTACCTTTACCCCAAGCACAACCGGTCCACCAATGATCGTAAACCTGTTCCCGGCCATGTTTGTCGGTCTGTCCGGCATCACTGTCCCGCAGATCCTAAGCGCCGCGAATGGTCAGAGCAATCGCAATTGCCGTAAGGCCAGTTTTTCCCGAAGCGGTCATGCGTCGCTTGCGCGCGGTACGGCGGAACTGGGTCGACAACAGTCGAATTGCGTGGGCTGAATGGAGGGGTGGCTTTCAGTTGAGTCATGGCCAGAACCGGTCAGGCTGTAATCGGCCTCGCTCCTGTCCTTCGTTTTCGAAATCGAAAATCCCGAACAGCCTGCCCGATACGGGAGAAGTTAGAGAAGTTGTCGGTTGCCGAACCGCACGCCGATGCCCTCGGGCACGGCCCGGCAAGTGGTGCCGGGGACGGCATCGAATTGAACGGGCAAATAGTTGATATATAACGAACAAATCAGTTATTTTTCGCAAGTGGCCCCCAATGTGGCCCTCCGTTGTCTAAAAATCTTGGCTTAGAAGCGATTTTTGCTCTCGTCGTCCGCGTCGTAAAGCTGGCGCTGGAAGCCCCGGAACGTGCTTCGAATATCGGCTACGCTGCCCAGCTCCCGCACGGCATCGCTAGGCGAGCCATACTTCAGGTCGAGCAGGTCGGGCAGCTTGTCCATGCCCAGTTCGGCTTCGCCTTCCTCCACGTATTGCGAGAGGACGAAATCGAGGAACGCTTGCTGCTTGGCTCCATAGCCAGACAGGATGCTGGCGCGATGCGTGCCTGCCCGTTCGGACCGCTTCAAGGGGTGTTTGGTGTGCGCGATGTAGTTCAGCACGTCGAACAGGTCCGATTGCTCCGCGTCGATCATCGTGCGCACCTGTGAAAGCTGTTCGCCGTCGAAGCCACGTTCGGCCAGGCCAGCGATCAGGGCGGCGCGTGTTTCCGGTTCGCTCCAGATCGCGCGCAACTCTTCTTCGTCGCGAAAAAGTTCGGGCAGCTTGCCGAACAGGCTTTCGACAAATTGCGCGGCGGAAATCGGTTTGCCCGACGCATCCCAAAAGGTGGACGCGCTCATATGCTGAAGCACGCGCTCCTTGCCGTCCGCCAGCTTGATCACCAGCCGCTGCTTGGGCGGATCATCCTCGCCGGGGTCGCCGCCGTCGGGCGGCGTTGGGCCACCTTCCGGCTTGCCGCGCGGCTGGCCGGGTGGATCAGGTTCCAGCGGCTCGCCGTCCCACTCCGGATCATTGAACAGCTCATAGGCCTTCACGAAATCGTAGATCGTGAAGTAGTCCTTGCCATCGAATAGACGCGTGCCGCGCCCAATGATCTGCTTGAACTCGATCATGTTGGTGATCGGGCGCATCAGCACGATGTTGCGGATGTTCCGCGCGTCCACCCCGGTCGAAAGCTTTTGCGAGGTGGTCAGGATAGTGGGGACGGTCTTTTCGTTGTCCTGAAACACGCGCAGCCATGCTTCGCCCCGCGCCCCGTCGTTGGCGGTCACGCGGACGCAATAGTTCGGGTCGGAGTTCTTCTTGGCCTGATTGATTAGATCGCGGACCTGTGCGGCGTGGGTTTGCGTGGCACAGAACACCAATGTTTTTTCGCGCTGGTTGATCCGCTCCATGAAGATTTTGACGCGGTAGCGCTCGCGCGCCTCAATCTCGATTGTCCGGTTGAAGTCGCCTTCCTTGTAGCGCTTGCCCTCTTCAACCTCGCCGGATTCGATCTCGTCGCCGGGAGTATAGACGTAATCGTCAATCGTCGTGCCCAGCTCCACCACTTTGAACGGGGTCAGATAGCCGTCGTTGATCCCCTCTTTCAGCGAGTAGGTGTAAACCGGATCGCCGAAGTACGCATAGGTATCGACATTGTCGCGGCGCTTGGGTGTGGCAGTCAGGCCGATCTGCACGGCTGGCGCGAAATATTCCAGAATGCCGCGCCACTCGCTGCCATCCTTGGCCCCGGCACGGTGGCATTCGTCGATGATGATGCAATCGAAGAAGTCGGGCGGATAATCCTGATAGTTGAACGCCGGTTCCGCTTCCGTCCCGCCTTCGGTGGCAACCGACTGAAAGATGGTGAAGAACACGCTGCCGTTCTTGGGCACGCGACCCTTCTTGCGGATTTCGGCTGGCGTGATCCGCACCAGCGCATCGTCGTCGAACGCGGAAAAGCTGTTGTAGGCCTGATCGGCCAGGATGTTGCGATCCGCCAGAAACAGGATGCGCGGGCGCCGCGCCGGTTCCGTCCCGGCTTTCCAGTCGTGAAGGTTCCAGCGCGACTGGAACAGCTTCCACGCGATCTGGAAGGCCACGGCGGTCTTTCCGGTGCCGGTGGCGAGGGTCAGCAGGATGCGGTCCTTGCCCGCCGCGATGGCAGCCAGCGACTTTTCGATGGCGTTATACTGGTAATAGCGCGGATCGAACTTGCCGCCGGTTTCATAGGGCACGGCGGCGAAGCGATCGCGCCAGTTGTTGGCGTGGGCAAAGGTTTCGTCCCAAAGCTCCTGCGGCGTGGGCCAGCGATCGACCAGCCCTTCCGCGCCGGTGTGCATATCGATGCGATAGATCGCGCGGCCATTGGCGGCATAGGCGAAGCGGATCTGCAACCGTTCGGCATAGTCCTTGGCCTGCGCCACGCCTTCGCCCACTTCCAGCCCGACGCGCTTGGCCTCCACGGCGGCCAGCTTGGTGTTGCGATAGACCAACACGTAATCCGCCGAGAGCGCCTGCGCCCGCTTGCCCGAACCCATCAGCCGCCCCGGCGCGATCACCTCGCGACGCGTGCGGCTGTCGCCCACCGCGCCCCAGCCGGCGGCGGCGAGCGCGGGGTCGATCAGTTCGGCGCGGGTTTCGGCTTCGTTCATCGGATCAGGTCAGTTCCCCGGCGAAGGCTTTTTGCAGGAGCGATTGTTTGAGTTCGGCGAAGGCGGCGAGTTTGGCTTGATAGACCGCTTGCAGTGCTTGGATATGCTCCGAAAAGGTGTCCAGTCTAACAACAATTTCGTTCTGAACAGAGACGTCAACGGGATAGTTGATCACTTCAGCCCGCAAGATCGTGGCATTTATGTTGGCTTGATTGACTGATTGCGCAGCCTTTGCCCGCACCTTTTCGAGGAACGAATTTGAGTTCATAACGTATCCGGCAAAGCGCGATGCCATTTTCTTCGGATCGAAGATGACCCGGATTAGATAGGATGCAAAGCAATAAGGTCCTTCAAGTGAGAAGACCCCGGTCTTCCCAACCAACGCAATGCTGTTCGTGCGATTGAAAAGAACGTCGCCTTTCCGCAAGCGATAGGGCTCAAAGTCAGCAGCCGCCATGTCGATGTGCTTCATTTGGCCAGTATCAACCATCCGGCCGCCCTGCACCTCACCCATGCGGAAAATCTTGTAGCCAACGCCTTGAGTGTTCATGGTTCCAGAGATGCCATATTGCGTCTCGCAGACCTCACCGAGCGGTGTTGTAGTCCAGCCGTGGCCCTTGCCGGTGGCGATGGATTCCAGATAATTCTCAAAAAGGGCGCGGGCGTTGGTCAGGTTTTTCTGCGCGTTCGCCGTCGCGGTGGCGATGCCTGCAAAGCCTTTGTCCAACATCGCAACAATCCGCCGCTGCTCGTCGAGCGGGGGGAGCAAGAAGCCCAATCCCTTGAGATGGGTTGTTGTAACAACCTGCTGGCCTGATGTGCCGCCGATCCCGGCATCAATCATCGATTTGCCTAAGTCAGATTGCAAAACGTATTTCAAAAAGTAAGGATTTAGAATTTTACTATTTGGGCGAATCAAGCCAAGCGCACGAGTAAATATGAAGCGGACACCGGAACTTCCTTCGAAAACATTACATTTATTGATGGACCCTTTCCCAACAATTGCTAAAATTAAATCGCCTTTTATAAGCTCAGATTTGAAATTTTCATCAAAAACTTTTGCGCTAATCGTATCCGCAGAATCATAACGAATACGATCGTCATAAATGTCCTTGGTTTTTAAAACCCTATAAGCAGCTACTCCTGCTTTGTCATATTTCGGATTTGGCCCTTGTGTGATCCGCAAACAGGCATCCGCCAGTCGAATTTTCTTCCAACCGGCGGGTATTTTTTGTTCCAAACTCACAGCAGCGCCCTGATCTCGGCCAAAAACCCCGCGCTCTCCGCATCGAGCGCAGCGATCTCCTCCAGAATGGCTGCCGGGCTGCGCAGCGCCACAACCTCGCCCGCGTCGGGGTTCTTCACCGAAAGGTCAAAGCTGGCGGGATCGATCGCGCTGCGCTCCACGCTCCAGCTCTTGGGGCTGGTGGCGAACACGGCCTGCAAGTCCACGAACTCGGCTAGATCGGCATCGTTCAGCGGGTTGGTCTTGCCCATGTTGCGCCCGGGATCGAGCTGGTAATACCACACGCGCCGGGTGGCCTCGCCCTTCTCGAAGAACAGCACCACCGTCTTCACCCCCGCGCCCTGAAACGTGCCGCCGGGCATATCGAGCACGGTGTGGAGGTTGCAGCTTTCCAGCAGTTCCTTGCGCAGCGCCACGCTGGCGTTGTCAGAGTTCGACAGGAAGGTGTTCTTGATCACGATGGCTGCCGCCCCTCCCGCGCGCAGCGACTTGATGAAGTGCTGGAGGAACAGGAAGGCGGTTTCCCCGGTCTTGATCGGGAAGTTCTGCTGGATTTCGGGCCGCTCCTTGCCACCGAACGGCGGGTTGGCCAGGATCACGTCGTAGCGGTCCTTCTCCTGAATATCGTTCAGGTTCTCGCCCAGCGTGTTGGTGTGCAGGATGTTGGGCGCTTCGATGCCATGCAGGATCATGTTCATGATCGCGATCACATAGGCGAGCGACTTCTTCTCCTTGCCGTAGAACGTGCGGGTTTGCAGGGTTTCACGGTCGCCGGTCGATTTCGCCAGCGGCTTCATGAAGTCATAGGCTTCGCACAGGAAGCCAGCCGAACCCGCCGCGCCGTCGTAAATCTTGTCGCCGATCTGCGGTTTCACCACCTTGATCATCGCGCGGATCAGCGGGCGCGGGGTGTAGTATTCCCCGCCGTTGCGCCCGGCGTTGCCCATGTTCTTGATCTTGGCTTCATACAGGTGCGAAAGCTCGTGCTTCTGGTCTTGGCTGCGGAATGACAGCCCGTCGATCAGCTCCAGCGCATCGCGCAGCGAATAGCCCGAGTTGAAGCGGTTCTTGATCTCGCCGAAAATCTCGCCGATCTTGTATTCGATGGTATCGGGCGCGGGCGCGCGCTGCTTGAACCCCTGCAAGTACGGGAACAGCGTGACGTTCACGTAATCGATCAGGTCCGGCCCGGTCAGCGCCGCGTTGTGATCGAATTTGCCCGCCGCATCCTTGGGCGCTGCCCATTTGCTCCAGCGGTGGGCGGCATCGATGATCGGCGCATAGGGCTTGCCGCGCAGTTCCGCATCCAGCGCGCGGTCCACCTCCAGCTCGTCGAGGTATTTGAGAAACAGAATCCAGCTGGTCTGTTCGGTGTAATCCAGTTCGGTGGTGCAACCGGCCTCTTTACGCAGGACGTCGTCGATGTTTCGGAAGGTCTGTTCAAACATGGCGGGGGCTTAGCAGCGCGTTCGGTTGGTCGCCAAGGGGATAAGGGAAACGGCGGGGCGGTAGTCGGTGAACCCGCGCGCTATTCCATGATCATCAACTGCGATGGGAACGGCGCGGCCAACGTGCAGGCATCGGCAAAGTCCGTTGACAGCCATCGGTCATAGTCTCCGGGGTGGAGGATCACCGGCATCGCCTTGGGATGCAGCGGCGCGACCAGCGGGTTGGGTTCGCAAGTCAGGAAGGCAAAGGCATGACCGGCCCCGGTTGCCCGCCAGACGCCCGCAAAGGCGGACAGGGGGCCATCCTTTACTGCAAACCAATGTTCCTCCCGCCCCGCGTTCAGCTTCGGCTCTGCGAAAGACGTGAACGGCACAAGACAGCGTTGCGCTGGCGCTGCCAGCAGCGATTTCCAATACGGACTGGCCAGATTGCGGACATTGGTGACGTGCTTGGTTATCGTCGTTCCCGGTCGCTTGCCCGGCAGCGTCAACGGCACGCCCCATGCCATACTGTCCAGCGCCTTGCGGTTATCAACGATGCGCACCACCAAGGCTTGGCGTTTGGGCCACAGGTCCGGCTCCGGCAGCCGGTCATACAAATCCCAGCCGATATATTCCTGCCATGTCGAAATGGCGTCCGGGTGGTTTCGGTAGTGGTTGCACATTGTCGCAAGATACCGGCTGGCTCGCGGGCCGCAACGGCACGTTGGCCAATTGATTTAATTGCTTTCGTCCACGATGCGGCGCGCCAGTTCGATCAGATCGGATGGAAACGTTGAATGACCTGCCGTCTTGGCCACGGCGCGGATCAGTTCGCCCTGCCGATAGACCGGGACGTTTCCATAGCTGGTGAACGTAGTCAGCACGTCAGCATGTCCCAAATTCTGCGACCATGCTTTCATCTGTTCAGGCGACAGGTTCAGCGTCATGGCATGACGGACAAGCATGCTCCTGAAGCTGTGCGGGTTGAAGTAGGGCAGGCCAGCCGCTGCGAAGGCCTTGCGGAAAACTTCGCGGATCGGCTCGGTTGTGGACCATGCGCGGCGCTGCAAACCCGACGCGACAAAGCCGCCGCTCTCGCCCACTGTCATAGCGGTGGCGGGGAAAAGTGCATCCGCCGATCCCCAAAGGTGGGCTTCGCGCAGTTCCTGGGTCCATGTGCCGACGATCTCCAGCGCTTCGCCTCCCACCGGCATGAAATACGTGCGGAAGGTTTTGGCGAACTTGGTGTGGACCACGCGCGCGTCCTGCTCGACATAGCCACCCCCGAAGTTGACGTGGCCAAGCTGGAACGAGGCGAGCGCATTGACCCGCGCGCCGGTTATGGCGGCGAAGGCGATCAGTGCACGGTCGCGCCGCTCCAGCACGGTTTCAGTGGGCATGACTGACAGTACGTGGTGAACCTGCTCCAGCCTCGGGACCGGCTGCTCGCGGCGGGCGCGGGCGATGTTCACGTCCTTTTCGGAAAGGTTGAAATAGTCCGACCCGGCATATTCGATATGCGACTTGTAGCCCGGCTGGTGCGCCAGCCAGAAGAAGAAGGCCTTCAGATCGCGAAGTGTGGAAAGCAACGTCGCCTTGCTCAGCCTTTCGCCAGTCCGGGCGCTATTCATCTCGGCCAATCGGCGTTTGAAGGCCATCGCCTGTTCGCGGTGAAAGCGCTTGAAGTCCTTAGCGCCGGTCGAAAGTTCGAAGCGAGATAGCGCCTTTGCGACGCAATCAATCGTGGCGTCGTCGCGACCGCGTGCGTCCTTCAGATACCGGAAATAGTCGCGCTTGATCCGCTCATTTGCGGCGTTGTGTTTGGGCATATCGATCAACTCCCTTGAAAGTCACAGTTGGTGGAGGGTGAGGGGCGGCTAATTAGGCGTGGCTGGCCTTCCGTAATGTGGACGGCGATTCCCGGCATGACGCTGGCCAGATCGGCCTTGCGGACCCGGCGATGCATCAAGCCCTCGCAGTGGTCGCATAAGGCGCGCAGATTGCCGCCGGTGGGGCTGTGCGGGGTGTATTCAACCATCGCCAACGCAGGTGCCCGTGGGGCACGGCAGCGGAAGCAAAAGATGGTCCCGGGTGTGCAGGGGGACTTCCGCTTGGCGTTCGCCTTCGTCAGGAAGGCACGAACCCGTTCGCCTTGAAACAGGTAGGGCCTCCGTGGCTCATTGGCTTCCAGTCCATTGGCCTGCCAATTGCGCACCGTGTTCTTGTGGACACCACAGCAGGCCGCCAACTCCTGCACGCTGTAGCTGCGATGCATCCTGACGCGAAAGGGATTGATCCGGCGAGCTGGCATCGGATCAATCCTGCGCTTCGATCAGGCGCTTGATCGATTCCGCACGGATCAGCGTACGGCGGCCCCACTTGAAGGACTCCAGCCGATGGTCAGCGATCATTGCGTAAACGGAAGTTCGACCGAGACTAAGCAGCCGGGCGGTATCATTGATGGAGTAGGCGAGGCGTTCCATAGGTGTACTCCCATGTCGCTGGCGATTGTCAGCGACTGGCAGCAAACATCGGGGAATTTCGCGCCTAAGTCGGACGAAAGGGCCGAAAATAGGCCAGCAATTCAACGGAACGGAATTTTCAGCCTACTTTTTGAACTCTTTCCACAGTCGACTTGCATAAGGCCTAACCGTGCTTTCAGAAGGTTCTTTGTCGGCTTTTTCGAGATGGCGCTGGAATGCTTTCTCCACTTGGGCCTGATTATCAGGAATGAGTTCCGCACGGAAAATTTGGCCCCAGATCGCCGTGGTGGCGGCGTCCCAATCGTATTCCTGCTTGCGACCTCGACGAATCGGGTCAGTCAATAAGGCGGCTTCCTTGGCCGGTCCAAGCGAGGCGAGGGAGGGCCGATAGAAATGCACACCGCTTAAAGTGATCCAGCGAATTCCGTGCGGTCCGATGCCCCGGCCAGAAAACATTCCTGTTTCCCAAACTTGGGCACTTTGGTTGGGCGACGTAAAGTTGGTCCAGAACCACGGCTCAATGTCCCACTCTCGTTCCTGCCATGACCAATCATATTCGTCGCGACCAGCAACCGAACCTTGAGCAAGCACGGCGCGAGACGCGATGAAGCCAAGGCGAGCCTGCGCGATGATCTCGGTGCCCGCTCCCAATCCGGTTGCATGATATTCGGTGAAGGCGAGATTTCGCGCGACCTTGGCTGAAAGCCAATCCGGATTACCCGCCACGGACAGCGACCGAGCGAGTAACGCCCGTTCTTCGGCTGGCCGAAGGTTCAGAATGCCAGCTAGGCCGAAGGTAACGCCATAGGCGCGCGCTTCTAAGTCCCCCTCAAATGCATCACTTGCAAAATCGCCCGATTCCCAATCCTGGGTTAGATCGTTGTAGCGGTCGTCAGTCCAGAAATTCGCAGGGATTGCGCGGGATTTTGTTGGCTCCCCTTCCACGACAAACCGTTCGGCACGCGCCGCGATCAGGCCGTCGCGCAGCCGTGAAAGGAGCGCCTGCGAGTTTTCCGCGACTTTTGCAGCTGTTATAGCCGAAATCCATTGCTCCACCATGGTATCGGTAGAGCGGAAGAAACGCGCTTACTCAAGCGTGGGCATAAATCGCTTCAATGGCGTTTGCGGCCCAGCGGTATTATTTCGGCCCCGGTTCGCAACGTGCCCAGATGATCGGCCCACCATTGGGCCATTTCAACCCGTTCCTGCCAATGCGCACCGCGATGGTAGGCTGCTCGCACTGCGTCCTTGTCCTTATGCGCCAGCGCGCGTTCGATGGCGTCGGACGACCACTTGCCTGATTCGTTCAACAACGTGCTGGCCATGGCGCGGAAGCCGTGCGCTGTCATTTCGTCGCCAGAGTATCCCAATCTGCGCAGCGCCGCATTGACGGTGTTTTCCGACATGGGGCGGGCATAGGTGCGGATCGACGGGAAAACGTAGCGCCCGTCGCCAGTCAAACCTCGCATCTGATCCAAGATAGCCAGCGCTTGCGTGGACAGGGGAACGACGTGTTCGAGTCGCCCCTTCATCTTGTCCGCCGGAATGCGCCAGACCTTCGCGGCAGTATCGATCTCGCACCACTCGGCTTGGCGAAGTTCGCCCGGGCGGACGAATAGCAACGCGGATAACTGCAGCGCGGACTTTGTAACCGGACCGCCTTCGTAGCCATCCATCGCACGCAATAGTTCGCCCGCTTTCTGCGGATCGAGGATTGCCGCGTGGTGCTTGGCTTTGTGGGCGGTCAACGCACCGCGCAGATCGCGCGTCGGATCGGAGGCGGCAAACTGATTGGCAATCGCGAAGCGGAAAACTTGGCTGGAGAATTGCAGCGCGCGGTGTGCGGCTTCGGTGCGGCCAGTTGTCTCGTACTTGCGCACGGCTTCAAGCATTTCAAACGGTTCAATCTCGCCGATAGGCCGTTGACCGATTGCCCGATCTACCAGCTTCAGAAGCCATTCCTGCTTGGTGGTGGTAGCTTCGGCGCGGCCCTCACGCTTGCACTTGTCGATGTAGGCCTGCGCTACAGACGCGAACGAGTTGGCAGCGCTGACCTTGGCGGTGTGAAGGTCCTTGCGCTTCTTGTCTGCCGGATCGATGCCTTTCGCCAGCAGCGCCCGGGCGTCGTCGCGTAGATCGCGCGCATCCTTCAAGCCCACGTCCGGAAACGTACCTAGGCCTAGCTTTTTCTCAACTTTCTTGGGGTTGCCCGCTCCGTCGCGGCCATCAGTCCGGAACTTGAACCGCCAGAGCATCCCGCCTGATGGCTGCACCAGCAGGAACAGACCCTTTTCATCGGTCAGCTTATACGGCTTCGCCTTGGGCTTCGCGTTGCGGATGGTGGTGATGTTCAGTGCCATTTGGGGGCCACGCCTTTCGATCAATTCGAAGTGGCCCCCAGCGTGGCCCCCAGAATCACCCGATTGCAGGCGAACAGAGGTGAACCCCGGCGGTTAAGCCGGTGACATTTTTGGCAGATTTCTGGGGTTTTTGCAAGCTTTGGCGGCCAGTGGCGATCAGGCAAGTGGTGCCCGGGGACGGAATCGAACCGCCGACACCATGATTTTCAGTCATGTGCTCTACCAACTGAGCTACCCGGGCATCGCCCCCAGCGACGGCCCGTTGAGGACCGGCGAGCGATGGGAAGCGCGCCTATGGCGAGGTGCGCGCAATCTGTCCAGCCCCTTTGGCCTCAACCAACAAAACCCCTCAGGTTTCGTCCTCGGCCTCGGTCGGCGCAACGGGCAGGGCGTAGCCGTTGTCGAGCCACTTTACCAGATCGCGGTCGCGGCAGCGGGTGGAGCAGAACGGGGCGTGTTCGGCGCTGCGCGGCTTGCCGCAGATCGGGCAGGTGCGGACGCGCGGGCTTGGTTCGGGAGTCGGGCTCATGTGGCCAGCGCCTGCGCGAAAGCGGCGGCGGGGGCAAGCCCCGGCTGCTCGCGCCATTCGATCAGGCGGCCGGTGCGGCGCGCCAGTTCGTCGATCCAGTGGGCGGGCGTCGCGCGGATCACGGCGGGATGCGCGGTGAGCAGCAGGCGGCCCGGCTCGGCCACGCGCTCGGCCTTGCGCAGCAGCATCCGTGCGGCAGCGGCCGCGGGACGGCGGGCGAGCAGCGCGACGAGCGAGGGGCGTTCCAGCCGCGACACCAGCTGGACAAAGCCGAAGCCGTTCATCGCGGTGCGCTCACCACGCCAGCCATCGGGCACTTGCGCCAGCGCTGCGGCGATGGCCTCGTCCACTGCGTGCCGGTCGCGCTTTTCGGCGAGCGAGGGAAAGTCGATCCCGACCGATCCGCCAAGGTCGAGCCGTCCCAGTGCGGCGGCGATGGCGGGGGCGGCGGCCAGCGCCAGCTGGCGCGGGGGCAGGGTGCCGTCGACATCGACCAGCGTCATCGCCGGGGTCGGGCTGATGGTCAGGCTGCCGCCGGTGAACGCGATCTCGCCGGTCAGCGCCTGTTCGACCAGCTCGTCCCAGTCGGCGTCATCGAACGCGCGGTCGGTCACCGGCAGCAGGCGGACGGGGTCCGTGCCGGCGCGCAAGGTGTCGAGCAAGCCGGGCGCGGGGCGGGGCGTGTCGCGCGGGGCGGGGCGGGCGTGGGGCAGCTTGGTGCGGCCGCGCTCGGCAATGGCGGCGCGGGTGACGCGCAACATCAGGTGCGAGCCTTCGGTGGCTTCGGGGGGCAGGGCATCGACCAGCGCCTGCGCGCCATCGGCAAAGCGCGCGGTGCCGCGCCGGCTGGATGCGGCGCGCGCCACGATCTGGGCTTGCGCGACCAGGCCCGGGCGCAAGGTTCCGGCGGCGTCGCCCCAGTCGATCCGCGCGGCGCGGATTTCGCCGCGATCGAGCAGGATCGCGCGGTCCTCGCCGATGCCGGCCTCGACCAGCCACTCAGCCAAGGCGCAGGCCCGCCGCGAGCAGCAGCCGCCGCGCTTCGTACAATGGCAGGCCCATCACGCCCGAATGGCTGCCCGCAAGCCAGGCGCAAAAGCCTTCGGCGCTGCCCTGGATGGCATAGCCGCCGGCCTTGCCACGCCATTCGTCGCCCGCGATGTAATGATCGATTTCGTCGGTGGTCAGCCGCTTGAAGCGCACGATCGTCTCGCTCAGCGCCTCGCGCAGCTGGCCGTCGGGGGTGATGAGGGCGAGCGCGGAGAACACGCGGTGGCGGCGGCCCGAGAGCAGTTCGAGGCAGCGGCGCGCGGTCTGGGCGTCCTCCGCCTTGGGCAGGATGCGGCGGCCGGCGCCGACCACGGTGTCACCCGCCAGCACGATCGCGCCGGGGACTTGGCCGGCGGCGGCGCGCGCTTTCTCGGCGGCGAGGCGGATGGCGTGGGCGCGCGGCTGCTCGTCCTGGCGCGGGCTCTCGTCGATGTCGGTGGCCAGCACGCGATCGGGCGTCACGCCAAGGCGCGCCAGCAGGTCCAGCCGTCGCGGGCTGGCAGAGGCGAGGATCAGCGGCGGAGCAGGAGCGGTGTGGCTCCCGGTCACGGTTCAGTCCTCAGAACTGGCCGGGGCCGCCCCGGCCGGGCATGAACCGGTAGGTGATGCGACCCTTGGTGAGGTCGTAAGGGGTCAGCTCGACGAGCACTTCGTCGCCCACCAGCACGCGGATGCGGTTCTTGCGCATCTTGCCGGCGGTGTGGCCCAGGATCTCGTGATCGTTTTCGAGGCGCACGCGGAACATCGCGTTGGGCAACAGTTCAACGACCGTGCCGCGCATCTCGAGGAGTTCTTCTTTCGCCATAGGCGGGGTAGGTAGCCTTTCATACGGCGCGCAAGCCAGCGCGCGCCCGGCCCATAGCGGCGCAAGCGCGAAAAGGAAAGCCTGTCCGCATATGTGGTCGAAACCGGCAACGGCGGCGGTGCGCAGCGACAATTTGTTACCCTTTGCGGATTGAGCGGCGGGACCCATGCGGCCAGCAGAAAGTTGTCGGGGGCACGTTCGGGTGTCGCACGGCGCCCCATGTTAAAGGCTTGAAATCGTCATGATCCGTTCTTCGGTGTCGCTCGCGGCGCTGGCCCTCGCCGTCCCGTTCGCGCCCGCTATGGCGCAGGAGACCACCGCTGCGCCTGCCAGTGGCGAATCGGCCGTGCCGCCCACTGCCGATGCGCCGGATGAAAGCCTCACCGCCAAGCCCAACGAAATCCTCGTCGTCGCGACGCGGTTGAAGGGGCAGGTCAACTCCGCCGAGCCGCCGGTGGTGGAGATCGACGAGGAGCAGGTCGCGTCCTACGGCGCCAGCTCGATCCAGGACCTGCTGACCGCGATCTCGCCGCAGACGGGTTCGGGCCGCGGACGCGGTGACGGCGCGCCGGTGGTGCTGCTCAACGGCCAGCGGATTTCCAGCTTCCGCGAATTGCGCAACTATCCGCCCGAAGCGATCCGCAAGGTCGAGGTGCTGCCCGAGGAAGTGGCGCTGAAATACGGCTTCCGGCCCGACCAGCGTGTGGTCAACTTCATCCTCAAGGACAATTTCCGCAGCATCACGGTGGAAGCGCAGGACGCCATCGCCACCGGCGGCGGGACCAGCAACCCCGAGCTGGAGGCCTCGCTGGTCAAGATCGCGGGCAGTTCGCGCATCAACCTGACCGGCCATGTCGAGCGGACGACTCCGCTGACCGAGGCAGAGCGCGGCATCATCCAGACCGGCACTGCCGGCGCGCTGGTGGCGGGCGATCCCGATCCGGCCGCCTACCGCACGCTCGTCGCCGATGACAAGTCGGCCTCGCTCAACGGCAATATCTCGCGCGGGATCGGCGGCGGCGGATCGATCAGCGTCAACGCGGCGCTCACCCGCGACGTGGCGCGCACGCTCAATGGGCTGAACACGGTGACGCTGGTCGGCGGCGATGGATCGGCGGTCACCCGCACCACGCTGGCGCCGACGCCGCTTGGCCGCGTGGTGCGCTCGACCACGGCGCAGACCGGCGCGGCGCTTAACAAGCCGCTGGGCAGCTGGCAGCTGGCGGCCACCGCCGATTACACGCACGTTGCCACCGACAGCACGATCGACCGGCGCGCCGATCTTTCGGCGCTGCAGGGGCTGGTCAGCGCGGGCACGCTGGCGGCCAACGGTGCGCTGCCGGCCGGCGCGATCGTCGCTGCCCCCGCCGACATCGCGCGCAGTCGCACCGACACCGCCACCAGCCTCGTCACGCTCACCGGGCGACCCGCACGCCTGCCCGGTGGCGAGCTGTCGCTGACGGTGAAGACCGGGTTCGCCTACTCGGCGATCGCCAGCAACGACACGCGCAACCCCGGCGTGGCGACCAACCTCAAGCGCGGCGATGCGCAAGCCGGGTTCAGCCTCGACGTGCCGATCACCAGCCGGCGCGAGGGTTTCCTGGCCGGGGCCGGGGACATCTCGCTCAATTTCAATGGCGAGGCCCACCATCTGTCGGACTTCGGCACGCTGTACGATTACGGCGCCGGATTGACCTGGTCGCCCACGTCCACGCTGTCGCTGCAGGCGACCTACATCGCCAGCGACGCCGCGCCTTCGCTGACCGCGCTGGGCGGGCCGGTGGTGGTGACGCCCGGCGTGGCGGTGTACGACTTCACGCGCGGCCAGACCGTGCTCGCCACGGTGACCACCGGCGGCAATGCGGCGCTGCTCAAGGAAAGCCAGCGCGACTGGAAGTTCGCGGTCAACTGGCAGCTGCCGTTCCTCAAGAATTCCAACTTCATCGCCGAGTACTTCCGCAATCGCAGCAGCAACACGACCAACGGCTTTCCGCTGCTGACCCCGGCGGTCGAGGCGGCGTTCCCGGGTCGGGTGGTGCGCGATGCCGCTGGGCAGATCGTATCGATCGACGAACGCTCGGTGACGTATGCCGGCACCACCGGCTCGCGGCTGCGCTACGGGATCAACTTGTCGGGCTCGTTCGGAAAGCCCGATCCCAACGCCCGCCAGGGCCGCTTCGGCGGTGCCATGGGGGCTGGTGGTGGGGGCAGAGGGGGCGCCGGCGGACCGCGTGGCGGTTTCGGCGGCGGTGGCGGCGGCGGGGGACGCGGCGGCTTTGGCGGCGGCGGTCCGGGCGGTCCCGGTGGTGGAGGCCCCGGCGGCGGCGGCGATGGTCGTGGGCGCTGGAACCTGTCGCTCTATCACACCATCCAGTTCCAAAGCACGGCGCAGCTCACCCCCGGCGGCCCGGTGCTCGACCTGCTCAACGGCGACGCGCTGAGCGGCGGCGGCGTGGCGCGGCATACTATCACGATGGAAGGCGGCGGGTTCTATCGCGGGCTGGGCCTGCGCCTGTCGGGCAACTACACCGGCGGCAGCCATATCGAGGCCAGCGGGCTGCCCGGATCGACCCGCCTCACGTTCGCGCCGATCGCCACGTTCGATTTGCGGGTGTTCGCCGATCTCGGCCAGAAGAAACAGCTGGTCGAGGCCGTGCCGTTCTTCAAGGGCGCCCGCCTGTCGCTGCGCCTGAACAACGTGTTCGATGCCCAGCAGCGCGTGACCGACGGCAACGGCGTGGTGCCGCTGGCCTACCAGCCGGGCTACGAGGATCCGCGCGGACGGGTGATCAGCGTGGAGTTCCGCAAGCAGTTCTGACCGCTTGCCCACGGCTGCGTGTCACAGCCCACTCCCCAAACCGTTCCGGCCGCACTATCTGGGGCGATCAATGGCTCGCGATCCGCACTCCCCTCCCGACCGCCAGGACGATCGCTTCCACGAGGATGCGGCGACGTACACCGTGCGCGGGTCGGGCACACCCGACCTCGACGCGGGCGTCGCCGCGCTGCGCGAAGTGGTGGAGACGCTGAAGCCCAAGCCCGGCGTCTATCGCATGCACGATGCGCGCGGCGATGTGCTGTATGTCGGCAAGGCGCGCGCGCTGAAGAACCGCGTGGCGAATTACCTGCAGGTCGATCGCCTGTCGAGCCGGCTGCGGCGCATGGTCAGCCAGACGCGCAGCCTGACGATCGTCACCACCAATTCCGAAGCCGAGGCGCTGCTGCTCGAAGCGCAGCTGATCAAGCGCTACCGCCCGCCGTACAACGTGCTGCTGCGCGACGACAAATCGTTCCCGTTCATCCTGTTGCGCGCCGATCATGCGTTCCCGCGGATCACCAAGCATCGCGGTGCGCGGCGCGCCAAGGGCAACTATTACGGCCCGTTCGCCAGCGCCGGGTCGGTCAACACCACGATCAACGCGCTGCAGAAGCTGTTCCTGCTGCGCAGCTGCAACGACGGGTTCTTCAGCCGCCGCGACCGGCCGTGCCTGCTCTACCAGATCAAGCGCTGCTCGGCGCCGTGCGTGGGGCGGATCAGCGAGGAGGACTATGCCGAGCTGGTGGGCGAGGCGAAGGACTTCCTCGGCGGCAAGTCCGGCGCGGTGCAGGCCAAGATCGCCTCGCAGATGGAGGACGCCGCCACCGCGCTCGATTTCGAGCGTGCGGCGATGCTGCGCGACCGGCTGCGCGCGGCCACGTTCATCCAGGGCAGCCAGGCGATCAACGCCGAAGGGCTGGGCAATGCCGATATCTTCGCGATGGCGGCCAAGGGCGGGACCATCGGCATCCAGGCGTTCTTCATTCGCGGCGGCCAGAACTGGGGCCACCGCGCGTTCTTCCCCAGCCACACCGAAGGGCTGGGCGAGGACGAGGTGATGACCAGCTTCCTCGCCCAGTTCTATGAGGAAGTGCCGCCGCCGCGCTGCATCCTGGTCGATCGCGTGCTGCCCGAGGCGGAGCTGCTGGCCGAGGCGTTCCGCGAGGGTGCGGGCGGACGCGTCGAGATTTCGATGCCCCAGCGCGGCGATCGCAAGCGGCTGATGGAACAGGCCTCGCGCAATGCGATCGAGGCGCTGGAACGGCGGCTGGCCGAAAGCGGCACCAAGGCGCGCACCATGCGCGAACTGGCCGAATTCTTCGAACTGCCCGAAGTGCCGCAGCGCATCGAGGTGTACGACAACAGCCACATCCAGGGCACCAATGCGCTGGGCGCGATGGTCGTCGCCGGCCCCGACGGGTTCATGAAAGGCCAGTACCGCAAGTTCAACATCAAGCGCGACGAGACCGCGCCGGGCGACGATTTCGCGATGATGCGCGAGGTCATGGACCGCCGTTTCAGCCGCGCACAGGCCGAAGATCCCGACCGGCAGGGCGGCACCTGGCCCGACCTCGTGCTGATCGACGGCGGCAAGGGCCAGATGAGCGCGGTGCGCGATGCGCTGCAGGAACTCGGCATCGAGGATGTGCCGCTGATCGCCATCGCCAAGGGCCCGAACCACGGGCGCGAGGGGCGCGAGGTGTTCCATTTCCCCGACGGGCGCGAAAAGACGCTGCCGGTCAATTCGCCGCTGCTGTTCCACTTGCAGGTGCTGCGCGACGAGGTCCACCGCTTCGCCATCGGCGCGCACCGCGCCAAGCGCAGCCGCGCGATCACCGCCAGCCCGCTGGACGAAATTCCCGGCATCGGCCCGGCACGCAAACGCGCGCTGCTGCTGCACTTCGGCACCGCCGGCAAGGTGCGCGCCGCCAGTCTGGAAGACCTGCAGAAATCGCCCGGCGTCAGCGCGGCGGTGGCGCAGACGGTGTACGATTTCTACCACCCGGGCGGGTGAGGGGACGAAAGTTCGTGAACCTTCCTGGATGAGGGAGGGAACCGGACAGGAACGGACCTGCCCATTCCAGCGTCATCCTGAACGTGGGTCAGGATCCATTTCTCCGCCCGCACACCGCTGTCTTGCCGAGCCCTTCGGTCGGGTTCCCGCCAGTTCTGCCAGCGCCGCCCGATCGCTGGCATGCTGTTCTGCCCGATAGATGCTGCAATACGTTCAGCATGACGAAATCGGGAGCAGGACCGGCAGGAACCGCTCCCGGCGCCCCAGCGCAGGCTGGGGCCCAATCCCCCTCACGAACGCGCGCGGCCGTCATGCAAGCCCGAGAGCCCGGATAGGCCCCAGCCTGCGCTGGGGCGACGGATGGCGGACAGGCCAAGGGTCTGCAACCGGTGCACCCGAACGTCAGCCATGCGAATTGCCGAGCCGGAAGCGGCCTTTCCGGACAAGATCACAAAGGGAACCATTGCCCGTAAGGCTGCTTGCGACCAGAAATCGCCGTTCCCCGATGACGGCGCGAATGTCCGAATCTGACAGGAGCCGCCGACCGAGGGTCATGAAGCTGTCTGTCTGTAGCAGCCGCCAAAGCAGCGGTTCTGAGTGTCGAATTGAGCCATCGAAACTTTCCGCTCGTTCATGAGACGTTACGGCCAAGTTTGATTGCTATCTGCGCAGGCGCAGGACCGACCATGGCGTTGTGCCCGAGCCGCCGCGACTGCAATGCATTCTCGAAGCGAATCGCACCAAGAAAAGGTGCTGGAGCAAAGAGCTTAACTATTTTTTTGGTCAGGTTCGACCATTCTCTTCAATCTCTCGCTCGCGCACTTGCTTGGCGAAAGATATCGTGACAAATTCACGAAATCTCCTTGCGAGGGTTTGAGTCGTGGCTGGGGGGCTATGATTTGTTGAGCCAGACTATAGGCGGTTTCCGTGATCGCTCTCATGGTTTTCGCTTCAGTGACTTAACGCCCCAAAGTTGGCGATGCGTTCGCGTAGGCGTTACCAACTGCGCCAATCCCCCCTTTCGCCATTGTCAGAACACCCGAAAAGAAGGGCCAAGAATGCCACGTCAAGGTTATATGATCATTTCTAACGACCACCGCCTTTTTCCGACATCCAAGGTGCGGGAGATCGAGGCGAGGGCAAAAGGCGTCATAGATGCCATTACCGCTGAGCAGCCTACGATCCCGCGGATCGAGTTTCAACTCCGACCGATTTCGCTTGGAGGCCGCTCAGAGGCGAAGGTGGCCGAAGCCCTGTTTTCAGGGAGCCTCCTCCCCGAGCTCAGAATTATTTTCTCTCGGGCGGCATTGAATGCCAAAAAACTTGCGCCAGCCCTCGAAGGCTCCAAGCTCTGCGTCCTGATCACGGAAGCTGGCACTTCCACGCAGAACATCGTTCGCGGCAGTGGAGGGGGCGTTCGAGCATCCTTTACCATTGCGGAGGAAAATGCCGAGCGGCTGCTTGAGGATTTGATCATCGACGTGACCCTGGGGAATTTCTTCT
The DNA here is from genome assembly GCF_001590965.1 of Novosphingobium lentum NBRC 107847. Taxonomy (GTDB): domain Bacteria; phylum Pseudomonadota; class Alphaproteobacteria; order Sphingomonadales; family Sphingomonadaceae; genus Novosphingobium; species Novosphingobium lentum. The sequence goes on from NZ_BCTW01000008.1 coordinate 172,317, forward strand.
CGCAGACCGGGCCTGTCGGGTTGATCGTCGCTCGCGAAGGCGTTTCAGGCCTCTACAAGCGAAAGGTGACCTACTTCCGTCAGAATATGTCAGCGGCTTGGCTTGATGATGTGACCCGCTCTGCCGGCTACGTAACGCTATCCTCCCTCGATAGGCTGCCTTTGGCAGATACTGCCAGGAGAGCGCAAGCAGCGTATCAAAGATGGTTTGCATTCAGTCAGTGGCTCAAACCGCAATCCCAGTTGCCCTCGGTGAAGACGAAGAGAGCGGTTGCAAATCTGCGAACGGCTCCAGGTTTGGGCGGTCAACTACCGCTCGCCAAGATCGAGAAGGCCCTGGCCAGATTGCCGGACGGAACCTATGTCCTCATAGTCCTTGCGTCTGCGTCTGTGACCCGAAAATCCCCCTCACTACGCGATCGGATAAAGTCGGTGGTTGGAGAGAGGGCCAGGCGCAACGCATTCGCTCTTCTGACGACGAAGGAATTTGAGGCAAGGCAAAGCGTCATCCGGCCCATTCTGAAGTCAGGTCATTTCAAAGCGTTTTGGCTAACAATCGGCTCGACTAATATCGACATCGCAAGCGGAGAAATATGATGTCGTGGTCTGGATATATAGATCTTCTGGGAACCCGAGATATTGCTCGACTAAGTTCTCAGGACCTTCAGATATATCTCGACAGCTTTCATTCGGCACTTGCTGATTTCATACATGAATTTGATGGCGATTGCTTTGCTTTCAGCGATGGTGCATTTTTTACTTGTCGGAAATTCGATTCTTTTTATCCATTTTTTATCAGAGTGAGGAACCAGTTATTCCAGGCAGATGCATATTTCCGTTGCTCATTTCTGCCAGGGAAAATCGTCGTCGATGACGGTAATGAGCTAAAGATAAAGCCTCTCGGCACTTTTGTTACCTACAAGTTCGCAGGAGTCGCCCCAGAGGCCTATCAGGCAGAATCTGTGTTCAAGGGAGTGGGCGGCGTCGTAGATCTCAAAAAGCCCAGACATGAAGAAGTGCGAGAAAGGTTAAAGAGCGAAAAATCTGCGACAAAGAAGGAAGAGCTGTCGAAGAATATCGATTCACTAGAGGTGCAGTTTCAGCAAGATTGCCGTAAATATTTGGTAGATAGCTTCTACATTTCGGCAAACGGGAAGAAAGTAAATGCGGTTGCTACCTTTGATTTTTCTTACTCCTCTTTTGAAGTAGGAGATAGCGAGGATGAAGGCATTCCACAATACTCAGGTCAGCAGAGGCTGGTCGATTCTTTAATATCATCTTGTTACTCCTCCCTGGCTCGCTCCAGTAAAATATCATCGTATTATCTTTCGGCACTGGTTTCCATGATTCGCTGCTGCGATCTGAAAAAATCTGATTGGAATGCTAAAGATAAATCGTGGATACTTACTCCATATGCCTTTCGGCACTTAATGTCGGAAGGATCATTAAGATTACTTAAGGATGTTCCAGGATTTCACCTCGTTCTCCTGACCGCATTTGATCATTTGTATCGCTGTAAAAAAGATAATGGCATAACTGTCGATCTTGAAAATCATATTTTGAGCCACCTTCTCAAGGTTGGATCGTGTTTTCGTGATTTAGACAGTGTGCAAGACTTCGTGATTTCATCTGAAAGCAAAAAGAAACTGATTGAGCTCAAGCTTAGGGATGCCCGGTCGAATAAGAAGCGATGACATCTTTCCGGACAATCTCATTTGGCGCGCCATCGCGATGTTCCGGTTGTTTCCTTCTTTCTCAAAAAAAAGGACGGGCGGGCTTTGTCACGATTTGCGCGGCATCTGGTCTGCTACAGCCGTTTGTTCGCGACGCCACATAGGTCTGAAAGAGACCGCTGGCCCAATAGGATGGGCTTGTCAGATAGCGATGGGCGCGGCCAGTTGCATCTCTCGGAGGGCGGCGGATCAACCGGTTTCGGCAAACGCTCGCTTCTGAGCACCGTCCAAGACAAGTTGAACCCGCTCCGTTCAATTTCCGGTTTGCCAGTCCTGAAACTATTTTCAGACGTTCCGGACCCCACGCCATTTGCGCCGCGGGCGGTAGGACGGAAAATCGCCTGACGAGCGGCCGGATCTAGCGGTAGCTGTCGTTCAGCAGACTTGCTTAGACGACAACTTTGTCCCATTTTCCGCCGATCACGCCCTTGCGTGCGCTGCGCCGAAACCTGCCGTCGGTTCAGCCCTAACCGAACGGAAGCCAACCGCGATGTTACGCCAAGGGCTGCCTTTCCGGACACGACAATTTTGTCGACCGCCTGCGCCGCCGACTCCCGCGCAGTACCATCACAGTTTGTGAATTAACGCCTGGCACGTTTGGAGGGCCAATGGCCGTTCGGGTTTGTCGGCGAAGAATTCGTCAACCGCCCGACGGGCGCCCGGGCATGATGCGAAGCCATAGTCATCAAGCACGATGATGCCTCCCCGCGACAGCCGCGGGTAAACAAAATTCAAGGTGTCAACTACGCCTTGGTAAAGATCGAGGTCGATATGGGCGAAGCAGAATGTCTCATGTTCAAGTCCCGCAAACGTGTCAGGGACCCAGCCTTTGCGATAGTCGATGAATGGATCGCTTCCAACCACGTTGCGAACGCTTTCGACTGAAGTATCCGCAAAGTCGCCCACTTGGTGGCGATCATTGTGTTCTGTTACGCTGTGCATGCCTTCGAAAGAGTCAAACAGGTACAACGTGCGATCGGCTCGCTTGCCCAGCACCTCGCGAAGAAGCCGAGCCGTGCCGCCCTGGAAGACGCCCGCCTCCATTACCGCTCCCGGGACATTCAGCGCCTGCCCGAGGCCCTGCCAAAGTGTCCACGCTCGCGGCATGGTCACAACGGTATGCGGCTCGACATGCTGGTGAAAAAAGTCCTGGAACGACGGATTCAGCCACGGCGAAAAACCGGGCTTGTACATGTTCGAATCCGGAATATCGCGAACGACAAGGCGGCTGAACAACCAACTCCAGATGACAGGAGGCGTGATCGACCGAGCGACTTCAACCCATGGCATGCGCGTTGTTCGGATCGTCGTGAGGTTGACCATATGGTGCAGCAGTCCGTAAAATAGCCAGGGGTGGAAGCTGATTTTCGATCTAACAGCATCGAATTGCGGAATGGTTAACCATTTTTGTTCGGCTGGCTCCGATCGCGATTGGCCCGCTTGTCGCTTCGCCGATGCGGGTCAGGGGCGGTTCGTCGCGCGCTGGCGATCCGCGACGGCGGCACGGTTTTCCCTGTCCTACACGCCCCGGCCGCGCCTAGACTCGGCGCGATCTTTGACATTGTCGTAACCCTTTGATTAGCATGGGCAATCGTGCCGGTCGAAGCGACTCGCCCGACGAATCATTCGAGACCCACTTGGGCAAAGATAGAGAAGATAGCGAACCCCGATCGCCGGGCCTCTAGGACCCGCGCAGCCGCCGGATCAGCCCTTCCTGCGCCACGTCGGCAATCAGCCGCCCGTCGCGGGTGAAGATCTTGCCGCGGTTGAAGCCCCGGGCGTGGCCGGCCCACGGGCTGTCGGTGGTGTAGAGCAGCCAGTCGTCGGCGCGGAACGGTTCGTGGAACCACAGCGCGTGGTCAAGGCTGACGCCCATCACGTTGCCCAATGTCCAGCTCAAGCCGTGCGGCAGCGTGCAGGTGCCGAGCAGGTTGAAATCGCTGGCATAGGCCAGGATCGCGCGGTGGATCTTGGGATCGTCGGGCAGCGGGGCGACCGCGCGGAACCAGCTGTGCGAGACCGGCGCGGCGGGCTCGGCGCCCATCCAGTGGCGCGCCTCGGCAGGGCGGATCTCGATCGCGCGCGGGCGCAGCAGCATCTCGCGGCGCGCTTCCGGGATCAGGTGGATGTACTGGCGGAGCAGCGCGTCCTCGCTCGGCAGGTCTTCGGGCGGGGGGACGTGCGGCATCGCGTCCTGGTGCGCGACGCCGTCCTCGACGCGGTGGAACGAGGCGGTGAGGTTGAGGATCGGCTTGCCCAGCTGGCTTGCCACCACGCGGCGGTTGGAAAAGCTGCCGCCGTCGAGATCGCGCTCCACCCGGAAGTCGATCGGGTGATCCTCATCGCCGCCGCGCAGGAAATAGGCGTGGAGCGAATGGACCGAGCGGTCGGCCGCCACGGTACGCTCGGCGGCGGCCAGCGCCTGGCCGACGACTTGTCCGCCGAACACGCGGCCCACCCCGCCGGGCTTGCGCCGCCCTTCGAAGCGGTCACCGCCGAGGTCCTGCACATCGAGCAGGTGGAGCAGGCCCGAGACCAGGCGTTCCGGGGTGATGGCGGGGGCGGGGGTGTCGGCAGGTTCGGTCATGGCCGGTCCATGCGGCGCGTGACCGGACGCGTCAACTCGGTGGTCAGGTCGCCGGTGCTGCGATCCCGGTGGGGTTGCGCGCCAGTTCCAGCCCGACCAGCCGTTCGAACGCGCCACGCCGGGCGGCTCCGCCGATGGCGATCGAGACGCGGCCGATGGCGCGGCGTTCGGTCCACAGCGAATCGATCATCGGATGGTCAGCGGCGGCGCAACTGTCGCACCAGTCGAGCCCGTTGCGATTGAGCAGATCGAGGTTTTCAAGCTGGAGCAGCACGCCGGGCGAGAAGCGGGCAAAGCGTTCGTCGAACGCGGTCTTGTACGAAAACGCGCCGACACCCGCCACGAACGTGGCGAGCATCGCGATCGGCCGGCCGTCGAGCGTCAGGCTCAGCCGTTCGAGCCGGTTGCGCTTGCCGGCGGCGAGCAGCGCGTCGCGGAACAGCAGTTCGGTCTCGTCAGCGCAGGCCATCGCGCTGCCGGCCTCGCCTTTCCAGCCCGCCTTTTCCAGCGCGAGGAAGTGGTCGATCCACACCGCCAGCCCGGTGCAATCGGCATGGCGTTCAACGCGCAACGTGCCCTGTTCGGACAGGCGCGCGTGCTGGCGGCGGTATTCCTTGCGCTTCTTGCCGTTGACCGCCTGTTGCAGATAGTCCTGCGGCGACAGCGCAGATTGCAGCAGCGCGCGCTCTTCGCGATGGACCAGCGCCACGGTGCGACCCTGCTCGTTGCCCAGCGCAAACAGGCTGTCGGCCAGTGCGCCGCCCAGCGGCAGCTGCGCGATATGCGCGAACAGCGCAGGTCCGCCGTGGGCATCGGCCCAGTCGAGGAACGCGCGCCAGAACGCACGCTCATGCCCCGGTGCGACCAGCGGTGCGCCGAGGAAGCAGTTGGGGTGCATCCACGCGGCCAGATGCGGCAGCGGCCAGCGGGTGTAGCGCCAGCGCCGCGCCAGCGGCATCAGCGCGACCAGTTCGCCGCCGTGTTCCAGCCGCAGGATCTCGACCTCGCCCTTGGGATCGAAGCGGCGCAGCGCGGGCAGCAGATACCAGCTTTCGAAGAACGGGTTGGGCGTCGCGGCGTGCAGCGCCAGCATGTCCCAGCGGGCGGTGCTTTCGGCATCGGCCCAGTTTTTCCAGCTGCTGGCGATCAGCGCACAGTCGCCAGCGGCCATGGCACGCGCCGCAGCAGGCTGGAGCCGGCGTTCGATGCGGCGGTCGGGAAGGGCTTCGGCAGTCACGTCACCGGCTTGTAGCGGCGAGGCGCGAAAGTTCGGTTAATGTTGTTTGCGGATCCAACGAATGCCGGATCCGTGCGGCGCCGGCCGTGAGGCTGGAAAAAGGACTCCGCCGCCCCAGCCGTCAGGCTGGAAAGCAAAACGTCGTCCCGGACTTGAGCCGGGACCGCTGGCGGGCGGGCGCATACTTGCCAGCGGTCCCGGGTCGAGCCCGGGACGACGGGATGGATACGGAACACCCCGCCCGGATTGCTCCGGACGGGGTGTTCGTTTCACCGACGGCGAGGCTCAGGAATTACCCCGCGCCGTGTGCCGCCAGCGCCGCGAGCAGCAGCAGCGCGACGATGTTGGTGATCTTGATCATCGGGTTCACGGCAGGTCCGGCGGTGTCCTTGTAGGGATCGCCCACGGTGTCTCCCGTGACAGCGGCCTTGTGGGCTTCGGAGCCCTTGCCGCCATGGTTGCCGTCTTCGATGTACTTCTTGGCGTTGTCCCACGCGCCGCCGCCCGAGGTCATCGACAGCGCCACGAACAGGCCGCTGACGATCACGCCCAGAAGCAGCGCGCCGAGCGAGGCGAAGCCGTTGGCCTGTCCCGCAACGGCGGTGATCACGAAGTACACCACGATCGGCGCAAGCACCGGCAGCAGCGACGGGATGATCATCTCCTTGATCGCCGCCTTGGTGACGAGATCGACCGTGCGTGCATAGTCGGGCTTCGATGTGCCCGCCATGATGCCCGGATTCTCGCGGAACTGCTCGCGCACGTCCTTGACCACGTCGCCCGCAGCGCGGCCCACGGCGGTCATGCCCATTGCGCCGAACAAGTACGGCAGCAGTGCGCCGAGCAGCAGCCCGACGATGACGTAAGGATTCTCAAGGCTGAAGTTGACCGACAGGTCCGGGTAGAACTCCTTGAGATCGTTGGTGTAAGCGGCGAACAGCACCAGCGCGGCGAGCCCGGCCGATCCGATCGCATAGCCTTTGGTCACGGCCTTGGTGGTGTTGCCCACGGCATCGAGCGCGTCGGTCTTTTCACGGACCGCATCGTCGAGGCCGGCCATTTCGGCAATGCCGCCCGCGTTGTCGGTCACCGGGCCATAGGCGTCGAGCGCGACGACCATGCCGGCCAGCGCCAGCATCGCCGTGGCGGCATAGGCAATGCCGATCAGGCCCGCGAGCTGATAGGCGATGATGATGCCCGCGCAGATCACCAGCGTAGGCAGTGCGGTCGATTCCAGGCTGATCGCCAGGCCCTGGATCACGTTGGTGCCGTGGCCGGTTTCCGAAGCCTTGGCGATGGAGCGGACCGGGCGGTAGTTGGTGCCGGTGTAGTATTCGGTGATCCAGATGATCAGCCCGGTGATGACCAGGCCGACCAGCGCGCAATGGAACAGCGAATAGCCGGTGATCCCGCCGTTGGCGGCACCATCGCCGATCGGCGCACCCATGTTTTTCAGGACCATGGTCATCGCAAACCAGATCGCCGGGACCGACAGGATCGCGGTGACGAGGAAGCCCTTGTACATGGCACCCATGATGTTCTTGCCGCCACCTAGACGGACGAAATAGGTACCTATGATCGAGGTGACGATACACACGCCGCCGATCAGCAGCGGCATGGTCATCAGCGCAAGCAAGCCATCGCCCATGCCCTTTACCAGCAGCGCGGTGAGCACCATCGTGGCGCCGACGGTGACGACGTACGTCTCGAACAAGTCGGCGGCCATGCCGGCGCAATCGCCGACATTGTCACCCACGTTGTCGGCGATCACGGCGGGGTTGCGTGGGTCATCCTCGGGGATGCCGGCCTCGACCTTGCCGACAAGGTCTGCGCCGACGTCGGCCGCCTTGGTGAAGATGCCGCCGCCAAGCCGCGCAAAGATCGAGATCAGCGAGGCGCCGAAGGCCAGCGCGACAAGGCCCTGAACCACGGTCCGGTCGGTGCCGCCGACCGTGTGTCCGGCCACGGCGGTGAGATACCAGAAGAACACCGAGATCGCGAGGAGCGCGAGCCCGGCCACGAGCAGCCCGGTGATCGCACCGGCGCGGAAGGCCAGCGTCAGGCCCTGCTGCAGGCCCTTTTGGGCGGCGGCAGCGGTGCGCACGTTGGCGCGGACCGAAATGTTCATGCCGACGAACCCGGCCAGCCCCGACAGGATCGCACCGATGACGAAGCCGGTGGCGGAGACGGGGCCGAGCAACAGCGCGACGATGATCGCCATGACCACGCCGACGATGCCGATGGTGGTGTACTGGCGCTTGAGGTAAGCTTGCGCGCCTTCCTGGATAGCGGCGGCGATTTCCTGCATGCGGGCATTGCCAGCGTCTGCGCCGAGCACCTGCCGGCTGGTCACGAACCCGTAGACCACGGCCAGCAGGCCGAATAGAATGGGTATCATCAATAAATTCACGACATCGTCCCCCTTTTTTCCGGGCCTCGTTTGCGCCGGGTCCCGTCATTTGTGCGGGTAAGCGCAGAGGCTAGCGCACAAATCGGGCGCTGCAACCCCAAGAGTCGTCACATGGCCTGCAAAATAGCGGTTAAGCGCCGTGCTGATAGCCCAACCGGCCCTCGACCGGCGCATCGTCGAGCAGCAGAGGCACTTCGCGCCGTGGCAGGACGGTGCCGATGCGTGTGACCGGGCAGGGCGGGGCGAACGTTTCCGGCGCGGTGAACAGCAGCTCGTAATCGTCGCCCCAGCCCAGCGCGTCGCGGCGGCGATCTAGCGGGAGCCGCTCGGCAAAGGGAATCGCGATGCTGTCGAGCGCGATGGTCACCCCGCTGGCGTCGGCCATGCGCGACGCGTCAAGCAGCAGGCCGTCCGATACGTCCATCATCGCGGTGGCGAGCGGGGCGATCATCTGCCCTTCGCGCAGGCGTGGGCAAGGGCGGCGAAACGCGCGGGTGTCGGCCGCAGCGGTTTCGCCCCATTCGTCGGCATCGCGCAGCGCCTCGAACCCCAGCATCGCTGCGCCGATCGTACCGGTCAGCCACACGCCGTCGCCCGGTTGCGCGCCGCTGCGCGACGGCACCGGGTGGCAGGTGGCGCGGCCGATCGCGGTGAGGCCGATGGCGCGTGCGCCGCCGCCCCCGCCGCCCACGGTATCCCCGCCCAGCAGCGGCACGCCGAATTCGGCCAGCGCCTGTTCCAGCCCGTGCAGGAACTGCGCGTCGTTTTCTCCCAGCATGAAGCCCAGCAGCACGCCCAGCGGTTCCGCGCCTTTGGCGGCCAGGTCGGACAGGTTGACCGCGACCAGCTTGAACGCAATGTCGGTCATGTCCTGACCGCGCAGCCAGTGCACCCCTTCGACCATCATGTCGTGGGTCAGCACGAGTTCCACGGCGCCCAGTTCAAGCACCGCCGCGTCATCGGCCAGACCGCGCGCCGCGGGGTGCGGCGCCATGGTGCGCAAGGCGGCGATGAAGCCGGGTTCGCCGGTCATGGCACCCGTCAGTCTCCGGTAAACACCGGCGCGCGCTTTTCGATCAGCGCGCTGACGGCTTCCTTGTGGTCCTGCGTTTCGTGGACGATCGCCTGATAGGCGGCCGACAGTTCGAGCACGTCATTCGCGCGGCCGTGCTGGCCTTCACGCAACAGGCGCTTGGTCAGCCGCAGCGCGCGCGGGCTGTTGGCGGCGATCTTTTCAGCGATCGCCAGCGCGGCGTCGAGCGCCTCGCCATCGGGCACCACGCTGCCGACCAGCCCGATCTCGCGCGCAAAGTCCGCGCCGAACGTCTCGCCGGTCAGGAACAGTTCGGCCGCCTTGGAATAGCCGACGATCTTCTGCAGCGTCCACGCGCCGCCATCGCCCGGCACGATCCCCACCTTGATGAAGCTGGCGGCCATCTTCGCGCCTTGCGCCGCCACGCGGATGTCGCACAGGCACGCGAGGTCCAGCCCCAGCCCGATGGCGTGGCCGTTGATCGCGGCGATCATCGGGATTTCGCAATCGAGCATCGCGCGCGTCGCACGCTGCACCCCGCGCCGATAATTGAGCCGCGTCGAATCCGGCTGGTCGAGCGGCCCGATGCCGACCCGGTCGCGGATGCCCTTGATGTTGCCGCCGGTGCAGAACGCGCGGCCCGCGCCGGTTAGCACGATGGCGCTGTAGGTGCGATCGTCGCCCAGCGCGAAGAACGTGTCGACGATGTTGTCGCAATCCTCGATCGTGCCGATGGCGTTCATGGAATCGGCGCGATCCATGGTCAGGATGGCGATGCGGCCACGGCGTTCGACGGACAGAAACGGGGTCACGGGCGGCATCCTCCATGCGGCATTTGCAGAAGGACATGCGCTGCCATAGGGAGGACGGCGATGCAAATATTCGCGATCCATCCGTTCGATCCGCCCGGCGATGTGCCCGCGTTGCGTGCCCGGGTGCGCGCGCTGATTGCCGGGCATGAAGCCGGCTGGCCGCTGGAAGGCCGATCGAACAACTGGTTCACGTTCGACGCCGCGTTTTCGCGCGTGCTCGGTCGGGAAGGGTTGCTCGGCATGACCTGGCCGAAGCGATATGGCGGGCACGAACGCCACCCGCTCGAACGCTACGTGGTGATGGAGGAACTGCTCGCGGGCGGTGCGCCGGTCGGGCTGCACTGGATCGCCGATCGGCAGACCGGGCCGCTGCTGCTGCGCTACGGCACCGAAAACCAGCGGCGCAAATACCTGCCGGGGATGGCGGCGGGCGAGATTTATGCCTGCATCGGCCTGTCCGAACCCAACGCCGGGTCCGATCTTGCCAGCGTTCGCACCTCCGCAAGGAAAACGCCCGAGGGCTGGCGCGTCAACGGGCAGAAAGTGTGGACCAGCGGCGCGCACCGCAGCCACGCCGCGCTGACCCTGCTGCGCACCGAGGAAGGCAGCCAGCGCAACGCCGGGCTTTCCCAGTTGATGATCGACCTCGATACCCCGGGCGTGACCGTGCGCCCGATCGTGGACATGACCGGCACGCACCATTTCAACGAGATATTCTTCGACGATGCGCTGATCCCGCTCGACGCGCTGGTCGGGACCGAGGGCGAGGGCTGGAAACAGGTCACCGCCGAACTTGCGCTCGAACGTTCCGGCCCCGAACGCTATCTGTCGAGTCATGCGCTGCTGGTCGCGCTGATCGATGCGGTTGGGCCCGATCCTGCGCCTGCCATCGCGCAGCTGATCGGGCGGTTGACCGCCGAGATGTGGACTTTGCGCCAGATGTCGATGTCCACCGCCGCCAAGCTGGCTGCGGGCGACGATCCGATGGTCGAGGCGGCGATCGTCAAGGATCTGGGCAACGCGTTCGAACAGGCGATGCCCCGGCTGGTGCAAGCCGCGCTCGATGCCGATCTTGCCGCAAACAGCGACCTGTCGCGGCTGCTGACATGGGTGCTGCTGGCCAGCCCCAGCTTCTCGCTGCGTGGCGGCACGCCCGAAGTGCTGCGCGGGATCATCGCCAAGGGATTGGGCCTGAGATGAGGAAAGCCCGATGAGCGTTTCGCGCCAACTGTTGACCGAGATGGCCGAGGGGCTGTTCGGCGATCTGGCCGGGCAGGATTTTACCATGGCCGGGCCACGCGTGGCCGAGGCGGGCTTTGCCGCGCTGCTCGTGCCTGAAGACGCGGGCGGCTTTGGCGGGGACTGGGGCGATCTGTTCGCGGTGCTCAGGCTTGCCGGATTGTTCGCGCTCGATGCTCCGCTGGCCGAGCCGATCATCGCGCACCACTTGTTGGCTCAGGCTGGGATCGCGGCGCCCGATGGGCTGGTGACAATCGCCGCCGAGGGACAGCGCGTGCCATGGGGCCGCCATGCCGATGCCGTCGTAGCGGTCAGCGGCGGCGTTCTGTCACTTTATGCAGCGGATGCCTGTGCGTTCGACGAGGGCGTGTCCCCGGCGGGCGAGCCGCGCGACGCAGTGCGCTTTACCGGCGGGGCCGTGGCCAGTGCGCCATGCTCTGCCGATCTGCTGGCGCTGGGTGCGTTCGCGCGGGTGGCGCAAGCCGCCGGGGCGCTCGACGCGGCGTTTGCGCTGACCATCGGCCACGTCAACGATCGCGTGCAATTCGGCAAACCGCTGGCGAAATTCCAAGCGGTCCAGCAGGCACTCGCGGGTTTCTCGGAAGAAGCGGCGGCGGTCAACGTGGCCGGGCAGGCCGCAGCAGCGGCGCTCGATTGCGGCGAGGCCGGTTTCGAAATCGCGGCGGCCAAGCTGCGCGCCAACCTCGCGATCGACGCGGGCGTGCCCGTGGCCCACCGCCTGCACGGCGCGATCGGCTTCACCATGGAGTATGCGCTGAACCGCTTTACCCGGCGGCTGATGGGCTGGCACAGCGAATACGGCAGCGACGCGTTCTGGGCCGAACGGCTGGGCGCGCAAGTGGCGCGGATGGGTGGCAAGGGCCTGTGGCACGAAATGACCGCGCGGTCCGACCGGCAGATCGCGCCGGCCTGATCGTTGGTGGCCGCCGCCGCGTGGCGCTGGTCGAATTGTCAGGTGCCCGAGGCGGCGCTTGACCCGTCCCCGACAGAGCTTTAACCGGTCGATTAAATCGAGCGAGAGGACGGGAATCATGGCGACAGCCTATATCGTGGATGCGGTGCGTACCGCTGGTGGCCGGCGCGGCGGGCGTCTGGCCGGCGTCCATCCGGTCGATCTGGCTGCGGCCAGCCTCGATGCGATCATCAGCCGCACCGGGCTCGACCCCGCCGCGGTCGAAGACGTGATCATGGGCTGCGTCACGCAAGCGGGCGAGCAGGCCACGCAGGTCGCCCGCAACGCGGTGCTGGCGTCGAAGTATCTGCCCGAATCGACCCCCGCCGTATCGATCGACCGCCAGTGCGGTTCATCGCAGCAGGCGGTGCAGTTCGCGGCGCAGGCAGTGATGTCGGGCACGCAGGACGTGGTCATCGCTGCCGGGATCGAAAGCATGAGCCGCGTGCCGATGGGCAGCAACGCCACGTTCCACATGAAGGAAGGGCTGGGCAACTACATGTCGCCAGGGCTCGCTGCCAAATATCCCGGGATCATGTGGTCGCAGTTCGTGGGCGCCGAGATGATCGTCAAGAAGCACGGCTTCTCCAAGGACGATCTCGACCGGTTCGCGCTGAACAGCCACCACAAGGCGATCGCGGCGACGCAGGCCCATGCGTTCGACCGCGAACTGGTGCCGATCACCATCGAAACGCCCGAAGGCCCGGCACAGCATATGGTCGATGAAGGCATCCGCTTCGACGCGACGCTGGACAGCATCGCCGGGGTCAAGCTGATGATGCCCGACGGATCGCTCACCGCCGCGTCCGCCAGCCAGATGTGCGACGGATCGAGCGCGGCGTTGGTCGTGTCCGAAGCCGCGCTGAAACGCTACAACCTGACTCCGATCGCACGCATCCACAACCTGACCGTTACCGCCGGCGATCCGGTGATCATGCTGGAGGAACCGCTGTTCGCGACCGACCGCGCCCTGCAGCGCGCGGGCATGAAGCTGGGCGATATCGACCTGTTCGAAGTGAACGAGGCGTTCGCTTCGGTGCCGATGGCGTGGCTCAAGCACACCGGCGCCGATCCGGCCAAGCTCAACGTCAACGGCGGCGCGATCGCGCTGGGCCACCCGCTCGGCGCATCGGGCACCAAGCTGATGGCCACGATGATCCATGCGCTGCGCGCGCGGGGCCTGAAGTACGGTCTGCAGACGATGTGCGAAGGCGGCGGCGTCGCCAACGTGACCATCGTCGAGGCGCTGTAACAACGTCGAAGCGCTGTAAGAACACCGTCGTCCCGGTTTGAACGCGGGACGACCTAGGGAGTACCTGGCATGATCATCGACAACACCGTCTCCGCCGTCGTCACCGGCGGCGCATCGGGCCTTGGCGCCGCCACCGTGCGCGCGCTGGCCGCCAAGGGCGCGAAAGTGGCGATCTTCGATCTCAACAAGGATCTGGGCGAGGCGCTGGCCGCCGAAGTCGGCGGCACGTTCTGCGAAGTCAACGTCACCAGCGATGACAGCGTCGATGCCGGGTTCGCCAAGGCGCGCGCGGCGCACGGGCAGGAGCGCGTGCTGGTCAACTGCGCGGGCATCGGCAGCGCGGTCAAGACCGCCAGCCGCAGCCGCGAGGACGGATCGATCCGCCACTTCCCCCTGGATACGTTCAATGTCGTGATCCAGGTCAACCTCGTCGGCACGTTCCGCTGCATCGCCAAATCGGCGGCCGGGATGCTCAGCCTCGATCCGCTGGACGACGGAGAGCGTGGCGCGATCGTCAACACCGCCAGCGCTGCGGCAGAGGACGGCCAGGTCGGCCAGGCGGCGTACTCCGCGTCGAAGGGCGGCATCGTCGGCATGACCCTGCCGATCGCGCGCGACCTGATGACCGAGGGCGTGCGCGTCAACACGATCCTGCCCGGCATTTTCGCCACCCCGCTGATGCTGGGCGCGCCCGAAAAGGTGAAGGAAGTGCTCGCCGCGTCGGTGCCGTTCCCCAAGCGCTTCGGCAAGCCGGAAGAATACGCCCAGCTGGCGCTGACCATGATCGAGTGCGGCTATTTCAATGGCGAGGACGTCCGCCTTGACGGCGCGATCCGCATGCCGCCACGGTGATGAAAAACAGCCCCTCCTCTTCAGCGGAGGGGTTGGGGTGGTGCCGTTCCCCAATGCCGCGTTTGCGGTGAGGCACCACCCCCGGCCCCTTCTCTGACGAGGAGGGGGGAGAACCATTGATGACCCAGTTCACCCAGATCCTCTACGATGTGACCGAGGGCATCGCCACGATCACGCTGAACCGCCCGGCGAAAATGAATGCCTTCACCGGGACGATGCAGCGCGAGCTGGTCGCGGCGTTCGATCTTGCCGATGCCGACGACGCGGTGCGGGCGGTCATCGTCACCGGATCGGGCGAGCGGGCCTTCTGCGCTGGCGCCGATCTCACGCCCGACGACGGCCACGATCCATTCGCGAGCAGCGAGGCGGTGGCCGACCTGTCCGACATCCGCGTGCGAGATACGGGCGGGCTCGTCACCTTGCGCATCTACCGTTCGGCCAAGCCGGTGATCGGTGCGATCAACGGCGCGGCGGTGGGCATCGGCGTGACCATGCAACTGCCGATGGACATCCGCCTGGCGTCCACCTCCGCCCGGTTCGGGCTGGTGTTCGCGCGGCGCGGGATCGTGCCCGAAGCCGCGTCGAGCTGGTTCCTGCCGCGCATCGTCGGCATGCCGCAGGCGCTGGAATGGTGCATGACCGGTCGCGTGTTCGATGCCGAGGAAGCCTTGCGCGGCGGATTGGTGCGATCGCTCCACGCGCCAGAAGACCTGATCGGCGCGGCCCGCGCACTGGCGCGCGAAATTGCCCAGAACACCAGCGCGGTGTCGGTCGCGATGACCCGCGCGATGCTGTGGCGGCTTTCGGCGCAGGGCCATCCGATGGCCGCGCACCGGATCGACAGCCGCGCGATCTATCGCCTGTCGAAGGGCGTCGATGCCAAGGAAGGTGTGGCCAGCTTCCTGGAAAAGCGCGCGCCCACCTATCCGGGCAAGGTTTCCTCGGATATGCCCGATTTCTATCCGTGGTGGGACGAACCCGACTGGGGATGAGCTGGCCGGAACGAGAGCAAGACCGAAAAAAATGACCACGGGCGCAAACACCACCGATGAGCTTGGCGTCCCTGCCGGCGCGCGCGCGATGTTGCTCGAAACCGCGTCGCAGATCATGCGCGAAGGCGATCTGGTCGATATCTCGCTGTCCGAGCTGTCGCTGCGCTCGGGACTCAATTCGGCGCTGGTGAAATACTATTTCGGCAACAAGGCCGGGCTGCTGAAAGCGCTGCTCGATCGCGACATGGAAACGATCGTCACCAGCGTCGATGCGCTGGTCGCCAAGGACGACATGGACCCGGAGGCCAAGCTGAAGCGGCACATCTCCAAGGTCATCGATACGTTCTACGCGGTGCCTTACCTCAACCGGCTGACGATGCGGCTGGTACGCGACAGCGACGAGGCCGAGGCGCGGCGGATTGCCGAACGGTATCTCACTCCGCTGTACAATGCTTATGAACGGCTCATCACCGATGGGGTCAAGGCCGGCGTGTTCCGCCCTATCGACCCGCAACTGTTCTACTTCACCGTGACGGGCGCGATCGATCGTTTCTTTTCGGCGCGGCTGGTGCTCAAACACTGCTTCGACCAGGACACGCTGACCGAGGAATTGCGCGATCGCTACCGCGAACACACCATCGACATCATCATGGCCGGGATCCTTGCCCGCAAAGCCTGATCCCGCACGCTGGTGCCTGGGCGTGATCGGCGGCTCGGGGCTGTACGACCTGTCGCTGATCGAGGACGCGCAGGAGATTGCGGTGTCCTCGGCTTTCGGCGCGCCGTCGGGGCCGGTCACCATCGGCACGATCGCAGGGGTGCGCTGTGTGTTCCTGCCGCGTCATGGCGCCGGGCACAGGCTTCCGCCCGAAGCCATTCCCCATCGCGCCAACATCGACGTGCTGAAGCGTTGCGGGGTGACCGACGTGGTTGCCATTTCCGCGATCGGATCGCTGCGCGAGGATTTCGCGCCGGGCAGCTTCGTTGCGGTCGACCAGTTTATCGACCGCACCCACGGCCGCGCGCAAAGCTTCTTCGGCAGCGGGCTGGTCGCGCATGTCAGCATGGCCGATCCGACCTGTCCGCGCCTTTCCGCACTGGCGGCAGAGGCAGCGCGCGACGCAGGCGCGACGGTCCATGGCGGCGGATGCTACCTGGCGATGCAGGGGCCTCAGTTTTCCACCCGCGCCGAAAGCCGGATGTACCGCCAGTGGGGTGCCGATGTCATCGGCATGACCGCGCTGCCCGAGGCGCGCCTCGCGCGCGAGGCGGAGCTGCCTTATGCGCTGCTCGGCATGGTCACCGACTACGACAGCTGGCGCGAGGGCGACCATGTCGAAGTGGCGCAAGTGCTGCAGGTGATGGCGGCGAATGCGGCGCTGGCGCGCGCCACGGTGGCCCGGCTGGCCGCGATGCTGCCCGCTTCGCGCGATCCCAGCCCGATCGACCGCGCGCTTGACGGTGCGATCATGACCGCGCCGGCCCAACGCGATCTGCAAGCGGTGGCGATGCTCGACGCGGTGGCAGGAAGAGTATTGCGATGACCGACCAGAACGATCTTCAGGGCGATCCGGGCGTGGTGTTGCACGACTATTGGCGCAGTTCGGCCTGCTATCGCGTGCGGATCGTGCTGAACCTGAAAGGCGTGACTTACCGCGCTGCTCCGGTCGACCTGACGCAAGGCGCGCAGGCGCGCGACGATTACCTCGCGCTCAATGCGCAAGGGCTGGTGCCCGCGCTCGAGATCGACGGTGCGATCCTGACGCAAAGCCTGGCGATCATCGACTATCTCGACGCGAAGTTCCCGCGCCCGCACATGGTTCCGGCCGATCCGCTGCGCCGTTCGCGCACGCTGGCGCTGGCGCTGGTGATCGCCGCCGACGTTCACCCGATCAACAACATGCGCGTACTGCGTTCGCTGCGCGAGGATTACGGCGCGAGCGAGCAGCAGGTCGAACGCTGGATCCACCACTGGATTTCGGCGGGTTTCGAGGCGCTGGAGGTAGCGGCGCCGGAAGACGGCCTGTTCGGTGGCGATGCGCCCGACCTGACCGACGTGTGCCTAGTGCCGCAGATGTACAATGCGCGGCGGTTCGAGATGGACCTTCAGCCTTATCCCCGGCTGACCCGCATCGATGCCGAAATGCGTCAGATCGCGGCGGTCGCGGCAGCGACGCCTGAGGCCGTGCGTCCGGGGTAACATAATTTCACATCGAGGCGTTTCCGCTACGGCAAAGTTACACTTGCGCTCGGACAAAGTTACACTAGTAACGATTCCATGCCCGGAACCGACACCCGCCTCGCCGATTTCATTCCGTACCGACTTGCGATCACGTCCAACACGGTAAGTGGCCTGATCGCCGATGATTATCGACTGCAGTTCGGCCTCAAGATTCCCGAATGGCGAATCATGGCGGTGCTGGGCGATGCCGGGCCATTGACCCAGCGCCAGCTGGTGCGCGCCACGCTGATGGACAAAGTGGCGGTCAACCGCGCGTCCAAGGTGCTGGAGGATCGGGGCCTGCTGCAGCGCAGTCCCAACGATGCCGACGGGCGCTCGCACCACCTCGAATTGACAATTGCCGGCAAGGATATGCACGGCAAGATCTGGCCGCAGGCAGTGGAGATGGAAGAACGCATCTTCGCCTGCCTGAGCCAGCGGGAGAAGGAAAAGTTGCGAACCATGCTCGACAAACTTCTTGAATCGGTGCGGTCGATCGAAGGCCCGTCGAAGTGAGGCTGGCCTCGTTGCCCCAGGGGCGCGACGGCCGGCTCATCGTAGTATCCGACGACCTGGCCTGGTACGCCGACGCGGATCACATCGTTCCCACGCTGCAGGGCCTGCTCGACGAGTGGGAGCGCTTTGCGCCCGCGGTCGAAGCGTTGGCTGTGGACCTTGCGCACGAGGCGATCCCGATGCGGCGGTTCCACGAACGCGAGGCGGCCGCGCCGCTGCCGCGCGCCTATCAGTGGGCCGACGGCAGCGCCTACGTCAATCATGTCGAACTGGTGCGCAAGGCACGCGGGGCGGAACTGCCGGACAGTTTCTGGACCGATCCGCTGATGTACCAGGGCGGCAGTGACGACTTGCGCGGCGGACGCGATCCGATCGTGCTGGCCGATGAAGCGTGGGGTTGCGATTTCGAGGCCGAGATCGTGGTGGTGACCGGCGACGTGCCGCAGAGCGCCGGCCGCGACGAGGCGCTTGGCGCGGTCCGGCTGGTCGGGCTGGTCAACGACATCAGCTTGCGCAACCTGATCCCGGGCGAACTCGCCAAGGGTTTCGGCTTCGTCCAGTCCAAGCCCGCCAGCCATTTCTCGCCGGTGTTCGTCACCCCGGATGTGCTGGGCGACGCCTGGGCCGACGGCAAGCTCAGCCTGCCCCTCAGTGTCGATCTCAACGACAAGCCGTTCGGCCGGGCCGAGGCAGGCGAGGACGTGACGTTCGATTTCGGCACGCTGATCGCGCATCTGGCCAGGACGCGCCGGATCGGTGCGGGCTCTCTGATCGGATCGGGCACGGTGTCGAACCGCGATCCCGATGGATCGCCCGGACGGCCGGTGGCGCTAGGCGGGCGGGGCTACAGCTGCATCGCCGAACTGCGCACGGTCGAACAGATCGCGGGCGGAGCGGCGACCACGCCGTTCCTCCACTGGGGCGACACGGTGCGCATCGAGATGCGCGATGCCAAGGGCCACAGCCTGTTTGGCGCGATCGAGCAGAAAGTCGTGAAGGGGTGAGTTTGGGCCGGGCTATGCCGGATGACGTGTCCCGAACCTGATCCGGGACGACGGTGGGGAGTAAGGCTGTCCCCCCGCCACGACATCGTCGCGGCAGGGGTTCGGCTCCAACCCGTTCCTCACACCTTGCGGTTGATGAACTGATCGCTGATCGCGCAGGCCGCAGGGCCAAGGATCACGATGAACAGCACCGGCAAGATGAACAGGATCAGCGGGATCGTCATGATCGCCGGCAGGCGCGCGGCCTTTTCCTCGGCGCGCATCATGCGTTCGTTGCGGAATTCGGCCGAGAGGACGCGCAACGCAGAGGCGAGCGGCGTGCCGTAGCGTTCGGTCTGGATCATGGTGGTGACCACGCCCTTCACCGAATCGAGGTTGACGCGATAGGCGAGGTTTTCGAACGCCGAGCGCCGCTCGGTCAGGAAGGCCAGCTCGATCGCGGTCAGGGCGAATTCGTCGCCCAGTTCGGGATAGGCGCGCCCCAGTTCGCGGGCAACGCGCCCGAACGCGGCATCGACGGTCAGGCCGGCCTCGGCGCAGATGACCAGCAGGTCGAGCGCGTCGGGAAGGCCCTTGCGGATCATGCCGGTGCGCTTGTTGACCAGGTTGGTCACGAACAAGTCGGGCGCCTTGTATCCGGCGATGACCATGACAGCGAACGCCATGAAGCGCTTGAATGCACCCCAGGTGGGGAACAAGTGCACCCAGTAGAGCATGGTGCCCGCCAGGATGCCGAGCACGATCGGTCCGATCAGGCGGCCGAAGATGACCGCGACGGCGTATTCCTTCTTGCGGATGCCGGCTTGCGCCAGCCGCTGCGTGACGGTTGTTACCTGACTGTCCTGCAGCACGCGCAGCCTGGACAGGAAGTCCTTCATCGCGTCGGTGGTCTGGTTCTTGCGAACCAGGCTCGCGCGCTTGCGGGCGTTGGCGGTGACGATGCCCGCCTTCAGCTGTTCGCGGCGGTCGTTGAGCGCCTTGACGCGCTTGGTCATCGGATCGCGCACGGTGACCGCGGCATAGACCGCGAGCATCACGGCCAGGGCAGCGATCGCGACCAGGAACGTGCCCACCAGGATCACGTCGACGCCTAGCAGCGTGGGATGGGGCGGAGTCTGCACCATTTCGAACGTTCCCTGTCGATCAGATTTCGAAGCTGACCATCTTGGCCATGATGAATGCGCCGATCGCCAGCCACGTCAGTCCACCACAGCCGGCAATGATCAGCCGGTCATCGATGAAGAACTTGCCGAGGTAGACCGGGTTGATCGAATAGATCAGCCCGAAGACGATGAACGGCAGCGAGCCGACGATATAGGCCGAAGCCTTGGATTCAGAGCTCATCGCCTTGATCTTCAGCTTCATCTGCGCGCGCTTGCGCAACACATCGGCCAGGTTCGAGAGCGTTTCGGCCAGGTTGCCGCCCGTCTCGCGCTGGATCGCAAGGGTGATGCAGAAGAAGTTGAATTCCGCGGTGTTGAGCCGGTCGGCGGTGTTCTGCAGCGCTTCTTCCATCGTCTTGCCGATGCGGATGCGTTCGGTCACCAGCTTGAACTCCTGGCCCACCGGGCCGGGCAGTTCGGAGGCGACGACGTTTAGCGTCTCGGTCACCGGCAGACCCGAGCGCAAGCCGCGTACCAGCAGCTCCAGCGCATCGGGGAAGCGCACGTTGAATTGGTTGATGCGCCGGGCGATCGCCTTGTTGACGATGAAATGCGGCAGGCCAAGGCCCACCAGCAAGCCTGCGCCAAGACCGAGGAGCGGCGCGCCGGTCTTCAGGTAGATGATGGCCGTAAGCGCGGTGGCGATGCCGCCCGAGACGTACATGTACTGCGACACCGTCCAGCCTTTGCCCGTCCGGTGCAGGCGCAGTTCAAGCGCCTCCATCCGGCTGCCCGAGCCCGCAATGCGGTAGGCGCTCGGCTTGCGCGAGGCGATGGCCTTGCGATACTGCGCCTCGACTTTGTCGGTCGCGCTGTCCGAATGCCGGAAGCGTACCGCCTGCAGGCGCCGGTTGCCTTCCTTTTTCACCGACGGTCCGGCGAAAGCCAGGTAGCCCATGATCAGCATCGCGAAGATGCCGGCCATCATCAGCGGCAGTTGGATAATGCTCATCGGTGGTCCTGCCTTGTTACCGGTTCACCATCGGGCCGGGCAGGCCGCAAGGCGGCGCGCTCGGTTCCGTCAGAGGCCACGGGTCCCGTCACTGGGCCGTTGCCGCAGCCTTGCCCTTGCTCGGCATCATCTTCTTGAGATCGAACTTGCCCAGCAACGACTTGCGTCCCGTACCTGCCTTGTCGATCACGGTCGCGCCTTCGGCATCGACCGAACCGAGCACGGCCTGCGCCACATCGCGGATGGCCTGCGCCGACTTCGCGCCGCGGTTGGCTTCGGCAAACGTCTGCCCCAGCTTGGCCGCATTGGCCGCTGCCTTGATGTCATAAGGCACGGTGAAGTTGATCTTGCGCTCGATCGAGGCCTCGAAATCGGACTTGCTGATTTCGGCGATGCCCGCGTGGACCTTGTTGGCGACCACGATGGCGCGCGCATGGCCGGCGTTGGCCTTGAGCCACGACAGCAGGCGGATCGCATCGCGCGCGCCGGCCAGCGTCATCTCGGTGCTGAGCACCACGACGTTCACATCGGCCAGCAGATGCGGGAAGTTGATCAGCATGTTGCGCGGCAGGTCGATCATCGTCATCTCGAACGCGTGGCGGAATTCTTCCTCCAGCTGGATGAACGCGCTGCCGTCGGTCATCAGCGGCGAGCTGATCGGCGCTTCGGCCGACAGGATCGCCAGATGGTCGTTGGCGCGGATCATCGCGCGTTCGATGAACAGCCCGTCGATGCGGCTGGGGTTCTCGATCGCGTCGGTCAGGCCGCGGCCCGGCTCGAGGTCGAGCGCCAGCGCGCCGGTGCCGAAATGTACGTCGAGATCGAGCAGCGCGGTTGGCAGCTTGTGTTCGGTGCTGAACAGCCAGGCGAGCGAGGTCGCCAGTGTCGAGGCACCGCAGCCACCGCGCGTTCCGACCACGGCGGTCGAGATGTGGCGCTTGGCCACGCCGGCATCATGGCTCTTGGGCGCGGCGAAGATCGCCTGGGCCTGGACCAGCGTGTCGCGGATCTGCCCGGCCGAAAGCGGCTTGAGCAGGTAATCGTGGATGCCCGAACCGATCAGGTCGCGATACAGCCGCACGTCGTTGACCTGGCCCACCGCGATCACCACGGTGCCCGGCTCACAGACTTCGGCCAGCGCGTTGATGTCGTTCAGCGGATCGCCGCTTTCCGAAAGATCGACCAGCAGGATGTTGGGGCTGGCCGCGATCGACAGGGACTGGATCGCGTTGCGCAATCCGCCCTTGTTGCACTTTTCCGGCTGCCAGCCCATGTCGACAACGACCGGGCGCAGAGTATCGAGCGATGCCTCGTCGCAGATGAAGGCGGCGAACGTGTCGCGGTTGCCACCATTTTTCCAGTGCGCACTCATGACTTAGTTACCCCCGCTCTGGCTGGATTGCGCCTTCAGGCCACCTTCGCCGGTCGGCTTGGCCGTCCGGTAGGAATCGATCGCCTTGGTCGAGCTCATGATCGAGGTTTCGCCGTTACCGGTGGCGCCACGGATCAGGTGCTCCTTGTCGGCGACCATCGCGGCCAGGTTGCTGTTGGACGCGCAGCCGTAGTTGCCATACGTCGCGTTGTTGAAGTTGGTGTCGCTCTTGCCCGACCAGTCGGGGCAGTGCGGCACTTCGGCGGTCAGGCGCGAGACGACGACGCGGACGCTGCCGGCGTTGACGTAACCTGCAGTGACCGGCGCGGTATCACCGAGCAGGATGCCGTGGCGCGAGGCCACCGCTTCGATCGCGGCACGCGTGACGGCCGACTGCATCGGGTCATCGACGGTAACATGATCGCCGTAGCGCAAGTCCATCGCATCGAACCAGCCGGCGAGGCGGCCCTGCTCGGGGCCGGACACACCACCGCCGGGCAGGGTGTTCACGTCGAACACGTAGCTGTCGCGCTGGACCACCGGCTGGTGGACGCTTTCGAGCGTGCGGTTCTGCGGCAATCCGCCGCAGCCGCCGAGCGACAGGCCCAGCGACAGCAGCAGCGCGGCGCCGAGTGGCTTGGCCAATGTCGCCGTCTTGGCGGTGTTGAGGAAGGTCTTGGGCATGGTCTTTCCCTTTCTCAGTTCAGGCTGAAGCCGGGCGCGGCGGCATCGGCGGCGCTGGCCTGGCGATCGGACCCGCGCGAGCGCTTGCCCTTCTTGGTATCGGGCTTGGCATCGGCCGACTGCTGCGGCGTGCTGGGCGAAGGCGGCGTATCGAGCACGCCGACCTTGGGGCCGCCCTGCACGGTGCCTTCCTTTTGCGTCGGCTTGGGCCGATCGCTGCCGGACTTGCCGTCACTGTCCATTCCGCCGAGAACCTGCTGGATCTCGTTGGGCGACTGGTAGCCGTCGGTCGGCAGCTTGATGTCGTTCGCGTTGACCGGGTTGACCAGGTACGGGGTCACCACGATCACCAGTTCGGTTTCGCCCTTCTGGAAGTTGGTCGAGCGGAACAGCGTGCCCAGGATCGGCATGTCGCCAAGACCGGGCGCCTTTTCGATGGTGTGCTGTGCGCTGTTCGACATCAGGCCCGCGATCATGAAGCTCTGGCCGGAACCCAGCTCCACGGTCGTCTCGGCGCGGCGGATGGTCAGCGCCGGAACCTGGAAGCCGTTGAGCGTGACCGCCCCTTGGCTCGACAGTTCGGACACTTCGGGCCGCACGCGGATCGAGATGCGGCCGTTGGCCAGCACGGTCGGCGTGTAGGACAGGCTGACGCCGTACCGCTTGTATTCGATCGCGGTGGTGCCAAGGCCCTGGCTGATCGGGATCGGATATTCACCGCCCGCGAGGAAATCGGCGGTCTCGCCCGAAAGCGCGGTCAGGTTGGGCTGCGACAACGTGGTCACCAGGCCGATCTTCTCACCGATGTCGAGCGCGGTCGCCACGTCCATGCCCAGCAGGTGACCCGCCAGGTTGAGCGCGGTGGTGCCAGCCGAGTTGCCGGTGAAGCCAAACGTCGTGCGCGGATCGATGAACTGCCCGGTCGCCGGGTTGAACGGGGTCAACGGCAACGTACCGGCGGGATAACCCAGCGTCTTCGACGGATCGAGCAGCGGCAGGCCGGCGGTGTTGCCACCGGTGATGGTGGGCGCCCGGGTTCCGCGAGATACGCCGAACAGGAAGCCGCCGGAGGTATCGCGCGTCGCCAGGTTGGCGCCGAGATCGCGCACCAGCGAGCGGCTGACTTCGGCGAAGCGCACCTGCAGGTTGACCTGCAGCGGCGTCGCCATCTTCAGGCGGCTGATGACGTTGGTCTTGTCGCCGACGAAAGCCTTGGTCAGGCGTTCGGCTTCGGCAGCGTCTTCGGGCGCGGCAACGATGCCGGTCAGCAGGACGGTGCCGTTCATCGTGGCGACGTTGATCTTCGCGTCGGGCATCGCCAGGTGCAGCATCTGGTCCACGCTGTCGATGTTCGAGCCGACGCGGACGTTGGCCGACCACACCACATCGCCGTGGCTGTTGCTGGCATAGACGGTGGTTTCGCCACCGGCCTTGCCGAACACGTAGAGCTGGTTGGTGGACTTCACCTGGACGTCGGCGATCTGCTCGTTGGCGACAAACACGTCGCTCATCTTGCCGGGCACCGTCACCAGTTCGCCGCGTCCGATCGAAAGGACGATGTCGCGGGCCGGGCGTTGCACGGTCTGGGCGCTGGCCGGAGCCAGGGCGGGCAGCAGCGCCAGGGGCGCTGCGACCAGGGCCGCAGTGAGCATCGTATGGGTCAGTCGGCGTTTCATTGTCTTGCCCCCTGCAAGCGCGTTGCTGTGGTCAGTCATCTCAGTTTCCCCCGACCGCGACGTCTTCGGTGGTCTTGCCGCGGGTGACGTGGACGATGGGTCCACGAGCGACCGTGACCGGGCCAGCGCCGCCACGGAACGATGGCGTCGGGTAGTTGGTGGGCGGCGAGAAAGTCGCAGGTGCCGCCGCCGGGACGATCGTGGGCACCGAGCTGCGCTGGAAGCGCGACACATCGCCACCGGTGACAAACGTGGTGCTCTTGTCGATCGGCTTGTTCATCGCGGCCTTGAGCAGCTTTTCTTCGTCGGCCTTGCTCGTGCCGGCCGGGATCTTGACCTCGCCGGTGGCGAGCGCCTGTTCCAGTTCGGCCGAATTGTCGGAGATCGAGCGCAGCGACAGGCTGATCGTGCCGATGGTCTGGGCCACCGCGATCTTTTCCGCGATCTTGGGCGTGACTTCGACGGTCACCGTGCTGAAGGTGCGGACGCGGGTCTTGCCTTCGACGGTTTCCTGTTCGGTCGACTGATCGGTGGCGAGGACGCGCAGGTTCTTGAGGATCGTTTCCGATGCCTTGAGCGGCATGCCCGAATCGGTCGCCTTGACCGACTGTGTGAGCACGAGGTCGATATGGTCACCCGGAAACACGAACCCGGCGACGCCGGTGCGCGCCGAAACCGGGATGGTCACGGCCCGCATGCCCGGTGACAGCGCAGCGGCCAGGAAGCCCCTGTCGCCCGGCGCGACCAGCGAGCCTTGCGTTACCGGCTCACCGGCGGTGATCGGGAAGCGTACAACCGTGCCGAGCATTTTCGACATGTCGGCCTGGCCTTCGATGAAGTAGGCGTCCTGGACCATTTCCTTCGGCCACTCCTGGAAGCCGATGGCGTCCGCAGTGATGATGGTGCCCACCGGCAGCGCACGTTGCGCCACCATGACCTTGGGTCCCTTGGCTGCCTTCGCCGCGGCTTCCGCCTGCGGCGACGATGCACCCAGAAACAGGCTACGTGCAGCAATGCCGGTCCCGATCGCGATGATCAGCGCCCCCAACAGCAGCATCAGCTTTTTCTTGTCCATGGCTTAACTTCCCGCCCCTTGAAGAACAGCCCGCATCCTTCGGGCAAAATGGTTAAATTAGCGTTTACCCAACCGAGCCGACTACAGAATGCAGCGCGGTCCAGTCCGTCGTGCCCAGAATCCACAGCCCGGCTGTGGCAATCGCCACGCCGTAGGGGATCTTCAGCTTGTCGGTGCGGCGGTGCATCAGGTGCCAGGCCGCCAGGATGATGGTCAGCGCGCCGCCGAGCAGCGACATGAGCACCAGTAATTTCACGTAAGGCTGCCACGGCAGCCACAGCGCCAGCGCAGTCAGCAGCTTGACGTCGCCGCCACCCATCACGCGCAGCGCGAACATGGCTGCGAGCGCGAGGAACACGAGGAAGGCGATGCCGACCTGGAACGCGACCCCGGGCCATAACGACAACCCGGTGGCCCACCAGAATAGCGGCGCACCCAGCGCGACAGCGAGGTTCAGCCAGTTGTCTATCTGGCGGCGACGCAAGTCGGTGAAGGCAGCAATCAGCAGCGCGATTGCCAAGCCACAGACCAACCCGTAAACGAGATTTCCCCCATGCATGGGGACGCAATAGCGATGATGACTTACCAAACGGTAACCAAGGCATCTAAGGCGCAACAGCCACGGGGACGCGCAAGGGCATGAAAGGCATATTCGACCGTCGGGCCATTCCCGCCGAGGCGAGCGAGACGCGATGGGTCGCCCCCGATGGCGAGCTCATCCGACGGATCGACTGGCCGGGGGTGCCTGCGCGCGCCGCATCGGCCATGGCATCGCTGGGGGCGGACGATGCGCCCGTTTCGGGTGGCACGCGCGGATCGTTGCTGTTCGTGCCTGGGCGCGGGGATTTCTATGAGAAGTACCTCGAAACGCTCGATCACTGGCATCGCGCCGGCTGGCGGGTGACCGCGCTCGACTGGCGCGGACAAGCCGGTTCGGGCCGCTTCATCGATGATCCGCTGACGGGCCATGTCCCAGACTTTTCGGTGTGGATCGCCGATCTGGCGGCGTTCTGGGCGGAATGGTCCGCCACGGCGCCCGGCCCGCAAGTGATTGTCGGTCATTCCATGGGCGGACACTTGGTGCTGCGCGCGCTGGCCGAAAAACGCATCGATCCGATGGTGGCCGTGCTCGTGGCGCCGATGCTGGGGTTCCTGACGCCTGGCCCCGCAGCGCTGCTTCACGGCGTGGCGCGCATGATGGCGCGGCTGGGCAATCCCGAACGCGTGGCTTGGAAATCGAGCGAAAAGCCCGGTGCCGATCCGTCGCGGCGCCATGCGCTGTTGACGCATGATGCCGATCGCTATGCCGATGAGATCGCCTGGCGCGCGGCGCGGCCCGAGCTGGCGATGGGCCCCGGTAGCTGGCGCTGGGTCGAGCGGGCCTATGCCTCGATGCGCGGGCTGGACGCGCCCGGCGTGCTCGAAGCGGTCGAAACGCCGGTGCTGATGCTGGCCACGCGCAACGACGGGCTGGTCGGGTTTTCCGCGATCAAGCGTGCGGCGCGCCGTCTGCCGCGCGCACAGCTGGTCATATGGGGCAAGGAAGCGCGCCACGAACTGCTGCGCGAAGTCGATGAGGTGCGCGACCGCGTGCTGCACACGATCGACGATTTCTTCGATCGTCTGGCATCAGCGCCGGATTCCGGATCAACGGCCGCTGCAGTGACATCCGGTGCCCTGGCACAGACGTCGGGCCGCAAGAAGCCGGCACGCAAGCGGGCCGCGCAACCGGCTACGCCCCGCTGATCCGGCGCGTGGCCGAAACCTGCGACATCGCGATCGTCGGGGCGGGGATTGCCGGGGCGAGCATCGCTGCGGAAATCGCCGGTATTTCCTCCGACCTTGGCCAGACGGCGCGGATCGTGCTGCTCGAAGCCGAGGATGCGCCTGGTTATCACACCACCGGACGATCGGCGGCGTTCTGGGAGGAAAGCTACGGCGGCCCCGGCGTCTTCCCGCTGACGATGGCTTCGGGCCCGTGGCTGGCCGACAACGGCTTTCTCAGTCCGCGCGGCGCGCTCAACATCGGACGCGCGGACGACCGGGCCAAGGTCGAGGCGTTCGTCGCGCGCTTTGCCGCCGTGGGTGCGGACATCCGGCTGCTGTCTCGCGCCGAAATGGAAGCGCGGGTGCCGGGGCTGCGGCCCGAATGGACGTGTGCGGCGTGGGAGCCGGGCTGCGCCGACATCGACGTGGCGGGGCTGCACCAGCACTACCTTGCGCAATGCCGCCGCCTTGGCGTCACCCTGCAGACGCGCGCCCGCGTAACGGAAACGAACCGCGAAGGCGCCATGTGGCGGCTGGGCTGGAACGGCGGCGCTGCCGGTGAGGGCGCCGTGCGCGCGGCGCTGCTGGTCAACGCGGCAGGCGCGTGGGCCGATCCGGTGGCGAAACTGGCAGGCGCACGGCCGCTGGGTATCGCACCTTTGCGCCGCACCGTGGTGCAGTTGCGCTGCGATCCGGCGCCGCCATCGACCCTGCCGCTGACGCTGGGGATCAACGAAGACTTCTACTTCAAGCCGCAAGGCGCGCGGCTGTGGCTGTCGCCCCACGATGAAACCCCCGACGTGCCGCGCGATGCCGCACCCGAGGAATGGGACGTCGCCACCGCGATCGCGCGGATGGAACAGGTGGTCGACTGGCGGATCGAGGCGGTCGAGCGGCGCTGGGCGGGCTTGCGCAGCTTCGCCCCGGACCGTTTGCCGGTCTATGGCTTCGATCCGGATCGCGAAGGCCTGTTCTGGTTTGCAGGCCAGGGGGGCTTCGGCATCCAGACGGCTCCGGCAGCGGCGAGACTGGCGGCACAGCTGCTGCTGAGCGCCCCGCGCGATGCCATGACCGCACCGCTCGATGCGGCGACTTATGCACCGAACCGGTTCGTTTGATGCCCCGGCAGCCCTGATTTCCCTCTACCATCCAGCCACGCGGCTGCTATTCTGCGGCTTCTTGGAACACACAGAAAGGGGATCGTCCGATGGCGCATCGTTTTGAAATCAGGAAAAACAAGAAGGGCGAGTTCGTCGCCTATTTCTGCTACAATGCGGAATCAATTTTCTGGACCGAAGGCTACTCCAGCAAGGCCAGCGCGAAGAGCGCGATCGAATCGATCCTGAAGAACGGCCCCGGCGCCGAAGTGGTCGACAAGTCGGCCGAGTAGGCCCGCCACCTGTCGAAGTCGGCGTCGTCCCGGACTTGATCCGGGACCGCTGGCCGGCCGGCGCTTTCTCGCCTGCGGTCCCGGATCAAGTCCGGAACGACGAGACCGTGCAACGCCGTTTCATGCCACGGCCAGTGCGGCGTCGCTTGCCAGCTTGTCGGCGCGTTCGTTCTCGGGGTGGCCGTCGTGGCCGCGCACCCAGATCCATTCGACTTTGTGCGGCCGCACCGCCGTCACCAGTTCGCGCCACAGGTCGTCGTTCTTGACCGGCTTGCGATCGGCGGTGCGCCAGCCGTTCTTCTGCCAGCCGAACACCCATTTGGTGATGCCGTCGATTACGTACTTGCTGTCGGTGTGCAGCGAGACCCGGCATGGTGCCTTCAGCGCCTGCAGCGCGCGGATCGCGCCCATCAGCTCCATGCGGTTGTTGGTGGTGGCGCGATCCGAACCGGTCAACTCACGCTCGTTTTCGCCCATGCGCAGGATCGCGCCCCAGCCACCGGGGCCGGGGTTGCCCTTGCACGCGCCGTCGGTGAAGATTTCGACATGCTTGAGCACGGTGGTCGCTGCGTCGGTCATGAAAAACAATCTGCGTTGGCCGGATCGGCGTAAAAATCGATCCGCCGGGCAAACGCCATCGGATCCTTGCGCGTGACCAGCGCGCCGGGCGGCGTGTTGAGCCAGTCGTAGGCGCGGGTCATGGTAAAGCGCAGCGCCGCGCCGCGCGCCAGCAGCGGCAGGGCAGCGCGCTCTTGCGGATCAAGCGGTCGCCCGCTTTCGTACCCTGCGATCAGCGCGTCGGACAAGTCGCGGCGGAAGTTGCGGCCATCGGCATCGAAGCACCACGCGGCGTGCGTTACGGCCACATCGTAAGCGGCCAGATCGGTGCAGGCGAAGTAGAAGTCGATCAGCCCGGTCACGCGGTCGGCCAGCATCAGCACGTTGTCGGGAAACAGGTCGGCGTGGATCACGCACGCCGGCAGGTTTTGCGGCCATGCGGCGGAAAGCAGCGGCAGTTCGCGCTCGACCAGTCCGGCCAGCGTCGGATCGATGCGTTCCAGCCCGTCGTGCCCGCAGGCTTCTGCCAGCCGCCGCCATTCGGCAAGGCCCATCGCATTGGCGCGCGTCCCTGCGAAATCCCGCGTGGCCTGATGCATCTGCGCCAGCGCCGCGCCGACTGCGTGGGCCTGCGCGGGTGACGGCTGGCTGACCGAGACGCCGGGCAGGAATTCGATCAGCGCCAGCGCTTTTTCCCCGCGCAGGCGGAACAGACGCCCTGCGGTATCGTGGATCGTGCGCGGCACGGGGCAGCCGCGCGCGGCGAGATGATCGAGCAGCGAGAGGAAGAACGGCAGGTCCTCGATCTCGATGCGGAATTCGTACATCGTCAGGATGAAGCGCGAGCCGCCCGCATGCGCCGCTCCGGTCTGCGCGGGACTTCCGGTGGTCTCGATCAGCCAGTTGCTGTTGGATACTCCCTCGGCAATGCCCTTGGCGGACACCAGCGTGCCCACGCCGAATTCGGCGACGAGCGCGGCCATCTCCTCCGCGCCGATCTGCGTATACACCGCCATGGCCTGAACGAAGTCCTAGCCGGCCAGCTGGCGCGGCAGCTTGAAGGTCATGTGTTCTTCGGTGGTGGTCACGGTTTCCTCGGTGACGCTGCGCCACAGCGCGATGCGGTCGATCACCTCGCGCACCAGCACTTCGGGGGCCGAAGCGCCTGCGGTCAGCCCCAGCGTGGAGATCCCGTCGAGCCAGGCCGGGTCGATTTCGCTCGCCCGCTGGATCAGCCGCGACGGCGTGCCGTTGCGTTCGGACACCTCGACCAGCCGCAGCGAGTTGGAACTGTTGGGCGCGCCGATCACCAGCAGCAGGTCGCAATCCGCCGCGATGGCTTTGACCGCCGCCTGGCGGTTGGACGTGGCATAGCAGATGTCCTCGGCGCGCGGCGCGACGATGCGCGGGAACTTCGCCTGCAGCGCCTTCACAATCTCGGCGGTGTCATCGACCGATAGCGTGGTCTGGGTCAGGAACGCCAGCGGCAGGTCATCGGCGAATTCGATCGATTCGACCTGATCGATCGTCTCGACCAGCGTCATCGATCCGGCGGGAACCTGACCGAACGTGCCGATCACTTCGGGGTGGCCTTCGTGGCCGATGAAGATGATGTGGCGGCCCGCCTCGACCTGCCGTTCGGCCTGGCGGTGCACCTTGCTCACCAGTGGACACGTGGCGTCGAGCCAGTCCAGCCCGCGTTTGGTCGCCTCGGCCGGGATCGCCTTGGGCACGCCATGCGCGGAAAACACCACGGGCGCGCCGTCGGGCACTTCATCGAGTTCTTCCACGAAAACTGCGCCCTTGGCCTTCAGCGCATCGACCACGAAGCGATTGTGCACGATTTCGTGGCGGACATAGACCGGGGCCTTGAACCGGTCGATCGACCGCTCCACGATCTCGATCGCGCGATCGACGCCGGCGCAGAAACCGCGCGGGGCGGCGATCAGCAGGCGCAGCGCGGGCAACGCGGCGGGGTGGGCAGACTCGGCGGAGTCTGCTGCAGGGGCTGGGGCGGAGTCTGGAAAGCTGGGGTTCATCGCCCAGCCCTTAGCAGCGACCGGCGCGGCTTGGAACCATTGCCGAACGGCCTTGCTACAGGTAGTGCGCGCTGGCTAGAGGGTGGCCAGCTTTGCGCACCGCCGCTTGGAGGATTTCTTTCGATGATCGCACGCCATCGCCGTCCTGCCCTGATCGGGGCCCTGATCGGGGTTCCGCTGCTCGCTGCGGCCCTGGCCGGTTGCGCGAACAAGAAGGGCGATCTCGTGGTCGATGACAGCGTCGGCGTGACCGCGCTGCGCAATCCGTGCCCGACCGTGGGCATTCCCGACTATACCGGCGACATCACCACGTTCACCGTGCCCGGCAGCACCGACGCCGCCGCGATCGACGTGGTGGCGGCGATGACGCACTTGCGCAGCACGTGTTCGGACACCACCGACAAGCTCTATACCGTCGCCACGTTCGATGTGCTGGCTCGCCGCGCCGATACGCGCGGCGCGCGCCATGTCGAGCTGCCGTTCTTCTCGTCGGTCATCCGTGGCGGCTCGGCCGTGATTTCCAAGCGCGTGGGCACCGTGGCGATCGATTTCGCCGACGGCCAGGCGCGCGCGACCGGCAAGGCCGAGGCCGCCGCCTATGTCGATCGCGCCGAAGCCACGCTGCCCGAGGAAATCCGCCAGAAGCTCTCGCGCAAGCGACGCGCGGGCGATGCCGATGCGGCGATCGATCCGTTGGCCCAGCCCGAGGTGCGCACCGCGATCGCCAAGGCCAGCTTCGAACTGCTCGTCGGCTTCCAGCTCGATGACAAGCAGCTGGCTTACAACGCCACGCGCTAGGTATAGTCCTTGCGTCCCCGCCCCTCGACCAGCACGGGGTAAACTCCCGGCTTGAAGCCGGAAGGCGGGGACCCCAGGCCTGAGGCTCCCGCCTTCGCGGGAGCGCCGCCAACTTCTTCCCCGCTTGCGCGGGGACGCACCCGTTTCTGCGAGCGATCCATGTCCGAAACCGCCCTGTCCGAAGTTCCCGCCAACCTTCACGCCGCGTTCGCCAAGGTGATCGACGGCGCGCTCGATGCGCTCGTCGCTGCCGGCACGCTGCCCGCAGGCCTGCCGCGCGGCGCGGTCACGTGCGAACCGCCGCGCGATCCCAGCCATGGCGATCTTTCCACCAATGCCGCGATGGTGCTGGCCAAGCCCGCCGGCACCAACCCGCGCACGCTGGCAGAGGCGCTGGCGCAGCAGTTGCGCACCGCGCCGCAGGTCGTTTCGGCCGACATCGCCGGTCCCGGCTTCATCAACTTGCGGCTCGACGATGCGGCATGGCTCGCCGAGCTGCGCGCGATCGAGGCGGCGGGTGCGGACTATGGCCGCTCGGCGATGGGCGGCGGCATGGTCGTGAACGTCGAATATGTCTCGGCCAACCCGACCGGGCCGATGCACATGGGGCACTGCCGCGGCGCGGTGGTGGGCGATGCGCTGGCGAGCCTGCTCGAATTCGCCGGACACAAAGTGATCCGCGAGTACTACGTCAACGATGCCGGCGCCCAGGTCGACGTGCTCGCGCGCTCGGTCCACATCCGGTATCGCGAGGCGCTGGGCGAGGCGGTCGGCGAAATCCCCGAAGGCCTCTACCCCGGCGACTATCTGGTGCCGGTCGGGCAGGCGCTCGCTGCCGAGTTCGGTGACGCATACGCCGCCGCGCCGGAAGGCGACTGGCTCGTCCTGTTCCGCACCCGCGCCGTCGCCGCGATGCTGGTGATGATCCGCGCCGACCTCGCCCTGCTCGACATTCACCACGATCTGTTCAGCTCCGAGGCGGAACTGCAGGCAGCGGGCAAGCCCGAGGCGGCGGAGAAATGGCTGCGCGCGCACGATCTGGTGTATGACGGTGTGCTCGAGGCGCCCAAGGGCAAGACGCTCGAGGATTGGGAGGCGGTGGAACTGCCGCTGTTCCGTTCGACGAAGTTCGGCGACGATCAGGATCGCCCGATCAGGAAGTCGGACGGCAACTGGACGTATTTTGGCGCTGACCTCGCCTATCACTTCCAGAAAGCCGCAAGCGCCGATGCGCTGGTCGACATCTGGGGCGCGGACCATGCCGGCACGGTCAAGCGGATCAAGGCGGCGGTCGCCGCGCTGACCGGGGCGGACGGGCACAAGCCCAAGCCATTCGAGATCAAGCTGGTGCAGATGGTCCAGCTGCTGCGCGATGGCGAGCCGGTGAAGATGTCGAAGCGGTCGGGCAATTTCGTGACGCTGGCTGACGTGGTGCATGAAGTGGGCAAGGACGTGGTCCGCTTCACCATGCTCACGCGCAAGCCCGATGCGCAGATGGACTTCGATTTCGCCAAAGTGGTGGAAGCGTCCAAGGAGAACCCGGTGTTTTACGTGCAGTACGCCCACGCGCGGATCTGTTCGACATTGCGCAAGGGTGCGGTCGAGGGTTTTGCCCCCGATGCCGGAGCATTGGAGCTGCTGGGCGAAGAAGAACTGGCGTTGATCCGCATTGCCGCGCAGTTCCCGCGCGTGGTCGAAAGCGCTGCCGCCGCGCGCGAGCCGCATCGCATCGCCACGTTTCTCGACGATCTGGCTGCTGCGTTCCATGGTTACTGGAATGTCGGCAACGATCGCCCGGAAAAGCGGTTCATCGTGGCACAGGATGGTAAACTCAGCGGCGCGAGGCTTTATCTTGCCGCGCGCATCGGGCAGGTTGCGGCAAACGGGCTCGCCCTGTTGGGGGTGATCGCGGCACAGGAGCTGTAAAAATGATAAACGGGGTCGGCGGCGGAGATGGTCGCGAGGAATGGGAAAACGGCGATCAGCCGGAAACACCCGCCGAACAAGTCGAGCACGCCGCCGGTGGCGAGCCGCTGGAAACGACGCCGTTCGACGTGGCGCATGATCATGTCGCGGCTGAAACCGATCGTCTTGCGCTGGGTGACGAGGAACGACTGCCGTGGCTCGAATCCGCCGACGATGTCGATAGCGAGGATGACGGCGTCGATTCGGGCCGCATCGTCGGCTTCGTCGTGCTCGGCCTGGTCGCGTTGGCGCTGCTGGTCGGCGGCCTGTACTGGTTCACCCATCGCGGCAGCCTGGGGCGCGACGCCGACGGCAGTCTGATCGAAGCGAGCAACGAACCCTACAAGGTCGCGCCCGCCAATCCCGGCGGCAAGACCTTCGAAGGCACCGGCGATTCCAGCTTCAAGGTCAGCGAAGGCCAGCACCCCACCGGCAAAGTTGGCGAAGGCACGGCATCTTCGGCGGCTGGCGCGGGCGCTGCGGGCAGCGGCACTGCGGCAGCACACGATGGCAAGTCGTCGACGGCAGCGTCTGCCTCGGGCGCGGCAGCAGCGGCAGCCGCCAACGCGGCGGCGGCTTCGGGCCATGCGGCTCCGGCAGCGGCCGCGCCTGCTTCTGGCGGTGGCGTCGGCGTGCAAGTCGGTGCGTTCTCGAGCGAGGGCGCGGCGCAGACCGCCTGGTCCAAGCTTTCGGGCCACTACGATGCATTGAAAGGCGTGAGCCACCGCGTGGTCGAGGGCAAGGCCGACATCGGCACCGTGTTCCGGCTCCAGGCGCTGGCACCCGATGGCGCGGCGGCGGATGCGCTGTGCGGCAAGCTGCAGGGCGCCGGGCTCAAGTGCCAGGTAAAGCGCTGATTTGATGGTTTGGGATTGCTTCAAATCCCCTTCGTCCTGAGCTTGTCGAAGGAATGTCCTTCCCTTCAGCTTCGTTAGCAGAAAAGGGCAGTGCTTCGACAGGCTCAGCACAGTCGGGTTTGGGGAAAGGTGATCGCGTTCCAGCCCTGCGCGCATCGCCCTATCCACACGTCCGTGGACCTGCGGACTTGCCCCGCCGCGCTGAATTCGCCAGATTCGCGCCATGCTTCCCGCCATCTTCGGGCTTTCGGGCCACACGCTGACTGCCGACGAGCGCGCGTTCTTCCGCGATGCAGATCCTGCGGGCTACATCCTGTTCGGGCGCAACGTGGAAAGCCGCGCACAGCTGCGCGCGCTGACCGATGACCTGCGAGGCCTTCACGGGCGGAACCGCACGTTCATCTGCATCGACCAGGAAGGCGGCCGCGTCGCGCGGATGAAGCCGCCGGTGTGGGCCGCCTATCCGCCGGGCGAAGTGTTCGACCGGCTCTATGACATTGCGCCTGCCAGCGCGATCGAGGCCGCGCGTGCCAATGCCGAGGCGCTGGGGCTCGATCTGGCCGAAGCGGGGATCACGGTCGATTGCCTGCCGCTGCTCGATGTGCGTCAGCCCGGCGCACACAACGTGATCGGCGATCGCGCGCTCGGTTCCGAACCGTTGCGTGTCGCCGCGCTGGGCCGCGCCACGCTCGACGGGCTGGCGCGCGCCGGGGTGGCTGGCGTGGTCAAGCACATGCCCGGCCATGGCCGCACCAACACCGATACGCACAAGGCGATGCCTACGGTGACCGCCTCTGCTGCCGAACTGGAGATCGATCTCGCGCCGTTTCGCCGGCTCGCCGACGCGCCGATCGCGATGACCGGGCACTTGCTGTTCACCGCGTGGGATGCACGCAACCCGGCGACGCTGTCGTCGAAGGTCATTCGCGAGGTCATCCGCAAGGCCATCGGGTTCGACGGGCTGCTGCTGACCGACGATCTCGACATGGACGCGCTGTCGGGATCGGTGCCGCAACGCGCGCTGCGCGCCATTTCGGCAGGCTGCGACATCGCGCTGAACTGCTGGGCCGAGATGCGCGACATGGTCGATATGGCCAGGGCCCTCCCGGCGATGACCGCCAAGGCGCACGAACGGCTGGACCGCGCGCTGGCGCTCACCAGCGATTTTACGCAACCCGCGCCGATCGAGCGGCAGGCCGCGCTGTTCGCCACGCGCGACGCGCTGCTGGCGCACGTGGCGCGCGCCTGATGGATCATGCCGCCGCCGCCGCCGCGCTGTTTTCGGGCGACGACGGCTGGGATGGCGTCGCCACGGCAGTCACCGACGATGCCGCGCTCTATCTCGAGCTCGACGGCTGGGAGGGGCCGCTCGACCTGCTGCTCGATCTTGCGCGGCGGCAGAAGGTCGACTTGCGCACGATCTCGATCCTCGAACTGGTCGACCAGTACCTCGGCTATATCGACCGGGCGGGCGCGCTGAAGCTGGAACTGGCGGCGGACTACCTCGTGATGGCGGCGTGGCTGGCGTACCTCAAATCGCTGCTGCTGCTTCCGCGCGAGGAAGGGGTGGAACCCAGCCCCGAGGAACTGGCGCTGCGGCTGCAGTTGCGGCTGCAGCGGCTGGGCGCGATGCGCGAGGCGGGCGCGCGGCTGATGGCGCGCGATCGCGTGGGCCGCGACGTGTTCCTGCGCGGTGCGCCCGAGGGCTTGCGGGTGGACCGGCGCAACGCCTGGCAGTGCGACTGGTTCGCGCTGGTGCACGCCTATGGCCAGGTCAAGGCGCGCACCCGCCCGGTGGTGCACATGGTACGCGATCGCGCGGTGATGACGCTCGAATCGGCGCTGGCGCGGGTTTCGGCGATGCTGGGCGTCTCGCTCGATTGGCTGGAACTGCGCAGTTTCGTGCCATCGCGCGAGGATGCGGGGTGGGACGATCCCAAGCTGCGCCGCTCGGCGCTGGCGTCGAGTTTCGTCGCCGCGCTCGAACTGGCCAAGCAGGGCCGCGCCGAACTGTCGCAGGACGATGTGTTCGGCCCGCTGATGCTGCGCGGGATCAAGCGGTGAGTACACCGGACGACCTCGTCCGCGCGGTCGAGGCGACGCTGTTTGCCGCCGAAGTGCCGATGACCGCGCAGGCGCTTTCGGCCCACCTCGGCGGTGCGCTGGTGACAGATGCTCTGGCCGAGCTTGCGGCAACGTATACCGGGCGCGGGATCGAGCTGGTGGAACGTGGCGGGCGCTGGCACTTCCAGACCGCGCCCGACCTGTCGCACCTGCTGCGGCGGACACGCGACGACACGCGCCGCCTGTCGCGCGCGGGGACCGAGGCGCTGGCGATCATCGCCTACCACGAACCCGTCAGCCGCGCCGAAATCGAGGCGATCCGCGGCGTGCAGACCGCCAAGGGCACGCTCGACGTGTTGCTCGAGGCGGGCTGGGTGCGCGTGGCGGGGCGGCGCGAGGCGCCGGGTCGGCCGGTGATC
This sequence comes from Novosphingobium lentum NBRC 107847, assembly GCF_001590965.1. Lineage (GTDB taxonomy): Bacteria > Pseudomonadota > Alphaproteobacteria > Sphingomonadales > Sphingomonadaceae > Novosphingobium > Novosphingobium lentum. The sequence continues at coordinate 209,956 of NZ_BCTW01000008.1, forward strand.
TATGCCACCACGCCCGAATTTCTCAGCCATTTCGGCCTCGCCTCGCGCCGCGACCTGCCGGGTATCGACGAGCTGCGCGCCGCCGGATTGCTCGATCCGGTGGACGAGGCCTATGCCACGCTGACCGGCACCGAACTGAGCCCGAACGACACCGAAGGCCACGCGGCTGGCCCTGAAGGGTTAGCCGAAGCGGCCATGACGGATGACGAGAGCGATTGACTGGCCATCGCGCCGGTTATCTCCTACATTGGTAAACTATTACGCCTGTCCCGAGCCTGTCGACGGACTGCATCCTGGCTTTCACGCGATGACGCGCAGCAGCCGGAAAGTGGTCTGACAGAGGAGCGGGCGGCGACGGGACATTCAGGAGTTTGACATGGGTAGCCTTTCCCTGCCGCACCTCATCATCGTCGCGCTTGTCGTGCTGGTGCTGTTCGGCCGTGGTCGCATTTCCGAAATGATGGGCGATTTCGGCAAGGGCGTGAAAAGCTTCAAGGAAGGCATGGCCGACGAGACCGACCGTCCCGTGACCGCGCCGCCGCAGCAGTTGCAGCACGCGCCGCCGGTCAGCCAGACCGTGCCCGGGCCAGCGAACGTGCCGCCGCCCGCCGTGGGTGCCGCCGTTCCGCCCGCCACGGCGGCTCCGGTTCCGTCGGCCACCGGCGGGGA
>NZ_BCTW01000009.1 GCF_001590965.1 Novosphingobium lentum NBRC 107847
CGCCATGGGATACCGCGAGCGTGCACTTGCCCTATGGGGTCGCCGTGCGTCGTTTTGGCGATGGGAAAAGGTTGCGTTCAATCCGGACGAACTAGCGGCGCGCTGAGGTGGGGGATTTGTCGGCGGGCAGGGCCGAGGCTGACACCCGCGCCCGCCGCCGATCCAGATATGCGGCAGGGAATGGCAAAAGAGGCCAAGCCAATCCGAGTGTAAAAATGACCGCGATGATCGACAGGAGGAACCAGCCAATGCCAAATCGCAGGAAATATAATGGGCCAAGGATCAACTGCGTAAAGGTGATCGGAGGCTGATTTTCTGGGACGTAGCCGGTCGCCGCAAGCGCGATCAGTCGCTGGACCTCGACATAGAGGGTGGGAAATTCGTCACTGGCGACCGTGCAGACCATTTCGGAGCCTTCGGTCGTCCTGATAGTCACCGCCGTCCTGCCCCGCCGCCCGGCGATTGATCCGACGATTGCCCCGGCTGCGCCGAATGTCATTGCGCCGAGCGCGGCACCCCCAAGAGAACCGGCCGGATCGGTCGCACCTCCGTCAAGGCGATCCATCGATACCGGCAGGTGCAACCTGCCACGGTATCGGATGCCTTTCTTTTGCACAGTCGCGATCCGAACTTTGTTGTGGCCCTCGATGACATGAAGTGTAAGCATTCGCCCTCCGATAGAGACTATAGTCTCTATTCATAGGCAGATAATTGCTCGAAGCGAACAGCAAAAGCGCTGACTCCCCGGCATGAGGCAAACTTCATGATGGGGACTATAGTCCCTCGTCGATTGAGTCCGGCGCGGGTTCATGCTCTCCAATGGATTGGAATCAGATCGTTGGTGATAACGTGCGGAGGTTGCGGGGTAAGCGCGGCCTTACCCAAGAGCAGCTTGCCCATGACGCCGAGATTGATGTGACCTACCTTCGGGGGATAGAAAGCCGCCGTCGCAACCCGTCCGTTGCAGTGATCGGAAAAATTGCTGCCGCCCTCGGTGCTCATCCGCGCGATCTCTTTGAAAAATAATTGTATTTTATGCGAATTTTGCATGTTCAGCTCGATTAAAGACTTATCGAGGCCGTGCGTTCTCGCTGACGATCGAAATAGACCTCGCCTAGTGCTGCAAAACTTTCATTTTTGACGTTCTCCTTCATATATTTGCAGCGCGACCTTGTCGTCGCACCTTGTCAGTCGCAAGGCGTTGAGGATAGATAGCGGGAGGGGGAATCGTGTCCGCATTCTATAATTTCATTTCAGCGCTCGACTGGCGCCAAATCCTTTTTGGCGGCGCCATCGGAGCGCTGACGCTTGGATTTCGAACAGTGATCCAAGCGCCGATTAAGGCGCTTACACAGCATGCACTTGCGATCCGATACTTAGGCTGGCTATCTCCTCAGGAGCCTTTTAGCGGCCGGTGGGAAGTTGCCTGGCACGTTGACAGTAGCCGTTTTCCAAATATTAATATCGATACGGTCCGTATCCATTGTTTGTTTGGAAGTGTGACATTCACGACATCCACCAAACTACGTGACGGCACACCGGAAACATGCGTCTTTGTGGGTAAACTTATCGACCGAACGTTAACCGGTCGTTGGTACGATCCTAAGGACCAGGAGCGCGGCTACTATGGCGTTTTTCAGGTCCGGCTTCATGGCGGGCTCCGAGAAGGCCAGGGCGCGTGGTCGGGATGGACGAGCGAGGGAACTGTGCAATCCGATTCCATGACGTTGCGCAAAATCGAAGGGTAAGGACTACTAATATGACCGAGCCTATCGCTTATGCGGACGCGAATGCCAGTCGAGCATTTTTTGTGCAGATGCTGACCCGAGACATTACGCTCGAAGATTGCGTACTCGACCTGCTCGACAATAGCGTGGACGGCGCATGGCGATCCATTGGGCATATCGCGCCAACCCTGGATGATGGTGCTGATCTCAGTCCCTTCTGCATCGATATTCGAGCCGATGAGGGCGGCTTTTGGATGAGCGATAATTGTGGTGGAATGGACCTGCAACGAGCTGAGAACCATGCCTTCACATTCGGTCGAAAGGATGATGACGACGAAGACCGTACCGGAGATTACCGTATCGGTGTTTATGGTATCGGAATGAAGAGAGCCATCTTCAAGCTTGGGTGGAAGGTTAAAATAAACAGCACTTACTGCGATAACGGAATTGCAAAAGCTTTCTTCGTTCCAATCGATGTTAGGGCTTGGATGGCCCAAGCTGATACGGACTGGAAATTTGAAATATTCAACGCCGAACCTGCGAAATCGCAGGGGGTGGCGATCGAAGTGACGGATCTTACGCGCGGGACAAAGAGCGCCTTCGGAAATCCCTCGTTCCAGCAGAACCTGCGGCGTGTCATCGCTAGGGACTACGCGCTTCACCTACACCGTGGTCTTACGATTGTCCTGAACGGTGTGGCAGTCGATGCTTCTCTAATAACGCTGCTCGAAAGCGCTGAGTTCGCCCCTCTCCGGAAGAGTTGGGACGTCGCTGCCGAAGGTGGATCGGTGCACATCGAGATACTTGCCGGCGCCTCTGCTGCTCCACCGGATGACGAGGCTCCCGACGAGGACGACCGGGGAGAAGAGCGCTACGGGTGGTATGTCGCTTGCAATGGGCGGATCGTTCTTGCCGGAGATAAGTCCACGACCTCAATTTGGGGGCTCGAAGGGTTTCCGATTTGGCACCGGCAATATCGAGGTTTCATAGGTTTGATTCTGTTTACCTCGGATGAAACTGAACTACTCCCCCTTACTACCACAAAGCGGAGTGTCGATCTATCTTCTGAGGTGTTCCGCAGCGCTCGGCCAACCATGCGTGAGGTAACGCGTGCGTGGATCGACTACACCGGAGCAAGGAAGCAGGCTCGTGAAGTGGCGAAGGTTGCTGAGCAAGCTGCAAAGTCTGTCTCGCTTTTTTCAATCGCACAGAATCCGGTAATCGTCACGCCGACACTTCCGGCAAAGCCGAAGATAAAGACTAGCACAATCCAATATTCAATGGCGGTGACTAGGATACGTGCCTTGGCTACTGAATTTGGAAATGTAAACCTCTCTGCGAGAGAGGTTGGAATGCGGTCATTCGATTATGCTTATGATGACATGGTTGGAGAGGAGTAGTGCCCTCATTCGACGCTGTAAATTATAGCTTGAGGCCAAATAAAACTATTCAGCGCGCGATAGTTTTTGAAGGACTTCGGTCATTGTCATATGCGCTCGATTGGTCGAGCGCTGCATACATCGGATTTGGGTCAATTTGGTTCGCTGATTTTGTGATGGCTCATAAGCGATTAGGTATCGAGCGAATGATATCTATTGAATCCGACCAAATCGGTTTCCGACGCGCTGAATACAATAGGCCATTTCGTACAGTCACCGTCCTGAATGGACTATCTTATGAAATTATACCCGAGTTTTATGACGATCCCGTGATGATGTCTCAGCCTTGGGTTATATGGTTAGATTACGACTCCGAGCTTTCGGATGATGCGACGCACGAGCTACGCGGGGTCGTCGAGCGAGCACCTGCGAACAGCGCTTTAATGGTTACAGTCAATGCCTCAGGGAAAAAATACGGTGCCGATCCATCGCAAAAGCGCGAGCGTTTACGCGTCCTGCTTGGCGATGTCGTTCCTGATGCGCTTACTCGGGAACAATTGCGGGACCCTGACGCATTTGCGCTGACGATGGCAGACCTTCTTCAGCAATTTTTACAGGCAACGGCAGAAAACTGTGCACGACCGGGCGGTTTTGTTCCGGCTTTTAGAGCGGCTTACAGGGATAAGGCTTCCATGATTACCGTAGGCGGGATTCTGCCAACGATAGAGAGACGAGACGCCGTATCCACGTTGGTTACCGAAGATCGCTGGGAAGGCTTTTCCGATCTCGCGATCATCGCACCTCATTTGACATTAAAAGAACTCGCTGTTCTACAGGCGCAGATGCCCCGATCTGAAGTTATGGATCGCACTGTAGTGCAAGAACTTGGCTTTGACCTGGGCGAGGATCAAATTGAGATATTCAGACGCTATTATCGGCATTATCCCGCTTTCGCGCAGCTGAGCGCCTAAGCCTACCGACTATCATATTATTCCACCGCCTGATGTAGATCCTCGCCTTCGATCATTTGATCATGTTTCGGAAAATTTCCGACTTTCAAACGGATCGCTTCAAAAACAGCCTTGGCGATAATGGGCGAGACGCTGTTTCCGATCATTCTGAAGCTGTGCCACACAGTGGGATGGAAAATATGAGTGTCGGGGAAACCCTGCAGCCTTGCGGCCTCGCGAACGGTAATGACACGGTTTTCTGAAGGATGGATCGGCCTGACCGATTGGTACGATCCGCGATCGGCACCAGTTCCGGCCCGAAGCGTGGGGCATTGCCCCTCCCATGCCAATCGGGGATGCCGACCAATCTTATCCATACTTCCCGGCTTAACGCGAGAGAAGCGCTCGACTACGCTTTCAGTGTGTGAGGTGAACCTGTGACCGGTAAACTGCCCGTTGCTAGATCGAAGCTGGCGCGCATAGCTGGACATAGAGCCTCGCTGCATAATCTTCCAGTGATCGAAACCGTCTTGGTCGTTGAGTTTGCGAGCGCCCTGCAAATCTAGAATTGCGTCCCGAACCGTCGCCGCTGGTCGCCTGAAAATATCCATGTCTTCAGGTGCAAACGGATCACACCGCTCCCGGTCAATCCCGATAATGAAAATGCGGGGCCTCTTGGTCGGCGCACCGAATTGGGATGCATCCCATACTTGCGGACCGATCACATCATATGACCCGGCCACAACGGCGATCGCGTCATTCAGCTCGGATCGAGCGTCTTCATATGCAAGACCCAGGACGTTCTCCATTACGAAAAACGCAGGCTTCAGTTCACTTACCAGACGGAAGAAATGTCCTAGCAACGTTCGACGGACGTCCGTCGAATCACGGCGTCCGATGCTGCTAAAGCCTTGGCAGGGGGGGCCGCCGAAGACGCCGTCGATTGGAGCGCCCACCGATTTTGCAACCTGCTGGCCTGACAGTTGGGCAATGTCTACGAGGTGGAGTTGCGTGTTCTGAAAGTTGCGAGTGTACGACGATGTGAGAATTGGGTCGATGTCGTAGGCAGCGGCTACCTTGAAGCCCGCCTGATGGGCGCCAAGTGAAAATCCACCGCTACCGCAAAAAAGATCGACCAGCTTCATCGCATTCGTACCCACTCCCTCTACGGACGCCTTGCCGAACATCTTGCCCTAGGAAACCTCCTAGGAACAGGCGGTCCGATAAAATGCGGTACCTATACGGTACTCAACCCTTTTCGAGGCCTTCTGTTAACTCTCAGGAACAACTTAAATAATTAATATGTAACAATAATTATGGTGCCGGCTAGAGGATTCGAACCCCTGACCCCCTGATTACAAATCAGGTGCTCTACCAACTGAGCTAAGCCGGCCCTTTGCGTGCGACCGATCGTGCGGGCATGCGCAGCCGCGCTCTTAGCGTCATGTGACGCCGAAGGTCCAGCCTTCGGTTTGCGCGAGGTGGCGATCCAGGCCGCGGGGACGCCATGCGCCGGGATCGCGTTGCGCGCGGTGCAGCCAGGCGGCGGTGATCAGCGCGTCGGTCGCGTGGTCGTCGTAGCGGGCGAGCAGCGGCGGTGCAGGTTCGTCCACTGCCGCGAACAGCGCCTCCAGGCGTTCGCGGCTGCGCACCTTGCTGCGGCCCTTGGGCAGGCCCAGCTGCACCGCCGCGATGCTGGTGTAGATTTCCACGATCGCCGGGCCATGCGCGGGCAGCGGGTCCATCGGCCAGATCGCGATGCGCCCGGCCAGTCGGTGGAGCAGCCGCATCGCGGTGAGGCTCGCCTTGCCGACTTGCGCGGCGCCGACGAGGTTGAGGCTGCAGTAAGGGTTGGCGAGGCCCGCCTCGCGACTGGCGATTTCCACCCGCCGCAGCCGCCCGCCGGGCGCCGCGCCATACCGGTCGCCCAGCCGCCCGGTCTGACGGAAGTATCGCCCGGCTTCGGCATGCGCGACGAAGGCATTGGCGGCAAAGTGCGGTTCGTCGGTGGCGTGGCGCTCGACCAGTGCCCACAACGCGCGGGCGGTGGCGGGGGTTTCGTCCCATCCGGGAAAGTAGGCGCCGGTATCGAGGAACGGCAGCCCGACCGACACGTCGAGCCCGATCAGGATGTCGTCGCGCGCCGCGATGCGCGCTTCGATCCAGGCGAGCGCGCGGGCGCGGCTCCAGCCGCCGGGCGGTTCGATCAGGGCAGGGGCCTTGCCCGCCTGCTTGATCGCCAGCGCCATGCCGGGAAGCCGTTCGCCCACCGCGCCCGACCAGTCGAACACGGCAGCGGCAGCAAATTGGCGGGTCATGGCTTGCGCGCCGTCAACGCCCCTGCATCTCGCGGCGCTTGCCGTCCCAGAATGCCAGGCGCTCGCGCAGCTTGGCCTCGAACCCGCGTTCCACCGGGGCGTAGTAGGTTTGCGGTGCCATCTCTTCGGGCCAGTAGTCCGCGCCCGAAAACCCGTCGGACGCGTCGTGGTCGTACGCATAGCCTTCGCCATAGCCGATCTGTTTCATCAGCTTGGTCGGGGCGTTGAGGATCGAGGGCGGCGGCATCAGCGATCCGGTTTCTTTTGCGCTGCGCCACGCCGCGCCCATCGCCTTGTAGGCGGCGTTCGATTTGGGTGCGGTGGCGCAGTACAGGCAGGCCTGCACGATCGCCAGTTCGCCCTCCGGCGAGCCGAGGAATTCATACGCATCCTTGGCGGCAAGGCACTGCACCAGCGCCTGCGGATCGGCGAGGCCGATGTCCTCGCTGGCGAACCGCGTCAGGCGGCGCAGCACGTACAGCGGCTCCTCCCCCGCAGTCAGCATCCGCGCCATGTAGTACAGTGCGGCCTGCGGATCGGACCCGCGCAAGGATTTGTGCAGCGCCGAGATCAGGTTGTAATGGCCGTCGCGATCCTTGTCGTACACCGCCACGCGGCGCTGCAGGAACGCACCGAGCGCGGCGGGATCGAGCGGGGCGCCCACTTCGGTGTCGAACAAAGTCTCTGCCTGGTTGAGCAGGAACCGCCCGTCGCCATCGGCCGACGCGACCAGCGCGGCGCGGGCGTCCGCCGTCACCGGCAGTTGGCGGCCGACGAGCGCTTCGGCCTTGGCCAGCAGGCGTTCCAGCGCGTCGGCATCGAGCCGGTGGAGGATCAGCACTTGCGCACGGCTGAGCAGCGCGGCGTTGAGCGCGAAGCTGGGGTTCTCGGTCGTCGCGCCGACCAGCGTCACCGTGCCGCGCTCGACATACGGCAGAAACCCGTCCTGTTGCGCGCGGTTGAAGCGGTGAATCTCGTCCACGAACAGAAGTGTCCTGCGGCCAGCCAGCATGCCCACCTCGGCCTCGGCGAACACTTTCTTGAGGTCCGCCACGCCCGAAAACACCGCGCTGATCGCGGCAAAGCGCAATCCCACGGCATCGGCCAGCAGCCGGGCGATGCTGGTCTTGCCCGTGCCGGGCGGCCCCCACAGGATCATCGAGGAAAGCTTACCCGCCGCGACCATGCGCCCGATCGCGCCGTCGGGGCCGGTGAGGTGCTCCTGCCCGACCACCTCTGCCAGCGCGGCGGGGCGCAGGCGATCGGCCAGCGGCGCATCGTCGGCCACCGTCTCGCGCGGCTGGTCTGCGGGATCGTGGGGCGGGGTGTCTGCAAAAAGATCGGCCATCGCGGGCAAGATAGGGGCACGGCGGGCCGGATGCGAAAAATTTTCACACAGGCCTTGCCAAGATGCAATTAAGATATATCTTAGATGCATCATGAAAAGGATGAAACAGATGCACAGGCATTCTCACGGTCCCCACGGGGGACATCACGACAACAACGGCTGCGGCGAAGGTCGCGAGGATCGGGGACGACACAGCGAAGGTCGCCGCGCAGAAGGTCGGCACGGCGAAGGTCGGCATGGCGAGGGTCGGCATGACCAGCGCGGCGCATGGTTCGCCGCGCGCTTCGGTGGTGGCTGGCCGGGTGGGCTCGCGGGCGGTTTCGCCCACGATTTCGCCCATGATTTCGCACGCGAATTCGGTCGAGGCTTCGGTGGTCCCGGCGGCCCCCGAGGGCGCGGCGGCCCTGACGGTCCGGGCGGCAGGGGTGGCCGGCGCGGTCCGCGCGGACGCATGTTCGGTGGCGGCGAACTGCGCCTGTTGCTGCTCGCGCTCGTCGCCGAACAGCCGCGCCACGGTTACGAGCTGATCAAGGCGATCGAGGATCTGGCGGGAGGGCAGTATGCCCCCAGTCCGGGCGTAGTCTATCCCACGCTCAGCCTGCTGGTGGACGAAGGCATGATCGCCGAAAGCGCCGCCGACGGACCGCGCAAGGCGTTCACCGTGACCGAAGCCGGGCAGGCCGAACTCGCCACCCGCGCGGACGAAGCGGCGGGCTTGCGGGCGCGGCTCGCGGAACTGGGCGCGGCGCAGGATCATGAGGCGGCCCCCCCGGTGCGTCGCGCCATCGGCAACCTGTTCGCTGCGCTGCGTGCGGGAGCGGCGGCCGAGGGCTTCGACCGCGAAAAGGCGCACCAGATCGCCGATATTCTCGACGAGGCGGCGCGCAAGATCGAGCGGTTGTAACCCGACGCCGACGCAAACCTGAACCACACCTAACCTCACATTGCCCAACCCGGGCGGAGCGTGATATGCTCCGTCCGGGTCCACTGGCTTGGGGAGAGGCGACGATGGAACTTGCCAGCGACACGCGCAACGCGGCACCGTGGCACTTGTGGGCGATCGGCACGATCAGCCTGCTGTGGAACAGTTTCGGCTGCTACGATTACACGATGACCAACTTGCGCGATGCGAAATACCTCGCGCAGTTCCCGCCCGAAGTGATCGGTTATCTCGACACCATGCCCGGGTGGCTGACCGCCTTCTGGGCGCTGGGCGTGTGGGGGTCGATCGCGGGGTCGGTGTTGCTGCTGCTACGCTCGCGCCATGCGGTGACCGCGTTTGCCGTCTCGCTGCTCGGACTGGCGGTGAGCCAGGGCTACCAGTTCGTCACCGGCCGTCCCGACGCGATGAAGGGCTCGGCCATGCTGGTGATGACCGTGGTCATCTGGGGCGCGCTGATCTTCTTCCTGTGGTACGCCGCGCGGATGAAGCGGCAGGGCGTGCTGGGGTAGCGCAGGCCCGGCTCGGACTGGAACCGGTTCAGGCCGGAACCGACCACCGCCGCGCCTGCTTCTGGCGGATCAGCCGCAAGTAGGTGTCGGCCACCGCCTGGTTGATCTGGTCCCAGCCGAATTCCCCCGCGCGCGCCTCACCTGCTGCGCCGTGGCGCGCGCGCAAGGCGGGATCCTCGATGTAGCAGCGCAAGGCTTCGGCGAAGTTGCGCACCGCGCCCGGCGTGATCAGGCGGCCCGAAACGTGGTCGTCGACCAGGCTCTGGCTGCCGGTCGCGGCGGCGGCGACCACGGGCAGGCTGCAGGCCATCGCCTCCAGCGTGACGTTGCCGAACGTCTCGGTCACGCTGGGGTTGAACAGCACATCCATGCTGGCCACTGCGCGGCCCAGGTCCATGCCGCCCTGAAAGCCGGCGAACACCGCCTGCGGCAGCCGCGCGGCGAACCATTCGCGCGCCGGGCCTTCACCCACGATCAGCACGCGATGGCGCACGCCGCGCCGCGCGAGCATGTCGATCGAGTCCGAAAACACGTCGAGCCCCTTTTCCATCACCAGCCGGCCGAGGAACCCGATCACGATCTCGTCGTCGGCGATGCCCAGCTCCTGCCGCCACGCATTGCTGCGGCGACCGGGGTGGAAGATGTCACGGTCCACCCCGCGCGACCAGATGTCGATGTCATAGTTCATGCGCTGCGCGCGCAGCATCTGCGCCATCGATTCCGACGGCGCGACCAGCGCGTCGCAGCGGCGGTAGAACCGGCGCAGGCCCGCTTCGACCACGGGTTCGAGGAACGCCATGTTGTAATAGCGCGGATACGTCTCGAACCGGGTGTGGACCGAGGCGAGGATCGGGAGCTTCTTGGCGCGCGCCCAGCTGACCGCGCGATGGCCGACGATGTCGGGCGAGGAGACGTGGATCACGTTCGGCGCAAAATCGCGCAAGTCACGGCGCACGCGCGGGCTGAGCGCCAGCGGCAGCCGGTATTCGGCGCGGCCGGGAATGGGCAGCGACGGCACGCCCACCAGCCGGCCCTTGGAAGGGAACGCCGGATGCGCGACCTTGGGTGCATAGACCCGCACATGTGCGCCCTGCCGCTGCAAGTAGCCCACCAGCCGGTTGAGCGCCTGGTTCGCGCCATCGCGCACATAGTTGTAGTTGCCGCTGAACAGCGCCACGCGCAAGTCGCTAAGCTCCGGGGCGGTGTTTTCTGCATCGCGCGGACCGGTGGGCGAATGTTCTGCGAGATCGGCCATGGTCGGGCGCCATACTGCCGTCGCGGTCGCTTGGCGAGCGCGAAGCACGACGCGGCGCACTGTCCCAGATGGGAAACTCCGATGAACAGGTACGGGCGGCTTGCCCAAGCGCGCCGCCCGTTCCGTCAATCCGGCTTACCAGCCGCGATGGTGTCCGCGTCCTTCGCCACGACCGCCCCAGCCGCGCCGATCGCCGTCATGGTCCCAGCCGCGACGGTCGCGGCGCCAGTCGCGGTCGCGGTAATAGTTGCCGCGATAGGCGGGGTACGAATTGTAGTAGTAATAGCTGCCACGATAGCGCGGATAATAGCCGCGATCGTAGTAGTAGCCGTCGTCGTAATCGCGATGGTCCGATGCCAGCGCGGCGCCGAGCGCGAGGCCGACCACACCCGCGCCGATCGCGATGGCGGCATCGTCGCCACCGCCACGGTGGCGGTAATAATCGCGCGCTTCGGCCGGTGCCGCCGCGGTCAACGCACTCGCCGCAAAAGCAGCAGTCAGCGCAGCCTTGCCAAACAGGTTCATGTTGCGTCTCCAGACATTTCCGGACGGCAGCCCGCGACCCATCCGCCGACTCGCCGGAATTGTATATCCGGATTGGAGCATTCCAGCGGTGAACCGCCGATTAACTCGCTGTTGATGTGTGTCTTGATTGCAACAGTTGCTCAGAATGGACCAATAGGCCGGGAACGGCTCGTGCATTGGATGCTTTGGATGTTCGATGGCGCTGGCCATCGCGAGCTTGATCACAAAGGAATTCACATGAGCACCTTCCATTGTATTGCGTGGCCGCTGGCTGCTGCCTCCGCAATGCTGGCATTCCCGGCCATGGCGCAGGACAATACTTTCAACCGCGACAAGCATTTCGATGGTCCGTATATCTCGGGCACGGTCGGCGTCGCGGCGCAGCCCAACGATCCCGGCGATACCCTGATGTTCGACACCGGCAGCGGCAGCTATAACGACACCGTCACCACGGCGGCTGGCGGAAACGCGTTCTCGCCCGGGTTCTGCAACGGTCGCTTCACCAGCACCGCGCCGGGCACCGGCTGTTCGAACGACAAGGACCGCGTCGCCTATTCGGGCCGCATCGGTTACGACAAGCGGATGGGCAGCAACATCGCGATCGGCGCGCTGGTCGAAGGTTCGGGCAACAACGCGCTCGACGGGACCTCGGCGTTCAGCACCACGCCGGCGGCGTATGAAATCACGCGCGGTCTTGACTATGCCATCTCGGCGCGGGCGCGTGCCGGGTTCACTCCCGGCGGCGGCGCGCTGTTCTATGGCACCGGCGGCATCAGCTATGCCAAGATCGCGCACAGCTTCCGCACCACCAACACCGCCAACACGTTCACGCCGAACCGCGACGGCAAGATGGTGTTCGGCTACCAGGCCGGCGGCGGCACCGAAGTGATGCTGACCGACCACATCTCGCTGGGGCTGGAATACCTGTTCAACCGCTACAAGGACAACAAGTACTACGTCCAGGTCGGGCAGGGCACGGCGGCGGCCACCAACCCGTTCATTCTGAACGGCCGGACCACCCGCATCCGCCAGGGCAGCGAGAACCTGACGTTCCACACGCTGAGCGCCACGATGAGCTATCGCTTCTGAACGCAACCCGCGTTACCGAAGCCTGCAACGAAGGGCCGTCTCCTGCGGGAGGCCGCCCTTTTCGCATGGTGGCCCGCAAGGTGCCGGACAAAACAAATCCCCCGGAACCTTGCAGCCCCGGGGGATCGGTAATTCAGGTCAGGCCCGATCTGGCTCGCGGACCGGGCCGGACTTCAGCGATCAGTCGTCGTCGCGGTCATGGCTGCGGTGCTGGTTGTAGCCGCGGTTGTCATATCCGCGACGATCGTAGCCACGGTCATAGCCGTTGTTGTAGCCATTGTAGCCGTTGTTGTAATAGCCGTTGTTGTAGCCGTTATAACCGTTGTTGTAGTAACCGTTGTTATAGCCATTGCTGTAGTAACCACGGTTGCTGCCGTTGCTGTAATAGCCCCGGTCGCGATCGCGATGATGGTTGTTGCCCGATGCCACGGCGGCACCGATGGCCAGGCCGATGATCCCGCCGACAACGGCGCCGGCAACGGCATCGCCGCCGCCGTCATGGTATCCGCGAGCCTGCGCGGCAGGGGCGGTGGTGGCGAGCGCGGTGGCTCCAAGGGCCAGACCCAGGGCAGCCTTCTTGAACATGGTCTTCATCATTCATCTCCTCGGTCCGGTGCGCCGCGCTTGTGCGTCGCGTTCCGTGGCCTCGAAGATGGTTATGGATGATTCGTCCTGAACGGTCGCGGCACAACCGTGGCAGCTTTCGTTCAGGAAAGTAAAAAGTTGTATTAACGGCGTTTCATGTGCGTTGACCGGTCCCTGACTTCGTCAGCGATCTTGCGCGGCATCGGTCCGCGCGGTTGGTTTTGTGTTTCAGCGAGGCTGAAACAGAGCGGGCCGGTGCCGCCCCCGCCGTGAGGCGGGAAAAAGCGCGTCGGCCCGCGAACCCTTACGCAGCCTTCTTGCGGCCGGCCTTCTTGCGATCGTTGGGATCGAGCAGCGCCTTGCGGATGCGGATCGACTTGGGGGTGACTTCGACCATCTCGTCGTCGTCGATGTAGGCGATGGCCTGTTCCAGCGTCATGATCTTCGGCGGGGTCAGGCGGATCGCGTCGTCCTTGCCCGTCGAGCGGAAGTTGGTCAGCTGCTTCGACTTCATCGGGTTGACTTCGAGATCGTCGGGCTTGGCGTTCTCGCCGATGATCATGCCTTCGTACAAAGGCTCACCCGCGCCGACGAACAGGATGCCGCGTTCCTCGAGCGGGCCGAGCGCGTAGGCCACCGCTTCGCCCGCGCCGTTGGAGATCAGCACGCCGTTCTTGCGGCCTTCGATCTTGCCCTTGTGCGGCCCGTACTTCTCGAACAGCCGGTTCATGATCCCGGTGCCGCGCGTGTCGGACAGGAATTCGCCGTGGTAGCCGATCAGCCCGCGCGACGGGGCGGAGAAGGTGATGCGGGTCTTGCCGCCGCCTGAGGGACGCATGTCGGTCATCTCGCCCTTGCGGGTGGCCATCTTCTCGACGACGGTACCGGCGTATTCGTCGTCCACGTCGATCACGGTGGTTTCGTACGGTTCGGTCTGCTTGCCGTCCTCGTCGGTGCGATAGAGCACGCGCGGACGGCTGATGCCCAGCTCGAAGCCTTCGCGACGCATCGTTTCAATCAGCACGCCCAGCTGCAGTTCCCCGCGCCCGGCCACTTCGAAGCTGTCCTTGTCGGCGCTTTCGGTCACCTTGATCGCGACGTTCGATTCGGCTTCGCGGGCCAGACGGTCACGGATCATGCGGCTGGTGACCTTGCTGCCCTCGCGGCCCGCCATCGGCGAATCGTTCACGGCAAAGCGCATCGACAGCGTCGGCGGATCGATCGGCTGCGCGTGCAGCGGCTCGGTCACCGAAGGATCGCAGATGGTGTTGGCGACGGTCGCCTCGGTCAGCCCGGCGATCGAGATGATGTCGCCCGCCTTGGCTTCGTCCACCGGCACGCGTTCGAGCCCGCGGAACGCCATCAGCTTGGAGGCGCGGCCGGTCTCGATGATGTTGCCGTCGTTATCCAGCGCGTGGATCGGGCCGTTGACCTTGATCGTGCCCGACTGGACCTTGCCGGTCAGGATGCGGCCAAGGAAGTTGTCGCGATCGAGCAGCGTGACGAGGAACTTGAACGGTCCGTCGACATCGGCGGCCGGCGGCGGCACATGCTCGACGATCTTGGCGAACAGCGGCTTCAGGTCGCCTTCGCGGGCTTCCATATCCTCGCTGGCGTAACCGTTGCGGCCCGAGGCGTAGAGCACGGGGAAATCGAGCTGTTCGTCGTTGGCATCAAGGCTGACGAACAAGTCGAACACTTCGTCGAGCACTTCCTGTGCGCGGCCGTCCTGGCGATCGATCTTGTTGACCACCACGATCGGCTTGAGACCCAGCGCCAGCGCCTTGCCGGTGACGAACTTGGTCTGCGGCATCGCGCCTTCGGAGCTGTCGACCAGCAGGATCACGCCATCGACCATCGACAGGATGCGCTCCACCTCGCCGCCGAAATCGGCGTGGCCGGGGGTGTCGACGATGTTGATGTGCGTGGTGTGGCCGTTGTGGTCATCCCATTCGACCGAGGTGCACTTGGCGAGAATGGTGATCCCGCGTTCCTTTTCGAGGTCGTTCGAATCCATCGCCCGCTCCTCGACCCGCTGATTCTCGCGGAAGGTGCCCGACTGGCGGAACAACTGATCGACCAGAGTGGTCTTGCCGTGATCGACGTGCGCAATGATTGCGATGTTGCGCATGGGGGTTGGGGCGGACATGGGACGCTTTCAAAAATGTGATGGCAAAAGGTGTTGGCGATTGCGGGTGTTCGGCGGACGCTACGACCCGCTCATTCCAAGGGCGCGCGCTTAGCCGCAATTGTGCGCTGCGGCAAGGCTTGGTGCAGGGGTGGTCCCACTGAAACCTGTGTCAATAAGGCAACAATCGGTGGTTATGCGCCACGGATTGCGATTTGGCGATTGTGCGGATTCGCGTCGAATTCTACAAAATCGGTCGGGACCAGGATGTATCAGACCACAACGGCCGCTTCTGTGCGGAACATCCCGGTCAGTCGTTGAGAAGGATATCCACGCATCATGAAGATCGTCTTCGCGGGCCGCCGCGCCTCTGCCGTTGACTCGCTCGCCCGTCCGGCCCTGCTGGCCGGGGCCGCCGGCTTGGCGCTCGCCATCGCCGCGCAGGCCCATGCGCAGGCGCCCGCCGCGCAACCTGCCGAGGAAATGGCGCAACCCGCCGCCGATGCGCCGTCCGCTGCCACCGGCGAAGGCAACGAGATCATCGTTACCGCGACCAAGCGCGAGCAAACGCTGCAGGATATCCCGGTGGCAGTCAGCGTGACCACGGCGCAGACTCTGGAGCGCGCCCAGATCCGCGATATTCAGGATCTGCAAAGCGTGGTTCCGTCGCTCCGCGTCAATCAGCTGCAAAGCTCGGCCAACACCAACTTCTTCATCCGCGGCTTCGGCAACGGCGCCAACAACGCGGGCATCGAACCTTCGGTCGGCGTGTTCATCGATGGCGTCTACCGTTCGCGGTCAGCGGGGCAGGTCGGCGATTTCCCCGACGTGCAGCGCATCGAAGTGCTGCGCGGACCCCAGTCCACGCTGTTCGGCAAGAACGCGTCGGTCGGCGTGATCTCGATCGTCACCAAGGCGCCGCAGTTCACGCTCGGCGGCAACGTCGAGGCGAGCTACGGCAACTACAACGCGGTGGTGCTTAAGGGTGTTATCACCGGCCCGATCACCAAGGACCTCGCGGTCAGCCTGGCAGGCGGGTACAACCGCCGCGACGGTTACAACGAGGATCTGGGCACCGGCAACAAGACCAACGAGCGCAACCGCTGGTTCGTGCGCGGGCAGGCGCTGTACGAGCCCACCTCGCAGCTCAAGATCCGGCTGATCGGCGATTACGCCAAGGTCAATGAAAACTGCTGCGGCGTGGTGAATCTCCAGCCGTCGGCAGCCACCGCGATCATCAGGGCGCTGGGCGGCAACGTCAATGCGACCAGCGATCGTTTTGGCAACCACGTTTACGACAACTTCGATTCGACCAACAAGATCGAGAACTACGGCCTGTCGGGCCAGGTCGATTATGAAGCCGGTCCGCTGACCTTCACCTCGATCACTGCCTATCGCCGCACCAACGCGGTGACCAACCAGGATTCGGACTTCTCCAGCGCCGATCTGATCGGGCGCAACTTCCAGGATCTGCGGATCAAGACGTTCACCCAGGAACTGCGGCTTGCGACCAACCTCGAAGGTCCGCTCAACTTCCTGCTCGGCGGCTACTACTTCAACGAAAACATCAAGCAGGCCAACCAGATTACGCTGGGCACGCAGTTCCGGCCTTATGGCAATGCGCTGGTGCAGGGCGCGACCGGTGGGGCGCTCAGCCTTCCGGTGCTCGAAGGCACGTTCGGCGCGCTTGAAGGCAATCCCGGCAAATATATCGGCCAGTTCTTCGCCACGGGTCAGGGCCTGGACGAACACTATCGCCTGAAGGACGAGGCGTTCTCGGTCTTTGCGCAGGCCGATTTCAAGATCGGTGACCGGCTGACGCTGACCGGCGGTGTGAACTACACCAAAGACAAGAAGAACTTCGGCATCAACGTCAACACCACCGACGCGTTTTCCCAGATCAATCTGGACAATCCGGCCTATGCGCCGTTCCGCAAGGCGCTGCTGCTGGGCGGGGCGTTGCAATCGGCCGGGATCGACCCCAACAACGCTGCGGCGGTAGGAGCATTCGCGACCAACCCGGCTACCGCGCCGATCTTTGCAGCGTTCAACGCCTTTGCCACGGCCAACCAGAACAACCCGGCGGCCAACCCGCTGAATGCGCTCAAGGGCTTTCAATTCCTGCCACCGGGCGTGCCTGTGCCCAACGCAGTGGAGCCGGGCAAGACGAGCGATGACAAGTTCACCTACCTTGCCCGCGCGGCCTACAAGATCACCGATCAGGTCAACGTCTACGCCAGCTTCGCCACGGGGTTCAAAGCCAGCTCGATCAACCTTTCGCGTGACAGTCGCCCGTTCCCGTCGGATGCGGCGGCGCTGTCGGCTGCCGGGCTGACCCAGGTCAACCAGACATTCACCACGCGCTTTGCACAGCCGGAAAATTCCACGGTCTATGAACTGGGGCTCAAGGCCAACTGGGGCGTGGTTTCGGTCAACATCGCGGCGTTCGACCAGATCATCAGGAATTTCCAGTCCAACGTATTCACCGGTCTGGGCTTTGTCCTGACCAACGCCGGCAAGCAGTCGGTCAAGGGCTTCGAATTCGAAGGCACCGCCAGGCCGACCCCTGAACTGACGCTGTCGATGGCGCTGACCTACCTGAAGCCCAAGTATGACCAGTTCAACCTGTCGGCGCTGGGCAACCTGTCGGGTACGCGACCTGCGGGCATCCCGGCGATTTCCGCCACCTGGGGCGCGCAATACGATCACGGCTTCGCCAACGACGATCACCTGATCGCGCACCTCGACTATCACTATGAATCGCCCGTGCTGACCGAGGAAGGCCTGCCCAACTTCCTTGACGCCAAACTGCCCGATGGCGGGACGGCCAACGCGATCGCGGCATCGCGCCAGTTCATGGCCGAAGTCAGCGAACTCAACGCTTCGCTGACCTACGCCATGCACAACGGCATGGAATTGAGCGTATGGGGCCGCAACCTGACCGATCACCGCTACCTGCTGAACATCTTCCCTTCGGTGGCGCAGCTGACCTCGGTGTCGGGCTACACCAGCCCGCCGCGCACGTATGGCGTGTCCGGCCGCTATCGCTTCTGACCTTAACGGATACATCCTGGGGAGAGGATGGGAAGGGGGCCGCTCGCGGCCCCCTTTTTCGTGCGCGCAACAGGCACGCCCGGCCTGCCTTTCGGCGGCGATCGCCCGTTTTTCTTGCAGCGGCGCACATTTCGTGTCTCATTCATGCCGGGAGCGACCTGCAAGGGGCGCGCTGCAAGGGGACCGATCATGGAATGGATGCTGTTGCCGTATCGCCGGTACTTCGAATTTACCGGGCGGTCGCGCCGCAAGGAATACTGGATGTTCGTGCTCTTCTCGATCCTGGTGCAGATCGCGATCGGCATCGTGTTCGGTCGCACCACCACCACCACGTATGGCCCGACGGGGATCGGCGGCGGGTTCTACACCTCGCTGACGGGCGGCGGCAACATCGTGTCGAGCCTGTTCAGCCTGGCCAACTTCATTCCCAGCCTGGCCGTGGCGGTGCGGCGGCTGCACGATCAGGACAAGTCGGGCTGGCTGATGCTGCTGGTGTTCATCCCGCTGCTGGGGTGGATCGCGCTGCTGGTGCTGATGTGCCTGGAAGGAACGCGCGGCCCCAATCGCTTTGGTGACGATCCCAAGGGCGTCGGCGGCGCGGCGGTGTTCGAATAGGCGGCGGGCGCAACCCGCTGAACAAACCGGTGTCCCCGCGAAAGCGGGGGCCTCGTTCGGTGAGGCGGTGAAGGCCTGAGGTTCCCGCCTTCGCGGGGATGCAGGTTCGGGAGGCGTTACAACTCGCGCAGCACCGCGGCGGGCCGGGTGCGCAGCGCGCCCAGCGATCCGCCCACCGCCAGCCCGATCACCAGCGCCAGTCCGGTTCCGAGCACCGCCAGGATCCGGCCCCAGTTCGGCAGCCACGCAAAGTCGAACAGTTCGACGATCACCAGCCACGCCGCGCCGCTGCCCAGCGCCAGTGCCAGCACCGCAAGCACGCCCGCCAGCACTGCGTATTCGGCCAGCAGCAGCGTCAGCAGCTGCCGTCGGCTGGCCCCCAGCACCCGCAGGATGACGTTGTCATAGGCGCGCGCTTCCCGCGCGGCGGCGATCGCGCCGGCCAGCACCGCCAGCCCCGCCAGGATCGCCACGCTGGCCGCCGACAGGATCGCGGTGCCCATCTGGCCAAGGATGTGGCGCGCCTGCGCAATCACCGGGCCGACCTCGATCACCGATGTCGACGGGAACCCGCGCACCAGCCCGGTGAGCAGCGCGCGGCGCACCGGCGCGGTTTTTTCGGATGCGGGCAGTTCGATCGTCGCGGCCAGGTTGTGCGGCGCGTCGGCGATCGCGTTGGGGCTGAACACCAGCACATAGTTGAAGCCCATGCTGTCCCAGTCGATCCGCCGCAGCGAGGCGATGCGCGCGGTGCGCTCGATCCCCAGCAGGCTGATCGTCAGTTCGTCGCCGATCGACAGATTGAGCGCCTGCGCCAGCTTCTCGTCGATCGAGACCAGCGGCGGACCCGCATAGTCGGCGGGCCACCACTGCCCGGCGGTGAGCGAATTGCCGTCGGGCACGGTGGCGGCATAGGTCAGCCCGCGCTCGCCGCGCAACGGCCAGGCATCGTCGGGGATCTTCGCCATGTCGGCCACGCGGATCATGCGTCCGGCCGGGCCATAGGCGGTGATCGTGCCGCGCAAGGCGGGCACCATGCGCACGTCGGCGCGGGGCGCGGCGGCGTGGACCGCCTTGCCGAACGCCTCGGCCTGCGGGCGCGGTACGTCGAGCACGAAGTAATCGGGCGCGCGTGCCGGCACGCGTTGCGCGATGTTGGCATCGAGGCTGGTCTCGACGCCGGCCAGCAGCACGAATGCCGACAGCCCGAAGCCCAGCGCCACCACCAGCGCGCCGGTCTGCGCACCGGGGCGGTGGAGGTTGGCCAGCGCCATCCGCGCGATGCTGTTTTTGGGGCGGGGGCTGCGCGCGGCGAGCCACGACACGCTAAAGCCCAGCGCGGCGAGCAGCACGAACAGCGCCGCCGCTCCGCCCAGGAACCCGGCGGCGAGCCACGGCTGCGGCGAGGTGCCGATGGCCAGCGCGGCAATCCCGGCAAGGCTTGCCCCGACCGGCAGCACCGCCGCGCGCCAGCCGCGCGCCATCGGGCTCACCCGCGCGCGCATCAGCGTCATCGCGGGGAAATCGCGCGCGCGCAGCAGCGGCGGCGCGGCGAAGGTCAGCGCGATCAGTGCGCCATAGGCCGCCGCGATGGCCAGCGCGCGCGGATCGAACACCACGCCCGGCGCAATCGGCAGCAGCCCCGACAGCGCCCAGCCGAGCACCGGCGTCACCGCCAGCCCGATCGCCAGCCCCGCCACGATCGCCAGCGCGGTCGTCACGCCCAGTTGCAGCAGATAGATCCGCGCGATGTCGCCGCCGGTTGCGCCCAGGATCTTGAGCGTGGCGATGCTGCCGCGCCGCGCCTCGAGATACGATGTCACGCCGTTGCCGATGCCGATCCCGGCAATCGCCAGCGCGGCCAGTGCGACCAGCACGAGGAACTGGCCCATCCGCTCGATGAAATTGTACAGGCCCGGCACGGCGCGTTCGCGCGTGCGCACGTCGAATCCAGCGGCGGGGAACTCGTGCTTGATCCGTGCCGAGACCACGTCGGGATCGCTGGCGGGTGGCAGGCGCAGCCGGTACTTGGCCTTGGCCATGCTGCCCGGCTGAACCAGCCCGCTGGCATCGAGCGCGGCGCGGCTGACGATCACCGTGGGGCCGAGCGAGAACCCTTCGCCCAGCCGGTCGGGCTCATCGGCGACGATGCCGCCCACGCTGAGCGTTGCGTTGCCGATCAGCAGCCGGTCGCCCGGCTTCACGCGCAGGCGGTCGGCCACGCCGGGCGCGATCCATGCGGACAGGCCTTGCGGGGCGGATGCGTTGTGCGCAGCGCCGTCCGGCCCGGTCACGGTGAGCGTGCCGTACAGCGGCCAGGCGGCGTCGACCTGCTTCAGCTCGATCGGCACCGCCAGCGTATCGTTGCCCGGAACGCGCGCTATCGCCTGCAGGCGCATGCCCGCCGAAACCCGCCCCATGCCGTTGAGCGCGGCCAGTTCATCGGGCGCCGCCTCGCGCTGCGAAACCGAGACTTCGACGTCGCCGCCCAGCAGCACCCGGCCGCGCCCCATCAGCTCCTGCTGGATCGCGCCGGTCAGCGTGCCGATCGCGGCAAGCGCGGCGGTGCCCAGCACGAGGCAGGCGATCAGCAGGCGAAGCCCCCTGAACCGCCAGTCGAGCCCGCGCCGCGCGATCGCCCAGGCGCTGCCCCAGCCGAGGCGCGGGGACGCTGCCACGCTCAAATGGGGATCGCTCAAGCGCGCGTGTCCGAAACGATGTGGCCGTCGGCCAGCGTCACTACGCGGCCGCAGCGCGCGGCCAGCGCCGGGTCGTGCGTCACGATCAGCAGCGTCGCACCCGCTTGCGCGGCGCGCGCGAACAGCAGGTCGGACACCGCATCGCCGTTGGCGGCATCAAGGTTGCCGGTGGGCTCGTCGGCGAACAGGATCGCGGGGCGCGGCGCGAGCGCGCGGGCCATCGCCACGCGCTGCTGCTCACCGCCCGAAAGTTGCGCCGGGTAATGCGTCAGCCGGTGACCCAGCCCGACCGCGCCGAGTTCCTCCGCCGCGCGCGAGAAGCCATCGGGCATGCCTGCCAGTTCGAGCGGCGTGGCGACGTTTTCCTGCGCGGTCATCGTCGGCAGCAGGTGGAACGCCTGCAGCACGATGCCGATGCGCCCGCGCCGGGCGGCCGCCAGCCCGTCTTCGTCGAGCGCCATGAAATCGGCGCCCGCCACCTGCAGACTGCCGCCGTCGGCGCGCTCCAGACCGGCCAGCACCGCCAGCAGCGAGGACTTGCCCGAACCCGAAGGCCCCAGCAGCGCCAGCGTCTCACCCCGCCGCACTGCCAGGTCGATCCCGCGCAGGATTGCGACCCGCCCGTCGCCTTCGCCCAGCGACAGGATGAGGCCGCGCGCGTCGATGACCGTTTCGGCTGAGGATGTGGTTGCAGGGGTGGGGGCGAGCGGCGGGAGAGCGGTTTTCACAGTGCACGCGTGCCATGGAATGGTTGCGGTTTGCAACCCGATCGCGGTATCCTGCGACAATGTCGATCAAACTTGGCGTTATCGCCTGCCTCGCCATTCCCTGTCTCGCCATGTCCGGTTGCGGAAAGGGCGACGCGCCGACGTCTCCCGATACCGCATCCGCTGCGCCGCTGGCTTCGGTGTCGGCTGACCCGCTGGCCGGCGCGCCGGTGGTGCTCGCGTTCGGTGACAGCCTTTACGCCGGTTACCAGCTCAAGCCGGGCGAGAGCTATCCCGCCAAGCTGCAGGCGGCGCTGGCCGCGCGCGGAGTGCGGGCGAAGTTCGTCAATGCCGGCGTCTCGGGCGATACCACGGCGGCGGGGCTGGAACGGCTGGCGTTCACGCTCGACAACCAGCCGGTCAAGCCCGTGCTGGTGATGGTCGGGCTGGGCGGCAACGACATGCTGCGCGGGCTGCCGCCCGAACAGACCCGCCAGAACCTCACCGCGATCCTGGCCGAGCTGAAAAAACGGCACTTGCCCGCGATGCTCACCGGGATGCTCGCCGCGCCGAACATGGGCGCGGACTATGTCGCGAAGTTCAACCCGATCTACCCGGCGCTGGCCAACACCTACCATGCGCCGCTGGTGCCGTTCCTGCTCCAGCCGATCTTCACCCACCCCGAACTCAAGCTGGCCGACGGCATCCACCCCAACGCCGCTGGCGTCGACCGGATCGTCGTGGCCACGGTCGATCAGGTGGAAAAAGCGCTGAAGGCGGCGGAGAAGGGTGGGTAGGCCCGGATAGCTTTACCCTCCCCGCTCATCCCGAGCGAAGTCGAGGGATGCTGCGCTGTGTCCGCCGACAACTGAACGTGTCTCGACGACGCTCGACATGAGCGGGGAGGGGTGGCTTATCCAACGAGCTTCACACCCGCTCCACCTGCCCATCCGCCACGCGCCACACCGCCGCCTCGCCCGCGATGTCCGCGAACGGGGCGATCTCCGTCCCGGTCATCCACACTTGCGCGCCGCTGTCGCGCAGCCGGTCGAACAAGGCGGCGCGGCGCAGCGGATCGAGGTGCGCGGCGATCTCGTCGAGCAGCAGCAGGCGCTGGCGACTGTCGGCTGAAGGCTCCGCATGGGCCAGCCCGGCATGCGCCAGCACGATCGCGATCAGCATCGCCTTCTGTTCACCGGTCGAGCAATCGGCGGCGGGCGCGGCCTTGGCGGCGAGCGTGACGACCAGGTCATCGCGGTGTGGCCCCGCCAGCGTCCGCCCCGCCGCGCGTTCGCGCCGCCGTCCGGCGCGCAGGGCGCTGCGCAAGGCGGCCTCGTCGGGCACCACGTCACCGGCATAGACCAGCAGCGGCCGCGCGAACGGGTGCTCGGGCTGGGTCGCCAGCACGGCGGTCAGCGCCGCGACCAGCCCGGCGCGCGCCGTGCCGATCGCCGCGCCGCATTCCGCCAGCTGCACCTCCAGCGCATCGAGCCACGCCGGGTCGGGCTCGGCCGGTTCGGACAGCAGGCGGTTGCGTTCGCGCAGCGCGGTCTCGTAGCGCGCCGACAGCCGCGCGTGGCCGGGGTCGCGCGCCAGCACCATGCGGTCGAGGAAGCGTCGCCGCGCGCCCGGTCCTTCGGCGAACAGGCGGTCCATCGCCGGGGTCAGCCAGTTGATCGAAAGCCATTCGCCCAACCGCGCCGCCGGGCCTTCCGCGCCGTTGATCCGCACCATCCGGCGGTTGGGCGCGGAGGCGAGCGTGGCGGTGGACAGCACCACCGCGCCGTTCTCCAGCTCTGCCGCGACCGAAAATCCGCTGGCCGGTACAACGTCACCGTTGGTTCGCCCGGCCATTTCCGCGGCCTGCGCGCGCCGCAACCCGCGTCCCGGTGCGAACAGCGACAGCGCCTCCAGCACGTTGGTCTTGCCCGCGCCGTTCTCGCCCACCAGCACGTTGAAGCCACGTGTATCGGCCAGCCGCGTGGCCGCGTGGTTGCGGAAATTCTGCAGGGTCAGCCGGTCGAGCGCCATCGTGGGAGTGCTTAGGGCGCGGCGGCGCAAAGGCCTAGGGGTGTTGCGCCGTCCCGGACCTGATCCGGGACCGCTGGCCAACTGGCGCAACCCGGCCACCGGTCCCGGGTCAAGCCCGGGACGACGCCATCAGCCCCCCGCGCGCTCCATCAGCCCGTGCTTCTTCAGGCAGTGGCGCAGCTGGTCGTAAGTGAGGCTCAGCGCCTTGGCGGTGTGGCGCTGGTTGTAGCGGTGCTTGCCCAGCGCATGGACCAGGATCGCGCGTTCGTGCGCATCGACCGCGCCGCGCAAGTCGGCCACGCCGTCGAAGTGGTGTGCCGGTGCGGGGGCGGCGGCCGTGTGGGCAGGCGCGCGGTTCTCGTTCGCAGGGGGCGGGGCAGGGGACGCCACCGGCGCCGCTGCACCGGGTCGCCACGGCGATTCGAACGGATCGAACTGCATGTGCGCGATCGCGTTGTATGGATCGTCCCAGCGGTACACCGCGCGTTCGATCACGTTGCGCAGTTCGCGCACGTTGCCGGGCCAGGGGTGGTCCTCCATCGCCTGCGCGACATGCGGGGCAAAGCCCGGCCACGCATCCCAGCCGATCTCCGCGCCCATCCGCCGCCCGAAATATTCGGCGAGCACGCCGACATCGCCCTCGCGGAAGCGCAGCGGCGGCAGGGTGATGACCTCGAAGCTCAGCCGGTCGAGCAAGTCGGGGCGAAAGCGGCCTTCCTCGGCCAGCTTGGGCAAGTGCTCGTTGGTCGCGGCGACGATGCGTACATCGACGTGGATCGGACGCGATGACCCGATGCGCGTGACTTCGCCGTATTCGACCGCGCGCAGCAGGCGCTCCTGCGCGCCCATCGACAGCGTGGCGAGTTCGTCGAGGAACAGCGTGCCCTTGTCGGCTTCCTCGAACCGGCCGACGCGCGCGCGGGTGGCGCCGGTGAACGCGCCGGCTTCATGCCCGAACAGTTCGGCCTCGATCAGCGTTTCGGGCAGCGCCGCGCAGTTGAGCGTGACCAGCGGTTCGTCCCAGCGCGTGGACAGGCGGTGGAGGCGTTCGGCGATCAGTTCCTTGCCCGTGCCGCGCTCACCGATGACCAGCACTGGGCGGCGCATCGGCGCGGCGCGGCTGGCGCGCTCGACCGCATCGAGGAACGCGCCCGACTGGCCGATGAACTGGACTTCACGATCCATGCCTGACACCCCGAGTCCAACGCCGCGATCCGGCCCAACTCATAGCGGAATTTCCCAATGTTGGGCAATAGACACCATTGAATTTGTCCGCCGCAACGCCGAAATTGGCGGAAATGCGCCGCTCGCGGCAGTTGGCACACGCCTTGCTATATCATGAACAACCAGATCACGGAGACCGATCATGACCACCCGCCCTTTCTTCTCGACCACGCTCGGCCGCGCAGCGCTTGCCAGCATCCTGGCGATGGCGGCGATGAATGGTGTTGCCCTGACCCACCAGTTGCGCGCCCAGCCGGCGTTGCTGGCATCCAGTGCGGCGATCACCGGCGAGCTGGCGTGAGCGAGGAGCTCACCCCCCTCGGTCCCGGGCCCGGTTCAGCGCGGGGCCGCCGTTCCTCGCGCTTCGACGAGGAAGTCGAAGCCTTGCGCACCAACGCCGGTTCGCGCCAGAACGGCGCTTTCGGTTCCGGTCGTTCTTTCACCAGCGGAGTTCAGTTCATGGGCATCTTTTCGCGCACCCGCGATATCATTGCCGCCAATTTCAATGACTTGCTTGACAAAGCAGACGATCCTTCGAAGATGATCCGGATGATCATCCTCGAAATGGAGGAAACGCTGGTCGAAGTGCGCGCCAGCGCCGCCCGCACCATCGCCGATCAGAAGGAAATGCACCGCCACACGGTCAAGCTCGACCGGCTGCAAGCCGACTGGGCGGACAAGGCGCAGCTCGCGCTGAGCAAGGACCGCGAGGATCTGGCCCGCGCCGCGCTGGTCGAGAAGAAGAAGGCGGCCGACATGGCCGACCAGCTGAAGGCCGAGATCACCGTGCTCGACGATGCGCTGCGCGCGTACGAACTCGACATCGAGAAGCTGCAGAACCGCCTGCGCGAAGCCCGCAGCCGCCAGACCGCGATCGCCGCCCGGCTCGAAAGCGCCGAGAACCGCGTCAAACTCCGCACGCTATTGTCGACCGAGCGTGTCGATGAAGCGATGGCCCGTTTTGACCAGCTCGAACGCCGGGTCGATTATGCCGAAGGCCGCGCCGACGCGATGAGCCTGGCCGACAGCTCGACCACGCCGAGCCTGGCCGACCAGATCTCCGCGCTTTCGGGCGGCGACGTGATCGACGACGAGCTGGAAGCGATGAAGGCCGCAATGAACAGCGGCTCCGCCGCACCGAAGGAGGGTTGAGCCATGGGTGACCTGATCCCCATATTCGTCTGCGGGTTCCTGTTCATCGGGCTGCCGTGGATCGTACTACACTACATCACCAAGTGGAAAACCGCCGCCACGCTGACCACCGGCGACGAGACGCTGCTCGATGAGCTGTACCAGCTTGCCCGCCGTCTCGATGAGCGGATGGACACCGTCGAACGCCTCGTTTCCGCCGACAACCCCGAATTCAAGCCGCCGCGGATCATGCACGACCGCGAAGTCGACAATCAGCCGCTGCGCGAAATCGATCGCATGATGGCTGACACCAGGAGGACATCGAAGTGAACAGCGAACGCACCCGCTTCTACCGCGACAAGCTCAACGGCAAGCTGATGGGCGTCTGCGCGGGGATCGCCGATTACACCGGGATCGATACCGTCTGGGTTCGCCTGGCCACCATCATGCTGCTGTTCACGCTCGGCCCGATCCTGCTTGGCGCCTACTTCGCCATCGGCTTCCTGGCCTCGAAAAAGCCGCAGCACTTGTACGTCGACCGGCAGGAACAGCGGTTCTGGCAGGGTGTGCGCCAGTCGCCCGCCCGCACCGCCCGCGAAGTGCGCGCCTCGTTCCGCGACATCGATCGCCGCCTGGCCGATGTGGAAAGCTTCTACGTCAGCAACAACCCGCGCCTTTCGGCCGAAATCGACCGCCTGCGCTGAGCAATCCACAAGGGGGAATGGTCATGGGACCGGATACAATCTGGGTGTTGATCCCGATCTTTGCGATGATGATCCCCATCACCAAGGTGTGGGCCAGCCATCGCCAGAAAATCGTCGAAATGCAGGTCAATGCGACCGCCAGCCTGAGCGCCGAAAAGGCCGCGCAGTACGCCTCGCACAGCCGCGAACTGGAAGAACGGGTACGGGTGCTGGAACGCATCGTCACCGACAAAGGCTACGACGTGGCCACCCAGATCGAGGCGCTGCGCGATGCCAGGTCGATCGAGAACGGGAGCGCACGGCAATGAGTGGCGATTTTGTCTCGACGCTGCCATGGCTGATCGGCGGCGGGCTGGTCATGGGGTTCTCGGGCGTGATCGGGTGGATCTACACCACGCGCCTCAAGATCCATCACGGCTATCCGCTGGAGGGCATGTGGGGCCAGTCGCTCAAGCCCGGTATGGGCAGCGAGGCGGCCGAGCGGGTCAAGCTGCTCAGCCAGGAAAACGCCGCTCTGCGGGCAGAGATCGGATCGATCAAGGACCGGCTGGGCAATGTCGAACGCATCGTGACCGACAGCGGCTATGGCCTGGGCGACCGGATCGAGGCGCTGCGCAACCAGGACGCGGGTCGGCCCGCTGCGATCAAGGACGGGAGCACACGGCAATGAGCCCGGAAGACATGTTCGCGTTTGTCGCGTTGCTGATCGGGCTGGCGATCACGCTGGGGATCTTTTCCGACGTGTACAAGCGCCGCCTGCAGTTCAAGGAGCGCGAGCTGGAACTGCTTTCGCAACACACCGCCGAAAAGGCCGCGCAATATGCCGCGCAGTCCGAACGGCTCGAACAACGGGTGCGCGTGCTCGAACGCATCGCCACCGACAAATCCACCGACGTCGCGCTGCAGATCGAAGGCTTGCGCGATCCGTCGGTGAATTGAACTGGCCCTCGGTCAATTGAACCGGCCGTCGGTCAACTGAACCGGCCAACTGAACCGCGAGCCCATCGGGCTCTGACCTCACAGGAGTGAATGCGTCGTGGGATTCTGGAACGCTGTCGTCATCATCGTCGCGATCGTCGTGTTCGCCAACATGCGCCGCCATCGCCACCTTTCCGGCGGCGACATCGCGCGGCAGCCGTTCGCGCAGCCCGACAGCGGCTACACCCGCGAGTTGGCCAATCGGGACCTGGAGCGCGAAGTGGTCGACTTGCGCAAGCGGCTGGAGGTGCTGGAACGCATCGTCACCGATGAACGCGAGACCAAGCGCCTTGCCCACGAAATCGAATCGCTGCGCGACCGCTGAGGCCGCGCCTGCTTCTCACCCGGAGTGACTTCGCATGAGCACCGAAATCGCCAGCCCCGAAATCCTCGTCATCGCCGCTGCTTCGCTGATCGGACTGGGGGTGATCGCCGCCACGCTGCTCAGGGCCTGGCACGACTGGCTGCAGCTGAAGCGGCTCGAGATCGAGCATGGCCGCGGCGACAGCCTGTCCACTGGCGCGCCCCTGTCGGGTCCAGTCTCCGGCATGGCGCGGATCGAGATGGCCGACCTCAAGGAACGCATCCGCAAGCTGGAAGCGATCGCCAGCGGGGTGGACCTCTGAAATTTTGTCCGCTCATCCTGAGCTTGTCGAGCCGAAGGCGGCCGCAGGCCAACGACGGTCCTTCACTTCGCCACGCCAGGCAGTAAAGAGCGACCCTTCGACAAGCTCAGGGTGGACGGATTTCTGGTGAGGCCTCTCGACGACATTCTCGAAGAATACCTCTTCCTCGACGGCGACGAACGCTATCGCCTGCTGATCGAGCTGGGCCGCGAGCTGGAGCCGATGCCCGATGCGCTGAAGACCGACGCCACGCTGGTGCGCGGCTGTTCGGCCAGCGTGTGGGTCTATCCGGTGCCCAGCGACGCAGGCCGTGGGGGGCAGGGCACATTGCACTTCCTGGCCGACAGCAACGCCGCGATCACCAAGGGCATCGTCGCGCTGGTGCTGTCCGCGGTGCAGGACCGCGCCGCTGCGGACGTGGCGACGATGGACGTCGCCAAGGCGCTTGGCCCGTTCGATCTGAAGAACCAGCTGTCATCCAATCGCACGCAAGGCGTGCCCAACATGATCGCGCTGGTGAAACAGCACGCCGCGCGGCTGGCGGAAATCTAGCGTCGTCCCGGACTTGATCCGGGACCGCAGGCCGTGAAGCGCCCGACCGCCAGCGATCCCGGGTCAAGTCCGGGACGACGCCAGGATTCTCAGCGCTTTTTCTTCGATCCGTTAAGCTCCGCCGACCCACGCACCAGCGCCTGGAACGCCTCAGCGTCGATGTCCCCGCCTTCGTGGATATCGATCGCGCGGCGGGTGTTGCCGTCCAGGCTGGAATTGAACAGCCGCGCCGGATCGTCGAGCGCTGCGCCTTTGGCGAACGTCAGCTTGACCACCGCCTTGTACGTCTCGCCGGTGCAGAGGATGCCGCCGTGTTCCCACACCGGTACGCCGCGCCACTTCCACGTCTCGGTCACGTCGGGCACCGCCGCGTGGATCAGCGCGCGTATGCGGGCGAGCGTGACGCCGCGCCAGTCGCCCAGTTCGCGGATGCGCGCGTCGATCTGGTCTGAGGCAGAGAGTTCGCTCATAGCCTATCCTTCCACCGCCTCGCGCACCACCGCGATCCCTGCCGCCTTCTGCGCCGCCAGTTCGCGCTTGAGCGCCGCGGGATCGCGCGCGATGACGAAGCCGAAGCTGACCCCGCCCGCTTTGCCGATGGTCGCATGGTGCAGCTTGTGCGCCTGCACCAGCCGCTTGGCATAGCCCCGGCGCGGCACCCAGCGGAACCAGCGCTGGTGCACCAGCCCGTCATGCACCAGCGTATAGATCACGCCGTAGAACAACACGCCCAGCCCCAGCCACGTGCCCGGCGCCCACGCCGCAGGCCCGCGCACCAGCGGGCTGCCGCTGGCGAACAGGCCGATGCTCAGCGCGGCGCCGACCAGTGCGAAGCGGTCATTCTTTTCGAGCAGGCGGTCGTGCGGTTCGTGGTGGTCGCGGTGCCAGCCCCAGCCGAACCCGTGCATCACGTACTTGTGGCTGGCCCAGGCGACCAGTTCCATCGCCGCAGCGGCGCCCAGCGTGAGCGCGATGGCGGTCGGAATCGAAAGCTGGGCAGACATCGCGCCACCATAGCGCATCGCGGGCGGACGCGACACAATCTTACAAATCGAGAGGGACCCGTACCTGCACATCGGGCATTCTCCTGCCATCGCAAACCATGCATTGATTGGAGAAAAACGATGCGTAAACAGATTCTTGCCGCGATGCTTCCCGCGCTCATGCTCGGCATTGCCGCCACCCCCGCCGCCGCGCAGGACTGGCGCCACCGTGACGACGACCGGGGCGGCTGGCAGATGACGCCGGCGCGCAACAACCAGATCCGCGCCGATATCTGGGCGCTCGACAACGCCATCGCCCGTGCCCAGTCCAACCGCACGATTTCCCCGCGCGAAGCCTACGGCCTGCGCCGCGACAGCAACCAGATCCGCGCCACGTTCAACGCCTATGCCCGCAACGGGCTCGATCGCGGCGAAGTGGCGCAACTGCAGACCCGCGTGAACCGCGTGCGCCAGTCGCTGCGCATGGAGCGTCGCGACTGGAACAACTGGCGCGGGTAAATCTTTCGCCGGGGCGCAACAAGATTGCGTCCCGGCGGCTCCCGGCGCGCCCATTCCTGCTTGAAAACGTAAGTGGGCGCGCCTAACCGGCTGTTATGACCAGCCCATCCAAAGCGGATATGCCGCGCACGCTGTACGAGAAAATCTGGGACGCGCACGTCGTCGAAACGCGCGACGATGGCACCTGCCTGCTCTACATCGACCGGCATCTCGTGCACGAAGTGACCAGCCCGCAGGCGTTCGAGGCGCTGCGCACATCGGGCCGCACCGTCCGCCGCCCCGATCTGACGCTGGCGGTGCCCGACCACAACCTGCCGACCACCGCGCGCCTTGACGCGGCGGGCAACCCGCTGCCCATCGCCGACGCCGAAAGCGCCGCGCAACTCGCCGCGCTGACCCGCAACGCGCCCGAATTCGGCATCCGCTACATCGGCGCGACCGATGCCGAGCAGGGCATCGTCCACGTCGTCGGGCCCGAGCAGGGCTTCTCGCTGCCCGGCGCGACGATCGTCTGCGGTGACAGCCACACCGCCTGCCACGGCGGCATGGGCGCGCTGGCGTTCGGCATCGGCACCAGCGAGGTCGAGCACGTGCTGGCCACGCAGACGCTGCAGCTCACGCCGTCCAAGACCATGGAAGTGCGCGTCGAGGGCGATCTTTCGTCCGGCATCACGCCCAAGGATCTGATCCTGCACATCATCGGCGTGATCGGCACGGCGGGCGGCACCGGTCACGTCATCGAATATCGCGGCAAGGTGTTCGAGGACATGAGCATCGAGGGCCGGCTGACGGTGTGCAACATGAGCATCGAGGGCGGCGCGCGCGCCGGCCTGATCGCGCCCGACGCCACGACCTACGCGTTCCTCAAGGGCCGCCCTTACGCGCCCACGGGTGCGGATTGGGATGCGGCGGTGGTTTGGTGGGACAGCCTTGCCACCGATCCCGGCGCGACGTTCGACAAGTCGGTGACGATCGACGCCGCCACCATTCTGCCCACCGTGACCTGGGGCACCAGCCCCGAGGACGTCGTGCCGATCGACGGCGTGGTCCCCGCGCCGGAAAGCTTTGCCGACCCGTCCAAGCAGGACGCCGCGCGCGCCAGCCTCGCCTACATGGGGCTGGAGCCGGGGCAGCGGATGGACGCAGTCGAGGTCCAGAACGTGTTCATCGGCAGCTGCACCAACAGCCGGATCGAGGACTTGCGCGCCGCCGCCGACGTGCTGCGCGGGCGGCACAAGGCGGCCAACGTCAAGTGGGCGATCGTCGTGCCCGGATCGGGCCTGGTCAAGCGCCAGGCCGAGGCGGAAGGGCTGGACAAAGTGTTCACCGACGCCGGGCTGGAATGGCGCGAGCCGGGCTGTTCGGCGTGCCTGGGCATGAACCCCGACAAAGTCCCGCCGGGCGAACGCTGCGCCAGCACGTCCAACCGCAACTTCGTCGGGCGGCAGGGCCCGGGAGCGCGCACGCATCTCGTTAGCCCGGCGATGGCGGCGGCGGCGGCGGTCACCGGCCACCTTACCGACGTGCGCGCGCTTGCCCCGGTAGGCTGAGCGGCTTACCCCTGCGTTGGAGTTGCGGCGGAGGGAACGGCGATGGACTTGGTAAAAGGCGTGCGCGTGCCCGAACGCGCCTATCGCATCGTGCTGTGGGTGGTGTCGCTGGTGTTCGCCGGCTTCATCATCGGGCTGGGCAACCTCGTCATCGGCGATCTGCCGATGGTCGAGCAGCAGGTCGTGCCCGAAGTCAGCACGTCGTCGCCGCAGATGGTCCGGCTGCGCAGCGACCTGACCGCCATCGCCGCGCGGCGCGGCCAGATCGATGACAAGCTGGAGATCGCCAAGCTGCAGCTGACGCAGGCGCAGCGCGCCTCGCAGACCGGCAGCGAAACCTTTGCAGCATGGATCGCCGCGCGCACCGCCACCACCGATCCGCAGCAGGACCCCGAAGTGCTCGCCCGCACCCGCCAGCTCGAACAGGCCAAGGCCAGTGAGCGTGCGGTCCAGCAGGCCATCGATGCGCTGGAGGACGAACGCGTCCCGCTCAACCAGCACGAGAGCGCGCTGCTGGCGCAGCAGTCGCAACTGTCCGCCGATGCCATCCCCGCGCAGGAACGCGCGATGTTCTGGCAGGAACTGCGCGTGTTCGCGCTGCGACTGGCGATCACGCTGCCGATGCTGCTGGTCGCGACGTGGCTGGTGGTGAAGAAGCGCCGGTCCGATTACTGGCCGCTGATGCGCGGGTTCGTGCTGGCGGCGGTGTTCGTGTTCTTCGTCGAACTGGTGCCGTACCTGCCCAGCTACGGTGGCTATGTCCGCTATGTCGTGGGCATCGTGCTGACGTTCGCGGCGGGGCATTTCCTGATCAAGAACATGCGTACGTACCTCGCGCGGCGGCAGGCGGCCGAGGCGCAGGCCGAGGACGAGCGCCGCAAGCTGGTCAGCCACGACGAGGCGTTCAAGAAGATGGCGGCCAAGCAATGCCCCGGCTGCGACCGCCCGATCTCCACCACCGACGGCGCGGAAAGCAACTTCTGCGTCCACTGCGGCATGACCCTGTTCAACCACTGCGCCGGCTGCGACGCGCGCAAGATGGCGTTCTACCGCTATTGCATGGCGTGCGGCGTGCCGGCCGAGGCGCCTGCTTGAAGGGCATATCTCGCCTCACCATCACCCTGCTTGTCCAGAGCGGAGTATGCCCATCCCCAATCCCGACCGTCCTGAGCTTGTCGAAGGACTGCTCTTTTTCTACTGTTGCTGAAGTGAAGGACGATCCTTCGACAGGCTCACGATGAGCGGGGTATTGGGGGTAAGTCACTATCAGCACCCGCAAATCCTCGTTCGCCCCCATCACCAGCGCACGCACCCGCTTGCTCATCCTCGGTAGCCTGCCGGGGGAGGCGAGTCTGGCGGCGGCGCGGTATTATGCGCATCCGCAGAACGAGTTCTGGCGGTTGACCGGCGGGGCGATCGGGCAGGACGTGGCCGCGCTCGATTATCCCGCACGGCTGGCCGCGCTCGACGCCGCCGGGATCGGGTTGTGGGACGTGGTCGGCTCGGCGCGGCGCGCAGGCAGCCTCGACACCGCCATCCGCGAAATAGCCGCCAACCCGCTGGCCGACCTCGTCGCCACGCTGCCCCAGTTGCGCGCGGTGGCGTTCAACGGCGGCACCGCCGCCCGCATCGGTCGCCGCCAGCTTGGCCGCCCAGTTGACCTCGCGCTGATCGACCTGCCGTCGAGCAGCGCGGCCTATTGCCGCATACCGTTCGCGCAAAAGCAGGAACGATGGGATGAGTTGCGGATATTCCTCGCGTGACGCTTGCAATGCGGCGGTAACAGGCCAATTTTGGTGCCTGAGAGGAGTTTTTCGTGAACAAGAAGATCGACAAGCCCAGCTGGACCGGCGCCGCCGCCATGGCGGGGGCCGCCATCGGTTCGGCCGCGCTCGCCGCCGCGCTGCTCTACACCTCGCGCCGCAAGGAACGTGCGGAAAGCGCCAGGAAGCCCAAGCTCGATCCGATCGACACCGATTGATCGCAAATGCCGGGCGATCGGCACCCGTTGCACGGGCGGTGGCCGTCGCTATAGCGGTGGCATGGAACCGGTAAACCAGATCGATGGACGGGCTATCCCGTTCGGCCGCAAGAACGTCGACACCGACGTCATCATCCCCGCACGCTGGCTGAAGACGATCAGCCGCGAAGGACTGGGCAAGGGCGCGTTCGAAACGATCCGCGCCGATCCCGACAACATCTTCGACAGCGCCGAATTCGCCGGATCGCCGATCCTGATCGCGGGCGACAATTTCGGCTGCGGGTCCAGCCGCGAGCACGCTGCGTGGGCGCTGCTCGACCTCGGCATCAAGGCGGTGATCGCGCCGAGCTTTTCGGACATCTTCTCGGGCAACGCGTTCAAGAACGGCATCCTCACCGTGGCGCTGCCGCAGGACGAGATCGACCGGTTGATGGAGGTCGCGAAGACCGATCCGGTGCACATCGATCTGGAAGCGCAAAGCGTGACCACACCGTTCCAGGACCGGTTCAGCTTCGAGATCGACCCGTTCCGCAAGGCCTGTCTGCTGGGCGGGCTCGACGAGGTCGGGCTCACGCTGGCGCGCGGCGATGCGATCTCGGCGTTCGAGCAACGTGCAAAAGTGGCGCGGCCGTTCTTGGCGCAGGGTACGGGGATCGCGGCATGAAGGCGCTGCGCACGCATGCCGTCGGCGGGCCCGAGACGCTGACGCTCGACGACATTGCCGATCCGGTGGCGGGCAAGGGCGAAGTGGTGGTCGCGGTGAAAGCCTGCTCGATCAACTTCCCCGACACGCTGATGATCCGCGACATGTACCAGTTCAAGCCGCAACGCCCTTACGCGCCGGGCGGTGAATTCGCCGGCGTGATCGAGAGCGTGGGCGAGGGCGTTTCCGGCTGGAAAGCCGGCGACCGCGTGATCGCGATGACCGGCCATGGCGGGCTCGCCGAAAAGGTCGCGGTCGAGACCGGGCGGCTGTTTCCTCTGCCCGACGGGGTGAGCTTCGAGGTCGGCGCGTCGCTGCTGATGACTTATGCCACCACGATCTACGGGTTGCAGGACCGCGGCCACCTCAAGGCGGGCGACACGCTGCTGGTGCTGGGCGCGGCGGGCGGGGTCGGGCTTTCGGGCATCGAACTGGGCAAGGCGATGGGCGCGCGCGTGGTCGCCGCCGTATCGAGCGAGGTCAAGGCGCAAGTCGCGCGCGAAGCGGGCGCGGACGAAGTGGTGATCTACGGCCGCCCACCGTTCGACAAGGACCAGGCGCGCAGCCTGACCGAAGCGTTCAAGGCCGCCTGCGGCGCCGACGGCGCCAACGTGGTCTACGATATCGTCGGCGGCGAGTATTCCGAGGCCGCGTTGCGCGCCATCGCGTGGGAAGGGCGGTTCCTGGTCGTCGGCTTCCCGGCGGGCATCGCCAAACTGCCGCTGAACCTGACGCTGCTGAAATCGTGCGATGTCTGCGGCGTGTTCTGGGGCGGCTTCATCGCGCGCGATCCGGCGGCCAACGCGGCGCATGTCGCCGAACTGTTCCGCCTGCTCGCCGACGGCAAGATCGCCCCGCGCGTGTCCGAGACGTTCCCGCTGGAACGCGGCGGCGACGCCATCGCCAAACTCGCCAACCGCGAGGCGGTGGGCAAGCTGGTGGTGACGATGGGGTAGCTAACGTCGGCTCAGATCAAGGCGTCGAGGCACCGCAACGACCCGATTCTCTGCTTAATCTGCAAAAAGTGATGTGCTGTCGTGAAGATGTCGTGGTCAAGCAGGCGCCCCGTGCGCAATTTGTCCTGACGAATGACAGGAGGCGTACTTGCAGATCGATCCAGCAAAGCTTGTTGAGGCCCGGATGGCGCGGGCCATGTCGCAAGAAGAAGCGGCCACTGCCGCCGACCTGAGCGCGCGAACGATTCAACGGATCGAGGCCGGGCACCCGGCGTCGCTGGAAAGCACCAAGGCGCTGCTCACGATCTTCGGTGCCGATATCATCCATGAGCCCGAGTCGCAGGTTCCTGGTGTGGAGGCTTCGCCATGGCTGCTGCTGCGATCGCGTGTCGCCCGGGCAATGCGCCGATCGGCCAGCTTTGGCTTCGACGGACTACGGCTGGTTTTCGTGGTGACCTTCCTGCTGATCGCCGCCGCGAAACCGTTCATGCCGGATCGGACCGGCTTGTTCGTCGGCGGCGACGGGGCGATGCTGGGGATGGCCACGCGCCAGCCGACCAGTTCGCATGAAGTGCTAGGCTACTGGATAACGCCACTGCTGGCAATCGTGGCCATCGCCCTGCTGCTCAGCATCGGCCGGTTCCGGCACGCTGCGGCACCCCGGTTGCGCGAGTATTCTTCACGCGTCTGAGCGGGGCCCGTCGCTATCCCCCGCCGCCAAACGCGGGCAATGCCAGCCGCCACCGTATAGCCGCGCCGCGCAAGGCAAAGCCCGCCAGCGCTGCCACCGGCCACACCAGTCCGCGCGGCAGGCCCAGTGCAAACCCGCCCGCGAACAGGCCGGCCGACAGTGCCGCAGCGGTGACGTACAATTCGGGCCGCATCAGGATCGACGGACGGCCCGCCAGCACATCGCGAATGATCCCGCCGACGCAGCCGGTGATCACCCCCATCAGCATCGCCGGGACGGGCGCCACGCCGTAGCCCAGCGCCTTGGCGGTGCCGAGCACGGCATAGGCGGCCAGCCCCAGCGCGTCGGCCCAGTCGAGCAGTCCGTAGGTTTCATCGTCCACCGCCCACCACCGGCGCGGGGAGAACCACGCGACCAGCGCGGTGGCCAGGCACACCGGCGCCACCCACGGATCGCGCACCCAGAACACCGGCGCGCCGATCAGCAGGTCGCGCACCGATCCGCCGCCGACGCCGGTCACCAGCGCGAAGAACGCGCAGGTCACGAACGTCTGCCGCAGCCGCGCGGCGAGCAGCGCGCCGGTCAACGCGAACACCGCGATGCCCGCCAGATCGACCACGTTGACGATCGCGGGCAGGGCCAGTGGCAGCGCATGCGGCAGTATCGCGGGAAGGGCGGCGGCGCTCATCGCATGTCGAGTTCGACCGACGCGGTGCCGGTGCCCCACACCGGCAGGTACAGGCCCTGGCCCGCCGCCTTCAGCGAGCCGGTGCGCACGTTGTCGATCCGTGCGCGGATCACGAAGTTGCCTTCGCGCTTTTCATCGATGGCGCGGCCGATCTTGCCCATCAGATCGTTATAGTCCTTCGCGAAGTTCTGCGCGAGCGCGTCGGCGATGGTCTGCGACAGGCCCGGGGTGTTGGCCAGCTGCAGCAGCAGGTTGGTGCCCGTCCGGTCGGTCACCCCGCTGACCGCCAGATCGGCGAACGAGACCTGTTGCGTGCCCGCCGGGTTGACCGGGGTGCCGGTCAGCCACACGGTGCCGCTCGACTTGCCCAGCCGGTCGGCCGCATCCTGCGCGCTGAAGGTTACCCCCACCGCGATGCGCCCGGCGCCAGGCACGTTTCCAGGGGTGCCATAGATCGTCGCCTTGCCGAACTTGGCGTTGACCGGGCCGACGCCGGGCACCTCGAACGGGCGGGCCTCGCGCTTGCGCAGCGCCTTTTCGATCACCGGTTCCAGCTCGCGATAATCGGCCATGACCGGGATGTAGAACAGCAGCTTGCCCGGCGTGGCGTTCAGTTTTGCCAGCGGGGGCAGCGGCGTGCGCTCGGGGTCCGCCGGGCGATCGCCAACGAAACTCTCGGTCAGCGTCTCCATCCCCAGCCGCAGCACGATCGCGCGGCCTTCGATGGCATAGCCGCCATAGCGCAGCGACTTGGGCGTCAACCGCATCCACACCGGCGGACGCGCATCGTTGAGCTTGAGCGAGGTGAACGCCTTGGCCCAGCTGTCCGCCACTTTCTCATGGAAGTGCAGCTTGGCCAGTTCGCGCGGCAGCGTCTGCTCCAGTCTGGCGATCACGCCCTGCAGCTTCGCGTCGGCCTTGCTGGTGAACTCGATCCGCTGGCCGAGGAAATCGATCCCCGGCTCGCGCGTCCAGTCATAGGCGATGGCGACCTTGCCGCCCAGCGACCAGTCGCGCGCCAGATCCAGCTTCACCACCGCGCGCACTTGCGCATCGCCGGTGGCGGTCTCGCGCTTGAGGATGCCGCCGACGTCGTTGGCGCTGACCGTGGCGTGGATCGGCATGGTCACGACGATGTTCTGCCCCGATCCGCTGACCGTCAGCGGCCCGCGCGTCACCTGGCCGACGATGCGGCAGTGGAGCGTGGGCGTGACCTTCAGCTTGATGCCCAGCAGCTTGACGTGCTGCGGCGGCACGCACGTCTGCCCCGGCTTGTCGATCGTCCACAGCGTGCGCGGGATCGCCTGTTCGAGCGCGGCGGTCAGGTCGGAAATGTCGGCGTGCACCGGCACCGCGATGACCGATGTCTGCGGCGACAGCACGATGGCATCGTCGGCGCGGGGCGGGGCGCCGACGTGGGTCTTGTCAGAACAGCCAGCCAGCGCGATCGCAGCCAGCCCAAGCGCTGCCAAACCGGCTTGCACCGCCGGGCGTCGCCCGATCCGCTGTTCCGTCATTCGCATCGTTTGCCTGTGCCCCGCAGTCCCCATGTCGCGGCTCAACCCGCGAACCGGGACTTGGGTTCCACGGCAGGGCGCCAGTGGCAAACGGCGGTCCGTCCGGTCTGGGGTGGCAGCGCGGTCCGGTGCCGACGATCAGGTGGGCGGGATCAGATGTGGATCGGCTTGCCGTTGACCGCCATCGCCGCTTCCTTCAGCGCCTCGGCATGCGTCGGGTGCGCGTGGCAGGTGTAGGCAATGTCTTCCGACGTCGCGCCGAATTCCATGCCCAGCGCGGCTTCGGCGATCATCGTGCCCGCCACGCTGGCGATGATCCACACGCCCAGCACTTTGTCGGTCTTGGCGTCGGCGATCACCTTGACGAAACCGTCGGTCTCGCGGTTGGTCTTGGCGCGGCTGTTGGCCATCATCGGGAACTTGCCGACCTTGATGTCACCCGCCTCGCGCGCGGCTTCCTCGGTCAGGCCCACGCCGGCGATCTCGGGCATGGTATAGACCACGCTGGGGATCACCGCGTGGTTGACGATGCCGGTCAGCCCGGCGATGTTTTCGGCCACCGCGATGCCCTCGTCCTCGGCCTTGTGCGCCAGCATCGGGCCGGGGATGACATCGCCGATCGCCCACACGCCGTCGATCGTGGTGCGGAAATCGTGGTCGGTCTCGATCTGCCCGCGCTTGTTGGGGGCCAGCCCGATCGCTTCGAGGTTCAGCCCCTCGGTGTTCGGACGCCGCCCGATCGACACCAGCACGCAGTCGGCCTCCAGCGTTTCTGCCGCGCCCCCTGCCGATGGTTCGAGCGTCAGCGTGGCCTTGCCGCCGGACACGGTCGCGCCGGTGACTTTGGTCGACAGGCGCAGCTCCATGCCCTGCTTCTTGAACAGCTTGGCGCTTTCCTTGCGCACTTCGCCGTCCATGCCGGGCAGCAACTGGTCGAGGAATTCCACGACGGTGACCCTGGCACCGAGCCGACGCCATACCGAGCCCAGCTCCAGCCCGATCACGCCGCCGCCAATCACCACCATGTGTTCGGGCACACGATCGAGCGCCAGTCCACCGGTTGAATCGACAATGACGCCCGCATCGTTGTCCACCGCCACGCCGGGCAGCGGGGTCACACTCGATCCGGTGGCGATGACGATGTTCTTCGCGGTGATCGTCTGATCGCCCACGGTGACGGTGTGTGCATCCTTGAACGCGGCGCGGCCCTTGATCCAGGTGACCTTGTTCTTCTTGAACAGGAACGCGATCCCGCCGGTCAGTTCCTTGACCGCCAGCGCCTTTTCGCCCTGCAGCGCGGGCAGGTCGAGTTCGACCGAGCCGAGCTTGACCCCGAACTTGGCCAGCGTGCCATCGTGCGCTTCCTCGAAGAATTCCGAGCCGTGGAGCAGCGCCTTCGACGGAATGCAGCCGACGTTGAGGCAGGTGCCGCCCAGCGTCTCGCGGCTTTCGACGCACGCGGTCTTCAGCCCCAGCTGCGCCGCGCGGATCGCCGCGACATAACCGCCCGGGCCCGAACCTATGATCAGGACGTCGTAGTCGTAGTCAGCCATTTCAAACTCCTGCGTCCCCGCGCAGGCGGGGACCTCGTGCCTTCATGCGGACCGTGGCCGGCCTGAGGCCCCCGCCTGCGCGGGGGCGCACGGCTTTATCACAAATCGATCAGCAGCCGCGTCGGATCCTCGATCGCTTCCTTGATCGTCTTCAACGCGGTCACCGCTTCGCGCCCGTCGATCAGGCGGTGGTCGTAGCTGAGCGCCAGATACATCATCGGGCGGATCACGATCTCGCCATTGCGCACCACGGCGCGGTCCTCGATGCGGTGCAGGCCCAGCACGGCCGACTGCGGAGGATTGATGATCGGGGTGGACATCAGTCCGCCGAACACGCCGCCGTTGGAGATGGTGAAGGTGCCGCCTTTCATGTCGTCCATGGTCAGCGAGCCGTCCTTGGCGCGCTTGCCCAGGTCGCCGATGGCCTTTTCGATCCCGGCGAACGACAGCTTGTCGGCATTGCGCACCACCGGCACGACCAGCCCGTTGGGGGCCGAAACCGCAACCGACAGATCGACGTAATCGAAATAGACGATTTCCTCACCATCGATCTGCGCGTTGACGCTGGGGATGTCCTTCAGCGCGAGGCACGATGCCTTGGCGAAGAAGCTCATGAAGCCCAGCTTCACGCCGTGCTTCTTCTCGAACACGTCCTTGTACTTCTCGCGCGCGGCCATGACCGCGGTCATGTCGACATCGTTGAACGTGGTGAGCAGCGCGGCGGTGTCCTGCGCGCTTTTCAGCCGCTTGGCGATGGTCTGGCGCAGGCGCGTCATCCGCACGCGCTCCTCGCGGCGATCGCCACCGGTGGCAGGCGCGGACGGGGCGGAGGCAGGGGCTGCGGCGACGGGTGCGGGCGCCGGGGCGGGCGCGGCCTGCTTGGCCATTTCCTGCTTCTGGCCGGCGGCGGCGAGCACGTCTTCCTTGGTCAGGCGGCCATCCTTGCCGGTGCCGGTGACGGTGGCCGGGTCGATCCCATGTTCGAGCACGGCACGGCGCACGGCGGGCGAGAGCGCGGCGGCGTCGAACGCGACGGCGGGAGCAGGGGCCGGGGCCGGCGCCGCATCCTTGGGCGGCATCGTGTCCGACGCGGGCGGCTGGGCCTTTTCGTCGCGCGGGGCGATCGGCTCGTTGCCCGCCGGCGCCACGCCGTCCTCGATCGTGGTCAGCAGCGCGCCGACCGACACGGTCTCGCCTTCCTTGACCAGCTGCGCGCCCATCACACCGTTGGCCGGAGCGGTAACCTCGACCGCGACCTTGTCGGTCTCGAGGCTGGCGATCGGCTCGTCGAGCTTGACCGCTTCGCCCGGCTGCTTGAGCCACTGGCCGACGGTCGCCTCGGATACCGATTCACCCAGCGTGGGCACTTTGACTTCGCTCGACATTAGTAAGTTCCCGATCTCAAATCCGTCCGTGCTGAGCTTGTCGAAGCACTGCTTTTTACGTTGGACAGCAGAAGAAGAAAAATCAGTCCTTCGACAAGCTCAGGACGAATGGAGAAAACGCTAGGTTTTTTTGCGGCGGCGAATCTCGCCGCGCACCGACAGGCCCAGCGCATCGGCAACCAGCGCGCCCTGCTCGCTGGCGTGGCGGCTGGCGAGGCCGGTGGCGGGCGAGGCCGAGGCGGTGCGCCCGGCATAGCGCGGGCGCTTCACCTTGGAGCCTGACCCGGTCAGCGCCTGCTCGATGCAGCCTTCGACGAAGAACCAGCCGCCGTTGTTGCGCGGTTCTTCCTGGCACCACACCACGTGTTCGAGGTTGGTCATCCGCGCCAGGCGGATTTCCAGCGCTTCCTCGGGGAACGGATACAGTTGCTCGATCCGCACAATCTGCGTGTCGGTGATGCCCGCCGCATTGCGCGCCTCGATCAGGTCGTAGGCGACCTTGCCCGAACACAGCACCAGCCGTTTGGTGTCCTTGTCGGCGGGCGGGGTCGGATCGGACAGGATGCGCATGAAATGCCCGTCGCCGATGAAATCGGTCGAGGCGCTCTTGGCCATCGGATGGCGCAGCAGCGACTTGGGGCTCATGATCACCAGCGGCTTGCGGAACGGACGGTGCATCTGCCGGCGCAGCACGTGGAAATAGTTTGCCGGGGTGGTGATGTTGCACACCTGCATGTTGTCCTGCGCGCACAGTTGCAGGAACCGTTCGAGCCGCGCCGAACTGTGTTCCGGGCCTTGCCCTTCATAGCCATGCGGCAGCAGCAGCACGAGGCCGTTGGCGCGCAGCCACTTGGCCTCGCCCGCCGCGATGAACTGGTCGATGATCACTTGCGCGCCGTTGGCGAAATCGCCGAACTGGCCTTCCCACAGCACCAGCGACTTGGGATCGGTCAGCGCATAGCCATACTCGAAGCCGAGCACGCCGAATTCGCTGA
Organism: Novosphingobium lentum NBRC 107847; assembly: GCF_001590965.1. GTDB lineage: Bacteria > Pseudomonadota > Alphaproteobacteria > Sphingomonadales > Sphingomonadaceae > Novosphingobium > Novosphingobium lentum. Next base: position 42,599 of record NZ_BCTW01000009.1, read on the forward strand.
GCGGGCTGTCCAGCACCTCGAAATGCCCGTGCGGCAGCGTCTTCAACGGAACGTGGCGATGCTCGTCGGTCTGATCGACCCACACCGCGTGGCGCTGGCTGAACGTGCCGCGCCCCGAATCCTGGCCCGACAGGCGCACCCCGAACCCTTCGGTGACGAGGCTGCCGAACGCCAGCGCCTCGCCCGTCGCCCAGTCGAAGCCCATGCCGCTGGCGAACATCTCGCGCTTGGCGTCGATCACGCGCGTCAGCGTCTTGTGGATGGTGAGGTCGGCGGGCACCGTGGTCAGCGTGCGGCCCAGGCTGTCGAACAGCTTGCGGTCGATGCCGGTGGGCACGTTGCGACGAGCGCCGACCGGGTCGGCCGGCTTGTTCAGCCCGCTCCAGCGCCCGGCGAACCAGTCCGCCTCGTTGGGCTTGTAGCTGGCCGCGCCCTGGAATTCCTGTTCGAGCAGCCCGACGAAGCGGTCGGCATTCTCGCCCGCCCAGTTCTTGTCGATCACGCCTTGCGCCACCAGCCGCCCGGCATAGATCGCGCTGACCGGGGGATGCGCGCGGATCTTGGCGTACATCAGCGGCTGGGTGAAGCTGGGCTCGTCGCCCTCGTTGTGGCCGAAGCGGCGGTAGCACCACATGTCGATCACGATGTCGCGGCCGAACTTCTGGCGGTAGTCGATCGCCAGCTTGCACACGAACGTCACCGCCTCGGGATCGTCGCCGTTGACGTGCAGGATCGGCGCCTGCACACCCTTGGCCACGTCGGACGGATAGGGCGAGCTGCGCGCGAACTGCGGGCTGGTGGTGAAGCCGATCTGGTTGTTGATGACGAAGTGCATCGTCCCGCCGGTGTTGTACCCGCGCACGCCCGAAAAGCCGAGGCATTCCCACACGATGCCTTGCCCCGCGAACGCCGCGTCGCCGTGGATCAGCACGGGCAGCACTTGCTGGTGCTTGCCGCGCGCCACGTCGCCGGGGATGCCGTCGCTGGTCTCGTCGCCGATATCGTCACGCAGCGCCTGCGTCGCGCGGACCTTGCCCAGCACCACCGGGTTCACCGCCTCGAGGTGGCTGGGGTTGGGCACGAGGGACATGTGCACCTTGATCCCGTCGAACTCGCGGTCGGTCGACGTGCCGAGGTGGTACTTGACGTCGCCCGAACCGCCGACATCGTCGGGGTTGGCGCTGCCGCCGGAGAATTCGTGGAAGATCACGCGGTAGGGCTTGGCCATGACGTTGGCGAGCACGTTCAGGCGGCCACGGTGGGCCATGCCATAGACGATCTCCTTCACGCCCTGCGCGCCGCCGTACTTGATCATCGCCTCGAGCGCGGGGATCATCGATTCGCCGCCGTCGAGCCCGAACCGCTTGGTGCCGACGTACTTCTTGCCGAGGAACTTCTCGTACTGTTCGCCACGGATCACGGCGGCGAGGATCGCCTTCTTGCCCTCGGGCGTGAAGTCGATGGTCTTGTCCGCGCCTTCCATCCGCTCCTGCAGGAAGCGGCGTTCCTCGACGTCGGCGATGTGCATGTATTCAAGGCCGACCTTGCCGCAATAGTTGGCGCGCAGGATCTCGACCAGATTGCGCACGGTGCCCCAGGTAAGCCCCAGCGTGCCGCCCATGAACACCTTGCGATCGAGCGCGGCGCCGGCAAAGCCGTGGTATTCGGGCGAAAGATCGGCCGGGATCTTCTGGTGCGACAGCCCCAGCGGATCGAGATCGGCGGCAAGGTGCCCGCGCACGCGATAGGTGCGGATCAGCATCATCGCGCGGATCGAATCCGACGCGGCCTGCTCCATCGCGGCTTCGGACAGCGCGGGCGCGCCGGTGTCCTTCACCGCGGCGGCGATCGCCAGCTTCATCGCCATCGGATCGAGCGCGGCGGTCAGATCATCGTCGGCGCCGGCATCCATCAACGGCCAGCGCGCGCTCTGCCACGACGGGCCGGGCTGCGGCGCATCCTGCGCCTCGTTGCCCGATTCGGGAGCGGTGAAGTCGTGCAATTCCTGGCCCATGATCTCGGTCCAATCCTGAGTCCCCGCGAAGGCGGGGACCTCGTGCCTGGGGGTCGAACCGGGGAAAGTCCCTCGCGCCGACCGAGGTCCCCGCCTTCGCGGGGACGCAGCTTGTTTTGTTTCCCCGCCTTGGCCGGGATATGATTAACTCAAACTGGCAGCGTGTCGGTCAGGTCCCGCCAATCGGGGTTCTGACCGGCAATCCGCCGTAACTTCCAGCCCCGGTTCCACTTTTTCATGCGAACCTCGAACTGGCGCGCATCGTGGATGTCGTCGAAACCCTCGAAGCACACCAGCCGCGCACAATTGTAGCGCTTTGAAAAGCCGGCGACCTCGCGTGAACGATGCTGTGCGATCCGTTTGGACAGATCGTCGGTAACGCCAATGTATAAAACACCGTTAGGCTTGTTGATCAGGAGATAGACGTAGCCTGGCTTCAACGCCCGGTTCCCTCAATCCTGCACCTGCTCCCCCGCGAATACGGGGACTCAGGCCCTAACCGAATACCCTCCCGACCGCCCGACGTCCCCGCCTTCGCGGGGACGCAAGGGTGGTCGGGCGTTCAATCACACCAACTCTTTCAGCAACGCCGCCAGCGTGGTGCCCAATTCCGAAGGCGAGGGCGAGACGCGGATGCCCGCGTCTTCCATCGCCGCGATCTTGTCCTCGGCGCCGCCCTGGCCGCCCGAAACGATCGCGCCGGCGTGGCCCATGCGGCGGCCTGGGGGGGCGGTCAGCCCGGCGATGAAGCCGACCATCGGCTTCTTGCGCCCGCGCTTGGCTTCGTCCTTGAGGAACTGTGCCGCTTCTTCTTCGGCCGATCCGCCGATTTCGCCGATCATGATGATCGAGTGCGTGGCGTCGTCGGCCAGGAACAGCTCGAGCATGTCGATGAAGTTGGTGCCGTTGACCGGATCGCCGCCGATGCCAACAGCCGTGGTCTGGCCCAGGCCCGCCATCGTCGTCTGATGCACGGCTTCATAGGTCAGCGTGCCCGAACGCGAGACGACGCCGACGGTGCCCTTGGAGAAGATCGAGCCCGGCATGATGCCGATCTTGCATTCGTTGGGGGTCAGCACGCCGGGGCAGTTGGGCCCGATCAGGCGCGACTTGGAGCCGGTCAGCGCCCGCTTCACGCGGACCATGTCAAGCACCGGAACGCCTTCGGTAATCGCGACGATCAGTTCGATTTCGGCATCGATCGCCTCGAGGATGGCATCGGCGCAGCCGGCAGGCGGCACGTAGACGCAGCTGGCGGTGGCACCGGTGACGGCCTTGGCTTCGGCGACCGTGTCGAACTGCGGCAGGTTGAGGAACGTGGTTCCGCCCTTGCCCGGCGTGACGCCCGCGACCATCTGCGTGCCGTACGCCAGCGCGGCCTCGGTGTGGAAGCTGCCGGTCTTGCCGGTCATGCCTTGGGTGATGACCTTGGTATGCTTGTTGACGAGAATCGACATTCAAAAGTGCTCCTGGGGGAGGATTGCGTCCCCGCGACGGCGGGGACCTCAGGCAGTTCCGGCAACGAACGAGGCCCCCGCTTTCGCGGGGACGCACGCCGTGCGATTTCAGTTCAGGCTGGCATCGATCGCCTTGCAGGCATCCAGCAGTTCCTTGACCGCATCGACCGAGACTTGCAGCCCGGCCTTGTCGGCATCGTCGAGCGCGATCTCGATCACCTGTTCCACGCCGCCCGCACCGATCATCACCGGCACGCCGACATACAGGTCGTTCAACCCGTACTGGCCGCTGACATAGGCGGCGCACGGCAGGATGCGCTTCTGGTCGTTGAGATAGGCTTCGGCCATCGCGATGCCGCTGGCGGCAGGCGCATAGAACGCCGAACCGGTGCCGAGCAGCGCGACGATCTCGCCGCCGCCGCCGCGCGTGCGCTTGACGATGGCGTCGATCTTGTCCTGCGAAGACAGGCCCATCTTGATCAGGTCGGGCACCGGGATGCCGTTGACGGTGGAGTAGCGCACCACCGGGACCATCGTGTCGCCATGGCCGCCGAGCACGAACGTGTTCACGTCGCGCACCGACACTTGGAATTCATCGGCGATGAAGTGGCTGAACCGCGCCGAGTCGAGCACGCCGGCCATGCCCACCACCTTGTTGTGCGGCAGGCCCGAGAATTCACGCAGCGCCCAGACCATCGCGTCGAGCGGGTTGGTGATGCAGATGACGAATGCGCCGGGAGCGTTGGCCTTGATGCCCTCGCCGACGGCCTTCATCACCTTGAGATTGATGCCCAGCAGATCGTCGCGGCTCATGCCCGGCTTGCGCGCTACGCCCGCTGTGACGATGATGACATCGGCGCCGGCGATATCGGCATAATCGTTGGATCCCGTGATCTTGGCGTCGAAACCTTCGACGGGTCCGCACTGCGACAGGTCGAGCGCCTTGCCCTGCGGCACGCCTTCGACAACGTCGAACAGGACGATGTCGCCCAGTTCCTTCTGCGCGGCGAGGTGGGCCAGAGTCCCACCGATATTGCCTGCGCCAATCAGCGCGATCTTCTTGCGTGCCATGCTTAACGGTCCTTCCCGGCTGCGGGAGCTGCCACTACGCGACCGGCCCTGCGCTTTCCTCCCCAGCCCCGCATGACGGGAGGAGCGCTTGGCGGATGCGGACCCCCTAAGCGGCACAACCGGCGATTGCAACCGACAAAAAGTCCCTACACGGCGTTAAGTTTGATAACGGTTCGCAATAGCAAAAGGGCGCGTGGCATGGGTCGGGTGCGGCTCACGCGCGGGGCGCGCGGTTCCTCCGGCGATCCTGCCGCACGCAGTCGCGCGCCAGCCGGGCGTCGAGCGTGTGGCACACTTCGAGCCACCAGTCATAGCCCGCCGCATCGCCTGCGCCACGCGCCGCTTCGGCGGATTCACGCGCCCGCACGGCTGCCGAAAGCCCGTGCGCGCCGAACAGGCGCAGCGCGGCGGACAGCACCGCATCGCCATGGCCAAGCTCGCTGAGCATGCGCCCGTTGTCATTGGCGGCGCGCAGCGGATGGCGGACGAGCCGGTGCGAAAGGCTGGCCGAGGGCCAGCCATGGGCGGGCGAAAAACGCAGCATGATCAGGGGGCTCTCCGTGTTTGCGGCTTGGCCCCCTGAATACCCACAGCGGACTAACATCCGGTTCGGTGACAAGGTGGATGAGGTGTTAACGCCTGCCGCGTGGCGTGGGTGGGGCACGGGTGGGCGCGTATCGGCGCGGCATTGGTGGATTGCCCGAACCCGAAACAGCTGTGATCGCCCGCGAAGGCGGGGGTCTCAGACGGAGGGTGGATCACTTGCGCTGCAAGGCCTGAGGTCCCCGCTTTCGCGGGTACGCAGTGGAATGGAACGAGGCCCTAACCCGCAGGCTGGGCGATCCATTTGCCGCTGTTCTCGTACTGCGGCAGCACGCCCGACGATCCGCTTGATGTCGTTCCGGCGCCCGATCCGGCTGGCGCCTGCGCGCGGTACAAGGCGTCGCCGCCGCGTTGCGCAACCGATGGCGTATAGGCGGGGGCATACGCTGGCGCCGCGTCACCGTGGGCCAGCGGGGCCTGCCCGAACGAACCGGCAGGCTGGCCCAGCGCGCCGCCACCCGATTGCAGCGCGGCCTGGTGCAGCGCGGCGGCGCGGGCTTCGTCATAGGCGCGGGCGATCGCGATCGGGTCGGTCGCTTCGGGCGGTTGCGGGGTCCAGGTGCGCGGATGCGGCCCGGCCACCGGCTCGGCCCCGGAATAGGCCGCGTTGAACGCGGCGGGACGTCCTGCCGCTCCCTGCCAGCGATAGAACCGGTGCGCGCCGATCGTGCCGATGAACTGCAGGCTGTCGGCCCAGTATGGATGGATCGCGCTGGTGTGATAGTGGGTGGCGAGGCCGACCGGCGCATAGACATAGCCCGCCAGCGCGGCTTCGGCGACGCGGCGCGCGCGGTCCCAGTATTGCGCCATGGGGCGGCGCGCCATCGATCCGTCGCAGGCGAAGCTGAACTGGCAGCCCGTTCGTTCGGACCCCTGGTAGACCACGCCGCACACGCTGTGCGGGAAGGCGGGGTGCGCCACGCGGTTGAGCACGACTTGCGCCACCGCGCGCTGGCCGCCGTCGGGTTCGGACGCGGCTTCGTAATAGATCGCCGCGGTCAGGCACTGCAGCGCGCGATAGCGGTTCTCGCCCTCGGTGGCCATCAACGGCCGCGCGGCAGGGCCGGCGGGGGCAGAGGCCTGCGCTACGGTATCGTCGTCGCGGTGCACGTCCCACGCCTTGGCCGCGATATCGGGCGCGACCAGCCCGGGCGCCGAAACGTCGAGCGCAGATAGTGGCGCGGCGATCGCATCGTCGCGGTGGATCGCGGGGAGTACGCTGGCGAGCGCACCGCCGCCCTGCTGCGCGCGCGCCGCCTCGATCCCGGCGCTGCCCCAGCCGAGCGGGCCGAGCACCATGCCCAACGCTGCCAGCACCGCGATGCCGGCGGCGCGCTGGCGCAGGACGATATGCTTGGCCTTGCGGTGGAGGCGTCCGATCCCGGTGAAATCGCGGCGACGGATGCGGGCGGTGAAGTCGCGCGGCCGCTCTGTCGCGGGCAGGATCGCTCCTGCGGCAGGAACCGAAGGGCGCGCTTGCGACCGCCGCTCGGGCGGCAGAACGATGGGGCGGTAGGTGATCTCGAGCGGCATGGACTGAAGCTAAACTCCTGTGCCATCCCCGCTAGACCGGGGGTTTGCCCCCCGCATCCGTCGATTTCGCACCGTACCGATCCGGCACACACCACCGCTCTAGCGTAAACCGGTTAAGATGCGGCGAACCGGGCACGCGCATGGCAATCGCTCATGATCAGACCGTCCCTCGATCGTCATCCTGAACTTGTTTCAGGATCCATCGTGCCATAGGCGCGGAGCATGAAAAGGCGCGCAAGGCAGCGGCTCGCGCCACCTTGCTCCGTGCGGTCGGAGGAATGGATCCTGAAACAAGTTCAGGATGACGAAACTGGGTTTGATCCGGCCCCATGTGATTGCCCTGCGGTCTGTGATTGCCCTGCGGCAACGGGCTCGCCCTTGCATTTTGTTGCAACGCGGCATAGGAGCGCCGCCGACGCCATCGGTGGCCTTAGGCGTTTCGACGCCAACGGGCCCCTGAGGGAATCCCGGTGCAAATCCGGAGCTGCCCCCGCAACTGTAACCGGTGAGCGGCCTGTCCAATATGCCACTGGCCCCCGCGCCTTTTTCAGGTTTGGGGGGCTGGGAAGGCGGACAGACCCGCGATGACCCGGAAAGCCAGGAGACCTGCCGGTGTGTGGTCGTTCCGCGAGCCGGGCGGGGTGTACCGGACGCAAGCGGCAGGCGCGCAATCCCGCACGCCTTCCGCCTTGGGCGACATTCGCTCAAGGCCGGAGGTTTGCCCGTGAAGTACCTGTTTTCCGTTAGTATTATTGCCGTTTCTGCCGTTTCATCGCCCGCGTTCGCGCAGGACGCGTCGGACCTGATCGCAGCCCCACCCCGCATCGTGACCACCGTCGTCGCCACCGGCAGCGAGACTCACCTCGACCAGACCGGGCAAGCCATCACGGTCATCACCCAAGGCGAGATCGACGCCGTCCAGGGCCCCGACCTCACCCGCGTGCTCGAACGCGCGCCCGGCGTGACCATCACCCGCAACGGCGGGCTGGGCAGCTTCACCGGCGTGCGCGTGCGCGGCGCGGAGGCCGAGCAGGTGCTGGTGCTGATCGACGGCGTGCGCGTGGCCGATGTCGCCTCGCCCGGCGGCGGCTATGACTTCGGCGGCCTGTTCTCGGGCGGGATCGGCAAAGTCGAACTGCTGCGCGGTTCCAACTCGGTGGTGTGGGGCAGCGCGGCGATCGGCGGCGTGATCGCGCTGACCAGCCGCGAGGTCAACGGCATCGAGGCGAGCGCCGAGGGCGGATCGCACGGCAGCTTCACCGGCGACGCCACCGCCGGGCTGGTGCTCGATCGCACCTCGATCAACCTCAATGGCGGCTACACCCGCACCGACGGCATCTCGTCCGCAGCCACGGGCACCGAGCCCGACGGCTTTCGCCAGTGGCACGTCGGCGGGCGTGGCCGCTTCGCGCTGACCGACAGCCTCGCGCTGGTCGCGGTCGGCCGCTATGCCGACAGCCGGCTCGACATCGACGGTTTCGCGCCGCCGACCTTCAGCTTTGGCGACACCCCCGAATACCAGACCACGCGCGAAGCATCGGGCCGGGTCGGCGCGGAATACCGCTCCAACCTGCTCGACCTCAACGCCGGTTATGCGCTGTCCGACACGCGCCGCGCCTACTTCGATGCGCCCGCGATCGCCGCGCCGAACTACACCACGCAGGGCCGCAGCGAGCGCGCGGACGTGACCGGCACGTTGCGCCCGGTCGCGCACGTCACGCTCGATTTCGGCGCGGACAGCGAGCGGACGCGGTTCTCCACGCTGTTCGATGCCGAAAAGCACGCACGGCTCACCAGCGGCCATGCGCTGCTGGGTTACCATGACGACGGGCTGGACGTGGCCGCAGGCGTGCGGATCGACGATCACAGCCGGTTCGGCAGCGCGACCACGCTGGGCGCCAACGCCAGCTATCGCCTGGCACCGGGGCTGCGCGTGCGCGCCAGCTATGGCGAAGGGTTCAAGGCGCCGACGCTGTTCCAGTTGCTGTCAGATTTCGGCAACACCGGGCTCGTCCCCGAACGCAGCCGCAGCTATGACGCGGGCGTGGAATACGGCACGCAGGATTCCACCTTCCACGCCGCGCTCACCGCGTTCCGCCGCGACAGCCGCAACCTGATCGACTTCGCCTCGTGCTTCGGGATCAGCACCGGCATCTGCACCAACCGTCCGTTCGGCACGTACGACAACATCGGCAAGGCGCGCGCCGAAGGGTTCGAGCTGGAACTGGGCCTGCGTCCCAGCGCGGTGTTCGGCGTGCAGGCGGCCTACACCTACCTCAAAGCCACCAACCGCACGCCGGGCGCGGCCAACCAGGGCAACGACCTGGCCCGCCGCCCGCGCAACGCGCTGACCGTGTCGGCCGACTGGACGCCCGATGTGGCGGGGATGGCCAAGGGCCTGACGCTGGGCGCGGACGTGCGGTTGGTGAGCGACAGCTACGACAACGCCAGCAACTTCACCCGGCTCGACGGTTATGAAGTGACCACGCTGCGCGCAGCGGTGCCGCTGGGTGACCGGCTGGAACTGTTCGGGCGGATCGAGAACCTGTTCGACAGCCAGTACCAGACGGCGGCGGGCTACGGCACGTATGGCCGCACGGCCTACGCCGGGGTGAGGGTGCGCTATTGAGGCAGCGGGCGCTCCAGATCCTGGGCATCACCGGGCTGCTGTTGCTGGCGTCGCTGGCGCTGGCGAACTGCTCGGCGATTCCGCTGCCCGTCGATGTGGAGCGCCCGCACCCCACCATCGTCTCGCTCAACCCGTGCAGCGACGCGATCCTGGCGGACGTGGCCGATCCCGCGCAGATCCTGGCAATATCGAGCTACAGCCACGATCCGCGATCGAGCTCGATGGACAGGACGCTGGCGCGGCGGTTCCGCGCGACCGGCGGCACGGTCGAGGAAGTCGCCGCGCTGCATCCCGACGTGGTGGTGGCGGGCACGTTCCTGGGCCCGGCCACCGGCGCGGCGTTCGCGCGGATGGGGCTGACGCTGGATGCGCTGCCGATCGCCAACACCGTGCCGCAGGCGCGCGAACAGGTGCGCCATCTCGCCGCGCTGGTGGGCCATCCCGATCGCGGCGAGGCGCTGGTGGCGCGGATCGACGCCGCGCTGGCGCAAGCCGCGCCGCCGCCGGGCTGGCGCGCGGTGCCCACGGTGATCTGGGAATCGGGCGGGATGGTCGCGGGTGACGGCACGCTGATCGCCGACCTCCTGCGCCGCACCGGCTTCACCAACTTCGCCGCCGCGCGCGGGTTGGGGCAGGCCGATGTGCTGCCGCTGGAAGCGATGCTCGCCGATCCGCCCGCGCTGATCCTGTCGACCGGCGACCCACGCAGCAACGAGGACCGCATGCTGGCGCATCCTGTGCTGGCGGCCATGACCGGAACGGCGCACGCCGGGCTGGACGCCACCCTTCTGTACTGCGGCGGGCCGACGATCATCCGCGCGGCCAGGCGGCTGGCAGCAGTGCGCGCCATCTTGCGTCCCCGCGCCGGCGGGGCCCTCGGGCGGTCATCCGCAGCGTATGGATCACGTCCTTCGACAGGCTCAGGACGAGCGGGTCTTTTCAGGGTTATTCACCCACACCCGCTCATGCTGAGCCTGTCGAAGCATGCTCGCAGCCTCGCCGAAGGTTATGTCCCGAACGCCGCCGTACCGCACACCCCCAACACCAGCCCCACAACATGACTCGCCCCACGCTCCTCCTCATCCTCGCGCTCGTCATCACCGTGCCGCTGTCGCTGCTGGCGGGCCGGGTGTGGATCGATCCGTTCCACCCTGCGATCCCCAACGCCACCGCCATCCTGATGCAGTTGCGCCTGCCGCGCGCGGTGCTGGCGCTGGTGGTGGGGGCGGGGCTGGGCGCTTCGGGGGCGGCGATGCAGGGGTATCTGCGCAATCCGCTGGCCGATCCCGGCCTGTTCGGCATCGCGCCCGGCGCAGCGCTCGGCGCGGTGCTGTCGCTGTACTTCGGCTATGCGGCGCAAGGCTTCCTGCTGCCCGCGTTTGCGCTGGTCGGGGCGGGGAGCGCGATGGCGCTGCTCGCGCTGATCGCGGGCCGCGATGCCGGCGTCGCGCTGTTCACGCTGGCGGGGATGATGCTGGCCAGCCTGGCCGGCGCGTTGACCAGCCTGGCGATCAGTCTGTCGCCCAACCCGTTCGCGCTGTCGGAGATCGTCACCTGGCTGATGGGCGCGCTGACCGATCGCGGCTGGCACGAAGTGGCGATCGCCGCGCCGCTGACCGCCGCGGGCATCGCGCTGTTGTGGACCGCGCGGCGCGGCCTCGATGCGCTGACGCTGGGCGAAGCGGCAGCGCGCTCGCTGGGGATCGAGCCGGCGCGGCTGCAGTGGCTGATGGTCGCGGGCGTGGGGCTGTGCGTGGGCGCGGGCGTGGCGGTGGCGGGGATCATCGGCTTCGTCGGGCTGATCGTGCCGCATCTGGTGCGGGGCCTGACCGATGGCCGCCCATCGACGCTGCTGGTGCCGAGCGCGCTGGCGGGGGCGCTGCTGCTGCTGGTGGCCGACGTGGTGTGCCGTCTGCTGCCGATGGCGACCGAGCTGCGGCTGGGCATCGCGCTGTCGCTGGTCGGCGCGCCGTTCTTCCTGGCGCTGCTGCTGCGGATGCGGAAAGGCCTCGCATGAGCGCGGCTATCGTGACGCTCGCCGCCGAGGCCCTGACGCTGCAACTGGGCACGGCGCGCGTGCTCGACGGGGTGAGCGCCGGGTTCTTGCCGGGTGAGGTCACCGCGATTTGCGGACCCAACGGCGCGGGCAAATCCAGCCTGCTCGCTTGCCTGGCCGCGCTGCACGCGCCGACGCAGGGCCGGGTCACGCTCGACGGGGCGGCGCTGTCCGCCTTGCCCGCGCAGGCCCGCGCCCGCGCCATCGGTTACTTGCCGCAAGCCCCCGAAGTGGCGTGGTCGATCTCGGTCGAAACGCTGGCCGGGCTGGGCCGCCTGCCGTGGCGCACCGGGGCGGTCGAGGATGCCGCCGCCGTGGCCGCCGCGCTCGCCGCGCTCGATCTTGGCGGTTTTGCGCGCCGGAGCGTCGCCACGCTTTCGGGCGGGGAACGGGCGCGGGCGCTGCTGGCGCGGGTGCTGGCGGGGCGGCCGCGCTGGATCCTTGCCGACGAGCCACTCGCCGCGCTCGATCTGGCGCACCAACTTGCCTTGCTCGGGCAGTTGCGGGTGCAGGCGCTGGGTGGGACCGGGGTGGTGCTGGTGCTGCACGACCTGGCGCTGGCGATGAACCACGCGGCGCGGGTGGTGGTGCTCGATGCGGGGCGCATCGTCGCCGATGGCCCGCCGGAGGTGGCGCTGTCGGAAAGCGTGATCGCGCGGGTTTGGGGGGTGACCGCGCGCTGGCTGGGCGAACCGGGCGCCCGCGCGCTCAGCGCCGGGGGCGGTATCGACCGCTGAGGTTCAGTGCCGCACGTGCTCGCGGCGCAGGCGTTGCCAGGCGGACTGGCCGCCATCGGCCAGCATTTCGCGCAGCGCGGCGTCGCTCAGCGCCGCATCGCGGGGCGTGCCTTGCCGACGCAGTTCGGGGCCGAGCAATTCTTCCAGCCACACGCGGAACGGGTCGCTGGCGGGGCGCAGATCGCCAATGGGGTCTGCGGCGTTCGCAACTGGGCGGCGCAAGGACATGGGCTGAAATCCGTCGAAAGGGTGTCCGGCGCCGGCCGTGGTCCGGCACGGTTCGAACCGTCGCCGGTCAGGCGGCGTGCGGCAGGTCGCTGTTGCGGGCTTCCTTCAGCGCCACGGCAAACTCGATCACGAAGTGCTCGGCAAAGCTGGCGCGTTCTTCCATCGAGATGGCGGGGCGGGGGGTGCGGGGGGCGTCGGTCGAGCGGCAGAACAGGCTCTGCCGCGACAGGTTGCGATAGTCTTCCATCTTGATAACCATGAACTTTTTCCATCCGTGCGGGCAACGACGCACCCGGACGCATTTTCCAATGTTGCCAACCTGACATGGTTGGCAGGCGATTAATTGTATCGACACGACAAAATTGCCGATGTCCGACGATGAAACACAAGATTGCGCGGTGACTAACGTTGTGGCGTCGTCACCGCGCCGGGCGGAAAGGCCGGGCGCGGGTGACTGGTCCACGCCGCTGCCGCTCCGCCACTGGTTTCATCGGCGGGGGGGTGTTGCCGATGACCATTCACTAGGCGCATCGAGCCCCGGTTTCTTGGCAACGCGGGGGAAACTTGCTGTGCCAGAATCTTTCCAGAATTGATCTGGTTAAGCCCGATGCCCGAAACACGCCCAAGTCATCGGCCAAATACATGAACTGCGAAGACTATCGCGGTCAACGCGGCGTTCGATCCGCGCGGCTTGCACTGTCGCGCGGTGGATTGACGGCATGGCGATTGAAGCGAAGTATTTGCGCATAACAGGGTTGCGAGTCGGGATTACCTGTCTGTCACCGGGGCCATGCGGCCGGCAACCTGCTTTTGCCTTCCGTTCGTCACCTGCGATCCGGCCGGTCATCCGTTCTATCGCGTCCGTGTCGGGACGTCTGTGCTGGGGGATCGACCGTGACCGTAATCAACCGCAAGTTCTTCTTCGACTATGTGCGCAGCCACGCGTTCGACGGCGCGCTCGCCGCGAGCCAGGTCGCCGGGCTCGGCGCGATCCTCGATGTGTGGGAGGCAGCCAGCGCCGCCGGGCAAGCCACTGGAGGAGCGGGGGCGGGCGACGACCGCTGGCTCGCCTACATGCTGGCGACCGCCTACCACGAGACCGACCGCAAGATGCAGCCGATCCACGAATACGGTTCGACCGGCTATTTCGACAAACGCTATGGTCCGCCGCCGGTGGGGCAGAAGCCCGCGCTGGCCAGGTCGCTGGGCAACACCCAGCAAGGCGATGGGTCGCGCTATGCCGGGCGCGGCTTCGTCCAGCTGACCGGGCGGCGCAACTACCATGACTGGGGGCAGCGGCTGAACATCGATCTCGAAGGCCACCCCGACATGGCGATGCAGGCCCCCGTCGCCACGCGCATCCTGTTCGAAGGATCGGTCCACGGGACCTTCACGGGGCGCAAGCTGGCCGATTATTTCAGCCCGACCAAGGAAGACTGGGTCAACGCCCGCCGGATCATCAACGGCACCGACAAAGCCAACCTGATCGCCGGCTACGGCAAGTTGTTCTACGCCGCGATCAGCCATAAAGCCTGACGTTCCGGGCCTGACGGTCCGGGCCGGACGTTTTGGCGGCTGAGGGGGCGGTTGCCGCCGGGAAAGGAGCCTGCGCATGGACCTGTCGCCCGATCGTCCGCATGCCCGCGACCTCACGCGCGGCCCGCGCAACATCATCCTGTTCTCGGATGGCACCGGCAACAGCAGCGGCAAGCTGCAGAAGACCAACGTCTGGCGGCTGTATGAAGCGCTCGATCTGGGCTATCCCGTCGCCAACGGCCTGCCGGTGCAGATCGCCTATTACGACAACGGCGTGGGCACGTCGGCTTTCCAGCTGTTCGCCGCGCTGGGCGGCGTGTTCGGCTTCGGCCTCGCGCGCAATATCCGCACGATCTACAAATTCCTGTGCCGCAACTACCAGCCGGGCGACCGCATCTACCTGTTCGGGTTCAGTCGCGGCGCGTTCACCGTCCGGCTGCTGGGTGCGCTGATCACCGCGCTGGGCGTGGTCACCGATCTTGGCGAGGAATCGCTCGACATGGCCGCGCACGACACCTGGCGCGAATTCCGCCGCGGGTTCCATACCAACAACGAGCTGACCGATCTGGGCGTGCGGCTGGGCATGGCCACCACCTTTGCGATCCTGCGCCTGGTCCGCTCCGATCTCGACGACAACGCCGATCTCGGCGAGAAGCCCGACCACGGTGCGGCCGGGAAAGCCTGGTGGTATGCCCGCCGCGCAGGCCGGTGGGTGGCGCGGCGGCTGACCGGAGCACACGGCACGTTCGTGCGGCGCGCCGATGGCGGATGGTCGGCGCTGCACGACTGGTACGAACACTGGAACCGCCCGCTCGATCAGCGGCGCATGCCCGAATTCGTTGCCGCGCGCGGCATCCACCACACCCCCGACATCGAGTTCGTGGGCGTGTGGGATACCGTCGCGGCGTATGGCGGGCCGCTGGTCGAGATCACGCGCGGCATCGACGAGTGGATCTGGCCGCTGACGATGCCGACCTACGACCTGTCGCACAAGGTCAAGCGCGCGCGCCATGCGCTGTCGATCGACGACAAGCGCGATTCGTTCCAGCCGCTGCTGTGGGACGAAGTGAACGAACAGGCGCTGGCCGCGAAGTATCGCCATGCGGCGAACGGCGCTGGCAAGCCGGTGGACGACGAGCACCGCGCGCTTGCGCTGCGGTTCTGCCACGAAGAGCGCCCGCGCCTGCAGCAAGTGTGGTTCGCCGGGATGCACGCCGATGTCGGCGGCGGCTATGCCGATGAATCGCTCAGCTTCGTCTCGCTGTGGTGGATGATCGAACACGCCAAGGAAATGGCGCCCGAAGACGATCTGTCCATCGCCGCCTACGATGCGCTGCCCGACGCGGGCAAGGCGCTGACCTCGGACCCGCGCCGCCGGGGCCTGCGCCTGATCCCCGAGTTCGAGCACCGCATCGAAACCTTCCGCAACGTGTACGGGCCATTGCACGACAGCCGGGGCGGGGCGGGCATGTTCTATCGCTACCAGCCGCGCTACATCGGCGCGTGGGTCAATCGCGCGGCGGACGACACGGGCAGCCACGTCAAGCCGGCGACGCAGCAGTTCCGCGATCCCACGATCGCGCAAGGGCGCTACCGGCGGCACGGGCTGCTGCAAGCGCCGATCCGGCTGCATCTCAGCGTCGAGGAACGGCTGCGCATGGCGACCGACGGCTATGCCCCGATCAACATCCCGCGCGACTATCACATCGACAACGGCGTGCACGAAGCGCCCGAACCCGAAGGCGCCAGCATCGACGCGACGCTCGACCAGACCTACCTCGATGCGCTGACGGTGCGGATCAAGCTGCGCCGGTTCTGGTATTTCCTGCAGATGTTCCTGGTGTTCCTGCTGCTGATCAAGCCGCTGTGGCCGCACATCAAGGGTCTGGCGATGTTCGCGGGCCAGGTCGACGCACGCACCAATTCGCAAGTGCTGGAAACCGCGATCAATGCGTTCGTGCCGTCGTTCCTGGCGACGTGGACCCATGCGATCGCCGCCGATCCGTTCAACTCGCTGCTGTTCTTTGCGGTGATGGGCGTCGTCGCGATGGTCGGCGCGACGCATGAACAGGGGCTCGCGGACATTTCGCGGCGGATGTGGGCGGCGCGGTTCGGCCAGAGCCTGCCGCCGCTGCCCACGCTCAACTGGTTCAACCGCTTTTTCTACCGCAGGACCGACGAGCTGGCGAAAAGCGAGGCGGCGCAATCGGTGCTGGCGCGGCTGAAGTGGCGCATCGTGCCGTTCTTCGTCGGCGGCATCATGTGGCTGGGCATCGCCTATGCGGTGGTCGCCGGGGTGACACAGGGCTGGCTGGCGTGGGCCGAATCCGATCCGCGCATCTGCGTGGCGAAGGGCGGAGCGAACCCGATCGGCCCGATGACGTGGACCGATCCGGTGTTCGCGGCCGAAGCCTGCCACGATCTCAACATCGAGGTGAAGCCCAACACCAGCTATCGCATCGTGCTCAAGGTCCGGTCGAGCGGGTACATCGTCACGCGCGACCGCACGGTGCCCGGCGGCAAGACGTTGTCGGGGCCGACGCCGCTGTTCTTCGACGGCGCACTGCCCGCAACGCCGCAGGGCTGGGCGGTCGATGGCCTGAAATTCAGGGCGGTCCATGGCGTCTCGCGCTATTTCCGGCGCGTGGCGCGGGCGCCGGTGATGGCCCCGGTGTTCGAGATCCGCCATCGCGGCGCGGACGTTCCGGAGACATTCCATGTGCTGTCGCTGCACAGCTGGGCGAACCTGCTGCTCGGCTTGCGCGGAGAGCCCAACTACATGGTCGTGCCGCCGCTGGTCCACAGCCTGCTGCCGGGGCACGAGGACGAATGGACCGGCACGCTGCGCACTCCCGATGCCGGTGCCCGCGTGTTCCGCTCGCTCGAATACGCGGCGACCGGTTCGGGCGACGAGGCGGTGCCGGGTCGGCTGTTCGTGTTCCTGAACGATGCGGTGCTGCCGATCGACCATGCGCAACTGCAGCCCGACGATGCCACGCTGCCGTCGGGTCCGCTGTGGCTGCCGCCGACGCAGCAGCTGGCCACGCTCAACCACGATTGCCCGACGCTGCCCGGCCGCTGGCTGACCTCGTGGATTCCGCTGCTGCACCGGGCGCGGGTGCTCGATTTGTGCAGCCGTTACGCCAACAACCGGGGCAGCTACACGCTGTCGCTGTCGCCGCTGAACGATACGGTGGAAGGCGCGGCGCCGTTACCGGCGGCCCCGCGCAACTGACCCGCTGCGGCGGCGGCAGTCTGGCCGGTGGCCAGTCCGGTCAGTTGTCGCAGGCGGAATAATCGCCGTCGCGGCAGGCGGCGACCGCGCGGCGCCATGACGCCATGTCGCGTTCGTAGCGTGCCCGTTCGCGCGCATAGTCGGCCTGCGATCGATCCGCTTCGGCATATTCGGAGCGACTGCCCTGTTCGCCGCGCCCGTCGCGCCAGTCGCTCCAGCCTTGCGCATAGCGGGCATCGCGCGCCTGCGTCCGGGCCAGCTCGTCGCGGTTGAGCTGGCGCACCACGTCGCGATCGTGCGCCCGCGCGGCAGCGCTGCGCATCGCCGGATCGTGCGGATCGTCGGCGTGCGCCACGGCAGGAACCATCGCGACGCCCAGCGCCGCACACATCGTCAACATTACCCGCATGTTTTTCCGTCCCGAACTTCAACGTTCTAGCTATCAGACCCATGCCCCACCGCTCATGGTGAGGAGGGGCTGAGCTTGTCGAAGCCCCGTCTCGAACCACAGCATACGCGGTCCTTCGAGACGCCGTTTCGACAGGCTCAACGGATCCTCAGGATGAGCGGTCGATCCTGTGAGCACGACACCGCGCGCCCTTTGCGATTTATCAGTGTGTTACGCACTCCGGCACCATCAATGCGACAGGCCGTTGGCGGTTTGTCGCACTCCGCGCGCGCACTGCCTTGCAGAGGCGGCTTGTATCCCCGCTACCCGGCCCCATTTTAGCGCTGAGATGCCGCACGGCGGTCTTGCTACATCCGAACAAATATGGAACACCGCCGCGCATGTCTCTTACCCAGATTTCCGTCCGCGGTGCCCGTGAGCACAACCTCAAGGGCATCGACGTGGATCTTCCGCGCGACAGCCTGATCGTCATCACCGGGCTGTCGGGCTCGGGCAAGTCATCGCTGGCGTTCGACACGATCTATGCCGAAGGGCAGCGGCGCTACGTCGAATCGCTCTCGGCTTACGCGCGCCAGTTCCTCGAGATGATGCAGAAGCCCGATGTCGAACATATCGACGGGCTGTCTCCCGCGATCTCGATCGAGCAGAAGACCACCAGCCGCAACCCGCGTTCTACCGTGGCCACGGTGACCGAAATCTACGACTACATGCGCCTGCTGTGGGCCCGCGTCGGCACGCCATACTCGCCCGCCACCGGCCTGGCGATCACCGCGCAGACCGTCAGCATGATGGTCGACCGGGTGATGGACCTGCCCGAAGGTACACGCGCCTACCTGCTCGCGCCCGCCGTGCGCGGCCGCAAGGGCGAATACCGCAAGGAATTGGCCGAATGGCAGAAGGCGGGCTACACCCGCGTGCGCATCGACGGCGAATTTTACGCGATCGAGGACGCCCCCGCGCTCGACAAGAAGTACAAGCACGACATCGAGGTCGTGGTCGATCGCATCGCGGTGCGCGACGGCATCCAGACCCGGCTGGCCGACAGTTTCGAACAGGCGCTGAAACTGGCCGACGGGCTGGCGTATATCGACCTGGCGGATACGACGGTGGCGGCGCTCCCGGTTAAGTCCCCTTCCCCTTCAGGGCAGGGAGAACCGCGCGCTGCCTCCCCTCTCCCAACCCTCTCCCCTGAAGGGGAGAGGGCGAGTGGCATGAAAGGCGCAGGCCTCCCCGCCAACCGCATCGTCTTCTCCGAGAAGTTCGCCTGCCCGGTCTCGGGCTTCACCCTGGAGGCGATCGAGCCGCGCCTGTTCAGCTTCAACGCCCCGCAAGGCGCGTGTCCGGCGTGCGATGGGCTGGGCGAAAAGCTGCTGTTCGATGCCGAACTGGTGGTGCCCAACGAAGCGCTCAGCCTCAAGCAGGGGGCGATCGTGCCGTGGGCCAAGTCCAACCCGCCGTCGCCTTACTACATGCAGGTGCTCGCCAGCCTCGGCGCGGAATTCGGGTTCGAGCTGACCACGCCCTGGGCCGAACTGCCGGGCGAGGTGCAGCTGATCATCCTCCACGGCACCGGCGGCAAGGCGATCCCGCTCACGTTCAAGGACGGGCGCAAGAGCTACACCGTGAAGAAGGCGTTCGAGGGGGTGATCGGCAACCTAAACCGCCGCCTGCTGCAGACCGAAAGCGCGTGGATGCGCGAGGAACTGGGCAAGTACCAGACCGCGCAGGCCTGCGAGACGTGCCACGGCGCCCGGCTCAAGCCCGAGGCGCTCAGCGTCAAGATCGCGATGCAGGATATTTCCGGCCCCACGCGCATGTCGGTCACCGATGCGCTCGAATGGTTCTCCACGCTCGAACCCAAGCTGACCAGCCAGCAGCAGCAGATCGCCAAGGCCATTCTCAAGGAAATCAACGAGCGGCTGGGCTTCCTCAACAACGTCGGGCTCGATTACCTCAATCTCGATCGCACCAGCGGCACGCTCTCGGGCGGCGAAAGCCAGCGTATCCGTCTTGCCAGCCAGATCGGCTCGGGCCTGTCGGGCGTGCTCTACGTGCTCGACGAACCCAGCATCGGCCTGCATCAGCGCGATAACGACATGCTGCTCGCCACGCTGCGGCGCCTGCGCGATCTGGGCAACACCGTGATCGTGGTCGAACATGACGAGGACGCGATCCGCACCGCCGATCATGTCGTTGATCTCGGCCCCGGCGCGGGCGTGCATGGGGGCGAGATCGTGGCGCAGGGCACGCTCGCCGATATCCTCGCCTGCGACGCCAGCCTCACCGGCCAGTACCTGTCGGGCAAGCGCCGCATCGATGTGCCCGCCACCCGCCGCAAGGGCAACGGCCACAAGATCACGGTCAAGAACGCGCGCGCCAACAACCTCAAGAACGTCACCGCCTCGATCCCGCTGGGCACGTTCACCTGCGTCACCGGCGTCTCCGGATCGGGCAAGTCGAGCTTCACCATCGACACGCTCCACGCCGGCGCCGCCCGCGCCCTGAACGGCGCGCGCGTCATCGCCGGGGCGCACGATGCCATCACCGGGCTGGAACACTGCGACAAGGTGATCGAGATCGACCAGTCGCCGATCGGCCGCACCCCGCGCTCCAACCCCGCCACCTACACCGGCGCGTTCACCCAGATCCGCGACTGGTTCGCCGGCCTGCCCGAAAGCGCCGAGCGCGGGTACAAGCCCGGCCGCTTCAGCTTCAACGTCAAGGGCGGGCGGTGCGAGGTGTGCCAGGGCGATGGCCTGATCAAGATCGAGATGCACTTCCTGCCCGACGTCTACGTCACTTGCGAGGAATGCAACGGCAAGCGCTACAACCGCGAAACGCTGGAAGTGAAATTCCGCGGCCACTCGATCGCCGACGTGCTGGACATGACGATCGAGGATGCCGAAGGCTTCTTCAAGGCCGTGCCCCCCATTCGTGACAAGATGCAGATGTTGGGCGAAGTCGGCCTCGGCTACGTCAAGGTCGGCCAGCAGGCCACCACGCTGTCAGGCGGAGAGGCGCAGCGCGTCAAGCTCGCCAAGGAATTGAGCCGCCGCTCCACCGGGCAGACGCTGTACATCCTCGATGAACCCACCACCGGGCTGCATTTCGAAGACGTGCGCAAACTCCTGGAAGTGCTCCACCGCCTGGTCGACCAGGGCAACTCGGTGGTGGTGATCGAACACAACCTCGACGTGATCAAGACCGCCGACTGGGTGCTCGATCTCGGCCCCGAAGGCGGCGTGCGCGGCGGCGAGATCGTCGCCGAAGGCACCCCCGAACAAGTCGCCGCCAGCCCGCGCAGCTTCACCGGCCACTACCTCGCCCCGCTGCTGGAGGTGCAGCGCACCGAACGCGCCGCGCCCAAGCCCAAGCAGAAACAGCTGTTCCCCCAAACCAAAGCCGCCGCCAAACGCGAACGCGCGGCGGCCCGGGAGAAGGCGGCAGAGGTGAAGGCCGCACCCAAGGCGCGAAAACGCGCTGTAACATCCTCGTCCTGAACCCTTGATCGTCATCCTGAACTTGTTTCAGGATCCATCCCTCGCCCCACCCGGAGCAAGCGGTTGCGCGCACCGCAGTCTTGCGCGCCATTCGACACGCCGCGCCTGCGTCCCGATGGATGCTGAAACGCGTTCAGCATGACGAGGTTGGTTATGGGTCAAAAAGTGAACGCGCCCCCGTGGCCGACGTCCGAAACCGCCCCTGCGGTTAAAGCAGGTACCGCGATGCTCGCGTTCGCGGCAGCAATACCAAACCCTACCCCCATCGTCATCCTGAACTCGTTTCAGGATCCATCCCTCGGCCCACCCGGAGCAAGCGGTTGCGCGCACCGCAGCCTTGCGCGCCATTCGACACGTCGCGCCCGCCGCCCGATGGATGTTGAAACAAGTTCGGCATGACGAGGTTGCGCGCCCACACGAAGCAGGGCATCCCCCGTCGCGGAGGCTCCATGACCAACACGCTCTTTTATGGTGACAATCTTCAGGTGCTGCGCGAGCATGTGAAGGATGACAGCGTGGACCTGATCTATCTTGATCCGCCGTTCAATTCGAACGCCAACTACAACATCCTGTTCAAATCGCCCGAGGGGCAGAACAGCGACGCGCAGATCGAGGCGTTCGAGGATACCTGGCACTGGAACGACACCGCCGAACACGCTTTCGATGAAGTCATGCGGTCGGGCAACACCAAGGCGTTCGACCTGCTGCGCGCGATGCGCGATTTTCTGGGCGACAACGACATGATGGCGTACCTCGCCATGATGGCGGTGCGGCTGCTCGAACTGCACCGCGTGCTCAAACCCACCGGCAGCCTGTATCTGCACTGCGATCCGACTGCGAGCCACTACCTCAAGCTGCTGCTGGACGGGGTGTTTGGGGCGGATAAGTTCGTCAACGAAATCACTTGGAAGCGGTCACACGCGCATAGCGACGCAAAGCAGGGAGCACAGCATTTCGGTCGTTTGACTGATACGATTTTGTTCTATTCCAAAGGCTCGAAACGCATTTGGAACGTGCTCTATACGCCATACGATCAGGGATACATTGATCGAGACTATCGTCGCCTAGAACCCGATGGCCGCCGCTATCGCTTGGATAACATTCAGGGACCGGGCGGAGCAGAAAAGGGCAACCCCTATTACGAAGTGATGGGTGTCTCACGCCATTGGCGATATTCTCGGGAGAAGATGGCCGCACTCATCGAACAAGGTAGGATTATCCAGACGCAGCCGGGCGCGGTTCCACAATACAAGCGATACTTGGACGAAATGCCGGGAGTGCCGCTCCAGAATCTTTGGGCAGACCTCCCAATAATCAATAATAGATCAAGTGAGGGCCTCGGCTATCCCACGCAAAAACCGCTGGCGCTGCTCGAACGGATCATCGCCGCCTCGTCAAACGAGGGCGACGTGGTGCTCGATCCGTTCTGCGGCTGCGGCACCGCGATCCACGCCGCCGAAAAACTCCACCGCCAGTGGATCGGCATCGACGTTACCCATCTGGCGATCACGCTGATCGAAAAGCGGATGAAGGATGCCTTCCCCGGCATCGCCATGCAGGTGGAAGGCACGCCCAAGGACCTCAACGCCGCGATGGATCTGGCGGCGCGCGACAAGTACCAGTTCCAGTGGTGGGCGTGCAGTCTGGTCGATGCGCACCCCTATGGCGGCAAGAAAAAAGGCGCCGACGGCGGGGTGGACGGGATCATCTATTTCAAGCCCGACGGCAAGCGCACCGAAAAGGCGCTGGTCTCGGTCAAGGGCGGCGACAACGTGGACGTGAAGATGATCCGCGACCTGCATTCCGCGATGGAGCGCGAGAAAGCGCCGATCGGCATCTTCATCTGCAAGGGCCTGCCGACCAAGCCGATGCGCACCGAAGCCGCCGCCGTGGGCGTGCTCAACAGCGAAGTCACCGGCAAGGCCCACCCGCGCCTGCAAATCCTGACGCTGGCCGAACTGTTCCAGGGCAAAAAGCCCGACATCCCATGGGTGGACGCCAGCGTGCTGAAAAGCGCCAAGCGCGAGGACCGCAGCCAGCAGGGGACGTTGTTGTAGGGGGCGTCCCCACACTCATCGCCATCCTCGCACTGTCATCCTGAACTTGTTTCAGAGTCCATTTCTCGGTCCGCGCGGAGCAAGCGGTGGCAGGCCCAGCCCCGGAGCCAGATCGTGCCAGTCGGGGTTGTCCGTCTGGATCAGCGTGATCTTCCACGGCCTGTGCCAGTTCTTCAACTGCTTCTCGCGCGCAATGGCGAGGTCCATGTCGCCGAACAGTTCGTAGCGAACGAGGCGATAGATCGCGTAACGGTCAGAGAAGCCCGGCAACGCGCCGTTGCGGTGCTGCCACAGGCGGCGGACAAGATCGGACGTCACCCCGATATACAGTGTGCCGTAGGGCCTGCTGGCAAGAATATAGGTGCAGGGCTGGCGGTCCGCACGGCTCATGGCTTCGGCGCTTGCGGCACGATGGATGCTGAAACAAGTTCAGCATGACGCCGATTTGGCGGAATCGGTATCCCGCCTCGTCACCCTGAAACGCGTTCAGCATGACGGGGGTCTGGTGTAACTGCCTGTCTCACTGTCATCCTGAACTTGTTTCAGGACCCATCCCTCCGCCCACGCGAAGCAAGAGGGTGCACACGCCTTTGCCGCGCGCGCTATTCGACGCTCCGCGCGTGCGGCACGATGGATGCTGAAACAAGTTCAGCATGACGATTTCCATTTTCCTACACGCCCCCACCCCGCTACACCCACCTGTTCCCTTAATGTTCCAAGGAGCAGGCGCATGGTTGATCGGGCTGATCGCGGTTTCGGGCGCGGGTGGGTGCCGGAGGAGCGGTTCGACGATGACTGGGGTGCGGCCTCGGCCCCCCGGATCAACAGCAGTGGCACCGGCAAGGCGCGCACCCAGACTACGGGTGGGGCAACGGGTGGGGCTGCGGGCGGGCGCAGGCGCAAGCCTTCGGCGCTGGAGCTGGAAGCGGCGGCCGATCCGTTCGGCGCGGCGGCGCGCGCGCTGGCGCATGAGGCCGAACTGCTGGGGCATGACGCTGCGGACGCCGATGCGCCGCTGACCGGCCCGCGCGCCGTGCCGCCGCCGGGGGACTGGCGCGAGCGGTTCCTGAGCGAGACCGATGCGGCGTTCAGGGGTGATGGCGCGGGCCCACCCCCGGCGCCTCCCGCAGGCGGGAGCGGGGACGATGCCGCGTCTGCGCCTCCCCCGGCGCGCCATGACGGGTGGACGCCGGCGCGGCAGGTGCGGTTTCTGGCAGCGCTGGCGCGCGGCGGCAATGTGCGCGTCGCCGCCGCGCGCGTCGCGCTGTCGGCGCAGGCGGCCTATGTCTTGCGCCGCCGCGATCCGGTGTTCGCGCAAGGCTGGGACGGGGCGCTGGTGCTGGCGCGCGAGGCGGCCGAGCAAGTGCTGGCCGAACGCGCGATCGACGGGGTGGTCGAGACGGTGTTCTATCGCGGCGAGCCGGTCGGCGCGAAACGGCGCTTCGACGGCAAGCTGCTGCTGGCGCACCTGGCGCGGCTCGATGCGCGCGCGGGCGACGAACTGGCCTGCGCCACCGCCGCGCGGTTCGACGAACTGCTCGCCGCGATCGCCGATGGCCAGACCGAGTGCGGCGAATATGCCGCGCAAGGCTGGCAACCGGCCACCCCGGCGCGGCCCGAATTCATCCACGATGCGCTGCTCGATTACTCCGACGCCTGCGCCGGGGCAGAGGATGGCGAGGGGGCGGAGCCGGACGGGGCGGGCGAGCCGGGTGACGCGCAGGATGGCCCCGAAACCGGGGATGACGATACCGGGGACGACGATCCGCGCACCGCGCAATTCCGCGCGGTGCAGGATGCCGCCGCCGCGACCTGGGACGCGCGCTTTGCCGCGGTGCTGGCGCGGGTGGATGCCATCGAGGCGGGCGGGGATGGTGAGGCGGACGGATGGGGGCCGATCGAGTTCAAGTCGTGCGATGCGGGCGGCGATCGGTCAGAGCGCGATGAAATCGCCCAAACTCCGTTCATGTCGAGCGAAGTCGAGACACGTCTTGCCACCACTGGATGTGGCGCAACATCCCTCGACTTCGCTCTGGATGAGCGGAGTGGGGGTGGATCCATCCAATTTCATCGCGATGTAGCGGGGGCTGGGCCGGTTCGGCGGGGGGCCGCGAACTTTGCGACCGGGTGTGTCAACTTCGTCAACTTCGCGGCGCCGGCCCGCGCGCGTTGGGGCCATTGGGGTGCTGATCAATGCGCCAGTGGGCGCGGGCGCGCGATGGGGTAGGTTCGCATTGCCGGCGGGGGCAGAGACGGGGGCTGCGCTCCGCACGGCTCCGCGCGGTCGATCCGGCGCGGGACCGTTCCCGCAGCGGCCGGACGGAGGGGATGTCCGATGACTGCATTGTCACCCAAAGTGCTGGGGCTGTTCGCTTTTCTGGTCGTGACCCAAGTGCTCGGCTCGTCGCTGCTGCCGCGCACCGAAGGCTTTCGCAACCCCGCCTGGACCGGCGCGTGCCTGGCCGTCTACCTCGTCTCGTTCTGGTCGCTGGCCGAACTGATCCGCGGCGGCGCGCCGCTGGGCACGGTCATCCCGTTGCTGGCGGCGGTGGTCCCGCTGGTGGTGATCGGCGTGGGCGTGACGATCTACCACGAACCGGCGTCGTGGGCGCGGATCGGCATCCTGTCGGTCGCCTGCCTGCTGGTGGGGTATGCCAGCACGGTGTGACGGGGCGCGGGTCGGGTTTGAAGTGCGGGCGGGGCGGGTGTAGCCTGCCGGGCGGAACGGGGGGTGCGAATCCGCCCCGTCCGTCCGGGACTGCGATGCTTTCGAGGAGATCCGTGATGAACCGTTTGTTGTCGTCGATGACCCTGCCGCTGGCCACGGTGCTGCTGCCGGCCAGCGCCCTGGCGGCGCCGGTGGTGCTCACCGCCACGCTGACCGGCGCGGCGGAAACCGCCGGCGGCGATGCCGATGGCGCCGGCACTTTCCGCGCCGAGGCCGATCCCGATTCGGGCGATTTCTGCTACAAGCTCACCGGCGACAAGATCGCCAAGCCGACCATGGCGCATGTCCACACCGGCGCGGCGGGCGCCGACGGCCCGCCGCTCGCCACGATCGACGTCACCGGCCCCAAGGACGACGAATGCGTGGCGATGGAGCCCGCCAAGATCAAGGACATCGTCGCCAATCCGGCCGGTTACTACGTCAACATCCACACCGCCGACTACCCCAAGGGCGCGCTGCGCGGCCAGCTGGCGAAGCAGTAGCGGGAGGCGTTATTGAGCGGAAGGCGGGGAATGACCGGAAAGTGGGGGAGCCCAACGAAAATGAGGGCCGGCATCGCTGCCGGCCCCCACGCTCGCCCACCACTGGCGGATTGCCACTTTGCCTGCACCGATGTCCGTGTGCGGATTGCCTTCGGGGCACGAAGCCCCTGGGCCGCTGCCGTCCGGGTTTTCAAGCCGTCGGGCCGCTATCCGCTTCGGTTCAACCGGCTGCCGGTCTTGCGACCGGCGCGGCGAAGCGCGTTTCACCGGCCTCTCGGCCTGGGGTTGGCGTCGATCTTTTTCCCGCAGCACCGCTCCTGCTGTCACGACACCTTGCGGCGCCTTTCGGGCAGACGGCCTTCCACGAGGAAAGGATCGCTTCGGTTCTGGTTTTCGGGCCTGTTCCGCCATTGTCAGGATGATCGAAATCATCCTGCCGACCGGCGTTCGAAAGTCCGCGTTCCATGGCCGTCCGGCACCAGCTTTTCCGTTGATTCTCTGGCCGTGAAGTTCGTGCCGGAACACGATTTTCAGGGCCGTTGAAGACGGTTGACTTGTACCGCATCGATGCGAAAATTTCGCTGTAAGTTCAGTGGTTTGCACCTCGATCTTCAGTTCGGTTTCTCGCTCCGACACAGGAATGCTGCGCTCTGTTGACGAGTCGTGCAAGCAGAAAATGCGCGCACTTATCCACAGGCAGTCCGATTGCGGTGGACAACCGTTTTGATGCGTTGATTCGAGTGGAATTTACCGGTCGCGCTGGGCCAGCAGGCGCAACCGCAGCGCGTTAAGGCGGATGAAGCCCGCCGCGTCCTTCTGGTCGTAGGCGCCGGCGTCATCCTCGAACGTCACGTGGCGCTCGGAGTACAGGCTGTCGGGCGATTTGCGGCCGACCACTTGCGCCATGCCCTTGTACAGCTTGAGCCGCACGGTGCCGTTGACCCCGGCCTGGCTGTGATCGATCGCGGCCTGCAGCATCTCGCGCTCCGGAGCGAACCAGAAGCCGTTGTAGATCAGCTCGGCATACTTGGGCATCAACTCGTCCTTGAGGTGCGCGGCCCCCCGGTCGAGCGTAATCTGTTCGATACCGCGATGGGCGCGGGCGTAGATTTCGCCGCCCGGCGTCTCGTACATGCCGCGGCTTTTCATGCCGACGAAGCGGTTCTCGACCAGGTCGAGCCGGCCGATGCCGTGCTTGCGGCCAAGCTCGTTGAGCGCGGTGAGCAGCGTTGCCGGGCTCATTGCCGTGCCGTTCAACGCCACGCCGTCGCCGCGTTCGAAATCGACCGTGATGTATTCGGGCACATCCGGCGCGTCCTCGGGGTTGACCGTGCGGCTATAGACGTAGTCGGGCACTTCCTCCCACGGATCCTCGAGCACCTTGCCCTCGGACGAGGTGTGCAGGAGGTTGGCGTCGGTCGAGAACGGGCTTTCGCCGCGCTTGTCCTTGGGCACGGGGATCTGATGCTGTTCGGCCCAGGCGATCAGCGCGGTGCGGCTGGTGAGATCCCATTCACGCCACGGTGCGATGACCTTGAGATCGGGCGCCAGCGCGGCGACGCCAAGCTCGAAGCGAACCTGATCGTTGCCCTTGCCGGTAGCGCCATGGGCGACCGCGTCGGCGCCGGTCTCGCGGGCGATCTCGACCAGCCGCTTGGAGATCAGCGGGCGGGCGATCGAGGTGCCGAGCAGATAGTCGCCCTCATAACGGGCGTTGGCGCGCATCATCGGGAACACGAAGTCGCGCACGAATTCCTCGCGCACATCGTCGATGTAGATATGCTCGGGCTTCACCCCCATCAGCACCGCCTTCTCGCGCGCCGGTTCCAACTCGCCTTCCTGGCCGAGATCGGCGGTGAAGGTCACCACCTCGCAATTATAGGTGACCTGCAGCCACTTGAGGATGACGGAGGTGTCGAGGCCGCCCGAATAGGCAAGGACGACACGCTTGATCGGCTCGGACATCGTGGGCAGGCTCCGGCAGGAAAAGGGCGCCCTTCCGGCAACGGAACGGCGCGCGCCGCCTAACAGCCCGCTTCCAACATCGCAACCGCTGGCGGTGCGTGCGGCAGTCCCGTTGGCGCTATTCTGCCGCCTCGCGCACGTCGGCGGCAAGGTGCCAGGCGGGCGCGACGTCGGCGGCGCGCAGGCGGGCGCTTTCCTCGACGATCCAGTCGCGCGTCATCGGAATGGCGTCGCGCCGCTTCACGTACTGGATCTGCCAGTTGACCAGCCCGCCGTAGCGGAACGCCTGCTGGGCGCCGGCGAGGTAGAATTCCCACATCCGGTAGAACCGCTCGTCATACAGCGCGGTGATCTCGGCGCGGTGCTGCTGGGTGCGGTTGTACCATTCCTCCAGCGTCAGCGAATAGTGGAAGCGCATCGCCTCGACATCGGTGACTTCCCAGCCGTACTTCTCGCTTTGCCCGACTAGTTCGGACAGCGCGGGAATATAACCGCCGGGGAAGATGTACTTGCGCGTCCAGGCGTCGGTCACCCCGGGCGGGCCGGCGCGGCCGCAGCAGTGCGAAAACATCACCCCGTCGGGCTTGAGCAGCCGCGCGGTGGTTTCGTAGAACGCGGGATATTGCGGCGTGCCGACATGTTCGAGCAGGCCGACCGAAGTGATCCGGTCGAACTGCCCGGTCACGTCGCGGTAGTCCATCAGCTCGAACTTCACGCGATCGCTGACCCCGGCCTGCACGGCGCGTTCGCGGCAGAATTCGATCTGGTCGGGCGCCAGCGCCACGCCCAGCACATCGACGTCGTAATGCTTGTGCAGGTACAGCGCGAGGCCGCCCCAGCCGCAGCCAATATCGAGCACGCGCTTGCCGGAGCTGGTGGCGCGGTCGAGATACAGCTTGGCGGCGATGTGCGCCTTCTTGTCGAGCTGCGCCTGTTCCAGGCTCATCGCCGGATCGCGGTAATAGGCCATGGTGTACTGGCGGTCCTCGTCGAGGAACAGCTCGTACAGCTGGCGGGTGAGGTTGTAGGTGTATTCGGCATTCCGGCGCGCCGAACGCTGGTTGTTGAAGCTGTCGATCTTGGCGGCGGTGCGATCGACCAGCTTGCGCAGCGGGCCCTTGGCGTTGAAATGCTTGTTGTGCTCGCCCTCGGCATTGGCGGCCACGAACAGGATCAGGTCGCGGATGTCGTGCGGGGGTTCGATTACCAGCCGCCCGTCCATGTACGCCTCGCCCGCGCCGACGCGGGGGTAGCGGGCGATGTGGTTTCCGGCGCCCTTGTCGGTCAGCCGCGCACGGATGGGGCCGCGCGAATCCATGCCTTCGGGTCCGGGGCCGAACGTGGCCACCTTGCCGTCATGATCGGTAATGATGAGCTGTCCTTTGCGGATCGCCCGGCGAAGCATCTGTTCAAGCAGCCACATGGGTGTGCAGACTATGGACGCAATCGAGTGTTGCAAGTCCAAATCGCAAGTCGAACCGGGGCGGGCCGGAGACGGGCGGAAAATCGGTTTCCTACAGGCGCCTGACGTGGCAGTCCTTGCGCCATGCCCGCCGCATGTAACCCGCACCAACGACCAAGCCGCCGCTTGCCCTTTGCGGGATGCGACGCGGCTTTTCGAAAAACGCCGGTGTCGTTTGCGCGCCGGGACCCGGACTGCCCGGCGAAGGGTGTGTAAACTTCGTCAACTTCGTTTCGTTTCAGGATCTTCGCCATGCGCATCAGCCTTCCGAATCTTCGCAACCTGCTGCTTGCCTCCGCGCTGCCGATGGCGGCGGCACTCAGCTCCGCCCCTGCGCTTGCCGACGAGGGGATGTGGACGTTCGATGCGTTTCCCGCCGAGCAGATGCGCAAGGATTATGGCTTTGCGCCCGACCGGCAATGGCTCGACCGGGTGCGCGCCTCGGCAGTGCGGCTGACGGGCGGCTGTTCGGCCAGCTTCGTGTCGCCGGCCGGGTTGATCCTGACCAACCATCACTGCGTCGTCGATTGCGCGCAGAACCTGTCGACGCAGGACAAGGATCTGGTCGCCAGGGGCTTCATCGCCGCCACCCGGACCGAGGAACGCAAGTGCCCCGGCCAGCAGGCCGAAGTGGTCACCGCGATCAGCGACGTCAGCGGCGCGGTCAAGGGCGCGATGGGCACGCTGGAGGGTGAGGCGCGGATCAAGGCGCGCGATGGCAAGATCGCCGAAATCGAAAAGGCCGGCTGCACCGATACCGCGACCACGCGCTGCCAGGTGGTGACGCTGTTCGGCGGCGGGCAGTACAAGCTGTACACCTACCGCAAGTATTCCGACGTGCGGCTGGTGTGGGCGCCCGAATTCCAGGCGGCGTTCTTCGGCGGCGATCCCGACAACTTCAACTACCCGCGCTATGCGCTCGATGCCTCGTTCCTGCGCGCTTACGAGAACGGCAAGCCGGTGAAAGTCGCCAGCTTCCTCAAGTGGAGCCCGCGCGCGCCCAAGGTAGGCGAGGCGACGTTCGTGGTCGGCAACCCCGGCTCGACCCAGCGGTTGTTCACGTCCGACCAGCTGGCGTTCCAGCGCGAGGTGTCGCTGCCGATCACGCTGGCCGTCTATTCCGAACTGCGCGGCCGGCTGCTCACCGCGATGGAGCAGAGCGCGGAGAAAAAGCGCGAGGGCGCCGACACGCTGTTCGGCATCGAGAACAGCCTGAAGGTGTTCATCGGCCGCCAGAAGGCGCTCAACGATCCCGGTTTCGTCAAGACGCTGGCCGACAACGAGGCGACGCTGAAGCAGCGCAGCGCGGGCAATGCCGCGATCGGCGATCCGTGGGGCGATGTCGCCAAGTCGGTGGGCGCCTAC
Organism: Novosphingobium lentum NBRC 107847; assembly: GCF_001590965.1. Taxonomy (GTDB): domain Bacteria; phylum Pseudomonadota; class Alphaproteobacteria; order Sphingomonadales; family Sphingomonadaceae; genus Novosphingobium; species Novosphingobium lentum. The sequence goes on from NZ_BCTW01000009.1 coordinate 73,666, forward strand.
CGCGAGGTCTACCTGCCCTACCGCTTCATCAACCCGCAGAGCGACCTTTACGATTATGCCCACACGCTGGTGCGCGTCGCGATCGAGCGGACCAAGCCCAATGGCGAACGGCTGCCGGGCTACACCGATTCCGCGCTGCCGCTGCTGGAAAAGCAGTTGCTCGACGAGCGGCCGATCTATCCGTGGCTCGAACAGCTGCGATTGGAGTGGAGCTTTTCCAAGGCGCGCGAATATCTGGGCGCCGACGATCCGGATACCAGGCTGATGCTGGGCAGCGAATCGCCCGAAGGCCTGGCCGAACGGCTGGTCGGCGGCAGCACGCTGGCCGATCCGGCGGTGCGCAAGGCGCTGCTGGAAGGCGGAGAAGCGGCGATCGAGGCGTCGAAGGATCCGTTGATCGTTTATGCGCGGCTGATCGAGGCGCGTGACCGGGCGTTGCAGAAGCTGGTCGACGAGCGCTACCAGGGCCCGCTAAGCGCCGCCGGGGCCAAGCTCGCCGACGCACGCTTTGCCGCTTATGGCGACACGCTCTACCCCGACGCCACGTTCACGCTGCGTGTCAGCTACGGCAAGGTGCAGGGCTGGAAGGAACGCGGGCAGGAGGTCACGCCGGTGACCACGATGGGCGGCGCGTTCGAACGGGCCACGGGCAATGAACCGTTCGTGCTGGCCAGCGCGTTCACCGCCAACGCGGCGAAGATCGACAAGGCCACGCCGTACGATTTCGTGACCACCAACGACATCATCGGCGGCAATTCGGGATCGCCCGTGGTCGATCGCACCGGCGCGGTGATCGGCGCGGCGTTCGACGGCAACATCCACTCGCTGGGCGGCAACTATGGTTATCAGGGCGACGTCAACCGCACCGTGGTGGTCAGCACCGCTGCGGTCGAACAGGCGCTTGAGACCATCTATCCGGCGCCGGCGCTGGTCCGCGAGCTAAAAGGTCGCTGACCGTTCGAGCACGGGCGCAGGCCCGGCGGAGTGCTGGCGGGCAGTGCGAAAGCCGGCCTCGTTCGCGGCTATGTAGTCACGGGTCAGCGGCAGCGCCCAGCGCGAGCGGACGTACTGCAGCTGGAAGTTGACCAGCCCGCCATCCTCGAACGCGGTGGCGGCACCGGCGAGGTAGAACAGCCACATGCGGTAGAACCGCTCGTCGTAGACCTCCACGATGCGGCGCTTCTGCGCCACGCAGCGGCGATACCATTCGAGCAAGGTCTTGGCGTAGTGGACGCGCAGAATCTCGACGTCGGACAGCATCAGCTTGTTGGGCTCGCTCGCCGCCACGGTCTCGCTCAGCGCGGGGATGTAGCCGCCGGGGAAGATGTACTTGCGGGTGAAATCGTCGGTGGCGCCGGGCGGGTCGGCGCGACCGATGGTGTGCAGCAGCATCACGCCGTCGTCGGCGAGCAGATCGTGGCACTTGGCAAAGAACGCGCCGAAATTGGGAGCGCCGACATGTTCGAACATGCCGACCGAGACGATGCGATCGAACCGACCGCCATCTTGAGTTCCGGGCACGTCGCGGTAGTCGGTAAGCCCGAACGTGACTTTGTCCGCCACGCCTTCCCGGCTCGCCCAGGCCTTGGCGTAGGTGATCTGCTCCTTGCTCAGCGTCACGCCGTGCACTTCGACCCCGGCGATGCGGTGGAGATGCAGCGCCATCCCGCCCCAGCCGCAGCCGATATCGAGCACGCGCATCCCCGGCTCCAGCTGCAACTTGGCGGCGATGTGGTCCATCTTGGCGATCTGTGCGGTGTCGAGATCGGTGACCCCGTCCTCCCAGTAGGCGCAGCTGTACTGGCGGTTGGCGTCGAGGAACAGGTCGTAGAGCCGGTCGTCGAGATCGTAGTGGTGCGCGACGTGGGCGCGGGCGGCGTTGCGGCCATTGAACTGGTCGAGCCGGCTGGCGATCAGCTTGGTGGTGCGATGCAGCCAGCCCGGCGGATCGATGTCGCCGGGCTGTTCCCACGGCGTGTTGCGACGGATGAACCGGATGAAGTCCATGATGTCGCCGCCCTCGATCTCGACGCGGCCGTCCATGAACGCCTCGCCCATGCCGATGCGGGGGTGGAGCGCCAGGAAGCGCGTGACCTTGGTGTCGTTGATCCGCAGCCCCAGGTCGGGCCAACCGGGCTGCGCCACCCCGTAGTGCCAGGTGCGGCCCGACGGTTCATGAACCGTCAGCGTGCCGTGCCGGACCAGCCGCTTCAGCGTCCGGTCGAGAAGGTGCATGGACATGGCCAAATCTCCCGTCGCCAGAATTCGCGACGAAAACGCAGACGGCCGTCCGGCGTTCCCGCCGCTCGCAAACTGTCCCCTGCGCCGCGCTCAGTCCAGCGCGGCCTGCTTTTCCTCGGCCAGCCGGTCGAGCTCGGCGCGGCTCTTCTTTTCCGCCGCCGTCTTGAGCTGGCCGCAGGCGGCGTCGATGTCGCGACCGCGCGGCGTGCGCACCGGTGCGCTGATGCCGCCGTCGAACACGATCTGGGCAAACGCCTTGATCCGTTCGGGGCTGGAACATTCATACGGCGCGCCGGGCCAGGGGTTGAACGGGATCAGGTTGACCTTGGCCGGCAGGCGGTATTGCTTGATCAGCCGCACCAGTTCGCGCGCGTCGGCATCGCTGTCGTTCTTGCCGTCAAGCATGACATACTCGAACGTGATCCGCCGCGCGTTGGAGGCGCCGGGGTAATCGGCGCAGGCCTGGAGCAGTTCCTCGATACCGTACTTGCGGTTGATCGGCACGATCTCGTCGCGCACGTCCTTGTTGGTGGCGTGGAGCGAGACCGCCAGGTTCACGCCGATTTCCTCGCCGGCGCGGGCCATCATCGGCACCACGCCGCTGGTCGACAGGGTGATCCGCCGCTTCGACAGCGCCAGCCCGTCGCCGTCCATCACCAGCTTGAGCGCGTCGCGCACATGCTCGAAATTGTAGAGCGGCTCGCCCATGCCCATCATCACGATGTTGGTCAGCAGGCGCCCGTCGGAGGTGTAGTCGCTTTCGCTTTCCTCCTCGGCGACGTCCATCCGGCCCTTGGGCCATTCGCCCAGCGCGTCGCGCGCCAGCATGACCTGGCCCACGATCTCGCCCGGGGTCAGGTTGCGCACCAGCCGCATCGTGCCGGTGTGGCAGAACCGGCAGTTGAGCGTGCAGCCGACCTGGCTCGACACGCACAGCGTGCCGCGATCGGCGTCGGGGATGAACACCATCTCGAAGTCGTGCGCGTCGGCGGTGCGCAACAGCCACTTGCGCGTGCCGTCGGTGGAAACTTGCGCCTCGACCACTTCGGGCCGGCCAATCACGAACCGCTCGGTCAGCCACGGCCGCATCGGCTTGGCGATGTCGGTCATCGCCTCGAACTCGGTCACGCCGCGATGGTACAGCCAGTGGTACACCTGCCGCGAGCGCAGCTTGGCCGCCTTGGCATCGAGCCCGGCCTCGGCGAACAGCGCGGCGATGGCGGCGCGGGGCAGGCCGATCAGATCGACGCGGCCATCGTCGCGCGCGGTGATCGCATCGCGGGGTACGGTCACGGGATCGACGTGGCCGGGAATGGTCATCAGGGAGGTGGCGCTCATCGCCGCGATATAGGCAGCCGCGCCCCCAAGCGCAAAGGATACGCGCGAACGGCGCGCTCATCGCCGGGTTCCCGCCGCCGGTCGGCTTGAAAGCCGCGCTCCATCGCAACGATGTTGCAGAAATACATCAACTTTTTCGTTGTGTGAGGTTCATGAAACCAGCCGCGCTCCCAGCCATTCTGAGGGTCCTGTCGGGTCGCAAAGCCGACAGCATAATGGTTGATTGGAGTATTTTATGAAGACGATTCTCGCGATCCTCGCCGCCGGCACTGCGCTGGTGGCCGTTCCCGCGATGGCGCAAGGCGCCCCCGACGATGCCGGCTCAACCTTCACCGGTCCGCGGGTTGGCGCCATCATCGGCTACGACAAGAGCAAGTCGGGCAGCAGTGTCGACAACGATGCGTTGCGCGACCGCGACCAGTCGATCGATGGGCTGCTGTACGGCGGCGACATCGGTTACGACGTCCCGCTCGGCCAGAACCTGCGGCTTGGTGCAGAAGCCGAACTGACCGGCAGCACCGCCAAGGTGAACAACGCGGTCAACGCCGCCAGCTTCAACCTCGGTCGGGTGAAGGCGGGCCGCGACATCTATGCCGGTGCGCGCCTTGGTTACGTCATCTCGCCGCGCACGATGCTCTACGTGAAGGGCGGCTACACCAACGCGCGGTACAATCTGCTCGGCACCGACGGCACCACCAACCTCAACCAGCGGCTCGACACCGATGGTTACCGGGTGGGCGCGGGCGCGGAAATGGCGCTGAGCCGCAACGCCTATGCCAAGGTGGAGTACCGCTATTCGAACTACCGCCGCGCCGAGTTCGATTTCAACGGGCAGACGCCGGACAGCAGCCGCTTCCGGATCGACACCGACCGTCACCAGGTCGTGGTCGGCGCGGGTGTGCGCTTCTGATCGGGCGTTGCGTCTGACGATCAACTGACGAACGGCGGGCCGGAGAGCGATCTTCGGCCCGCTTCGCGTCCAGTCTCGCACGGCTCAACCTTGCGCGCAGCCCAGACTGGCGGCGTCGATCGCGCTGCCCGCGCCCGACAGGCGGTAGCTGTCGCGCACCGCGCGGCCATCCGCCGCACGTGCGGTCACGGTCATGCCGGTGGCCGATCGCATGGCGGCGACGATCGCTGCGTCCATGCGCTTGTCCTGCGCCCAGGCGTCGCCCTGTCCGGTGGCGAGATCGAAGCTCTGGTCGCCGATGCGCAAGCGGGCCGGCGATCCGGCGGCCAGGCGGCGTGACAGGCGGAAATGGACTTCGTTGCGCAAGCCCTGCTTCGGCCACAGGCCGACCGTGGCGAAAGGCTGGAAATCGTTCTTCCGCCCGCGCGATCCGGCCGCCATGGCGATGGCATAGCAGCGCGGCACATTCGGATCGCGAAACGCACCCCAGTCGTCGAAAATGCCCAGTCCGTCGCGCGCCAGCGCAGGGGTTGCGGGCAGGGCGCACAGGGCCAGCAGCGCGGTCGCGAAACGAAAGTGACGCACCACCCTCATCCGTCGATCAGGGCGAGATAGGCGACCACGTCGTTATCGGTGGCGATGAACAGGCCGTCCTGCACCTCTTCGGGCTGCTCGGCGGCGATGCGCAGCGCTTCGGTCAGCGGACCGTAGAACAGCGTGGCCGCCGCCCCGCCTTCGGGCGTGGCATCGAGATGGTAGAGCCGCACGGTGGCGCCGTCGAACGTGGTGCGCATCAGTCCCGTTCCGCCTCTGGCGCCACACGTTGCGCGCCGTCGATCAGCCGGTCGGCGAGGTCGCGGGCTTGTTCGTCGCGCTGCTTTTCGGCCGTGGTCCGCCCGAACCTGGCGCGGTTGGTCGCGGCCAGCGCTTGCGCCGCGTTGCGCTGGCGGGCCTTGCGGGCGGTGCGCAAGTTGATCACATCGCCGCTCATGCGTGTTCGATCCCGCGTTCGGCGCCCAGCAGCACCGTCTCGCGCCCGTTCTCGACGCCCACCTCGATCATCGCGATCGAGCCTTGCACCAATGACGGCGCGATCGGCACGCCGTATGTCGGATGGACCGGATAGCGCGCCATCATCCCGCGCAGCACCCGGCTGGAAATGCCGTGCATCACTACGATGTGATCGCCGCCGGCAAGTTGAGCATCGGCGACGGAGCCAAGCCAGCGCGCCAGCCGCGCGGCGATGGCGGGGTAATCTTCGCCGTCGGGCGCGGGGGTGAGCAAGTGGTCGGCGTCCATGATCGGGCCGAACTCGGCCTCGACATCGCCGTAACTGCGGCCGCACCAGCTGCCCATGTCGATTTCCCACAGCGCCACATCGCGGCGCGCGGCGAACCAGTCGAAGTCCAGTTCCTGGCACAGCAGCGACGCCGTCTGCAACGTGCGCCCGGTTTCCGAGACGTGGAGGGCAGCCTGCGGGGCAGGGCCGAGCGCAGCGCGCAACGCCACGCCCATCGTCACCGCCTGCGCGCAGCCCAGCGCGGTCAGCGGCGTGTGCATGGTGTTCGACTGCAGCCGGTGCGTTGCGTTGTACACGGTCTCGCCGTGGCGCATGATGAAGAAGCGGCCCGTGGTCATCGCCGCGCTGCTATCAGGCCGCGCCGCCCAAGCCAACCTCGACCGCCACTCCGTCGTCCGCAGGCACCGCGCCCGCTAGCGGATAGGCGATGGCCACGACTTCCCATTCCTTCTCTCCGCCGGGCAGCGTCACCCGCCGCACGTCGCCCACCGCCGCGCCGCGCAAGCCCCGCGCGAGTGGAGAGCTCCAGCCGATGCGTGCCGCCGTGGCGTCCTGCTCGTCGTCGCCCACCAGCGTGACCGTGCGGTGGTTGTCGTCGTCGTCGGCCACGGTGACGGTCGCACCGAAAAACACGCGCGTGCGGTCGGGCTGCTGCGCCGGATCGAGCACGCGCGCCGCTTTCATCCGCTTGGCCAGCCATGTCAGTTCGCGGTCGATCTCGCGCGTCCGCTTGCGGCCATAAAGGTAGTCGCCGTTCTCCGACCGGTCGCCATTGCCCGCCGCCCAGCTGACGATCTCGGTGATCGCCGGCCGCTCGGTGCCGAGCAGATGGTCGTAGCGCGCACGCAGCGCGGCGAACCCCGCCGGGGTGATCGGGTTGCCGTCGGGCTTCATGTCTGCCGCTATCTAGCCCGGGGTGCGCTTGCCAAGGAAATGGCTGAGCGGATTGGGGCCGTTGTACGTGGCATGATCAGGGTTCATCGCTTCATAGACCACCGCGTTTTCCATCACGTGCTGGACGTAGCCGCGCGTCTCGGTGATCGGGATGCGCTCGACCCATTCGATCCAGCCGATCCCGCCATTGCGCGGATCGCCGTTGCTGCGCAGCCACTTGTTCACGTTGCCCGCCCCGGCGTTGTAGGCCGCGACAGCCAGCGGCAGGCTGCCGCCGAAGTAATCGACCAGCCGCTGGAAATAGGCCGATCCGACGCGGATGTTGAATGTGGGATCGTCCATCAGCGCGTTCGAACTGTACGAAAGGCCCAGCTTGTTGGCCTGTTCGTTGGCGGTGCCGGGCATCAACTGCATCAGCCCGCGCGCGCCGGCGTGGCTCAGCGCGTTCTGCGCGAACTGGCTTTCCTGCCGGGTGATGGCGTGGACCATCGTCCAGTTGTTCTGCGCATCGGCAGGCACCGGGATCAGCGGGAACGCGATGTGCTGGAAATCGAGGTAGCCGCGCGCACCCGCCGCGCCGCCCACGATCACGCCCAGATCGCGCCTGCCCAGGTTGCGGGCCAGTTCGGCCACCAGCAAGTGCTGGCCCTCGGTCACCTGACGCTCCGATATCTCCTTGAAGAAGCGGATGCTGGTCTTCCAGTCGGCGCTGCGCGCCACTTCGCGCACCGCTTGCGTCAGCGGAGCGGCCTGGAACGCGGCCCGTTCCTCGGGCGTCGGGGTGACCGTTGGCTGCGCGGTGAAGTGCGGCACCGGCTGGCCCAGCCGTTCGAGCGAAAGCTGGCCGTAGAACTGGTCGCCATAGCGCGCTGCGGCGGCGAAATAGCCCTGTGCATCGGCGCTGCGCCCGGCTTGCGCCGAGGCATAGCCCGCCCAGTAGAACCCTTTCGACTTCGTGCCCGGCGTGCGCGCGGCGGCGCCGTAGCGATAGAACAGCGGCGCGGCATCGGCGGGCGAACCGGCCTGCCACAGCGCCTGCGAGCCGCCCAGCCACATCAGTGAGGTGTAGTCGTCGCGCAAGTCGAACGCCATCTGGCTGATATCCTCGCCCGGCGAGAACGCGTCGTCGATGCTCGCGGCGATGCGGATCGCGCTGCGGGCGCTGCCCGACGCTGCCGCCGAACGCGCGTTGACCAGCAGCTCATCGACCCACTTGTCGCGGTTGAGCGGCTGGCGCGCCAGCCGGGGCCGCGTCGCCAGCAGGCTTTGCGCGGCCATGCCCTGGCCGGTCTTGCGCAGCTGCCGCACGCGCAGATATATATAGCCTGGATCGCTGTTGAGCGCGGTGGCGTCCACCGGCGTACCGGTCGAAAACGGATCGGCGCCCGCCAGCGTGGCCAGGCGCGCCGCGTCGATCCCGCGCCGCGCGGGCGAGACGAGGCCCAACTGGCGTTCGGCCTGCGGCTGCGCGCCCGCCCACAACAGCGCGTCCATCCGCGCGTCCTGATCGTCAGGGGTGAAGCTGGCGCCATACGTGGAGACGAGCGCAGCTTCGGCGGTATCGCTCATCGGCCCGCCGCGCCACGCCGCACGCGCCACGCTGGCAGCCTCGGGTCGGCCCATCGACCGCAGCGCCAGCGCATATTGCGCGCGCGCCGGGTTGGTCAGCGGCGGCGCGCGGTCGAAGAAGGCGACCAGCCGGCTGGGCTGGGTGGTGCCCGTGTCCAGCGCGGCTTCGGCATTGCGGCGCAGCTTGTCCTCGTCGGGAAAGCCGGGGTAGGCCAGCACGAACCCGGCATAGTCATCGAACGAGAAGCGGTTGGAACTGGTCAGCAACTGCCAGCGCTGAACCGCCTGGCCCATCGCGCCGGGCTGCGAGGCGATCAGCGCGTTGCGCGCCCGGTCCCACTCGCTGCCGTCGCTGGCGTGGCAGGCGACCGACGCCAGCAGCGAGGGCAGCAGCACCATGGCAAAAGCCAGCGCGCGGCCGCTGCGGAACAACGGGCGCAGTACAGGCGGGTTCACGTCCATGCTGGACATTGTGTGGCGTCGCTCCTTATCAGGCGCTGAATGAAAGGCCCCCCGGTGGGCAGCGCGATGGCGCGCTGGTTCCACCTGTGCGGCAGATTGAGGGATATTGTCCATGTTCTCGGGCTCGATACCGGCTCTCGTGACTCCTTTTCGCGATGGAGCGATCGACGAAAAGGCGTTTCGCCGGCTGGTCGACTGGCAGATCGACAACGGATCGAAGGCGCTGGTGCCGTGTGGCACCACCGGCGAGGCTTCGACGCTGAGCAATGCCGAGCACCATCGCGTGATCGAAATCTGCGTGGAACAGGCGGCGGGCCGGGTGCCGGTGATTGCCGGCTGCGGCAGTAACGACACCATGAACGCGCTGCTCCACATGACATTCTCTAAGAAGTGCGGCGCGCAGGCCGTGCTGTGCGTCGCGCCTTACTACAACCGGCCCAATCAGGAAGGCCTGATCGCGCACTATTCGTACCTGGCCACGCACAACGACCTGCCGATCGTGCTCTACAACGTGCCGGGTCGCACGGTAACCGACATCAAGCCCGAAACGGTGTGCGAACTGGCCACGCGCTTTCCCGACAAGATCATCGGCATCAAGGACGCGTCGGGCGATCTCAGCCGCGTGACCGACCACCGCATGGGCATCGGCAAGCAGTTCTGCCAGCTTTCGGGCGATGACGAACTGGCGCTGCCGTTCAACGCGGCGGGCGGGGTCGGCTGCATCTCGGTCACCGCCAACGTCGCCCCGGCGCTGTGCGCGGAATTCCAGCAGGCCTGCGCCGACAACGACATCGCCCTGGCGCGCGACTTAAACGACAAGCTTTATCCGCTGCACTACGCGATGTTCGAGGATGCCTCGCCCGGCCCGGTCAAGTACGCACTGACCTGCGTCCACGACTGGCTGACCGAGGACATGCGCCTGCCGCTGACCCCGTGCAGCGACGCCGCGCGCAAGGCCGTGGACGCGGCGCTGGTGCATGCCGGACTGGTGTGACGCTGGGGCGGTTTGCCCAGATCCTGTCCCTGCTGGCGGCGCTTGCCGGATGCAGCGACGGCCCGGGCCACTACGCGAAGGACTGCCACTTCCCGCCCGCGCGCTGGCACTATCCGGCGGGCCAGCCCGGGCTGCTGGTGATCCAGGTGCGGATGCTGGCGGACGGGCACATCTTCTACGGTGATCGCCCGTCGAGCGCCGACGACATCGCCGGGTTCGCGAAGATCGCCTCGACCTTCAACCCGGTGCCGATGCTGCTGCTCCATGTCGATCCGGCCGCACCGTGCGACGCGGTGACCGCGCTGCGCCGCAAGATGAACGAGGCGCCGATGTGTGCGCCGGGCAGCAACTGCGCCGAAGGGCCCTTGTATGTTTCGTCGTATGTTTCCTCGCATGTTTCCGCGCCAGCGCCCGTGCAGAGCGCCCCGCCACAATAACCTGACATGGTCCTTTCGCTTCGCATCGCAACACCCTACATCCGCGTTCACCATGGCCCGTCCCAAACTCCCCGAATTCGACAAGCAGAAGACCGTCGCCGAAAACCGGCGCGCGCGGTTCGAGTATTTCATCGAGGACGTGTACGAGGCGGGCATCGCGCTGACCGGCACCGAAGTGAAGTCCTTGCGCTTCGGCGAAGGCTCGATCGCCGAAAGCTATGCCGAAGTGAAGAACGGCGAAGTCTGGCTGGTCAACGCCAACGTCCCCGAATTCAGCCACGGCAACCGCCACAACCATGTGCCCAGGCGCCCGCGCAAGCTGCTGCTGCGCGAGCGCGAGATCGCCCGCCTGCACGGCGCGGTGGAGCGCAAGGGCATGACGCTGGTGCCGCTGTCGGTCTATTTCAACGGTCGGGGCCGCGCCAAGGTCGAGCTCGCGCTCGCCAAGGGTAAGAACAACGCCGACAAGCGCCAGACGGTCAAGGATCGCGACTGGCAGCGCGACAAGGCCCGAATCATGCGCGACAATTCATGACCACGTTTGCCGATCGCTCCCTGGCGTGGGCGCAAAGCCACGTGCCGACCCGCGAAAAGCTGGAGCAGAACCGCTTCGTCAAGCCGTTCGCGCATCTCATCCTGCGGTCCGAACTGTGGCGGTTCACGCGCCGCTCGGTGCCGCGCGGGGTGGCGCTGGGGCTGTTCGTGGGGGTGATGATCCCGCTGGCGCACTTCGTCGTCGCCGCGTTCCTGGCGGTGTTCGTGCGCGCCAACATTCCGGCGGCGCTTGCCGCCACGTTCGTCGGCTTTCCGGTGATCTACATCGCGCTGGTCGCGCTGGCGTACAAGATCGGCAACGCGCTGCTGCACGTCGATGCGATGACCGCAATCCAGCCGATCTCGCACACCATGCAGACCACGCAGACCGACCACCTGCTGCAGCAGATCACCGGCAAGGGCCTGTCCACCGCGTTTGGCCTGTTCGTGATCGCCACGGTGCTGTCATCGATCGGCTATCTCGCGTCGAGCTTCTTTCTGCGCTGGTGGATCCCGCGCAAGCGGCGGATGCGGCTGGCCCGCGCCCGTGCCCGTGTGATCGACCAGACGACTGCCGGCTGACCATGGCAGTGACGGAAAGTACGGCGTCCACCGGCGCGGGTGACCATGTTCCCGTGCGCGAATGGGCGTTCGCCGCCGCAGCGGTGCTGGTTACGGCGCTGGCGCTGTGGCTGGTGTCGCGCCAGCCGCTGCTGGCGGTCGCGTTCGTGGGCAGTTTCGCCGGGCTGGGGCTGCTCGCGCGGATCGTGATCCGCGCGCGTCCCGATGCGGCGGTGGCCGATTTCGCCGCGCCTGACTGGTCGGTGACCCACGCCGCGATCCAGCGCACCGACATGGCGATGGCCATCACCGATCGCGCCGGGCGGCTGGTCTGCGCCAATTCGCGCTTCGGCGAATGGTTCGGTGCCGGTACAGTGCCGCCACGCCTGCCGTTCGACCCGGCGTCGCTCGAACGGCTCGAGTCTGCGGGCCGCGCGGCATGGCGCGACGGGGCAGGCGCTGCCGAAAACCTTGATTCCGCCGACCGCCGCTGGCGTGCCGACGTCAGCCGTGCCGGGCGCGCGGAGGATTACCTCGTCTGGCGCATTGCCCCGCTGGTCGCCGGAAACCTGCTGGCCGACATGGCCGGCCATGTCGGCGGCAAGCTGGGCCGGGCGCTGGCCCGCGAGGGCATTCAGGCGGCGGTGGTCGCGCCCGAAGGCACGATCCACGCCGCCAACTCCGCGTTCGCATCGCGCGCCACGGGGGACGAGTTCGGACCGGTCGCGGGCAGCGATTTCGTCGCGTTCTTCCGCTCGGACGATCAGGAGCGCGTCTACTACTCCCGCGAAGGCCGCAAGGGCGTGCCCTTGCGCATCGTCCATCTGCCCGTGACCGATCCCGACGATCCGGTCCGTGCCGATCCCGCGCAAGTTCCGTCGCTGTTCCTGCTGCTCGACAACGAGGGCGGCGTCGGCGATGCGCGCACCGGCCTGCCGCAGATCGAGGCGTTGCTGTCGCGCCTGCCGCTCGGCCTCGCCATGACCGACCGCGACGGGCGCTTCCAGTTCGCCAACGAGGCATTCCTGCGCGCCGCCGGGCATGATGACAACACCCCGCCGCCCTATCCGTCGGACCTCGTCATCCGCGAGGACAAGGGCGCGCTGGCCGATGCGGTGCGCCGTTACGCGCAAGGCGCGCCGACCGCCGGCGATGTCGCGGTGCGGCTGCGCAGCGCGCCCGAAGAACCGGTATCGCTGAGCCTGGCCGGGGTGCGCGGGCTGGGCGAGGGTGCGGTGCTGCTCAGCCTCAAGGATTCCTCGGAGGAAACCCGGCTCAAGCGCGAGATCGCGCAAGCCACCAAGATGCAGGCGGTGGGCCAGCTGGCCGGCGGCGTGGCGCACGATTTCAACAACGTGCTGACCGCAATCATCGGCTATTGCGACCTCATGCTGATGCGCCACACGCCGGGCGACAGCGATTACGACGATATCCAGCAGATCCGCGCCAATTCGAACCGCGCCGCCTCGCTCACCCGCCAGCTGCTCGCGTTCTCGCGCCAGCAGACGCTGCGGCCCGAAGTGCTGCAACTGCCCGATGTGGTGTCCGAAGTTTCGACCCTGCTGAAGCGCCTGCTGGGCGAAAAGGTCGGGCTGGTGGTCACGCACGATCGCGATCTCGGGCTGGTACGCGCCGACCCGACCCAGCTCGAGCAGGTTCTGCTCAATCTGGCGGTCAACGCGCGCGATGCGCTCGCCGGGCGATCGGGCGGCCAGCTGCGCATCATCACCCGCCGCATTTCCGCTGCCGACGTGCGCGCGATGAAAAGCGAGATCCTGCCCGAAGGCGACTACACCGCGCTGGTGGTCGAGGATAACGGGCAGGGCATCAAGCCGGCGCTGCTCGGCAAGATCTTCGAACCGTTCTTCACCACCAAGGAAAAGGGCAAGGGCACCGGGCTCGGCCTGTCGACCGTTTATGGCATCGTCAAGCAATCGGGCGGGTTCATCTTTGCCGAAAGCGAGCAGGCCAAGGGCACGCGGTTCACCATCTACCTGCCCGTCCATGTGCCCGATGCCGCCGAAGCCGCAGCGATCGCGCAACTGCCCGACAAGGCCTCGCGCGTCGAACCGTTGCGCGAATGGTCGGGCGGCGGCCGCATCCTGCTGGTGGAGGACGAGGACACCGTCCGCGCCGTGGCCGAACGCGCGCTGGCGCGGCAGGGCTACGAAGTGACCGCCACCGCCGATGGCGAGGAAGGGCTGGAGGCGATCGTCAACGGCGGCGAATTCGACATGGTGGTCAGCGACGTGGTCATGCCCAGCATGGACGGCCCGGCGATGGCGCGCGAGATTCGCAAGCTGCGCCCCACGCTGCCGGTGCTGTTCATGTCGGGCTATGCCGAGGAACAGCTGCGCCGCGACATCGATATCCCCAACATGCACTTTCTCGCCAAGCCGTTCTCGGTGCAGCAGATCGCGGATGCCGTGGAACACGTTTTGCGGTCGAAATAACGCCTATCATTCAATGCCATGGAGAAACTTCTGCCGATGTGGTGGAATGTTGGAGTTCTCCTCTTGTTCTTACGGAACAAAGTGAATACAAAGCTGCCTGTTGACGGTTCATACCACCCATCACTAGGCAAGGGATCACAGCCATGGCAGCGCAGCTCAAGCTGATTCAGGAAGGCAAAGATTCGAAGATGAAGGGGGATGACCGCCAGAAGGCGCTCGACGCCGCGCTCGCGCAGATTGACCGCGCGTTCGGCAAGGGTTCGGCGATGAAGCTGGGCTCGAAAGAGACGATGCAGGTGGAAACGATTCCTACCGGCTCGCTCGGGCTCGACATCGCGCTCGGCGTCGGCGGCTTGCCGCGCGGCCGGGTGATCGAGATTTACGGGCCGGAAAGCTCGGGCAAGACCACGCTGGCGCTGCACGTGATTGCCGAAGCGCAGCGCGGCGGCGGCACCGCCGCGTTCGTCGATGCCGAACACGCGCTCGATCCGGTCTATGCGAAGAAGCTGGGCGTCGATATCGACGAACTGATCGTGTCGCAGCCCGATACCGGCGAGCAGGCGCTCGAGATCGTCGATACGCTCGTCCGCTCGAACGCGATCGACGTGCTGGTGATCGATTCGGTCGCCGCACTGGTGCCCCGCGCCGAAATCGAGGGCGAGATGGGTGACAGCCACGTCGGCCTGCAGGCGCGCCTGATGTCGCAGTCGTTGCGCAAGCTGACCGGCTCGATCAGCCGTTCGCGCTGCATGGTGATCTTCATCAACCAGCTGCGCATGAAGATCGGCGTGATGTACGGCAATCCGGAAACCACCACCGGCGGCAACGCGCTCAAGTTCTACGCCTCGGTCCGCCTCGACATCCGCCGCACCGGCCAGATCAAGGACCGCGACGAGATCGTCGGGAACGCCACACGGGTGAAGGTGGTGAAGAACAAGGTCGCGCCGCCGTTCAAGCAGGTCGAATTCGACATCATGTACGGCGAAGGCATCTCCAAGATCGGCGAGATTCTCGATCTCGGGGTCAAGGCCGGGCTGGTCGAGAAATCGGGTGCGTGGTTCAGCTACGACAGCATCCGCATCGGTCAGGGTCGCGAGAACGCCAAGACCTTTCTCAAGGAAAACAAGGAACTTTGCGACCGGCTGGAAGCTGCCATCCGCAGCCGAACCGACAAGGTCGCCGAGGAAATGATGGCAGGTCCGGACGCGGACGACGACATCTGATCCTCAACCGCATCGCGCCGGGGTGTTCCAGGTCTCCCCGTCCGCGGTACGCTAAGCAACGGAACGGCGCGCTCCCCGGCAGGAGCGCGCCGTTTCCCTTTGGCGATCAGGCGGCCGCCATCGCCCGCGACTTCACCACCTCGTCGGCCTGCTTGCCCGCCAGCTCCGCCAGATGATCGAACGCGGCGGTAAAGCTTGCCAGCCCCTGGCTCAGCGAGCGCAGTTCGGCATCGAGCCCATGCAGCCCCGCCTCGGGCAGCGTCGCCTCGATCCGTTCCCAACGGTCCCATTCGGGGTGCGGACCCAGCCCCAGGATCTGGCCCCGGCGCGCAGACAGCACCGATCCCGCCTTCGATCCGGTTCCGGCGGGGGTATCGATGGCGATCCGGCAGACCGGCTCGAGCAGGTACGCCGCCGCCTTGTCGAGCGCTTCGGCCATCGCCAGCCGCCCCGCGACACGAAACGCCAGCTCCGAACTGTCGACCGAATGGTACGAACCGTCGATCAGGCTGACCGCGACGTCGACCACGGGAAAACCCAGCGGGCCTTTCTCCATCGCATCGCGCAGACCTGCCTCCACCGCCGGAATCCATTGGCGGGGAATGACGCCGCCGGTGATGCGATCCTCGAACGCGAAGCCTTCGCCGCGCGCCAGCGGGCGGATCTCGATCACCGCATCGCCGTACTGGCCATGGCCGCCCGACTGCTTCTTGTGCCGCCCGCGCGCCGATGCCGGCCGACCGATTGATTCGCGATAGGCAATGCGCGGCGCGCGTGCTTCCACGGCCACGCCATAGCGCCGCTGCAACCGCGCGATCACCACCGAAAGGTGCTCGTCGTTGACCCCGCGCAGCAGCGTTTCGTGCGTCGCATCGTCCTGCGTCCATGCGAGCGCCGGGTCCTCCTCGCACAGGCGGTGCAGCGCGGTGGACAGCTTGACGTCGTCCTTGCGGTCGCGCGTGGTGATCGCCAGCGTCGCATTGCGCGCCGGATAGACCGCCGGCGACGGCTGACCTGCCGATGCGCCGCGCATCGTCAGCATCATGCCGCTGCGTGCCGCGTCGATCTTGGCGACCGCCACCACATCGCCGGGCTGCGCAACAGACTGCTTCACGGTCTTGTCCCCCTGGAGAAAAAACAGCGATCCGGTCCGCGCCGGCTCGCCGCCGATGACCAGTTCATCGCCTTCGCTGATCGGCGAGCCGAGCACGCGGCCCAGCGCCAGCCGCCCCATCGCGCCGCCATGCACCACCTTGAACACGTGCAGCGCGCGGCTGTCCGCAACGCCCAGTCGCTCCTGCGCGGCATCGGCGGCGGGCGCTTCATGGCGCAACAGCTTGAGCAGCCGCCGGATCCCGCCATCGTGGAGCGCCGACCCGAACAGCACCGGCACGACCTTGTTGCCGGCCGTATCGGCGGCAAGGTCGGCCAACACCACGTCCTGCCCCGGCTCCTCGTCCATCAGCAGCGCTTCCATCAGCGCGTCGTCGAAATCGGCGAGTGTTTCCAGCAGGTGCCGGCGTTCATCCTGCTCGCGCGCCGCCAGCTCGGGCGGAATGGCGATCAGTTCGGACGGTCGCCCGGGCTTGTAGCGAAACGCGCGTTCCAGGGCGACGTCGACATAGCCGATCACCGCATCGCCCTGGCGGATGGGGAATTGCCGCAGCGCCAGCGGTTCGCGGCTCAGCGGCTGCAGCGCGGCAAGCAGGTCGCGCATCGAACCGGCACGCGCGCCGTCCATCTTGTTGACGAAAATCGCGTGCGGCAGCCCCAGTTCATCGAGCCGCCGCAGGATCGGCCCGGCCAGCGCGGCGCGGTCGGGGCCGGGATCGACCACCACCACCGCCATGTCGCAGCTGGCCAGCGCGACGAACCCGTCGGCGGAAAATCCGACGCCGCCGGGGGTGTCGATCAGAGCGAAGCGATCGCCCAGGTAACTGAAGTGGCTGAGGTTGATCTCGGTCGATCCGCGCCGGTGGCGCGCTTCGGGACTGGCGTCGCCCACGGTCGTGCCCGCTTCGACGCTGCCTTGTCGGGGGATGGTGCCGCTGGCGAACAGCAGCGCTTCGGCCAAGCTGGTCTTGCCCGTGCCCGCCGGCCCGACCAGCGCAATCGCGCGAGTGTGCGGGGCACGGGACGCCTCATTGCCGGCGGGATTGTTGCCCTTGTTGCTTGCGTTGCCCATCATCCACCTTCCCAAGTCCTGTTGGAAAGCGCGCCGGGCGGCCATGCGCCTGACGCGCAAGATGTTGGCGATGGTCTGCCTCACCCGACCGAGTCGCAAGGACAATCTGAACCATCCGTAACTTGCCGGGAACGCCCCGCCGCCCTAGCGAGGGGGCGTGACGGGTCTCGATGAATGGCAGGGTGGGGTCGGCCGCAACTGGGCGACCCAATGGCGACGCACCGATCGCAGCTTTGCCGCGCTCACCAAACGGCTGATCGCGCGCATCGCCGAACTGCCGGGCAACCGTGTGCTCGACATCGGTTGCGGCGCGGGCGAGCTATCGCTGGCGATTGCGGGGGCCCGGCCGGGCGTGCGGGTCACCGGGGTGGACGTGTCGGATGATCTGGTCGAGGCCGCGCAGGCGCGCGCGCACGCCGGTTCGCTGGCCAACGTCGAATTTCTGGTCGAGGATGCGGCACGGTGGAGTGACCCGCAATCGCCGCCCAACCTGGTCGTATCGCGCCACGGGGTGATGTTCTTCGACGATCCGCCGGCCGCCTTTGCCCACCTCGCCACGACGGTGCGCCCCGGTGCGCAGCTGGTGTTTTCGTGCTTTCGCGCGGCGAGCGAAAATCCTTGGGCGAGCGAGATCGCCGGGCTGATTCCGCAGGCATCGGTGACGACCCCTCCCGATCGCTTTGCGCCGGGCCCGTTCGCGTTCGCCGATCCGGCGCATGTCGAGGCGGTGCTGGCGGCGGGCGGGTGGCAGGGCATCGCGTTCGAGCCGGTCGATTTCACTTACGTTGCGGGCGAGGGCGCCGATCCTGTGGCCGACGCACTTGCGTTTTTCTGCCATATCGGCCCCGCCGCCGCAGCCCTGCGCGCGCTGGCGACCGGCGATCGACCGGGGATCGATGGGCGCCGGGAGATCGAGGAACGCCTGGTCGAACTGCTCGAACGCCGTCGCGAAGGGTCGCGCGTGAGCTTTCCGGCGGCGGCGTGGATCGTGACGGCGCGGCGCGGCGCCGATTGATGGCGCACAAGATCCCGGTCATCGTCAATTCCAGCGGCGGCACCGCGCGCAAACTGGGGGACAAGCTGGAACCGCAACTGCGGGCGGCGTTCCAGGCCGCCGGCGGTGAACCCGATCTCGCGCTGGTCGAAGGCGGCGACATCGCCAAGGCGATCGAGCGCGCACGCGGCGCAGCAGTGGTGGCGGTGGGCGGCGGCGACGGTACGCAAAGCGGCGCGGCGCAAGTGCTGGCCGGCAGCGATACCGCGCTGGCCGTGCTGCCGCTGGGCACATTGAACCACCTGGCCAAGCAGATCGGCGTTCCCGCAGACCTTGAAGGCGCCGTGAAAGTCGCGGTGTCGGGCCGGGTCGAGCGGATCGACGTGGCGCGCGTGGGCGACATCGTGTTCGTCAACAATGCGTCGATCGGGCTCTACACGCGCATGGTGCGGCACCGCGACGCAAGCCGGCTGCCCAAGTGGCTGGCCACGCTGCCGGCGGCGTGGACCGTGCTCGCCCAGATGAAGCTGAAGCCGATCTGCATCGACATCGGCGATGGCCCGCAAGAGATCGTCAGCCCGCTGCTGTTCGTGGGCAACAACCGCTATTCGTATGAGGGCCGCACGCTGGGCCAGCGTGAATCGATGACCGACGGGGTGCTCTCGGTGTACGCCGTCGCGCCCAAGACGCGAGCGCAGCTGTTCGGCTTTGCCATGCGCGCGCTGGTCGGCCGCGCCGATCCGGAACATGATTTCGAAGCGCTGGCCGAAGTCGAGCATTTCACCGTGAGCGGCGAGGGCTCGATCTGGGTGGCGCACGATGGCGAGGTGGAGCGCATGGCGCTGCCGCTCGAATTCCGGATCATGCCGCGCGCGCTGGCGGTGATGGTGCCGGCCGATGCGCCTGCAACGTCGGGAGCGGCAATCGAGCAGCCCGATCAGGCGAATCGCTGAAACGTGCTTGTTCCGCGCCGAACGCTCGCCTAATTCGCCCAATATGATATCGAACGCCCTGACATCGACCAACGACATCCGCCGGTCCTTCCTCGATTATTTCGCGGGCCACGGCCACGAAGCTGTGCCCTCGGCACCGCTGGTGCCGTACAACGATCCCACGCTGATGTTCGTCAACGCCGGGATGGTGCCGTTCAAGAACGTGTTCACCGGGCTGGAAACGCGCGCCACGCCGCGCGCCGCCTCATCGCAAAAATGCGTACGGGCCGGGGGCAAGCACAACGATCTCGACAACGTGGGTTATACCGCGCGTCACCATACGTTCTTCGAAATGCTCGGGAATTTCTCGTTCGGCGACTATTTCAAGGAACAGGCGATCACCCACGCCTGGACCCTGCTGACCAGGGAATGGGGCCTGTCGCCCGACAAGCTGACCGCCACCGTCTATCACACCGATGACGAAGCGTTCGAACTGTGGCGCAAGATCGCCGGGCTGCCGGAAGAGCGGATCATCCGCATCCCCACCTCGGACAACTTCTGGTCGATGGGCGATACCGGGCCGTGCGGGCCATGCTCGGAAATCTTCTACGATCACGGCCCGAACATCCCCGGCGGGCCCCCGGGCAGCCCGGACGAGGACGGTGATCGCTTCATCGAGATCTGGAATCTCGTGTTCATGCAGTTCGAACAGGCCGTCGATGGCAGCCGCACGAACCTGCCCAAGCCGTCGATCGACACCGGCATGGGGCTGGAACGCATCGCGGCGGTGATGCAGGGGGTGCACGACAACTACGACATCGACACCTTCCGCGCGCTGATCGCGGCGTCGGAAAGCCTCATCGGGGTAAAAGCCGCAGGCGCCACGCAGGCCAGCCACCGCGTCATCGCCGATCACTTGCGTTCGACCAGCTTCCTGCTCGCCGATGGCGTGCTGCCGTCGAATGAAGGGCGCGGCTATGTGCTGCGCCGGATCATGCGCCGCGCGATGCGCCACGCGCATCTGCTGGGCGCGAAAGACCCGTTGATGCACCGGCTGGTGCCCGCGCTGGTGACCGAGATGGGCCAGGCCTATCCCGAGCTTGGCCGCGCGCAGCCGCTGATCGAGGAAACCTTGCTGCGCGAGGAAGTGCAGTTCCGGCGGACGCTGCAGAATGGCCTCAAATTGCTGGATGAAGCCGTCAGTTCAATTGAAGAGCATAACAGCCCTGGCGAACTCATGACTCTCAGCGGCAATGTCGCGTTCAAGCTCTACGACACGTTCGGCTTTCCCTACGATCTGACCGAAGACGCCTTGCGCGCGCGGGGCATTGGCGTCGATCGCGCCGGGTTCGATGCGGCGATGGCGCAGCAGAAGGCCGCTGCGCGCGCCGCGTGGAAGGGTTCGGGCCAGGCCGCCGACGGCGAAGTGTGGTTCGACATCGCCGAACGCGAGGGCGCCAGCGAATTCACCGGTTACAACGCCACCAGCGGCGAGGGCCGCGTCGTGGCGCTGGTCATGGGCGGCAAGGAAGTCGCCTCGGCCTCGGCAGGCGACGAGGTGGTCGTGCTGACCAACCAGACGCCGTTCTACGGCGAAAGCGGCGGGCAGGCGGGCGACGCCGGCACGATCACCGGCACCGACGGACTGGTGCTGACGGTGACCGACACCGCCAAGCCGCTGGGCCGGCTCCACGCGATGCACGCCACAGTATCGGCCGGGCAGATCGCGACGGGCGATGTGGTGCATCTGGCGGTGGACGTGGCGCGCCGCGATGCGATCCGCGCCAACCATTCGGCCACGCATTTGTTGCACGCCGCGCTGCGCCACCGGCTGGGCGGGCATGTGACGCAGAAGGGTTCGCTGGTTGCGCCCGACCGCCTGCGCTTCGACTTCTCGCAGCCGGTCGCACTCACCGCCGAGGACATCGCGGCGGTCGAGGCCGAAGTGAACGCCGAAATCCGCGCCAACGAGCCGGTCACCACGCGGCTGATGAGCCCCGACGATGCGATCGAGGCGGGCGCGATGGCGCTGTTCGGCGAAAAGTACGGCGACGAAGTGCGGGTGCTCAGCATGGGCCGGCTGACCGACGGCTACTACTCTGTCGAACTGTGCGGCGGCACCCACGTGCGCGCGCTGGGCGACATCGGCGTGTTCCGCATCGTGTCCGAAAGTGCGGTGTCCTCGGGCGTGCGCCGGATCGAGGCGCTGACCGGCGAAGCCGCGCGGCGCTGGCTGGTGAACCGCGAGGATGCGCTGAAGGGCGCTGCCGGGCTGCTGCGCACCACGCCCGACGACGTCGAGGCGCGCGTCGCCGCGCTGCTCGACGAACGCCGCAAGCTGGAACGCGAACTAGCCGAGGCGAAGAAAGCGCTGGCACTCGGTGGCGGCGGCGGAGCGAAAGCCGAAGCCGCCGACGAGGACATCGGCGGGGTCACGTTCTCAGGCCAGGTGATCGAGGGGCTCGATGCCAAGGAACTGCGCGGGTTGCTCGACCAGGCCAAGCAGCGCATGGGTTCGGGCGTGGCGGCGATCTGCGCAGTCAACGACGGGCGCGGCGCGTTCGCGGTGGCAGTGACCGACGATCTGACATCGCGGTTCAGCGCGGTCGATCTGGTCAAGCTTGGCGTCGAAACGCTGGGCGGCAAGGGTGGCGGCGGGCGCCCCGACATGGCGCAAGGCGGCGGGCCCGATGGCACGAAGGCGGCAGACGCGATCGCGGCGGTAAGGGCCGCGCTGGCTGGGTAGATCCAACGCTGATCCCCCGCGAAGGCGGGGGTCTCGGAATGATGCGCTGGACGCTTGTGCTTGACCGCCCGAGGTCCCCGCCTGCGCGGGGACGCAAGTACCTGCTAAACCGTCTTCTCGCGCAGTTTGCTCGTCTTCAGCTTGGGCATTTCGGTCAGCTGGCCTTCCTCCATGATCTGCGCGCGGAATTCGTCGCGCTTTTCGTGGATCGAGGCGATCACCGGGCCCATCGCAAAGCCGAGATCGACCAGCACCGCTTCGGACAGCTGGAGCGAGCTTTCCAGCGTTTCGGGCACGGCATGGCTCGCGCCGATGCGATAGAGTTCGGCGGCGTGGCGGGTGTCGCGCGCGCGCACGATGATCGGCAGGTTGGGCAGTTCCGCGCGCAGCTTCTTGACCACGCGGCTGACCAGCACCGGCTCGTCCATCGTCACGATCAGCGCGCGCGCCTTGGGTAGCTCCAGCTTGTCGATCATCGCTTCGTTGGCGACATTGCCGAACATCACCGGGAACCCTTCGGCGCGGCCTTCCCCGACCAGCGTCGGGTCCGAATCGATCGCCACGAACGGGGCGCCGTGGACGTTGAGCATTTCCCCGATCAGCCGGCCGACGCGGCCGAAGCCGAAGATCACCGCGCGGTCGGCATCGTCGGCAGCGTCGGGCGCATCGGCACGCGCCGATTCCACGCCTTCGATCCGCCGCGCCACATTGTGCCCCAGCTTGGCCAGCATCGGCGTGATCGTCAGGCCGATGGCGGTCACGATCTGCCAGAACTGCGCGGTGGCGGGCTGGATCAGCTGCGCCTCGGTCGCCGCCGCCAGCACGATCAGCGTGGTTTCGGACGGGCTGGACATCAGGATGCCGGTTTCGGTCGCGGTGCCCCGGGTTGCTCCGGTCACGCGCAGCAGGAAGCCGGTGACCAGCGCCTTGATCACGACCACGCCGATCACGCCTGCCGCCAGCGGCCCGGCGTTCTGCCACACCACGCGCAAGTCGATGCCCATGCCGATGGTGATGAGGAACACGCCCAGCGCCAGGCCCTTGAACGGCGCGGTGATGACCTCGACCTCGCCATGGTATTCGGTCTCGGCGATCAGCAGCCCGGCGAGCAGAGCTCCCATGATCGGTGAGAGGCCGACGGCCGAGGTCGCCAGCGCGGCGGCGATCACCACCAGCAGCGTCGCGGCGAGGAACAGTTCTGGGCTTTTGGTCCGCGCCGCCTGGCTGAACAACCGGGGCAGGGCAAAGCGCCCGAACACCAGCATCACCAGGATCACCAGAGCGCCGCTCCACAGCGTGTCGAACAAGCTCGGCGTGCCTTCGGCCGCCGCATAAGGCGCCAGTGCGCCCAGCAGGAAGATGATCGGCACCAGCGCGATATCCTCGAACAGCAGCATGCCCAGCGCGGCCTTGCCGACCGGCGTGTGCGTGCCCGCGATCGGCAGCACCAGCGCGGTGGACGACAGCGCCAGCGCCAGCCCCAGCCCCGCCGCGCCGGCCAGCGGCTGGCCCATCATCATCAGCACCAGCCCGAGCAGCGCGGCGGCGGTGAACAGTTCCAGCGCACCGATGCCGAACACCAGCCGCCGCATCGCCCACAGCCGGTCGAACGACAGTTCCAGCCCGATCTCGAACAGCAGCAGGATGATGCCGAATTCGGCGAACGGCGCGATCGCATCGGGGTTGGTGATGGTGACGTAGCCCAGCCACGGGGTGCTCTCCACCATCGCGCCAAGGCCGTACGGGCCGACCAGCAGGCCGACCAGGATAAACCCGATCACCGGGGTGATGCGGAACCGCGCGAACGCCGGGATCACGATCCCCGCCGCGCCGAGAATCACCAGCGCATCAGACAGGGCGGAGGCGGGCGAAAGGGTGCTGGGGCCGGACATGCGTGCAACTAACCGCAGGTCGCACTATTTGTCACGGCATGGAACACGAACAGGCAGGCAATATGGCCGACCATCGGTCTGGCAATGTGGTCATCGTCGGTGGCGGTCCGGCGGGGATGATGGCGGGTTTCCTGCTCGCACGCGCCGGTGTCGCGGTCACGGTGCTGGAAAAGCACGCCGATTTCTTCCGCGATTTTCGGGGCGATACCGTCCACCCCTCGACCATGCAGGCCTTGAGCGAACTTGGGCTGCTGGAGCGTTTCCTCGCCCGGCCGCACCACCGTATCGATGGCGCGGAAATATCGTACAACGGCACGCTGTTGCAGATCGGCGATCTGTCGCACCTGAACATGGCGGCGCCGTTCATCGCGATGATGCCGCAATGGCATTTCCTCGATTTCCTGCGCGACGAGGCCGCCGCATTTCCCGCGTTCGACTTGCGCATGAACGCGCCGGTGGCGGCGTTTGTCGAGCGCGACGAGCGAATCGCCGGGATTCGACTCGAAGACGGCACCACGCTGGATGCGCGGCTGGTGATCGCAGCGGACGGGCGCGATTCGATCGTGCGACGCACCAATGCGCTGCCACTGGAAGACCTTGGCGCGCCGATCGACGTGTTCTGGTTCGCGGTGCCCAAGGCCGAGGTCGGCAACCGCCTGCGTGGCGCCATTCGCGGCCACCGCCTGATCGTGCTGATCGACCGGGGCGATTACTGGCAGTGCGCGTTCGTGATTGCCAAGGGCAGCGCGACCACGGTGATCGCGCGCGGGATCGCGGCCTTCCGCGATGATGTGCGCGCCGCCGCGCCCGACTTGCCCGATCTTGCGGCCGCGCTGCCCGATTTCGATGCGGTGAAACTGCTGTCGGTGTCGCTCGACCGGCTGACGTCATGGCACCGTCCGGGCCTGCTGGCGATCGGCGATGCGGCGCACGCGATGAGCCCGGTGGGCGGGATCGGCATCAACCTGGCGATCCAGGACGCGGTCTGCGCCGCCAACACGCTGGCCGCGCCGCTGGCGGCGGGCGAGGACGTCGATGCACTGCTGCACAAGGTCCAGGACCGGCGGATGCTGCCCACGCGCCTGATTCAGGGCGCGCAACGCCAGGCGCACGAACGGATACTGCAGCCGTTGATCGCAGGGAACGGCGGGCTTCCGGGTGAACCGCCAGCACTGCTGCGCCTGCTGAACCGCTTCCCGCTGCTGCGCCAGATTCCGGGCTACCTGATCGGCCACGGCATCCGCATGGAACACGTCCGCTCGCCGATTGGCTGATTGGGGGGAGGCCTGACCGGGCGCTGATTGAACGACACACCAATTGCCGTTCGTGTCGAGCGAAGTCGAGACATGTCGCGCGGTGTCTCGACTACGCTCGACACGAACGGACGCAGGGTCTCAGACTCAATCTGAAACAGGAAATCGTGGGTTGAAGCGCAACAGTCGGGCTGCCCGGTTAAGGGCAGCCCGCGTTTGTCAGTCGGCCATCGCGGTTTCGAGGTTCTCGACGATCGCGTCGAAGAACTTCTCGGTGGTCATCCACGGCTGGTCGGGACCAATCAGGATCGCGAGATCCTTGGTCATCTTGCCGCTTTCGACGGTATCGACGCAGACCTTTTCGAGCGTTTCGGCAAAGCGCACCACTTCGGGCGTATCGTCGAACTTGCCGCGATAGATCAGGCCGCGCGTCCACGCGAAGATCGAGGCGATCGGGTTGGTCGAGGTCGCCTTGCCCTGCTGGTGCATGCGATAGTGGCGCGTCACGGTGCCGTGCGCCGCTTCGGCCTCGATCGTCTTGCCATCGGGCGACAGCAGCACCGAGGTCATCAGGCCCAGCGAGCCGAAGCCCTGCGCCACGGTATCGGACTGCACGTCGCCGTCGTAGTTCTTGCACGCCCACACGAACTTGCCGCTCCACTTCAGGGCGGAGGCGACCATGTCGTCGATCAGGCGGTGTTCGTAGGTGATGCCGGCAGCCTTGAACTTTTCGGCGAATTCGTTCTCGAACACTTCGGCGAACAGGTCCTTGAAACGCCCGTCATAGGCCTTGAGGATGGTGTTCTTGGTCGAAAGGTACAGCGGCCAGCCGCAATCGAGCGCGTAGTTCATGCTGGCGCGGGCGAAATCGGCGATTGAATCGTCGAGGTTGTACATCGCCAAAGCCACGCCGGACGAGGGGAACTGGAACACTTCCTCGTCGATCACGGTGCCGTCGTCGCCTTCGAACACGAGGCGCAGCTTGCCGGGGCCGGGTACGCGATAGTCGGTGGCCTTGTACTGATCGCCAAACGCATGGCGGCCGACCACGATCGGGTCGGTCCAGCCGGGCACCAGCCGGGGCACGTTCTGCATCACGATCGGTTCGCGGAACACCACGCCGCCCAGGATGTTGCGGATCGTGCCGTTCGGGCTCTTCCACATTTTCTTGAGCTTGAATTCCTCGACCCGGGCTTCGTCGGGGGTGATCGTGGCGCACTTCACGCCCACGCCGTACTGCTTGATCGCGTTGGACGCATCGACCGTGATCTTGTCGTTGGTTTCGTCGCGCTTTTCGACCGAGAGATCGTAATACTTCAGGTCAACATCGAGATAGGGCAGGATCAGCCGCTCGCGGATCCATTCCCAGATGATGCGCGTCATCTCGTCGCCATCGATTTCGACGATCGGGTTTTTCACCTTGATCTTGGCCATGTCCGTCCTGTCTCTTGCCCCGGGGATTACCGCCGCTTTAGCACGCGAGCGTCGCCTTGCAAGGCGGGGCGGCGCGAGAAATCGCGGCATTTCGGGCTGGACAGGCGCGGCGGATCGCGTGCAAGGTTTAACCGATCGATTAAACCGACGGCGTGGGAGTGGACATGATGAGCGAACCCGAAGTGCTAACCGAAGTTGCCGACGGTGTCCTTATCGTCACCATCAACCGCCCCGAAGCGAAAAACGCGATGACCAAGGCTGCGGCCGAAGGAATCTCGGCGGCAATGGACCGGCTTGAGGCGGATGCCGATCTGCGCGTTGCGATCCTCACCGGCGCGGGCGGCACATTCTGTTCGGGCATGGACCTCAAGGGCTTCCTGCGCGGTGAATCGCCGGTGGTCGAAGGGCGCGGGTTCGGTGCGCTGTCATCATGGACTCCGCAGAAGCCGGTGATCGCGGCGGTCGATGGCTTTGCGCTGGCGGGCGGCATGGAACTGGCGCTGTCGTGCGACCTGATCGTCGCCAGCGCGGGCGCGAAGTTCGGCATCCCCGAAGCCAAGCGCGGGCTGGCAGCGGCGGCGGGCGGGCTGATCAAGCTGCCGCGCCAGATTCCCCCGCGCATCGCGATGGAACTGGCGCTGACGGGCGATTTCATCGACGCGCGCCGCGCTTATGAACTGGGCTTCGTCAACCGCGTGACCGAAGGCCCGGCGCTCGAAGGTGCCATGGAACTGGCCGCGCGGATCGCCCAGAACGGGCCGCTGGCGCTGATCGCCGCCAAGGGCGTGATCCGCGATTCGCACACGTGGTCGGATGCCGAGATGTGGACGAAGCAGGACGAATACATCCGCCCGGTGTTCGCCTCGGCCGACGCGCGCGAAGGCGCCACCGCCTTTGCCGAAAAGCGCAAGCCGAACTGGTCGGGGCAGTAGCGCCGGGGCCATGGCGTGCAGGCGGCGAGGGCCCCTGCCGCGCAACGAAAAAGGCCCCGCAGTGCGGGGCCTTTTCTTCAACCGTTGCCGGTCTTGCGAATGGTGGGCGTAGCAAGGATTGAACTTGCGACCCCTACGATGTCAACATAGTGCTCTACCACTGAGCTATACGCCCGAACCAGTCGCGTCGCGACGCCTTCCGGCGCGGCGAAGCAGCCCCTTAGCGAGCGGGAAGCAAGCTTGCAAGGGCGCTTGGGTGCCGTCAAATGCGCCTGCAGCGCATTTGACGGCAATCCCGTTAAATCGACCCCGTCATCGCCTGGTCCTCGAACACACGTTCCACTTCCAGCACCAGGTCGCGCAAGTGGAACGGCTTGGACAGCACCCGCGCACGCGGCGCCTCGCGGTTGGCCTTCAGGGTTACCGCTGCAAAGCCGGTGATGAACATGACTTTGGTCGATGGGCTGATCTCGGCACAGCGCTGCGCCAGCTCGATGCCATCCATTTCGGGCATAACGATGTCGGACAGCAGCAGGTCGAAATGCTCGGCCTCGAGCAGCGGCACGGCCGCGGTCCCGCGATCGACCGCCGTCACGCTATAGCCGGCGTTCTCCAGCGCGCGTGCCAGGTAGGCCCGCATGGCCTCTTCGTCTTCGGCGAGAAGTATCCGCAGCATTGGCACCCTGCATTGTTGGTTTGGCGTGTTGGTCGGGCGGCGAAGCACGGCATCGGGCGCGTAGCGGGCGATCGATTCCGGCTGGTTCGAAACGTCATACACCTGTTGAAGTTAAAATTCTGCCATCTTGGTTATAGTGTCGGTGTGACGGTGGCCATCTTTGACACGGGCGCGAATCATCGGCAGCGTCGGTCCATGACCAAGGCGAGTGACAACGCGGACGATTCGCAGCTGGTGCAGGGCGGTATCGTCCCCGGCCATCCCGGCGTTCCCGCCTACTCGTTGCGGCGCAGCGCGGCATCGCCGATCCCGGTGCTGATCGCGGTGCCGCACGCGGGCCGCGCCTATGCCTCCACGCTGCTCGACCGGATGCGCAATCCCGCGTTCGCCGCGCCACGGCTGGAAGACCGCTTTGTCGATCTCCTGGCCGATGCTGTGGCGCGCCGCACCGGGGCGGCGCTGCTGGTCGCCCATGCCCCGCGCGCGCTGATCGACCTCAACCGCGCGACCGACGATATCGACTGGGACATGATGGGCATGCCCGCGCCCGATGCCTCGGCTATGCCCGTCGCCTCGTTCGGCCGCCGCGCGCGCAGCGGGCTGGGGCTGGTGCCGCGCCGGCTGCCCGGTCTGGGCGAGTTGTGGAAGCGCCGCATGGACCACGCCGAGCTCGACGATCGCATTGCCGGCGTCCACGTTCCCTATCACGCCGCGCTGGCCGAAACGCTGCACGCGCTGCATGCGCGCTGGGGCGCCGCGTTGCTGATCGACCTGCATTCGATGCCGCCGCTGCCCGCGCGTAGCAACGAACCGT
Source organism: Novosphingobium lentum NBRC 107847 (assembly GCF_001590965.1). GTDB lineage: Bacteria > Pseudomonadota > Alphaproteobacteria > Sphingomonadales > Sphingomonadaceae > Novosphingobium > Novosphingobium lentum. The sequence continues at coordinate 102,440 of NZ_BCTW01000009.1, forward strand.
CGCCCGAATTCGTCGTGGGTGACCGATTCGGCGTGGCCTGCGACGGCGCCCTGATCGCCGAGGCATTTTCCTATTTCGCCGAGATTGGCCGCCGCGCGGCGCACAACCGGCCGTATGCCGGCGGATATGTGCTGGAACGCCATGCCCGGCGCGGCGAGGGCGTCCATGCGTTGCAGCTGGAGATCGATCGCCAGTGCTATCTCGATTCGCGGCTGGCCGAGCCGGGCCCGCGCTTTGCCGAAATGGTCGATCTGCTGGTGGGGCTGGTACAGCGGCTGGCGGGCGATGTCGCAGCGCTGGGTGGCGACGCTGGCGGCGCGCCCATGATCCGCGACGCCGCAGAATAACACTGCGGCGCCCTGCAATCGGGCGAGTCGCGAGCGTGATCGAGGTGAACGGTCCCGCCGTCCCCGGCCAGTACCAAGAAAAAACCACCTGGTGCGTTAACACCAGGTGGCCAAGGTTCAGGGAGGAGGTGCACAAAGTGCACCAGTCACACCGGGCCATGAGGGGAGCACCGGCGCAACACCCACTAGATAGTCCGGCGTATCTGCCGGCGCAAGGGGTCAATTGTCACTGTTCGTCGCAAGCGAAACTTGTTGGCGGCCAATACCGACAATGTTCGTGCTTGATACGATTGTGAACTTTTTGTTTCAGACGGTTTCGGGGATCACGATCTGCGGCACGGGGCCGGTGCCCTGGGCCACCTGCATGCCGAAGATGTTGCTCATCAGCTCAAGCGAGAAGATGTGCGCATACAGCAGCGGCAGCAGCCCGCTTTGCGACCAGCCGCGCAGGACGTCGCCGCGCATCTCGCGCAGCTTGTCCTGGTTCACCATCTGGAACCCGCGATAGATGTAGGGCTGTTCGATGCCGGGCTGCTGGATGGCGACTTCGCCTTCCATCAGCAGGTCGTGCTTGACCAGTTCGTCGATGAACGCCTGCGTGCGCTGGCCAGCCTGTTCGAACTGTTCGCAGAACGCCAGCGCGCTCTTGGTCGCTTCGGACGGCTGGTCGCCGTCAAACAGCGCCTCGCCGTCACCGCCTTCGCCGATCAGGTTGGTGGTGGGATCGAAACACAGCGAAAGCTCGTCCGATTCAGGGTTCAGCTTGGCCAGCAGGAACGGATAGCGGCGCGCGTAAGCGGGCAGGTACACGGGCTGCGTCACCTTGCCAGTGGCATCGACGAACACGTTGACGCCTTCGTTGAGGCCCATCAGGCCCAACGGCACCGGGTTGTCGCCGCTGGCGAAGATGATCGGGAAGTGACGGCCTGCCTGCGGAAATTCTTCGGCGGTGAGCGGGATGGCGTGAAAGCCGACCAGCCACGGGGCGGTTTCGCTGCCCTGCATCTTCCAGTTCGCGTGATCGCGGCTGTTGAGCGGCATCAGGTCGTTATAGAACATCGGCAGGTTGGCTTGCGGCGCGCTGGCCATTGTCGTCTCTCCGGAAAAATCAGCATCGCGACCAGCATGGCGTTTCGCTGGCGGACGGGGAGCGGCGGCTATTAGGGATATGGCGGGCCTAGCGCAAGGTTTGCGCGGTGCGCGCCTGTTTCAGCCAAGCTGACATGCTGCCGTTTTCCCCACCTGCGGAAACATCGCTACAGCAGCTTGCCCGGGTTGAGCAGCCCCTGCGGGTCGAGCGCGGCCTTCACGCGGCGCATCAGCGACAGCGCCACCGGATCGCCCAGCCGCGCCAGTTCGTCGCGCTTGAGCTGCCCGATGCCATGCTCGGCGGAAATCGAGCCGCCCCACTGGGTGACGATGTCGTGCACCTCCCGGCTGATCGCCTTGCCGTCGCCTGCCTGCCACGCGACCGGATCGGCACCCAGCGGCGCGATCACATGGAAGTGGATGTTGCCGTCGCCAAGATGGCCGAAGCCGACCGCGCGCGTCCCCGGCCACGCCGCCTCGATCGCCGGGACCGCGGCGTCCACGAACGCGGGCATCCGGTCGACCGGCACGGAAATGTCGTGCTGCACCGCCGGGCCCTGCGCGCGTTCGGCGGGCGCCACGCTTTCGCGCAGCAGCCACAGGCGCTCGGCCTGGTCCTCGCTCGCCGCGATCGTGGCGTCGGCAATCAGGCCTTGCTCGAACGCGGTTTCGAGCAACTGTTCGGCGCGGGCCGGCAGCACATCGCCGCCATCGGCATCGGCGACCAGTTCAATCAGCGCGTGCCAGTTATGCTCGCCCGCCAGCGGCGCGCGCGCGCCGGGAAGGTGGGCGATCACCGCCGCCAGGCTATGCGCCGGCATCACTTCGAACCCTTCGAGCGCCGGGCCCGCCTGCCGCTGTGCCAGCAGCAGCAGCTCGCGCGCCTTGGCCAGCGAATCGAGCCCCGCCCACAACACGGCGCGCGCGGCGATCGCCGGTTCCAGCTTGAGCGCGGCGGCGGTGACGATGCCCAGCGTGCCTTCGGACCCGATCAGCAACTGCTTGAGATCGAACCCGCGATTGTCTTTCTTCAGCGGCACCAGCGCATCGAACACCGCGCCATCGGCCAGCACCGCTTCCAGTCCCAGCACCAACGCGCGCATCGATCCATGGCGCAGCACTTGCGTGCCGCCGGCGTTGGTCGAGATCAGGCCGCCGACGGTGGCCGATCCCTTGCCGCCCAGCGACAGCGGAAAGCGCAAGCCTTGCGCCTCGGCTGCTTCGTGCAGCACTTGCAGGATTACGCCCGCTTCGCAGGTTGCGGTCCGCGCTGCCGGGTCGATCTGCCGAATCGCCGCCATGCGCCGCAGCGATACGATCAACGCGACACCGCTCTCATCCGGCGTTGCTCCGCCCGACATGCCGCTGTTGCCGCCTTGCGGCACGATGGGCACGCCATGGCTGGCGCACAGTTTGACCAGCGCGGAAAGCTCGGCGGTGCTGGCGGGCGAGGCCATCGCCAGCGCCCGCCCGGTGAAGCGCCCGCGCCAGTCGGTCAGCCACGGCGCCATCGCATCGGCATCGTCGGTCAGACCCTTGGGGCCAAGCAGCGCCGCTGCCTGTTGAAGAAACGCCTCGCGCATTGGGGATGGCTACGGTCACGTCGTGCCGGCGGCAATTCCTTTTTATTCCGCGCGAAGTTAAGCGGGTGTTCAAGCGCACGATGTATGCGGGCAGCTTCGCATGCGAACCGTAAGGGGCGGTTCGCGCGACATGAATCGAGAAGAGCCGCCAGAGCACCGATGCCCAGCCTTGTCCACTTCCTTGCGCCGCTGGCGCTGCTGCTGCCGGTTCCGCCCGGCGACGGGGCGACGACTCCGGGTGCCGGGATCGCGTTGGGTGGCGGGCTGCTGGACCAATCGGACGACGCATCGCTGGTCGATCCGTGGCCGGGCGCGAGCGAGGCCGATGGCCCGCCGCTGGCTTCGCCCGATGGCCCGGCGCGGGGCATGATGTCGGACGCGATGGCGCAGGATCGCTGGGACCAGGTCCGCATCGAACAGCGCATGATCATCCGCATCGCCCCGCGCGGACCCGGTGGACCGGGCTTCCCGATGCGCGACATGTTCGCCGGCATGCCCGATCTGCCGTCCGGTCCCCGGTTCTACGAACGCAAGACCGCAAAATGCCTGTCGGTGGGCGGCATCGCCGGGGTGCAGATCGGTGAGAACGACCGGCTCATGCTGTTTATGCGCGACCAGCGCACGATCGGCGCCAGCCTGGAAAAAAGCTGCAACGCCCGCGACTTCTATTCGGGCTTTTACCTTGAGCGCACCGCCGACGGGATGTTGTGCGCCGGGCGCGACATGCTCCATTCACGCGCCGGGGCCAGCTGTTCGATCAGCCGCTTCCGCGAACTGATCCCCGGCGACTGAACCGGCGCATGGTGCGTGGTCCGGATCGGCGGCAACCGCGCCCGCTTCCTTGACTTTCGCGCGATAATCGTCATAGCGCGCAATTGAAGCGCTGCGGTCTTTATCCGCAGGCGGCGGGCATGCGCGAACCGAATTGCGCGCGACCTGTCCATTCCGGAAATACTAGCACATGAAATTTGCCGATCTCGGCCTGTCAGACGAATTGCTCAAGTCGGTTACCGATGCCGGCTATGAAACGCCCACGCCGATCCAGGCGCAGGCGATCCCCAGCGTGCTGATGATGCGCGACATCATCGGCATCGCGCAGACCGGCACGGGCAAGACCGCCAGCTTCGTGCTGCCGATGATCGATGTCCTGTCGCACGGCCGCGCCCGCGCGCGCATGCCGCGCTCGCTGATTCTCGAGCCCACGCGCGAACTTGCGGCGCAAGTTGCAGAGAATTTCGAGAAGTACGGCGCCAACAGCAAGCTGTCGATGGCGCTGCTGATCGGCGGCGTGCAGATGGGCGACCAGGTCAAGGCGCTGGAAAAGGGCGTCGACGTGCTGATCGCGACGCCGGGCCGGCTGATGGACCTGTTCGGTCGCGGCAAGATCCTGCTCAACGACTGCAATCTGCTGGTGATCGACGAAGCCGATCGCATGCTCGACATGGGGTTCATCCCCGATATCGAGGAAATCTGCACCAAGCTGCCGGCCAACCGCCAGACGCTGCTGTTCTCGGCCACGATGCCGCCGCCGATCAAGAAGCTGGCGGACAAGTTCCTCAGCAACCCCAAGTACATCGAGGTCTCTCGTCCGGCGAGTTCGAACCTCAACATCGCCCAGCACAAGGTCAAGGTCACCTCGCGCGGCAAGCGCGATGTGCTGCGTACGCTGCTCAAGACCGACAACGTCACCACCGCGATCGTGTTCTGCAACCGCAAGACCACGGTGCGCGAACTGGCCAAGAGCCTGAAAAGCTACGGCTTCATGGCGGGTGAAATCCATGGCGACATGGACCAGTCGTCACGCATTGCCGAACTGAACCGGTTCAAGGACGGCTCGATCAACATCCTCGTCGCGTCCGACGTCGCCGCGCGCGGGCTGGACGTGAAGGGCGTGAGCCACGTGTTCAACTTCGACACGCCGTGGCACCCCGACGACTACGTCCACCGCATCGGCCGCACGGGCCGGGCCGGGGCCACCGGTCGCGCGTTCACGTTCGTCGCGCCTGAAGATGCCGAAGCGATCGACAATGTCGAAAAGCTGACCGGCGGCAAGATCCCCGAATACACGCTCGGTGGTTCTGGCGACGGCGCGGCTGCTGCCGAACCGGCATCGGGCGACAGCGAGCGCGAAAAGCCCGCCCGCAGCGCCCGCGCCCCGCGTGAACCCCGCGCGCCCAGGGCTGAAAGAGAACCAAGGGCCGAGCGCGAGCCTCGGGCTGAACGTGAACCGCGTGCCGAGCGCGAACCCCGGCCAGAACGTGCACCGCGTGCCGAACGTGCGCCGCGCGCTGCCGATGTCGAGGCCGATCTGGTGATCGACAGCCCGGTCGATCGCCCCATGGAAAACATCGAGCCTGAACTCGTGACCGCGCAAGCGTCAGCCGAACGTCCCCGCCGCGCACCGCGCGCCGATCGTCCGCGCCGTGACGCGATCATCGCCGATGCCGTACCCGCGCCGCGTCCCGCTGCCAGCATGGTGGCCGATACCGAGACGTGGAACGGCCCGGTCCCGGGCTTCCTCAACGTCTCGGCGCTGTAAGGCCTAGCGAGGCGTTTGCTGCGGCCCCCGCGAAGGCGGGGGCGTCAGGCGGAAACGGGCTTCAAATGCCTGAGGTCCCCGCCTTCGCGGGGACGCATGACACGTCGGTCAAGTCCGCACGGGTGTCACGCCAGCTTCACGAAGCTGTCGATCACGCGCTTGCGGCCGGCGCTTTCGAAGTCGATCTCCAGCTTGTTGCCTTCCTGCGCCGCGACGGTGCCGTACCCGAACTTGTCGTGGAACACGCGCGCGCCCACCGCGATGTCGGCCCGTGGCTTGGCGGCGAAGCTGGCGGCGCTGCGTCCGGGTTCGGCCAAGCGTTTGGGCGTGGCATCGTAGCCGGTCGCGACCGCGCGCTGCCAGCCCGGACCGCGCGTTTGCGTGCGACCCGGTGCGTCGCGGGCAAGGTGCGCGAACGGATCGCCCTGTTCGGACCAGTTGGCGCGCCATAGCGATGCCCCGCCCGACAGCGTGGTCTCCTGCTCGACATGGTCCTGCGGCAATTCGGCGATGAAGCGCGAGGGGATCGAACTGGTCCACTGGCCATAGATGCGGCGGTTGGCCGCGTGCAGGATCGTGCAGCGCCGCCGCGCGCGGGTGATCGCGACATAGGCGAGGCGGCGTTCCTCCTCGAGGCTGGCGAGGCCGCCTTCGTCGAGCGCGCGTTGCGACGGGAACACGCCCTCTTCCCAGCCGGGCAGGAACACGTGGTCGAACTCCAGCCCTTTGGCGGCGTGGATCGTCATCACCGTGATCCGTTCGGCGCTGGCGTCGGCCTCGTTGTCCATCACCAGACTGACGTGTTCGAGAAAATCGCCCAGCGTTGCGTATTCCTCCATCGCGCGCGCGAGTTCGGACAGGTTTTCCAGCCGTCCCGACGCCTCCACGCTGCGCTCAGCCTGCAATGCGGTGGTGTAGCCGCTCTCGTCGAGGATCGTGCGCACCAGTTCGGCGGGGACCAGCGTGGCGGCGGCATCGCGCCAGCGCAGGAAGTCGCGCATCAGCGCGCCCAGCGTGTTGCGCGCGCGCGTCGGCAGTTCATCGGTGTCGCACAGTTCGAGCGCTGCGGCGGCCAGCGGCATCTGCCGCGCGCGGGCGTGGCGGTGCATCTTTTCCAACGTCTTGTCGCCCAACCCGCGCTTGGGGGTGTTGTAGATCCGCTCGAACGCCAGATCGTCGGCGGGCTGCGCCACCAGCCGCAGATAGGCCAGCGCATCGCGGATCTCGGCACGTTCGTAGAAACGAAAACCACCTACTATCCGGTAGTTGAGGCCGATTTGTATGAAACGATCTTCGAACTCGCGGGTCTGGAACGAGGCGCGCACGAGGATCGCCAACGCATCAAGGCTGGCGCCTTCGCGTTCGAGCCGCTCCATCTCCTCGCCCACCCGGCGCGCTTCCTCCGGGCCGTCCCACACCCCGATCACGCGGACCTTGTCGCCGCCGCTCGCCTCGGTCCACAACGTCTTGCCGAGCCGTTCCGAATTGGCCCCGATCAGGCCGGAGGCCGCCGCCAGGATATCGGGCGTGGAGCGGTAGTTCTGTTCCAGCTTGACCACCTTGGCGCCGGTAAAATCCTTTTCGAACCGCAGGATATTGGCCACTTCTGCGCCGCGCCATGAATAGATCGACTGGTCGTCGTCACCCACCACGCAGATGTTCTTGCGCGCCTGCGCCAGCAGCCGCAGCCACAGGTACTGCACCGCGTTGGTGTCCTGGTATTCGTCCACCATGATGTACTTGAAGCGCTGCTGATATTGCTCGAGCACGTCGCGGTGGGTGCGGAAAATGTTGAGCATGTGCAGCAGCAGATCGCCGAAATCGCAGGCGTTGAGCGTCTTGAGCCGGTCCTGGTACAGGCGATAGAATTCCTGCCCGCGCCCGTTGGCATACGCCTCGTTCTCGCCCGCATCGAGATCGGCGGGATTGAGCCCGCGGTTCTTCCAGCGATCGATCAGCCCGGCCAGCTGCTTGGGCGGCCAGCGCTTTTCGTCCAGCCCTTCGGCCTGGATCAGCTGCTTCAGCAGGCGCAGCTGGTCGTCGGTGTCGATGATCGTGTAGTTGGACTGCAAACCGACCAGTTCGGCATGGCGGCGCAGCATCTTGGCGGCGACCGAGTGGAACGTGCCCAGCCACGGCACGCCTTCCACCCCCGGGCCGATCAGCCGGCCCACGCGCTCGCGCATTTCGCGCGCCGCCTTGTTGGTGAAGGTCACGCACAGGATCTCGCTCGGCCAGGCGAGGCGCGAGCGCAGGATGTGCGCCAGCCGTGCGGTCAGCGCGGCGGTCTTGCCGGTGCCCGCGCCCGCCAGCATCAGCACCGGGCCTTCGGTGGCGAGCACGGCGTCGCGCTGCGGCGCGTTCAGTCCCGCGATCAACGGGTCGGTCTGTTCTGCAGGTAAAGTCACCTGGAACGATTAGGGAACGTGGGCGCGCTCTACAAGGGGCGTGCGATCAATAGTTTTGGTCGTAGTCCCGCACATAATCGTCGCGCGTGTGCACGCTGGCCTCGCGATTGGCGATCTCGTTGTGCTGTTTCAGCTCGTATTCGTCGGCGCGCTTGCCGACACGGTGGGCCAGTTCCGACTTGCTTGCGGCATCCACCGCATATCCGGCGCCCGCGCCCAGCAGCACGCACGATCCAATGGACAGCAGCCACACCAACGCGATCGCGGCGAACATGTACCTGGCAATCTGTCTTACGATGTCCACCGACGCCCCCGCCTTTTCGAACAAGCCCGATCTAGTGCGCAGGGTTTAATTTTTGGTACCCGCATTGGATGCCAATCTGGTTCGGGTCGGACCTCGGACTGAAGTCATTTCGTCCCGATCGACCACTGCAGCTGGTCGCGACGATCCACCGGTCCGCCGAGAACGCGGAACCGTACCGCTTGCCCAGCGTATTTCGTGCAAATCCTCAGATCGCATGGAGATTAAAAAATGCGCAAATTTCTTTGCGTGAGCGCGCTTGCGCTCGCCGCAGCCACCCTGCCGTCGGTCGCCGGCGCCCAGTCTTCTTCCCCCGCGCCGGCCGCTGCCGCCGCACCCGCCATGACGGCGGCGCAGAAAGCGACATACAGCGGTTGGCCGGCGGACCTCAAGGCCAAGTACGATGCCTGGCCGGCGACCTATCAGGGCTATTTCTGGACGCTTTCGGCCACCCAGCAGAAAGGCTGGTGGGCGCTGACCGATGAACAGCGCGGCCAGATATATGCCATGACGCCCGATCAGCGCACCACGACGTGGACGTCGATCGAGGCGCAACTTGCCGGATCGCCGCCGCCCGCCGCAGCTGGTGCCGCGCCCGCTGCCAGCGCCGCCGCTGCGCCGGCCCCGGCTGCCGGTGCCGACGCTGCCGCAACGCCGCCGGGCTCGGCGCCGATGGCCGACAGCACCGCTCCGGTGCCAGCAGCGCCCGACAGCGCCGCACCGACCGAGATGGCTTCGAACGATGCCACACCGCAAATGCAGGCCAACCCGGTGGGATCGGACCAGGCGGCCACGGCTACCCCGCCTGCTCCGGCGACCGCTGACAGTGCTGTGCCGCCCGCCCAGCCTGCGGACCCCGGCTATGCCGCCGGGCCTTACAAGGGCGCGCTGACGCAGGCTCCGGCCGAAGCGATGAACAAGAGCTATCCGATCTGCACCAGCAAGGGGCAGGACAATTGCCAGAACCCCGGTGAAGGGGGCGCGCCCGGCAAGAGTCGCGCCGTCAATCACAAGCGGCACAGGGCGTAAAACCTCCTGAAGCTGATGTAAGAGCCCTTCACAGGGTCGCAGGGAAGGGCGTCGGGCAACCGGCGCCCTTTTCGCTGTCCTACTCGCCGTGCCGCTGCCAAGGTGGCGGGATGCATGATCGTCTTTCGCCTGTTCGACACGCGCCGCACGGCCCCGGAATGGGCGGTTCGGGGGAGGGCTCGATCGCTGGGCAGGGGTGTGTAAACTTCGTCAACTTCGACGCAATTGCGCGGTTTGTGGCGATCCGATTGCCGGGTATCGGGGCGCGCCGGTGGTGACCGATTCGCCGCGCGGACCGCTGCGCACCCACGCCCGTATCCTTACCGCCAGCCTCTCCGGGACGGCGGTGGAGTTCTACGATTTCTATATCTACGCCACCGCCGCCGCGCTGGTGTTCGGGCCGCTGTTCTTTCCGGCGGAATCGGCCCAGGCGCAAAAGCTGTTCGCGTTCATGAGCTTTGGGCTGGCGTTCGTCGCCCGTCCGGTGGGGGCGATCGCGTTCGGCCATTTCGGCGATCGCATCGGGCGCAAATCGACGCTGGTCGCCTCACTGATGCTGATGGGCGGATCGACGCTGCTGATCGCGTTCCTGCCGACGTATGCGATGGTCGGCGGGCTGGCGCCGCTGCTGCTGTGCGTGCTGCGCTTCGGGCAGGGTTTCGGGCTGGGTGGCGAATGGGGCGGCGCATCGCTGCTCGCGGTGGAAAACGCGCCGCCGGGCTGGGAAAACCGGTTCGGCTCGGCCCCGCCGCTCGGCGCGCCGGTGGGGTTCCTGGCTGCCAATGGCTTGTTCCTGCTGCTCGGCGCCTGCTTGAGCGAAGCGGACTTCGCGGCGTGGGGCTGGCGCATCCCGTTCCTCGCCAGCGCGTTGCTGGTCGGCCTGGGGCTGTGGGTGCGGCTGCGCATCGCCGAAACGCCCGCGTTCCGGGCAGCGCTGGCGCACGAGCCGCCGCCGCCCGTACCGCTCGGCCGCGTGCTGCGCGATCATCCGCTGGCGCTGCTGGCGGGCAGCGCGGGCGCGATCGCCGCCTTTGCGATCTTCTACCTCTCGACCGCGTTTGCGCTGTCGTATGGCACGACGACGCTGGGCTATCCGCGTGAGAGGTTTCTGGCGGTGCAGCTGGCAGCCAACCTGTTCCTCGCGCTGGGTATCGTGGTGGCCGGGATCACGGCCGATCGCATCAGCGTGCGACGCGTGCTCATCGCCGGCGCGGTGCTGACGATCGTGCTGGGGCTGGTGTTCGGCAGCGGCCTGTCGAGCGGATCGCTTGGTGCGGTGTTCCTGACGCTGGCGGGTGCGTTGTTCGTGATGGGCATGGTCTATGGCCCGCTGGGTGCGTGGTTGCCCACGCTGTTTCCGGTGCCGGTGCGCTACACCGGCGTATCGATCGCGTTCAGCGCGGGCGGGATCGTCGGCGGCGGGCTGGCGCCGATCGCGGCGCAAGTGCTGTCGGTGCAGGGTGGGGCGGGGCCCGTCGGACTGCTGCTCAGCGCTGCCGGGGTGATGACGCTGGCGGGCGTGCTGCTGGCGCGCCCCTTTGCGACAAGGATCAGGCCTTCGGTTTCAGCCGCAACAGGCTGATCCTGGCCTTGCCCACCTTGCGGTCCGCCTCGATCGTGAATGACTTGGTATCGACCACTTCGTCGATATGCGTTTCCAGGCTGACCCAGGTCGCCTCGCCGATCCAGCCGAGCCGGGCCAGCCGATCGATCGCCACCAGTCCGGCACCGCTGCCGTACGGCGGATCGAGCAGCATCAGGTCAACCGGCGCCTTGGCCGGGCCGAGCGCGAGCACCGACGTGGCCCGCACATCGCTGCGATCCTGCGCCTGCAGGCTGGCGATGTTGGTGCGCAGGCTGCGGATCGCGGCGGGGTCCTGCTCGACGAACAGCGCCGATGCGGCACCACGTGACAAGGCTTCAAGCCCCAGCGCGCCCGATCCGGCAAACAGATCGGCCACGCTCAGCGCTTCGAGCGTGCCCAGCCGACTGACCAGCATAGAGAACAGCGTTTCGCGGGTGCGGTCGGCAGTGGGGCGAGTCACGTCCCCGTCGGGCGCCCGCAATTTGCGGCCACGCCATTCCCCGGCAACGATTCTCATTCCGCGCCCAGACCCTTGCGGAACCGCTCGACATCGACCTGCCGCACTTCTTCGGCAGCGCCACGGGGCAGGTCTTCCAGATGGAACGGACCATACGCCAGCCGCAGCAGCCGCGACACTTCGAGCCCGAGAAATTCCAGCACGCGCCGCACTTCGCGGTTCTTGCCCTCGGTCAACGTCAGTTCGATCCACTGGTTGCGCCCGGTGCGCCGCTCCATGTTGGCGTCGATCGGACCATAGCGCATGCCCTCGATCTCGATCCCGTCCATCAGGTCTTCGAGCTGCGACTGGGTGACATCGCCATAGGTCCGGGCGCGATAGGTGCGGGGGATGCCGCTGGCGGGCAGTTCCATCGCCCGTTTCAGCTCGCCGTCATTGGTCAGCAGCAGCAGGCCTTCGGTGTTGAGATCGAGCCGGCCGACCGGCATCATGCGCGGCGTGCCAGTGGGCAGCGCGTTGCGCAGCGCATCGTAGATCGTCGGCCGCTTCGCCGGATCGCGCTCTGCCGTGATCAGGCCCGCCGGCTTGTGAAACCGGAACAGGCGGGCAGCAGCGGGCGGGGCGACCGGCTTGTCATCGACCGCGACGCCGCGCAAGTTGAGCAGCACCGTGGCGGGCGTATCGATCACCGTGCCATTGAGCTTGACCCGGCCATCGGCGATCATCCGCTCGACCTCGCGGCGCGAGGCGATCCCGGCGCGAGCGAGCAGCTTGGCGATACGCTCGCCATCCCGGGGCGGCAGGCTGGCATCCTTCGGCGTGGCCGGGGCACGTGGCCCGGATGTCGGAACGCGCGGCTTGTAGCGTTCGCCCGGCACGGTTTCGCCGCGTTCGGGCAGCTTGCGGCGGCGGCTGGCGTCCTCGTTGCGGGACGGGGAGCGCGAAGGCGTGCGCGAGGGCGGCTTGGATGGCGGTCTGGCGGGCATGGACGGGCCTTACGCCGCCTGCTCGCCCGCGTCACCTGATCTTCGCGCGACGGTGGCGGGCGATCTCATAGGGGCTGTTCACGCCCCATTTCCCCGCTAGTCTCACGCCAAAATGCGGTGCCCCCAAACGGCGCCGATGCAGGAAAGAAGGGTCACGCTCCATGGCATCAGCCGCCGCCGAACCGGCACCGCGCCCCAAGGGGTTCCGGTTGCTGAAGATCGCGCTGCAATCGCGCAAGTCGGCGACGATGCTGGGCTTCGGGTTCTCATCAGGCCTGCCTTACGCGCTGCTGATCGGCACGCTGAACGCGTGGCTGGGCGAAAAGAAGATCGATCTGGCCACGATCGGCGTGCTGTCGTGGATCGGCCTCAGCTATTCGTTCAAGTTCCTGTGGTCGCCGCTGGTCGACCGCGCGCGGCTGCCGCTGCTGGACAAACTGGGTCGCCGCAAGAGCTGGATCCTGGCGTGCCAGGCGGTGCTGGTGCTGGGCTTCGCCGGGCTCGCCGCGACCGATCCGGCGACGAATATCGGCACGTTCGCGCTGTTCGCGTTCCTCGCCGCGTTGGCGTCCGCGACGCAGGACGTGGCGGTCGACGCGTGGCGGATCGATGTCGCCGATGCCGATACCCCGGTGGAACTGCTCTCTGCGATCTACCAGTTCGGCTACCGCATTGCGTCGATCGTCGGCGGAGCGCTGGCGCTGGTATTGGCGGCGCGGATGGACTGGGGGCTGGTCTACCTGCTGATGGGCGGGCTGATCGTGCTGATGGGGCTGGTGACGCTGCGCGCGCCCGATACCCCGCGACCCGAGAAAGGCCTGCTGTATGACGCGCTGGCGCAGCCGGGTGCCTTGTCGCCCGGTGCGCGGATGGTCGCGCTGGCCATCGTCGGGGTCAGCTGGGCTTGGGCGATCGCCTCGATCATCGGGTTCATGGTGTCGATGCTCGCGCCGGCCGTACCCGGCCAGCCACATCCTTCGGTGGCCGATTTCCTGAAGGGCCACGGCCCGTGGATCATCTTCGCGACGGTGGCGGTGCCGCTGATCGTCGCGGCCACGACCAACTGGATGATGGCGCGCGGGCGCGGCGTGATGACCGCGCCGGACGACCACGTCTCGCCGCTGCGCACCGCTGCCAACCATCTGTATGTCGCGTTGGTCTCCCCGCTCGCCGAACTGTCCGCCCGGCTCGGCTGGGGCGTGCTGGTGGTGATCGGCATGATCCTGACCTACACGCTGTGCTACAACATCTGGTCGAGCTTCGCCTTCCCGTTCTACCTCGATTTCCTGCACTACACCAAGGACGAGGTGGCGTTCGCGTCCAAGCTGTTCGGCATTTTCATGACGATCCTGGGCATCAGTCTGGGCGGCTACCTGTTCGCCCGGCTGGGCCGGATGCCCACGATCCTGATCGGCGCGATCCTGCCGATGCTGGGCAATTTCGTTTATGCCGACCTCGCCGAAGGGGCGGTGCACATCGATGCGGTGGGCAGCGCGATCGGGCTGAAAGCACTGTTCGCCGCGTTCGGGTTCGATGAACGGATGGTGCGGCTGCTGCTGGCGATTAGCTTCGAGAACGTGTCCACGGGCATCGCGGGTGCCGCGTTCGTGGCGTATCTTTCGGGCATCGTCAGCAAGAACTACACCGCCGTGCAATACGCGCTGCTGTCGTCGCTCACATTCCTGATCGGCTCGCTGGGCCGGGGTATCGCGGGCGAGGCGTTCGACACGTTCGGCTATGCCACGGTATTCCGCTGGACCGCGGCGGCAGGGCTGGTGGCGGTGGTGTTCGTGCTGATGGAATGGCTGCGCAGCAGTCGCGTGGATGCCCGCGCCCGCGCCGCAACCGCGCCCTAATCGGGCAGTTCGCCATTGAGCCGCAGCACTTCGCCGGCAAGATACAGGGAGCCGGCGACCAGCACTTCGCCGCCCGGCGGCAGGGTGCGCAAGGCAGACGGCACGGTGGCGGATGCGCGCGGACCCACCGACGCGTGCGGCACGAACGCCTCGATGCCATGTGACGCGTGGCCTGCGATCGGCACCACGGTCACGCTGGCAAGGCGCCCAGCCAGCGGTGCGACTATGGCGGACGGGTCCTTGTTGGGGAGCATTCCGATGATGAGGTGAACGTCATTCCTGGCCGCGAAAAACTGTGCGATCGCTGCGCCCGCATCGGGGTTGTGCCCGCCGTCGAGCCACACGGGGCGGCCTTGTGCCAGCGCGGTCAGCGGACCTTCGCCAAGCCGCTGCAACCGCGCCGGCCAGCGCGCGGCGACGATCCCGGCGGTCATCGCTTCGGGCGAAACCGCGATCGCCTGCTGGTGTCGCAACATCGCCACCGCCAGCGCGGCGTTGTCGGCCTGGTGCTTGCCGGGCAGCGAGGGCAGCGGCAGGTCGAGCGCGCCCGCCGCGTCGCGATAGGCAATCGTTTCGCCAGCGTCGGCCCACCAGTCGCGACCGCGAGCGATGACCGTCGCGCCGATCTGCCGGGCGGTCGCATCGACGGCTTCGCTCGCTACCTGCGGATACGCCATCGTCACCAGCGGCACGCCGGGCTTCGCGATCGACGCCTTTTCGAACGCGATCCGCGCCAGCGGTTTGGTGGGCACGCCGTCTTCGGGCGAGAGCAGGAACGCTTCGTGGTCCAGCCCCAGCGTGGCGATGCCGCACACCGCCGGGTCATCGATCACATTGGTCGCGTCTAGCCGTCCGCCAAGCCCGGTCTCGATGATGCAGGCATCAGCCGGAATCCGGGCGAATGCGAGGAACGTCGCCGCCGCCGTCACCTCGAAGAAGCTGGGGGAGAGGTCCTTGGCGGCGTTGAGCACTTCCTTCAACAGCGCCGCCAGCAGCGCATCCTCGATCAGCCGCCCGGCGATGCGGATACGCTCGTTGTAGCGCACCAGATGCGGCTTGGTCGCGGCGTGGACGGTGAGCCCCTGCGCCTCCAGCATCGCGCGCAAGTACGCACAGGTCGAGCCTTTGCCGTTGGTCCCAGCGACATGGAACACCGGCGGCAGGAACCGATGCGGGTTGTCGAGCCGGTTCAGCAGCGTGCGGATCGTGTCGAGGCTCAGCCGCCCTTGCGGCAGCGACAGCGCGGCGAGCCGGTTGAGCTGGCCCTGTACGGCCGGATTGTCGGAAATGGCGAAGTCGCGCAAATTACCCCTCCGTCAGTTCCTCCCGGAACTGCCACCTCCCCATCGCAAGTCGATGGAGAGGAACTTGAATGTTGCGACCCTCACCATGGACTGGCGATGGGGAGGTGGCTGGCGCGAAGCGTCAGACGGAGGGGCCAATCAGGCCGCCTTGGCCGCCGTCAGGTAATCGATCAGCCGGGCCAGTGTGGCTTTGAGTTCATGCCGGTGCACCACCATATCGACCATGCCGTGATCGTGTAGGTACTCGGCGCGCTGGAACCCTTCGGGCAGCTTTTCGCGGATGGTGTCCTGGATCACGCGTTGCCCGGCAAAGCCGATCAGCGCGCCGGGCTCGGCAATCTGCACGTCGCCCAGCATGGCATAGCTGGCGGTGACGCCGCCCGTGGTCGGATCGGTCAGCACGACGATATAGGGCTGTCCCGCGCGGCGCAGGCGGCTGATCGCGACGGTGGTGCGCGGCATCTGCATCAGGCTGAGAATGCCCTCCTGCATCCGTGCGCCGCCCGCCGCCGTGACGGCGACGTAAGGGCACTTCTCCTTGATCGCCCGCTCGATCCCGGCGACGAAGGCGCTGCCCACGGCCATGCCCATCGATCCGCCCATGAACGCGAATTCCTGGACGCCGACCACGGCCTTGTGCCCGCCGACTTTGCCCAGACCGTTGGTCAGCGCATCGGCATGCGGATTGGCGGCGCGCGCGGCTTTCAGCCGGTCGGGGTACTTCTTGCTGTCGCGGAACCTGAGCGGGTCTTCCTTGACCTTGGGCGCCGCCAGCACCTCGTACCCGCCATCATCGAACAGCTGGGCCAACCGCGCGTCGGCGCCGATCCGGCCATGGTGTTCGCAGCGCGGGCAGACCGACAGGTTCTCCTCGTACTCGCGCGTGAACAGCATCTCGCTGCACCCCGGGCACTTGATCCACAAGTTGTCGGGCGTCTCGCGCTTGGGCGCGAACGGCAGCGCGTTGCGGACGCGGTTGATCCAGCTCATGCGGTCACCTCGCGGGCATGATGGACGGCAGCGGAAAGCGCGGCGGTCAGTTCGCGCACTGGACCGGCGGCCTTGGCGCCGTGCTTGGCGACCAGATCGACGAACGCGGAACCCACGACCACGCCATCGGCCACCCGCGCGATGGCGCGCGCCTGATCGGGCGTGCGCACGCCGAAGCCGACCACGACTGGAATGTCGGTCGCCGCCTTGAGCCGCGCAACCGCGCTTTCGATCGAACCGAGCTGTGCCTGCTGCTTGCCGGTGATGCCCGCGACCGAAACGTAGTAGAGAAAGCCCGACGAGCCTTCGAGGATGGTCGGCAGCCGCGCGGCGTCGCTGGTTGGCGTGGCCAGCCGGATCGGCGAGATACCGTGCGCGCGCAAGTTGGGGCCGAGCGCGTCGTCCTCCTCGGGCGGAATGTCGACGCAGATCACCCCGTCGACCCCGGCAGCGGCAGCCTGTTCGGCAAACCATTCCGGCCCGCGCCGCACCATCGGGTTGGCGTAGCCCATCAGCACCAGCGGCACGTCGGGGTGCCGTTCGCGAAAGCCCTTGGCGATCGCGAGAATGTCCTTCGTTTTCGTACCTGCGGCGAGTGAGCGCAAATTGCCTGCCTGGATCGCCGGGCCATCGGCCATCGGATCGGTGAACGGCATGCCCAGCTCGATCACGTCCGCGCCGCCGGCAACCAGCGCATCGAGGATCGCGGGCGTGGCGGCCGGTGTGGGATCACCCGCCGTGACGAAGCACACGAGCGCGGGGTGGCCCTTGGCGAAAGCGGCGGAGAGACGTGCGCTCATATCTTCGCCCCCAGATGCTCGGCTACGGTGAAGATGTCCTTGTCGCCGCGACCGCACAAGTTCGCGAGGATGATCGAGTCGCGCGGCAGGGTCGGCGCCAGCTTGGCCACGGCGGCGATGGCGTGGCTGGGTTCCAGCGCGGGGATGATGCCCTCGGTGCGGCACAGCAGCTGGAACGCGTCGAGCGCTTCCTTGTCGGTGGCCGAGGTGTAATCGACCCGGCCGACATCGCGCAGCCACGCGTGTTCCGGCCCGATGCCCGGATAATCGAGGCCCGCGCTGATCGAGTGCGCTTCGGTGATCTGGCCGTCATCGTCCTGCAACAGGTACGTCTTGTTGCCGTGGAGTACGCCCGGCGCGCCTCCGGCGAGGCTGGCGGCATGTTCCTTGTCGAGGCCATGGCCCGCCGCTTCCACGCCGAGCATCTTCACGCCGGGATCGTCGAGGAACGGGTGGAACAGCCCGATCGCGTTCGATCCGCCACCGATCGCGGCCACCAGCACATCGGGCAGGCGTCCGGTGCGGCTCAGCATCTGCGCGCGCGCTTCCTTGCCGATCACGCTCTGGAAATCGCGGACGAGTTCGGGATACGGGTGCGGCCCGGCGGCGGTGCCGATGATGTAGAACGTGTCGTCGACATGCGCGACCCAGTCGCGCAGCGCCTCGTTCATCGCGTCCTTGAGCGTGGCCGCGCCGCTGGTGACCGGCACCACTTCGGCGCCCAGCAGCTTCATCCGGAACACGTTGGGCTGCTGGCGGACCACGTCGGTCTGCCCCATGTAGATCACGCAGGGCAGGCCGAACCGCGCGCACACCGTGGCGGTGGCGACACCATGCTGGCCCGCGCCGGTCTCGGCGATGATCCGCGTCTTGCCCATGCGCATCGCGAGCAGGATCTGCCCGACGCAGTTGTTGATCTTGTGCGCGCCGGTGTGGTTCAGCTCATCGCGCTTGAACCAGACTTGCGCGCCGTGTCCTTCGGGTGCGCTCTTGCGCAGTTCATCGGTCAGCCGTTCGGCATAGTACAGCGGGCTGGGGCGGCCGACGTAGTGTTCGAGCAGGTCGTTGAACTGTTCGGTGAACGCCGGATCGGCCTTGGCGCGGTTGTATTCGCGCTCAAGCTCAAGGATCAGCGGCATCAGCGTTTCCGCCACGTAACGTCCGCCGAACTGGCCGAAATGGCCGCGTTCATCGGGCTGCGTGCGAAAGCTGTTGGGCGCGGCTGTGATGGTGGTGGCAGTCATGCCCGGCGCTTGGCAGACGGGGTGCGGATTGTCCAGATTCGCGCGCGTCGCGGCGCATCGTGTTCAGGCGGCGTTTATCCGCGAGCCGTAAAGACCGCCACGCAACGTCGTGAGGGCGGCTTCTTTCGGGAGGCCGCCTTCTAGCGTTTTGGGCGAGCCGATTCGTCAGGCGCTGCGCGCGGCCTTGCAGAATGCGGCGATCAGCGCGGCGTCCTTCACCCCTGGCGCGCTTTCCACACCGGACGAGACATCGACCAGCGGCGCACCGGTCAACCGAACCGCGTCGGCGACGTTCGTTGGGCCAAGCCCTCCCGCCAGCCCCCACGGCAGGCCGATCCGCAGCCCCGCCAACAGCGTCCAGTCGAAAACCAGTCCCATTCCGCCGGGCAGGTCCGCGCCCGCAGGCGCCTTGGCGTCGAACAGCACCAGATCGGCGGCACCGGCATAGGCCTGAGCGCGCGCCACATCGGCCGAGCCGGCAACGGGCACCGCCTTCCACACCGGCAAGCCGAACCGCGCGCGCAGTTCGCCCGCGCGATCGGGGGATTCGGTGCCGTGGAGCTGGAGGATGTCGAGCCGTCCGGCGGTGATGGCGTCGGCGATCTTGCCATCGCTCGCATCGACAAACAGACCCACCGCGCTGACCCGGCCAGCGTTGCGCTCGGCCAAAGCGGCGGCATCGGGAGACGTCACGTTGCGGGGAGAGCGCGCGAAGAACACAAACCCCACATGGTCGGCGCGCGCGGCAATGGCTGCGTCCAGAGCGGCCGGGGCGTTGATACCGCAGATCTTGATGGCGGGTTGGGACATGGGCACTCCCATAGCGCAGGCGGGCGCGGGAGAAAGGGGGATGTGCGGCGAGCTGGGTCGAAAGCCGAGCCCGGGCGCCCGCGTTACGCCCCGGTCAAAGCGTCGCTTCGATTGCGCGCGCGGCGGCGACCGGGTCTTCCGCGCGTGCGATCGGCCGGCCGATCACCAGCACGCTGGCGCCGGCATGGCGCGCCTCGCGCGGGGTGACGGTGCGCTTCTGGTCGCCCGCTGCCCTGTTGGCCGGGCCATCGACCGGGCGCAGGCCGGGCACGACGAAGAACCCGTTCTTCCACTGGCGATGCACCGCCGCGACTTCGTGGCCCGAGCAGACGATGCCGTCGAGCCCGGCTTCCTCGGCCAGCGCGGCCAGCCGCAGCACCTGGTCATGCGCGCTGCCGCCCACGCCGGTGCGCGCCAGATCGCTTTCATCGAGGCTGGTCAGCACGGTAACGCCCACGACCTTGCAGTGTTCGCCGGCCGCCGCCTTGGCATCTTCCATCATCGCGCGCCCGCCGGCGGCATGGACCGTGACGATCGCCGGTTCGAGCACGTGGATCGCCTGCATCGCGGCGGCGACGGTGTTGGGAATGTCGTGCAGTTTGAGGTCGAGGAAGATCGGCAGGCCGATCTTGGCCAGTTCGTGCACGCCGTGGTGGCCGTGGGCGCAGAAGAATTCGAGCCCCAGCTTGATCCCGCCGACATGGCTGCGCACTTTCTGGGCCATCGCCACCGCGGCATCGAGGCGCGGCATGTCGAGCGCGAGATAGATCGGGTTGGTCACGCTGCCGGATTGCCCGGCGTCGCCGCGTCGAACTGTGTCGTCGTGCCCAGCGGCGGGGCGGGGGTGCGTGACAGCAGCGAGTTTTCCAGGCTCATGATCCGCCGTCCCAGCCGCCAGCGGGTGGTGCGGTAAAGCAGCCAGCTGGGCAGCAGGCCCAGTCCGAACGCGCCGATCACCAGCGCGGGCAGCTTGGTTTCCAGCACCAGCCCCTGCCAGATGTGCACCGTCACCGGTTGCCAGTTGGCCAGCGTGAACGCCGCCAGCACGACGGCCACCAGCACCCAGACAATCGTGCGCACAACTTGCATTCGGTCTCTCCGTGGCTTCCCGTCGCGATGCTAGGGCGTCTTGGCGCGCTTGGCCAGTGTCGCCCCGTTTCTACTTCCCGAACACCCGGGCAAAGATCGTGTCGACTTGCGCCAGGTGGTAATCGAGGTTGAAGCTCGCCTCCAGATCGGCGGCGGCGATCTTGCCGGTCACTTCGGGATCGGCCTTCAGCAGATCGAGCAGCGACAGCGCGCCGTCCGATTGCCACACTTTCATCGCGTTGCGCTGGACGATGGCATAGGCATCCTCGCGGCTGACCCCGGCTTGCGTCAGCGCCAGCAGCACGCGCTGCGAGTGGACCAGCCCGCCCATCCGGTCGAGGTTCTTCTGCATCCGTTCGGGGTAAACCAGCAGCTTGTCGATCACGCCGGTCAGTCGGCCCAGCGCGAAATCGAGCGTGATCGTCGCATCGGGGCCGATGAAGCGCTCTACCGACGAGTGCGAGATGTCGCGCTCGTGCCACAGCGCCACGTTTTCCAGCGCCGGCACCACCGCCGAACGCACCATCCGCGCCAGCCCGGTAAGGTTCTCGGTCAGGATCGGGTTGCGCTTGTGCGGCATCGCCGACGAGCCTTTCTGACCCGGCGAGAAATACTCTTCCGCCTCCAGCACTTCGGTGCGCTGCAGGTGGCGCACTTCGACCGCCAGCCGTTCGATCGATCCGGCTATGACGCCCAGCGTGGCGAAAAACATCGCGTGGCGATCGCGCGGGATGACCTGGGTGGAGACCGGCTCCACCGCCAGCCCCAGCTTGGCCGCGACATGCGCCTCCACCGCCGGGTCGATATTGGCGAAGGTGCCCACAGCGCCCGAAATCGCGCAAGTCGAGATTTCCTCGCGCGCCGCGATCATCCGCGCCCGGCAGCGCGAAAACTCGGCGTAGGCTTGCGCCAGCTTCAATCCGAACGTGGTCGGCTCGGCGTGGATGCCATGGCTGCGGCCGATCGTGGGGGTGTACTTGAACTCCATCGCCCGGCGCTCGATCGCCGCCAGCAACGCGTCGAGATCGGCAATCAGCAGGTCGCTCGCCTGCCGCAGCTGGACCGACAGCGTGGTGTCGAGCACGTCGGAGCTGGTCATGCCCTGGTGCATGAACCGCGCCAGGTCGCCGCCGGAATGTTCGCCCACCCGGTCCGCCACCCAGGTCAGGAATGCGATGACATCGTGCTTGGTCACCGCCTCGATCGCGTCGATCGCGGGCACGTCGATTACCGGCGCTGTGGCCCACCAGTCCCACAGCGCCTTGCCTGCAGCAGCAGGGACGACGCCGAGTTCGCCCAGCTTGTCGGTGGCGTGGGCCTCGATCTCGAACCAGATGCTGTAGCGCGCTTCGGCTTCCCAGATCGCGGTCATCGCGGGGCGGGAATAGCGGGGGACCATGGTTCGACTCCGGGCAAGAACGTGGTGGACGGTTGCGGTGGCCGCTAGGGGCGGGGCGGCGCGAAGGCAAGGGCGGCGGGCCGTTTTGGGGCTGGTTTGGCGCCTTCGTCCTTCGGCCGGGTTTTCTAACTTCTCTAACATTGCCCGAGTGCGTGCCGAATGGTTTGCGCGAGCGAGTCGCCTCGGTCAGCGCGATTGCCGATGCAAATCAGGGGGTTGCGACAATGTCAAAGAGCGCACGGAGTCTAGGCGCGGACGCGGCGTGTAGGACAGGGGAAACTTCGGATGACGACACGACACGTCACCGCCCCCGACTGGGGCGAGGTAGGTCGTGCCCCGGTTTGGCAGCGTCAGTATTGTGCTCCCGGCTTACCGAACCCGGGGGGCTTCCTTGACCTTGCCGACCTTCACGGCGTCCTTGCCGGAACTGCCACCGCCCGTACCGCTACCGCCCGTACCGCTACTTGCAGTTGTGCCTGCCGATGACGCGCTGGCGCTACTGGCCCCTACGCCGATCTCGCTGCTGCCCAATGAATTTGTGCCACTTGTCCCGCCTGATCCGGTGTCGGTGGAGTTGTGCTGCCCGCTGTCGATCCCGCCCGAGCCGATCTCGCTGCCGTGCGACGAACCCGTTTCGCTGGTCCCACCCGAACCGGCATCGCTGCTGGGCGTTGAACCTGTGTCGCTAGACCCGTGCTGGCCGCTGTCGACGCCACCCGATCCAGTGTCGCTCTCTCGGGGCGTGCCGTTGTCGATGGGCTGTTTGCCCGAACCCGGATCCGGGTTGTCGTGCGATCCGACTTCCCCAGTTCCGGGCGTGCCGGAATCGGTGCCGCCATTGCCCGGCTCGACAGTGTCGTGACCACGTCCATCCTGCTGATGCGCGTCTCCGCCCGATTTGGCGAAGGCCGACGTGGCCAGCGAGGTCGAGAGCAGCACCGTCATCGCCGGCGGCATCACGACCGCGAACTTTCCGCAGGCTTCCATGAACGCCCTGCGATCCGCGTCCCCGATTGTAAGTTCTCTGTTGGCCGGTTTCATGGCGACGCCTTCTCTATCTTGCTCTGTCGGCTTGGGATTTGAAGGCAACTTTCGATCCTGAACCCGCCTCCGCAATGGCGCCGCGTCAACCCGGCAGGCGCCGTTCCTTCGGCTTGTGATGCCGATCGCGCTTGTCGTGTCCGCCGGTGAAGTGCTGGCCGTTGGATGACTTCGCAATCGCCGGCGATGCCAGCGACGTCGATAACAGCACGGTCATCGCCGGCGGCACCAAGACGGCGAGCTTGCCGCACGATTCCAGAAACGTCCGCCGGTCTTCGCCGCCCGGTGAAATTCCGGAATTTGCAATATCGGTGTGTTCGGGGTCCACGATCAGTCCTTTCGCAACAGTCTGCGATCACTTGACATCAACGTGTTCCGACATTCAACCACCGAGCCGTAATTTCCGGATGTATATAATTGAAATTCAAATAGATTATCGATTTTGGATTATGTCATTGGGCCGCCCTGCATTCAACTTAAGTTAGACGACTGCCCGGCAGCGGCGTTCCTTGGCGAAGGTGGCATCGAGCCTGATCTTCAATTCTGCAAGCGTGTCGGCGCAGAGCTGTTTCAAGCCTGCGGCATCGAAGGGAAAGATCGGTGTCGCGAAGGGCTTGAGCCCAACAAAATACAGGTCGCAAGAATCCCGATTGACCCCGGCATCAGTATCGCCAGCCTTCACGCCGCAACCGCCCTGCTGACGACACCACCGCGCACTTGCCGCCGCAGCACCAGCAGCAGCACCGCCAGCGGCAGGCACATGACGAACAGCAGGGCCAGGCCGGCGTGGAACGTCCCGGTTGCGTCCCTGGCCACGCCCCAGGCGAACGGGGTCACGAACGCGCCGATCTGGCTCATGGTGTTGATCGCCGCCGCGCCGACCGCGAGTTCGCTGATCGACAGGAGGCTGGCCCAGCCCGACGAGGTCAGCATCGGGATCGCAAAGCACGAGCCGGCGAACGCGAGGTAGGCAATGGCGACGACCAGCGGCGTGGTCGACAGGTCGATCACCGCGAACGCCACCGCCATCACCACCGCGAACCAGAACGCGTTGAGCCAGCGGTCGCCGTGCTTGTCGGCATGGTCGCCCGCGATCAGCATGGTGGCCGCGCCGACGATGCCGCCGGCGGTCACCAGGTAGCCGACGTGCTTGAGGTCGAGCCCGGTCGCGCCGGTCAGGATCATCGGCGCCGAGAGGATGAAGGTGGTGATCGCGCCGATCAGCAGGAAGCCGATCGTGCCCGTCAGCAGCACGCGCGGATTGCGGAATGCGGCGAGCGCGTTGTGGTGCGATGGCGGCGCCATGCCGGCCTGCTCGCGCGCCAGTTCGCCCAGGATCCAGTCTTTCTCGGGCGGGGTGAGCCATGTTGCGGTGGCCGGGGCATCGGGCAGGAAGCGCAGCACGACCAGCCCGATCAGCACGTTGGGCAGGCCTTGCGCCACGAACAGCCACTGCCATCCGCGCAAGTGCGCCAGCCCGTCGAGCCCGAGCAGCCAGCTCGACACGCCGCCCATCACCACCGAGGCGAGCGGGCTGGCGACATAGAACCGGCTGACCGCGCGGCCGCGATGGCAGGGCGGGAACCACGATGAGAAGTAGTAGATCACGCCGGGATAGAACCCGGCTTCGGCCACACCCAGCAGGAAGCGCAACGCGTAGAACTGCCCCGGCGTGTGGACGAACATCATCGCGGCCGACAGCAGGCCCCAGGTGATCATGATCCGTGCGATCCACTTGCGCGCGCCGAAGCGTACCAGCAGCAGGTTCGACGGAATTTCGAACAAGGCATAGCCGAGGAAGAACAGCCCGCCGCCCAGGCCATAGATGGTTGCGTCGAACTTGAGGTCGGCATTCATCTGGGTGGCGGCGAAGCTGACGTTGACCCGGTCCATGTAGGCGAACAGGTACGCCACCATGATCAGCGGCAGGATCCGCCAGAACGCCTTGCGCATGGCGGATGTGGCGAATGCGGGTGATGCACTGCTGCGCGTAGCCAAAGCTGTTCCCCCGATGGAGCGGAACTATGCCCCGTCAGCCCGGGCAAAGGGTACGCGAATCAGGCAAATCCTCAACCGCCGATTCAGGATGACCGAGTGCGGTAGACGGGGACACGAACCACCGTGCCCCCGTCGGGTCCGTCAATGTCCGCCGATGGGATCGGGATTGCCGTCGGGATCGCCAATCGCGGTGCCGACCTGCCGGGGCGCGCCGAGCAGCAGGATGCCGGCCATGTGCGGCGTGGACATCGATGTGCCCGATATGGTGTTGTAGCCGTTGGCCAGCCACGTCGACAGCACCAGCACGCCCGGCTCGGCATAATCGACCGGCGGGTTGCCGAAGTTGGAGAACGAGGCGAACTTGTCCGCCGCGTCCACCGCCGAAACGGTGTAGATGTTCTGGCCGTTGACGCGCGCGGGCGAGTGCAGGGTGGCGCTTTGCGTTTCATTGCCGGCGGCCAGCGCGAATTTCACGCCCGTGGCGGCGGCATTGATCACCGCCTGATCGAGCGCGGTATCGATCGGTCCGCCCAGGCTCATGTTCGCCACGTCGCCAGGGTGACCGTTGGCGGCAACATAGTCGATGCCCGCGATCACGTCAGAGGTGGAACCACTGCCCTTGCGATTAAGCACGCGCACCGCCACCAATGTCGCGCCGGGCGCCACGCCCACCACGCCGATGCCGTTCTTCTTGGCGCCGATCGTGCCCGAAACGTGCGTGCCGTGGCCGTTGAGATCGTTGGGCGAGGTTTCGCCGGTCACGAAGTTGCGGCTGCGCACGGTATCGACGTTGAGATCGGGGTGGGTCAGGAAGATGCCGGTGTCGATCACCCAGGCGGTGCCGGTGACCGTGACCTGCACGCCGCCGCCCACACGGGTGATGCCCGCCGGGATGGTTTCGGGCGGCTGGGTGCCGCCGCCACCGCCGCCGCCCTTGCCACCGTCAGTCGGCTTGGGCGTGGGTGTCGGGGTGGGGGTTGGCGTGGGCGTGGGCGTGGGCGTGGGGGTTGGCGTGGGGGTGGGTGTCGGCGTGGGTTTGGTATCCAGCGGGCCGATCGGGTCGTCGATGAAGCTGATCACCCGGTCCTCCTCGCAATACGAGATGGACGCGTTGTGCGCGCGCATCGCATCGACGCGCTGCTTCGAGGCGTTGACCGCAAAGCCCTTGAGCGCGGTGTCGTAATAATGGCGCACCGCGCCGCCATCGGTGCGCGCGATGCGGTCTGCCTCGCCATGGATCGCGTCGCGCTGCACCGCGCCGGTGCGGAACACGCAGATAAAGCTGCCGGGGATGACGTCGCCGGGGTTCAACGTCGAGATGTCGGCGGCAGCGGGGGTGGGGTTCAGCGCGGACGGGGCCGCACTGCTGCCGGCCGAGCTGGCCGCTGGCAGCTTCACCATGCTGGCGCCGATGCCTTCGACAAGTCCGCTGCCGACGCCCGCGTAAGCCAGCGCTGCCATTGCGACGACACTAACCGAAACAGCAAGTCCGATCCGCTTCATGATCCCGATCCTTTTCGTTGCCAGGCGCAGCGCCGTGGCCGAACGTGTGGGATGGTCCTGTCGTCTTGCCCCTCGCAATCACCCCGAAGGGTTAGAAGCGGACGTGTTTCGCGACTATTTCGAGAGTCGGCCGGGCGCCACGGCACCGGCCGATCCGCTCGGTTTCGGGGTTTTTTGAGCGATGTCAGCCGCTTCGCGCGGTTACTTGCCGTCGAGCGCCAGCTTCGCGCCTTGCCATGTCCCCAGCGCCAGCATCGCCAGCCCGATCGTGCCCAGAACGGCGTCGTCGTGCCTGACCGTGTGCAGGTGCAGGACGTGAACGGTCGCCACGCCCAGCGCGATGGCGCCCAGCACGGCGATCAGCGCGAACAACAGGGTGCCCTGCAGGTTGGTGGCGGCGCGATAGTAGATGTGCCGCCGCGATCGCCCTGCGTAGCGCCACCAGCGCCCTGTCGGGTGTGTCGGCTGGTCCGGCGCGCGCTGGAGGATGCCGGAGACGGTCGTCTGGGGCGGCTCCGGTTCGGGTGGTTCAGCGGCCATGGCGTCGATCTCCTTACAGCACCGTACCG
Source organism: Novosphingobium lentum NBRC 107847 (assembly GCF_001590965.1). Classification (GTDB taxonomy): domain Bacteria; phylum Pseudomonadota; class Alphaproteobacteria; order Sphingomonadales; family Sphingomonadaceae; genus Novosphingobium; species Novosphingobium lentum. Next base: position 129,367 of record NZ_BCTW01000009.1, read on the forward strand.
CCACCCTTGCGCACTGCACCGGCCCTGCACACTGCGCCGCGCGCGCGGGTCAAATCAGCCCCTTGGAGCGCAGGCTGACATGCCCTTCGCGGCCGATGATGATGTGATCGTGGACGATGATGCCCAGAAGGCGCCCGGCTTCGGCGATCTTGTTGGTGATCTGGATGTCGGCGCGGCTCGGCTGAGGGGAGCCGGACGGGTGGTTGTGCACCATGCCTTCCAGAATTCTAAGCCATTGATATAAAAGCGTTAAATGGAAATATGGCAGGGACTGGTGCCGGCGACTGGGGGCGGTTGATCATGCCCGAACGTGACCATCACGCCTGATCACCCCTAGGCTCGCGGTGCCCCTTGGATGCACGGCACTGCACCTTATTCTTTTCATCCCACGCATCAAGCTCGTCGAGGGGGTAGAGCACGGCCTTGCCAACTTTGACGAAGGACGGGCCGAGACGCATCGCGCGCCAATTTCTAAGAGTCCCAACCGAAACACCGCCTCGGTAGCGTTCAGCCACCTCGTCAGGCGTAAGGAATCTGCTGTCTGGCACTACCGCCTCCTTCGGCAGAACGACCAAAGCCGTGCCGCCAAGTCTTGAGTTGATCATCGCGGCTGTCCGTCAAGCATCGCTTCCGGCTATGTTTGAGCGCCCAGGACCGGTGCCTCACGCGTCCGCACGGACATACATGCTGCGCCATTCACCGCCGCGAAAGACGCTCCAGGCGGGTGTCGGAGAAACGGATACTGTAGAGGCCACATAGGCGGGGTGGCCGCGCTGTCTTTCGTCGATGGCGCTAGGTTTATTCCTTAGCTGAAAGGCGCCCGCTCATTCGCCCAGGGCAGCCGTAGGCGCGCAAAAACACATCGACGGCCAATCTCGCATCGGCGCGGATTTCGTGGGCTTCTACGTTCTTGCTCAGTCCGAATGCAGCGCGGCGAAAGCAATTTCCATGGCAGATGGAAGTTAGGACCTGGGCGGCCTCCAAGGCATCGCCTGAGCGTAGATTGCCGCTCCTCATATGCGTCTCGAGGATCGTAGCTAGCAGGTCATGAAGGCGTGCTGGTGCGTTGCGGAAGAAGATCTGGGCCACCTCTGGGAATCGTACGGTTTCGGCGGCAACCACGTGGCGGAGCGCCAACGCGCGTTGGGACACGACGCTCTCGATAAACTGCCGACAGAACCTGAGTAGGGTCTCCTCAAGGATGTCACTCTGCTCGAGCCCTACGGTCAGCTCACGCTGCAATTCCATTGATGCAGCACTGACAACATGTCTGAAGAGTTCTTCTTTCGAAGAAAAGTAGGTCCAGAGCGTCGCCTTCGACCCCCCGAGGCGCTCGGCGATTTGAGACATGGACGTGCCGGAAAATCCATTCTGCAGGAACTGCTCCTGCGCCGTCTGAATGATCTTTTTACGTCGTTCAAGCCGTCGTGACTCTCTGCGACCGGCCTCTCGTCTGCTCATGGCGGCTCAGCCGACGATCCAAAAAATCGTGCTGAACGCTGCGCAGACTATCGCCACCCCAAATACAAGCAGGAGGGTAGCTCCGATACTGTTGCGCGGTGAAATCAAAACTAGGAGCTCCGCCCACTTTTGGTTCTGGCGAGAGTTCATTCGAAAGCCTCCTACTTCAGTGTTAGGACCGTCCAAAATGCGAGGGTCAGGACGGCGGAAATCGCGAACGTCGCCAAGGCGCCTCGCTGAGCGGTCTTAAGCTCGAAGCCGGCGCCGATATCCATGATTAGGTGGCGGATGCCCGACGCGAGATGCTGGAAGAAGCACCAACTCAAGCCGAACAGGATGCACGTGCCGAGCCAACTGGAGGCGAAGCCGGCGAACTGTTCGTAGGTACGCGGCCCCTCGGCGAGCGACCACAGCCACCAGACCAGCATAGGCGCTCCCATGAACGACATCGCGCACGCCGAGATGCGATGCATGATCGACGTCATCATCGCCGCGGGAGGACGGTAAATTGAGGCATGTGGTGATAACGGACGTTGCTTCTTCTCGGGCATGCTTCCTCCGTATTTCGCAAGCCGCGGCACCTAGTTTGAACGGCGGCATCGACCGGGCTTAGGACGTGAGCGTAGCCTCCACATTCTCCCAGCCGCCTCCGAGGGCCTTATAGAGAGCCGCAAGCTGCTGGAGCTGTGCGGCCTTGGCCTGGAGAGCGAGACGGTCGGCGGCGCTATAAGCGGACTGCGCTTGCAACAGCACCGTCAGGTCGTCCTCGCCGGCGGAATAGCGGGTACGAGCGAGCTGGAGCGCCTCACGCGCGTCTTCGCGAGCCTGGTTACGCTCGCTGGTGGTGCGTTCGGCCGACGCGAAGCGATTGATCGCCGTTTCGCTATCAGACAGCGCATTCAGGACAGCGCGTTCGTAGCGGATCGCTGCGGCGTCTGAGCGGGCGTCGGCAGCGCGAATCTGAGCGCGAATGCGACCCGCCGAGAATATTGGCCAACGAAGCGAGGGACCTACCTGGAAGCGCAGGCTGTCGCTGGCGAACAAATCCCCCGGAGTTCTGGCTTGTTGTCCGATTGCTCCGATAAGAGAGAAACGCGGAAAGAGTTCGGCCGTGGCGACGCCGACATCGGCGGTGGCGGCCGCGATCTCGCGTTCGGCCTGCCGGACGTCAGGCCTTCTGCGCAGGAGATCCGAGCGCAAGCCTACCGAGAAATCGAGGTCGCTTGTCGGCAAGGCAGTCGGGGCGGAGAGCTGCTCGTATCGAGCTTCTGGGGGCTCCCCGACCAGAACTGCGAGGCGGAAGGCGGCCGCGGTGGCGTCCGCCTCCAGACCCGGGATGGCACCCGCCGTTGTCCGCGCCTGGGCCTGAGCGCGTGTGAGATCGAAACGCGAGGCCGCACCGACGCGTAAGCGGTCCGCGACGATCTGGGCAATGCTAAATTGAGCGTCGGCGTCCTCGCGCACGCTCGCCCGGAGGGCCTGCGCGGTGCGAAGGTCTATATAGGAGCGAACGACTTCACCAATGACCTGAAGGATGACGCCACGCCGCGCTTCTTCGGCCGCCTCGACGCGAGCGTTGGCACTCTCCACGGCGCGCCGCGTGCCTCCCCACAGATCGATCTCCCAGGAGGCGTCGAAGCCGATGTCGTAGATGGAGAACTCCGGTTCGAGCGCCGGGATCTTACCTACCGGCAACTGCCCATTGGAGCTGAGACGATTCTCTGTGGCCACCCCCGCCGCCCCGACTTGGGGGAATTGGCGGCCGAGAACGGCGTCCCGGTTGGCGCGGGCCTCGCGCAGGCGCGCTGCGGCCTCGTCGAGGTCCTTGTTGTTGGCAATCGCCGCGTCGACCAATTCGATCAGAATGGGATCGTTGAGCTTGCGCCACCACGCGGCGTCCACTTCGGCCGTGTTGACCGGCGAAATCCAGGCCTCGCGAACGGGTACGGCTGGCGCCTCGAAGTCGGGCCCAACAACACAGGCGCTTAACAGCAGGCACGGGATGGCCAGCCCAAGCGGCAGGCAACGACTGCTAATGCTGGGAAGTCTTTGCACTGGCTATTGTCCTTCATTGACGGGCGCCGTCGCCCGGCCAGCGGTCATGCCGTCTAGGAACAGCTTCACCGCAGTGCGCGCGCGGAGGTCTATTTCGGAGGGCGTGGGCACATCACCGATTTGCAGGATCGCCTGCAGGTGAATGTCGCCGTGGAGCATGGCAAGGAACTGCCTTGCTCCGGCATCGCAATCGGAAAGCTCGATATGGCCGTCGCGAACAGCCTGCTCGAGAATCTTGGAGAGAACCGCGATCGCACGCTTGGGGCCGTGTTCGGCATAAATCCGCGTGGCCGCTGGATATCGCTCGGCCTCGAGAACGGCGGTGTAGCAGACCTCGAGAAGCGACGGCGTCATCATCGCCTCAAGTAGATTGCGGCCGATGATGGTCAAAAGCTCACGGAATGGCAGGGAGAGCTGATCGGCGCTGACCGCGAGGGCGCTGTCGGAATGCTGGCTCACCACCTTGGTGAACTGCTCGACCAGAAGGGTCTCGACACTTTCGCGGCTGGTGTCCTTCTCTCGCAGCAATTGAAGGTACAGCCCGTGCGGCGTCCAGGTGAAGCTCCGTCGGCCGAGAACGAAGGCCGTAAGGACGGCGCAGTTTGACCAGCCTCGGACCTGGCTGGCGTGGCCAGGCACGGCTTCACGCACTCTCAGGATGTCCCCCGTGCCGCCCCAGCGCAGGAACTTGACCGCATCGGCCGGCGGCAGGACCGTGACCATCATGCGCGACCACCAAGGCTCAACGAGAATCCAGCTTCCGGTGTTCGTCGGTCGCATCGCAAACACGTGCTTGTGCTTGCTGAACACGAAGCGGTGCCACCATTGCGCTTGCAGTCCGGGGACGAAGCAGATGATCCATTCGACCGGGTCGAGCGTGACGAGAGAGCCGTTCTCGTCAGCGCTGTTGGCAAGGTCCGCCGGAACGGCGGACACGACTTTTTGGTCGACGCCGGGGCTGTTCCTGCGACGGAGCCAAGCGGCGCGGATCTGAGGGGTGTCGTCGCGGTCGAACATCACGCCTGCCCGCGCGCGCAGCCGTTCAGAACCAGATCGATGCTCGCGGCGACGGGCTCTGCGGCGTCGGCTGCTGTGGTTGAGCCTGCGGGATGCAGCATAAGCGCCTTGTATAGGGGTTCTCGAAGCATCCCCATGAGCTGTTCGGCCGCGAGGTGCGCGTCGGATACCGACAAGACGCCTAGGCCATGCGCTCGCGAGAAAAACTTCCGAAGTTCGAGGGCAACCGAAGCTGGGCCCGCGTCGTAAACCCGTTTGCGCAAATCGGGGCTGCGCGCGCCTTCCGCCATCATCAGCCGCACCAGCGCGATGATGGAGCTTGAATATTCCCGCCACGCCAAGGTGCCGAATTCGGTCAGCACACGCCGCACCAAGTCCAGGTCGGCGATCCGTTGAGCCCCGGTCAGGGGCGTGATGAGGTAGGCGGCTTTGCGCTCCGCGATCGCGACGAGAAGGTCATCGATGCAGCCGAAGGCGGAGAGAATTTCGTCGTGCGAATAGCCTTCGCGTTCGAGGACAGGATCGAGACCAAGCAGCGTGCCGTGTGGATCTTCGAGGCTCAGGGTAAGCGTCTGCAGCATCGCGTCGCGATGCTCAGGACCGTTGGCGGAGTTGGTGGGGTTGCCGATCATGCTAGACGCCTTCCTCTGCTGAGAGCTGCGCACGACGCGCCTTTCCCGCGCGCGAGAGAGCGATCTTGATCGCGATGAGCACCGGCGCGGCGATCACGAAGAGCAGGGCTACTGCATTGAAGGCCGTGTTGAAGGCGATGACGGTGGACTGTCCACCGACGGCCCGCCCTAGAAGCAGCGAAGCGGCCTGGTTTGCTCCGGCGGCATCCATGCCCCGTCCGATCAGCATCGCAGTCGTGGTCGCGAGGCGCTCGGCAACGGCGGGGGTGCCTGCGCTGATGGAGGCTCCCAAGACCGCCTGATTGCCGACTACCTGATGATCGATGAGCGTCTGCAGGGTCGCGACGCCTATCAACCCGCCCAGTTGGCGGCCGACGTTAAATAGTCCGATACCGGACGCAACGAGATGCTTTGGCAGGCCGCCGAATGCGATGAGGGTGATCGACAGAAACAGGAACCCCAACCCGAGGCCCCGCAAGAGGATCGCGGGCATCATGTCATCGGAGCCGCTCTGGCTGGTCGACCATGACAGCATCCACATCGCGACCATGATCAGGAGAATACCAAGGGGGACGGTGGCAATCGGTGGAATCTTGCGCGCCTGCATCAGGAGCGCTGCGAGAAGAAGCGCCCCAACGAAAAGTCCGCCGCTTGGAAGAAGGAGTTGCCCTGCGTCGGTCGGCGTGAAGGCCAGAACGGAAACTGCGAAAGCGGGTATCAGAAAGGCGCTTCCAAAGAGTGCGGCCCCTGCGACAAAGCTGACAACGAAAGCAAAAGCGAAGTCGTCGGTCTTGAATGCGCCGAACTGGAGCAGGGTTTGCTGACGCGTCGTGATTTGGCGCACGACAAAAGCACCGAACGCGGCGACGGCTCCGATCGTCAGCCAGACGATGCGTGGCTCATCGAACCAGTTCCAGCGGCTTCCTTGGCTGCAGATGTAGGTCACGCAGCCGAGGCTCGTCGCGAAGAAGGCAAAGCCGATCCAGTCGAATGGGCCGGTCTGCGATACTTCGTCCGGTCCCGCATCCGACATGAGGAGAAGGCCGACGGCCCCTATCGCAATCGGAGCGTTCCCGAAGAAAATCCATGTCCAGGATTGATTGTCGAGCAACCAGCCCTGCAGTGCCGGAGCAATCGTCGCCGGCGCAACCACGGACCCCATTGCGAAAAGCGCCTGGACAATGGGCTGCTGTTCTCGAGGGTAGGAAAAAAATAGCAGCGTTTGGCCGGCGACGAGCAGGACGCCGCCTGCGAAGCCTTGAACGACGCGAAGGGTCGTGAGCGCTCCGAGATCGACAGTGACAGCCGCGAGCGCACAGGCCGCGCCCATGATGACGGTAGCCCAGAGGATCAGCTTTCGCGGTCCGAAATAGGAGATCAGCCATGGTGCTGCGACAAAGCCCATCAGCTTGAGACCGGTATAGCCCATGTCGAGCCACGCGAACTCGTCGGGCGTGGCGTAGGTGTCACCGAGGATGTCGCCGCGTCCGAGCGAAAGAACTGTGCTCGCCACAGCTTCCGTGACCGATGCAAGGAGGACCGCAGCGATGAGGATGCCGCCGTGAGTCTGTACCGATTTGCGTTCAGAGGTCGTTATGGCAATCATGAGCCACTTCCGCGCTCGATCTCCACTCGCGCGGAGAGACCGGGGACGATCCTGCCCGGCAGTGGATTGTTCACCAGCCGGATCTTGACCGGCACTCGCTGGACGACACGGATGAAATTCCCGGTTGCGTTATCGGCGGGGAGCAGGCTGAAGGCCGAGCCGCTGCCCGGTGCGAAACTGTCCACAACGCCTTCAAAAGTACGATCCGGGTAGCCGTCGATCGAAATTCGAGCCCGCTGTCCTGGCCGGATGTTGGCGACTTGGGTCTCCTTGAAATTCGCGACGAGCCAAACGTCATTCACGGGAACGATGTCGAGAAGCGGCGCGCCCGGCGCGACGAGACGACCGACGCGGACCTGTCGATTGCCCACCACGCCTCCTACCGGTGCGCGCACGACAGTGCTCTCAAGGTCGAGCCTTGCAAGGTCGCGCGCAGCTTCGGCCTGCGCGACGGCGGCCACGGCGGCTTCGCGCTGGGTGCCGAGTACGGTGATCCGTTCCTGCTGAGCATCCACGGTTGCAGAGGCGGCGGCCACACCAGCTTCCGCGCGAGTGCGGGCCGCGTCGCTTTCATCGACCTGCGCTTGGCTGACCGCGCTCGACCGGATGAGTTCTCGACGGCGGTCGCTAGCCTTCGTGGCGAGATTTAGTTCAGCGAGTGCGGCTTGCCGCTGCGCCGTCGCTTGGCGGATCGTGGCACGTTGCAGCGTCGTGTCTGCGGCGGTGTTTGCGAGGCGAGCCTTGGCTGCCTCGACATTAGCATCTGCTTGCGCGAGGCGGGCCCGGTAGTCGCGATCGTCAATTCGAAACAGGACATCGCCCGCTCTGACGGTCTGATTGTCGGCGACCTCGACGCTCATCACATAGCCACCGACTTTTGGAGCGAGCGAGGTGATGTCGCCACGCACAAAGGCGTTGTCGGTAGAGGTTTCGCCACTCGACTTGGCCCAGGTCCATGCGACCGCACCGAGCACGATCGCGGTGAGGCACAGCACTACGCCGATAAGCTTCTTGTTGGGCCGCGCCATGCTCCGCCTCCGGTAATGGGTGTTACCATTGACCGGTACGGTAATGGACGTTACCAGTCAAGGGGATTTGACGAAATGAGGTGACGGACGCGATGGTTGCAGCGAAATTGGATCGGACCTTGGGGCGACGTGAAGCCCTGCTGGCAGCGGCTGCCGAAGTGTTCTTCGAGCAGGGCTACGCGGCAACCAGTATCGATGCGATCATCGAGCGCGTGGGCGGATCGAAGCGCAATATTTACAATGAGTTTGGAAGCAAGGAGGGCATGTTCACAGCGCTCGTCAGCAAATTTGCCGAGGAAGTCCTATCCTCTCTAGTCATCGATGAGATCATGGGACGGAATTTGCGCGAAACTCTGATCGCCTTTGGTGAACATCTAATGGGCGCCTATATGTCTCCGGCCCTGATTGGCGTGTATCGGACGGTGGTCGCGGAGGCCAATCGGTATCCCACGCTCGGAAAGACGTTCTATGAGAACGGGCCCGCGCGGGCGACCGGGCGACTTGCCGAGGTGCTAGAAGCGGCAAAGGCGCGTGGCGAAATTCATGCCGACGACTGCTTCCGAGCCGCGAGCCATTTTGTGGGGATGATCCGCGACAACCTCCACCTTCAGGTGGTTCTAGGGCTGCGGTCGCCCCCAGATGCGGAGGAGGCACGCATCGCCGTCCTTTCGGCCGTCGACGTCTTCCTAGGTGGAGTGGCATCACGCCGATAGCGCGAAATCGGATCCAGAGCTCGGTAAGCGCGGCTTTTCTTTATTCGTGCAGTGGGCCTGGCGAGCGCGATTGACGACCTCCCGAACATCTTCTGGTGTTACCCCGTCGCGCTGCATGACCAGCTGCACGATGGGATCGGCCAGAAGTTCGTCGAGCGTGAATTCCTTGTTTGCTTCTGCCATGGGGCCGCCCTACTTGTTCTACAGGCTGCAGCGCGAGGGGGGAGCCAAATTTGACTCTCCCCTCGGTAGCTCTTCTGGACAAGTTAGCGGCCGTGGGCTGGACGGTCGTGGGTGATGCCCTGCGACCGCCGCGCCGACATGAGTTGCACGGTCGCGATAGTGGCGACGCAGATGCCGATGAGAACATGCGTCCACATCGCCGTCTGGGCCGCGCCGAAGCCGAGCACGAACGGCGCGGCGATCGCCCAGCAGCCTAGTGCGATATTAGACCACTCCGCCCACGCGCCGTAACGTCCGAGGGCGACCGCCGAGCAGCAGACGACGAGCAGACCCACAATGCCGGCGTTCCACGCCGCTGCAGGTATGGCGCCGAACGCGAGTGCTGCGCAGGCGAGGCCGAGTCCGAGGAGCAGATTGGTCCACTCGAGCCCCTTGCTTGGTACTTCCGTTTTCATTTCCTATCTCCTTTGGTGCAGGTCCGGTAATGTACCGTACCATCTCTTAAACCTCGTAAGGCCGATAGGGTTCCGGAGGAATTTTGGCGGATTGAATGGAAGTTACCCGGTGCCTTCTCGGCACCTGACTGAAAGCTTCGGGCAAACGCAATGCGGGATACGGAACCGTACCGTCTCCTATAGATTCAACGAATAACAAAAGGAGATCAGATTTGTCGGAAAACGGTCACGATCGGCGAGCGGCACAGCGACGCGAGGAAATTCTAGCCATTGCTACCGAAGTCTTCTTCGCGAAGGGCTTCTCGAGGACGTCGATCGACGACGTGTTGGAGCGTATTGGTGGGTCTAAGCGCACGCTGTATAGGCACTTCCCAGGGAAGGAGGCGCTATTCACTGCCATTGTCACCACGTTCTCGGATCGGGCTTCCAATTTTGCACCCACCACGAGATCGGGCGAATTGCGACCCCTCCTTCTTGAGTTGGGAGAGCACTACCTCGAAAACCTCCTCTCAAAAGACGTTGTCGCAATGTTTCGAATGGCGGTCGCCGAGGCACCCCACTTCCCGGAAGTGACAAAGGTTGTCTACGAGAATGGGCCAAAGCGCGCTTGCGAGCTGCTGGCGAAGAAATTCTTGGAGTATAACGAGAGCGGCCAGGAGAAGATCGACGATCCCGCGGAAGCCGCGCAGGCCTTCCTGGCGACACTCAGAGGCGACTTGTTCTTCAGGGTACTCTTGACTGCATACAAGCCAACGCCGACCCAAGTTAAGAAAAGCGTCGCCGCCGCCGCCGATTACTTCTTGAAGACGCATGTGAGCAGCAGAATGTGATTGTCTGTCGCGCGGATTCGGGGCGAACCCAAGTCTAGCGACCAGCCTCCCTATGGGCGTTGGAGGGCGCCAGGAGCGCAGTCTCATGCCGCTGCGCATGGCGTTTGACCTCCTTGCGGGCGAAGACAAGCGTCACCGCGACCAGCGTTGCGAAAACAGGTCCCGTTGCCACGTGGATGGAAGCAAGAACGATGGTATTGTCGGCGACGTAGAATACCGCTTGTAGACCGAAATTGACGATGTTGATCGCGACTGCGGTCGCCGTGGTGAGAGCATACACTCGCAGCAATGGGCGTAATTCGTACCAGTTGCCGGGACCACCGACGACGCGGTTGAGCAGGACGCCCGTCAACGGCCTGCGAACTATCAGCGAGCCGATGCAGACCAGCATCGCCGCTACGGGAATGAGCGCCGGTGCGATGAAGAAATCCCGCGCATCGCCGGTAAAAGCTGCGACACCGGCGCAGGCGGTCGCGATTGCCAAGCCAATCAAGGCCTGTTTGAGCGGCTGCTTGCGGATGAGCCTGTAGAGAAAGATGACGACTGCGGACGCTGCGGCAGCGCCTAATGCCGGCCAGAGCGTGCATGCTGCGTTGACAGCGACGAAGACGACGGACGGAACGGCTGTCACGATAATGCCCACGACGCGGGACAGCGGAGATTTTTGCTCAGACGACATCGAAGCGCGCCATCATGTCATGATCCTCGTGTTCAAGATTGTGGCAGTGGAGGAGGTATCGGCCACGGTAGCCGTCGAAGCGCATGATGACCGTGACGGACTGGTCGAATTCGAGCGCGGCGGTGTCCTTCCATCCTCGTTCGTGCGGCAAGGGCGGCTTGCCATCCCGTTCGAGCACCTGGAAGTTGACCAGGTGCACATGGGGCGGATGGCACATCGTCGGGAAAATCGTTTTCTGACGGATGAACCGCCAGATTTCGATGTCACCGTACTTTGGCGCGGCATCAACCCGTTCCGGGTCGAAACGATTGCCGTTGATCGTCCAGTAGATCGGAGGAAACCGGAGAGCAAAGTAGGGCTTTGCTCCGAAGACAAACTCGCGCACGCGCACAGCATCTTCTGGCCGTAAACGTTCGATCCGGCTGAGCCTGGCCGGCACGGTGGCTTCATCACGGACGGAATCACCTACGACGTCGAACCGCATGACCTCACTAAGCGGTCCTTCGCCGCGCAGATTGCGCACAATAATGGTCTCGCCAGCTCGGCAAGTTGCAAAGTCGACCACGATCTCGACCCGTTCGGCCATCGCTAGGGGCAGGCGCGTCAACGTCACAGGCGCATCAAGCAGACCGCCATCAGTCGCGATCTGGACAAAGGGGCGGTCGCCTTCGAGCGCTAACTCAAGCGGCTCCGAATTGTCGGCGTTCAGGAGTCGAAAACGATATTTCCGTCGCTCGACAGCGAGGCGAGGCCACGGAGCCCCGTTGGCGAGCATCATGCCACCACCAGCGCCTAGATGACCGTGATGTTGATATTCCAACTCGCCGGTCCTGGTGAGACGGCGCGTGGCGATCATGATGGGAATGTCCTGAGCGCCGCGGGGCAGCGACAGGCCCGCTTCTTCTTCGTCCTCGAGGATGTAAAAGCCGAGGAGGCCCATATAGGTGTTGCGACCGGCGCCACCCATGCAGTGATCGTGATACCAAAGCGTGGCAGCTCGCTGGTCGTTAGGATAGATGTAGGTCCGCGTGTTTCCAATCGTCGCCTGAATCTTGGACAGGTCCGTTCCGGGTCCGCAGAGTGCGGCCAGATTGTCGAAATTCTTTGGAAGGATGACGTCCATGGGGAAGCCGTCCGACTCGGACGGGACCCGGCCGCCATGGAGATGCACGACCGTCAGCGTATCGAGATTGTTGGTGCAGCGGAGGATCGTCGGTGTGCCGCGTTTGGCCCGGATCGTCGGGCCGGGGAAGGTGCCGTTGTAAGTCCACGCCGTGGTCTCGACACCGGGTAGAATGCTGACCTTCGCTTCGCGCTGCTCGATTTCGTAGTGCGCGCCTGATGCGTCGACTTTTTTTGGCGCGAGAACCGGCGAAATCGGCAGGTCGCGCCTGAAGCGGATGTCCGGCGCCGCAGTTAGCTCGGTCGTGCTCACGCAGCCCCCGACCGTCGCCGCAACGCCGAGCGCGCCCATGGCCAGCGCTTCGCGGCGTGAAAGCATTGGTTCGGATGGTCGGGTCATAAAGGCGCCTCTATTCGGAGGGCGAAGCGCCTGAGTTGACGGACTTCGCTGCCTGCCGGTGTCGCAGGGCTAGCGCGAAGCTACGTAATCCGTCCAATCGATGATCAGTATACTTAGATATCGCCTCAACAAATACTGGCTCTCGTCTCGGAAGGGGGGCAGTCACAGCTCTCCGAGCTGTAGTCCTTGGATCGTGGAGCGGACATGCTGCACGGCGACATCGACATCGTGTCGGGCGTGCCAGGCGATATGGATCGGGAATTCTTCCAGTACGATCGGGGGCTTGAAGATGGCGAAATCTTCGATCGACGCCAAAGGCAGGCTGAGCGTCGGTATTACACTTAGGAAGTCAGAACGTTGGACGAGCGGCGCCACCATCAGGAAGCTGGGAACCACGAGGGCGATGCGACGGGTCCGCCCGAGGGCGGCGATTTTGTCGTCCAGTGCGGCTCGTACTTCCCCCCTGCCGGAGACGTTGATGTGCGGGAAGGCTAGCCACTGATCGAGGTCGAAGTTCGTTGCGGCGGGGTGATCCTTTCGCATGATCACCCGCCACCGCTCGCGCATGAATTCCTCCCGCGTAATTGGGGGGGCAGCGGTTGGAAGAATCGAGATGGACAGATCGATTGCGCCTTTCCCGAGCGCCTCCAGCGCACCGACGGCGCCGTGGTAGGGCTGGAAGACAAGATCGATACCGGGTGCTGTTTCTGACAGCAGTCGATGTAGCTGGTCAGCGATGCGGATCGCGAGATGATCGGCGGTAGCGATGCGCACCACCTTCTGGACCGTTCGCAAAGCTTCCGGCTGCAAATCGAGAAGAGCATGGGTGTCGGCCAGCAGGTCCTTGAGGCGGCCGCGAAGAGCCTCAGCGACCGGTGTCAGGCGCATCGCGCCTTCTGCGCGCTCCAGCAGCGGGTCACCAAAGAGCTGCCGCAGGCGGGCGAGACTCGCCGATGTTGCCGGCTGTGACAGATTCAGACGGTTCGCGGCGCGCGACACATGGGCCTCATCCAAGAGGGCGTCGAGGATGACGAGGAGGTTCAGATCGACTGCGCGCAAGTTCATGGCGGATAGTATAATCTAAACAAATGAATTGTCGATCAAGGTATCCTTCAGGGGGATACCCCCATCCGGCGCTCGGGCCAGCGCCGCGCGAGTGGTCGGCAACTCTCATCGCTGCTGCAGATGGGGCCATCCTCGCGTTATTTGTCCGTCAAATGTCGCTTCATAGCAAAAGCCGATTGGGAATTGGCCCGGCTCTTCGAGAGTAAAGGGTCGTTCGACCGTTTGACGTTTCTCGACTTGGTCTGAAGTCGCCGAGGACAGGTATAATGAATCAGGAAATTCTCGAATCTACAGCAAGTGCTGCGGAACTTATCCGGTTGGTTCGTGCAAAGGAAATCTCGCCTAGCGAGGTTCTCGGTCAGACGATCTCCAGAATCGAGCGGCGCAATCCATCTCTGAACGCGATCATACACCTTGATGCCGACGCCGCTCTTGAGACGTCTCGTAGCGTCGAGGCGCGGCTTCTCGCGGGCGACGGGACCGTACGCCTTGGCGGCGTGCCGACGGTCACCACGGAATTGTTCAGTAGCTATCCGGGTTGGCCCAACAGTCTCGGTGGAATTCCATCCGTGAAGCACGCCAAGGGAGCGAGCCGTTCCCTCTATCCCCGGCGGATGGAAGCGTCCGGCGCGGTGCTCCTAGGGTACACCAATTCGTCCCCGCTCGGTTTTACCAGCGTCTGCGACAACCGCCTGTTCGGGCCGACCGCCAACCCGTTTGATCTGGCGAGGAACAGCGGCGGCGCGGCGGGCGGCAGCGCGGCGGCCGTGGCAGACGGCCTAGTGCCGATTGCTGGCGCGCTCGACGGCGGCGGGTGGATCCGAATTTCGGCGGCATGGTGTGGGGTCTTTGGATACCAGTCTTCGCACGGGCGGGTCGCGCGCGTCACACGGCCGAGCGCGTTCGAAGTTTCTCCGTTCGCTTACGACGGCGCGATCAGCCGGACTGTGGAAGATGCAGCTCTCGCGCTGAATGCGCTGGTCGGGTACGAGCCGGACGACCCCTTCAGCGTCCCTTCCGATGTTGATTGGACACATGCGCTGATCAATCCGGTACGCGGATGTCGGATTGGCTTCGCCCCGCATCTTGGCGGGTTTCCGGTTGCACCGGAGATCGTCGAGGTTCTGACCGCGTCTGTCGCCGCGTTCGAAACGCAAGGTGCGCACGTGGTGCCGTTCGAAATTCAATTTCCGCATTCAGCCGAAGAGATCAGCGCCGCATGGCGGCGGATGGTGTCGATGCGCATGGCAGGCGCGTTCAACGGATTGAAGAAACGCGGCATCGACCTGTGCAATGACTTCAGAGACGAGATTCCGGAGGAGGTCTGGGTCTCGATCGATCAGGCGCAGTCGCTCGGCTCAGCCGGGATGCAACGTGATCAGCAAATCCGCACCGCCGTGTACGACGGCATCAATCGCGCTTTGGCTGAAGTGGACGTGATCGCCTGCCCGGCAACGGGTGCGCTGCCTGTGATGAACGGCGTAGCGGGCGACACCAGCGCCCCGAGCGCGATCGACGGCGTGGCCGTCGATCCAGTCGTGGGCTGGTGCCTCGGCTTCCTGACCAACCTCTCCGGCCACCCTTCGGCGTCCCTACCAGCGGGATTTGCGAAAGGTCTCCCGGTCGGTCTGCAACTGATCGGGCAGCGACATGGGGATTTTGAGCTCCTCTCGCTCTGCGCCGCGTTCGAAGCGGCGCGACCCTGGGCGGCTTCCTACGACCGATGTGCGGCCAGAGTGCTGGCTTCCGCATGAAACAATCGGGGCTGGTGCGAAGTACCGGGGGCGCGGACGACCGCCCCGTACCGTACGCGCCAGCTCCTTCAACCAGGAGAAGCGATGTGAGGGTGAAGAACGCATCAAATCCGAAAGGCATTCTTCGATCGAAAGCGCTGGGGCTTCACGTCCCCCGCCTTCTGCTCGGGCTGCTGTTTGTCGTGAGCGGGACTGACGGCTTTTACTTCCTGGCGACCGGCGAAAATCTCATCCATCCGCCGGCGACGCCCGACGCACGCGCGTTAGAAGAGGCGATGCTGGCGAGCGGGTTCATGTGGCCACTCGTGAAGGCCGTGAATCTTCTCGGCGGCATGTCCCTGTTGTTCAACTTCAGGCCGGCCTTCGGGCTGGCGATCATCATGCCTGCCATCACGGTGATCACCCTCTATCACCTGACTCTCAATCCGGCCGGCGTTCCCGCAGCCATCGTCATGGATCTGTTGGCGGGCGTCCTCGCCTACGCCTACCGGCGCAACTACGCGCCAATGCTCGCCTAGGCCAGCGGGGGCTCCCACGAACATCCAACCGTCGCGCAGCGCTCGAAGCGACGCACGATCATGCCAAGAAGGTCATTTGCCATGCAGAAACAGCTAGTTCCTGCAACATTGTTGTTGCTGATCGCCGGAGAGGCGCGCGCGGACGACGTCCAATCCGGCGCCGGGGACAAAGACTACAATCTGAGCGTCGGGCCCGGGGCTGCGATATTTCCGACTTATCAGGGATCGAATAAGTCCAGGGTGATCCCGCTTCCTGTCATAGAGGGGCGGTATGGCCGGTTCTTCGTCGACACGTCGGAAGGCATCGGGGTCGATCTGTATCGCGACGACATCTTCAGGCTGGGGGCGAGCGTCACCTATGTCGCGGGGTACGATAGCGGTGATGTTCCGAAAGGCATCAACGGGATCGACGATACCGCTGGCGCGCGGGTCTTTGGAAGTGTTCGGCTCGACCGCTTCACCTTCTCTGTCGGAGCCGTACAGTCCATCGGTGGAACCAAAGGGCTGGTGGCCGACGCGGGACTTTCTTACTACCTGCCGCTGACATCGAGTTTCGCACTTGTCCCGTCCGTCAGCACGACCTGGGCCGACGGGAAGTATATGGACAACTACTTCGGTATCAGCGCCACGGAGTCGGTGGCTTCCGGGCTTCCGACGTTCAAAGCCAATAGCGGGTTTAAGGACGCCTCACTCTCGCTGACCGGGATCTACCGCGTCTCCGACCGATGGACGGTCACTGGCAACGTGGGCGCGACAATGCTGTTTGGCGACGCCCTCGATACGCCTCTGAACCAGGAAAAATGGAATCCTACGGGGTTCCTCGGGTTGTCGTATCGGTTCTAGTCGATGGCGAGGCCGTGCGGCGAGCCGGATCGACCAGCACTTATATCCGCCGAACAAATACGCGGGTATATGAATCATCAATTGTACGGATGGCGGCGCCAGTTTTACAGCTCTGCTGCCAATAATGCGCCCGATGGCGAGGTGGAGTGATGCGAGTTCTAATCATTGGTGGGGGCCTTGGTGGGCTTTGCCTCGCGCAAGGCCTTCGTAAGGCCGGGACGGACGTCTCGGTATTCGAACGGCAGGCGAGTGCCTCCGAAAATCTGGCCGGCTATGGCATCCACATCAATCGCCACGGTCAGCAAGCTCTGAAGGCGTGTTTGACACCGGAAGGCTGGTCGCGATTTGTCGACCTCAGCACCCAGGCGGGCACCGAGCTGCATTTCCGCGACGAACAACTCCGCCGGCTCGCAACGCGCGACGAAGCGGCTCTCTCGGGCAAACCCGCGAGCGAGGTCGGACTGCGCGGCGTCGGGCGCATCGAACTGCGGGAGATTCTTCTCGATGGGCTGACGGATGCCGAACGCCCTGTGGTTCAGTGGGACAAGACCTTCATCCACTATGAGCAACTTTCCGGCGGCGGCGTCCGCGCTTACTTCGCGGATGGCAGCAGTGCTGAGGGCGACTTGCTCGTCGGGGCGGACGCGAGCCATTCGAAGGTACGCCAACAATATCTTCCGGATGTGCATCGTCTGGAGTTGGGCATCCTGGCGATCGCAGGCCGTTATGTTCTCGACGAAACTCGGGCGCGGGCCTTGCCGCGTGCGCTGACGGATGGCTCCCTCAACAACATCGTCCCGGCGGGTCCAGGCTGGATGTTCGTTGCGGCCTGGCGCTCGCGCTCGGCTGATGTGGACGGACACCGCCAAGCTGCGCAGAACTATGTGATGTGGGCCTATGTCACGCCCCGGTCGCAGCTCGGTCTCGCTCCCCTGGACGATGGGGCATTGGCGCTGCAGGAATTCGTGCTGAGGCGGATACAGGATTGGTCGCCCGACCTAACCACCCTCGTTCGCGACGCTGACCTCGAGACGGTGGCTCCCGTCCCGCTCCGATCCATGCCGGAGCTTGAACCATGGCCGCCCAGCAACGTCACGCTGATCGGGGACGCGATCCATAACATGACGCCGATGGCCGGCATTGGCGCGAACACGGCGCTTCGCGACGCACGCATCCTGTGTGACGCGCTGGTCGAGGCGAAAGCCAGCGACGGACCGCTGGTGCCGGCCGTGGGCGTCTATGAAACGCAAATGCGTGAATACGCCAACAAAGCAGTCGGCCTTTCCAGGCGAAATGCCGAGAACGCCAGTTCCGACGCGCCTTTTCCGAGGCGCATGTTCCGGCTGGTCCTCCGGCTCGCGCAAGCCTTCCCGCCGGTCATGCGCGCAACCTTGGGTCGGAGTTCGAAGGAACCCTGACGAGCGGCACCAGTGGGCGCCTCATCGATGGAGCGGCCTTCATTTTCCTACGAGGAGGCCATGCCCGATCTGTCGCTGGATTTGAGACATTTGAGATACGCGATTGCGGCAGCGCAGCACCGAAGCTTCAGGCGCGCCGCGGTGGCACTCAACATCTCGCAGTCGACGCTTACGCGTCGAGTGCAGTTGCTCGAGCATCGTATCGGGTTTCGCATCTTCGACCGCGGGCCTGATGGGGTCCGCCTAACCCGTGCCGGCAAGTTGTTTCTGGAAGAGGCATCGACGGGCATGAACCAGCTCGGACATGCGGTGCAAGTTGCGGCATCGGTGCAGAACGGGGAACGCGGTGAATTGCAGGTCGGCGTTCTCGTGCCGCTCACGGAAGGTCGTCTACACCTTGCTCTCAAGGAGTTTCACAGACGTCATCCCATGATCCGTGTTCGGTTGCGCGAGGGCTCGTCGGAGCAGAACCTCGCGCGTGTCACGACGGGAGAGCTGGACATCTCGTTCCTCCCTGGGCGCCCACGGCTGGCTGAACACGAGGCGATGCTGCTTTGGACCGAGGGTATCTTTGTCGCGATGCCCCAAGATCATCGACTTGCGGAACGGGAGGAGCTGGTCTGGCAGGATCTGCGTGACGAGACTTTCTTGGTCACTCAGAGGGGGGTCGGTCCGGAGATCCATGATTATGTTGTGCGGAAGCTGTCCGCGCCAGGCTTCAGTCCGCAGATCGACGTCCACGACGTCAGTCGAGAAAGTCTCCTGAACATCGTCACCATGGGTTATGGGATTACCCTCGCAAGTGCTTCATTCCTCGGCCGCGGCGCGGCTGGCATCACATTCCGACCGATCGGCGGAGATCCAGAGCAACTCCCCTCTACAGCCGTGTGGTCGCCGAGCAACTCGAACCCTGCGCTTTTTCACCTGTTGTGTCTCGTCAAGGACGTGGCTGCCGGGCGAATGCCCCAGATAGGTGGAAGCCAGGTTCGAAAGGTCCTAGTGCTCCTGATTAGCTTCCAGGCGTTCGCTCAGTCCTATCTCGGCGTGCCCGTGCAAATCCTCGATCCGTTTGTATGAAGCGTTGAACCATCGCCAGGATGAGCTTTTCAAGTTCGGCGACAGCAACGCCTTCTTGTTGAGCTAGAATCTCTGCATATTGGCGCAAGTCTCGATGGAGAGCCGCAGGCAATTCGAGCGAAACCTTGATAGGCTTTTCGTCGATGACGGCGCCCAGTTTCAACTTGCTCATCGGTCAACCTCCGTAGGGCTCGAGCACAACGTCTCGGGTGACGATCACGCGGACGGGGAACCCCGGACGAATCGTCAGCGTCGGCGCGACGTTGAGCTGTCGGCGGATAATTTGCTGGCCGGCGTCATTGATGGTGTCCTGGCCTCCGTTGCGGATCGCTTGGATCAGGCGGTCATCGTCATTGGTAGCGAGTTCGGCGCCGACGCTGAGCAAGGTCGAAAGCCCCGCTGCCTTGGCGAGATCCCACCAATGATAATCGACGCCGTCCTGCAGGCCGGCATAGCCCTCGGCGTCTGCGCCGGGTTGGCGCTCGAGCACGATCGAGCGACCGTTCGGAAAGATGAGCCGGTTCCAGACCAGCAGCACGCGACTTTGCCCGAACTGCACGTTGTTGTCGTACTGGCCGATGACGCGCGTACCCTGCGGCACGAGAAGGATGCGGCCGGTCGGACTGTCATAGATGTTCTCGGTCACCTGCGCGGTTATCTGGCCTGGCAGGTCCGAGCGAATACCGGTGATCAGCGCAGCGGATATGACCGCTCCGGCCTGCAGGATATTGGGCGAGGCCGGTGCTGCGACGCGATCGGGTGAGACAGTGCGGCGGTCGGCGGCCGCGTTGAGAAAGGCGTTCTGGCGGTCCTGCGCCGTCGGCGTGGCGGGCTGCGGCGCCAATCCGAGACTGGTCAGGTCGGGTAGCTGTTGTGTGCTGGGCGTGGTCGAGGAAGGCCCTGCGGCGGCGGACCGGGTTTCAGTACCGGCGAACAGCCGCGCCGTGCGGGCCGCCTCAAGCTCCTGAATGCGTCGCTGCTCCTCCGGACTGAGACCGGGATTAGCGGTGGCTCCGCCGGGTGCGGGAACGGGTTGGCCGCGATTTTGTGCCCCCAGCATCGGGCGGCCGAGGTCGCCGGGGAGCGGCGGACCAAGCTGGGGCACACCGCTATAGTCGCGCGGCAAGCCCGCAATGCCGTCGGCGGTGGCGCGGTTCTCGGTCGAGTAGAGCTCCTCGTTCGGGCGGCCACCGTCGCGGGTCTGAAGTGCATAGACAAGCGCGCCACCGATCCCGACGCTGGCGACGAGGCCAATTCCCGCGAGGACCTTGCGCGATAGCCGGGTGACACGCGGCGGCTCGGCGCGCAGCCGCATCGGCGCCGGGCTAGCCGGCTCGCCGGTCAGGGACTGAGCCTCGTCGTCGGGCACTTCCTCGTTTCGGGGGTCGCGCTCGCTCACGACGCGGGCCTCCCATCGGTGCGGGTGATGCGGACGCGCTTCTGGTTATCGCCGGAACCGAAGCGTAGCTCGGCGGCTGCGAAGAGGCGGTCGACGATCATGTGGTGTCCGCGGACGCGATAGTTCACCAGTTCCGAGGAATTCCCCTCCGGTCCGACGACGAAGAGCGGCGGCATCTCGCCCTGACCGATGCCGCGCGGAAACTCGATGAAGACCTGACGGCCATCGTCGAAAGCGCGCAGCGGCCGCCAAGGCGCGCGATCACCCTCGATCGCGTACCGGAAGTTGACGTTGGCGAGATCAACTCCGCTCGCCACCGGCTGCGTCGCCTCTGCCTGCGAGTTCTGCCGGCGCAGCGCGATGAGCTGGTCCTGCGGATACTGCCAGGAGACCGACGCCATGTAGGTGCGCTCCGTCGAGCGCAGCTCCATGTGGTAGGTGCGCAGGTTGGTGTTGATGACCAAGTTCGTCATCAGATCCGCGCGGGTTGGCTTCACCAAGATGTGGATTTGGCGCGTCGCACCCGATCCGCTTTCGGTATCGCCGATGATCCAGCGGACTGTATCGCCGGCGGCAACGGGACCGGCGCCAACGAGCTGCTCGCCGGGCTGCAATGCAACGTCGGTGATCTGCCCGACAGCCGTATAGACCTGATAAAGCGCGCCCTGAGTGAAGGGATAGACCTGCATCGAGTTGATGAAGCCGTCCCGCACTGGCTGGATGCGCGCGGCCGCATTGGCCTGGTTCACCCTCGCCGCAGGATCGGCCGGCTCGGGCGCGCGCCGCGTTTCCTCAACCGGCTTCATCTGACCTGGCAGCGGTAGCGGCCGCGGCAATTCGACAACCTGCACAGGTCCGGGCGGATCGATGGTCTGCACGGCCGGAGCGGCATTGTCGTAGGAGATTTCCGGCGGCGGCGTGGTGGTGGCGCATCCGGCGAGGGCGGACGTCGCCAGCAACACGAACGGCAATGCGGATTTGCGCAGAGACGGAAACACGAGGATGTGTGAAGCCGGATTGCCGACTTTACGGAAAGACGGCTTCATTGCCCAAGCTCCCGTGACCAGTTGATGGCGTTGACATAGATGCCGAGCGGATTCGCCCTCAGGCGGTCGGCATTGCGGGGGACCTGCACGACGATCGTCAGGATCGCGGTCCAACGTGTGGTCTCGGCGATCTGACCGTTCTCGTAGCGACGCTCGACCCAGGCGACGCGGAAGCTGTCGGGCGAAGCGCGAATGACGCTCGAGACGTCGACGGCCACCTGTTGGCGGCCGACCTTGGTGAAGGGGTCGTTCGACCGTGCATAGTCGTTCAGAGCCATCGCCCCGCGATCGGTCGTGAAGTCGTACGCCCGTAGCCAGTTCTGGCGAACGATGATCGCGTCGGCAGGGATCGAGCGCACCTGCTCGATGAAGCGCGCCAGGTGGAAGGCGATCTGAGGGTCGGTCGGCCGATAGTCGGCCTCGGCGGGCGCAACGGCTTGAGCCTGACCAAGCCGGTCGACCTGCACCACCCATGGCACGATCGTTCCGCGTGCCGACTGCACGACCAACGCGGTGGCGAAACCGGCTGACAGGATCAGCGAGCCGAAGGCCATGAGCCGCCAGTTCTTCGCCTGAACGCGCGAAGCGCCGATGCGCTCGTCCCAGACCTGGGCGGCACGCTGATAGGGGGTCTCGGGTTCTGCGGCTTTGCCGTAGTGAGTGGAGGGTCGTTTGAACATCAGCGATCGCCTTCGGAAAGGTTGATGGATGAGCCGCCGCCATGGGCGTCGCCGGAACGGACGGCATGTGCCGTGGCCTGAATGGCGTGGGTCATGTGCTGTGAGCGGCGCATCCGCTGGGCCCAGGCGGGCGGGCCGCCAGCAGTCGGAGAGCCGCCTGCGCCGGCTCCGTCTCCGGTGGATGCCGCGCCAGTAGAGCCCATGGTCGAGGAGCCGCCCGTCGCTTCGAAGGCGGCCTTGCCCCCAGCGTTGAAGCTGGACCGCAAGCTGTCTGCGGCCTGTGATGCGGCACGGCGGAGCGGGGAGGCAGCCGCGCTACCGCCGGCTCGTGCCACGCCGCCAAGGCCCGAAGCGACGCCGGCCGCGCCAGACTGGCCGGCGGCGCCGAGGCTGTAGGCGGTGGACGCTCCACCAGCCATAGCGGCGCCGCTACGGGCAGCGGCGGCCGCGCCGCCAGCCAAGGTCGCGCCACCCGACGCCACCGCGCCAACCGCGCCAGCACCGAGCGCGACCATGCCACCAGCGGCCATGCCGGTGCCGACAGCAGCGCCCGCGCTGAGCTGCGGGCCGCCGGAGACGATGCCGCTGGCAATGCCGGGCCCGAAGATGCCGAGGCCGAGTAACGACAGGGCGGCGAGCACGATCGCCATGGCCTCGTCGATCGTCGGGGTTGCGCCGCCAAAGCCGGCCGTGAATTCGGAGAACAGCGTCGAGCCGATGCCGATGATCACGGCCAGGACAAGCACCTTGATGCCGGAGGAGATGACGTTGCCCAGCACGCGCTCGGCCATGAATGCCGATTTGCCGAACAGGCCGAACGGGATCAGCACGAAGCCGGCGAGGGTCGTCAGCTTGAACTCGATGAGCGTGACGAAGAGCTGGATCGCGAGGATGAAGAAAGCGAGCAGCACCAACGCCCAGGCCAGGAACATGCAGGCGATCTGGATGAAGTTCTCAAAGAACGACCAGTAGCCCATCAGGCTGGAAATCGAGTCGAGCAGCGGTCGGCCGGCGTCCAGTCCGGTCTGCGCGACCTTACCGGGGCGTAGGAGATCGGCCGTGGTGAAGCTGGTGCCGCTGGCTTTCAGGCCGAGGCCGGCGAAGCTCTCGAAGATGATGCGGGCGAGGTTATTCCAGTTGCCGATAATGTAGGCGAAGACGCCGACGAACAGCGTCTTCTTCACCAGGCGCGCCATGATGTCGTCGTCGGCGCCCCATGACCAGAACAGTGCCGCCAGAGTCACGTCGATGACGATCAGCGTCGTCGCAATGAAGGCCACTTCGCCACTGAGCAGGCCGAAGCCGCTATCGATGTAGCGGGTGAAGACCTCGAGAAAATGGTCGATGACGCCTGTGCCGCCCATGATGTTATCTCGCCTGGTCGAGCTGCGGCGGCGCGATCGGTGCGGGAGGCTCGAAGACCGGCTGATCGGTGCGGCCCGGTTGGGGGATGACATTGACCTGCGGAGCCGGCGGCATGTCCGGCAGTCGCTCGGCAGGACGCGCGCCGGGTGCGAGGAAGCGGTTGCGGTTCTCCGCCCAGGCGCGCAGGCAGGCCGGATCGCGCGGTCCGGCCTCGCCCAGGGACTGACACCGGATCAGCGCGTCTCGCAGCGGATCAGCTTGCACCTGCGTCATCCGACCGGAAGGCCACGCCTCCGGCGCTTCCTCCTTCCGGTTCATCTCGATTGCGGTCGCGGTGATCGCGACCGCCACGAACACGACGGCGCCGAGCCGGGCGAGCATCTTGCCGTCCATCGTCGCGTCCTCAGTTGCCGTTCGGGAACATGCGGGCGTTGCCGGGCTGATAGCCGGCGCCCGGCGTCAAGAACCGGCGGCGCTGCTCACGGCCCTGTTCGGCGGCGGCGGAGCGCTCCGCTTCGGATAGGCTCTGGGCCCGGCCATTGGCTGCGACGACAGCCGTGAGGTCAGCGAGTTGCTGTGCTTGCAGCGCAAGGAGCTGGTTGCCCGCCTGGGTCGCCTGCAGCGCGCCGGTCGCGCCTTGGCTCTGGCCAACCAGCGCCGACATCTGGGTCCGGTTCGTGTCGATATTGCCGACCACACCGGCTTGGACGCGCATGGCGTCCTGCAAGCCGCCGACGGTGTTTTGCCAGCGTTCGCGAGCGCCGGTGACGAGCTGCTGGTCCGAGGCGGACATCGACGCATCGCCGTAGGTCGTGCGGAAAGCCTGGTCGATGTTCTGGACGTTATAGGCGATGCGCTGAGCTTCGCCGAGAAGTTGCTGGGTGCGCTGGACGGACTGTTGGAGCTGCTGGAGAGACGAAAATGGCAGGCTGGTGAGATTGCGCGCCTGATTGATCAGGCCCGTCGCCTCGTTCTGGAGCGACGTGATCTGGTTGTTGATCTGCTGTAGCGACCGCGTGGCGGTCAGAAGATTCTGAGCGTAGTTCGTCGGGTCATAGACGATCCCCCCGAACTGCGCGTGCGCGGGCACCGCGAAAAACGGGATCGCGGAAACGGATGCGGTGAACAGCGCGGCGGTCAAGCGCAGCATGCGCGAGCGGGAACGAACGGAACGTGTCATGGGCGTGCCTCCGGGTCAGTTTGGGGGGTGACGTTGGTGAGGTCGGCGACGAGGTCGGCGGCCCAGGCAAGCCGGTTTTCGGCGAGCCACTCGGCAAGGAAGCCGTCCGTGCC
This sequence comes from Novosphingobium lentum NBRC 107847, assembly GCF_001590965.1. Classification (GTDB taxonomy): domain Bacteria; phylum Pseudomonadota; class Alphaproteobacteria; order Sphingomonadales; family Sphingomonadaceae; genus Novosphingobium; species Novosphingobium lentum. The sequence continues at coordinate 154,006 of NZ_BCTW01000009.1, forward strand.
GCTGCGGGCATGGACTTCCGCGATGAGCGCCTGATGCTGCTTCGATGATGCGGCGCAGAGCGCCAGTGCGACGTCGGACAGGCCGAGCTCAAACAGCCGGTTGCCGCGCCGGGACTGGCAGTAGTAATCGCGTTTGGGCATCGCCCGCGCGAGGATTTCGATCTGGCGATCATTGAGGCCGAAGCGGCGATAGATGGCCGTGATCTGAGGCTCGATGGCGCGTTCGTTGGGCAGCAGGATGCGGGTCTGGCAGCTCTCGATAATGGCCGGCGCGATCGCCGAGCCGTCGATGTCCGACAGAGACTGCGTAGCGAAGATGACGCTCGCGTTCTTCTTGCGTAGCGTCTTCAGCCACTCGCGGAGCTGACCCGCGAAGCCCTCGTCGTCCAGCGCCAGCCAGCCTTCATCCACGATCAGCAGCGTCGGCCGGCCGTCGAGGCGGTCCTCGATGCGGTGGAACAGATAGGCGAGCACGGCTGCGGCCGCGCCGGTGCCGATCAGCCCTTCGGTCTCGAAGACCTGAACATTGGCTTCGCCAAGATGCTCGGCTTCGGCGTCGAGCAGCCGACCATAAGGACCGCCGACGCAATAGGACCGCAGCGCCTGTTTCAAATCGTTGGATTGAAGCAGGACCGAGAGACCTGTCAGCGTCCGCTCGACGATTGGCGCGGAGGCCAGTGACGAAAGCGCCGACCAGAGGTGCTCCTTCACCTCGGGCGTGACGGGGACGCTCTCGCGCGCCAGGATCGCGACAAGCCAGTCGGATGCCCAGGCTCGCTCGGCGACGTCGTCGATCCGGGCTAGCGGCTGAAGCGACACGCTGTCGTCGGCGCCTTCAGTGAGGCCGCCGCCGAGATCATGCCAGTCGCCGCGCATGGCGAGCGCGGCGGCGCGGATCGACCCGCCGAAGTCGAAGGCGAAGACTTGGGACTGCGGATAGCGCCGGAACTGCAGCGCCATGAGCGCCAGCAGCACCGACTTGCCGGCGCCCGTCGGCCCGACGATCAGCGTATGGCCGACGTCGCCGACATGGATGGAGAGCCGGAACGGGGTGGAGCCTTCGGTCTTGCCGAACAGCAGTGGGGGTGCTGCAAAATGCTCGTCCCGTTCCGGTCCCGCCCACACCGCCGAAAGCGGGATCATGTGGGCGAGATTCAATGTGTTGATCGGCGGTTGCCGGACGTTGGCGTAGACATGGCCGGGCAGCGACCCGAGCCAGGCGTCCACCGCGTTGATCGTCTCGGGCATGGCCGTGAAGTCGCGGCCCTGGATAACCTTCTCGACCGTCCGCAGCTTCTCGGCTGCAATGCGGGGATCGTCGTCCCAGACGGTGATGGTCGCGGTCACATAGGCCTGGCCGGCGTAGTCGGCGCCCAGCTCCTGCAGCGCCATGTCGGCGTCGGCGGCCTTGTTGGCCGCATCGGTGTCGACGAGCGCGGAAGCCTCGTTGGTCATCACCTCCTTGAGGATGGCGGCGATCGACTTGCGCTTGGCGAACCATTGCCGCCGGATCTTGGTCAGCAGTTTGGTGGCGTCGGTCTTGTCGAGCAGCACGGCCCGCGTCGACCAGCGATAGGGAAAGGCCAGCCGGTTCAGTTCGTCGAGGACGCCGGGCGTAGTCGCGGTCGGAAAGCCGACGATGGTGAGGATGCGGATATGCGCATCGCCGAGCCGGGGTTCGAGGCCGCCCGTTAGCGGCTGATCGGCCAGAAGCGCATCGAGATACATCGGCGTTTCGGGGACACGGACGCGATGTCGCTTCGTCGAGACGGTCGAGTGCAGGTAGGTCAGCGTCTCGCCGTCTTCGAGCCAGGCGCATTCCGGCATGAAGGCGTCGATGAGCTGAAGGATTCGATCGGTGCGGTCGGCAAAGCCGCGCAGGATCTCGTGTGCATCGACACCAACATGATCGCGGCCCTCGTAGAGCCATGTCTCTGCGCGGGCAGCATCCTCGGCCGGCGGCAGATAGAGGAAGGTCAGGAAGTAGCTCGACTCGAAATGCGCGCCGGCCTCTTCGAAGTCGGCCTTGCGCTCGGCGTCGACCAGGCCGGAGGCGCTGTCGGCGAACATGCTGGCCGGATAGGTCGCGGCGCCGTGGCGCTGCGCCTCGACGAAGATCGCCCAACCGGAACCGAGGCGACGGAAGGCGTTATTGAGTCGGCCGGCGACGGCGACCAGCTCGGCAGGCACGGCGCTGTCGAGGTCGGGACCGCGGAAGCGCGCCGTGCGCTGCAGGCTGCCGTCCTTGTTCAGCACGATACCTTCGCCGACCAGTGCGACCCATGGGAGGTAGTCGGCGAGCCGGGTATTGCGGTTGCGATATTCGGCGAGGTTCATCATCGACGTCGCTCCTCAGACGGACAGGTGGCCGGGGATGCGCAGATGCTTGCGCACGACGTCGACGAACTGTGGATCGCGTTTGGCCGCCCAGACGGCCGCGAAATGTCCCACGGCCCAGAGACCGAGGCCGACCAGCCAGAGACGGAGGCCAAGGCCGAGCGCGGCCGCCAGCGTGCCGTTTAGGATGGCGAGCGAGCGCGGGGCGCCGCCGAGCAGGATGTGCTCGGTCAGCGCCCGGTGGACCGGGACCGAGAAGCCCGGCAACTCGCCGCCATGATCCGCGCCGTCGGCCATCAGACGAGCGCTCCGCCGCCGAACGAGAAGAAGGACAGGAAGAAGCTGGACGCGGCGAAGGCGATCGACAGGCCGAACACGATCTGGATCAGCTTACGGGCACCTCCCGACGTGTCGCCGAAAGCGAGTGTCAGTCCGGTGATGATGATGATCATCACGGCGATGATCTTGGCGACCGGTCCCTCGATCGATTCAAGGATCGACTGAAGCGGCGCTTCCCAGGGCATCGACGAGCCGGAGGCGTGGGCGGCGGGTGCGAGTGCGAGTGTGAGGAAGGTGACCGACACCGCCGTGGCGATGTGGCGACGGATGCGCAGGGCATGCTTGATCATGACGGGTCTCCTGTGAGGGGCTGGTTTGCGGGGGTGACGCGGTAATCGCCGTCGGGGCCGAGGCCCTCGATGCGGGCGAGTTCGGCCAGGCGGCGCGAGGAGCCCCGGCCGGAGAGCACGGCGACGAGATCGATCGTCTCGGCGATCAGCGCGCGCGGAACGGTGACGACGGCTTCCTGGATGAGCTGTTCCATGCGGCGCAGCGCGCCGATCGCGGTGCCGGCGTGGATGGTCCCGACGCCGCCGGGGTGGCCGGTGCCCCAGGCCTTGAGCAGGTCGAGGGCCTCGGCGCCGCGGACCTCGCCGATCGGGATGCGGTCTGGGCGCAGGCGAAGAGAGGAACGGACGAGATCGGAGAGCGAGGCGACGCCGTCCTTGGTCCGCATGGCGACGAGATTCGGCGCCGCGCATTGCAGCTCGCGGGTGTCTTCGATCAGCACGACGCGATCCGAGGTCTTGGAGACTTCGGCTAGCAGTGCGTTGGTGAGGGTTGTCTTCCCAGTCGAGGTGCCGCCGGCGACGAGGATGTTGCGGCGGTCGGCGACGGCCTGGCGCAGGGTCTCGGCCTGAGCCGCCGCCATGATTCCGGCTGCGACGTAGTCGTCGAGCGTGAACACGGCGACGGCGGGCTTGCGGATCGCGAAGGCCGGCGCGGATACCACAGGGGGCAACAGCCCCTCGAACCGCTCCCCCGTCTCGGGCAGCTCGGCGGACACGCGCGGTGCGCCGGGATGAACCTCCGCGCCGACATGGTGGGCGACGAGGCGGATGATCCGCTCGCCGTCAGACGGCGAAAGCAGCTCACCTGTATCGGCAAGTCCCTCGGAAAGCCGGTCGACCCAGAGCCGCCCATCGGGGTTGAGCATCACCTCGACGATCGCGGGGTCTTCCAGAAACCGGGCGATGGCGGGGCCGAGCGCGGTGCGCAGCATGCGCGCGCCGCGAAGGATCGCCTCGGATTTCTGGTGAGTGGCCGCCACATCGTCCCCGTTCTCTTGCGGGTCCGCGAAGTGCGGCCCTGGATCGGGGTTGAGTAGAAGAGGCAGAATTCAGGTCATTACAACAACCATAATGTGGTCGTCGTACTGTGGCGTACAAAGACAGGAGAATGGCGGATTGTGAGGTTACTTGCGCAAGACGGCGCTCGCGCTATCTGCGTCACGCGCGACTAGGGCGAGTCGACGATAGCTTCCGTGGGCGATCTCAAGGATTCATCGTTGCAGAAAGATACTCAAGGAGAGCGCGTGAGGCGGGCTTTGCGGCTCTTCCCGCAGGCAGGACCGCGTGTACATCGACCGAGCCCATTTCCCAACCGGGCAAGATTTGCACGAGAGCGCCGCTGCGCACTTCATCGCGACACCCCCACGCCGCCGTGGAGGCGATGCCGAGACCCGCTAGCGCCGCTGAGATCGCGACTTCGTTCACGGAGATATTGAGCTTGCTCTCAAGGCGGACAGATACGGACTTGCCTCGGGCGCGGAATGTCCATCCGTCTGGTCGCATGCCGGAAGGGCCCATGATCAAGGCGTGGGAGGATAAATCGGCCGGCCTTTGCGGCGTGCCGGCGCGCTCGAGATAAGCGGGCGACGCCACGAGCATTCTTAGAGAACTTCCCAGCTTACGGGCCGTCAAACTGGAGTCATCGAGCGCGCCGAAGCGCAGAGCCACGTCGACAGCTTCATTGATCAAGTCCTGCCGACTATCGGCGAGCACGAGATCGACCCGCAGTGAGGGATGCCGATCCATGAAGGTCGGCAGACGAGGAACAAGCTCGCGCATTGCAAAGCTGGTCGTGGCGCCCAGACGCAGCACGCCTTTCAGTTCGCCCGTGCCTCGGGCTTCGTGATCGGCTTCCTCAAGCGCTGCCAGCACCGGTTCGATCCGGGCGAGATACTGCATGCCCGCTTCGGTCAGGGTAACGGCGCGTGTCGAGCGTGAGAGCAGCGTGACGCCAACATCTCGCTCCAGGCCCGCGACGATGCGTGACACGGATGGCTGCGACAGACCGGTCTCACGGGCCGCCGCGCCGAAGCTTCCGGTGCGGGCCACGCGGCCAAGGAGATGGAGGGCGCCTAGCTTGTCGGTCATTCGAAATACGAATTACTCTTAGTTGTTTGATCAGGCTACCCAACGAAATCCGAATGGGCAAGTATCGTCTGGTAAATGGCGACACAATTCATACGGATGGAGATGTTCTTGGAAGCTCAGTCACTTATTTTTGCAGGCATCCTCATTTGGGTTTCCGTGCTCGTGCAGCACGTAACCAATATGAAGACGCGCGGAGCGCAGTTCTTGATGAGCGACAGATCCGCTCCGCTGTCCGAAGATGGGCTAACGGGCCGGGCAACGCGAACTCTGCGTAACAACATCGAGTCGATCGCGATGTATGTGCCGATTGCGGCCGTGGCGGTGGCCATGGATGTCACGACACCCGTGACCTATTGGTCCGCGATCACCTGGATGGTCGTGCGGACGACCTTCAGCATCGGCTACTGGCTCAAGATCAACATGTTGCGGTCGCTGTCGTGGCTGGTCGGTATGGCCGCGATCGCCGCCTTCGCAGTGGCCCTGGCTGTGCAGGCCGCCTGATCGGACGCGCGCGCCGAATCTCAACCTGCACTCCAATTTCATGAGGAAAGCCATGACCAAGATCTTGATCCTGTATTATTCGAGCTATGGCCATATCGAACAAATGGCTCATGCCGTCGCCGATGGTGTTCGCGACAGCGGCGCCCATGCGACGATCAAGCGGGTGCCGGAGATTGTACCTCCCGAGACCGCCTCGGCCTATGGCTTCAAGGTGGATCAATCTGCTCCGATCGCGGTGCCCGATGAGCTGGCGGACTACGACGGCATTGTCCTGGGTGTACCGACGCGCTTCGGTGGGATGGCCGCGCAGATGCGGAACTTCCTCGACCAGACTGGAGGACTCTGGCACGCCGGAAAATTGATCGGGAAAGTCGCTTCGATCTTCACGTCGTCGGCGACGCAACACGGTGGCCAGGAGGCGACGATCCTCACCAGCATTCCGACTCTCCTGCACCACGGCATGATTGTCGTCGGTTTACCTTACAGCGCGACCGACCTTATGGGGCTCGACGAGGTCAGCGGCGGGACCCCCTATGGTGCAAGCACGCTCTCAGGAACGGACAACAAGCGGCAGCCGAGCGAGCGAGAGCTGGGGCTTGCCAGAACCCAAGGACGATTTGTTGCGCATGTCGCCATTCGGCAAAGTCCGGGCGGGAATGAGGCTGCGCATCCAGTTTGAAGACTGATGCGAAGATTAAAATGACTTGGGGACAGCGATCATTGTCGGTCCGCGCTCTCATCATTCCGCGTCGTGGCTCGGCGTGATATCATCCGAGATCTCCTGCCGCAGCTTCGGCCCGTGTGCTAGCCGCCGACCGAGCGCGGTGACGAACGCCTCGTAGCGTTCGCCGGCCTTGGCCCGCGCTGCCTGAGCGGCGGGCTCGGGCAGTGCCGGGGTCGTGGTCACCCAGAAGCGGACGAACACCGCCAACGTCTCGACGGCGATGCCGAGGTCGCGCTCCATCCGCGCCATGCGCCGGTCGAGCTGGTCGAGCCGTTTGGTCGTGGCCGCTTCCTGGCGCTCGGCGGCGTCGGGCGAAAGGAAGGAGGCGATGCCGGCTTCCGCGATCAGCGAGAGGGACTGATCACGCCGGGCGGCATGCGCGGCGAGCGCCTTCATGACGTCCGGTTCAAGATAGACCGACAGCCGCTGCTTTTTCGGGGGCTTTGCCAGAGTCGCCTCCTACAGCTCGATGCCGTCGCCGGGATCTAGGGACGCCTGGCGCGCCACCTGGCGCATGGTCTGGTTCATGCGCGAAAGGCGTGCGGCGTCTTCATCAGCGTCATCGCGGGGATCGATCTCGAACTCGTTCTCGATTGGCCTATTCGGCTCGACCGGCTTGGCGCGGCTCAGCTCCGGCTGATGGCGGCGCTCGGATTCGGTCGTATCCTCGTCTTCCGATCCGCTCCCGCCGCCGGTAACGGTCGCCGCGGGCGGTATCGCTGGAAGAGGAAGCGTGCTCCAGTCGTCCGGCCGGGCTGTTGTCGGTTTCACCAACGTCGGCGGCGTCAGGATGCGCTCCTGAAACCGGCGATCCTCATAGTAGCGGGCCTTCTTCGCGCGGATCGGCGGGGTGCCCGCCACCATGACGATCTCGTCGGCGGGCGGGAGCTGCATGATCTCGCCGGGCGTCATCAGTTGCCGTGCCGTTTCCGAGCGGGAGACCATCATGTGGCCGAGCCAGGGCGACAGGCGATGACCGGCATAATTCTTCATCGCCCGCATCTCGGTCGCGGTGCCGAGCGCATCGGAGACGCGCTTCGCGGTGCGTTCGTCATTGGTCGCGAAGCTAACCCGCACATGGCAGTTGTCGAGGATCGAGTTGTTCGGCCCGTAGGCTTTCTCGATCTGGTTCAGCGACTGGGCGATGAGGAACGCTTTCAGGCCGTAGCCGGCCATGAAGGCGAGCGCGCTCTCGAAGAAGTCGAGGCGGCCGAGCGCCGGAAACTCGTCGAGCATGAGGAGTAGCCGGTGGCGGTTGCCCTTCGCCTGCAAATCCTCCGTCAGGCGCCGGCCGACCTGATTGAGGATCAGGCGGATCAGCGGCTTGGTCCGGTTGATGTCCGACGGCGGCACCACGAGGTAGAGCGTGGTCGGATGCTTGCTGCCGACGATATCGACGATGCGCCAGTCGCAGCGGCGCGTGACCTCGGCGACGACGGGGTCACGATAGAGGCCGAGGAAGGACATCGCGGTCGATAACACGCCCGACCGCTCATTGTCGGATTTGTTCAGCAACTCGCGCGCAGCGGACGCAATGACCGGGTGCGGCCCGGCCTCGCCGAGATGGGCCGTCTTCATCATGGCGGCGAGCGTCGACTCGATCGGCCGCTTCGGGTCGGAGAGGAAGGCGGCGACGCCAGCCAAGGTCTTGTCGGCTTCGGCATAGAGGACGTGAAGGATCGCGCCGACCAGCAGCGCATGGCTTGTCTTCTCCCAGTGGTTCCGCTTCTCGAGACTGCCTTCGGGGTCGACCAGAATGTCGGCGATATTCTGCACGTCGCGGACCTCCCACTCTCCGCGACGAACCTCCAGCAGCGGATTGTACGCGGCCGACTTCGTATTGGTCGGATCGAACAGGAGCACGCGACCATGACGGGCGCGATAGCCGGCCGTCAGCGTCCAGTTTTCCCCCTTGATGTCGTGGACGATGGCGGAGCCCGGCCAGGTCAGCAGCGACGGCACGACCAGGCCGACGCCCTTGCCGGATCGCGTCGGTGCGAAGCACAGCACATGCTCAGGCCCGTCATGGCGGAGATAGTCGCGGTCGAACTTCCCGAGGACGACGCCATCCACGCCGAGCAGGCCAGCGGCGCGCACTTCGTTGGCATCAGCCCATCGCGCAGAGCCGAAGGTCTCGGCATTCTTGGCCTCACGCGCCCGCCACACCGACATGCCGATCGCAACGGCGATGGAGATGAAGCCGCCGGACGCGGCGATATAGGCGCCTTCGATGAAGATCCGCGGGGCATAAGCGTCGTAGGCATACCACCACCAGAAGAAGGACGGCGGATAGTAGATCGGCCATCCGGCGAGTTCGAACCAAGGATGCCCAAGCTGCTGCTGGAAGCCGAGACGATAGGCTGTCCATTGTGTAGCCCCCCAAGTCGTCATCAACACGATCAGGAAGACGGTGAGGATCTGGCCCCAGAGGATTTTGGTCGCCGACATGGCGGGCGCTCCTTTCTTGGTTGGGCTACATGCCGAGGCCGCGATTGCGACCGAAGCTCCAATCGACGCCGCCAGCGCCGCGCGACACGCCGGAGACGTGCTGACCGATCTGGCGTTCAAGGGTTGGGGACCAGGGCACGAGCTGGAAGCCGAGGCCGTCGTCGATCATGGCGAAGCGGCCCGACGCGAGCGCGAAGCGCTGGCGATAGGTGCCCGCCACATATTCGCCCGTCCCGGCCTTCGAGAATTGCCGGCTGGTCTCGGCCGCGAGCTTTTCGCCAAGTGCTTCCACCTCGCGCTGACGCAGCGTATCGATCAGCCCTGGCGAGAAGCTGACGCCGCGGGTTTGCCGCTCGGCGAGGCCTTGGCCAACGAGATGGTCGGCCCGCTTGTCCATCGCCTGGCGCACCTCCGCGCCGAAACCGCCACCGCCGAGCGCGACGGGATCGCGGGCGATCGCCTGCCGGTCGAGCCAGGTGGCGCCGTTGGCACTGACTTGCCGTTCGATGTCGAGATCGGAGCGTACCGCGAGCGCGACGCGGCGGCGGCCCTGCGCGTCATCGAATTTGCGCAGCTCGACGATCGAGCCGGGTGCGCTGTCACCGGCGGCATCGAGGTCGGGCAGCTTGATGTGATGGGTGCGGCCGTCCGTGCCGTCGATCACGGCATAGGCCGTGCCCTTCAGCTCGTCGTCGAGACCGCGATCGACCAACCGGCCGACGACAGGATCGTTGAGGCTTTCGCCGGCGAGGACATAGCTGGCCGCTCCGCGCTCGATGCCGCGCTCGGTCAGGCCGCGATGAATGCGTTTGATGATGTCGCCGCGCTCGCCCAGCTCGCGCAGGGTCGCTTCGGCGTTCTCGGACACGACCCATTGGCCGGGACCGACCTGATCCGCGAGCCCGAGCGTCTCCAGCTTGCGCAGCCGGCCGACTTTCATCGCATGGAATTCGTCGGGCTGGCGGTCGGGGTGCGGGGCGAGATCAACCACGCCGGTGCGATAGCCGTCGCGGGCAAGTTGCCGGTCGAGGTTGGTCCAGCGTTCCGCCTCGATCTGCCGTTCGAGGTTGCGGCGGATCTCGTGATCGGTGCGCGGCCCCAGTTCCTGAGTGACGAGATCCTGCGCGCGGGCGCGCATGCCCTCCTTGATATAGTCGCGGGAGATGACGAGGTCCTGGCCGTCGTCGGTGCGGCCCCGCAGGATGATGTGGACGTGCGGGTTGTCGGTGTTCCAGTGATCGACGCCGACCCAGTCGAGGCGGGTAGCCAGGTCCTTTTCCATCTGGCCCATCAGGTCGCGGGCATAGGTCTTGAGGTCGCACATCTCCGTCGCGTCCTCGGGCGAGACGATGAAGCGGAAATGATGGCGATCATCTTGGGTCCGCTCGGCGAAGGCCTTCGGATCGGCGTCCTCGATCTCCGGCCCGAACAGCTTCGCCTTCTCCCCATCCCGGGTGACGCCCTCGCGCCGCAGATAATTGAGGTGAGCGGAGAGCGGTGCGGCCCGCGCGGTGTGGCGAACGACACGGGTCTTGATGACCGTGTTGCGCGATCGGCTGGTGAGCAGCCGGTTGGCCTGCACCGTCGCGCGCTGGCCGCGACCGAACCGCGAGCGGTTGCCCGAGCTGATCTTGCCGGAGCGCGAAACGCTGCCGCCGGCGCGCTGGGCGGCGGCGAGCGCCTGTGCGATGAAGGGCCGCGCCTGTTGCGCCCGGGTCGAGCGGATGCGGCCCGGTCGGATGCGGAAATCGTCCTCGCCTCTCATGGCCGGGGCTCCGCACATCGCGCAAAGCCGATGAAATCCTTGACGATATCGCGATAGCGCAGGCTGCGCCGATCAGGCGCACCTCGCGCAAATGCGCTGTAAGTCCCTGAAAACACACGACCGCACCAAGCCGCACATCGCGCGCTTTTATCTCGCCATCGAGCGGTTGTGTTGCCTGCTCCTCCTCCCCGGACCGCCATCTGTCCGCCAGAGCCCGCCATTCCCCGATTCGGTGCGAACGCCGTCATCGGGGGCTTCCTGATGCATTGCGAGCCACGAACAGCCCATCGGTGCGTGGCGCAATCGTGTTTGGATCGCGCGCCGGGGCTGGCGTTGTTGCTTCATCCGGCGCGCTTTCACGTTGCACCGGAGCGACGGTCATGCTGCTTGATGGCTGCACGACGAAGAGCGGCGCACGGGTCCAGGCGAGCGGATCGGCGGCCGCCACCACGACGGGGGAGACCATCTCGCCGCCGCCGACGACGGGTCCGAGCATGGCGACATAGGTGCGCGTTTCAGCGGGCAGCGGACGGCCGGCGAGAGATTCTTCGTAGCGACCGGGACCGGCATTGTAGGCCGCGAGGAAGCCCGGCGAACCGTAGCGGTCGTGCATTTCGCGCAGATACGCCGCGCCCGCCAGGATGTTGTCGCGCGGATCGTAGGGATTCGCGCCGAGGCCGTGACGGGTACGAAGGCTAGCCCAGGTGGCGGGCATGATTTGCATCAAACCCCGCGCGCCGGCAGACGAGATGGCGCGCGCATCGCCACGGCTTTCGACGCGCATCACGGCGCGAATCCACGCCTCTGGCACGCCGAACCGTTGCGCCGCCTCTGCGATGAACGTCGCATAGGGATCGACGCGTGATGGGCGATCGGCGGGCATCTCCTGTGCAGTGGCGGCAGGTGCGAGCGGCGCGGTGAGAAGCAGGCCGGAAAGGAGAAGGAAGGCTGTGCGTCGGAGGGCGATCCTCCCACCGACGACAGTTTGCGAGCGAATGACGGGCATCGCTCAGTCCCGCCCGCCACGCTTCGGCGGGCGATTCCAGTGCAGGCCCCAGGCGGATTTGTCATCAGCCGACTGGAAGAGGTTGGCGCGGATCGGATGATCGAAGGTTGGATCGTCGATCTGTAGCGAGACGTAGTCGCCGGCCTTCTCGCCGGTGCGCTTCCAACCCGCGCCGATCTCGGCGCCGGGTTCGTTGTTCATACCGTCGAAGACATGAACGCGGAAATCCGGCGCATTCTCGGCATCGGAGGCCTCGGTCGGAATGATGATGATGTCCTGCTGCAACAAGAGCGTTTGCAAATGGCCGATGAAGCCGGAATCGTCGCGCGTGAATTGACCGATCAGGGACATGATTTTCTCCGTGGCTGTGCGGTGGACAAGGTCATGGGCGTGCCGTCACCGCGTCGGCGCGCGCCAGACGAAGCGGCCATCGCCGTCCTCGTCGGTGTAGAGCGGGGTGGCCCGGCCAATGACCGAGCTGGCGGGGAGCGGACCGAAGTAGCGGCCGTCGAGGCTGTCGCGGACTTCCCAGTTCATCAGGAACAGCTCACCGTCCGCGACCACGCGGCAGCCTTGCCAGATCGGCAATGTTCGGCCGCGACGGTCGTGGTCCAGCGCATCGCCCATCGGCACCGCATCGACCGTGATGGCGAGCCCTGTTCTGCACACGCGCTGCCCGGGAAGCGCCGCGACGTGCTTCATGAGAGGCACGCCGCGCGGCAGATATCCGCCGTCCGAGAGGAAGGTCGCGAGCGGCTCGGGCGCGCGGACTGCGACCAGATCGGTAACATCCAGCCGGCCAGGTGCGCCGATCGCGTACAGGCCGATCGGCGTGCTCGCCGAAGCATTCCAGATCAGCTTCGGCTCGAACGAGGCGATCGACGCGATGCCGAGCAGCGACACGGCGGCCGTCGTGACCAAGGCATAGGCGAGCCGCGTCATGCGCCAATCTCCCGGCGCAGAATGAAGGCGCGGTGCTGCTGCGCATCGTAGGCGCGCGGGGCTTCGCAGACGGTCAGCCGGTTATGGACATGACGCCAGTGATCCGGTGAAACCTCGATCGCATCGATGCCGCGCGCCTCGATCGCATCGATGAGCTGGAGCACGCGCTCGACCTTCGGCCAGCCATCGGCGCGCAGCAGGATGTCGCCACCGGGGCGCACGAATGGCAGGGTCTGACAGTGCTCACCGGCATTCACGGCGCGGACGATGTCGAGGCGCGACAGCGCGGTGCCGTAATCGTTGGAAGTCCAGCGAACGAAGGCGAAGACGCTGTTCGGTGCGAACGACACGACGCGCCGGCGGCGGTCGAGGATCTGTTCGGCGGCCTCGCGACCGAACCTGATCCAGAACTCGATCTTCTTCTCAATCCACGTCAGCTCGACATGGGTCAGGGCATCGGCGGCAAGCGCACGCGGCAAGCCGCTGCGCACCGATGCGTCGGCGACGCCGATCATCGTGGATCTCCTTCGCTGTGTGGGAATTCGCGCTCGAACAGGGCGCGCAGCATGTCGGCGACGGTCTGTCCGCGCTGGAAGGCTGCGATCTTGATCCGGCCGCGCATGTCGGCGGTGACGTCGATCGTCAGTCGGGCAGCGAAGTCGGCCGCGGGCTCCGCGCGCGGCGATGGCCGGTCTGGCGCCTTGATCCAGCTTTCCGGGTCCGCCGGCCGAGCGGCGAAGCTGTGTTTCGGGGACCGCTCGCTCATACGCCGATCCTCGCGACTTCGGCGGCGAGTGCGGCGATCTCCCGCGCGGCAGGCGAGGTATCGTCCTGCTCGGCGGCGAGCCGTCCGGTCTGAACGACATCGGCAAAAGCGATGCGCTGGCCGATGGTTGTCAGGAGCGGCGGCGGGTCATGATCGGCCAGCGTCTCGGCGGTCTCCCGGGCGAGCACTGTACGCGCCGCGCAGCGGTTCAGCACGAACCGGGCTTTCAGGTCCGGGTGGTAGATCCGCGCTTCGTTAAGCAGCGTCAGCATCTCGGCCGACGCCCAGCCGTCGAGCGGCGATGGCTGGACGGGGATCAGTACGAGGTCGGCGGCCAGTAGCGCCGAGCGCATTAGCCCGGCGACACGCGGCGGTCCGTCGATGACGACGTGATCGACGTCGCGCGCCAGCTCCGGCGCTTCGCGGTGGAGCGTATCGCGCGCCAGGCCGACGACACCGAACAGCCGTTCCAATCCCTCCCGGCTGCGCTGCTGCGACCAGTCCAGCGCCGAGCCTTGTGGATCGGCGTCGATCAGCGTCACGCGCTTGCCATTGCGCGCCCATTCGCCGGCGAGATGCAGGGCGAGCGTCGTCTTGCCGACGCCGCCCTTCTGGTTGAGGAGCGCGACGATCATGACGGGCCCCCGGCGATCGGGGACTCGTCCACAGCCGTCGAAAAACGGACTTCCGTTAGAAAGATTCCGTAGGAATCTAGGTTAGATAAGTTACGGGGCTCGCAAGGCGCTGATTTAGCGCGATGAATCGGCGATTTCGGTCCCCGATAGCACGAGAGTCCGGTCCCCGATGGCACGATAGTGCCGGTCCCTGATAGCACGAGATGATTCACAGCTTATCCCCAGGGCGAGTTGTCGAGCGGCGACGGCGGCGCGGGATGCCGAGAGCGTCGGGATCGGTCGGTACGAAGGACAGGATCTCGGGACCGCCGACGCATTGCTCGATGGTCAGGCGGTAGCCAGGCAGCGGCTGGCGGCGGACGATGTCGCGCAGGTCGTAGGCGAAGTGCTTGAGCGGCGAGAGGCTGCCGGACTTGGCGTGGAGATGCGGGAAATCGAAGCTCCAGCCGAACTCCTGTTTGCCGCCATGCTTGCGCACGAGGCGATAGAGCCAGCGCTCCAGGCCGCCGGTCAGCCCGAAATAGTTGCGGTCGATGGTCAGCACCAAAGCATCGTCGAGCACCGCGCCGTAGAACCAGTCGGGCAAGATCAGTTCGAGCCCGAGCGGCCGGCCGCGGTGATCGGCGCGCTCCTTCCACTCGTTGATCCAGGAGAAGCGGTGCATCCGCCGCTCGGTCGGCTGGCGGATCGAGGTCGCGATGGTGGTGGATTGAAGCCGGTCGAGCGCGGCCTTCAGCCGGTCGTAATCGCGCAGCGAGACGCCGCGTCCGATGAAGTTCAGGATCTCATAGGGCGTGGTCGCCATGAGGCGCGACGGGCGCAGCCCGACGTCACGCGCTTCGACGATTTGGGAAGCAGCCCAGATCAGGACGTCGGCATCCCAGATCGTCGCTATGCCGTGCTCGGCAACGGCCTCGACCCGGATGACAACGGAGCCAGCCTTGAAGTCGATCGGCGCCAGGCGCTTCGATTTGGCGAGCGAGAAGAACGGATAGGCCATGAGGTCCTGCGCGTCGCGCGGCGCGAGATCGCCGGGCAGCGCCCGGAACAGATCGAGCTGCGCACGTTCGTCGGGGTGATGCTGGCGGGACGACATAGCCGGACGTCTCAGCGCGGCTGGCGGCCGGCGAAACGCCGGTCCGTGGGCTCCTGCCTCTTCGCGGGAAGCACCGTGCCGCGCGGGTCCGACGTCGAGCTGACAAGGCCACGATCGGCCCAGGTCTGCAAATCTTCGATGGCGTAAACGACTCGACCGCCGAGCTTCCGGTAGGCCGGACCGGTGCCGTAGGTGCGGTGCTTCTCAAGCGTGCGCTCGGACAGTCCGAGAAAGCGAGCGGCTTCCTGCGTGCGCAGGTAGCGTGGCGGGATGCCGGCGGTTGTTTCGGCCATTGTCGAGCCTCCGTGGTCTCATCGGGGGCCGCTGCCGTCAGGCGGCGGTTCGAGAGCACGGTGGCGTGAAGACGGTGGGCCGGACGATGTCGAAGATAGGAATCCAGTTTCGACACGTCCCAGCCGATGGACGGCGGGCTATGATCGACGGGGTCGGCGCAGGAGGGAGCGGTAACCGCCGTCAACGAGTTTCACGCCGTCGCGCACGAGGCGGATCGTGGTTTCACGGACAGAGTTTCCGACCCAGGATTGCGCGTCGATCTGGTGTCCGAGGAAAAGGGTTTCGCCGATCGCGCGATAGGTCTCACCCTCATAATGCGCGTCAACCGCTCGGAGCATGGTTCGCATTCGCTGGCGTCGCGGGGTGGTCAAGCGATCGTCGGGCGGAATCTTTCGCCGCCACATCGTCGACCAGAAACGGCCGATCGCCTGGAGCCGATCCGGCGTGATGTCGTCGATTATGACGAGGACGGCGAGCGGTGCGTCGCCGGCTTCGCCATGGAAAGCGATGTCGAACATCTCGCCACCGGCGGCGCGACGACGAGTCCCATCGGCAGCAAGGAGAGCAGAGGAAATTGTTTCGCTAGTTACCCCTCTGCCAGCGGGCGGTGCTGGTGACGGAGCGAGGAGAAGTTTGAACGGATCGGCGGTAAGGGTCCAGGAGATAGCCGCAGTCAAGGCATTGAGGGCCGGGTCTGTTGCGAAAAGACAACCCCCAGTGCTCAGACAGAGCCCTTGCTTTGTCTGGAGCGAGATGGCCGGCCTGCTGTAATTCCGCGTATTCGCGCCGGTAGTCGCGGTTTCTCCGTAGAAACTCCCACGCGATATCTGGTGCAGTTAGACCATCGATATAGTCATAGACCGAGCCAGTTCTCCAACTTCCTTCCTCAGGCATGGTTTTCCTCTCCCGTCGCGCCTCTCTGGGGCGAGCAACACGGAGAACACGATTCCAAGTTGTCTTTGGTTTGGGAAGTTCGAAGGCGGCGCAACGTGATGCAGGTTCTGCATCACCGGTTGATCAGTGGTAACTAGACCGGACCAGATGGCGAAAGCCGTTCTCGGTCATCCATTTCGCGCGGGCCATGTGGCTGGTGTAGACGCGCGCAGCTCGCTGGGCATCCTTGTCAGGGTCGAGGCCGAATATAACGGTGACCGCTTCTTCCCAGCACGCCCCGTCGGCCTCGGCATCCAGCAATCGCAGATAGGTCTTCAGGTGCTCGCGATCATAGGGGGTGAGCACGGCACTATCAGGCGGTTGGTCTAGGAAATCTGTCTTGGTCACACCGGTCCCCTGCAGTCATTCTTATCCATTCCGGTGGCATTTGTTAACCATGTGTCGGTTGCATCGCAGCAAAATCGGCGCGGCGATGGCAACGGCGCACCGCGGGCATGCGGTTGGCAAGGGAGATGCTATCGCTTGTCGATTTTCGCACGAACCACCATCACTCCTTCGCCTTGGTCGGTGGTCAGGAGGAGGATGCCGTGGCCTTCAAGCGCCCGCCGAACCTGATCGCGCGTGGTCTCATACACCTCGTGGCCGCTTACGGATTCGAGGCGTTTCAGCGCGGTCAGTGATACCTGGGCCTTGTCAGCGAGCGTCTCCTGATTCCATCCAAGCAACGCGCGTGCGGCCCGCGATTGTCGGGCGGTGATCATGCATGATCACCTCCCACTCGGACATACGCGCACACCAGAACTACGACTATAATAGTCGCTCTTGAGCGGCGGCGCTACCCGATACTGCCTTTACGGGATGGCTCGTTAACCATTGGAACGCCAACTGATTCGGTCGCCCATAAAGCGATCGGCCCCGCCCGGACGATCCGGGCAGGGCGTCGCTCGCCTTCACTCGCCGTTGCGGCGGCCGTTGGGGCGGGACCAGATGAGGCTGAAGCCTTCGCCTTCCTCGTCGTCGAAGAGGTTGGCATAGATCGGGGCGTTGAAGCTGGGGTCGTCGAGCTTCAGGCCCAGATAGGCACGGCCCTCGTTGGAGGTCTTGGACCAGGCGGCGCCGATCTCGGCACGGCCGACGAAGATGCGGTGGCTGGGGGCGTTCTCGCCGGTGGCGCGGGCATCGGGGACGACGCGGACGTTCTTGGTCTGGAGGCTGAGGGTGACGATTTCGCCGGTGAACTCGTTGTTGCCGATCTTTTTGAAGGTGCCGATGGTCGCCATGGTAGTTCTCCTTGAACTCTGTTCCGAGCCCGCACCATTGCGGCCTCGATGGCGATCGACAGGCCGGAGGCGATTGACGGCGCACCCCGCAGGGGCCTGACAGCAAAGGAGGGGCTTTCTTGTCTCGCGAGGAATGACGGCGCAGCCGGCAGGGGAAGAAAGTTTCGACGCCGCTGTTGCGGCATAGGCGATCGAGGCGCAGCCGACCTTCGGCCAGATCAGCCCATTGAAGAGGCCGTTTTGGAGCGGTCGACGTGACAGAGACGCATCACAGGAGAACGTGGCGACCATCCTCGACCGATATGACCGTGGCCACATCGAGAAATCGCGATGTCTCCCGGCTCCGTTAGACCCAATGTCCTGCCGGTTCCCGACCGTCGCGCACGAGAGCGCCCCTCCCGGCACTCGCACCGTCTGCGCGCTGTCACGGCAGTGCCACCGGCACCGTCACCGAGGGGATGGCGCGCCCGTCTGGGCTAGCCGTCGATCCTACCACCGCGGTCTTAGACGAACCCGGGCGTCGAAAAGCGCGATGCGCAAGATATCGGCTACTGTCCCGCCGTCGCGGGCAACGATGTCAGGCGCGCGCGACGTTCTGTCTGGTTGGTCCGGGCGCGGCCATTGCTGTCACCCTGATCAGCGCGGTGATGCCGACGGCAATCGCGCCAATGACGGAGAAGATGAACTGCCAGGTGTCGGAGGGCATGGTGTGTTTCACGATGCCATGCGTCGCGTGATAACCTGCGAGCGCTGCCGGTGCGACGAACGCAAGAGCGATTGCCAGACGTATCCAGAGCGGACGGATGAAGGCGAGCAGAAACTGCCCGAGGCCGAGTGTAAGTGCGGCGGCTACGAGGCCGACGACGATCGCGCCGATCCAGCCGGAACCGGTCTGATAGGCCCAGGTCCCGGCGCTGACGCCCGCGAAGAACGGCAGCGCGAAGACAGCCAGTGTGAACAACAGCCAGCACAGGCCGCCGATCGCGGCGATGCTGGCGAGGATACCAATGAAGATCATAGCGGTGGTCTCCGTGAGATAAAGGTCTGACGGTCGCGCCTCCACCACCACCACGGCGCGGTCTGAAGTATAGCGGAAGATGACCGTCAACGGGAGCGGAAATCGGCTCGATTTCCGCATCCTCGACTGGCAATCGCCCCCGGTTAGGGGGCGAAGGGATCGATCTCCGCTACGACCTCGGCGTCGCCGTCGAACTCGGTGATGGGCGTGACGGAATGGGTGCCGTCGCCTGCCTTGAAGATGATGATCGCGACCATGAGGGTGGTGGCGAGGCTGAAGGCGTAGGCGTGTGCGTCGTTGAGGGACATCGTACCGGCTCCTGTCTTGGAGGCGGGGGACCATCCCCCGCGTGACAGGCGCCCGATGTGTCCGGCCGAGGGCCGCAATCACCGCGTCGGCGAAGCAAAGCGGCGGCATGCTCGCATAGCCGACCCTTTACGGGTTGATGGCGTCAGGCCTTCGGCTGGACCAAGGATCAGCGAATGGATGCGGGGGTGGTTTTCCGTCGGTGAGAGGAGCCACCACAAGACTGGACTTCGATGCATCTGCCGGGTCCGCCTCGCACCCAACCGGTCGTGATGCCGCCGACATCAGGCGCTATGATCCGGCACAAGTAACTGCCTGCGAGGTCGCTGCATGACGAAGATTCCGAAGAAGAGCGATTTCCCCGTCGGTCAGGTGCGCCGCTATCTGGAGCCAGGCCCAATCGTGCTGCTGTCCTCGAAGTGGGAGGGCAAGACCAACATCATGACGCTCGGCTGGCAGACGGTCCTGGAATTCTCGCCGTCCCTCATTGGCCTGATGATCTCTGGCGGCAATCATAGCTCCGAGATGATCCGCAACAGCCGCGAGTGCGTCATAAACCTGCCGACGACGGCGCTGACCGACACAGTGGTCGGGATCGGCAACACGTCCGGGCGCGAGATCGACAAGTTCGCCCATTTCGGGCTGACGGCAGAAAAAGCCGACGAGGTCGGTGCGCCGCTGATCGGCGAGTGCCATGCGAGCTTTGAATGCCGGCTGCACGACGATGCGCTGGTCGAGAAGTACAATTTCTTCATTTTCGAGGTGGTGAAGGCGCACGTCGCGACGTCGCCGAAGCATCCCGAGACGCTGCATTATACCGGCGATGGCGTGTTCATGGTGTCCGGCAAGATCATCAGCCGGCGCTCCCAGTTCCGGCCCGAGATGCTGTGATCGTAGTGGGTGGCGCTCACGCGCCACCCGTGCCGAATTTCCAGACCGGGATGCCGAGTTTTTTCGCCTTGTCGGCGAGGTTGTCTTGAATGCCGGTGCCCGGGAAGTGCATGACCCCGATCGGCAGGACGTCGAGCATCTGATCGTTGCGCTTGAATGGCGCGGCCTTGGCATGTTTGGTCCAGTCTGGAGCAAATCCGACCTGCGGCACCTTGCGATGGTCGGCCCAACGGGAGGCGATCTTTTCGGCGCCCTTTGGTGATTTGCCGTGGATCAGCACCATGTCGGGATGCTTGGCGTGAACCTGATCGAGCTTGGCCCAGATCAGCGTGTGATCGTTGAAGTCGAGCCCGCCGGTGATGGCGATCTTCGGACCGGCCGGCAGCAGCACCTCGTTGTCGGCGCGCTTCTTCGCGGCGAGGAAGTCGCGGCTGTCGATCATTGCCGAGGTCAGGTTGCGATGGTTGACCATCGATCCGCTGCGGGGACGCCAGGGTGAGCGGGTGTGCCGTTCGTAATGCTCGGCGGCCTGGTCGCGCATCAGCTCGAAGGCGTTGCGACGCTCGATCATCGTCTGCCCTTCGGCCGTCAGGCGTTCCAGCTCGACGGCCTTTACCTCGGAGCCATCCTGTTCGCGTTGCCCGCGGCGCTGTGCCTGCTCGTTATCGTCCAGCTCGCGCTCGATCCGGTCGGTGGCGCGGTGGAAGACATTGACGGTCGACCAGAGGAGATCGTCGAGGTCGGGCTCGAGGCGGGTGTCTTCCAGGGTGACGATCAGGGCGTCGAAGATATCGGCGATGGCGCCGGCGACGTGATTGCCTTCAGGCAGCGGCCTTCCGTCGGGTTCGTCCGCAAAGGGACGGTAGCCATAAAGCTGAAGTTCGTGGAGGACGTGGTCGGTAGGCGATGACTCGTGATGCGGCTCGTAGCTATCGTCGTGCTCGCTCATCGGGATGCTCCTTCGTCGGTGTGACCGCGACCCTCGCGGCCTTCTGGCGACGAAAGCCGGCAGGCGGACCGGACCTGCACCCGGAGCGAAGCGAGAGGGCTGGAGCGCAGCGGAGGACGGCGAAGGACGGCTATTTTGCTTTCGCGATGGAAAGGCCGAATGGCCGCCGGAAAATAGCCGGGCGCAGGCGTTGCTGGTCCGGGTCGTTTGCTGGCCGATCGCCCTCT
Source organism: Novosphingobium lentum NBRC 107847 (assembly GCF_001590965.1). Lineage (GTDB taxonomy): Bacteria > Pseudomonadota > Alphaproteobacteria > Sphingomonadales > Sphingomonadaceae > Novosphingobium > Novosphingobium lentum. Next base: position 174,802 of record NZ_BCTW01000009.1, read on the forward strand.
CGAAGGCCGGGTTGCGGCTCTCCCCGACACCTGGGAGCATGCGGGCGAGTGCCAAGCGACGGCGTTGCCGTCACCAGCCTTCCCTGCCGGCTATGCCGCCAGTGCCATGAAGCGCGCGACGTCCTGCGGTGCGAGCTGCACCCGCGCCGCTGCCCGCAGGCTTTCCATTCCCAGGCTGCGGAGATCCTCGTTAAAGTCGCCCAGAACAGGAGACACGGTGATCGCCTCGATCCCGGCCGCGTTCGCTCGTTCGATCAGCGTCGCCATCGCACCGTCTCCGGCCGGATCGTTGTCGCGCGCGATGTAGAGCCGGCGCAGCGTTTCGGGGAATGCGACGGCGGAGAGATGTGCTGCCGAGAGCGCCGCCGCCATGGCCATGTCGGGCAACACGCATCGCAGCGACAGCACCGTCTCGATGCCTTCGCCCGCCGCCATCACGTCGCCCGGTAGACCAAAGCGGACCGCGTGCCCGAGCAGGTCACCCATCGCCCGTCTTGGTGTGTCGATCGGCGCCTTGTCCGAGCCGTCGGGAGCGAGCCAGGTGCGGTGTGCGCCGGTGATCCGGCCAGCCAGATCGGTGACGGAGGCGATCATCGCCGGCCAGGTCTCGGTCGGGGAATGCTCGTCGGGCCGATAATAGCAACGGGGGTGGAAACGCAGTGATCCGGTTCCGTGCAAAGCCGTAATCGCACGTTCCCGTAGATACGCTTCCACGACAGTGCCCGAAATCGGCTGCGACATACCAACGAGCCGCCGCGCCGCTTCCGGCGATCCGGTTGGCGCCGGTGATTTGCGCTCGGCAGCATGCGGACTATCCGGTTCGGGATGTGGCAGCGACAGGAAGATGCGCGCCTCATCGGCGACGTCCTTGAAGTCGATCAGGCCGCAGCTCTCGCGGATGACGTCCAGCAAATCGCCATGCTCACCGGTCGCGGCGTCAGTCCATTTGCCGGCCGCACCCTTGCCTGTGTCGCCGCCTTTCAGCCGCACGAACATCGAACGACCGGGCGTGTTGCGGACGTCGCCAACCAGCCAATAGCGACCCTCGCGGTGACCGGAGGCGAGGTAATGACGGCAGACAGCCTCGGCCTGTCGGCCGAGCCGCTGCGCCAGTTCGGAAGCATCATGACGGGCCATCACGCTGCCTCCCGTTCGCCGATGCGCTCGACGGGATAGCGCTCCAGCACCTTGGCGAGGATCGAAGGGCCGGAAGCATCGGTCGGCACGAAGAAGCGCAGCTTCCACGAGATGATCTCGCTGAACAGGCCATAGGCGCGTAGGCGATCGCGCATCGCGTCCGTGAAGCCGCACAGTTCGATGCGGTTGGCGCCCATGACGCGGACGCGGCGGAGCTGCATGCCCTCGGCGATGTCGAGGATTGTGCGGCCATCGATCAACGCCGTGAAGGCGTTGTCCGGCGTCAGCGTGCTCGCCCCCGTCGCCAGCGCGCCCGCGACCCAGGCGGGGGAGACACGGCGGCCGATGATGCGCTCGCCCGCATCGGTCTGAAGCCGATAGACCCGCGTCGACTCGTTCGGCAGCCGCTTCCAGATCGGCAGCAACAGACCGGCGACGATGTGGACGGTGCTGTCGGCAAACTCCGACACCTCGGCGATCTCATCGGTCCAAGCCTCTGCGAAGCTGTTCCGATCCGCTTCCTCCCAATGGCTTTCGTCCATCGAGCGGAGGGTGGCGTGATGCTGCTCCATCGGACGGATCAGCGCCACGCGCCGTTCGATCTCGCCATCGTCGAGCATGATGGACGATGCCGGAACCTGTACGGCTGCGCGGCCGGAGCGGCCGTTGACCAGCAGCTTTGCGCGTGGATCGGCGAGAAGATCGAACGCCCCGTCAAGCAAGGTCGGGCGGTTGCGTTCGCGCCGGGTGATCGTGAGCAACTGCGTCTCGGCGCCGGTGCCCGGATGGACGTGGATGGTGCGACGGTCGGCGACGGTGAAGCTCTCGGCCTGGAGCGTCTCCAGCCCAAGGTCATAGACGCCGCTGGCGATCGCGCCCTCGATCTTGGCGTTGAGGAGCTGCTCGAACGCCGTGAACAGGATGCCCTGCAATCCGATGGTCAGCGCCAGCAGCCGGTTGAGGAAGGTGGTGATCGGAGGCAGCTCGTCCTTGATGCCGTTGTCGTCCATCAACTTGAGGCCGGTGGCGTCCTCGAACATCTGCAGCGAGCACCCCCCGACCTTGCCGCGGACCAGCAGCAGGTAAAGCTGACGCAGCGCATCGCGCGCATAATGCGATTCCAGATTGTCCTCGGGCCGGAACAGGCCTTGGCCGCCGGTCTGGCGCTGGCCGCGCGTGATCGCGCCCAGCGTGTCGAGGCGGCGGGCGATCGTCGAGAGGAAGCGCTTCTCAGCCTTCACATTGGTGGCGATCGGCCTGAACAATGGCGGTTGCGCCTGGTTGGTGCGGTTGGTGCGGCCGAGCCCCTGGATCGCGGCGTCGGCCTTCCAGCCGGGTTCGAGCAGATAATGGACGCGCAGCCGCTGGTTCCGTGCCGACAGGTCGGCGTGATAGCTGCGGCCCGTGCCGCCAGCATCCGAGAAGACGAGGATGCGCTTCTGATCGTCCATGAAGGCGGAGGTTTCCGCCAGGTTGGCGGAGGCGGCGCGGTTCTCGACGGCGAGGCGCTCGCCCTTCCTGACAATCCGGCGGGACCGGCCGGTGACTTCCGCGACGATGTCGGTGCCGAAGCGCTGGACTATCTGGTCGAGTGCGCCGGGCACTGGCGGCAGACTGGCGAGCGTCTCGATCAGGCCATCACGGCGTGCGACGGCCTCGCGGCTCTCGACGGGCTGTCCATCGCGATAGACCGGGCGCGACGACAAATTGCCCTCGCTGTCGGTGAACGGCTCATAGAGCTGCACCGGGAAGGAATGGGCGAGGTAGTCGAGAACATATTCCCTCGGCGTGATGTCGACGCGGACGTCATTCCATTCCTCTGTCGAGATCTCGGCCAGGCGGCGTTGCATCAGCGCCTCGCCGGTCGAGACGATCTGGATGACGGCGGCGTGGCCATCGGCCAGGTCCTGATCGATCGAACGGATCAGGGTCGGCGTCTTCATGCTGGTGAGGAGGTGGCCGAAAAAGCGCTGCTTGGCGCTCTCGAAGGCCGAGCGAGCGGCGGATTTGGCCTGCCGATTCAGCGTGCCGCTATCGCCGGTGATGTTGGCGGCCTGCATGGCGGCGTCGAGATGATTGTGGATGATCGCGAACGCCCCGGCATAGGCGTCGTAGATGCGTGTCTGCTCGGGGGTGAGTTGGTGCTCCACCAATTCATATTCGACGCCGTCATAGGAGAGCGAGCGAGAGGTGTAGAGGCCGAGCGAGCGGAGATCGCGGGCCAGCACCTCCATCGCCGCGACGCCGCCGTCCTCGATTGCCTCAACGAACTCAGCCCGTGTGGCGAAGGGGAAATCCTCGCCGCCCCAAAGGCCGAGCCGCTGCGCATAAGCGAGATTGTGGACCGTGGTGGCCCCAGTTGCCGAAACGTAGACGATACGCGCATTCGGCAGAGCGTGCTGGAGCCGCAAGCCTGCACGGCCCTGTTGCGAGGCGGCGACATCGCCGCGTTCGCCCCTGCCGCCGGCGGCGTTCTGCATGGCGTGGCTCTCGTCGAAAATGATCACTCCATCGAAATCGGCCCCCAACCATTCGACGATTTGCTTGACGCGCGAAAGCTTCTCCCCACGGTCGTCGGACCGTAGCGTGGCATAGGTGGTGAATAGGACGCCTTGGCCTAGCGTGATCGGCTTGCCCTGCGGGAAGCGCGACAGTGGCGTCACCAGCAAGCGTTCCATACCGAGCGCCGACCAATCGCGCTGCGCATCCTCGAGCAGCTTGTCGGATTTGGAGATCCAGACCGCCTTGCGACGTCCGCGCATCCAGTTGTCGAGGATGATGCCGGCCGACTGGCGGCCTTTGCCGGCGCCGGTGCCGTCGCCGAGCATGAAGCCACGGCGAAAGCGGACGGCGTTCTGGGCATCGTCGGGCGCTGCCGAGACGAGATCGAAGGTCTCGTCCACGGTCCAGGCCCCGGCGAGGAATTCGCCATGGGCCTCGCCGGCATAGATCACGGTTTCGAGCTGGGCGTCCGACAGGATGCCGTCGATGACGATGCTGGCGGGGAGCGTCGGCCGATAGCTCGGCTTCGGCGGTGCGACCGAGGCCATGGCTGCCGACTGGACCAGCTTGGTCGGGTGCGCCTGAGCGCCGGGAATACGGATCGCCTGAAGCCCGTATTCCTCATAAATGGCATCGGTCAGCCGGCCGCCTTCGGGCGGGGTCCAGTCGACGGTCTCATAGGCGAGTTCGATGCCTTCGGGTTCGGCGATGGTGCGGGCCGGCGACGACGCGGCGCGAGCGAGATAGCCGTGCACGGTCCGAGGCGCCGAAGCCGCAGATACCGTCTGCGGCAGTGTGACTGGCAGGCGCGGCGGGACCTGGGCTTCGATCCAACGGAGCAGTGTCGCGACATCGGGTGCAATGCCGGCCGACGGCGGAAACGCAGTGGGGTCTTCGGCGGGCACCTTGTCGATGACTGTCAGTCGGGTCTCGATGGTCGTGCCATGCTTGGCATAGACCGCACCGTCGATCGCCGCCGTGAACACGACACGTCCGAGCTCCTGCAGCCGCGTAAAAGCATCGCGCCAAGCCGGTAGCTCCGGTGCGAAGTTCGCGCCCGTAATCGTCACGAGCCGTCCGCCATCGGCCAGACGCGCCAGCGCCGAGGCGACATGGCGATAGGCGGCGTCGGCCATGCGGCCGGAGACATTCGCCATCACCGAGAAGGGCGGGTTCATCAACACGACGCTCGGCACGGCGGTCGGATCGAGATGATCATCGATCTGGGCGGCGTCGAACCGCGTGACGGGGATGGCCGGAAAGAGGGAGGACAGAAGCGCTGCGCGGGTGTCAGTCAGCTCGTTGAGCATCAGCGTAGCACCGGCGGCTTCAGCCAGGATGGCGAGCAGCCCGGTTCCGGCCGAGGGCTCCAGCACACGGTCGACAGGTGTGATGGCGGCGGCAGCGAGCGCAGCGAGGCCGAGCGGCACCGGCGTCGAGAACTGCTGGAAGGCCTGCGTCTCCTCCGAGCGGCGTGTATGCGTCGGCATCAGGCCGGCGATCTTGGTCAGCATGGGCAGACTGGCGGCCGGAGACCCGGACTTGCGGAAAACCGCCTTTCCGTATTTGCGCAGAAACAGCACCGTCGCCGCTTCGCAGGCCTCGTAGGCCGTCTTCCAGTCCCAGGCACCCGACGTGTCGGAAGCGCCGAATGCTGCCTCCATAGCACGGCGCAAGGTTGCGGCATCGACGGGCTGGCCGTGTTCGAGATGGGGGAGAAGGCGGTGGGCGGCGGCGAGGATGGCGGCCGGCACCGGGCTCGCGGCAAGCGGAGACGGCGCAGCCGGAACGGCCGCGGATGCGGAAGCAATGGTCATGAAGGGCACCTCGGGAGAGCGGGAAACGGAGGAGCCGACAGGCGCTCTCTCTCGACCGCACCGGCTCGAACCCGTCCCGGCGGACCTTTTCCTCTCTACCGCAGGCACGAAAAAAGCGCCTGACCGGGAGGCCAGGCGCTCAGTGGGTTCCAGCGCTCAATCGATCGCCTGGAAGATCTCGGCGGATTCGGTGTGGTCCGCCGCATAGTCGTAAAGGCGGCTGTATCCCTCTGACATCAGATTGACGGGGTATTGGAAGGAGAGATGGGAAAAGGCGAAGAGCGTCGCGATAATCCCTGCCGCCCCGGCGGATACCTCACCTTCATAGCCATTCGTGTCGCAGACGATCTGAAGTCGGGGCTTCGAGGCTGGCGCGAGGTAGAGCGGCTTTCCATCGCGCTCATAGAAGTCCCAGAGACCGCCTCGATAATCGCGCGGACTGAGGCGCTCCATGTGGTGATAGACCGTCATCTCTCCGATCAGGAGATGCTGACGGCCGAAGAGGGTCGGAAGGAAATCCATTCGGCGGGCATCCGGCACAAGAAGCGCGGAGCGGTCGAGCGGGTCTTCAGCGTGGGTTGACGTTTCGAACATGGGAGGCACCTCGGGAGAGCGGGGAACGGAGGAGCCGGCGGGCGCTCTCTCTCGACCGCACCGGCTCGAACCCGTCGCGGCCTGCTCTCGCTCTGGCGCGCGTGATGAACTTTTGACCGCTTCATCTTCCGATGGCGTCCGCGCGACGCTACACTCTCTCATCCAACAGATGGCGGGCGGCGGCCTCGCCGATCGAGGACGCGCGCGCTTCACCGAGCGAGGTCAGGGAGAGACGGATATGAAGGGAAGCGCGATCGGCATGGTGGCGGCGGTGTGCCTGGTGCTGGGCTTCGGTGCGGGTTTCGTGGCGCGACCGATGATCTCGCCGGGCGGATCGTCGGCTGCGGCCGTCGCCGGCGTCGCACAGCCAAGTGAGGAAGAAGCGATCGCCGCGGTCCGCCGCCACCGGCTCTTCACGGGAACGTCGCTCGCCAATGCGACGCTGAAGCTTGGCGATTGCTCTCCGGGTGGCGTCGGTCCTGGCGTGACGTGCATGACGCAGCTCACGATGGACACGACGCGGGCTAACGCCACACCGCAGAACCGGCCGATCGGCTTCGCGCGCGTCAAAGACCAGTGGGAAGTCGCGGTCTGGTAGCGGATATCAATCCGCGATGCCGTCACCGCCGTTCGGAGGCGTGTACGCCTCGTAGGGATCGCCGTCGGCGAGATGGCCGAATGGCATGAACACGTAGTCACCATCATCGCGGCCGACCGCGCAGATGACGTATCGGGCCTCTCCGGTCGCGGAGTCCGCGCACTCCATAAGCGCCAGGTTGCCATTGGCTGCGGCGCGCAGCAGCGTCTGAAAATTGTCGCGCGCATGGTCGGGGATGCTCATTACGCGCCTCCCGCAGCGAGTCGGTCGGCGAGCCAACGGCCGCTGCTCATCCATTCGACGGTCTGCCCCGTCGTCAGGTCGAGGACATGGGCGCCTCCCGAGAAGCCGTCGATGCGCCGCTCGGAGGCGACGCCCGCCCATTGGAATCCCCAGCATCCAGCGAGGCCGAAGGTCTCGGCGCACCGGGTCACGAAGGTGATGAGGAGCTGGGGGTCGGCGGTGCCGGGATCGCGCATCCAGAGGTGCGTGGCGCCATGTTCAGGCTCGATCGAGAGCAGGAACGGCTCGGCCGGAGGGTATTCTGTGGCGTTCTGCGCCATCAGGTTGTTGTAGATGTCGAGCGCGCGCGCGGCGTTCTCGACTGTGCCCACATCCAGCAGGCATGAAAAGCGTGTGCAATAGTCCGCCATGGCGGTCTCCTGAAACGAAAAGAGCCCGGCGCTAGGCCGGGCTCGAGGTGGATGAATGGGTTGGTGGGCTCAGTAGCCGAACTGCCAGGACGGCCATGCCTGGCCGTCGTCGGACGCGCGCACCGCCTCGTCGAGATAGGCGCTATCGCCCTCGACGACGGCGGGGTCACGCACGCGCGTTTCGTCGATCACTGTCACGCGGCAGACGAGGCCATCTTCGACCTCGACGTGAACGGGGACGAGATATTGGAAGACGACACGGCGTGGCGCATCGATGCCGGAGCTATCCATGTGACGATTCCTTGAGAAAGGTGGCGGGGAGCAATCGGTCTGCTCCCCGCCAAAGGGCCTATTCGGCGGCGATCAGGTCGGACGCGTCCTCGTCGGCCTCGACCACGTCGTCATCGTCACCTGCGAGGAAGTCCGGCAGCGCCTCGGCGTCACCGGCGTCACCGCCCTCAGGCTGATCGACAACATCAGCAAGACGCAGCGGTTCGGGCAGCCAGCCGCTGTCGGCCAGCAGCCGTTCGGCCTCCTTGGCCATGTCGCCCTTCTTCAGATGGTCGATGAGCTGCGCGGCCTGTTCGCCCTTCGCCTCGCGAACCGCTTCGAGGATGCGCGGCTTGGTCACGCGATTGAGGTAGTTGCCGAAGGTCGGACGCCAGCCGGCCTCCACCATGTCGAGCCCGGTCGCGCGGGTCAGGCGGTCGGCCTGGGCCAGCCGCATGTCGAGCGTATGCTGCGAAACGCCGCTGGAGCTGTGCGGATTCGGCCGCTCGTAGAGAGCGTTGACGCCGTAGCTGACGCAGTGCGCCAACAGCGCCAATCGGCTGGCGTCGTCGAGGCCTGCCAGCCAATCCCAGAGCGCGTCGTCGTCTTTCGGGATGTCAGCGGCCCAGGCGTCGTGCCGCTCTTGCACCGCCCGCGCGGACGGGCTGTCCGCCAGACTCTCGTCCTGTGCGGGGAAGTAGATGTGCTTCACCCCCGCTTCCATGGCGCCGTTATACATGCGGGTCATGAACCGGTCCGAGACGAGCTTGTGGAGCAGCGCCGTCATGGCGACGTGCGGGTTGTTCGCGACGGCGTCGCGCAGCGCGAGCGTGCGGTAGGCGGTCAGCTCGATAACGAGGCGTTCGGGCAGCGGCTTGATGGCGTCGTCTTCGTCGTCATCTTCCGGCTCGGAGGGCTGGCCGCCGATGGTGATGACCGCACGCTGCACGGTCGGGCCGGCGGGTTGGCCCGATACGCTATCGACCTCCCGCCCGCTGTCACCGTCGCCGTTGACCGGGATGGCCGGAACGTCTTCAGGACGGACAAATCCGCGATCGACCGTGAGCGAGCCGTTGGCGTCGATGCTAACGAACACGCCGGCGATGGCGATATCGGCCGACTCGTAGTGAACCGGGCGATCCTCGAAATTCGCGAGCGCGGTCTCGATTTCGCCCAGACGCTGATCCACCTCGTCCGGCAGTTCGTCGGCGTCCTGATACTCGGCTTCCAGCTTCGCCATCTCGGCGTTCAGCGCGTCGATGGTCGCCTGCTCGTCCGCCGTGATATCCAGCGGCGTGCCGGTGATCTCCTGCAGGCCGCGTGCGGCATCATACGGGAAGCTGACGGCCACCTCGATCCACTTCCAGCCTTCGGCCGCGATCGTCTCGGCTTCGGCCTTCAGCTTGTCGCCAACGAGGCGGTCGAGAAGGCCTACGTCCTGCAGCCAGCCGCCATCGTCGGACTGGAACAGGTCGCGCATGACGATGCCGCCCGCCGCCTCATAGGCCTCGATGCCGACGAAGACGGCACGCTTGTCGGAAGCGCGCACCGTCGTCTCGGTCAGCATACGCCGGATCTGATAGGGCTCCTTGGACCAGGCGTCCTTGATCGCGTTCCAGACCTGCTGGTGGCGCACATGGTCGTCGGAGACCGTGAACGCCATGAGCTGCTCCAGCGTCATGCCATCCTCGGCATAAACGTCGAGCAGCGCCTGAGAGACCGAGGCGAGCCGCAGCCGCTGTTTCACGACATTGACCGGCACGAAGAACGCCGCAGCGATTTCCTCCTCGGTCATGCCGTTGGCGCGCATGTCCTGGAAGGCGCGGAATTGATCGAGCGGATGAAGCGGAGCGCGCTCGATATTCTCCGCGAGCGAGACTTCCTCGGCGAGGATATCGCTGTCGCGGTCTCGAACGACACAGGGCACCGGCGCGATTTTGGCGAGGCGCTTCTGCTTGACCAGTAGTTCGAGGGCACGGAAGCGCCGGCCACCGGCCGGAACCTCGAACATGCCGGTCTCCACGCCTTCGGCATCAACGACGGGCTGGACGCTGAGGCTCTGGATCAGGCCGCGACGCGCGATCGAGGCCGCGAGGTCATCGATCGAGACGCCGGCCTTTACACGCCGGACGTTGGACTGGGACAGGACCAGCTTGTTGAAAGGGATGTCGCGCGAGGACGACAGGGTGATCTTCTGAACGGCAGTAGCCATCGGGGTAGTCTCCGCGACGGGCGCCGAGAGACTCTCTCTCAGCCCTAAACCCGTCACGAAGCGAAGCGCCGCCCTCTTCCTCTAAAGGGGGCAGCGCCAGGCAACGGAATTGGGACACGCGGAAGCGCAAAGCCGGAAACACGGAAAACCGCATTTCCGGCTTTGCTGAGGTCAGGCGGCTCGATCGAGCAGCTTCTTCGCCTTGCCCTCCATGTCGAGGCGAGCGTCCTGGTGCGGCTTGTCGCGCGCGACGGCGGTGATGCCCTGCACGAAATCGAAGATACTCTCGGGCGGGCGACCTTCCTCGGCGAGCACCGTGTCGATGATCTTGCCGGTCTCGGCCTTCGAGAAGCCGCGGCGGCGCAGGAAGTCGGTACGATCCTCATCGGTGCGCGCCACGATCCGCTCGCGGGCCATCTTGATGCCGTTGACGAAAGGCAGGGCTGAGGAATTGGCGAAGTTCGCCAGTGCCGGTGCGGCCTCATGGGCAAAGCGGTTGGCGGCATATTTGGAGTGGCGGATGGTGATCTCCTCGAAATCCTCCACGCCCCAGAGATTCCGGTTCTGGCAAACCGCGCGCAGATAGAAGCTCGCCATGCCGAGCGTCTTGGCGCCGACCTCCGAGTTCCAGCAGTAGAAGCCCCGGAAGTAGAGGTCGGGCGAGCCATCCGGCAGACGGCCGGCCTCGATCGGGTTCAGATCATCGACCAGAAACAGGAAGACATCGCGGTCCGAGGCATAAAGCGTCGTCGTATCCTTGGTGATGTCGACGCGCGGATTGTAAATGCCGGTCGACCAGTCCAGCACGCCGGGCACTTTCCAGCGCGTGTCACCGGTGCCGTTGCCGGCGATGCGCTGCACGGCCTCGACCAGTTCGTAGTCGTAGATACGGCCGTAGTCCGGGCCGGTGACGGCGCGCAGTTCGATGCGGCCGTTATCGGTTTCCAGGGTCTTAATCTGCTCGGCCCGATTGGACGTCAGGCCATATTGCAGGTTGATCGCGGCGAGCGGTGCAGGGAGTTGGCGTAGATAGGCGGCCGGCGCGCCGACCAGGCTGGCCAGTTGGCCGAAGCTCCAATGGGTTGGGGCGATGGGCGTATCCGTGCCTGGCAGGATGAGCGCCAACCGCTCCGGGTCGCTGCGGTTCGCCTCCACATGGATGAGCGCGCTTTCCACCACGCGCGTCCGGCTGTGGTCGGCACGGTCGCGAACAGCCCGAGCCAACTCGGATAGAGAAAGGTAGCGCTCGTCGGCCGGGCGCGAAAACCATTCGGACGAAACGCGGCCGATCCGCTCGCCGCGGCCGACATCAACCTTGTAGCCGCCGCTGGTGTCGCGGCGCGCGTCGAGAACTGAAACCTGGGTCATGGGACAAATCTCCATGACGGGCGCCGGAGACCTCTTCTCCAGCCCTCAACCCGTCACGGAAAATCCCTCCGCACTCTCACTCTCGGGGGGCGTTGCGGGGTCTCCCCGCAGAAGGGGTCGGACGAGACGCTAGGCTCGGCCGCAGGGGAAGGCTTTCCCCTCATCAAAGCGAAGTTTAACTCGAATTTTAGTATATCAATTACGCCGCCATTTACCGGGCACGGCTATTATAGTCGCACCTCTCGTCAAGTATGTTGTCAGGCGGATCTTCTTTGCTGCGCATCCAGAATGAAATACTCCGGATGATCGCAAACGGCGAACCGCTGACGGATACGGCGCGGCGGATCTGTGAACTCGTCGAAACTCAACTTCCGGGCACCGTCTGTTCGATCTTAACCGTCGACCGAGCAGGCCTGCTTCATCCCTTGGCGGCTCCCAGTCTTCCAGACGACTATTCCGCCGCGCTCGACGGCATGGTCATCGGCCCCGAAGTCGGCGCCTGTGGAACTGCTGCGTATCTTCGGCAGACCGTGGTGATCGAGGACATGGCCATCGACCCGCGCTGTGCGAAGTTTGCATCGCGTCTCGATGGTCTCGGCGTGACAGCCTGTTGGTCCATGCCGATCGTGAATGACGAAGGCAATGCGGTCGCGGTTCTGGGGCTCTATCACCGCGACGCGCACGTGCCCGACAGCACGGAACGGGCGTTGGCCGAGGCCTGCGTGGACCCCTGCACAATCGCACTTCGTCGCAACGAACGGATTGCGGCCCGGGAGCGGCGGGCGAATATCGACGCCTTGACTGGCCTGCCAAACCGGTCGGCCTTCGAGGCGGCGATGGCGAACATTCCCTGCGACGATGTCGGTTCGTGGGGGCTGTTCATCCTCGATCTGGACAATCTGAAGGTCGTGAACGACACGTTCGGCCACCTCGCTGGCGATGCGCTGATCCGGACCGCAGCGAGCCGCATCGCGCGCGTAATGGCGCCGGACATCACGTTCCGGCTTGGCGGCGATGAATTCGCCGTCGTCATGCAGGCGCCGGACGTGCTTAGCGATCTCGACGCGGCCGCAGCACGCATTTTCGCGGCGCTCGAGTTGCCGGCGCCGTGCGCTGGCCACATGGTGGTGCCGCGCGCGACGATCGGGGGAGCTGTGCTCGCGAAGGCTGAAGCGACGGCAATGGCCGTGAGCGAAGCCGCCGATTTTGCGCTTTACCACGCCAAGGAGACCGGACGCGGCGGCTTCGTGCGCTATTGGCCGGGCATCGGTAGTCGCATCACGCGGAGGCGGGATGCCATTCGAGATGTTGCCGAGGCGCTAAAGGACGATCGTATCGAGGCGCACTACCAGCCCGTGGTGCGCTTGGACACCGGCGAGATCATCGGTCTCGAGGCGCTTTGCAGAATGCGCACGGTCGAAGGTGAACTGATCACCGCTAGCGACTTCTATGAGGCGACGACAGACGCCCATGTCGCCGCAGAACTGACAGAACGGATGCTGGCCGCCGTAGCCGGAGATATCCGCCGTTGGCTGGATGGTGGAATTCCGGTCCAGCATGTCGGTATCAATGTTTCGATGGCCGATTTCTACACGGGCAGCGTGGCGAGAAAGCTTCAGGCCGCGTTCGGGCGCGCCGGTGTCTCGCTGAACCACATCATCCTTGAGGTGAGCGAAGACGTGTATTTCGGGCGACGTGACCGTGTTGTCGCGAAGGAGATCGAGTCTCTGCGCGCGGCTGGCGTGCTCGTCGCGCTCGACGATTTCGGAACCGGCTACGCATCGCTCACACATTTGCTGAACGTGCCGGTCGACATCATCAAGATCGACCAGGCGTTCGTTGCCCGGCTATGGCCAGATGACGCCAGCATGGTGATCGTTGAGGGCCTCATCGAGATCGCGCGCCGCCTGGACATTCGCGTGGTCGCCGAGGGCATCGAGACGGAAGTGCAGGCTAGCCAGCTTTGGGCGATGGGCTGCCAGCTTGGGCAGGGCTTTGCCTTTTCTCGCGCGGTAGGCAGCAAGGATATAGAGACGCTGCTGCGCAGACATGCGCAGGGAATTCCCGGGGTTACACCGCTGTTTGCAGGACAAGGGGCCGTGCTTAAGCAAACCGGTTCGGAATTACCCCTGCAACGCCGCGCGGCGGCAAGCTGAGCTTAGCGATCTGGCGTGACCTACGCGCCAAGACTCGCGTCGGCTGGGTCGGCCTGCCAGTGGACAGGAGCCGCTGACAGGCCGCGAAAGCCTCACGGCATGGCGACGTGCCATGCGCCATTCAGAAAGCCGTCGCCGGTGATGTCGCCCGGCTTGGCGTCCTTTACCCAGGTATAGAGCGGCCGACCGCGGTAGGCCCACTGACGCGACCCATCATCGCGGGCGATGACTGTGTAGCCGCCACTTGCCTGCGCATCGCCGGCCGCGGACAGAGGAGGCCAGTTGGCCGCGCAAGGGCCATTGCAGGCGGACTTTCCGTTGGCATCCTTGTCGAACGTGTAGAGCGTCATGCCCCGGTCGTCCGTGAGCGTGGGGCCCTTGGCGCTTTGGCCGGTTTTGGCGGGGTCGGCAGCGAAGGCCGGGCCGGACATGGCGATTGCGAGCATCGCGGCGAGTACGGTTTTAGTGAGCATGGTTGTCTCCGTGGTGAGGTTGTGACCGCCGAGAGACAATCGGGAAGCGCAATTATTCCCGCGCCGCCAGAATTCTTGTCGTGGATTTTTAAGGGGCAAGAAATTTTTCGGTCCGTTGGAATAAATCCGCCGCGGCGTTGTCTTCCGCTCCAACCCGGTAAATGGAGCGAGAAAAGCCATGAACATACGAACACGAGCGATTGCCGCCTTGGCGATCGTAATGGCATTCCCGCTTTCGGCGGCCGCGCAGCACGCTCATCACCAGCGCCCCGCAGAGGCCGCGTCGGCGCTTTCGGAGGAAGCCAACACATTCGTCGCCGAGAACGACGCGGCGATGGAGCGGATGATGGCGGCGATGCATGTGGCCCCCACTGGCAACGTCGATCAGGACTTCATCGCGATGATGATCCCGCATCATCAGGGCGCAATCGATATGTCCCGGGCCGTGCTGCGATCAAGCCGGAACGTGGCGGTGCGGCGGTTAGCGCAGGAGATCATTGTAACCCAGGAAGATGAAATCCGAGTGATGCGTCTCGCGATCGATCCTCCGGCAGCTGCAGCGCTCGCTGACGTGAAAACAGAACAGGATCGTTGATCATGAACCATCGTTTGCTCGCCCTCGTACTCGCCGGCTGCTCGCTCTTGTCGCTGGCGCCAGCACTGGCTGGTCAAGCTCCACGCGCAGCGTCAAGCGCCGACATCCCGATCAGTCGCACCGACCGGATTTATGCCGCTGACCAGTTCTCCAATACCGTCTCGGTGATCAGTCCTGCCGACAATCGCTTGCTCGGCGTCATCCGGCTCGGCGATCCGCAGCCCGCCAACCTAAGCCCACTCTATCGGGGGCAGGTTCTCGTGCATGGTCTCGGCTTCGCGCCCGATGGGAAGACGCTCGCCGTCGTGTCGATCGGCTCCAATTCCGTCACCTTCATCGACACCGCCACGAACGCGGTGAAGGCCACGACCTATATCGGCCGCTCGCCGCACGAAGCCTTTTTCACCCCGGACGGGCGCGAACTCTGGGTTACGGTACGGGGTGAGGACTATATTTCAGTAATCGACGCGGCGACCTATGCGGAGAAAACCCGCATTCGCGTTCCCGCCGGCCCGGGCATGCAGATTTTCTCGCCGAGCGGGGAGTATGGATATGTCTGCTCGTCGTTCACGGCGGAGACCGTCGCCATCCGACTGGCCGATCATCAGATCGTCGGGCGGATCAAACAGGACTCGCCGTTCTGCCCGAACATCGCTGCGAGCCCCGATGGCCGGCAGGTCTGGCTGACGCTGAAGGATATTGGCCGTGTCATGGTCTTCGACGCCAAGCCACCATTCAACGTCATTCGCACGATCGACACCGGGCCGCTCACCAACCATGTCAATTTCGCGCACACGATGACGGGCGACTTTGCCTATGTCACGGTCGGGGGCCTCAACACGGTCAAAGTCTTCCGCACCGACAATTTCGAGGAGGTTGCAGCAATCCCGGTTGGACAGCTTCCGCACGGCCTTTGGCCCTCCGGCGACGGAAGCCGCATCTATGTTGGCATCGAGAACGGCGATGCGGTCGCCGCGATCGACACGGCGACCAACCGGATCGTCGCGGAGATTCCGGTCGGCCAGGCCCCTCAAGCCGTGGTCTATGTCGCCAACGCAGTGCCCCAGGGCGATGGAACGACCGGGCTTCAGCCGCTCGGTGTCGCGGCGCAAGCGACCCATCTCACGCTCGGTCCGGTTAGCGCCTCTACGGCTTTGCGCGGTCGAACGAGCGTTTCCCTGTTCGATCAGGGTCTGACCCAGGTCCTTCAAGCCGCAGTGGCTGGCTTGGAGCCACGCAAGCCCTATATCCTCGGGCTGGCAGAACGGGCCGATGGTTCAGGGCCGATTGAGCCGCTCGCCAGCTTCATGACGACTCCGGCGGGCTCGGCGGTTGTGAACGCGGTGGGGCCTATCCGACAGGTGGTCCGGGACCGAACAGGCGGGCAGGCTCGCTATCTGGTCATTGTCCCTGGCACGGTTTCAGAGCATGGCGGTCCGGTCCAGGTCCAGTCGCGAGCCTCCTGAATCGGTGATCGGAGATAGCCATGCAGGACATGATGGCCCTGGTTGAGCCGCTGATACCGTCGCTGCGGCGTTACGCCCGCAGCCTGCTGCGCGACCAGGCGGGCGCTGACGACCTGGTGCAGGATTGCCTCGAGCGCGTGATCAGTCGTTGGCATCAGCGCCGCGCCGACGGCGACGCCCGTACATGGGTCTTCACGATCCTGCACAATCTCGCACTCAATCGGCTGAAGCAGAAGACGCGTCGCGGTCCGCATATACCGGTCGAGGATGTGAGCGAGGCCCTGTTCGCGACCGCTCCAGCGCAGGAAGATCACCTCCACCATCGCGCGGTTCTCGCCGCCCTCACGAAGCTTCCGGATGATCAGCGCAGTGTGCTCCTCCTAGTTTCTGTTGAAGATCTTTCATATGCGGAGGCCGCAGCCGTTCTCGGCGTCCCCTTGGGCACCGTGATGTCGCGCCTCTCGCGGGCGCGCCACCGACTCGCCGAAATCATTGAAGAAGGCCCGGGTCGATCAGCGACGACGGGAGCCACGCTCAGGAGGGTCAAATGAGCCGTCCGATCTCCGAAGACGATCTCAACGCATATATCGACAATGCGCTGCCCTCGGCCCGGCGCCTTGAGGTGGAAGCCTATCTGGAGCGCAATCCGGATGTAGCCGCCCGATATGCGGTGTTCGGAGTTCAGAGAGAAGCGCTCCGCTCGGCGTTGGGGCCGATCGCAGCCGAACCTGTGCCCCCACAACTCAATCTCACGCACCTGGTCGCTTCGCGACGCCGCCGCGACTGGGGCGGCTGGCGAGCCGCGGCAGCGGCCTGCCTTCTCCTTCTTGTCGGGGGCGCAAGCGGCTGGATGCTGCGGGGCGTCGGAACCGAACACGGCGTCGGCATCAATGCGTTGGCTCAGGAGGCCTCATACGCCTACGCCGTTTTTGGATCGGATCGCGGTCGCCCTGTAGAGATCGCCGCGGCGGACAGCGCCGCCCTGGTCCGCTGGGTCGAAAATCGCTTGTCGCGCCAGATTGCGGTCCCGGATCTCGCCGCGGCCGGATATCAGTTCATGGGCGGCCGGGTTGTCGCGACAGGAAACGGACCGGCGGGCCTGCTGATGTATGACGATGCGAAGGGCGGTAGGATTGCAATCCTGATGCGGCCGATGGTGCAGGACCAGAATGCATCAATGGCGGAGCATCGCGAAGGCGACGTCTTTGGTTATGCCTGGGCGGACAACGGCATGGGATACAGCCTTGTCGGTGGCAGCGACAACGCGAGTCTACTTCATCCTGTCGCAGACGAAGCGCGCAGGCAGTTCCGAGCGAGGACCTGACCTCCACTATACAGCTGGATTCCATTAGGCAGCCAGCACATCGGCCAGACTGCCGCATCGCGATTGAGTGGTAGGAGGGTCGAGTCTACAGATATTGCACGCCGCGATCGAGGAGATCGCTCATTACGTCCGTGCGCGGGCGGGCTCCCTGCAAGGCGACATTGACCAGCCCCCTCGCAACACCGCGCGCCAGACTCCGCGCCATGACGCGCTGCGCTGTGGAGACCTTCTGGAGTCCAGAACGTCCATGAACGAAGGTGCTGCGTAATTCGAAAAGGTCTTTGTAGGCCTCAACGCTCGCGCGATCGTTCAGAACGGCGGCAATGCGCGCGGCGACCCTGTCCGTCGCGGACGACACCTTCTTGTGGGGATCGGGCTTCGGGCGGAGCCACTTCTTGTGATCCATCTCTAGGCCGACCGCGGCTTCGATTGCGGTCATGTGCGCCATGACCTCATCCATGCCATCTGCGAGGAAGGCACGAACGAGGAAATGCGCGACCGGCGTCTCGAAGAGGCCGGTCGCCCTTGCAGCTTCCAGTTCACGCCACGCGCCATCGGTAAACAGGGCGAGTCCCGACGCGGCGTCGTCGTCGAGGCGCAAGGCGGTCGGCCGTTCAAGCTCGACGTCTTCGCCCCAATGGTCCTGGACAATCCAAGGCTCGAGGCTGAGGCTATCCGCGCTGGGGGGCGGCGACGGCCGAATGAACAAGTCATCGTCGACTGTATGAATCCACGGCACCCGGAAGCCTCTCCAGTCGACTTCCTGCATCGTCGACCACGTCTCCCATGGCGCCAGCAACAAGAAGAAAAGCGCAGCTTCGACCACCGGCGGGAACCGTCCGAGATGCGGATCGATCTCGCCGAAGTCCCGGTCGAACGTCATGTACATGAACGGGGAGGCGCGCGCCTCGGGCCGAGGATCGAGTTCGATCTCTTCCTCGACAACCAGCCAGTGGAATTGTGCCAGCCGCTTTACATCGAAAGGCTGGTTGTGAAAGTTGCGGGCAAGGCGCGGCGCGTCGAACAAGGCCGCCAGGTCGTCGGCGCTGAATTCTGCGACGCGGGCGCTGCCGAAGCTCATCATCGGTAAGTCGTCTGCAAGGTCGAGCGGGCACAGATGACGCCGGAAGGTGGTCTTGCGCTTGTAGGCCTCGTCGATCGCGTTCGCTGCGTTCACGGGGTCAAGGCTTAGGGGAGCACCGTTTTCTGGGAGATGACAGGGGAGCCCTAGGGAACGCAGCGCCGTGCTAAGCGCCCAAACCGGCTTCCCACCGCCATATTCTGATTGGCACAGTTCGCTCAGCGCGACGAAGCTTGGAGCGGCCAAAAGGTTGTCTGGCCCTGGTCGCGGGATCCGCCACAGGGCTTCGACTGCAGCGATCAGCGAAGTACTTGCCGCCATCAGGCCCGCCTAAGCGTGATGTGTGAGCAATCTGCCATGAACATTATGCACGTCGCAGCATCCGCTCGATGCGCACCCGCTGATAGCCGTGCGCATGCACATGTTGGCGAAGTTGACGGATATCGCGAACGCCAAAGGCTACGGCCGCCTTCAACGGGCTGGCGAAGGTCGCGTAATAGGACCATCGCGCGTCGGCCGGGAGCGGCGCGTTCTGACGACGATCGGTGAGGACGACATCGCGCGGGTCGCTGGCGTTGCGGAACGCGTGGAAGGTGATCCAGTCGGGCCGACGATAGCGCGCGGCCTTGCTGAACGGCACCGACTGCACTTTCACGTCGGTCTGATCGAGGACCCAGTCGCGCTGCTCCAGAATCTGGCGGACCATGTGGCCGACCATCTGCTTGACGCGATCGACGAGGACGTCCTCACGAAATTCGGCGAGGAGCTGTTCCTCGATACCCTCGACCGCCGGCTTGCTGAGCTGCGAGGCGGTTTCTAGCCGAGCGATATTCTCGGGTTGGGTCAGGAACGCCCATACGCGTTGACCCAGTTCGGTCTCATAGAGCGACGCGAATTTTTCGGGATTATAGGCAAACATGACAGCCCTCCTTTACCGGGCAAATATGGCCGGTTATAACTGCCTGTCAATGGGCGTCGGATAGATCCCTAACTGGGTTCACGGGAGGGCTGGGCTTTGGATTTTGAGGATCTCGTTACGGCACTTGCGCCGCCGCGCAATCGCGTCGGCAAGTCCGATGGCGATCACGAACACCATCTCTACGAGGGCGCGGTGATGATTGCCTATGCAATGCATCTACTCCGCACGGAAGGTGCGCAGCACGTTCGAATCCACCCTGATGGCGAGCACGGCAAGCAATTTGACTTTTCTGGCTGGTTGGAGCGCCGCCAGTTCCGGAAGATTTCGACGATAGGCACCACTGCTTATGGCGGCGGATACGAGAACGCCGCCGGGCAGACGATTACTGTCAATCCGAGATCGGGCCTGGGCGATGTCGTGGCCGAGGTCGGCGATCATGTCATCTCGGCCGAATGCAAGGGCGGCATCATCAACACCAAGCATTCCGGCCAGGTGTCACGGCTCTACAAGGGCCTTTGCGAGACGGTCGGAATGCTCATGGCGACACCGTCACAGGGCCGACAGGTTGCGGTCGTCCCCTTGACGCGCAGCACTTTGCGCTTGGCAGAGCGCCTGGCGCCCCGATGCGCCTTGGCTGGGATCGAGATCGCCTTGGTCAGCAGTCGTGGCGAAGTCATGAACGTGAAGTCGCCGCAAGGCGCCGAGCGCGCTACAAGCGCGGCCAAGTAAGAAGAAAGGTTCGGGGGAAATGCTGAGTCGGGGATCAGAGTGGCGGCGGTGGGAGCCGCATATTCATGCGCCGGGGACGGCCATGAACAACCAGTTTAGCGGACCCACGGCGTGGGAAGATTATCTGACGGCGCTTGAACAGGCGACGCCGACGATCGAGGCGATCGCGGTCACCGACTATTATGTCACGGACACCTACGAGGAGGTGCTTCGCCGCAGAAGCGCCGGCCGCCTGCCGCGCGCCAAGCTCGTCTTCCCGAATGTCGAGGTGAGGCTGGATGTGGCGACCGCCAAGGGCGGTTTCGTCAATCTGCACCTCTTCGTGAGCCCCGAAGATCCGAACCATGTTGAAGAGCTGCGGCGACTGCTGTCGCGTCTGCAGTTCAACGTCATGCAAGATCGCTTCGACTGCACAAAGGAAGACCTCATTCGCCTCGGCAAAAAGGCCGATCCGAACATCACCGATGATCGAGCGGCGCTGTCTTACGGGGCAAACCAATTCAAGGTGAATTTCCAGAAGCTGCGGGAGGTTTTTTCTGAAAGCGGGTGGGCAAAGAAGAACATCCTGATCGGGGTGGCCGGCGGCGCAAACGACGGCACGTCGGGCGTGCGGGAAGCCGCTGATCAGACACTTCGGCGCGAGATTGAGGGATTTGCCCATGTGATCTTCGCGAGCAGCGAGGCGCAGCGGGAGTTCTGGCTCGGCAAACGTGATCTGACACCTGCAGAGATACGGACTCGATACGGTGGCCTTAAGCCCTGCCTGCACGGCAGCGACGCTCATAAACTGGAAGACGTCGCCACCCCGTTCGGCGATCGCTTCTCATGGATCAAGGGTGCGCTAGAGTTTGACGCGTTGCGCCAGTCCTGCATCGATCCCGGCGGTCGGGCGCATGTCGGCGCGGAGCCGCCGGCGTCGGCCACGCCATCGCAGGTGATCGCGAAGATCGAAATCCTCGACTCGCCGTGGGCGGCTACACCAGTTATCCCGCTCAACCCTGGCCTGGTGGCGATCATCGGCGCCCGAGGGTCCGGCAAGACCGCATTGGCCGACATGATCGCGGCGGGGTGCGATTCGATCACCGACGAATCTTGGCATGCCGACGAATGGGCCAACCCTTCCTTCCTGGTCCGGGCCCGCCCGTTGATCGGCGAAGGCAAGGTGAAGGTGAGCTGGGCGGCGGGTGAGCCGAGTGTTCGGTCTCTCGACGGTTCGGACGCCAATGGGCCGTTTGCCTACGAACGCGTGCGCTATCTCTCGCAACAGTTTGTCGAGGAGCTTTGCTCGTCAAGCGGTCTGACCGATGGCCTGCTTCGCGAGATCGAGCGCGTGATCTTCGAAGCCCATCCTGACGAGGAACGCGACGGCGCGCTGAATTTCGAGGAGCTGCTGGAGCAGCGGGCGACGCGGCATCGCCTTGCGCGCGAGCGTGAGGCTGAGGCTGTCTCGCAAATCTCCGATCGGATCAGCACCGAACTTGAGAAGGAAAAGCTCGTTGCGACCTACGAAGGTCAGGTGGCGCAAAAGAAAAAGCTGATCGACGCTTACACGGCCGACCGCGCCAAGCTGGTCTCGGCCGGAAGCGAGTTGCGCGCGCAGCGGCATACGGCTCTGGCAGGGGCGGCGAACCAGGTGCGCGCGAAGCTGCGCCGGTTCACAGGCCAGCGTCAGACTTTCCTGGCGATGCAGGATGAAGTGAGGGACCTGCGACGAAATCAGGCTCCCGAGACGCTTCGGCAAGCCCAGACCCGCCATCCGAACAGCGGCATGTCGGACGAGCAGTGGGCGGCGTTTCTGCTGGATTACAAGGGCAAGGTAGACGACAACCTCGTTGACTATGTGAAATGGGTGGACGGCAAGATTGCCGAACTCAAGGGCATTGCGCCGCCCGCCGGCGACCCGAACATGCCCTTTTTCGCGGATGATACTGACCTCGCGGCCTTGTCCCAGGCCGTCCTTGACGCGGAAATGAGCCGACTGGAGAAGCTGGTAAGCGCCGACAAGGAAACTCAGAAGCGGTACACTGCTCTATCCGGCAGCATCGCGACCGAGACGGCGGCCCTTCAGACCCTCACCGATAAGCTGAAGGACGCGCAGGGCGCCAAGGACCGGGCGCGCGATCTGCAAACCGAGCGCGAGGAAGCCTACGGCAGAGCGTTCGATGCCCTGGTCGCCGAGCAGTCCGTTCTTGAAGAATTATACGCGCCGCTGATGGCGAGGCTGGCCGCGTCGTCCGGCACGCTGAAGAAGCTATCATTCTCGGTCGCCCGGATCGCGAATGTCGAGCAGTGGGCGTCAGAAGCCGAAGATGGGCTCATCGATCTGCGCAAGGGCGGCTCGTTCAGGGGCAAGGGCACTCTGCTTCAAAAGGCGAACGACGTCCTGAAAGCCGGGTGGGAGACCGGCGATTCCGCCGCTGTGCGTACAGCGATGGCGGAGTTCCGCCGGCTCTACCAAAAGGATTTGCTCGAGCACTCGCCGGTCGCTCACACCGACCAAGCCGAGTTCCGTGCATGGTCGAAGCGCTTTGCGCAGTGGCTGTTCAGCACGGACCATATCTCGATCCGGTACGGCATCGACTATGACGGCGTCGACATTCGGAAGTTGTCGCCTGGCACGCGCGGGATCGTCCTATTGCTGCTGTATCTGGCCCTCGACGACAGCGATGATCGCCCGCTCGTGATTGATCAGCCGGAAGAGAATCTCGACCCGAAGTCAGTGTTCGACGAGCTGGTCCATTTGTTTGTGGACGCCAAGGCGCACCGTCAGGTGATCATGGTGACGCACAATGCCAACCTGGTGATCAATACCGACGCAGACCAGATCATTATCGCTGAGTCTGGTCCGCATCCGCACGGCGCGCTGCCTCCGATCACCTACACGTCTGGCGGTCTCGAAAGTGCCTCGATTAGGGAAGCGGTGTGCAACATCTTGGAAGGCGGCGAAGGCGCGTTTCAAGAGCGCGCTCGCAGACTTCGGGTCAGGTTGGAGCGCTAGAGCTCGCGGCTATCGGCGCCGCCGACGTCGCCAGGAAGGCCGGCCATCGTTCGACAGATTGTCTCGCCACTCGCTGATCTGATCGTCCATCTGCCGCATCAAATCGCCCTTGGCGTCGATGTCAGCGACGAGGGCGACGCTGACGAAGCCCGGTTCGCCCTCGACTGCCGGCAAGCGCCAGACTTCGTACCGCGTGACGCCATTTCTCGTTCCGGCCGGCGGTGTCGGGGTTGGCCCCCATGCGTCGGCGAGCTTCGGGTCGCGGGCGCGTAGTTCGGCGAAGTCGATTGTCCATCGGTGGTCGGAGACCGTGCCGAAGGCCGGGACGATACCGGGTATCAGATAGTCCCGAACGATATTATCGAGGTCATGCAGGACCGCTGGCGGGGTCTTGGGGTTGGGTCGAACGACGACTTCGAGCGCAACAGCGACCACTAACGGGCTAATGATCCAGTCCCAGCGTTTTTTGAAGGCGGCGATTTCAGCCGCCACCGTCTGCCTGAAGGCCGACGATCCGCCGGCTACGATCGGGAGCTCGCCGACCTGAAGCCGCAGCTTCGAGTCGCCGACCAAACTGGACCACATGGTTTTGTCGAGCCCGGTGGGAAGGCCTCGCGGAAGTCCGTACATCCAGCCAAGGACAGCGATGTCGACGCCGCTGCGACCGAGGAGCGCGCGTTGCGCGCTCCAGCGGACCATCTCTCGATACGCTTCGTACATTTTGTCGCCCAGCGCTTTGCGCTGGCCTTTTTCGTCTCGAACGAGATCCCGGAACGTATCGATCCACTCACCTTCGCGCTCTCGCTCATAGTAGGACTGCATGGTCTCGGCAGCCTGCAGAGCCTTTGCCGCGAGTTCTAGATCGTCGAGCATAGCGGTGAAGGGCCTGGCTTCGATGCGAATGTTGGGACGGTCTTCGCCGTGGCGACACAGCACCGACAGCGCCTGGATCTGGCTGTCGTCGGCGTACAGGAGGCTCTTCTTCGGCCAATCTACGCCATCCATCCGCTGGCCGAGGAGGTCCAGAATGTTCTTGGCGATCGTATGCGCGTGCGGAGGGGACTTGCTGGCTGTGGCGAGGTCCAGCTGGAGTGCAACGTCGCCTCTGAAGGTGCTGCGCTTGATCGAGGTGAGCTGTTCGGCGACCGCTGCTTGAAAAGCCGCGCGATCCGCGGCTGACATCTTCTTCGACTGCGGCTCGATGTCGTCGATGTTGATATGGATGCGTCGTTCGCGCCGTGATTGGTATCGGGCGGATGCGCCAGCGTCGCTTGCCATGAAACTCCTGAAATCGCTCAACGCTTTCTACAACCTCACGCCTCAGTCATCGCTGCCTACAGTCCTCAGTTCGGCTAGGAAAACCGTGCCGATCGCGACCGCCCGCTTTGCTGCTTCTGCATCGACGTCCACGCCGTGTGAAGCCTCGTTCATGACCCGTAGGGAACCAAGCATCTGCTCGGTGCTGGCGGGAGCCAATCCCTGCCGCTGCAAGTCGCGCAGCATGTTCATGATGCCGACCGGGCGGGTCGCGAGAATCCCCCTCGCTGCAGCGAGGTCACGAAGCGCACGCTCAATCTCGATGCGGAGTTTGACCACTGACATGAGCGGAAACTCGCGTGCGAACTCCTCGATCGTCGGAAGATCCCGCTCCAATTGTGAAGGAAGGGCCTGCGACAGATGGTATTGGGCGACGCCCATGGGCTTGCTGGAGTCGCGAAGCGCGTACTCCACGATCACCTCGTTGCGCCCCTTGCACAGGATGATGCCGATGGTTGGCGCGTCGTCCGGGTGGCGAAGCTGATCATCGACGGCCGACAGATAGAAATTCATCTTGCCAGCGAATTCTGGTTTGAAGTCCTCGATTTTCAGCTCGATCACCACGAAACACCGCAGGCGCAGGTGATAGAACAGCAGATCGAGATAGTAATCTTGGCCCCCGACCTCGAGATGGTACTGGCTGCCGACGAAGGCGAAGCCTTTGCCAAGTTCCAGAATCAGCGATCGGAGATGTTCAATCAGCCCGCGCTCAAGATCGCGCTCCAACATTTCTGGGCCGAGCGCCAGGAAGTCGAACGTGTAGGGGTCTTTGAGGATTTGCTGAGCGAGTTCCGACTGCTCGGCTGGCAGAGTGCGTGAGAAATTCGTCAGCGCGCTGCCCTGACGGGCAAACAGATTGCTGCCAATCTGGTGTACCAGGACATTGCGGCTCCATCCGTGCTCAATCGCCTGTCGCGCATACCAGGCACGCTCCTCATGTGTTTTGACGGCATCGAGGAGGCGCACGTTATGACCCCAGGGCAATAGTGCAACGACCTGTTGCACAAACTCGTCGTCGGGCCAGGCCTCGGCGAAAGCCCGCATATATTTCAGATTTCGAGCCGAGAGCCCGGTCATCTCGGGGAAGGCCCGACCAAGATCCTCGGCCAGCCGGTCGATGACCTTGGTGCCCCAACCCTCGCGCTCCTGCCGACCCAGGATGTCGCGGCCGATGGTCCAATAGAGGAGGATAAGCTCTCGATTGACCGACAGGCCAGCACGATGCCGCGCCT